>NZ_QEXL01000015.1 GCF_003311635.1 Novacetimonas cocois | reverse complement strand
CAATCTGCCTCGCTGCAACCGTCATCTTCTGGCTATGAGTCCTGAGCCTAGCGACACATTGGTCGTTGCGATAAGTCGCATTGCCCGTGGTAATTGGTTTTCCAATCGATACCGATTGGGTGAGACGGCCGAATGCCGCCAGAAAAAACTGTGACTGACCGCCGCTGGCGTCATGTGCCCAACGGGTGTCTGTGCCACAGCAGGGTCGCATGGGTATCAGGCCAATCGTCATTTGGGGGACAAGCGACGTTGACTGGCCGAAGATACATCAGGACTGGTAACCCCTGCCGTACCGCTACGATTAATGCGTCAGGATCCCCAATGGTAAAAACCGGAGGGAGAGACGTACAGGCCGGTATGAGGATATTGATTATTCAGGCACCAGGCCGGACAATCTCATTGTCATGGCATTCGAAAGACTGTGTGTGCGATGAGTTGACCCGGTAAAGGGTGCCATTGAGATTGGTCATGGCTGCTCGTGCTGCCGATCCAAGCATGGAACAGCAGATTGATAGGCCCTGTGTCCAAGGGAATCTTGTGACGATTTTTTCAAAAATCCTCAGTTAACAACGCTTTTTTGAAAAATCCGCCCCGGAAACCTGTGCTGTTTTGAAACGGAAACTCAGGAAAGGGTCGTGGAAGAGGCCGTAAGCTCCACCACGAAATCATACATGTCGCCACGATAGGTGGAGTAGGTGACATCCAGCACGCGGCCATCGGCTAGGAACGCGCGGCGTTCGATCCGAAGGATGGCGGCGTGCGGTTTCAGGTGCAGCCACTGCGCCTCCTGCTGGGTTGCCAGCCCCGCCCGCAGGCGTTGCAGGGCGCGGACCGCCACCAGACCACGCGCCCTGAAGGCGGCATAGAGCGAATCCTGGACCATCGACGGATCAGGCAGGTCGCGCGCCGTCACGATGGCGGTTTCGATCGCCATGGGTTCGTCATCGGCGGTCCGGATCCGTTTGAGCCGCGTGATCCGCGTGCCCGGCGCAACCCCCAGCGCCATGGCTTCGTCCGGGCCGGCCATGGCGTGCTGCCTGTCCAGCCAGTGCGAACCCGGCGTAAAGCCGCGTGCCCGCATGTCCTGGGAAAAGCCGCTCAGTTCCGAAAGTGGCTGGCTGAAACGGCCGGATACGAACGTGCCCGCGCCTGTTTTCTGGATCACGAGCCCATCCTGCACCAGCTTGCCCATGGCCTTGCGCACGGTCACGCGCGAAACCCCGGTCATGCTGGCCAGTTCCCGTTCGGCAGGGATGACGTCGCCCCGGCGCAGCTGCCCACTGTCAATCATATGCCGCAGCCGTGCCTCCAGCTGAAGATAGAGCGGCATGCGGCTGTCGGGATCAGGCTGAAGCGAATCTGCAATCCGTGTACGAGGGCTCACCCGGTTCAGTCCCCGCTGGCGCCGGATGCATGAAGCTGCGCAAAGACGCCGCGCAGGTTGTCGTCATGCGCGTTGAGGAGGGATTCGATCTGATCGGCGGGAATTCCCCAGTACAGCATGACCGCCCGCTTGACGTTGAAATTCGCGGCCTGCAGCGTCGCCATGGCCTGCTGTTCCGTGCAGCCGGTCAGGCTGCGCACCATGCGGCAGGCGCGACGGCGCAGCTTGTCATTGACGACGCGCATATCCACCATCTGCCCGCGATAGGCATGGCCCATGCGGATCATCAGCGTGGTTGAAATCAGGTTCAGCGTCGCCTTCTGCGCGGTTCCCGCCTTCAGCCGTGTGGAGCCGGAGATGACCTCCATCCCCGTCACGACCGGTATGCCCACCTCCGCCATGTTCAGCAGCTGGCACGAAGGGTTGCACGCAATGCCGATCGTCAGACTGCCGGCGGTGCGCGCCGCGCCGATGGCGGCACAGGTATAGGGGGTGCTGCCGCTTGCCGCGATGCCAAGGACCACGTCATTGGCGCAGGGATCATGGGCCAGTATTTCCGCGCGGGCGACATCGTCGCGGTCTTCCGCGCCCTCGGCGGCCTGATAGACGGCGTCATTGCCGCCAGCCAGCAGCAGGACAAGCCGCTCGGGCTCCCAGCCGAAGGTCGGCAGCAGTTCCACCCCGTCCTGCATCCCGATGCGTCCGGATGTGCCCGCGCCGACATAAAACAGCCGGCCCCCCGCCATCAGGCGGGGCAGGGCGGCGGTCACGGCCTTTTCCATATGGGGGACGGCCGCGCGGACGGCGGCGATGGCGCTCATCTGGGATTCGACGAGCGCATCCAGCACGGAGGCGACAGGCCACAGATCGACATCGGCATAGCGCGGATCCTGCCCCTCGGTCAGGGAGGAAAAGGGGGGAAGGGCATCAAGGGTCATGGGGCGCGGGCTCCTGACAAGGGAGAAGGAGGGCGGATCAGGTCCGGGGCGAAGCCAGCGCCAGGGCGGCCGCTGTCGCGACATCATGGCGCAGCCGGATTACATTGCCATGCCCGTCGGGGTGGACGCGGTTGGCAAGGATCAGGACATAACTGTCGCTTTGCGGATCCAGCCAGAGCGAGGTGCCGGTAAAGCCCGTATGTCCAAAGGACCCCACCGGGAAATGGTCCCCGCGCGGGGAGGAATAAGGGGTGGAGATATCCCAGCCCAGCCCGCGCAGGTCGGTTTTATCCTGCGGCTGCTGTGGCGTCGTCATCATCATCAGCGTCTGCTGCTGCAGGGGAAAGGCAGAGGGCCTGCCGGCGCGGCGGTCAAGCAGGGCCTGCGCATACACGCACATGTCCGAAGCGTTGGAGAACAGGCCGGCATGTCCCGCCACCCCGCCCATGCGACGCGCGGAAGGATCATGCACCACCCCGCGCAGCATGTGCCCGTCATCGTCGAACTGGGTCGGCGCAATCTGTCCCTGCCATGCCGGAGGCGGCAGGAAGCGGGAGTGGTTCATGCCCAGCGGGGTCAGGATATAACGCGCGGCATAGACATCCAGCGTCATGCCGGACAGTTTTTCAACCAGAAAGCCCAGCGTGAGGAAATTGATGTCGCTATAGACGAAACCGCTGCCGGGCGGGTGGGACGGGACGGTATCCATCACGCGCTGAAAGGCGGCGGTACGGCCCTGCCATTTCTGTGTCAGGTCCAGATCAGGCCGCAGTCCTGAATAATGGGTCAGCAGGTGCCTGATCGTGATGTCGCCTTTTCCGGCGGTCGCGAATTGCGGCAGATAGCGCGATACGGGATCGTCGAGGTCAAGCCGCCCTTCCTCCCACAGCTGCATCACGCATGGTGCGGTTATGACGGCCTTGGTCAGGGAGGCCATGTCGAACACGGTATCCCACGTCATGGGCTCGGGCGTCGGGACGACGGCGCGCTGTCCATAGACGGCGCGGTGCACGATCTGCTGCCCATGCCCGATGGCGCAGACCACGCCGGGGGTCGCATGTGTCGCGACGGCCTGTTTCAGCAGGTGATCCACATCCGCCATGCCTGATTTCATCTGCTGGCCACGGCCGGTGCGCGCGCAGGCCGTGAGGATGGCCGCCCCCCCGAGCGTGAGGACATGACGGCGGCGAGGATGTCGCGCGACAGGGGAAGCATGCATGGGCAAGGGATCCGGTGACAGGGGAGGCATGCATATGCCTGATACAGAATAAATACCATTGTGGTTATGAAATGACAATCCTGTTCCATGCCTGTCGTTCCATCCGGGAATGCGGATTTCCATGAAATTCCTGCGATAAACACGCATGGTTTATTTTTTCATGGGATGGTTCCGTTTCGGAATGACAAAAAAAATGTTTCGGGGCAGGATGGCCTTCGGCGTTCATATGGTATTGCTTTGGTCATATGATCCATGTTTCTGAAGTGTGATGGAACCGGCATGTCTCCTGTCGATCTCGCGATTATCTGCATCTACTGTCTGACGCTGCCGTTCATCGCGTTCGCGCTGTCGGGACGGCAGGATTCCGTTTCCGCATATGTCGGCGGGGGGCACGACCTGCCGTGGTGGGCGATCTGCCTGTCCCTTGTCGCGACGGAAACCTCAACCCTTACGGTCATCAGCATTCCCGGCATCGCCTATGGCAACGGCATGGTCTTTGTCGGTCTGGCAACGGGATATGTCGTGGGGCGCGCGCTGGTGGCCTGGCTGTTCCTGCCGCATTACTTTTCCGGAAAGTTCAGCAGCGTCTATCAGTATCTGGGGCAGCGTTTCGGTTCCTCGATGGAACGTACGGTGTCGGTCACCTTTCTTCTGATGCGCGTCCTTGCCGAAGGGATCAGGATGTTCGCGGGCATGCTGCCCGTGGCCGCCATCCTGGCCGCAATGCATTTCCCGCTGCCTGATGTCGTCGTGATGCTCCTGATCATGGGGCTGACGCTGTTTTATACGCTGTTTGGCGGACTGCGGGCCGTGGTCTGGTCCGACGCCATACAGCTTGCGGTTTATGTGACGGGGGCGGCTGCCTGTGTCTTTCTGCTGTTCCATCACGAAACGGCGGGGCAGACGCACATGCTGACGCATTCCAACAGGTTTCATCTGTTCCAGCGTTCGTCGATGTTTTTCCTCAATCCCTATACACCCTTCGCCGCTGTGCTGGGCGGGGCGATCATGTCGATGGCATCCCACGGGACGGACCAGCTGATGGTGCAGCGCGTCCTGGCGGCGCGGAACCTTGCCGATGCCCGCAAGGCGCTGATTGGCAGCGGGTTCATGGTCGGGGGGCTGTTCGCGCTGCTCTCGCTGGTGGGGATCCTGTTGTGGGCGCATAACGATGGCCGGTCGCTGGCGGAGGTGGGACTTCATGCGTCCGACGAACTTTTCCCCGACTTTATCGTGCGCGGACTGCCGCAGGGGCTTGCCGGGCTGCTGATCGCCGGGCTGCTCAGCGCCACGATGGGGTCGTTGTCCGCGACGCTCAATTCGATGACAAGCGCAACATTGCTCGACTTTTCCGGACCGTGTGCCGATGCGGCACGTCGCCTGCGCCTGCGTCCGCTGGCATTCGCGCGGGTGGTGACGCTGGGCTGGGCCGTGATTCTTGTGCTGGCCGCCCTGGGCTTTTCACGCAGTCATGGCCCTGCGGTGGTGTTCGGACTTTCGGTCGCCGCCTGTTCCTATGGCGCGATGCTGGGGGCGTTCCTGTTCGCCATGTTCCTGCCGCGTGCGGATGTCAGGGATGTGCTGCCTGCCTTCATCCTGACGCTGCTAAGTGTCTGCGGCGTCATGATGTTCGTCCATCCCCGTGGGCATGCCATTGCTTTCACATGGCTTGTGCCATTCGGGGTGATCCTGATGTTTGTACTGGGCATGCTTTCGCGCCAGTTACGGCAGGCACGTGGGTAAGGCACAAGACACGCCGGTCCGGCCTTTCTTTTCGTGCTGTCATGTTTGTGAAGAGGGGAGGTGCCTGTATCTCTTTATTCTTCGCCAGAGTGGCCTTTATTAATGTTCGCCCCAAGGAAATGTCCATGCCTGCATGGATGTAACAATAAAGAGCGGACACATTCATGGCCAAAATCAAGGTAAAAAATCCCGTTGTTGAAATGGACGGGGATGAAATGACGCGCATTATCTGGCATTTCATCAAGGAACGCCTGATACTGCCCTATCTGGATATCGACCTGAAATACTTCGACCTGGGGATTGTCCATCGCGACGAGACGGACGATCGCGTCACGGTCGAGGCAGCCGAAGCTGTCCGCCGGTATGGCGTGGGCGTCAAGTGCGCGACGATCACCCCGGACGAGGAACGGGTCAAGGAATTCGGCCTTAAGAAAATGTGGCGCTCCCCCAACGGGACGATCCGCAATATCCTGGACGGCACCATTTTCCGCGAACCCATCATCTGTTCCAATGTGCCGCGTCTGGTGCCGCACTGGACCAGGCCGATCGTCATCGGGCGGCATGCCTATGGGGATATCTACCGCGCGGCCGAAACCCGTATTCCCGGCCCCGGCAAGGTCACGCTGCGTTATGTCCCCGCCGATGGCGGAGAGGAGCAGGTCCTTGACGTGCATGATTTCAAGGGGCCGGGCGTGGCGCTGGGCATGCACAATACCCGTGCCTCGATCGAGGGGTTTGCCCGAGCGTCGCTGTCCTATGGCCGTGATCGCAAGCTGCCGGTTTACCTGTCCACCAAGAACACGATCCTCAAGGCCTATGACGGCATGTTCAAGGATGTGTTCCAGGAGGTCTATGACCGCGAATTCCGCACGGATTTCGAAAAGCTGGGCCTGACATACGAACATCGCCTGATTGACGACATGGTGGCCTGCGCCCTGAAATGGAGCGGCGGCTACGTCTGGGCCTGCAAGAACTATGACGGCGATGTGGAGAGCGATATCGTCGCGCAGGGGTTCGGCAGCCTTGGCCTGATGACCTCGGTCCTGCTGAACCCCACGGGCGACGTGGTGGAGGCGGAAGCCGCGCATGGCACCGTGACCCGTCATTTCCGCGAATATCAGAAGGGACGCCCGACCAGCACGAATCCTATCGCCTCCATCTTCGCATGGACGCGGGGGCTGGCCTATCGCGGGCGTTTCGACGACACCCCCGATGTCATCCATTTTGCCGAAACGCTGGAACGCGTCTGCGTTGAAACGGTTGAAGGCGGGGAAATGACCAAGGACCTCGCCCTGCTGGTGGGCAACGGCACCAAATGGCTGGATACCCAGCCATTCCTGGACGTGCTCGATGCGCGCCTGCGCAAGAAGCTGGGCTGATATCTGCAGACACGCGCCCCGCATGGATCGATATCCATGTGGGGCGTTCTGCTTCCCGTCACCCGATGCCGGAGCGGTCGGGTGACGGCATGTCCATACATGTCGATGGCTGCACGCCCTTGTCGGGCGGCTGTCGGACATGACCTGCTCCCTTTGCAAAACGGTCTGCTGTCATGCCTTTCGCGCGCCGGTCATGGGGTGCGGGAAGGTGCTCGCACGGGCGTGTCCATCCAATTGCGAAAAATTATCATCCACCCATTGATAGTGAGAATTGTTCTCATATATAGTGAACGGACTCGCGGTAATGGATGGGTGTTTCATGTTTGTCTGCTCGTGCAACATGCTGACGGATACAGATGTCGATATGGCGGTAAATCAGGGGGCAACCCGTCCGAAGGAAGTTTATGCGGCGAAGGGGTGCAAGGCGCAGTGCGGTAACTGCGTTCCGGGCGTGCTGTGTCTGCTGCGCCGCGCGCTGCGCCAGGCGCATGAGGGACAGGGCGCGGAGCTTGGCCTGTCGGGTGGCGCGGAAAGTTCCCTGCTGGCCTGAAGGCAAGCGGCGTCACGGCACATACCCGTCTTCGCCATGCAGGGATAACGCCGGCCAGCCCGAAGGATGGCCGACGCGCAGGTATGGATCAGTCCTGTTCGGCCGAGCCGGAGTTGAGCTGGATATAGCGTTCGATGCCGATCATTTTGATCAGGTCGAACTGACGGTCGAGGAAGTCCTCATGCTCTTCCTCGTTGTCCAGAATCTTCAGGAACAGATCGCGTGAGACATAGTCACGCACGCTTTCGCAGTAGGCAATGGCCTCCCGCAGGTCCGCGATCGCCTTTTCTTCCAGCTTCAGGTCGCATTTCAGGATCTCCTCGACATTCTGGCCGATGAGGATCTGGTTGTAGCGCTGGACGTTGGGCAGGCCGCCAAGGAACAGGATGCGTTCGATCAGCCAGTCGGCATGACGCATTTCCTCGATTGATTCTTCGTATTCCTTCTTGCCCAGCAGGGTGACGCCCCAGTGGTTGAGCGTGCGGGCATGCAGGAAATACTGGTTGATGGCCGTCAGTTCGTTGGTAAGCTGGGTATTGAGATGTTCGATGATCTTCGGATCGCGGATCATGTTTCCTGTCCTTGGTGATTGGGGGGCGGCGTGTACTGAATGCCACGGCCCAGTGTAATGTTCCACGGCGGCAGACGCAAAGGAATGCCACCGTTGCAGTATCCGGGCTGGTATCACCGATATCCGGTCATGGCAAAATCCTGTTGAAGTAGAAAACCGCAAAGCCACCATGCCCACTGCAAGATATTGAAATAAATATGTTGCAATGCAACAGAACCGGACCACTCTTGTCTGTCATTAATGGCGTCCATTTGCGATATGTTCGCATTCCTGATGTATTGTCATGCCCGTGGCGCGAAAATATCTGTTGCCGAAATTCGGGAACTCGCATAATTTTTCTATCTGGCCCTGCTGAAAACAATAATATGAAGAATATGGTGGCCTGCCTTTGCATTCCTTGCGCCAGAATGGGATTTCAGGGGTGTGGCGCTATCGCAAGTGGGAACGAGCAGACATGACGAAGTGGGTATACAGTTTCGGAAACGGCCTGAACGAAGGACGCGCGGAAATGCGCAATCTCCTCGGCGGGAAGGGCGCGAATCTTGCGGAAATGGCGTCGATCGGCCTGCCGGTCCCGCCCGGCTTTACCATAACGACGGATGTCTGCTCGGCGTTCTATGAAAACGGGCGCAATTATCCCGACGATCTCCGCGCCCAGGTGGATGCGGCCATGCAGCGCATCGAGACGGCGATGGGGCTGCGTTTCGGCGATGAAAATGCACCGCTGCTGGTGTCGGTCCGTTCCGGGGCCCGCGTGTCCATGCCGGGAATGATGGATACGGTCCTCAACCTCGGCCTCAATGACAGGACGGTGGAAGGACTGGCCCGTTCATCCGGCGATCCGCGCTTTGCATGGGACAGCTATCGCCGGTTCGTGCAGATGTACGGATCCGTGGTCATGGGGGTCACCCACCACCATTTCGAGGATGTCCTCGACCAGTTCAAGCGGACGCTGGGCGTTCTTGACGACACCGCCATCTCCGCCGCGCAATGGCGCGAGGTCGTCGGCGCCTATCACGAGATCATCCGCGAACATACCGGTCAGGAATTCCCCTCCGATCCGCAGGCGCAGCTGTGGGGGGCCATTGGCGCGGTCTTCGGTTCCTGGATGAACCCGCGCGCCAATACCTATCGCAGGCTGCATGATATCCCGGCCTCCTGGGGGACGGCGGTCAATGTCCAGTCGATGGTGTTCGGCAACATGGGCGACGACTGTGCCACGGGCGTGTGCTTCACCCGCGATCCTGCCACGGGCGAGGATGTCTTCTATGGCGAATACCTGATCAATGCGCAGGGCGAGGATGTGGTCGCCGGGATCCGCACCCCGCAGCCCATGTCCAATGCCCGTGCGGAGGAAGGGCAGCATCCCATGGAAACGGTGCTGCCTGACGCGTATGCCGAACTGCTGCGGGTCCGCACCCTGCTGGAACGTCATTACCGCGACATGCAGGACATCGAATTCACGGTCCAGCGCAACGTCCTGTACCTGCTGCAGACCCGTAACGGCAAGCGGACGGCCGCCGCCGCCCTGAAAATCTCCATCGACATGGCGCGCGAAGGGCTGATTTCCAAGGAAGACGCGATCCGTCGCGTCCCGGCGACCTCGCTCGACCAGTTGCTGCATCCCGCCCTTGATCCGAAGGCCGAGCGTATTCAGCTGACGCGTGGCTTGCCCGCGTCGCCCGGCGCGGCCTCCGGCGCGGTTGTGTTCACCGCAGAGGAGTGCGAGGCACGCGCCGCGCGTGGCGAGGACGTGATCCTGGTGCGCGTGGAAACGTCGCCCGAAGACGTGCATGGCATGCACGCCGCCCGTGGCGTGCTTACGGCGCGTGGCGGCATGACGTCGCATGCCGCCGTCGTCGCGCGCGGCATGGGACGCGTCTGCGTCGCCGGCGCGGGAAGCATCCATATCGATTATGCCACCATGGTCATGACCATTGACGGTCATTCCATCGCCGAAGGTGACTGGATCACCCTCGATGGCAGTACGGGGGCCGTCTATCTGGGGCGCGTCGCGACGATTCCCCCGGTCCTGTCGGATGACTTCAACACCCTGATGGGATGGGCCGATTCCATCCGTCGCCTTGGCGTGCGCGCCAATGCCGAAACACCCGACGATGCCCGTACGGCGCGCCGTTTCGGGGCGGAAGGAATCGGGCTGGCGCGCACGGAACATATGTTCTTCGGCCCTGACAGGATCGGACATGTGCGCCAGATGATCATCGCGGATGAAGAGGCGGTGCGCCAGCGCGCGATCAATGCGCTTCTTACCTTCCAGCGGGAGGATTTCGTCAGCATCTTCCGCATCATGGCCGGGCTTCCGGTCACGGTGCGGCTGCTTGATCCGCCACTGCATGAATTCCTGCCGCATGCCGATGCCGAAATTGCCGAGGTCGCCGCCGCGCTGGGCCGGACGGTCGAAGAGGTACGCGCCCGTTGCGCCGCCCTTGCGGAGGCCAATCCGATGCTTGGTCATCGCGGCTGTCGGCTGGGCCTGACCAATCCGGAAATCTATGCAATGCAGGTCCGTGCGATCATCGAGGCCGCGTTGCAGGTCTCGGACGAGACGGGCAAGGGGATCGTGCCGGAAATCATGATCCCGCTGGTTGCGACCCGTGCGGAGCTGGAGGTGGTCCGCCGCGCGGCGGAGGCGGAAATCGCGTCCGTCCTGCGCGAACGTGGCGCCGCGCTCGACTATCGGATCGGCACGATGATCGAACTGCCCCGCGCGGCGATACAGGCGGGGGAAATCGCGGAATGTGCCGATTTCTTCTCGTTCGGGACCAATGACCTGACGCAGACGACCTTTGGCCTGTCGCGCGACGATGCCGGATCGTTCCTGCCGTTCTATGTGGATCACGGACTGCTGTCGAAGGACCCGTTCGTGTCGATCGATCGGGACGGCGTCGGGGCGCTGGTGCGGATGGGCAGTGAACGGGGGCGTGCGACGCGTCCGGACCTGAAACTGGGCATCTGCGGCGAACATGGGGGGGATCCGGATTCGATTGCCTTCTTTGACGAGGTCGGTCTGGATTACGTCTCGTGCTCGCCCTTCCGTGTGCCGGTGGCACGTCTGGCTGCGGCCCAGGCGGCGCTGGCCCATCGTGAGGAAAACGCGGTCGCCTGACCACAGCGTGGGGGCAGGCAGCGCCGTCTGATGATGGCGCTGCACTGCGAAAATATATGAACAGTCAGCCGATTGTCCTGCATCTGGTGTCAGAGGCCACGGGCCAGACGCTGGAGGCGGTCGTGCGTGCCTGTGGCGCGCAGTTTCCGGAATCGTCTTTCGTGCAACGCAGCTGGAATCTGGTCCGCTCGCAAATTCAGGTCGGGCGTGTCCTGGCCGGGATTGCGGCGGAACCGGGGCCGGTCCTGTCGTCCCTGACGACGCCCGTCCTGCGCGATGCGCTGCGGACGGGGTGCCACCGCATGGGGGTGCATGTCGAAAACATCCTCGACAGCACCATCTATTTTCTGGAACGCGAAACCGGCAGGCGGGCGGAACGTCACCCGGGCGGCCAGTATGTCATGGACGATGAATATCGCCGTCGCATTGACGCCATGCAGTACGTCATCGGTCATGATGACGGGCAGCGGGCCAAGTCGCTGGAGGACGCGGACGTGATTCTGGTGGGGGTATCGCGAACGTCGAAAACCCCCACCTGCTTCTATCTCGCCAATCGCGGGGTGCGCGCGGCCAATGTTCCGCTGGTGCAGGATGTTCCACTTCCCGCTGGCCTGCTGGAGTACCGGGGAACCGTTGTCGGCCTGATGATCGACCCGCATACACTGGTGGAAATCCGGCGTTCGCGGGTGGGAATGATGCTGCCGGGCCGTAAATTCGCCCGGCGCAGGATATCCGATGAGTCCATGCGTCCTTACGTCGATCCGACGCGGGTGGAGGAGGAGCTTGTCTGGGCGCGTCGGCTGTGTGCCCGGCATGGCTGGCCGGTTATCGATGTCACGCATCGTTCGGTCGAGGAAACGGCGGCCGCCATCATCGACATGATCGCGCATCCGCCCCTGCGCAGGATGGAAAACGGGACAGCTTTGAAAAAGTGACCGGAATAAGAAAAGCTTTGATGATATCAGGAAGGATATGAAAAGTTCCTGCTGATGGTTTCCGACTGGAAACGGTCGATGGCCGCGGAAGGGCGCGGACATGGAAAGGCAGGAAATCCGGCGTTCGGAAATATGCCGGTCAGATCAGATGTCACGAATAAGTGAATTCTGGTAATCGTGCGCGTATTATCTGGTTGTGGACGGAAAAACTGCTGTCGAAGTTCAGAAATCCCGAAGATTTTAATATTTCATTAAAACATAGATAATTATAGTATCTTTTGTTTCCTCTTTTTCATGCATGATGCGGGTGTTATGTATTTGTCATGTGGATGACCTTACATACTGATTATGCCTTGCGGACATTGTTTTATGTAGGGCTCCATAGCGAGCGCCGGGTCTCCATCCATGAGGTGGCGACGGCCTACGGCATTTCTGAAAATCACCTCGTCAAGGTCATACACAGGCTCGGGCGTGGCGGCTTTATCCAGACCGTGCGCGGACGTGGCGGCGGGCTGACGCTGGCGCGTTCGCCGGATGACATCCGCATTGGCGATGTGGTCCGCCATACCGAAGAGGACATGACGCTGGTCGCCTGCGAACCGATGGACGAAAATGGACGCGCATGCGTCCTGGCGCGACAGTGCCGCCTGCGCGGGTTGCTGGGACAGGCGGTCGGTGCGTTCATGGCGGTGCTGGATGATGCGACGCTCGGCAGTCTGCTGACCGAAGATGACAGCATTGTCCTGCGGCGGATTTTCGCCCTTGCCCAGGTGACGGAGGGGTAATTCCACCCCTTGGCCGCGTTCCCTGTGGCCTGCGACGCGTGCTTCGTGCTAGGGACAATGTTTCCTTAATGTTCTTGCAGGGGCGTGGAGCGTGGCACGACGGGCAGGCAGCGCGGATATGCCGCTTCATGGGGGACGGGTGCCCCACTGGCTGGGGCAGCGGATGGCCCGTCTCGGTGGCGTCATCGCGCAGGCGATCATCCATCATTATGGCCGTGACGAATTCCTGCGTCGGCTGGCGCATCCCTTCTGGTTCCAGTCCTTTGGCGCCGTCATGGGCATGGACTGGCATTCTTCCGGCATTACAACCAGCGTGATCGGCGCGCTCAAGCGTGGCCTTGCGCCCCTGTCCGCCGAACTGGGCGTTCATGTCTGCGGGGGCAGGGGGCGTCATTCGCGCCGCACGCCCGACGAACTGCTGTCGGTGGGGGAAAAAACGGGGGGAGACGCCGCCGCGTGGGTCAGGGCCAGCCGCCTGGTGGCAAAGGTGGACAGTGCTGCGGTTCAGGACGGTTTCGACCTGTATCTTCATGGGTTCATCGTCACCGATGACGGGCGCTGGACGGTCATACAGCAGGGAATGAACGGCACGCAGCGCCTTGCTCGCCGCTATCACTGGCTGTCCGAAGGGGTGCGGAGCTTCGTCGAAATGCCTCATGCCGCCATCGAGGGGCGTCGACAGGGGCAGATCGTCAACCTGACTGACCGGCGCGCCGATGCGTCCCGACGCGGGCAGCTTGAACTGCTGCATGAATTCGGTCCCGATCGTATCGTCAGGGAGGTTTCGGCCCTGCGTGGCCCGCGCAGTACCGCGCCCGCCGACATGCCGTTCCTGCCCCATCTCGTGATGCCGGAACATCATGACGTGCGTTCGTCCGACGTGGTGCTGCGGCGTCTGCATGGCGCCCTGGCGGCGGCGGCCCATTGCGGTCCGCAGGATTTTGCGGACCTGCTGCTGGTTCCCGGCGTGGGTGCGCGCACCGTGCTGTCGCTGGCGCAGGTGGCGGAGGTGGTGCATGGCGCGCCGTGCCGCTTTTCCGATCCGGCGCGGTTTTCGCTGGCCCATGGCGGCAAGGACCGCGAACCCTATCCCGTTCCTGTCGCGGTGTATGACCGCACCATCTCCGTCATGAAGGCAGCGGTGGCGGCGGCGCGCCTGGGCAATGAGGAGCGTCTGGATGCCCTGCGCCGGCTGGACCGGCAGGCCCGACGCCTGGAGCAGCATGCGACCGGGCCCTCCCTTTCGGGCTTCATCGGGGCGGAACGGCGCAGGTCCCATGAATACGGGGGACGCTCGGTCTTCGGATATGCCCGGCCCCCCACGGTGGAGGTGGAGTCCGACGCATGAGCGCATCCCTGCCGCGTCGGTGCGCATGGGTGGGCAGCAGTGCGCTGCTGGCGGCCTATCACGATGAAGAATGGGGGCGGCCGGTGCATGATGGCCGCGCCCTTTGGGAAGGACTGATGCTGGAGGGGTTTCAGGCCGGCCTGTCATGGGTGACGGTGCTGAAACGGCGTGAGGGATTCCGCCGCGCCTTCGCCGGTTTCGACCCGGCCCGTGTCGCCCGGTTCGGGGAGGAGGATGTCGCGCGCCTGATGGCCGATCCGGGGATCATCCGTTCCCGCCGCAAGATCGTGGCCACGATCGGTAACGCGCGGGCCTATCTGGACATGCAGGCGCGGGGCGAGGATTTCGCGACATTCGCGTGGAGCATGACGCCCGATGGGCCGGTCCGCAACGAAAGCGGGACGGTGCAGGCACAGTCGCCCCTGTCGCAGGCCATGTCACGGGCGCTCAGGGCGCGGGGGTTCCGTTTCGTGGGGCCGGTCATCGTTTATGCATGGATGCAGGCGATGGGCATGATTATCGACCATGATCCCGGCTGCACCCATCATTCCGGCAACCTGCCGTCCGGCTGAGGCATGGCGAGGAACGCCCGCGCGCGGGGATAGGCGTCCGACCACTGGATCGGGCCGTTACGGTCAAGGAAGTCGGGAATGTCGCGAATGATCCGTTCCGCCTGTTCCATGCAGGCAATGGCCTCCATCCGGCGGGGTGGCAGGGATGTCAGGGCCTGTCCCGCGCTGATGCGCGCGCAGATCTCGCGCAGGTTTCGCGCGGTCTGCAGGGGCATGCGCGTCAGTTCGCCAAAGGTGGACAGCGCATCGCGCAGTTGCTCGCGTTCCGGCTGGGGCGTGGCGGCATCGAAGGCAAGATGGCGAAGCCGCGCGACCAGACGCCCCAGCGAAATGGTCGCCAGCGCCGCATCGACATACAGGTTCGCAACCGGCGCGGGCGCGCAGAAAGACAGCCGCATGGCAAGGCGCGCCACTTTCTGAAGCTGCAGGTTTTCCCACACGATCCATTGCCCCTGCAGGGATGAACGCCCCAGCGCAAGCTGCCGGACGCTGCGTGAGAGGGAGGAGACCAGCCTAGCCCCGTCCAGGCGATGATTGGGGGGCAGGATGACGCGGAACGACAGCACCAGCATGCAGCATCCCACCAGGATCGCCACCCATTCATTCATCAGGGAGATGTCGTTGTAGTGAATGGGATTGTTGATCTGCAGCATGATGGTGGAAAACACGGAATATCCAAAGGCCCCGATACCCAGGCGGGGACTGAACTGCAGCCATATCCCCGGCAGCAGGAACAGGCACAGGCTGGCGCACAGCAGCGGATATCCATCGATCCGGGGCAACACGAACAGATGGCACAGCAGCCCCGCCGGCACGCCCAGCGCGGTCCCCCCGGCCAGCAGCCCGGAGGCACGCGATGCCGATGGCGCCGTGGACAGAAGGCTGGAGGCCGCGACGACATACAGCATCATCATCGGTCCGGCCGTCCAGTGCAGGATATACCATGTCAGCCCCGCGATCAGCGTCGTCAGCGCCCCGCGCGCGCCGTTGCGCAGCGCCGTGGGCCATTCCATGAACGGGCGCAGCCGCAGCGTGCGGTCGCGGCCCCCGCGATGGGCAAGATCGTGCAGGGCGTTTTCCAGTCGCGACAGCAGGTCGCGCGCATCGTCAAGGAACAGAAGCTGCCGGGGGGACAAATCATTTTCCGCCCGCACCAGCAATGCCTGGCGTGTCTGTTCGATGCGCAGGCAGGCCGTGGCGCAGACTTCGCCGAGCGAGGCATGTTCGCTCACCCTCAGCAGGTCGCGCATCAGGTCCGCGATCAGTCCGTCGGGGGATGGCTGTTCATCCGATATGCCCCCATGCTCCGACGCGATGATGGCATGCGGGTGATAGGCCGCGACAATTCCCGACAGCCGTGCCAGCCCTGCCCGGATTTCACGGTGGCGCACGCTGATGTCGTAATTGTCGGTTGCGGCGTATTCTACGGCGTCCGACAGGCTGGCAAGCTGCGACAGCAGTCCGGCGCGTCGGGCGTGAAACGCAGCCTGCGTCATTGCGTCGGCGCCCGTGTCATGACGCGACAGCACATAACCGACGGTATCGCGGAATATGGCGCGGATCCGTTCGATCAGCGGATCGGACCGGCGGGGCGACGTGACCATGAAGACCGCCGCCGTGGTCACGATGCCCACGACCACGGCGGACAGCCGTGAAAGCGCGCTGAGGAACACGCCATCAGGATCGCCAAAGGCGGGGGCGGCGATGATGACGATGGTATATCCCGTTAGCACGGCGGCATAGGCACGGAACAGCCGCAGGAAGGTCGCAGCCATGCAGGCCAGCCCCACCGTGACCGACAGCGCCATGATGTAGAGGATCGGCGACTGCACGAACATCGCCATCAGCGCCACGCTGATGATCGCGCCGATCACGGTGCCGATCATGCGCCATATGCTTTTCGAGACCAGTGCGCCTACCGCCGGATTGGCGACGATCATGACGGTGGTCACCGAACTCATCGGGGACTGGAGCTGGAAACTGAAGGCCAGGAACAGCGCGATGCACACCGACAGCATGACGCGCGCGCTGAAGGCGGCAGTGCCGATGTGGGCACGCCATCGTGCATCGTCACGGAAGGCATCGAACATTCCGGGCAGGAATCTTACCAAGACGCGGCCCCGTCATGGGACGAAGGCGGGCCGGAAAAAGGCGCGAAGGGAAATGGCATGTCAGGGGATCCGCTGCGAAACACGGTGCATTAAGTCCATAACAATTATTGCCATGTCAATGTTTTGGATGCATTGAATCCCGACAGGTCGCACGGATGCGTGGATGCCGTGTGGAATCGCCGCATCCACTCCTGTCTTCCTTCGTGATATCGAAGGGGTAGGCGATAGACCGACACGTTGGAGCATCATGTCAGCACATTCCCCACTGCCCGATGTTGAAGGAACCGGCTTTCAGGACATGCGCATGACGTTCCTGACGATGCGCCTGTCCAATACGTGGCGGCTGCTTCTGGACCGCGCGATCCGTCCCGAGGGGATGAGCATGGCGATGATGCGTCCGCTCGCCTACCTCATGATGCTGCCCGATGGCGTGTCGCAGCGCGACCTGGCGCACGCCATGAATACCGACAGCTCCGCGCTGGTGCGCGTGCTGGACCTGCTGGAAAATGAGGGGCTGGTTGAACGGCGGGCGGACCCGGCCGACCGGCGTGCCAAGAGGCTTGTCCTGACCGCCGATGGAAAAAACAGGTGCGCCCGCCTGCATGAAATATGCGCGGAGGTGGAGGCACGCTTCCTGCATGACATTCCGGCCGACATGATGGACCGGACGGTGGATGTCCTGTCACGCATACTGGGGCGTGCCGAACTGCTGGCGCAGGACGAAGGAAATGCGCGTGGGGACATGGCTTTTCGCGGTCCGCGCGGCTGAAGGGACGATGATGGAACGGGGGAAGGGGGACGGTATGGTTTTCCTGCATTGATTTTGCAGGTAATCGCCTGTTGCCCATGCTGTCCCGAGACTGTAATGGCGTTGTAACATGGTCCATGCCATCTGGAACATCGCGCGCCGGAACCGCGTAAAAGATTCAGGGGAGCAAGATACTTGTCGCGTATTTTCCGCAATATTTTACGTGCATGCATCGGCCGGTGCGCGTGAATACGCGCGATCTGCTGATTGGCGCGGGGATTGCCATCGTGATTGCCGGCGGCGGGGCCGCCTGGTTCTATGTCGCGCACCGCGATGAACTGCCTGCCGGAATCGCGCGGGCCAACGGACGCCTGGAACTGACCCGTCTGGATATCGCGGTGAAATATCCCGGCCGCGTCACCGACCTGGACTTTTCCGAAGGTGACGAGGTCACGACCGGGCAGGTTCTGGCGCATGAAGACGATGCCGAGGCGCGTGACCAGCTTGCCGCCGCGCAGGCGCAGGTGACCGAGGCCCGGGAAACGGGACAGCGCGCGGGCGCCGAACGCGACGCGCAGCAGGCGGCGGTTCATCTGGCGCAGCTTGAACTTGACCATGCCCGCGTGATGTACCGGCAGCACCTTGTCTCCGACATGGAGCTTCAGCAGCGTCAGACGGATCTCGACGCCCATCAGGCGGCGTTGCAGGCGGCGGATCATGCCGTGGCGGCTGCTGCGGCGGCGCAGGATGCGGCGCAGGCCCAGGCGGGGCGGGCCGCGACGGTCGTGGGTGACATGACCATCCATGCCCCCGTGTCCGGGCGGGTGGAATACCGCATTGTCGAAAAAGGCGCCGTGGTGCCCGGTGGGGGGCGCATCGGCTCCATGCTCGATCCCTCGGACATGTATCTTACGGTGTTTTACCCGTCAGAGGTCGCAGGCGGGCTGCATGTGGGTGATGAGGCGCGCATCGTGCTCGACGCCCTGCACCGGCAGGTCATTCCCGCCACCATTTCCTTTGTCGCTCCCGAGGCGCAGTTCACCCCAAAATATGTCGAGACGACGAGCGAGCGTGAAAAGCTGGTCTATCGCGTGAAGCTGCAGGTGGCGCCACAGACGGCGCGGCAGTACGGGACGATGCTGAAATCCGGCATGACGGGCGATGGTTATGTCCGCCTGGATCCGGCGACCCGCTGGCCCGACAGCCTGTTTCTTGCCAATGCGAAGTGATGATGGACGCGGCCACGCAACATGACGGCGGGATTGTCATCAGGGGGCTTTCGCATCGCTATGGCCCGGTAAAGGCGCTTGACAACATTTCGCTTTCCCTGCCGGCGGGGACGACCATCGGCCTTGTCGGTCCCGACGGGGTGGGCAAATCCACGCTGCTGGGCCTGATCGCGGGGGTGCGGCGGATACAGTCGGGACAGGTGGACGTGCTGGGCACGGACATGGCCGACCGCGCCGCGCGTGAGGCGTTCCTGCCGCGTGTCGCCTTCATGCCGCAGGGGCTGGGCCGCAACCTGTATCCCACGCTGTCGGTATGGGAAAATGTGGATTTTTTCGCCCGCCTGTTCGGCCTTGCGGCGGAAGAGCGTGACAAAAGGATTTCCCGCCTGCTGGAGGCAACGGGCCTTGCGCCGTTTCCCGACCGGCCGGCGGGCCACCTGTCTGGCGGGATGAAGCAGAAGGTCAGCCTGTGCTGCGCGCTGGTGCATGATCCCGACCTGCTGATCCTTGACGAACCCACTACCGGCGTCGATCCGCTGTCGCGCCAGCAGTTCTGGACGCTGGTCAACCAGCTGCGCAGCGAACGGCCGGGCATGACGGTGCTTGTCTCCACCGCGTATATGGAGGAGGCGGAGCGTTTCGCCTATCTTGTCGCGATGGATGCGGGGCATGTGCTGATCGCGGACGAGACGCCGCGCGTGCTGGCGCGCACCCATTCCACCTCACTGGAACAGGCCTATATTTCCCTGCTGCCGGATGAGAAGCGGGCGAATGCCACCGGGTTTTCCATCCCGCCCTATCAGGATCCCGGCGGCGCGCCCGCCATCATGGCGCAGGGCCTGACAAAGCGGTTCGGCAGTTTCGTCGCGGTGGACAATGTCAGTTTCCGCATCGGACGGGGGGAGATTTTCGGCTTCCTCGGTTCCAATGGCTGCGGCAAATCGACCACTATGAAAATGCTGACCGGCCTGCTCGACGCCAGCAGCGGGACGGCGGAACTGTTCGGAAAGGTCATCACGCCGGGCGACATGTCAACGCGCATGCGCATCGGTTACATGTCGCAGTCCTTTTCGTTGTACGAGGAACTGACCGTCCGGCAGAACTTGCGGCTTCAGGCGCGGCTGTACCGCATTCCCGCGCATGAGGCGACGCAGCGCGTCAATCAGGCGCTGTCGGATTTCGAACTCGACAACGTTGCCGACGTGCGCCCTTCCGCGCTGCCGCTGGGCATACGCCAGAGGCTCCAGCTTGCGGCGGCGTGCATCAACAATCCCGAAATCCTGATCCTTGACGAACCGACCTCCGGCGTCGATCCGGCGGCGCGCGACATGTTCTGGCGGCATCTGATCCACCTTTCGCGCCAGCGGCACGTCACGATTTTCGTATCCACCCACTTCATGAACGAGGCCGCGCGCTGCGACCGCATCTCGCTGATGCATCGCGGGCGGGTGCTGGCGGTCGGAACGCCCGCCGAACTGGTGCGCAGGCGGGGTGCGAAGGATCTGGAAGCCGCGTTCATCGCCTACCTCAAGGAGGCGGAGGCCGAACCGGACGGCGCGGCACAGCAGGCACCGTCGCGCCATCGGAAGCATGCATGGACGTGGCGGGGATGGCGTGGGGGCACATGGCTGCCGCGTGCATGGGCCTTTGCCCGGCGCGAGGCGGTGGAACTGCTGCGTGACCGGATGCGCCTGACATTCGCGATCATCGGGCCGGTCGTACTTCTGCTGATTGCGGCGTCGAGCATCTCCTTCGATGTCAATGGCGTGTATTTCACGGTGTGCGATCAGGACCGCACGCATATCAGCCAGGACCTGATCGACAGCTTCCGCGGATCCCCCTATTTCGTGGAGACTGCGCCCTCTGCCGATCCGGCGCAGATGGACCGGCGCGTGCAGGATGGCGCGGTACAGCTGGCGCTGGATATCCCGCCGGGTTTCGCCCGTGACATGGAGGCGGGGCGCCGTCCCGCCGTGGGCGTTGTCATCGACGGGGCCGTGCCGTTCCTTGCGGCGGATGTCCGGGCCTATGTCGAAGGGGTGCTGCTGCGGTATGCAACGACGCTGGGCCGTGAACTGCCCCAGACGGCGGACGTGCCGATCACGCTGGAACCCCGGTTCATCTACAATCAGGAATTCCGCAGCATCTATGCCATGACGCCGGGCATGGTCATGCTGGCGCTGATCCTGATCCCCACGATGCTGACCGCCCTTGGCGTCGTGCGGGAAAAGGAAATCGGCTCCATCGTCAACCTTTATGCATCCCCCGCCACGGTGGGGCAGTACCTGGTGGGCAAGCAGACCCCCTATGTCGCGCTGGCGGGCTGCAGTTACGTGGTGCTGGTGGTGCTGTCCGTCCTTGTGCTCGGGGTGCCGCTGAAGGGGTCGTTCGTGGCGCTGAGCATTGGCGCGCTGCTGTTCATACTGGGGGCGACGGGGCTGGGGATGCTGATTTCCACCTTTGTCAGTTCGCAGGTCGCAGCCATTTTCGGCACCGCCATCATATGCCTGATCCCGGCGGTGAACTTCTCCGGCATGCTCTATCCGTCCTCCACCCTGACGGGGTTCAGCCGTCTTGTGGGGCTGGGTTTTCCGGCCTCGTGGTTCCAGCTCATCAGCCTTGGCAGCTTTACCAAAGGGATGGGGATGCTTGCCTTCATGCGGATGTACGCGGCGCTGGCGGGGTTTGCCGCCCTTTACATGCTGGGCGCGCGGCTGTTGCTGAAGAAGCAGGAAGCATAACCGCCCATGGGACGCTGGATCATCAATGTCGGCCTGTTGTGTGGCAAGGAATTCCGCAGCCTGTTCAATGATGTCATTCTGCTGGGGCTGATCGTCTTCGCCTTTACGGCGGGTGTGCTTCTGGTGGCCAATGGCGTGCGGGTCGATGTCTCCAACGCGACCATCGCCTTCGTGGACGAGGATAACTCCCCCCTGTCGCGTCGCCTGCGCGATGCGGTGCTGCCGCCCTATTTCAAGCCGCCGGTCCTGATCGCGCGGGAGGACGCGTCGCGCCTGATGGACCGGGGGGATTATATTTTTGTCGTTGATATTCCCCCCCGGTTCGAGGCCGACGTGCTGTCGGGGCGATCCCCGTCGCTGCAGATACAGGTCGATGCCACCGCCATGACGCAGGCGGGGCTGGGCACGACCTACCTGAACGGGATCTTCATGGGCGAGGTCGAATCCGTCCTGCATTCCGGACATCTGACCGATGCCATCCCCTTTCGCGCCGAAAGCCGCATCCGCTTCAATCCCAACGGGGAATCGCAGTGGTTTACCTCCGTCATGCAGATCGTGACCAATATCACCATCCTGTCGATCATACTGGTGGGGGCGGCGGTCATCCGCGAACGCGAACACGGCACGATCGAACACCTGCTGGTCATGCCGGTATCGGCGAGTGAGATCGCGCTTTCGAAAATCGTGACCAACGGCTTCGTCATCTTCGTCGCCACCATGCTGTCGCTATGGCTGGTGGTGCATGTATGGCTGGGCGTGCCGCTGGTGGGGTCGATCCCGCTGTTTGGCGGATGCGCGCTGATCTACCTGTTTTCGGTGACGTCGCTGGGCATCATGCTGGCGACGGTGGCCCCCACCATGCCGCAGTTCGGGCTGCTTGCGGTGCCGGTCTATGCCGTGGCGTACCTGCTGTCGGGGGCAGCGACGCCGGTGGAAAACATGCCCTCCCTGATCCGCATGGTGGTGCGCTTCCTGCCAACGACGCAGTTCGTCAACCTGTCGCAGGCCATCCTTTATCGCGATGCGGGGATCGCGACGATCGCAGCCCCGCTGCTGACGATCGTCGTGACGGGGGTGGTTTTCCTGTTCTGTGCGCTCCTGCGCTTTCGCTCCATGCTGGCAAGGCAGGGATAATGAAAAAGACACTTTCACGCATCATCTGTCTTGCGGCCATCGGGGCGATGGCGGCCTGTTCGCCCTTTCATACCAGCGCGCCTCCCTCCCGCGTGGTGGTGCCGGGACGCTTTACGCAGGCCCCGGCCGGAACGGATGCGGGCACCGACCTTACGACATGGTGGCGTTCGTGGAATGACCCCGTCCTGACCGGACTGGTGGAGGCCGCGCTGGCGGCCAATCCCGATATCCGCATTGCCCGCGACAATGTCCTGCAGGCCCGCGCCGCGCATGTGATTGCCCGTTCCACGCTGTATCCCACCGTGGGCGCGACGGGGGATATCGGCGGCGGCGGGATGAGCTGGCGCAATCCCGCCGGCCTGTCGCAACTGTCCGATGGGGATCCCGCCACGGACGCCCATCTGGCGGGGATCGGGGCATCGTGGGAGCCGGACCTGTTTGGCGGCCGTCATGCCGACAGCCGCGCGGCCCGCGCCCTGATGCTGGGGCAGCAGGCCGAATATCACGGCATGCAGATGCTGGTGGCCGCCGACGTGGCGGAAAATTACCTGCGCGCGCAGGGCGTGCGGCGACAGATGGATCTGCTGGACCGCAGCATCGCCATACTGGAACGCCTGCGGACCTATACGCAGGCGCGGTTCGCGGCGGGGCAGGCGGTGTCCGCCGACGTGCGTGATGTTGACGAGAAACTTTCGCTCCAGCGGGCGCGGCGTCCCCTGCTGGTCGAGGAATATGACCTTCATCGCCGCAGGCTTGCGATCCTGTCGGGCCGCACGCCCGAAAGCGCCGGTCCGCTGCCTGCGCCGGGCGCGTTCTTCGTGCCCGCCCCCCCGATGGGGGAGATGCCCGACACCGTTCTGGAACGACGCCCCGATGTCCTTGCCCGCCGCGATCAGGTGGAGGCGGCGCTGCAGCACCTGAAAAGCGTCAAGACCGACCTGCTGCCGCGCTTCGGACTTGAGTTCTTCGGTGGAGACGGGCGCCTGCGTTTTGACGGCATTCCCGGCCTGTCCGGAACGGGGGGACTGATGGCGCTGACGACGTATCTGCCGATCTTCACGGCGGGGCGGGTGCGCGCGCGCATCCATGCCGCCCATGCACGTCTGGACGCGGCGGTCGCGGGATATGACAGGAGTGTACTCGGCGCGCTGGCGGAGGTCGAGGACGCCTATGAGGCGCGGATGAGCGCGGATGCCCGCGCGCATGACCTGGCGACCGCCGTGACGCAGGCGCAGACGAACGTGCATGACGTGACCGGGCTGTATGAAGGGGGACAGCGGATGATGCACGATGTCCTGCGCAGCCGCCTGGACGCGCTCGACGCGCAGGAACAGGTGCTGCGCAATCAGGACATGCAGACGCTTGCCAGCATCCATCTGGCCCGTGCGCTGGGTGGTGGATGGAAGCATGAAAGTGACGATGCCCCGCCGCTTCGTCCGCAGTCCACATCCCGCCGTCACCACTGACCTGTTTGAGGGAAAGGAAGGGGACGGATGTCTGTTTCGCTGGCGTTCACGATTGTCGCGGTTTCCATTGCCATGGCGGTGGTGCTGATCCAGCGCGGCAGACTGCATCCGTTCATCGCCCTGTTCCTGACGTCGCTGTTTCTGGGAACATGCGCCGGCATGGCGCCCGCCCATGTCATCAGCGCCTTTGAAAACGGGGCGGGGGAGGTGCTGGGGCAGATCGCATCGGTGATCGCCCTTGGCGCGATGCTGGGAAAGATGCTGGAGGTCTCGGGGGGCGCGGACCAGATCGCGCTGACGGTCGTGCGCCTGTCGGGGCGGCGGAACATGGCATGGGCCATGATGCTGATCGGGCTGCTGGTGGGGATCTCGGTCTTCTTTACGGTCGGCTTTGTCATTCTGGTCCCGCTTGCGATGTCGGTCGCGCGGCAGACGGGGCTTCCGATGCTCAGGGTGGCGCTGCCGATGACGGCGGCCCTTTCGGTGGTGCAGGGGCTGGTTCCGCCACATCCGGGGGCGATGTTCGCGCTGGCGGCCTATCATGCCGATGTGGGACGCCTGATCGTATGGGGCATACTGCTCAGCATTCCCATCGCCATCATTGCCGGGCCGCTTTATGCCGGATTTGTCGTGCCGCGCCTTGGTGCGGTGCCCATGCCCGCGGGACATGGGGAGGCGCCACAGGGTGCCGATGCGCGTCCGGGGGAGCATCCTGATGACCGGCCCGATGGCCGTGCCCTGCCATCCTTTGGCATAACACTGCTGACCATCCTTGCCCCTGTCGTGCTGATGCTGGGTGGTTCCATCGCGCGGCTGGTCTGCGCGCCGGACAGTCTTGCCAGCATCGTCCTGCGCTTCATCGGGGATCCGAATGTGGGGATGGTGCTGTCGGTGCTGCTGTCGTTCTACACGCTGGGGGCGCGACAGGGGCTGACGCGCCAGGACATGCTGCGGCTGAGCAATGAATCCCTCGCCCCGCTGGCATCGCTGTTCCTGATGATCGGGGCAGGGGGCGGATTCGGGCAGGAACTGATGGAAAGCAACCTGTCAGAGATCATCACGGGGGCAGCCATCGGCATGCATATCCCGCTGCTGCTGCTGGCGTGGCTGATGGCATCCGCGCTGCGCCTTGCGGTGGGGTCGGCCACGGTCGCGATGGGAACCACGGCCGGGGTGGTCGGTCCGATCATGCTGCAGGGGCATGGGGTGTCGCCTGAACTGATGGTGCTGGCGACCGGGTCCGGGGCCGTGATGTTCGGGCCGCTGAACGATTCCGGATTCTGGCAGGTGAAGGAGGCACTCGGCATGACCGTGCCCCAGACAATCGCCACATGGTCGGTCATCGAGACGCTGATCGGGGTGAGCGGCCTGATCCTGTGCGCCGCGCTGTGGTGGATGGGTGTGGGATAACCGGCAGGCGGAGGTGCGCAAGGCCCGCCTGCCGGAAGGTATGGTCAGTGTCCGTAGCGCACCAGCCCGAGGTCTTCGTGCGGGATTTCGGGCATGCGTCCCGACATGATGTCCGCCAGCACACGGCCCGATCCGCAGGCCATGGTCCAGCCCAGCGTGCCATGCCCGGTGTTGAGGAACAGGTTGTCGTAACGCGTGCGCCCGATGATGGGGGTGCCATCGGGTGTCATGGGGCGCAGGCCGGTCCAGAAGGTTGCCTCTGACAGGTTGTTGCCGCCGGGGAAAAGATCGGTCAGCGAGTGTTCAAGCGTTTCGCGCCGGGGCTTGCGCAGGCGCTTGCTGAAGCCGGCCAGTTCGGCAGTGCCCCCGACGCGGGTACGCGATCCCAGGCGCGTAATGCCGATCTTGAACGTTTCGTCCATGATGGTGGAAACCGGCGCGCGGTCCTCGTTGATGATCGGCGCGGTGATCGAATATCCCTTGACCGGGTAAATCGGCAGGTCCAGCCCGAGGGAGCGCACCAGCGCCGGGGAGTAGCTGCCAAGGGACAGGACATAGGAATCTGCCGTCAGCTGGCCCCGGCTGGTCTGCACGCCCGTAATCCTGCCGCCATCGGCATGCAGGGCGCGGATCTGCGTGTCATAAAGGAATTCGACACCGGCCTTTGCCGCCATGGCCGCAAGGGTCTGGGTGAATTTGAATGCGTCGCCGGTTTCGTCCCCCGGCAGGCGCAGGCCACCCACGATCTTGTCACGTGCGCTTGCCAGGCCGGGTTCGGCGGCGATGCATCCGGCCGCATCCAGTACCTCGTATCCGACCTTGTACTGTTCGAGCACGCTGATATCCTTGGCGGCGGCGTCCACCTGTTTTTGCGTGCGGAATACCTGCAGCGTGCCCTGCTGGCGGTCGTCGTAGGTAATGCCCGTGCTGGCGCGCAGGTCACGCATGACATCGCGACTGTATTCCGCCAGACGCACCATGCGTCCCTTGTTGCGGTCATAGGCGGCGGTCGTGCAGTTTTCGAGCATCTTGAGCAGCCACGACCACAGGTGCGGGTCGGGCATCGGCCAGAACACGAAGGGACGGTATTTCATCAGAAGCCACTGTATGGATTTCAGCGGCACGCCCGGCCCGGCCCACGGGGCGGAATATCCCGGCGAAACCTGCCCCGCATTGGCAAAACTGGTTTCCAGGCCCGCGGCGGGCTGACGGTCCACGACCGTGACCTCGTGGCCTGCCTGTGCCAGATACCACGCCGATGTGACGCCGACGACACCGCTACCCAGAACGATGATTTTCATTGCGCTTATGCTTTCGTGCAAAAGATGATGAAGACAGGTCTCAGCCCCCGGCAACATAGGTGCGGTGATAACGATGGCCGAGGGAAGTCAGGATCTCGTACCCGATCGTGCCGGCGGCACGTGCCGCGGCATCGACGTCATGATGGGGACCCAGCAGGTCCACCCCCATGTCGGGGGCCAGTTGCCCCTCAGGTACGTCCGTGATGTCGATGGTAATGGAATCCATGGAAATACGGCCAAGGATCGGCAGGCGTATTTCCCCGAACCATGCCGCTCCGTGGCCCGCGCCCTGCCGCAGGCATCCGTCGGCATATCCGGCCCCGATCGTGGCGATGCGCCGCGGGCGCGTTGCGCGATAGGTCAGGCCGTATCCCACGCCATCGCCCGGCGCGATGTCACGGATCTGCAGGATGCGGGCGCTCAGCTTCACGACGGGACGCAGCGGATTGGGCGCCGTTTCATTGGGGGCGATGCCGTACAGGGCCGCACCCGGACGGACCATGTCGAAATGATAGTCGGGGCCAAGGAAAATCCCCGATGACGCCGAAAGCGCCAGCGGCGCGGGGGGCAGCAGTGCTGCCATGCGGATCAGCTGCGCGCGCTGCTGCGCGTTGGCGGGATTATCCGGCGTGTCGGCACAGGCGAGGTGGCTGATGATCAGGCAGGGATCGATGCCCTCCAGCAGCGTGGCGTCATCCGCGATGGTGCGCACGTCGGACATCGAAAGCCCGAAGCGCGACATGCCGGTATCAAGCTGGATGACTGCGGGCAGGACCCGGTTTTCACGTCGCGCCAGCGCGCGCCAGCCCGCGATCTGTTCCATGGAGTTGAGGACGGGTGTGAGGCCGTGCGCCACGAATTCCTCTTCCGTTTCCGGCAGGGGACCATGAAGGACAAAGATCCGCACCGTCGGGGCGACATGGCGGCGCAGGGCGATTCCTTCCTCCAGGTGCGCGACATAGAAATGATCCGCCCCCGCACGTTCCAGCGCCGGTGCGACCTGCGCCAGACCCAGCCCGTAGGCATCCGCCTTCACCACCGCCGCGCATGTCGTCCCCGCTCCGACCTTCTGGCGGAGCAGGCGGTAATTGTCGGCAATCGCGCCAAGGTCGATTCTCAGGCTGGCGCCCGCGCGGTGGCGCGGCCAGTGGGAGAAGGCGTTGGGGGAGGATGTGCTGGCGGGGGATTGTATCGACACGGGCACAGGTTCCGGCATGGGGGAAGGCATGGAAAATCCTATGTTGGATCGAAATGAAATGTCCTGCCATTCAATGGCAGAAGGTGCTAACGCATTCTTCTGTCGCGCAAGAAAATGCGCATAATGGCGGAATATTGTATCATGATCGTGGACCGGGTGAATGATGCCATCCTGCGTCATCTGTCCCATGACGGACGGATGACGAACGCGGAACTGGCGCAGAAGGTGGGGCTGTCGCCCTCGGCCTGCCTGCGTCGTGTCAGGCTTCTGGAAAATCAGGGGGTTATCTGCGGCTATCGCGCCATGATCGACGAACGTTCGGTTCATGGCATGACGACGGTGATCGTGCAGATCACCCTGGAACGGCAGACCGATGAATGTCAGCGCCGTTTTGAGGCGCGGGTCCGCGAATGCCCTGACGTGCGCGAATGTTACCTGATGACGGGGGATGCGGATTACCTGCTGCGGGTGGAGGCCCGCGATACGGCCGATTATGAGCGCATCCACAAGGAGGAACTGTCGCGCATGCCGGGCGTGGCCCGTATCCAGAGCAACTTTGCCATCAGGACCGTCATCCGCAAACTGTCCTGATGCGCGAATCGCAGGACAGGCCGGACGTGGTGTTGCCCGGCCTGTTTGGGATGGCTTTCTCAGGCCTCCTGCTCTCTGGCCCCTGTTACCGGCAGGGGCGCGATATCCTCGCGCACCGCGGCCTTGTGAATCACCGGGATTTCCGGGGTGGGACGGGGAATGAAGGGACGTACCAGGAACTGGTAGGCCCCGGCGCCGATCACGCCCCCGCACAGCGGGCCGACAATGGGCACCCACCAGAAACCGTCGGGTCCCGGAAGAGCGGAATATTTCCATCCACCCAGGAAGCAGAACAGCCGGGGCCCGAAATCACGCGCCGGATTGATGGCCCAGCTTTCGAGATAGCCCGCGCACGCCCCGATGGACGCGACAAGCAGGCCGATGATCAGGGCGCTGGAATTCGCCTGCGGGGCCTGCGTGTTATATTCGCACGTCACGGCAAAGATGCCGAACAGCAGCAGTGCCGTCAGGATGGTTTCATCCAGCAGGGCATGCATTGGCGTCACGAATTCCCCGGGATGGGTGAAAAAGACGCCCGCCGCCCCGCCATCGCTGGCCCGGTCGAGGTGATGCGCCAGATTGTAATGGTCGATCACCGGCTGATACATGACATAGACCAGCATCGCGCCAATCATTCCCCCCAGCACCTGCGCCCCGCAATAGGGCAGCACCTTGCGCCATGGAAAACCGCGATACGGCGCCAGCGACACCGAAACCGCCGGGTTCGCATGGGTGCCCGATACGCTGCCGGTGATGTAGATGGCGATCGTGACCCCCAGCCCCCACACGATGCACACCCCCCAGTAGGACAGCTTGTACGGGCTGGGATCATACAGCGTGTACATGGCGGCGACGGAATCGCCGATCAGCACGATAATCATGACGGCGAGGCATTCGGAGATCAGTTCCCCGAAGAATTGTCTGTTTATGAACATCGGACCTACTTTGTTCTTTTTTGTTCGGTCAATGGAAACAGGCCGGTATCGGCCCTTGGACGCCGATCTTTGCGATCAGTTATGTTCTTAAATGAACATTCGCCGCTTCAAAATGATTATTTTCGCGGGCAAGGTACAATTTGCCGGGAACATTATAAAAAATTTTATGCAGCAAACAAAACCGGGAACTAACGTATTACAATAAAGTATTTTGTGCATCGCAGCATGGGGTGCCCGGATGGTACCAGAGACAGAAAATGCGCGATATCGCGCAATGCGTGGCTGTATGGGCAAAGCCGTCCGATACCGGATTTCCGCCAGAAATGGTTTGTATGGAATGGAATTTGTGAATTTCCGCCGTCGGATCGTGTCGATGGAATAAGTGCAGAAGGCATATTGAAAACCCCACGATGTTCGTTTACGAACATTTTCAGGAGGAATTACGCACATGCTGTCCATGGATGAAACGTCCCAGCCATCGTCCCAGATGCCGCGCGACAATGGCAAGACGGTCGATATGCTGGTTGTGGGCGGGGGCATAAACGGCGCCGGCATCGCGCGCGATGCGGTCGGCCGTGGTGCCTCCGTCATGCTGGTGGAGCAGGATGACTTCGCAAGCCATACCTCGTCCGCCAGCACCAAGCTGATTCACGGTGGCCTGCGCTATCTGGAATATTATGAATTCCGGCTGGTGCGCGAGGCCCTGATCGAGCGTGAGCGGCTGCTGCGCATTGCGCCGCACATCATCTGGCCGATGCGTTTCATCCTGCCCTATACCCCGCAGGCGCGACCGGCGTGGATGCTGCGGATGGGGCTGTTCCTGTACGACCATCTGGCCGGCCGCATGACCCTGCCGAAGTCAAAGTCGGTGAACTTCACCACCAGTCCCGTCGGGGCTCCGCTGAACGGCAACTGCGTCAAGGGCTTTGCCTATTCTGACGGGTGGGTGCAGGACAGCCGGCTTGTGGTGCTCAACGCCATGGACGCGGTGGCCCGTGGCGCGGATGTCCGCACCCGCACCCGCATGGTCAGCGCGCAGCGCACCGATGGTGTATGGTCGGTGGTGATCGAGAACGTGCGCGACGGCTCACGCGAGACCGTGCGTGCCCGTGTCCTGGTCAATGCCGGCGGCCCGTGGGTCAGTGAAATCCTGCGTGACCGTGCCCGTATCCAGACCGACAAGCATGTCCGCCTGGTCAAGGGTAGCCATATCGTCGTGCCGCGCATGTTCGACGGGGAGCAGGCCTATATCCTGCAGAATCCTGACAAGCGGATCGTGTTTGCCATTCCCTATGAGCAGAAATTCACCCTGATCGGCACGACCGACGTGCCGTGGACACAGGCGCCGGGCCGGGTCGAGATCTCACCCGAGGAAATCCGTTACCTGTGTGAAAGCGTCAGCCGCTATTTCAAGAAACCGGTGACCCCCGATGATGTAGTCTGGAGCTATGCCGGGGTGCGGCCGCTTTATGACGACGCGTCGAAAAATGCATCGGCCGTGACGCGCGATTATGTCCTTGATATCGACGCGGCCAACGGACAGGCGCCGCTGCTGTCGATTTTCGGGGGCAAGATCACGACCTATCGCCGCCTTGCCGAACATGCGCTGGAAAAGCTGCGGCCCTTCCTGCCGGTGCTGTCGGCGGCGGGGTGGACGGCCGATCGTGTGCTGCCGGGCGGTGATCTGGGCGCGGGCGGGTTCGATGGCGCGCTGGCCCGTTTCGCGCGGGCGACGCCATTCCTTGATGCCAGCCAGCACTGGCGTCTGGTGCGCAATTACGGGTCGTGCGCGATGGATATCGTGGGCGATGCGAAATCGGCGGAAGATATGGGCGAAAGTTTTGGCGGTGGCCTGACGGCACGCGAAATCGATTACCTGATGGACCATGAACGCGCCGAAACGGTGGAGGACGTCCTGTGGCGGCGGTCGCGCATGGGGCTGCATGTCACGGATGAGGATGCCGCCCGCCTTGACGCCTATATCCGGCAGCGTCAGGCGCGTTGATCCATTTCATTGCGGCCATGCAAGCCGTGCTATCGATATCTCGATCCTGATGGGACAGGAAACGACAATGAACAAGAAGAACAAAATTCTGGCCATTGACCAGGGTACGACATCGACACGCAGCATCGTGTTCAACCGTGACACCGCGGCACTTGCCACGGCGCGTGTTGAATTCCAGCAGCATTATCCCGATCAGGGCTGGGTCGAACATGATCCGGTCGAGATCTGGGGCAATGTTGTCTCCACCGCGCGCGAAGCGATGGAGCAGGTGGGCGGCCCGGAGCAGATCGCGGCCATCGGCATCACCAACCAGCGCGAAACCATTGTCGTATGGGACCGCAGGACGGGCGAACCCATCCATCGCGCCATCGTGTGGCAGGACCGCCGCACCACGGCGCAGTGCGCGCGCATGCGCCAGGAAGGACATGAGGCACTGGTGCGCGAACGCACCGGCCTGCTGCTGGACCCGTACTTTTCGGCGACCAAGCTTGCATGGATCCTCGACAACGTTCCCGGTGCCCGCAACCGGGCGGAGGCCGGGGAACTGGCATGCGGCACGATCGATAGTTTCCTGCTGTGGCGCCTGACGGGCGGACGGGTGCATGCGACCGACATCACCAACGCCGCGCGCACCCTGCTGTTCAACATCCATACCGGGGAGTGGGACAGGGACCTGCTGGACCTGTTCCGCATCCCCGCCGCGATCCTGCCGCGCATACAGGGCAACAGCGAACCGTTCGGTGAAACCGATCCGGAACTGTTCGGATGCCCGATCATGGTGGCTGGCATGGCGGGGGACCAGAACGCGGCGCTGGTGGGGCAGGCCTGCTTCACGCCGGGGATGGCAAAGGCGACGTATGGCACGGGGTGTTTCGCCCTGCTCAATACCGGTGATCGTCCGGTCATGTCGAACAACCGGATGCTGACGACCATCGGCTACCGGATCGGCGATACGACGACCTATGCGCTCGAAGGTTCGATTTTCGTGGCGGGGGCGGCGATACGCTGGCTGCGTGACGGCCTGAACCTGATTACCCATGCGTCCCAGACGGATGACATGGCAACCCGCGTGCCGCACAGCCACGGCGTCTATATGGTGCCGGGTTTCGTCGGGCTGGGCGCGCCGCACTGGGATCCCGATGCGCGTGGCCTGATCTGCGGGCTGACGCTGGATGCGACGGCGGCGCATATCGCGCGCGCGGCGCTGGAATCCGTGGCGTACCAGACCCTTGATCTGGTCGGTGCCATGTTCGAGGACGGCGGCGGCAAGCTCAGCGCGCTACGTGTTGATGGGGGAATGTCGGTCAATGACTGGTTCTGTCAGTTTCTGGCGGATATGCTCCAGACTCCGGTGGAACGTCCCCGGCAGGTGGAAACGACGGCGCTCGGGGCGGCATTCCTTGCGGGACTTGCCGTCGGGGTATGGGACAGTATTCCCGAACTGGCCGGAACCTGGACGCGGGGGCGTCTGTTCCAGCCGTTGATGTCCGCGGATCAGCGCGATGTGCTGGTCCGGGGATGGCATCAGGCCGTGAAGCGTACCCTGACCAGTACTGTTGCCTCTTGAACGACGATAAGAACCCTACAGGAAGGATTGTTACATGACCGTCACGCCGACCCCCTATCAGGTCACTGACCGTAACCTTGCCCTCGAACTGGTGCGCGTGACGGAGGCGGCGGCGGTTGCGGCATCCGCCTGGACCGGACGCGGAAAGAAGAACGAGGCCGACGGCGCGGCGGTCGAGGCGATGCGCCGCGCGTTTGACACCGTGGCGATCAACGGCACCGTCGTCATCGGCGAGGGCGAGATGGACGAGGCCCCGATGCTGTTCATCGGGGAGCATGTGGGCGCGGGCGGCCCGGCGATGGACATCGCCGTCGATCCGCTGGAGGGCACCAACCTGTGCGCCAAGAACCTACCCAATGCGCTGACGGTGGTGGCCCTGGCCGAAGAAGGGCATTTCCTGCACGCGCCTGACATCTACATGGACAAGATCGTGGTCGGCCCCGACCTGCCCGAGAATGTCGTGGATCTCGACGCCAGCGTGGAGGCCAACCTGAAGGCCCTTGCAAAGGCGAAAGACAAGGATATCCGCGACCTGATGCTGTGCACGCTGGATCGTCCGCGCCATGAGGAGATCATCGGTCGCGCGCGTGCGATGGGCGCGCGCGTGACGCTGCTCAGCGACGGGGACGTCGCGGCGGCCATCGCGGCGTGTCTGGAAAATAACGAGGTCGATATCTATCTGGGGTCGGGCGGCGCGCCGGAGGGCGTTCTGGCGGCGGCGGCGGTACGCTGCGTGCATGGGCAGATGCAGGGCCGCCTGCTGTTCGAGGATGAAAGCCAGATCACCCGCGCGAAGGAAATGAACCCCGGCGCCGACCCGTCGCGCAAGCTGGACCTGACGGATATCGCAAGCGGCGACGTGCTGTTTTCCGCGACGGGCGTCACGGGCGGCACGCTGTTGCGCGGTATCACGCAGAGCAACGGATGGACGATCACCCATTCGCTGGTCATGCGTTCAAAATCCGGCACCCTGCGTTTTGTCGAAGGACATCACGATTATTCCACCAAGACCTGGCGATAAAAACAAAAACCACGAAAGGCTGGTTCGATCATGACAAATCAGGAACGTCCCCTGTCCGCGCGTGCATCCCTGTCGCCCGGTGTCGTCACGGGCGCGGATTACCGCAGGCTGGTCGCGACATGCTGTAGCGAGGGATATGCCCTGCCTGCGGTCAATGTTGTCGGGACCGACAGCATCAATGCCGTGCTGGAGGCCGCGGCCCGCAACCGTTCGGATGTCATCATCCAGCTGTCGAATGGCGGCGCGCGCTTTTACGCGGGCGAGGGGATGAAGGACCAGAACCGCGCGCGTATCCTTGGCGCGGTCGCGGCGGCGCGGCATGTGCATACGCTTGCGGCGGAATACGGCATCTGCGTGATCCTGCATACGGATCACGCCGACCGGAAGCTGCTGCCGTGGGTGTCGGGCCTGATTGATGAAAGCGAAATCGCGGTGCGTGAAACCGGGCGTCCGCTGTTTTCATCGCACATGATCGACCTTTCGGCCGAACCGCTGGAGGAAAACATCGCCGAATGCGCCCGGTTCCTGCGCCGCATGGCGCCGCTGGGGATCGGCCTGGAAATCGAACTTGGCGTGACCGGCGGGGAAGAGGACGGGATCGGGCACGATCTGGATGATGGCGCCGATAATGCCCACCTCTATACCCAGCCGGCGGATGTGCTGCGTGCCTATAACGAACTTTCCCCGCTGGGATTCGTGACGATCGCGGCGTCATTTGGTAACGTGCATGGAGTCTATGCCCCCGGCAATGTCAAGCTGCGCCCGGAAATCCTGCTGCATTCGCAACAGGCGGTGTCGGAAGCGACGGGGCAGGGGGAACGGCCGCTCGCGCTCGTCTTCCATGGGGGGTCCGGTTCGGAACAGCGCCAGATCGCGGAGGCGGTTTCCTACGGCGTGTTCAAGATGAACATTGATACGGACATCCAGTTTGCCTTTGCCGAAAGCGTGGGCGGATACGTGCTGGAACATTCCGAGGCGTTCCGCCACCAGATTTCCCCATCGACGGGCAAGCCGCTGAAGAAGATTTATGATCCGCGCAAATGGCTGCGCGTGGGCGAATGTGGCATCGTCGCCCGTCTGGACAAGACATTTGCCGACCTGGGGGCGACGGGCAGGACGCTGGCCGTTTCCGCCTGAGACAATGACAGGAACGGGGGAAGGGGGATACCCTCCCTCCGTCAGCCTCGCGCCCGTGGTTTTGTGTGGTCCTCAATTGCAGTAGATTGCACTTGCGTCGGCGCGCGGGATCGTGTGCCGGAAATGATGTGGCAAGGGCAGGATCAGGAATATATGGCCAGCGTATCGGCAGAGGAACGACACCGCGAAATCATGGAACTGGTGCGCCTGCAGGGGTACGTCTCGAACGAGGATCTGGCCCAGCGGCTGAATGTGGCGGTGCAGACCATCCGTCGGGACGTCAACGCCCTGGCGCGACAGGGGCAGGTGACCCGCCATCATGGCGGGGCGGGGCTGGCGTCCTCGGTTGAAAATATCGCCTATGCGGAACGGCAGGTCCTGAACCGCAATGCCAAGGAGGCGATCGGGCGCATCGCGGCCCGCGCCATTCCCGACAATTCCTCCCTGTTCATCAGTATCGGCACCACGACCGAGGCCTTTGCCCAGGCATTGCGCCGGCACAAGGCCCTGCGGGTCATCACGAACAACCTGCATGTGGCCTCCACCCTGTCGTCACGGACCGATTTTCAGGTCATCGTGACGGGGGGGCAGGTCAGGTTTTCCGACGGCGGCATTACCGGGTCGACCGCAAGCACGTCCATTGACCAGTACAGGACGGATTTTGCCGTCATCGGCATAAGCGGAATCGAGGAAGACGGCACCCTGCTGGATTTTGACGCCGATGAAATCAATGTCGCGCAGGCGATGATGCGCAATGCGCGCAAGGTGTTTCTGCTGGCCGATCAGGGCAAATTCGGTCGCCGTCCGATGGGGCGGCTGGGACACCTGTCCAACATCCATGGTTTTTTCACCGACCGCGAACCCTCCGCGCGGATCCGCCAGATCCTCAAGGCAAACAACGTGCAATTGCACGTGGCAAGCAGGTCATCGGATGACGAGGCGCCCTGATACGGGCTGGGAAGGCGGCATTTCCGGCATGTGATCCCGTTTTTTCATCCTGACGGGACGGCGACGGGACCATTATCGCTGAAAAATCAAAAATATTATCGCACGTAAATATTATACCTTGTCAGAGGTCAGTCCATTTCCTGACGCGCCGATGCATCGCGGGACAGGGTGCGGGTCAGGAAACAGGCGGACTTTCCGCCATTGCACGGATGCGACCCAGCATCCGGCGCCTGATCAGGCCGCTGACGGGCCGGATGGCGTACCAGTAAGGTGAAAAGCGCCGTTGCGATGCCGGCGTCGGGCAGAAGACGCGGGTCCGTGTCGTAACCCGGCAGGCATTACCGGAACCGGGCGCGATGACGAACCCCATGGCCAGTCTGCACAGGTCGGGGTGAGGGCCTTCACGAAAGCCGGTGGCCGATGCCAGGGGAACCAGCCCATAATCGGCTTTCCAGAACGCGCCCATCAGGCCGAAAACGATTTCCCGTTCTCCTTCGTGTCCCAGGATGGTGAAATCGTCCAGATCCAGCATCGGCCCCGGCCTGCGCCCCATAAGGCGGGCCGGAGCTTCGCGCAGGCCGATCGCCAGCCGGACCAGCGGATCATGAAGGGCGCGATAGGCGTGGATGCTGCGCATGATGGCAGCGGCAGGCGCGCGGATGGCGATCCGGTGACATTCCTGAAACTGGTAATGGGGGAGAAGGTTATCGAGAAGAGGCATCGGTGGCGTGGTCATTTCCGCTTTCCCAGTCACGGCTTTCCTGTCACGGCGCGGGATCGTGTGGACAATTGGCATATCACGCATTCTGCATGCGCATCGCACCGGTTCGGAATGGATAAAGATATTGTGCGCCTCCTGCCGGCGGCCACGCGGCGCAGGCCGCACTTCGGGGCGGATATGGCCGTGTCCGCGCGCCGTTTTTTGATTTTTGTCAAGGGGAATGGGGTATAACCTTCGCCGTGCCCTGGGACGTGGCATTGTCGATGGCGCATTTTGCAATAGGGTGTGTCCGGACAGGAACGGCCATGCCTTGAGTGTGATGGCGACGAAATACGAGAGACGGCGGGTATCGCAGGGACGTCCCGCATGTCGTGCGAATGGGTTGGAGCAGAGCAAGATGGCGCAGAAGTTTCGGATCGTGATTGTTGGCGGGGGGGTCGCGGGGCTGGCGCTGGCCACACGCCTGGGCAAGACGGTCGGGAAATCCGGACGCGCGGAAATTACCCTCGTGGATAAAAGCTTTGCCCATGTATGGAAGCCGATGCTCCACTGCTTCGCCGCGGGCACTGCGGCGAACGAGAATGACCGCATCAGCTTCATGTCGCAGGCCAGCCGCCATCATTTCGATTTCTGGCCCGGCGAGATTTCGGGCATGGACCGTAAGGCCAGGACCATTACCCTTGCTCCGGTGATCGACCCCAATGGGGAAACGATCCTGGAGGAACGCAGCCTGGAATATGACGCCGTGATCCTGTCCATTGGCAGTCGCGCCAATGATTTCGGGACGCCGGGCGTGGCCGAGCACTGCATGTTCATTGACAACCTTGTCGATGCAAACGGCTTCAATGACCGTTTCCGCATGGAACTGCTCAAGGCATTTGCCTATCACCGCGAACTCGACATCGCCATTGTCGGTGGCGGGGCGACCGGAACGCAGCTTGCCGCCGAACTTCACAAGGCGCTGGGCCTTGCCGCGCTTTACAGTTTCGGAGAAAAGCCCCCCGCGCTTAAGATCACGCTGCTGGAGGCCGGGCCGCGCATCCTGCCCGCCTTTCCCGAAAAGGTATCGCAGGCCGCGATGAAGCAGCTGGAGGCCATCGGCGTGACCGTGCAGACCTCCGCCATGGTCAGCGGCGCGGACGAAAATGGCTTCATGCTCAAGGACGGAAGCCGCGTGCCCGCCACGCTGCGTGTCTGGGCCGCCGGGGTGAAGGCCCCCGACGTGACCACGAAATTCGGGGGCATGAAGCTTTCGCGTTCGGGACAGCTTGAGGTGCGTCCCACGCTTCAGGTGATGGATGACGACAATGTCTTTGCCATGGGGGATTGCGCCTTCATCGCGGAAAAGCCTGTGGCCCCGACGGCGCAGGCCGCCCGGCAGCAGGCACACCATCTGGCGCGTCACCTGCCTGCATGGATGGACGGGCGTCCGCTGCCGCCGTTCGTGTTCAACAACAAGGGGGCGGTGGTCGCGCTGGGCGATTATAACGGCTGGGGCACGTTCCCCGGCGGCACCGTCTTTGGTGGCGGATGGCTTCATGGCCTTTCCGCCCGGCTGGTCCATCTGATGCTCTATCGCCAGCACCAGTTCGAACTCTATGGACCTTTCCGGGGCATGATATCATGTCTGGTGGACTGGCTGGACGTGTTTGTCCGCCCTGCGGTGCGCCTTGACTGAGGCTCTGATGACGTGCTGGCGGCGACGGACTGTCCCACGCGTCATCTTTGGGATATGAAACAGCCTATGTCTTCTTTTCCTCCCCTTCCGCGACATTCCCTTGTGGAACAGGCCATTGCAGTCATGCGCGAACGCGTCGCGAAAGGGGAATGGGCGCTGGGCGAACGCATTCCCAAGGAAACGGAACTGGCGCAGCTGTTGCAGGTCGGGCGCAACACCGTGCGCGAGGCGGTGCGTGTCCTATCCCATGCCGGCATGCTGGAGGTGCGGCAGGGCGATGGCACCTATGTCCGTTCACGGACCGACCCTGCCGATGTGATGCACCGCATCAGCCGATCAGGGCTGCGCGATCATTTCGAGCTGCGTGTCGTGCTGGAGGCCGAGGCCGCGCGTCTGGCCGCCCTGCGCCGGACGGAGCGCGACCTGAAGCGTCTGGAAAAGCTGCTGGAGGCGCGGGGCGAAAAAGTGTCCGGCAGTGTGGACATGGAGGCTTTTGTCGCGCGTGACACGGCCTTTCACCTTGCGATTGCAGAAGCGTCGCATAACAGGGCGTTGAGCGAGCTTTATCGCTATTTCGTCTCCGAAGTGCGGCGCGGCACCCATACCGCCGTGATGGAGCCCGCCCTGCCGGAACCGGGACTGGCGGCACATGTGCGGATCCTTGATGCGATCCGCAATCAGGACCCCGCCGGGGCGGAGCGCGCGGCGCGGGAGGCCGTAACGCCCCTGCTGACGGCGATGTCGCAGGCCTAGACGGCCACTTTTTCAGGAATGGCTGGCGGCGGCGGTTGCCAGCAGTTCGCGGACCTGTGCCACGACGCCTTCCCAGTCCCCCGGACGGGACTGGCGTACGATACGCAGTTGTGGGTACCACTGGCTGTCATGACGGCCGGACTGCCATCGCCAGCAATTGTCGTACCGGTCCATCATGATGGTCGGCCTGCCCAGTGCACCGGCAAGATGGACGACCGACGTATCGACCGATACGACGATATCGAGGTTCATGATGATCGCGGCGGTGTCATCCATGTCGCGCACGTCATCCATGGGATCATAAAGCTGCATGCCCTCGGGCATGTCCGTCATCTGCTGCGCATGCTGGCCACGTTGCAGGTTGACCAGATGGATCCCCTTTATCGTGGTCAGGGGCGCAAGCTGGGAAATGTGCATCGAACGCTTGCGGTCGATGGCCTGCGCCTGTGCTACGCCCGGACGGCTGGCGCCACCCCAGACGATCCCGACCCGCAGGCCCGGGCGCGACGGCAGGTATTCTTCCCATCGCAGGATTTTTTCCGGGTCGGCCTGCAGGTAGGGGATTGGCGCGCCGACGATATCGGATGTGCGGCCCAGGGCGCGCGCAAGGCTTCCGAACGGACAGTGCCAGTCATGCGCGGGCAGCGGGCGCAGCGGATCGATAACCCGTTCCACCCCGTAAATACGCGTGCCAAGGGGCAGTATCTCACGCGGAAGCTGAAGGATAACGCGCGCGCCACGCCGGACCAGCGCGGGGACAAAGCGCAGATACATCAGCATGTCGCCCAGCCCGGCCTCTGACAGGACCACGATGCGCTGTCCCGTCAGGTCCGTATTCTGCTCCAGCGTTGGCAGAAGACGTTCAAACGGGTGTTTCTGGCGTCCCGGCATGCGCAGGCGCCATTCATATTCGGGCCAGCCCTGCGCATGCCGCCCCGCCTTTAGCAGGGTCATGGCGTGATTGAGGTGGATCTGCGGGTCATCGGGACGCAGCGCCAGCGCCTGCCGGTGATGATGCAGGGCCTGATCCATCTGGTTGTCGATGGTCAGGATATGCGCCAGATTGGCATGCGTCATCGCGCTGCGCGGATGATATTCCAGCAGGTGACGCAGCAGCGCCTGCGCGTCGCGGGCCTGACCCAGTTCATTCTGTGTCACCGCCAGCAGGTTGCCGGTCCGCAGGGCGGCGGGATGGCGCCTGCATCCTTCCACCAGCACCTCAACCGCATCGGTCATGCGGTTCTGCAACAGCAGGAATTCACCCAGCAGGTCATACAGGCGGATATCGTTGGGCGTCTGCATCATGGTCGCGTGCAGCGTCGCCTCGATTTCCGCGATGCGCGAATGACGCAAAAGAAGCGCCATCATGTCCTGCGCGGGATGACCTGCCGTCGGATTGTCATGCGCCAGACGGCATAGCAGCCGCGCCGCCCTGGCTGCGCGACCACTGCCCGCCAGCGCATGGGCAAGGATGATATCGGCCCGTCCGTCGCCGCACATCGGTTCGACCAGCGCGCGGGCCTGCGCGAAATGTCCCGCGTCCAGGTTCTGCATCGCCTGGCGCAGCCGCTGCGTGCGTTCTGCCGTCTTGTCCGATGCGTTCGCCACGGCCATCCCCCCGTGTGAAAGGTTCAGGCGGCCGTCGCGTCTGGGGCGGGCGGAAGCAGCTTGCCGGGGTTCAGGATGTTCTGCGGATCGAGGGCCTTCTTGATTGCGCGCATGACCTCCAGCGCATTTTCGCCGTGTTCGGCGGCCATGAACTCCATCTTGCCACTGCCGATCCCGTGTTCGCCGCTGCATGACCCGTTCAGCGCCAGCGCCCGGCGCACGATCCTGCGGTCCAGTTCCATCGCCCGTTCATATCCATCGGGTTCGGGGGGCACCATGATGATGGTATGGAAATTCCCGTCCCCCACATGCCCCACGATGGGGGCCGGCAGTCCAGATGCCTCGATATCCGCCTTGACCCCCGTGATGAGTTCCGTCAGCGCGGAAATGGGAACGATGGCGTCCGTCGCGATGCCGTTGCGACCGGGATACGCGGCAAGGGCCGCCCAATAGGCGCTGTGGCGCGCTTTCCAGAGACGGGTGCGTTCTTCCTGGCTCGTGCTCCATATGAAGCCGAGGCCGTTATTGTCGGCGGCGATGGCCTCCACCATTTCCACCTGTTCGCGCACGGCCTCCGGCGACCCCTGGAATTCGAAGAACAAGGTCGTGATGGGGCGGTAGTCCTCCAGCTTGGAATAGGCGATGCAGGCTTCCATCTGGGCGTCGTCAAGAAGCTCGATCCGCCCGATCGGCACGCCCACCTGAATGGTGGAGACCGCCGTGCGCACCGCATCGGCCAGATCTTCGAACTGGCACGTCGCGGCGGCAATGGTTTCGGGGATGCCATGCAGCCGCAGCTGGATTTCGGTAATGATGCCCAGCGTGCCTTCCGAACCGATGAACAGGCCGGTCAGGTCATAACCGGTGGATGACTTGCGCACCCGCCCGCCCGTATCGACGATCCGCCCGTCAGCCATGACGACCCGCAGTCCCAGCACATTTTCGCGCATGGTGCCGTAACGCACGGCCGCCGTGCCGGAGGCACGCGTGGCGCACATCCCGCCAAACGTGGCCTCCCCACCCGGATCGACCGGAAAGAACATGCCCATATCGCGCAGATGCGCATTGAGCGACTGGCGCGTGACCCCGGCTTCCACCCGACAGTCGAGGTCATCGGCATTGACCGCCAGGACGCGGGTCATGCGCGAAAGATCAAGGCTGATGGCGTCCGTTGCGGGGGTGACGTGGCCTTCGACCGATGTGCCGCCCCCGAAGGCCACGACCGCCACCCCATGTTCATGGCAGGTGCGCAGGACCAGCGCCACGTCCTCGGTGCCTTCGGCGAACACCACCAGCGCGGGCAGGCTGGCGCGTTTCCATCCCTCGCCATGGCTGTGCTGTTCACGGATCGATTCATTGGTCGTGACCCGTTCACCCATCTGCTGATGCAGGATCCGGGCGACCGTGGCGATGGAGGGCGAAAGCGCAGAGAACATGAACGGCGGTCCCATCAGGCGGTAATCCTGTTCCGGGTTATCCGTACAGGCGCCGGATCGCAAGGTCGGTGCACAGGGATCAGCGTACAGGGATCACTGCACAGGTTCAGCGTCCGGGAGGGGGAACGTCCACCGTCATGCCGAAATGACGTTCCAGCAGGTCGATATTGCGCAGGTTCGCCTTGTACACCGTATCCGCGAGGTCACCGAGGACGGGAACGAAGTCGAACAGCAATTCCACCCCCACGTTCGCCAGCATCCTGAGGATGACCTTCCCCGGCACGTTCATCCGGTATGCTTCCCAGATGATATAAAGCGAGGGGATCGCCATCACCGCAGTTCCGGCCACCGGCAGGGCTCCGATCAGCGTATCGAGCCCCCAGCGCACGCGCGTGCCCGGTATCGTAAAGGCTGCGTCCAGCAGGGTCGCCAGCCGCCGCAGGCGCTGGACGCGGCGCCTGATTTCCGTGCCGTCAAGGGACGGGCGGGTCGTGAACGGGGGCGAGGATGAAGCGGTATGTGCCATGACTGCGCATATGGGGTGGCGGTGCGGCGCAGACAATGGCGGGGATCGTGTCTTCTCTACCGGTCGATATGCCCCATGTCCCGTTCGGGCGCGATGACATCGCGGACCTTCTGCTTCAGTTCCTTCGGGCCGGGGAAGCCGCCATCGCGTTTGCGTTCCCATATCAGGTGGGGACCGACATGGATTTCAAAACGGCCGCCGCTTCCCGGTACAAGGGTCACGGCGCCCAGTTCCTCGCCAAATGTCGCAAGCAGTTCCTGTGCCATCCATGCCGCGCGCAGCAGCCAGTTGCAGCGCGTGCAGTAATGGATGGAAACATGTGGTTTTTTATCCGGTTTTTCGTCCATTTCGGTCCCTCCATGTCCCTTTCATTGTGCCTGCCGCGATAGCGCATCAAGGGCAGGCACGTAAAAAAGATCACGGATTCCCGGACCGGGTATCAGGCCGGCAGGCGTGGGTCAGACCGCATGCACGCGCTTTTCGCGCGGCCAGAACCGCAGCGCGGCGCAGGCCTTGATAAAGGCAGCCGCATCCTTGGCCTTGGTCAGCCTGAGGATGCCGTCGTCACGTTCGGCCGTACCCACCCCCGCCGCATCCAGCAGCGGTTCGGCAGACGCGGCATATCCGATGAACTTGGCATGGGCAAAGGCATCCGCGATGAAATCGCGCATCGTCGCCTCGCCCAGCAGCAGCGTGCTGCCCTGCGCGGAAGGAAGCAGGACCACCGCGTCATACAGGACCGACGGGCCGCCGTTGATCTTCTGCATGACCGGCAGGATCTTGCCCCTGTCATCGGATATGTTGCCGATGCGCGGCCCGACCAGTTCCGTCTCCACCCCTTCCTGATGGGCGGCTTCCTGCACGGCGGACAGCAGGGCGGCATCCGTGCCCTCGCTCACCACGATGCCCAGCTTGCGCCCGCGAAAACTGTCAGGACCGTTCTTCAGGATGCTCAGCGCGTCGGAAGGCGGCAGGTCCGTCCGGACGGGCAGGGGGCCGACCGCCGCGTCGGGAAGCGTGGGAATGCCCAGCCCGTCCGCCACGCCACGGGCCAGCGCCTCGTCCACGTTGCGCAGGTGCGAAAGCATGCGCACGCGGATGGCGGGCGTCTCCACCTTGCTCAGCTCAAAGACGAAGGCGTCCTTCATGTGGGTCTGCTCGACCGGGGTCTGGCTGATATAGAACTGGCGCGCCTGACTGTAATGATCCCCGAACGCGGCCGAACGCTCACGCGTCTTGGCGCCTGACTGCTCCTGCGGAAAGGAACGGTAGCCGGTGCGGGGATTTTCGCGCGGGCCGCCCTGCGGCTGGGGCCATGAATTGGGTTCGTAATTCGCCCGTCCCTTCGGGTTGTGCATCGCCATGTGCCCGTCCTGCTGGAAATTATGGAACGGGCATTTGGGCGCGTTGATCGGGATATGCGTGAAATTCGGACCGCCGAGGCGCTTGGTCTGGGTATCGAGATAGGAAAAATTCCGTCCCTGAAGCAGCGGGTCGTTGGTGAAATCGATGCCGGGCACGATGTTCTGGGTGCAGAAGGCGACCTGTTCGGTCTCGGCAAAGAAATTGTCCACCACCCGGTTCAGCACAAGGCGGCCGACACGGCGGATGGGTACCAGCTCCTCGGGGATCAGCTTGGTCGCGTCCAGGATGTCGAAGGGGAACCGGTCCGCGAATTCGTCATCGAACAGCTGCACCCCAAGGTCCCATTCGGGGTAATCGCCCGCGTTGATGGCGTTCCACAGGTCGCGACGGTGAAAATCGGGGTCCGCGCCGTTGATCTTCAGCGCCTCGTTCCAGACCACCGACTGCAGGCCCTGGCGCGGCTTCCAGTGGAATTTGACATAGGTGGAACGTCCCTGCGCATCGATCAGGCGGAAGGTGTGGACGCCGAACCCCTCCATGAAACGGAAAGAGCGTGGAATGGCGCGATCCGACATGGCCCAGCAGACCATGTGCGTGGCCTCGGGCGAGAGGGAGACAAAGTCCCAGAAATTGTCATGCGCCGTCTGTGCCTGCGGAAAGGCGCGATCGGGCTCTTCCTTGGCCGCATGGACAAAGTCGGGGAATTTGATGGCGTCCTGGATGAAGAAGACCGGTATGTTGTTGCCGACAATGTCCCAGTTGCCCTGCTTCGTATAAAGCTTCACCGCGAAGCCACGCACGTCGCGCACGACGTCGGATGATCCCTTTGCCCCCGCCACGGTGGAAAAGCGCACGAAGGCCGGCGTCTTTTCGCCGACATTGCCGAAGATGTCGGCATGGCAGACATCGGCAAGGGAATCCGTCAGCTCGAAATAGCCATGGGCCCCGTATCCCCGCGCATGGACCACGCGTTCGGGAATGCGTTCATGATCGAAGTGGAAGATTTTTTCACGGAAATGAAAATCCTCCATCAGGGCGGGGCCATCCGCGCCCTGACGCAGGGTATTCTGGTCATCGGCGACCGGGGTGCCCTGCTGGGTGGTCAGGGTGGGGATATCAGCGTCATCCGCTGTCTGATGGGTTTCCCCGCCCGTGCCTGTCCGGCTGTGGGGCGGATGCGGGATGGCGCTGGCATTCATCGCGTCTTCTCCTTTATACCGACCCGCCGATACTGGCAGGGCGGGGGTAAAATGTTCGCTAAACTAACGGGATGTCCGCGCGATGGTTCCGGCGTGGGCCATCCGGGCCGCGCGGCGGGCGGTGCAGGTAAGGCCGCGCGACGGCAGGTTGTGGGCTGGCGGCGGCTGGCGTGCGCGTGCATGGCCGCGGGCGCAATGGCGCTGGCATCGCCGGAAGACGCCCATGCGGATGCCCATGCCACGGCCGCGCCAGGGAGTGTCGAGTTCGCACAGCTGACATGGACGGAAATCCGTGACGCGCTGGCGCAGGGCTGGACCAGCATCGTGATCCCGGTGGGGGGCACGGAACAGAGCGGCCCGTTCATCGCGGTGGGAAAGCATAACGTGCGCGCCACCGTGCTGGCGCAGCGTATCGCCCAGAAGGCCGGGCATATGCTGGTTGCCCCGACCATTGCCTATGTGCCCGAAGGGGGTACCGTGCCGCGTACGTCGCACATGCGCTTTCCCGGCACGATCAGCATTCCGCCAGCGGTGTTTCGTGACATGGTGAGCGGTGCTGCCGAAAGCCTGCGGGTGCAGGGGTTCCGGCGTGTCATCCTTCTGGGCGATCACGGCGGGTACCAGAAGGATCTCAAGGCCGTGGCGCAGGCGCTGAACCGCAAATGGGCCGGCACGGGGGCGCATGTGGTCTATCTGGCGGCGTACTATGACGTCGTCGCCGGGGCCTATGCCGGTTTCCTGCGCAGGCGTGGGCTGGGCGCGGATGTGGGCATGCATGCCGATATCAGCGATACGTCCCTGATGCTGGCGATTCAGCCGGACATGGTGCGTGAGGATGCCCTGCGGCACGCCGCCCTTCCGGGGGCGTCGCAGGGGGTGTATGGCGGCGACCCCCGTCCCGCCACCGCCGCGCTGGGACAGGTGGGGGCGGACATGCAGGTGGCGGCGGCCCTCAGGGCGCTGGAAACCGATAAAAATGGTCCGGTTTCTCCCTGATTGCCAGATTTTTGCCGCGTGCTATAGGGGCGGCAGGAGATAGGATTGCATGACCGTAAAAAAACTGTTTCTGATGTCCGGGCTGTGTATGGCGGGCCTGGCGTGGGGTGGATCGTCCGCGGCGCGGGCACAGCAGGTGCAGACAATACCGGGCATGCCGCCGGTGGTGGATCCGCGCAACATCTATACCGAAACGACGTCGGATCACATCGCGCCGGAGGTGGCGCAGGACCCGCCGCGGATTTATGTCCCCAACCTCCGGTCGAACAACGTCTATGTCATCGACCCCCAGACCTATAAGGTCGTCAACCGCTTCCGCGTGGGCAAAAGTCCCCAGCACGTCGTGCCCTCATGGGACCTGCGGACGCTGTGGGTCACCAACAACGCCGAAGGCACGACCAACGGCACGCTGACGCCGATCGATCCGCGCACGACCCTGCCGGGGCCGGAGGTCGCGGTCGATGATCCTTACAACATGTATTTCACGCCGGATGGGAAATCGGCCATCACGGTGGCCGAAGCGCGGGAGCGGCTGGATTTCCGCGATCCCCATACCATGCAGTTGCAGACATCCGTGTCGGTGCCGCAATGCAAGGGCGTCAATCACGCCGATTTCTCGATTGACGGACGCTATGCCATCTTCACATGCGAATTCGGTGGCTATCTGGCGAAAGTGGATACCGTGAACCACACGGTCCTCGGCTATCTCAAGCTGTCGAGTGGCGGCATGCCGCAGGATATCCTGACGGCGCCGAATGGTCATACATTCTATGTTGCGGACATGCATGCGGATGGCGTGTTCATCATTGATGGCGACAGCTTCCGTGAAACGGGCTTCATACCGACCGGTGTTGGCACCCACGGCCTGTATCCCAGCAGGGATGGCACGATGATGTACGTTGCCAACCGTGGATCGCACAAGATTCATGGCCCGCCCCATGGCAAGGCCGGCGGTGTGTCCGTTGTCAGCTTCGCCACCCAAAAAGTGGTCAGGCAGTGGCCCATCCCGCATGGCGGCAGCCCGGACATGGGCAATGTCAGCGCCGACGGCAAGACATTATGGCTGTCGGGCAGGTTCGATGACGTGGTGTACGCATTTGACACGACAAGCGGCGCGGTGCGTAAAATCGCGGTGGGGCAGGAACCCCATGGCCTGACGGTCTGGCCGCAGCCGGGACGGTATTCGATCGGGCATACCGGTATCCTGCGGTAAAGAAATTGCTCCGGCCGGACAGGACGTTCCCTGTCCGGCTGTCTGCCCGGTTTGTGGACAGAAAACGACCGCCTGTCCGTCATCGCGTCTGACAGGCCGGGCAGGGGACGTTCGATAAGGGGGAATGCGAGGCATGTCCGATGCGGTCCAGATCCACTTTTCTTCCCTGATCCCGCCCGAGCGGCAGGCGGCCGTGCTTGAAGCGCCCCATTTTGTCCGCTGGCGTGACGGGTTATGTGCCCGCTTCGATGTCCGCCGCATCGACGTGCATGATGTCGTCATGTTCGGCACGCGCGTGGGGTTCATATTCGCCGTGGCGGATGCGCTGCATGATGGCAGGCCCGTGCCCGGTGCCGCGATGCTGCGCGGGGATTCGGTATCTGTCCTGCTGGTCCTGACATGCCCGGGGGAGGCTCCACGCACGGTGCTGACGCAGGAGGCGCGTGTTCCGATTGCCTGTCCCGATCTTCTGGCGCTGCCTGCCGGGATGCTGGACGGAGGGGAGTTCGTCAGTACCGCCCTGCGTGAACTGTCCGAAGAGGTCGGCGTGGATCTGAAGGTCCGCAAGACGGATCTGGTGCTGCTGGATACCGTCTGGCTTTCACCCGGCGGCACGGACGAAGCAATCGCCCTGTATTACGCGGAGCTGGAGGTCAGGGCCGAGGCCCTTCATGCAATGGACGGGCGTCATACAGGTCTGGCCAATGAACACGAAAACATCCGTCTGCATGTCCTGTCGCTGCATGATCTGCCCACGATCGGGCGAACGGATGCCAAGACCGTCCTGTCCTATCATCTCTATCTGGCCCGCAAGGGGAAGGTGGGGAAAATCAATGGCGATTTTCCTGTTGACACATAAGCGTGAGGTACATCATAAAACCGGGAAGCAGATTTGCCTTGGCAACTGCTTCTTGGACGTTTCCTCCCTAAACTCAAGCGGTGCACATGCACCGCTTTTTTTTGATCTGGCTTATTATATTTTTTTATAATTATCCAAGATCGATTATATTAAGAAAACGCCTTAGCGAATTTCAGGGATATGATCATGAGTGGTATTTTCGACGATGTGATGGGAAAACTGACCGATCTGGCTGCCAGTTCGGGACTGTCGGGGCAGATCCATTCCTATCTGTCGCAGATGCTGACGCCCGCCACGATTTCTTCCCTTCTGGACCAGGCCCAGCAGGCGGGACTGACCGACAAGGTCCGCTCATGGATCGGTTCGGGCGAAAATCTGCCGATTTCGACGGATGAACTCCGCTCGCTGCTTGGCAATCAGCAGGTGCAGGCCCTTGTCGATCATGTTGGCCTGCCAGCCGACACAATCCTTCCCGTCCTTGCGCATCTGCTTCCGGCCGCAGTCAACGCCCAGACCCCGCAGGGAGAGGTTCCTGCAAAAGCCTGATCAGGTATTCGGGCGGCTGAATATCTGATGCTGCGGGCCGGGCATGATCCCGGCCCGTCAAGGGGCTGCTGGCGTGCATGCTGCATTCGCCTGCTTCGGTCCTGGATTTGTTCCGTTGTCGGCAATATCGCAGAAGATTTTTCCGCATAGGTGAAGAAATTAATCAGACCTTGGCATGGATAACTAGCCGTGATCGCCAGCGTGGCATCGAAGATGCGCCGGTGTGGATGGGCACCTTCCCAAAACACATTTAGAGTCAGCCGTCTCTTCCGATCGACGTAGAGGAGGTCTGGCACGATTTCATGACGGATTATGGTATGGGCCGCAGATCCGTGCCCTCGGCTATTCCGATGTCGAAAGCTACGTGCGCGACATTCTGGCGCATTCAGATGAAAGCCGGCGTGACCACAATAACGGACCGTTCTTCTTTGTCCGGTGCAGACCGCTGAATACATCGGACGCAGAACACGACTCCGGTATCGTCCACTTGCAGAAAGAAGGCGACAGCCACCGGATCGCCACCCCGACACCCTTCCAACCAGACAGGAGGTGCAGGCGCTGGAGGGCATCATCGCCGGGCGTGAGAACACGCAGCGCGGGGCCGCCCTATCGGTCGCAGCCACGACCCACGCGCTGGTCGCGGATGTGATGGGTCCGCTGGTGACCGACCTCGACCGTGCCGGGCTGCTCAGGGCTGTGACGCGGCGCAACCATGACTTTGACCGCGACATCGCGCGGGAGATGTGGCGGCTGGATGATCCGGCATCGGGCGCAGCAACAGGGAACGAACACGCCCGACAGGCCGCCGAAATCCTGCACCGCCATCAGGAAAAGGTCCGCGCCCTGCAGAACGAAGCCGGGGCATGGATCGGAAAGCAGGAACACTACGTCACCCGGCAGAGCCACGACATGTGGAAGATCCGTGGCAACGGGGGCGAGGAAGATTACCACGCATGGCGCGACAGCATCCTGCCCAAGCTGGACCCGCGCACCTTCGACCGGCTGGATGCCGACACCAGCGAGGAACACTACCTGCGTGCCACATGGCAGGCGCTGTCATCCGGCGTGCATGAAAGCGCCAACGGCTCGGATTGGCTGTCCGGGTTCAAAGGCCCGGCCAATGCCGCCAAGAGCGCCAGCCAGGAACGCAGCCTGATCTTCAAATTCGCCGATGACTGGCTGGCCTATAACGAGCAGTTCGGGCAGGGCAACGTGCTCGACAGCGTGATGCAGGGCATGGAGCGCGGCGCGCGCAACGCCGCCGTCATGCGCACGCTGGGCACCAACCCGCGTGCCATGTTCGACCATGTGGCGGACCGGGCCATATCGGCGGCCAAGGACCGCAACGACTTCAGGACCGTGGACAGGCTGCGGGCGCTGAAGGATGGTGCATTGGTCGATGTGGTGACGGGCCGGGCCGCGGCGCCGCAGAACAAGACCATTGCCTCCATTGGGGCCTATCTGCGCTCTTACCAGGCCATCACCAAGCTGGGCGGCGTGGTGCTGTCATCCCTGCCGGATATCGCGGTTACGGCATCAGTCGCCCGGCACAACGGCATCCCGCTGCTGGAAAGCTACATGAACGCGCTGAAAAGCGTGGTGCCTGGCACGCTCAGCAAGGGGACACGCAACCGGCGCCAGATCGCACACATGATGGGCGTGGGGATCGACGGCACGCTGGGCGCGATCATGACGCGCTTCCATGGCGAGGACGGGCCGCTAGGCAGGATGGGGCGTACGGTGCAGTTCTTCCACCGGCTCAACGGCCTGCAATACTGGACCGACGCCATGAAGGAAGGGTTCGGCACCATGCTGACCCACAATCTCGGGCGTAACGCGGGCAAGGACTTCGACGCCCTGCACCCCAAACTGCGGCAGTCCCTGACGCGCTATGGCATCGACGCGGCGGAATGGGACGTGCTGCGCACCACGGCGAAGGAAGCGGCGGACGGCAACATGCACATCCTGCCGGCCGAACTGGACCACCTGACCGAGGACGACCTGAACCCCCTGCTGCGCGACAACATCACGCATGATGAAGCCCGCAATGAGCTGCAATCGAAGCTGTCATCCTACATCATCGACCAGGTGCGCGAGGGCATGACCGAAATCGACCCGCGCACGCAGGCCCTGATGCAGGGCAGCTACGCCGCCGCCGACCGTGTGAACCCGGTACTGGAGCAGGCCATGCGGATGTTCATGCAGTTCAAGTCCTTCCCGCTGACGCATATCCGGTGCGTGTGGGGCAGGGAGATCACGCGCGACGGCGCGGACGTGGCCGGCATCGCGCACCTGATCGTGGCGACAACCGTGCTGGGCTATGTCGCCATGAGCCTCAAGGCGATGGCCGTGGGGAAGGAACCGCGCAACCCGGCCGACTGGCGCACGGTTCTGGCTGCCATGCAGCAGGGCGGCGGGGCACGGATCTACGGTGATTTCCTATTCGGCGAACAGAGCCGCATGGGCAACTCGTTCCTTGAAACGCTGGCGGGCCCGACCTTTTCCGACGCCAGCAGCCTGTTCAAGATGTTCGCCAACAGCCGCGACACGGCACTCGGCAGCGCGGATGCCCCCAAGGGCAAGACGTTCGAGATGAACCTGCTGCAGGAAGCACGGCGGGAACTGCCGTTTGGCAACCTATTCTACACCCGCGCCGCCCTCGATTATCTGGTGTTCTACCGCCTGCAGGAGATGATGAACCCCGGATACCTCAGGCGCTACGAACTGGGCATCCAGCAGAACCAGGGGCAGAAGTTCTGGCTGTCGCCTAGCTGGAACCCTTATCAGGCGATGGGAGGGAACTGATGAAAAGATCAGGAATGAAATTCATCAGTAGCAAGCCGGAAGATATCAGGGCATTCCACAGGTTCTGCGCGGCGCTGAATATCAGAAAGGGAAACTTTGAGAGCGCGGCCACTTGCCTCAGTTATGTCGGCGAGGATCTACCACGGGCGGACCTGCATAACTATGCGTCGCTTTGGGATCAGGAATGGCGGTCAGTTGTGAAGCATCCAAGGGAACAAGAATCTCTGGATGTTCACCACCAGGCGCAGGCCTCCATTCGATGACGGCATAAGGTGCGCCGTCAATGTAAATGAAATCCGCAATATGAATTGCGTGTGGTGCCCCACCCCTGTCAAGAACGCAGTAGGTTTTATAAATTTCGCCGGTGAATGGTTGGCTGCTCATCTTGCAACCGTCCCAGACCCGCAGGAGTCGGGTCAACGCACCCTGCTATTGGTCAAAAAGAGAAGCCGACCCAACGGCCCGATGGGCATTGCTGATTGTTGGATAACTGACCACAGCGGCCCCCAGCATTGCCAGCGCCAGAAAGATGATTTTCTTGATCATGCATGCCTCCCTTCAGATGAGAGGAGATTTAACCAGCATGCGTATCAGCTACGTGTCTGGATAATCTCATTTTGTATCAGGGGAATAAGAAATTTTTAAAGGGGAAGATGGCACCTCGGTAAGCGGAAGCAGATGACTTGCGTCATCCGTGCCGTCTTCCCTTGCCTGGCGGTCAATGTCGGCTTCTGTGGTGGCGTTCACCTTGTCCCAGTCAATCGTGCCGGGCCGGGACATGATTTCCGCCAGTGTCATTCTTGCCATTGCTTATAACCCCACGGCCTGCCGGAGCATGTCGTTTGCACGCCGCTGCCATCCGGGACCGTCAGCTTTCAGACGCTCGACAAGATCCGGGTCCAGACGCATGGAGACCAGCTTTTTGGTTGCAGTTTTCTGGGGGCCACGAACGCGTCGGGCGCGGGCCAGGTCGGGAACGGAATCTGCTGACGCACACATGGCGGCAAAGTCCATATCCGTCAGTTCGGGATTATCCGCATCCTTGGCAATACCTCGATTGATGACGGCATCTTCCACATCGGTTGGCATAATGATGTCAGTTTTGCGAGACATAGAATGCTACCTCCCTTTTGTTCGCTTTCCGCAGGCTGATGATGCGTACGATCCGGGTTTCAACGCTGAATACCAGAACGTGCAGGCGATGACCGATTGGAGACAGCGCGACAAGGCGAGGTTCATCCGAGGAGCGGCTGGCTGTGACGAGCGCCTCATCCCATGCGAAATCCTCAGCGGCAACAAAGTCCACGCCATGCTTTTCGATATTGCTCAGGCGCTTGGCTTCGTCCCAATCGTATCTCATTCAGATTGTATATACGATAAAAGGTGCGAGATCAATTTAATTGTAGATACAATTTGTATGTTCGATTCGAACGGTCTTCCGCTGTCAAATTTTACAGCGGCTTTTCCAACTGCTCCCGCGCCAGCGCGCGGAAATGCGCCTGCTCATCTGGCGTTGCGTAATCTTCGGATATGACGGAATCAGCTCCGAATTGGCGTTTTGTCGCAATCGTCTGACCGTTCCATGGCCTGGGTGAATAGATGCAGCTTGAAGAATTTTTCTGCTAGGCGTTCTATGTCTTCGGGGGTGTAGGTCATAGGCTGTTCCTGACAGCAAGTTCAGCTTAATAGAAGAAAAAGCCGGGGAGGCAGTTTCCTGCCTCCCCTTGGAACAACTCTATTTTAGAGTTTTAACGCGGGATCGAGCGATAATGGGCACAAACGTGCTCAAGACGCCCAAACCGGATGCGCGTGTATGCGTGAACGAAAACCATAAGGGTCTCCTTTCAAGCGCCAACACGGCAGGGCTTGAAAAGGAAGCGCACATGTACTATCGTCACCATCACGTCAATGACTAGACGATAGGAGCCTCTGCGCTCCCTTCGGCTCTGTTTGCCCCGCCTTAATTGACGATTGCAGACAGATCACCGACCATAAATACGAGGGCCGTTGCCAAATTCCAGCTTGGCAGCGGCCTTTGTGTTTTTGGCCTCTTCCCTCCAATAGCTGTACCCTGAATATCAACGCAACCCATAAATCTGTTCCCGGTTCATTTTTTTATTCAAGGCACACTCAGAATGACATATACATATTTTCAGGTACGAAAATATCTGGTGTTATGGGGTGTGGATAAATGACAAAGACCGTTGAAAATATTGTGGATTCAATCCTGAGTAAGCGTAGGGATTTGGAAAACCAACTGAAAGAAATAGACGATGTTTTGTGCCGGATGGCTAAAATCGCAGGTATCGCATTATCGGACTTAATGGGCGTGGGGCGTCCAGATAATGCGAGTGCCCAGCCTCAAGAGGACTCTGATCCTGAATCGGTGAATGCCAAGCGCATATCTGATGATGAACTCGTTCAGTTTGTTATAACCATGATAGATGATGGTATATGGGACGATGAGATTGATGCCGACGAAATATACAAGGCTCTACGGCGTGACGGATTCAGTCCAGGTGGCACAGATGCACGGAAAAATTTAACAACCCGGTTATGGCGGATAACTCAAAAAGAAGATTCGCCCATTGAGAGGGCAGATAGTGGGAAATACAAAAAGCGCACACCAAAAGAAAAAGAATTTTCTGATGTGAATACTATTAATGTAAGATCTGCGGTAGTTATACCGCCATGGGCTCGTAAGGAAGAAGATTGATCGTTGAGTTAGTCAGGTCAAGAAGGCCGCCCCGCGCCCTTTCGCGCAACCGGGGGGAGCGACACCCACGTGACTGGCGCAATCCAGATCGACGGCAGGATGATCCTGTTCGACGCGAACGACTGCCACCTGCCACCGGGGTCGGAGGCCGTGATTGTCAATGAGAAAGGCAGGATCACCGTCGCCCGGCTGGAACCCACGGCGGAATGGGAACGTCTGGCCCGTACGCGCGCCGGGCTGATCTGGACGGTCAATCCGTTTGGCGAGCGGGTGCTGTTCGCGGTGAAAGTGCTGGGGCGGTATATCGGAACCAGGGATGTGGCATCGGCCGTCAGTCTTCAGGCCCAGAAAGTGGACATCTTTGAAGACGCGCAGCACCTGTCTGCCAATGAAGTTGCGGGTGAACTGGGCAAGGCGTTGGCGGTATGCGACCGCATCTATCACGAGCCTGACCGGGCCAATACCGACAACTGCGAACGCAGCCTGCGGGAAGCGGCGCACGGCATCATGCAGATGTGGAATGACGTGCAGCGGATCAAGCAGGAGCGAACCCGGCAGTTAGGCCGGTAGGCACCATGTCCCCTCCCTGCCTGCGCGGGGAGGGGATGCCGCCTGATGCCTACGCCGCAACAAGCGGTCGCACATGCAGGTCCGCCTCTCGTGTGCGGGCCTGCGCCATGTCCCACGCCACCTGCATGCGCATCAGGGTATCGGCCTTCACTCCGAACGCCATTTCAAACCGGATCGCCATATCGGCGGACAGGTGGGCGCGACCGTTCAGCAGGGCGCTCAGCGCCTGCCGCGACACCCCGAAATGTTCGGCCAGGTCCTTGATCTTCAGGCCATGGGGCTCAACCAGCTCCGTCCGGATCCAGTCACCCACGTTTACGGCGAGGGACGGGTGCATCTTAAGTGCCATGATAGTCCTCCATATCCATGTCTTCCAGCGCGCCCTGGTCATTGACCCGAAAGGTCAGGCGCCAGTTGCGGGTGATGGTCATGGACCATGTGCCGGCGCGGTCGCCTGACAGGGCATGCAGGCCGTAATTGGGTGGAACCGACAGTTCATCCAGCGATGCCGCGGCGTCGATAAAGGCCAGCATCTTGCGTAGGCGGGCGACGTCTCCGACGATTCCCTTCGGATTGCCTGTCTCGAAAAACCGGCGCAGCCCTTTGTGCTTGATGCTTTCGATTTCCATCGGAAGTAAAGTATGACTTTACGCAGAAGGCGTCAAGTTGCGCTTTACGTTGCGGGCAAAAAAAGGTCCGCCGTTCCACACCGTACTAACAAACTTCCCATACCCCGAAATCCTGACCATTCAGTTTCGGGGACGGCATGCGCTTCTCTCACCTTCTGGCAGCGGCCAGCCTCTTTGTCACGGTGCAGGCGCATGCTGCGCCCACGTCGCCGGAGCAGCACGGCCTGTTTGATGGTGGGGCGTTCCCACCTTCGGCGTCCGGGCTTGCCACGCGATCCGACCTGGCGGCCTATGCGCCGCCGTCTTCCACCTATGCCAACCTGCCCGCGTCCAGCACCCAGGTGATCCGCTGCACCGACTGCTATATCGGCAGCGGCAGCAGGGGCGTGCTGGTGCTGTGGAACGGCAGCGCATGGACAGGCGTGTCGGGTGAGGCGGTATCCCACTGATGACCGATCCCCGATATGCAACAGCCGAGGAAGTGGCTGTTGTCCGCGAGCGTGTGGCTAAAATGGAAGGTGGTCACGACAACCTGCGCGGCGACATGCAGGACCTGAACCGCCAGTTCTCGGACTTCCGGCGCGACATCACGCATGAGGTTCAGGAAAACGCGATCCAGACCCAGCAGAAAATCTCCGAGATGAATGACCGTTCGTCGCAGCGTGATGGAGAGATATCGGAACGTCTGGCCCGCATCGAAGGCGGCATGAAGCTGACATCGTGGGTGACCATGACCTTCATCGTGCTGGCGACCGGCCTGCTGGGCTGGGGACAGATTGGCGATGCGGCGTGGTCATTCTGCAAGCGCGCGTTCGGATATGGGCCATGACCGACGCCAGCTCGATGGACACCGCAGCACGCACCGCATGGGGCGAGGCGAGGGGGGGATGGCCTGCCGGGAATGCAGGCGGTCCTGAATGTCATCGGCAACCGCGCGGCATCCCCCGGATGGTGGGGGCGCTCGATCGGCAGTGTCTGCCTGTGCCCGTGGCAGTTCTCCTGCTGGAACGAGGACGATCCCAACGCATCGAAACTCGGGGCCGTCACGCAGGATGACCCGCAGTTCCGCGTGGCGTGCGCTTTGGCCGCTCAGCTGGTGGCCGGGCGTCTGGCCGACATCACGGGCGGCGCGGACAGCTATTTCGCCCATGACAGCATGAAGCCGCGCTGGGCCATTCCCCGGTTTTTCATCAAGACAATCGGCCGGCAGGATTTCTACCGCCTTGGCCTGAACGGAGACGGCAGATGAATACAGCCGCAAAACTGACCGGCCTCGGGGCCGCATTTGCCGGGATGCTTGAGTTCGTCCCGGAACAGTACGCCTTTTACGTCGCGCTGTTCATCCTCGCATGCGGGGCGGCAGCCGCGATGATCCCGCCGCCGCACGCAGGCAGCCGGTGGGCCGTGGCCTATCAGGTCATGAGCACCATCGGGCTGAACATCGGATGGGCGGAAAACCATTTCAAGCCAAGCCAGACCGCCGTGCGCGTGTCGGTGGCCGACAAGCCCGCGGCAAAAGCAGCGGTCGCGGCGGCGGGCATCCCGGTCCTGAACAAAAAGGGCCAGGCAGAGAAGGCGGCCAATGGGAACGCCTAACCCCATCCGGCGTCCGGGCCGGTTCGACCCGGGCCTGTATCCCACGCGCCGCGACACGCAGCGCATGATCGCCACCAGCGCCCCCGGCATGGATACGGCGGGGAATCTGGTGGTCACCATCGGGACCGCGCCCGCGTCGTCTGATGCGGCTGGCACGCCCGGCACCATCATTTTCGCATCCAGCGGCATCTACGTCTGCATGGCGCAGAACACGTGGACCGCTTACACGCCAGCCCTGATCTGGCCGTAAGGAACCGACATGACCAAACGATCCCGCCTCGCGGCCTGTGCCGCGATCCTCTCGCTGGCAACGCTTGGGGCCTGCGCGAACCAGACCAACCTGCGCAAGGCCGCGTTCGACACCATGAGCGCCTATCACGTAGCGGCCACCGGGGCCGAGGCCTATCTGGCGTCCGGCAGCGTGAACGCCACCGTCAAGGCCGATATCAAGACGGCATCCGCCGCCGCCCTTGTGCCGCTGACCACGCTGGATACCGCCGTGTCCAATGGCAACACGGTCACGGCATCGGAACTGGCGACAGCCGAAAGCGCGCTGGCCGGGCTTCAGTCCGCCCTGTCCATCGCCCAGACCACCACGACCACGGGGAGCAACTGATATGGACGCAACCGAACTGAGCGCCATCGTCAACGGTACAAGCCTCGTCCTCGGCCTGATCGAGAAATATGGCCCCGAGGCATGGACTACGATCAAGACGGCGGTGGAAGATACCGCATCGTCCAGCGGCCCCACCGCAGCCGACATCGAGGCGATTTACGCCAAGTGCAAGGCCGACAACGCGGCCATCCAGGCGTCGTGAACTTTTACACCGGCATCGCCCTCGGCTTCGTGCTGGGGGCGGCGTGCGCGGTGGGCTACCTGCTCATCGCGTTTGCGCGTGACTGCTGGCGGCAGGGGCGGATGGAATGATCTGGGCGGTGCTTGGCATCATCGCGGGGCAGATGGCGCTGGGATGGGTGATATTTTTCGTGCAGCGCGCCGACCATCGCCGCTACGTGCGCGAACGGCTGGGGGCGCCTGCGCCGTGATTCGGCGCTGGCTTCACTGGCTGTTCTGCCTGCAGAAAGGGTGTCGGAAATAAGAACGGCAGGAACCTGCGAAGGCCCTGCCGCTCTGAACCGTATTGCTGCGGGCCGGGCTTGATACCGGCTCTTGTGGCACTCCGAGTGTCGTTAGCTGTCTCCGCTTGATCCCAAATCCGTTTCACCGCTTCCGCGATGTGGGGCAGTGCTTTCCGCCGGTTGATTTTCCCATGCGTGTCCATCCACGCCGCCGCAGCAGGTGAAATTCTAGGGGAGGGAGGGGCAGAGTACAAGCCAAAAACACTTCACGGATTTTCCACGGATCGGGGAGGGTCAGCGCGGATTCTGGTGGACGCTAATGGATGATCCCCATTAGGGGATTATCACACATAACACAAGTTTTTGGCGGAAATCTGCGAAGCGAATGGTGGGCGCAACAGGGATTGAACCTGTGACCCCTACCATGTCAAGGTAGTGCTCTACCGCTGAGCTATGCGCCCATTCGCTTCGGTGAAATGGCTTCTAGCTGTCGTTGGGGCGTGGTGCAACCCCCTTTCTTCAAAAAAATTCACATTGACCAAAATCCTGCGTGCTGCGCCTATGCCCGATATGCGTTCCTATCCCGTCCTGTCGGTCAGTTTTCCTGAATCCCCTGTGTTCTCATGCCATTAGCCGTCCTTGCCCCTTTTGAGATCATTCATCCCCGGCATGGGAATGCGCCGCTGGTGGTGGCGTCGCCGCATTCCGGACGGAACTATACCGACCACTTTCTGAAACAGTCGCGCTTGACGCCCTTTGCCTTGCGCCGTAGCGAGGACTGCTTTGTCGAGGAACTGCTGCAACATGCGCCGGATTATGGGGCGAGCCTGCTTCATGCCACTTTTCCCCGTGCCTATTGTGATGCGAACCGGGAAGCGTGGGAACTCGATCCCAGCATGTTTCGTGACATGCTGCCGGAGTGGTGTAACACCTCCAGCAAAAAGGTGCAGGCAGGGTTCGGGACGATTGCGCGCCTGGCAGGAAGTGGCGGACTGATTTACAGCCGTCCGCTGGATTTCGAGGAGGCTGAATACCGCATCCGTGGCTGCTGGTATCCATATCATGCCGCACTGGCCTCGCTGATTGACGGCAGTCTGGAAAAACACGGCGTATGTATCCTGCTGGACGGACATTCGATGCCGCGACAGGGCCAGCGCGAGCAGGCGGATTTTGTTCTGGGGAATGCCTGGGGAACTTCCTGCGCGGCAGAGATCACGGCAACGGTCGAGGATATCCTGACGGCACACGGTTACCGTGTTGTCCGCAACATGCCCTTTGCCGGCGGATATGTCACACGACATTATGGTCGTCCCCGCAAAGGCGTGCATGCATTGCAGATGGAAATCAGCCGTCATCTCTATATGGATGAATGCACGCTGCAACGGCATCAGGGATTTTCCAGCCTGCAGCATGTCCTGTCCGGCATCATGGCTGAACTGGCGAAACTGGGGCATCGGATGGCCAGCCGTTAGGGTCTGTCGTCATCAGTCCGGAAACTGGATGAATCCGGTCACTGATGGAAAATAATAAAAATTCTGGCTCTCGAACTGTCGAATTCTCAAAAACGACATTCATATAAGTTTTTTTAAAATAGTCTTGCCACGAAATTCATCATGATTTTCGGGATATTTCGTGGATCGTCTTCTGAAGCAGCCATCCGTTCGGTGCGGTTCTATCGCTATTGCAAGGCTGTGGGTGTAGAAGCGTCGGTTCATCCAGATGGAGCATCCATAGTGACGACTGTTCGCTGGCCTACCGCCGTTTCGCCAGAGGTGGATCCGTCCATCTGTCCATTTCCTGTCGCCAGGGGACAAGATCGTTCCGCCCATAGCCGATTGGTGGCTGGGGGGATCGTTTTACGATGACCGATACCTGCAAGGTCTTGATGATCTTCCCGCGCTTCAACGCGAATTCGTTTTGGAACTATCAGGAAACCTGTGATCTGGCGGGTGCACGTTATCCGGCGGCGCCGCTTGGGCTGATCACGGTTGCCGCCCTGCTTCCCGAAAACTGGGAGGTCCGGCTGGTCAATCGCAATACCGAAACCCTGAGCGATGAGGATTTCGGCTGGGCGGATATCGTGATGACGGGCGGCATGCTGCCGCAGCGCAACGATGCCCTCCATATTATCGAAATGTGCCGTGCGGCCGGCACGCCGGTGGTGGTCGGCGGTCCTGATGTCACATCCAGCCCGGCGCTCTACAGCGCTGCGAATTTTCAGGTTCTGGGCGAAGCGGAAGAAATCATGGTCGATTTCATCGCGGCATGGCGTCGCGGTGACAGGCAGGGCGTGTTCGAAGCGCCGATGGGAAAGACGGACGTCACAAAAAGCCCGCTGCCCCGTTTTGATCTGCTGAAGCTGGACCAGTACCTGCATGTTGGCGTCCAGTTTTCGCGTGGCTGTCCGTTCAGCTGCGAATTCTGCGATATCATCGAACTGTATGGCCGGGTGCCACGCACCAAGACGAATGAACAGGTCATGGCCGAACTTGATGCCCTGTATGCCCTCGGGTATCGCGGGCATGTGGATTTTGTCGATGACAACCTGATTGGCAACAAAAAAGCGCTCAAGAAATTCCTGCCGGACCTCAAGGCATGGCAGGACAGGAAAAATTTCCCGTTCGAGTTTTCAACCGAGGCCTCGATCAACCTTGCCGATGATGCCGACCTGCTGCGCAGCCTGTCGGATACCAATTTCTTTGCCATATTCGTGGGTATCGAAAGCCCGGATACGGACTCCCTCGTCCTGATGCAGAAAAAGCAGAACACAAGGCGCAGCCTGCAACAGAGCATCGAGACAATCCACAAGGCCGGGATTTTCGTCAATGCCGGCTTCATCGTGGGGTTCGACAGCGAAAAGGGCAGTGTCGCGGCCGGCATGATCGAATGTATCGAGGATACGGCAATTCCGGTCTGTATGGTCGGCCTGTTGTATGCCCTGCCCACAACGCAGCTTACACGGCGTCTGCTGGCCGAAGGTCGCCTCTTTTCCGGCGGGGAGCAGACACAATCAGGGGACCAGTGCACCGCCGGGCTGAATTTCGAGACGAAGCGGCCACGGCGTGACGTGCTGAACGATTACAGGACGGTCCTTCAGGCAATCTATGACCCGGTTGCCTATTTCGGCCGTGTGCGGCGGCTTGGCCGGATGCTCAGGCGCGGGCGTGGTCATCGGATGATACGCGGGGACCTGCGCAGCTTTTTCCGGCTCCTTTCACGCATTCATCGCGCGGGACCCGGCACGGCGGTGCAGTTCTGGCGCATGTTGCTGGATTGCACCCTCCACAATCCGAAAGCATTGCCATACGTGGTCATGACAAGCGCGCTTTACCTGCATCTGGGGCCGTTCTCACGGCGGGTTGTGAGTGAGATTGACCGGGAAATCGCGGATGTGGACTCAGGACGCTGGCAGGCCCGCCCGCCGGTAGTGCCCGTGGCACCGGTGCTCGTGCCTGTCTGATCGCGATTGGTGAGAGCGACAGGAACGGACGGAAAAGGGCGCATGCGTGTCATTTTCGGTGTGTAAAGGTCAGGCCTGCGGCTACGTCCGTTCTGGAAGGCATGTTCATGATCCACCACTACGAGCCGGAACCGTAGGAACATGACGTAGGAGCCTGCCCTTATCGCCGGGTCATTCCGGGCTGCTGGCGTGACGACGTGCCGTGGTCATATCCCTCGTGCCAGTAGATGGGATGGCGGGAGCGATGCGGGTCATGGCAGCCCGCAACGGCGGCGGCAAGCGGCAGCAGGATGAAGATACCGAAAACGCGTTTCATGAAAACCTCCCGCTAACTGCGGGATGCAACGTCGCATCATCGGGAAGGTTCGGCGGGATAGAAAATGCTGCAGGCTGCTCCATTTTCCCTCTGGTCAATACAAGGGAAAAATATAATCATATTGTAACGGTCAGCCCGGACCATATCGGAAAGACAGGGCAATGCGCAGCCGATTTATTATGGCCTTTTCTGTTTTCGGCCTGTTCATGACGCCATTTGCCCATGCCGGGGCACAGGATGTTTCCCGCTGCGTCACCGGCAGTGTCGTCCTGCCATTACTGGGCGGGGCAGGGGATGGCCCCATTATTCCCGTGCGTGTCAACGATTATGACGTCGCAATGTATATCAGTCCCGATTACGACAAAATCTATGTCCGTGAAACACGGGATCTCCGCTTTCCCGATAAGGAAATGCCAGCCACGCTGGACCTGAATGGCTATCATTCCGAGGAAGTGGATTATATCGGCATAAGGGATCTGCAGATTGGCGGGGCGGATCTGGGCGCGGTCAATGGCGTCCTGATCCGGGGGGGCAGCGTGCAGTCGGCAGGGGGACGTCCCGTGATTGGCGTCATCGGGCAGATGGTGCTTTCACGCATGCTCATTCTGCTTGATATGCCTCATGGCGAGGTGATGTATATCACCACCAGCAATAATTCGGACTGTGACGATGTCGGCCAGCAGATCCTGGGGGACAGGGCGCGTTCCGTCCGTCTGGACGGGGATTTTCAGATCCCGGCTTTCATTGATGGAAAGAAACGATGGTTTTCCATGAACCCGGATCTGGACGTGACCTCCGTGCCAACAAGCTGGGATGACCTTCCCGAAGTTGCCCATCCGACCCTTGTCAGGGCGGAAAAGACGATTACCCGTTTTGACAGGTTCCTGACAGCGGGACGGGAAGCAAAAATTAAAGATTTCGAGATTGGCGGAGAACGCATCAAGGACGATACTGTCGTTCTGCAACGTGATATCATGACCGGGCATATCGGAATGCCTTTTTTTGCAGATCGCATTGTCCTGTTTGATTATCCGCATGGGCGTTTTTACTTCAAGTCAACTAGGGCCGGCCCAAGGCCCGAGGGACACCACCTCCATTTCACGCAGACCTTTACGACGCATGTGTCTGTCGTGGACAGAAGAGATAAGGCGGTCAATGTCGTAACCGCCGATAAAAAGGGAAAATCAGGCTGAATATGCACGGATGCTTCTGAAAACCCGTCTTCGAAAAAGCCTGTCATCATAAAGAAGTTTTTGGTGAAGCTTTTTTCAAAAAGCTTCAGGAAATGTCGCCTCCTGTGGAAAAAGGCGACATCTCGAAACCTTTGTGCCCTTTTGTCGGGCAGTTCTTTTACAGCATGGGGTCATTCCGTCCGGTCATTTCACGCCGGATGATGGGCATGGGCACAAGGCCGGAGCCAAGCAGCCCGTCATGGAATGCCTTCAGGGAGAATGCCTTGCCCTCGTTCTTGCGCATGTCGTCACGCAGGTGAAGGATCATGAGCTTGCCGAGCAGATAGGAATAATAACCGGGATCGGCCGTGCCTCGACGAGCCTCTTTGTAAGCCATGACAGAGGACTGGTAGCATTCCTGCTGCATCAGTTTTGTTGCATCGGCAAGGCTCATGCCCTGGGTGTGCATCCCGAATGATGCGAGGAAACGGCAGTCACGCAGCAGGGCGTCCTGCAACTGCGCAAGATGCAGTTTGGGATCCTGTGCGTGGAATCCCTGCTCGATCATCATCTGTTCGGTGTAATGCGCCCACCCTTCGGTGGTGGCATAGGACCGGCCGTCCTTGCGGGTTAGCGACCAGTCGGGATTGGCGCGCAGGTACAGCCCCTGCACGAAATGGCCCGGCATGGCTTCATGCACGGTAACGTTGAGCATGGACGGGGTGTTGGCATCTTCGAGTGATTCCTCAGCCTTCGCCGGGCTGAGTTTCGGGTCGATCGGCGTCACGTAGTAAAAGGATGTCGTGGCCTTGGTTTCGAACGGGCCGGGCCAGTCCGTTGCCGCCGTGATCATGGAACGTTCGAAACCTGGCGTATCGGTGACCACGGGCAGCGTGGTGTTGGGCAACGTCACGAGGTTATGTGACATCACGAAGCCCTGAGTATCCGTAAGCTGGGTGCGCACCAGCTGGTTCAGGGCATCGGCCGCGACATGGTCCTTGCGGATTTCGGCCAGGGCCTGATCTGGATGGCGGCGATCGATCTGGCGTTCAGCCGCATGGAACGCGGCCTGATCGCGGGCCAGCTGCGCGCGGCCAGCCTTGATGACAGTGTCGATAGGCGTGTTGACCATATCGGCGGCAAGCATCGCGCGGATGGTATCAGCGCCAAGCACGAAGGTGCCGGACGGTTTGATGGCGTTGAGCGCCGTCTGGAATTTCGAAAGGGCGGCAAGCGTCGCCTGCGTGCTGGCCTTAAGCTGGGCTTGAAGCCTGTCATCTTTCACGCTGGCGAAGGCGGCGGGTACGTTGTCACGCACGAAAACGATCGTGCCTTCCAGATCTTCCTTGGAAATCTCGATGAAAATCGCGGGAACCTGCTCAAGCTGTTTTTCGCCCCTGGCCAGCATCGCCGGGATCTGCTTTTCACGGGCAATGACGTCCTTCATCCGGACGGGAAGGGGCGCGAAATCACGGTCGATCAGGCTGTAGAGCGCGTCGGTGGCAAGGGTGATGTAAAAATCCGGGTTGTGGCGAAAGGGCTGTATGCGCTCGTTTGTGATCAGTTCCAGATCGATATCCGCCTTGAGGATATCGCGATCATCCTGCCTGCGTTGCGGCAGGGCGGAGACATCGAGCGCGTCCAGCGCGTCACGTTCGCGATGAAGGCGCTTCGTCTGCGCGTCTATGGCGCTGATTGAAACGTTGTCGAGCTTTGCGTCCGTATCATGGATGCCAAGCTGGGTGGAGCTAACCGGACTTGCCGCCCATTCAGCCTTGAAATGCGCCTTTTCAAGGGAATCCAGCGAAGGTGCGGGACCTGCTCCCATTGTGGCGAAGGCGGCGGTGAAAGCCAGAAGGAGGCGTCGGGTGGTGGGCCGTGGGAATATCTTCATGCCGGCATGATATGGCGGTGACTTATTGTTCGCAAACCAAAATGGATTGAGGTGTCAGGTCGTCTGGTTCAAAAAATGCGACCTGCGGGAGAGGGAACGTAATGATGTGGAAAATAGCGACGATCATACCGATGGGGCAGGGGAGTTGTCGCCACTATACCCTTGCCGAGGCGATGACCCCGATATCCACAACGGCTGCATTCTTTGAAGCTTTTTGGAAAAAGCTTCACCAAAAACTTTTACAATTTCACGGGGTTATGTGAAATGCTTTTTCAAGGTAAGGCAAACATCCCCATGTCCATTGGGGACATTCGAACTGTCGATAACGACAGGCACACAAAATTCCGAATGATGCCCCATGAAGGCTGGCTTTCATCGCCAGCCTTCACGTCGGCTCGCATCGTGCCCTTACCGTAAAGGCACGATTTAACCCACCGGCGGCAAATCTCAGTTTTTCTGGGTCGAAGCCGCGTAAATCTGGTCGATGGACTTTGCAAGGGCCGCGTCGAATTCCGCGTCGGTCATGGTGTAACGCAGATCTTCAAGCAGCGCGCGGGAGAAGCTGGCGATCATGCCGTGGTTGGCCGACAGGCGCTGGCAGGCTTCATCGCGCGGATAACCGCCGGAAAGTGCCACCACACGCTGCACGCGCGGATGCTTGATGAGGTCAAGGTAAAGGTCCGCCTTTTCCGGGATCGAGACCTTGATCATCACCTGATAGTCGCCGGGAAGCGCGTCCAGCCCGCGATGCAGTTCATCATGCAGCAGGGTTTCCGCCCCGGCCTTGTCCGGGCTTTTGATCAGGACTTCGGGTTCCAGGATGGGCACAAGTCCCCGCGCCGCGACCTGCTCCGCAAGGGCAAACTGCTGCTTGACGATCGCCGCCACGCCTTCGCGTTCGGGCAGGCGGATGACGGAACGTGCTTTCGTGCCGTAAATGCCCTTGCTGATCGCCTGATCAAGGAGGGCCTCCAGATTGGGAATGGGCTTCATCAGCTGAACGCCGCCCGCTTCGGGCTCCAGACCCTTGTCAACCTTCAGGAACGGGACGACGCCCTTGTCTTTCCAGAGGTAGGTGGGAACAGGCGTGTCCTTTACCAGCCCGTTCATGGTCTGCTCGAACAGGATGGCTGCAATGATCTTCTTGCCCGTAAAGGCGGGGGCGGTAATGACCCTTACCCGCATTTCATGCATGAGGGCGAACATCTGCGCATCGGTGCTATAGGCGCTGTCGGGGATGCCGTAATGCCGCAGCGCGCCCGGCGTCGAGCCGCCACTCTGGTCCAGGGCCGCGATAAAACCCTTATTTTCCGACATGTTCCGACGCATCTGATCAAGAGGCATGATGATCTGTCCTATGTTCATATATCTCATCAGGGCGATGAGGGAACATTATATATAATGTCCTGTGCGCTCAGTGACAGGTAGGTTAAAATATAGGTGAATGAGCGTAAATACAAAAAGAGCAGGCCGGTTTTCACGGTTGCTGGCGATGGCGCGATAGCCATGAGCAGCGGACGTGGCTGCCCTGTGTACGGCCCGGTCATTTGCTGGCCGGAAATCTTTTCAGGTTGATGCAGGCGATGATTCATCGCGGAACTTTGCGAAGACCCATGAATGCATGGCGACCTGATGGATGTGAAACGGGCAATCGGCTTGTGGCCTGCGTATTGGCTGGCTGTCCATGGCGGAAGATGCGGGAGCATTACGGAAAACAGGGTCCGATCCTGTCCGGTTTCGCCGCTGCGCGGCGCGGTTGGGATGTCGTGCTGACAACATGGTTCGGATTTGGCCTGACCGATGACTGGCAGCACATGATCGGCAATGTGATCTTTCGAGATCACAGCCCGGCGGCTGACGCAAAAGAGGGATTTGTCAGGAAGGTTTTCTGATCGAAGCTGCCGCAGCTTTGTGGGGGCGTTTCACGTGTGCGTGCCAATGGTCGGGTATGCCTTCCTGATTTCAGGCCAATGGGGGAAACCTCCGCTTATTACAGGATATATTCCATTTATTTTTTGAAGGACTGTAGTTCGGATACACTTCCGACAAACGCGAAATATTTCCTGAACGCGTAATATACGAACATGGAACTTCGAATTTATTCCCATCATGAAAATGGTGGAACGCAATAAGAGGAAATACGAATATTGTGTTTGTGGTTTTCAAATGTCCTTCTGGATTTTTTGCAGGATTTGTCATCTTTCCCCAATCAGGATGTCTGTCTGCCTATTGAACAATCATATGAATGAATCTCTCAGGACCGAAAGAACCCGATACCGCCTGTGCGATCCATCATCATGCCGCAGTCTCTTTCATGCGCGGTCCCCGGGCCGCGCACCACAGGTCCGGTTATCTCCAACGTTCCGGCATGTGTCGAAAAGTGGATATCTTTTCCCTGAACAATAAATCCACTGACGGAACGGGCGGTTGGCGATACGATGCCGCGGGGAGAGTTGCATGAGCCTTGACAAGCAGGAGAAAACCGCCGTTCGCGCCGTGACCTCCACCGACGTCGCCCGCATAGCCGGGGTGTCCCAGTCGGCCGTGTCGCGTGCGTTTTCGCCTGATGCCAGCATCTCGGCCCGCACCAAGCAGAAGGTGCTGGCCGCTGCCGCCAGCCTGGGGTACCGGCCCAACCGCATTCCGGCCATCATGCTGTCGGGTCGGTCTTACATGGTGGGAGTGGTCATCGGGGGGCTGGAAAATCCATTCTATGCCACGGCGCTTGAACGTCTTGCGATCGCTTTGCGTGAAAGCGGCCTTCAGGTGCTGCTCATGCATGTGGATGACGCCCTGACTCTCGACAGTGCGCTTGACCAGTTGCTCAGCTACAGGATCGATGCCGTCGTTACCTCCCTTGCCATCGGTTCGAAGTCGGTGGCGCGGGCGCTGTCCCAGCTTCGCATCCCGGTCGTCTGCTTCAATTCGTCCCTGGTGGGACCGTGGATTTCAACCGTGAATTCCGACAACCATGGCGCGGGCCTTGTCGCGGCGCGACTGATGGCGCGGCGTGGGGTGACATGTCCCGTATGGCTGGCCGGTCCTGTCCGGAACACGGCTTCCCGCGCGCGGGGGGAGGGATTCTGCCACGGATTGCGCGAGGCAGGCATGCCAGTGGCCGACCTGACCCGCCTGCAGGGCGACGATACATATGACAGCGGGTACGACGCCGTCATCGGGTTGTGGAAACGCAATATCCGGCCGGATGGTATTTTTTCAAGCAATGACATGATGGCCTGTGGCGTGATTGATGCCCTGCGCGAACGCATGGGCCTGCTCTGTCCGCGTGATGTCGTCATCATGGGGTACGACAACATTCCCCAGGCCGCATGGCGCAGTTATGACCTGACATCCTTTGACCAGCATACCGAACAGATGGTCGCACGCGCCATGCAACTGCTTGATGAGGCGCTTGGGGCGAAGGATACCCCCCTTTCACGCACCCATGTCGTTGACGCGCAGTTGATCGAACGCGGCAGCACGGCCTGCGGCGACTGAATGATTAGGGCTTGCGCCCGGACGCAAAAAGCGTCTTGTTTTGCATAGCTATGCAATCTGATTCTTCATCCATCGGGAACGCCGTATGAGCAACCAGAATTTCCGCAGCATCCTTACCGGATCATTTTCCACGCCCTGCGCCGACAATCCCACTGTCGCGATGATCGAGGCCGCGTACCGCCATGCCGGGATCGATGCGCGCTATATCAACTGTGACGTCAAGGCCGGTAACCTGGCCGCGGCGGTCCGGGGGGCGGTGGCGATGGAGTGGGTGGGCTTCAACTGCTCCCTGCCGCATAAGGTGGCCGTTATCGAATATCTGGACGAACTGGCCGAGGCCGCGCGGATTATCGGCGCCGTGAACTGCGTTGCCATTCGTGACGGCAGGCTGGTTGGCAACAATACGGACGGCAAGGGGTTTCTTGCCTCCCTCAGGGAGGTGATCGACCCGGCGGGCAAAAAGGTCTTCCTGCTTGGTGCCGGTGGCGCGGCCCGGGCCATTGCCGTGGAACTGGGACTGGCGGGTGTCGCCCATATCACCGTGGTCAATCGTGACCCGGCGAAAGCCGGAACCATCGCCGCACTGGTGCGCGACAATACAAAAAGCGACGCGACCGCCCGCCCATGGGTGGGAAATGCCCGCGTTCCCGAAGGCACCGATATCGTCATCAACGCCACATCGGTGGGGCTGGGCGATGCCGACACCATGGTGGAGGTCGATTTGGATACGCTGGCAAAGGGGCAGGTCGTGGCGGACGTCATTCCCAATCCCCCCATGACCCGCTTCCTGCGCGAAGCGCGGCAGCGTGGCTGCACGCCGCTTGATGGCCTGGGCATGCTGGTCAATCAGGGCGTGATCGGGGTGGAGCTGTGGCTTGGCAGGACGCTTGACGCGGGCGTGATGAAACAGACCCTGCGCGATATTTTCGGTGCATCCGACGCAGGCTGATTAACGGCCCCTTTTGCCGCAGGGAAATTTGCCACAGGGAAAAAGGAACCCCGGCATGTCCACGATCCCGGATATTCAGGACACATCGCGTTACCATACCCATAAACGTGCGCTGTCCGCCCTGGCGACCATCGTGCACCGGGGAGACCAGACCCTTTCCGCGCGCCGCTATGTCTCCATCGCCGCTGCGGTTGCCGCCGTCGGGGGGCTGTTATTCGGATATGATACCGGGATCATCGCCTCTGCCCTGATTTTCGTGACGCAGACCTTTTCCCTGTCCACGGCGGGGCAGGAATGGGTGGCGGCGGCCCTGAATATCGGGGCGGTTTTCGGCGCCCTGATCAGTGGCCCCATATCGGATCGGTGGGGCCGCCGGCCGGCCATCATGGGGGCTGCCGGCATCTTCATCGCGGCGTCGCTGGGATGCGGGCTTGCGCCGGACGTCAGCACCCTGATCGCCGCGCGCCTGTGGCTGGGCGTGGCGATTGGCGCGACGACGCAGATCGTGCCGGTCTATGTCGCTGAACTGGCCCCGGCGTCCCGGCGTGGCGGGCTGGTGTCGCTGTTCCAGCTTGTCTTTTCGCTTGGCCTGCTTCTGGCTTTCTTCGTCGGGTATGAACTCTCCGGCGGTGCCGAATCATGGCGGGCGATGTTCATGCTGGGGGCCATTCCGGCAATCCTGCTTGCCCTTGGCATGCTCTTCCTGCCGGAAAGCCCGCGCTGGCTGCTGCATCATGAACGTGAACAGCATGCCGTCTCGATCCTGTACAGGCTGCGCGGGCACAAGGATATCGTCCGGCAGGAACTGGATGATGTCCTGACGGTCGATGCGGGGCAGGCCGCCGGGACCGGCGGGTCCATCCTGCGGCAGCGCTGGATCCGTCCGGCCCTGATCGCAGCGCTGGGGGTTGCAGCCTTTTCACAGCTGTCCGGCCCCAACGTGATCGTCTATTACGCCCCCATCATCCTGTCGCAGGTAGGACTTGGCCATTCGGCGGCACTGCTGACATCGGTTTCGGTGGGCGTCACATCCACGATCACGACGGCAATGGGCATTGCGCTGATAGATCGTGTCGGACGGCGGCGCATGATGCTGTGCATGCTGCCGGTCGCGGCGCTGTCGCTGTTCGTGCTGGGGGCCGTGTTCCTCAGTTCCGCGCCGCTGGTCGGGGTGCGGCTGGTCCTGATGGTCGTGTCGCTGCTGGGCTATATCTTCTTTAATTTCGGGTCGCTTTCCGTGGCGGTATGGCTGATCGCGGCCGAAGTCTTTCCCCTTTTCGTCCGTAGCAAGGCAATGGGCATGGCAAGTGCGACGGTATGGCTGTCCGATACGCTCGTCTCCCTCGTCACGCTGTCGCTGGTGCAGGCGCTGGGCACGACGGGCACGTTCTGGCTGTTCGGTTTCATAAATGTCGCGGCCTTTGCGTTCGTGTGGAAATACGTGCCTGAAACCGCCGGAACCACGCTGGAAGAAATTGAAACCGCGCTGAGGTCCGGAACGTTTTACACCCATGTCGGCAATCAGGTCGCCACGCGGCGGAAATCCTGAGCGGGAAGGTATGGCCGGGCTGTTCAACCGGCCCGGCTTTTCATGTCGCGCATGTCCTGTCCGCAGTTACGGCCGCGTGCAGGGGCGTGGCCGAGAGGACGAAAGAAGTAATCGCCCCGGCTTGTCTGTCGGTATGGACAATTTTTATTGTAATGATAATCATTTTCATAATAAGATTTCACGGAACTTCCCATCTGTAGGAAATCCGTTCAGGTTCGCGTCAGCTTTCCCTGTTATCAACATGCCGTCATCATGATGATGACGCAGGTTCCATATATGCTGGGGAATGGCCACACATTATGCGATGGATATTTCTGGCCGGCCTGCATGCGCTGTGTGCCTTCTTCCTGACCCTGCCGGCCGCGCGGGCGGAAAGCGGCACTGAGGGCATATGCATGACTGTCCGTCAGGGAATCCGGCTGCATGTCGATGGCATGTATGGCGGGTATCCCCATTCCGTCCTGCGTGATGCGGTGCTTCAGGGCGTCGCCTGTCCGTCCAGCGAGGGGGAACTGCACGCTTTCAGCCAGATTGCCACCCCGTCGCCCCATCTGCGTATTGCCGTCATGCGGCCCATGGGGCAGGGGCAGCAGGGATCGATTTCTGCCCGCCTGTTCGCGCAGGGGCACTTTGTCATCGGGGAGCGCATGTCCCTTTCGCCCCTCGCGCATTCCCAGTCCCCGTTTTCGGTAACATCCGACATCAGTCTCATGATGGCGCGGCTGTGGAGTGATCTTGCCGCCCGGACCGTTCATGGCGGTTCCGTCATTCCATGACGCGAAACGCGTGATCAGCCGCATGTTCCCCATCCTGCTGGCAACCATGGCCTGCGCCATGATCTGGACCTTTCCCGTAAAGGCGCAGGCGCCCCGGCCCGCCCCCTCGTTTCATGAGGCGGTCGGCATGGCGTGGGCCATCGATCCCGTGCGCACCGAACTGCAGGTGGGCCACCATTCCGCCAGGGCCCGCGCCAGCGCTGCGGGGTCATGGTTCGCCGGTGGCCCCGTCCTGTCGGGCGAATACATGGATGACCACATGCTGGGCAGTAACGAAGGCTATACGACCTATCAGGGCGGGGTGTCGGTGCCGCTGTGGCTGCCGGGACAGGGAAGCGCCACCCGGCAGGTCGCCAGCGCGGAGGCGGCCTCCATTGACGAGCAGCTCAATGTCGAACATCTGGCGCTGTCGATCCGGGTGCTTGACGCCAGTGCCGCGGCCCGGATCGCAGGCGCGCGGGCGGACGTCGCCCGCGAACTGTACGAGGCGACATCGCGGATCAGCGCCAGCGTCGCGCACGCGGTGCGTGGCGGGGAACTGGCCTCCGCCGACAGCCAGATGGCGCAGGCGGCGGTGGAGAACGCCCGTGGCGAACTGGCCCTGGCGCAGGAGGAGGCCCGCAATGCCACCGCCGCGCTGGAGGTGCTGCTGGGCCGTCCGGTCGTGCCCGATCTTGACCGTTATGGCGGCAGCGACGTGACGAAGGCCCGTTTCGTCGCCCCGCGTGACATGGAAGACAACGATCCGCGCGTCCGGGCCGCGCACCGGAACGTGGAGGCCGCCGAAGCCAACATGAAGCTGGCGCACCGCTCTTTCATGCCCAACCCGGAAATCGGCGTGGATGCGATCCATGAAAAGCAGTATGGCAGTCCGTGGGACAACCGCGTGGGCGTGAATTTCAGCATTCCCCTGCCCAGCGAGGTCCGAAACGCCCCCATCATGTCCGAGGCCCGGAACAGGCTGGCTGCGGCAGGCAGTCAGGAAACGCAGGCACGGCGCATGGTGCATCTGGAAATGATGCGCGTGCGTGAACGCCTGATCGCGGCCACGACGGCGCGGCAGGCCACCCGGAACGCCGCCGACAGCATGGAGGCACGGGCAATGGCGCAGGAACGCGCATGGCGTGTGGGGGAGGTCAGTCTGGATACCGCGCTGGCCGCACGCCAGATGGCATGCACGGCCCGGCGGGCCAGCGTCCGGGCGGATGTGGAATGGCATGTCGCCAGCATCCGCATGCTGATCGCAACAGGCATCGTGCCATGATGCGCGTTGTCGTCGCCGCCATGTTCGTCATGGGCCTGTCCTGCCTGCCGGCCTACGGCGCGGACGGGACGCTGCCCCCGGTCGTGAAGCTGGATGCGGCCGCCGTCGTCAACGAAGGCATTACGACCACCACGGCCATGACCGGTCGGCTTGCGCCCGTGCTGCCGGTCATAAGCCGGGTCATGCCCGATACGACGCGCGTCGTGCATATCCATCCCGCGGGCAGTGGCAAGGTGCTGGCGGTTCTGGTGCGGCCGGGCAGTCCCATCCGCAAGGGGCAGGCGCTGCTGCGTTATCAGGACCATTCCCTGCATGTCGCGCGCCTGCAGGCCACGCAGATGCATGCCGCGCTGATGGCCGCCATCGCCGCAAGGAACGACGCGGCGGGCGCGGTGCGGCGGGCACGCGAACTGGCGGGCGAGACCATATCCATTGCCGAACTGCGCCGCAGGCAGGACGCGCTGGCGCAGGCCGATGCAACCATGCGCGCGCGTCAGGCGGACGTGGACACGCTGGGCCACCGTTTTGACGAGGAGTTCAATTCCGTCTCCGAACAGGGCGGACGCGCGGGGCAGGACGAGACCTCGACCCTGATTTCCCCCATCGATGGCATGGTGCAGGCGATCAATACATCCGTCGCGGGCGATCTGGAGCCAGCCATGGACGTGGCGAGCGTGGCGGACCTGTCCAGCGTATGGATCGTCTCCGACATTGCGCCCGATCAGGCGGCGCGTATCGCGCCGGGGGACCAGCAGGTGACGCAGGCGGCGGCGGGGCCGCTCATCTCGCGTATCGACACGGTGGATGGCATGGCAAGTCCGCTGACGGGGCTGGTGCGGGTCATCAGCAGTGTCGCCAACCCCACGGGCGCGCTGGTGCCCGGCATGGTGCTGGATGCGACACTGGCCCAACGCGATAGCATCGCGGGCATCGTCATCCCTGCCGAGGCGATCCAGCGGCTTGACGGGCGCAGCATCGTGTTCGTGCGGATTGACGGGACGGATTACCGGCCCGCCCTGGTTGACGTGGCGTTCGATGACGGGACGCGGGCGGTGCTGCGTGGCGGCCTGAAGGGGGGTGAACAGGTCGTGGCTCATGGCAGCTTCGCCCTGCTTTCGGTCATCGGCCTGGCCGGGATGGATGCGGACTGATGGCGCGCAGGTATCTTGAGGCCCTGCTGCGCGCGCGGGTGCTTGTACTGGGCGGTCTCGGGCTGCTGCTGGCCGCAGGCATCATGGTGGTGCTGGGGCTGCCGGTGGAGGCCGTGCCCGATATTTCGCCCAAACAGGTGCTCGTCTCCGTCGTGGCGCCCGGCCTCGCGACGGAGGAGGTGGAAAAGCTCATCACCTTTCCCGTCGAGGCCAGCATGACCGGCATTCCCGGCATGACCGACCTGCGCTCCGTCTCCCGCGGGGGGGTATCGGTGGTGTATGTGCAGTTCGCCGATGATACCGACATCAACCTGGACCGCACGCGCGTGAACGAACGCATACAGCAGGCGCGCGCCAGCATATCGGTGCCCGGCATTACGGTCGGAATGGGGCCGCTGGCGACCGGCATGGGCGAGATCATGCAGTTCCAGATCCGGGGTGCGGGGCGTTCGCTCATGGAACTCAACCGCATCATGAACTGGACCGTCGTACCCCAGATGCGGCTGGTGCCCGGCGTGGTGGATGTCAACGTCAATGGCGGGGCGGAAGAGACGTATGAAGTCACGCTGGAGCAGGCGCGGCTGATCGCGGCCAGCCTGTCGGTGGGCGAGGTCTATCGTGCGGTAGACGCGAACAACGCGGCATCGGGCGGCGGGTGGATCACCCACCATGCCGAACAGCAGAGCGTGGTCGGGCGCGGGCTGGTGGGCAGCCTTGCGGATTTCGGGAATATCGCCGTGCGGACCAACGCCGACGGTTCCGTCGTGCGGCTGCGTGACCTCGGGCGGATTGCCACGGGCGCGCGCACGCGTCTGGGGGCGGTCACGCGCGACGGGCGGGGCGAGATCGTGATCGGCGTGGTGATGATGCAAAGCGGGGCGAGTTCCGACGCCACCCTTGCCGCCATCAACCGCGCCCTGCCGGGCATAAGGCAGGCCCTGCCCGCGGGCGTTACGCTGGAGCCCTATTACACCCGCGCCACGCTGACCGGGCAGACCATCGCCACCGTGCGCGACAACCTGCTGATGGGGGCGGTACTCGTGGCGGGCGTGCTGGTGGTGGTGATTGGAAGCTGGCAGGCGGCGCTGGTGATCGCCTCCGTCATTCCGGTCGCCCTTGTCTGCGCCATGGCGGGCATGCGGCAGTTCGGCATTTCCGCCAACCTGCTCAGCCTTGGCGCGATTGATTTCGGCATGATCGTCGATGGCTCGCTGGTGGTGATCGAACATGTCCTGTCGCGACGCGGGGAGGAGCCGGAGGCGGAATTCATCCCGCTGGTGATCTCCTCCGTGCAGCAGGTCATGCGTCCGGTCGGCTTTGCCATCCTGGTCATCATCATGGTCTATCTGCCGATCCTGACCCTGCAGGGGATAGAGGGACACATGTTCCGTCCCATGGCGCAGACGGTCATCATGGCGCTGCTGGCCTCGCTGGCCTACTGCTTTGTCTGCGTGCCGGTGCTGGCGGCCCTCGCGCTCGGGCGGGTGCGGCCCGTGGGCGATACGCGGCTGATCGCCTTCCTGCGCCGTCCCTATGCACGCATGGTGACATGGGGGGAGGGCCATCCGCGTATCCTGTTCGGCGGCACGCTCGCGGTGCTGGTCGTCTCCGCCGGGCTTGCGACACGGCTGGGGGGCGAGTTCATTCCCCAGCTTGACGAAGGGGCGCTGACGGTGACCACCACGCGCCTGCCCTCGGCCTCGCTCGATACGGTGCTGGCGTCGGTGACACGGCAGGAGCAGATCCTGCGCCGCTTTCCCGAGGTCCGCTCCGTGGTCAGTAATACCGGAACGTCCGCCATCCCGACCGACCCGATGGGGGTGAACGAAACCGACAGCTTCATCTTCCTCAATCCGCCTTCCACCTGGAAAACCGCCCGCACGCAGGCCGGGCTGGTGGCCGCGATGGACGACACCCTGCGGCGTGAACTGCCCGATGCGCTCTATTCATGGAGCCAGCCGGTGCAGATGCGCATGGATGACCTGCTGTCGGGGGTGCGCACGCAGATCGCCGTGTCGATCTTTGGCGATGACCTGTCCACCCTTGCCGATCTGGGCGACCGGGTGGTAGCCGCCATATCGGCGGTCAGGGGGGCGGCGGACGTCGCGGCGGCGGGGGATGGCACCGTGCCGCTGATCGTGGCCGACATCGACCGCACGCAGGCCGCCAGCCGCGACGTGGCGGTGCAGGACATCCTTGATACGGTGGAGGCCGTGGGCGGGCATATCGGCCGGCCGGTCATCGTGGGCAACGCCATCATCGGCACGCAGGTCCGCCTTGATCCCCGTAATGTTGCCTCTGCCGCGGCCATCGGAAACCTGCAGGTCCGGCGCATGGACGGGCAGGGCAGCGTCATGCTGTCGCAGGTGGCCCATGTGCACGAGGTCGACGGGCCGCCGCGCATCAGCCGCGATGGCGTGCGCAGGCGCATGGTGGTGCAGGCCAACGTGCGCGGTCGCGACCTTGCCTCCTTTGTGGCCGAGGCTCAGGCCCGCGTGGCCCATGATGTCAGGCTGCCGTCGGGTTATACCACGCAGTGGGACGGGCAGTTCCGTAACCTGCAGTCGGCCATGCGGCGGCTGGAAATCGTGCTGCCCGTGGCCCTTGGCCTGATTTTCGTGCTGCTGGTGGTGGCGTTTGGCGCGGTCCGGCCCGCGCTGCTGGTCTTTGTCAACCTGCCGGTGGCGGCGACCGGCGGGGTGATGGCGCTGACGGCGCGGGGCATGCCGTTCAGCATTTCGGCGGGGATCGGCTTCATCGCGCTGTTCGGGGTGGCCATCCTGAACGGGGTGGTGCTGGTCAGCGAGATCGCGGCCCTGCGGGCACGGGGCATGGCGGTGGCGCAGGCGGCCTTTGTCGCAGCAAAATCGCGGTTCCGTCCGGTCATGGCCACGGCACTGGTGGCAAGCCTGGGCTTTTTCCCCATGGCATTTTCCCAGAGCGCCGGGGCGGAGGTCGAACGCCCGCTGGCAAGCGTGGTGATCGGGGGGCTGGTCACGTCCACGCTGCTGACCCTGCTGGTGCTGCCCACATTGTATGCCCGCGTGATGCGAGAGAAGGTTCAGGACTGATGCGTATCCTTATTGTGGAAGATGAACATGACCTTGGGACGGCGGTGCAGGAACGCGTGCGGCTGGACGGGCATGCCGTGGACTGGTTTACGACGCTGGAGGATGCGCGCGCGGCCGTGGCGACCGTGGATTACGACTTCATGCTGCTGGATCTTGGCCTGCCGGACGGGAACGGCCGGGACCTGCTGCGTGAAATCCGCCGGACTTCGTTCGATATCGCCATCCTCATCACCACGGCGGAGGATCAGGTCAGCGACCGGATTGCGGGCCTGTCCGATGGCGCGGATGATTACATTGTCAAGCCGTATGACCTGAACGAACTCGTGGCCCGCATCGCGGCGGTGTCGCGGCGGTACGCGGCGCCACGCAGGCAGGCGCGTCATCAGATCGGCGACATCACGATCGACCGGGAAAACCGTTCCGTCGCACGCAATGGACAGATGCTGGACCTGACCGCGCGGGAATGGGCCATCATGGAACTGCTGTCGCGCAATCCCGGCCGGATCTATTCGCGCCAGCAGATCGACACGGCCCTGTACGCGCTGGACCATGACGTGGACAGCAACACGGTGGAGGTTTTCATCAGCCGCCTGCGCAAGAAGGTTGGCAATGCCGTCATCAGGACGGTCCGTGGCCGGGGATACTGCCTGGCCCATGGCGCCGCCGCATGAAGAGCTGGAGCCTCGCCACCCGGATCGTCAGCAGTGTGCTGGCGGTGGTCACCGTCAGTCTTCTGGCCCTCAGTATCGCCGTGGCTGGTTTTACCCGGTACGAGATCACGGAACGGCTGGACAATTCCCTTCAGGAAGTGTCCGAACGCCTGCAGGCCACGATCGCGACCCGGCCGCATGAACCACATTCGGACAATGTCGCATGGGTGCCCGACGTCGGGCCACGGACGCTGGCCTATCAGGTTGTCGATCCGGCCGGCCACGTTGTCCTGCGTTCCCAGAATGCCCCGGTCGATCCTTTCGTGCCCGACATGCGCACGGGATTTGCCGATACGCCGAATTTCCGGGTCTATGTCGCGGCCCCGACCACGACGGCCTATCGCGTGCTGGTGGGGGAGCCGACATTGCATCGTCGCGGCGCCACGTTGCGCGCGACGGCAATAGCGGTCGTGCCGATACTTGTTTTCCTGCCGGTCATCTGGCTGCTGGTGCGCCTGATCGTGCGTCGCGCCCTGCGCCCGCTGGACCGCCTGCATGACGAGATGCAGTCACGCGGCAGTGGCAACCTGCGTCCTGTCCCGTCACTGGACCTGCCTGTCGAGCTGATTTCCATCCAGCATGCCGTCAATACCCTACTGTCGCGGCTGGAGACGGCGCTGTCCACCGAACGGGCCTTTGCTGCGAGTGCCGCGCATGAACTGCGCAACCCGCTGGCTGCCCTGCTGGCGCAGGTGCAGATGCTGGGCCGCATGGTGCCTGCGGAATCAGAGGCGGGCCGGCGGGTGGACGTCATTGTCGACAGAACCCGCAGGTTGGGCCGGACGGTGGAAAAACTGCTGCAGTTTTCCCGTGCTTCCTCTGGCGTTGCCTTCCGGCGCGACCGTTTTGATCTTCTGGCCGTGCTGTATGTGCTGGTTGATGACTTGGGGCATAATCCCAGGGATGGCCGCAGCATGGACATGACGACGAATGGCATCAGCCACATATTTGTTCATGGCGACATGGATGCGACCGGCATTCTGATCCGCAACCTTCTTGAAAATGCCCTGCTGCATGGAAAAGACGCCGCGGCGGTGCATGTGACCGTACTGCCCGATGGCAGCATTGACATAACCAATGACTGTCCCGCCCTGATGCCCGCCACGCTGGCGCGGTTGACCAGTCCGTTCGTTCGTGGCGGATCCAGCGTCCGGGGCAGCGGACTGGGGCTGGCGATCGCGAACAATATCGCCAGACAGATGGATGTCCGCCTGCAACTGCGCTCACCTCTTGCAGGATCAGACCGGGGGTTTGGCGTCTCCCTTCTTTTTCCCGATCCGGAAATCATCATGATGACACCGGAAGGGGAATAGACGGGGCATCTGCGTTCAGGTCCGCGTCATGTGGGGAATATATAACAAAGGAATGAAACAGACGCTCCGTCTTTCCGCCCCGCGTTACGACACGACAACGATCCTTTTCCATTGGAGCTGCGCCGTCATTATCGTGCTGCAGTTCGTAAGTGCCAATTTATGGGGCCTGTTTCGCAACCCGCTGCATCATCAGCTTGTGGTCGCGCATCTGACAATGGGCATGGTGCTGGGCGTGCTGCTGCCCCTTCGTCTGCTGTGGCGCCTGAAGTGGGGACGGTGGATCCGGGCATCGGATCGCTGGCTGGACTGCGTGATGGCGCGCAGCGTGGAATATGGCCTGTACGGGCTGACCCTGCTGGAAATCTGCCTGGGTTATCTGTGGCGGTGGGGAAACGGACAGGCCATGAGCTTCGTATCCCTGCAGATCATGCCGCCCTTTGGCAGGTTCCCGGCATCGACCGTCAGCCTGCTGCGATGGCTGCACCATTGGAATGGCTGGCTGATCATGCTGCTGGCAACGGGGCACGCGCTGGCCGCGTGTTTTCATTACTTCATTCTCAGGGATGATGTTTTTCAAAGAATGCTGATGACGAAAGATGTATCCGATGGATATGGAAAATAGTTCCCCGCTTCGTACCGTGGAGAGGCATGCGACGTCGCGCCTTGGCTGGCTGCGGGCGGCTGTTCTGGGGGCGAATGACGGTATCCTGTCGACATCCAGCCTGATCATGGGCGTTGCAAGCGCACATGCGACACAGGGAAGCATCCTGCTGGCCGGGATATCCAGTCTGGTGGCCGGTGCGATGTCCATGGCGGCGGGGGAATATGTATCCGTCAGTTCACAGGCGGATTCCGAAAAAGCGGATCTTGCCCGCGAAAAGAAGGAACTGGGCAGTAGCTGGGATGCTGAAGTAAGCGAACTGGCTGGAATATACCGTCAGCGTGGACTGGATGATCTTCTGGCGCGAAAAGTTGCCCTTCAGCTGATGAAACATGACGCGCTGGGTGCCCATGCCCGTGACGAGCTCGGTATTTCCGAGGCGACGGCAGCGCGTCCGGTGCAGGCTGCCCTTGCATCTGCGGGCGCGTTTTCGTCCGGTGCGATACTGCCCGTGCTGACGGCTGTGGTGTCGCCACCCGGGATGGTCGCGTGGACGGTGTCCGCGATTTCGCTGATCGGCCTTGCCATTCTGGGGATTGTCGGGGCCCGCGCAGGTGGGGCCGCGCCCATGCGTCCTGCATTGCGGGTGATATTCTGGGGGATCATGGCAATGATGGTGACGGCAGGTATTGGAAGGATATTTGGGATTCAGTCCTGATTTTAATAAAAAGCCATGTATATTTGTAGATCGCAGAGCATGTGAATACTGCGCAGGTGATCATATTCCCTGCCGGGGGCGTTGATGCGTATGCGCATTCTTCTCAGCGAACCGCCTGTATCTGTTGTGCATGCAAAGGGGCATTCCATAACGCAGCGGCCAAGTCATGGCATGGAATGTCATCCGGCGTGAGACAGGTTGCTGTGGGGCGGAGAAGTGTGTTCCGCTTGATCCAGTTGCACATACAGTCAGTATCATTAAATAAAACTTCGTAACAAATAATGAAACGGACGGGCTGATAATGTCGGGACACCTTTAAACGACTGTTGAACCCGAATGATCCCCACCCGTCAGGTTATCGCGCCCATATGCCTGTTGCTTCCGCTGATGTTGGGTGCCTGCCATGGGCACGGTTATGACACGGATGCCACCTGTCGAAGGGAGCAGCCATCGGGCATGCGATCCGGTCTGGGGCGAGGATTCCACGGTGGCCTGTCGGAAAGCTTCGGGGGCGGTTTCGGACCCGGTGGCGGGATGGCCGGCATGATGCCCGGCGGCGGTACGCTCGGTGGCATGATGGGACGAGGCATGGGGGGCGACGGGCCACCTGATGGCGGGTTCGGGGGGCATAGGGGCCCTCCAGCAGATATGGATCAGTCCGCCAGCCGCTGCGGTCCGCCCCCCATACCACGCGGTGGCAAGGCAGGACCGGCAACATCGGCCGGGGAAGCGCATGATGACGTGGACGTATCAAGGATCCGGATTGGCGGATCGAATTAGATGACGCGTTTCCTGTCCCGATTCATGATGATTTCCGGGTGTCTGTTTATCCTTGCCGGTTGTGCCGGACACAGGCAGCCTCTGGATGATGACGGCCTGCCTGTTACCGACGGGTCAGAAAATAGCGGTATGCCAGGCGGGGGTAGGGGCGGCCCCGGAGGTGGCGGGATCTGGTCGGAAGTGCTGCGTACCGCCATGCAGACCGGCATGGGATTCCTGCATCATTAAAATTGGTTGTAGGAATTTCAATGTTGCAGGAATCTCCGGTTTTTTTGTGGATGGGTACAAAACGCCTGTTCTTCAGACAGATCTGATGACGTGGGGTCTGTTATCGCGCTTTGGCGATAGCCTGATCAGCGTGAAATATAATGGGGGCGACATATATAACTGTAGCGCCACGGCAATGGGAACGGTCAGGTATCGTTCTGCTTGCTAAAAAACTGGGTATGCCTTTGCTTGATGTTTCGAACATCATGCAGACATTGGGTCTGACAAAATCAGAGGCACGTCTTGCCAGTGTTGTCGGATCTGGTTGCCCACCACGTAAAGCAGCGGAACTGATTGGAATATCGGAACAGTATGCCAGAACCATACTCAAGGATATATTCTATAAACTCGATGTAAACAGTCAGAGTCGGCTTGCTGTCTTTATCAGAGATATTGCGTCTTTGGGATGTTTTTTCCATTGAGCATTTGGAGGCGTAATCGATCTGCTTTTCGGTCGTCTCTCATTTATGACAAGAGCAGACCTCTTTATGGTTTCCAGAAAATGAAAATAGCCGCGAAGCAGATGGCTGAGCAGAAAGTATGGGCACAACGATCGTAACGCGTCGTGATACCATGCCACTTTTCAAGTTTGCTGAAGAAGTCTCGTCCCTATGCAGCTATCCGTAAAGATGTCTGCCGTAAGGCAGTCGCCTTTTTTCGTGTTTTGTTGAAGGAATACAGACCGCAATGCCGCGCGTGGTCGATACTTCCTGACCATGACCTTTGTCATAGCGCTTATCAATGATCAGAGAATGAACCTCTGGCAGGATAGGCGACAGGACGCGGACAACCACAATGATCGCGCTTCTGGTCATCTGTAAAAAGCGTGGCGCTGGGACGCTTTACACCATTGCAGACGGTGTAAAGATTCGGATACAGGTACGCAGCGTATCCGTCCGATTCTGTGTGCGATATTTCCCCTTTATTACGCAGTGACCCGTGGTTCGGTGCTGCTGTCGGGCGGCGTCCATGACATTGCCAATCATGGATATTGCCGACTGGGTGCATCATCGGGGAGAGGCGCCGGATCCTAATACCCTATCACATACATCATTCGACCTCTTTCCATGTCGCCGCATGTCGGGCCAGAAGGCGATAAAACGACAGAAACCTGCAGGTTCTGTCACCTGTTGTCGCTGTATGTCGGGGAAAATTGGCGGAGGGGATGGGATTCGAACCCACGGAACGAGTTACCCCGTTCAGCGATTTAGCAAACCGCCGCCTTCAGCCTCTCGGCCACCCCTCCGCCGGGGAAAAGCGTATATTTCTACACGGCGTTTGCAGCGCTGCTTGTAGCGTGTTCCCGCAGCGCCGTCAAATGCTCAGATGAAAAAAATATTCAGTTTTTACAAAACCTTTTTCAGCGCCTCGTTAACCAGGGCCGGATTGGCCTTGCCGGCCATCGCCTTCATGACCTGACCCACGAAAAATCCGAACAGACGGTCCTTGCCGTCCCGGTATTCTTCAACCTTGTCGGCATGGCGGGCCATGATGTCCGCCACCGCCTTGTCGATGGCGCCGGTGTCCGTGACCTGTTTCAGGCCCTTGCGTTCGACGATGTCGGCGGCGCTGTCGCCGGTTTCCAGCATGTCCTCGAACACTTCCTTGGCAATCTTGCCATTGATCGTGCCGTCGGAAACAAGGTCCAGCATGCCCCCCAGCGCTTCGGCTGAAATGGGGCTGTCCTGGATATCGCGTCCACTCCTGTTCAGGGCCGCGAATAGGTCGCCCGTCACCCAGTTGGCCGCCAGCCGGCCATCGCGGCCATGCGCGACCGTTTCGTAATAATCGGCGATCGCCTGTTCCGCCACCAGCACGCTGGCGTCGTAATGGGGGATGCCGTACTCCTTTTCGAAGCGGTCGCGCTTGTCATCAGGCAGTTCCGGAAGGGACTTTTCCAGATTGCGCACCCATTCTTCCTCGATCACCAGCGGCAGCAGGTCCGGGTCGGGGAAATAGCGGTAATCGTGGGCGTCTTCCTTGCTGCGCAGGGATCGCGTCTCGTTGCGGGAGGGATCGAACAGGCGCGTTTCCTGATCGACGGAACCCCCTGATTCCCAGATTTCCACCTGTCGCGCGGCTTCGGCCTCGATCGCGTGCATGACATAGCGGATGGAGTTGACGTTCTTGATTTCGCACCGCGTGCGGAAGGGCTCGTCTTTCTTGCGGACCGAGACGTTGACATCCGCGCGCATGGAGCCTTCCTCCATGTTGCCATCGCAGGTGCCCAAGTAACGCAGGATCATGCGCAGCTTGCGCAGATAGGCGCCGGCTTCCTCGGGGGAGCGGATGTCCGGCTCGCTGACGATTTCCATCAGGGCCACGCCCGCGCGGTTCAGGTCGATAAAGGACCGGCTGGGATCCTGGTCGTGCATCGACTTGCCCGCATCCTGTTCCAGATGCAGCCGCGTGATGCCGATTTGGCGCACCGTCCCGTCAGACAGTTCGATTTCCACGGTCCCTTCGCCGACGATGGGATGCGTGAACTGGCTGATCTGGTAGCCGGTGGGCAGGTCGGCATAGAAATAGTTCTTGCGGTCGAAGCGGCTCTGCAGGTTGATGCGTGCCTTCAGGCCCAGCCCGGTGCGCACGGCCTGCGCCACGCATTCGCGGTTGATGACCGGCAGCATGCCGGGGAAACCCGCATCCACAAGGCTGACATGGGTATTGGCCTCGCCGCCATAGGTGGCGGATGCACCCGAAAACAGCTTGGATTTGCTGATGACCTGCGCGTGGACTTCCAGCCCGACGACAATCTCCCACGTTCCGGTCTTGCCTTCGATCAGGTAGGACATCACACGCCCTCCGCACGGATGGCGGGCCGGTGCGTGAATGCCGCCGCGCGTTCCAGCGCGTGTCCCGCCGCCAGCAGGCTTTTTTCGTCAAAGGGACGGCCGATCAGCTGCAGGCCCAGCGGCAGCCCGCGTTCGCTCAGCCCGGCCGGTAGCGACATGGCGGGCATCCCCGCCATGCTGGCGGGAACGGTGAATACGTCATTAAGATACATCTGGACCGGATCATCCGTCTTTTCACCCTGCGCAAAGGCAGGGGAGGGGGCAGTCGGGGTCAGCATCACGTCAACTTTTTCAAAAGCTTCCGTAAAATCACGACGGATCAGCGACCGCACCTTCTGCGCCTTGAGGTAATAGGCATCGTAATATCCCGCCGACAGGACATAGGTGCCGATCATGATGCGACGGCGCACTTCCGCGCCAAACCCCTCGCGCCGGGTTTTTTCATACATTTCGTCGAGTGTCGGTGCCTCGACCCGGCGGCCGAAACGCACGCCGTCATAACGCGCAAGGTTGGACGAACATTCGGCGGGCGCCACGATGTAATAGGTCGCCAGTCCGTATTTCGTATGCGGCAGCGAGACATCGACAATTTCACAGCCCGCGTCACGCAGCCATGCGATGCCCTTCTGCCATGACGCCTCGATTTCGGCGGGCATGCCTTCGACGCGGTATTCGCGCGGGATGCCGACGCGCATGCCCTTCAGGCTGCCGGAACATGCGGCGCGATAGTCATCGACGGGATGATCGACGCTGGTGCTGTCCTTGGGGTCGAAACCGGCCATGGACTGCAGCATGATGGCGCAGTCCTCTACCGTGCGGGCCATCGGTCCGGCCTGGTCCAGTGAACTGGCAAAGGCGATGGTGCCCCAGCGGCTGCACCGCCCGTAGGTCGGCTTCAGCCCCACGATCCCGCAATAGGCGGCGGGCTGGCGGATGGAACCGCCCGTATCGGTGCCGGTGGCCCCCATCGCCAGTCCCGCGGCGACGGCGGCGGCGGACCCGCCCGACGACCCGCCGGGGACCAGCGCCGTCTGCGGATCTCCCTCACGCTTCCACGGGTTTTCGACATTGCCGAACGCGGAGGTGATGTTGGCCGACCCCATGGCGAATTCGTCAAGGTTCGTCTTGCCGACAAACACCGCGCCATCGCGCAGCAGGTTGGCCGTCACGGTGCTTTCATAGGGGGGAATGAAATTTTCCAGCATCCGGCTGGCCGCGGTGGTGCGCACACCGTTGGTGCAGAACAGGTCCTTGATCCCCAGCGGAATCCCCGCAAGGTCCGGCGCATCGCCATGACCCAGCAGTTCGTCGGCGCGTTCCGCCGCCTTCAGCGCGTCTTCGGACGTCACGGTGATGAAGGCATTGAGCCGCCCGTTCAGCCGGTCGATCGCATCGACATGTGCCTTCACCAGCTCGACGGCCGAGAATTCACGGCGTCGCAATCCGTCCCGCGCCGCGGCGATTGTCAGTTCGGTCAGCATTATTCAACCACCTTCGGCACGGTATAATAGGGGCCAACCGTATCGGTGGCGTTGGACAGGACGGCGTCACGGATATTCCCGTCGGTCACGATATCGTCACGCATGCGCAGGACCGCGTGTTCGGTGCCAACCATCGGGGCGACGCCATCGACGTTCACCTCGTCCAGCTGTTCGATCCACCCGAGGATGCCGTTCAGCTCCCCTTGCAGGGACTGCAGGTCGGATTCGTCAATACCAATCCGTGCCAGCCGGGCTATACGGCGGACGGTCGCGGGATCAAGCGACATGAAGCAATAACTTTCCATCGTGACAGTGTCAGAATATCCTGCGCGCAGGAATGCCAAGGACAATAGCCCCAGACGATGCCCCTGTTCAACATACCCGAACTGCGTTCTGCCCTGCGGCCCGGACAGCGTCTGATGGGAATCGACCCCGGCCAGAAGACGATCGGAATCGCGCTGTCCGATGTCTCGCTCATGCTGGCCTCACCGTGCACCACGGTGCGCAGGCGCAAGCTTTCCCTTGTCGCGGCGGAAATCGGGGAACTGGTCCGCCAGCATGATGTGGGCGGACTGGTCGGGGGGCTGCCGCTTTCGCTTGATGGCAGCTTTGGCCCGGCGGCGCAGGCCGCGCGTGACTGGCTGATGAACCTGTCGCATCAGGTCGGCCTGCCTGCGGCACTCTGGGACGAACGGCTGTCGTCCTCGGCGGTCAACCGCATCCTGATCCACGATGTGGACATGACCCGCCGCCGGCGTGAACAGGTGGTGGACAAGATGGCAGCGGCCTACATCCTCCAGGCTGCGCTGGATGCCTCCGCCTGACGGAGCTGCCATGCCGTTTCCATGCCGCCGTCCGCCTGCCTGCCGAACAGGGCCTGCAGCAGGACAAGGATAAGGAACAGGGCCGCAAGCAGGCCGAATGCCCGGCCGAACGCGCGAAAGGCCCCGATCACCAGCAGCACAAGCACGATGATCAGCACGACGCGCTGGACCTGACCATGCAGGCCGACAGAGTCCATCATGGCAGCCATGAAGCTTTCGATCAGCACGATCCCGGCGATCACCAGTCCGACAAGGCCGAACAGCATGTTCCCCAGAAGATTCAGCACATGGGCCATGACCGCGCGACTTTCCCCGTGAATGTCGGCCCGCACGCGATCGGTGGAAAGATCCCGCGGGCCATCCGTCCGCTAACGCATGGGGCGCGGGCGGCGTTCAGGCAGGAGGGCGGCGAAATTCCCCCATCGCCGGAACCACTTGTCAGAAGGGTGGAGAGCGTGCTGTTTAAACAGCGATATTTTGACCGGAAAGGAGCGGGCAGCGGATGAAGATCGCCGTTATCGGGGCGGGTTACGTAGGTCTTGTGTCAGGTGCGTGCCTTGCCGATTTTGGCCATGAGGTCTGCTGCATCGACAGGGATCCCCGTCGTATCGAGAACCTCAGGGCCGGGCGCATGCCGATCTACGAGCCCGGCCTTGCCGAACTGACGGCGGCCAACGTGTCGGCGGGGCGGCTGTCTTTTGAACAGGATCTGGCGACCGGCATCCGGGACGCGGAAGTCATCTTCATCGCCGTCGGCACTCCCTCCCGACCGGAGGACGGGCATGCCGACCTGACGTTCGTTTATGACGTGGCGCGTGAAATCGCGGCCCACCTGAAGGGATACGCCGTCATCGTCACGAAATCGACGGTGCCGGTCGGCACCAGTGACGAGGTCGAACGTCTGGTGCGCTCGCTGCGTCCTGAAATCGAGTTTTCCGTTGCCTCCAACCCGGAGTTCCTGCGTGAAGGGGCGGCGATCGGGGATTTCAAGATCCCTGACCGTATCGTGGTCGGGGTGGAGGATGACCGCGCGCGTGCGGTGATGGCGGCAGTCTATCGCCCCCTGTTCCTCAATCAGGCGCCCACGCTGTTTACCGACCGCCGGTCGTCGGAACTGACGAAATACGCGGCCAACGCGTTTCTTGCGACGAAGATCACCTTCATCAACGAAATGGCGGATATCTGCGAAAAAACTGGCGCCAATGTGCAGGATGTGGCCCGGGGCATGGGGCTGGACAAACGCATCGGGCCGAAATTCCTCCATGCGGGTCCCGGTTTTGGCGGGTCGTGCTTTCCCAAGGATGTGCGCGCGCTGATCAAGACCGGACAGGATTTTGATGTTCCCAGCCGCATCGTGGAGGCGGTGGCCGACGTCAACGAACGGCGCAAGCGCAGGATGGGACGCCGGATCATCGCCGCGTGCGGCGGCGACATACGCGACCGCGTCATTGCCGTGCTGGGCCTGACCTTCAAGCCCCGCACCGACGACATGCGCGAGGCCCCTTCGATTGCCATCATCCAGACGCTGCATGACGCGGGCGCGCGCGTCCATGCCTTTGACCCTGCTGGAATGGAACAGGCGCGCGAGGTACTGGGGGACGTGACGTATTTCCGGGACCCGTACGAGGCCGTGGCCGGGGCCGATGCGGTGGCGATCGTCACGGAATGGGAATCCCTGCGTGCGCTGGACCTGAAAAAGATGCATGGCCTGATGCACAAGTCGATTCTGGTGGACCTGCGCAATATCTACATCCCGGAACAGGCGGTCGCGGCGGGCTTTACCTATCTTTCGGTCGGGCGGGGGGATCTGGAAACATAAGGCGCGGTGAAAAGTTTCGCCGTTAAGGGTTTTCTGTATGTTCCGGGGATATGGTGATTGTATGTCTGGATATCACCATCCTCGGTAAAACATCAGGAAGCCATCATTCATGGGAAATACGTCCCGGGTCCAGTATGTCGCCACCGGCATATTCGTATGTCTGGTCATCATCGCGTCCCTGTATATCGAACAGTCCTTTCTGGGCGCGTTCGTATGGGGCATCATCCTGTCCATTACCGCATTTCCCCTGTACCTGGCCCTGCGTGCCCGCGGGTGCGGCAACATGGTGGCCTCGCTGATCATCAGCGTGGGGATCTTCGCGCTGCTTGCTGTGCCGATGGTGGTCATGGTGGCCAAGGCGGTGGATGACCTGCCCTCGCTTTACGGCTGGGTAAAATCCGCGTCCCAGACGGGAATTGCCGTCCCTGAACAGGTGAAGGACCTGCCGGCCGGGGGCAGGATCGTGCCCCTGTGGCAGAAATACCTGTCGGATCCCGACGAACTGCGAAGCTGGCTGGGATCGGTGACCCATACATTCGCCAGCAGTGACGGCAAATCCGTCACGCATCACCTGATGGAAATCGTCGAAACCTTCATGATCGCGGTGCTGTCGGTCTATTTCTTTCTGGTTTCGGCCGAAAGCCTGATTGGTGACATCCGCGCGGTGGGCAAGAAATTCCTCGGCCGTCGCGCAACCGATGCCATCGACAATATCGTGGGCTCGGTGCGTGGAACGGTCGCGGGGCTGGTGCTGGTCGGAATGGGTGAGGGCGTCATCATCGGGATCGGCTATTTCCTGGCGGGAACGCCGCATCCCGCCCTGTTCATGCTGCTGACCGCGATCGTCAGCATCGTGCCGTTCTGTGGTCCTGTCGTTCTGGCTGCCGCGCTGGCGACCACCTTTGCCGCCAGTGGTGGCACGCCCGCCCTGATTGTCGGGCTTGTCGGGGCGATGGCGTATTTTTTCGGCGATCATTTCGTGCGGCCCAAGCTGATCAGCGGGAATACGAAAATCCCGTTTCTTGCCGTCCTGACCGCAATTCTGGGGGGACTGCATGCCTGTGGCCTGCTGGGACTGTTTATCGGGCCGGCGGTCATCGCGGTGGCATTTTCGCTCTGGCGTTCGGCGGTCGCCGACAGCCGCGCGGACATCGCCGCGACCTGACGGATGGAACCGCAAGAGGGAGCATCACGGAACAGGTGCGCAACCACGCGGAGCATCATGACGTTAGGAAAACATCCCCCTGTGACGTGACGCGTCATGCAAAATCATGATCCTGACAGGAGAAATTCCATGCATGATATTTCCGATACTGAAAACACATGGTTCGATGTCATTGCGGTATCGGAAGTGCGCGGCATGCGTCCTGTCAGGGTGGAGGTCGCCGGGACAGCGATGGTCCTGGTTTCGCAGGAGGGCGAGGTCAGGGCATTTGCCGCCACCTGCCCGCACAAGGGCGCGCCCCTTGAAAAAGGGATCGTGTGTGAAGGGCGCATCGTCTGTCCCTGGCACAAGGCAGAGTTTTCGGCGCATGACGGGCGTCTTCTGGAACCGCTCGCACTGGACCCGCTGCCGCGTTACCCGACACGGGTAAGGCAGGGAAGGGTGGAGGTCGCACCCCATGTGGAGCCGTCACCGTCTTCGCCACGGGTGGCAGAGACCCGGTCCGTTATCATCGTCGGGGCAGGTGCTGCCGGAACGGCGACTGCGGTCTTCCTGCGCGAAGCAGGTTTCGCGGGGCGGATCACCCTGATCGGTCAGGAAGACTGCGCCCCCTATGACAGGACGGCGTTGAGCAAGAACGTGCTGGCAGGCAAGGCCGAACATAATGCCCCGCCGCCTTTGCGCCCGGAAAATTTTTATGAAACGCATGATGTCGTCTGCCGCGTGGGCCGTGTCGTGGCGATGGAGCCCGAAACACGCACGCTGAGACTGGCGGATGGTGAAAGCCTGTCGGCTGATCATGTCGTCCTGGCGCCCGGCAGCACGCCACGGATGCTGGATGTTCCGGGCCATGACCTGAAGGGCGTCTTTACGCTGCGTACTTCGCGCGATGCACAGGCGATCCTGTCATCCGGACGGGCGCGCAGGGACTGGCGGGTGGTGATCTGTGGCGGAAGCTTCATCGCGATGGAAGCGGCCGCGGCCCTGAGGCAGCATGGCGCGAACGTTACCATCGTGGCAGATCCCGCCATACCGTTTGAAAACGTGCTGGGCGTGGAAATCGGCGGGCGTCTGCGTGCGCTGTATGAAGCAAACGGCGTTGTCTATCGCGGGGGACGACGCGTTGCGAAAATAGTGGGCGACGATCACGTCGGTGGTGTCATCCTTGATAATGGGGAAAGCCTTGCTGCGGATACGGTGGTCGCGGGCATCGGGGTGCGGCCCGCGACGGACTTCCTGCCGCAATCCCTGCTGGCTGGGGATGGTGGTATCGATGTGGATGGGCGGATGCGCGTCCTGCCCGGCATTCATGTCGTGGGCGATGCCGCCCGGTTCATGCATGGGGGCCGTCGCATGCGCATCGAACACTGGCGCACCGCGCAGGTACAGGGACGCGTGGCGGCGCGTGCGATTGTCGGCATGGAGGACGAATTTGACGAAATTCCATGGTTCTGGACCCAGCAGTTTGGAAAAAAGCTGGAATATGCCGGGTATCAGGAGGAATTCGATCATGTGGAAATCGAAGGGGACCTGGAGCATTTCGATTTCACCGCGACCCTTTCACGTCAGGGACGCCCTGTCGGCGTGATTACCGGCGGCCGGCCCGATGTGACCGCCCGGATGGTGGTGCGGCCCCTGCCGGGGTGAACAGCCATAATTTCCACCTTATTTCCATATGAATGGTGAACGCGGGGCAGACTTGGTCTGCCCCTTCTGTTTCGGGGATCATCAGGTTGTGAATGCCCCGAAGATATGACTATCTCCCATGGGACAATTTTTTCACGTCCCGTCTGTAAAACGCGTCAAGGTTGATAAATTGCACGATTCTAGAGAAAAAGTTGTCATCATCACCGGCGGGTCCTCGGGGATCGGTCGATGCACTGCCCGGATGTTTGCTTCCCATCAGTGGAAAGTCGGCATCATCGCCCGGGGACAGGCCGCGATGGAGGCAACGGCGCAGGACGTGCGCAAACATGGGGGCATCCCCGCCATTGCCGAGGCCGATGTCACGGATACCGCCGCGCTGGAGGCCGCGACCGACGCCATCATCGCGGCGCTGGGACCGGTCGATGTCTGGATCAACTGCGCCGGGACCGGGATCTATGGCCGTTTCAGCGATGTGCGTGAAGATGAGTTCCAGCGCGTGACGGATGTGACCTATCATGGCACCGTCAACGGAACGCGCATTGCCCTGGAGCACATGCGCCGACAGGGGCATGGCTCCATCGTCAATGTCTGTTCCGCCATCGCGTTCCACGGGGTACCGCTGCTGTCGTCCTATGCCGGGGCGAAGGGGGCGGTCCGCGCCTTTACCCAGGCGATCCGTGGGGAACTGCGTCTGGAAAAAAGCCCGGTGCGGATCTGTTCCGTCTTCCCCGCCGCCATGAATACGCCCTTCTTCAGCCATGCGCTCAGCCATATGGGATGGCCCGCGCGCCCTGCCAAGCCGATCTATCAGCCCGAGGTCGCGGCGGAGGGGATATGGCTGGCGGCGCGCAGCAACCATTCCGAGCTTTTCATCACGGGCACCACGGAACTGTTTTCGCTGGCCACCCGCTTCATGCCGGGCGTCATTGGCTGGTGCGTCAGCCAGCTGGGAATGGAACGCCAGCTGACACGCGATGACCGCGCGGTCGATTTGTGCGAACCCACCCTGTTCCAGCCTTCCGTGCGGGTTCGGGGCGGGCGCGGCCCGTTCAGCCATCAGGCGCGGGGGTGGAGCCTTCAGGTCCGGCTGCTTGCGCTGCGCATGAAGATATCCGACGCCATCAGGGGCATGTTTCGCAAACGGGGATAAGGCCGGCCGGATTGGGATTTTTGCCTGCCGGGCTGAACGATTTTCATGATGCGACGTTGTGTGGAGATACCTTCATTCCAGACAAGGGGTATCACGACATGAAATGCATGGCGATCAGCACGCTGGGATTCTTTTTTTCCGGGGGCATCAGCAATGCCTATGCCACGCCTGCCTCTCCGGTTTCGATCGTGATGTTCGTGCCGGATCATGCGGGGCAGCCGTCCCGCGCGGACGTGCATATGTCTGGCGACACGAAGGCCTGCGCCTATGCCCGTCCGATAATGGAACAGGCGCAGATGCGATAGCGTGGGGGCGGCGGGTCATTTCATGGCCTGCCGCCGCGCATATTCCATGCTAGGTTCTGGCGGTCTAAAAACGCAGCAAAGTCCCGTCACACAGCATGCACCCCAGCCCTATCGCCTGTCCGGGCCGCAATGTCCCGTCATTCCTGTGTTCTGGCGCCGGGCGCATCCGCTGGTCGGTCCGTTCCCTCGTGGCGTGTTTTTTCGTGTGGGCGTGGCATGGGGCCGCCCTGGGCGAGGACATGATTGATGGCGTGCTGCCCGCGCGATGCGTGGCGCATGTCATGACCGTCCCCCTGATGTCGCACAGCGGCAGCCCGGTGGTGCCGGTCGAGGTCAATGGCACGTCAGGTCTGGCGTATGTCAGCTTCACGCAGGAAGAGGTGGGCGTTTTCCTCGGCGGGATGGATTATCCCAAGGGGCAGGTGTACCCCATCCAGACCATCGGGGGACGAAGCTATTCATTTTCCACCGTGGTCAGGTCCTTCCACCTTGCGCAGGGTGTGGCCGAAAATGTGCCTGCATGCGTGGTGGGCGACACGATAGAGAAAATTGGCGACAGGCCGGTCCTGGCGATTGTCGGTTACAGTATCCTCAGCAATTACGATGTGCTGCTCGACTTCGTGGGAAAGAAGATGATTCTTTTCCGTCTTTCGGAGACGGCGCAGGATTGCCGCGCGATGTCGCAGTGGCTGGGGCCGGATGCCGTATCCTTGCCGCTGCAGGCCAATGAGCGCGGGGTGCGGACGGGAATCGAGGTCACGGCCGGGAATGTGCCGCTTCATATGGAGGTGGAACCCGGCTCCAACGCCTCTGTCGTGCGGCAGAAGGATGCGCGCGCGGCGGGGATCACGCACGCCGTCCTGCGTGACGATCCGCGTGTCCGGACCGTGGTCGGGCGCGTCCTGCTTGGCCATCGCCATCACTTTGACAACGTGACGATTGGTGAATGGAAGGGACAGTCGCTGGATGTGAATGTGGAAAAGGCGCAGTACAACCTGCTGGGGATGGATTTCCTGCGCAACAGGAAGGTTCTCATGGCATTTCCCCAGGGAATGCTTTACGTCACGCGCGCGCAGGCCAGCACTGACGGGGATCTGCGCGTGCGCAGTGCGCTGAGTACCCATCTTGCCACCGCCACGGTTCAGGAAACGAGTGGCGTCAGCAGGTAGGAATGTCGCGGACATGACGCAGGAAACCGATGTGACCATTCCCGATGGCCTGATGGCGCGGTTGCGCCAGCGGCCCGTGTCGTTTGTCACGCGTTACGTCAGGCGGCATCTGGGGGTGCATGTCCTGATCATGGGGGCAATCGTCCTTGCGATGGGCTGCGGGGTCAGCACGTCCTACATCATCCGCCGGCTGGTCAATGCGATGGCGGCATCCCCGGCGCCGGACATATCGGTGGTCTGGGCCATGGTCATCGTGTTCTGCGTCGTGATCCTGATTGACGGTTGTGCCTGGCGGGTGGCGGGATGGCTGGCGTCGGGCGTGTTCGTGGAGGTGGGGGGAGATATCCGGCGCGATCTGTTCCGGTACCTGACAGGCCATTCGGCGGCCTATTTTTCCCAACGCATGTCCGGTGCGCTGTCCGCGCGGATTTCCACGGCGGCGAATGCGGTCTTCAGCATTGAAAACCTGACGGCATGGACCCTACTGCCATCCAGCCTGAACATCATCATGTCGATTGGCATGCTGATGACCGTCAGCCCGTGGATGGCATTGTCCATCGTCGGCATGACAGTCGGGGCGGGGTGCCTGATATTCCTTCTGGGGACGAAGGGACGCACCCTGCATCGTGCGTATGCGACGCAGGCTGCGGAAAACGATGGCGAAATGCTCGATATCGTCAACAACATGCCGCTTGTGCGCGCCTATGGCATGACCGCGCGTGAATGCCTGTACATGGGACAGCGCATCCGGCATGAGACGGGACTGCACCGGCGGTCGCTGCGTTATCTTGAAAAGCTGCGGATGTTTCATGCCGGCCTGACCATGCTCATGACCGCGGGACTGCTGATATGGGTCGTGATGCTGTGGCGTCTGCATCGCGCCACCATCGGCGACGTGGTGATGGTGACCACGCTGGGGTTTGTCATACTGAACTGCACACGCGACCTTGCCTTTGCCCTGGTGGAGGCCGTGCAGCATGTCTCCCGCCTGTCGGAAACGCTGGACCGGCTCCTGCTGCCCCACGAAACCGTCTCCCGCTTGCCATCACGCAGCCTGCTGCCGCGCAGCCACGGGCGCATCAGCATACGCGACGCATGTTTCTCCTATCCCGGCGGCAGGCCTGTCTTGTCGCATTTCAATCTCGAAATCGGGGCGGGCACGCGCGTCGGGCTGGTGGGACAGTCGGGGTCGGGGAAAAGCACGTTGCTGGCGTTGCTGCAGCGGCAGCGTTTCCTGCAGGAAGGGCAGATCCTGATCGACGGGATCGACATCCTGCAGCTTGACGAGGAAAGCATGCGGGGCTGCATGGCCGTGGTCGCGCAGGAGGTCGCATTGCTGCGACGTTCGGTGCGCGACAATATCCGCTATGGCTGTGAAAATGCGACGGATGCCGAAGTGGCCGCCGCCGCGTCCGCTGCGGGATGCCATGACTTCATCATGGCCATGCCGCAGCAGTTCGACACCATCGTGGGGGAACGTGGCGTCATGCTGTCAGGGGGGCAGCGCCAGCGGATCGCAATCGCGCGCGCCTTCCTGCGCAACGCCCCCATCCTGATCCTTGATGAGGCGACAAGCGCGCTGGACAGCCAGAGCGAAAAGCATGTGCAGGAAGCCCTTGACCGCCTCAAGGCCGGGCGGACCGTGATCGCCGTGGCGCATCGCCTGTCCACCCTGCAGGGCTTTGACAGGATCGTGGTCATGGATCATGGCCGCATCGTTCAGGATGGCAGCATGTCGGAACTGGAAAACATGCCGGGCATTTATCGCGATGTCCTGATGCAGCAGGACGCTGTGGCATTGGTCCGGTAACCGTCAGGGCGGAAAGGCGGTCGCGAAACGCTCCGCGCATCAGGGATGCCGCTTTCGTAAGCATTGGAGAGAGTGTTCGGAAACAGCCTCCTGATAAAATAACAAAAGTTTCTGGGTGCCGTCTTTTTTCAAAAAGACGGCTTCTTCTGAAGCTTTTTGCAAAAAGCTTTGCCAAAAACTTTTATAATTTCAGTATGTTATCGGGTCTGCCTGTTCAGGCAGCCTCTTAGTGAGACGTCGTAGCCTTCGCCTGTGCCTTGAGCATTTCCCCCAGCGTTTCATGAATTCCCTGCGGGGCGGGCTGGGGCAGGTGAAAGGTCAGCCTTCCGCCCGGCGGGATGCTGAACGACAGGAAAACCTCCTGCCGCGTCCGGTCGGTGGCAAGTTCCCACTGCGTGATTTCATAGGCCGGATTGGCCTGGCCGCCCCCAATGGCCTGACAGTCGGAGGCCAGCTTGGAAAACAGGGGCAGGCAGTTGACCAGTTGCCCGGGGGGAAATGACAGATGACGTATCGTGCCATCCGCATCCTCGACCTTCAGGATGACGTCCCTGCCATCCGGGGACGGCTGTCCACCAAGAATCTTGCGGATATTCAGTGTCTCGGGCGAAATACTCATGAACGGAGCCTGTTCCTGGTCAGGGGGATGGAAACCTCCATCATATCACCGTTGGCGGATGGAGGGGATGTCCGTCCCTATGGGTGCGCAAGGATCGCCCGGCAGGACAGCCCTTCTCCCGACAGGGTCTTTCCCCGGTTCGGATCAACCTTGAGGGTCAGGCGCATGACCGCGGCCGACAGATGCGCGCCGCTGTTATGGGTGGAAATCTTGATATTGATGTTGTTGTTGTTTTCCATGACTGCCCAGCTTCCACCCCGCGCCATGGTGGCTTCCGCCTTCACCGCCCAATAGGTCCCGTTCAGATCCCCCAGACGTGTCAGGTTATAGACGGAACCATCCCCACGAATATGGGAATAGCCGATCCCCACCGCCCCGCCGCCCCGGATCCTGACCGGATAGGAATGCGTTCCGTACAGCAGCTGCCCTTTGCCCCAGGTATAGCCACCCGCCACCGCGATGGATTTCACGGAAAAACACAGTCTGGCCATGGGCTGCCCCAGCGCATCATCGGCCCGGGCGGTCGGGATCGTGAAAATGCCTGCGAGCATCAGGGCAGACATGGGGAAAAGGACTGGACGCACAATATGTTCCTGAAAAACACGGATGGGGAATGGTGACGCAGCGGAAGGACGGAACGCCCCCTCGCAGCCTCGAAGACTGGAGAGTATCCTATTTGTCGGGCCTGCATCGGCAAAAGGCAAGTGCCGATCCGTTCACACCGCATCAATCAGCGTTATATGACAATGAATTCATGAAGCTTTTTGGCAGATGTCCACGATGCATGGCTGGATGTATCCTCATGAAGCCCAAGGGAGAAGCAGAATGTCGATGATCACGGTGTCATGGGACGATCCGGTCGTGCGCGCGAGACTGGTTGAAATCCGCAAACGCTCTCCCTTTGTGTATGGCCTGACGAATTATGTGGCCGCCACCCTCAGCGCCAATGTCCTGCTGGCAGTAGGGGCCGCGCCCGCCATCGGAAGCGCGCCGGGCTGGCCCGCGACTTTCGGCCGGGGGGCCGCCGCTGTCTGGGTCAATACGGCCGCCCTGATGGCGTCTTCGGCACGGGATCTGCAGGAAACAGTGCGTGGCGCGCAGGATGCCGGGGTGCCATGGGTGCTCGATCCCGTGGCATTTGGGGCAGGCTGCGCGGAATATGATGGTTTGGTAAGGCAGCTTCTGGATTTCAGCCCCAGCGTGATCCGGGGGAATGCCAGCGAACTGATGGCCCTTGCAGGCGCGGAAGCGGGGGGTAAGGGCGTGGAAAGCACGCAAAGCTCGCATGATGCCATCCCGCATATCCAGACACTCGCCCGTCGGACGGGGGCGGTCGTCGCGGTAAGTGGCGCGACGGATTACATCGTATCGGGATCCTCCCTGTTCGCAGTAAAAGGGGGGGACGTTCGCCTGACCCGCGTAACCGGTGCGGGATGCGCGCTTGGTGCTCTGGTCGCGGCGTTCCTTCCCGTCAGCGAAACGGTGGTGGAGGGCACATGTGCCGCGCATGCCGTCTATGCCGCCGCTGCCGAACGGGCCAGAGCAAGAACCGTCGGCACAGGCTCGTTCGGGGTAGCGCTGTTGGACGAACTGTCGATGCTGGCGGGCCTGCAGTAGCCGCCGTTATTTCGACTGCGGGGCGGATGGGGCAGATTCGCCCGGTTCGTCATTCAGATTGATGATGGCCTCATTGGCGAAGGAAATCATTTCGGATGAAGGATGCTTGCTGGCCTCGTTTGTCTTCTGGGCGATACCGCTGGTCATTGTCCGTAGTGCCGCGACCTCTGCCCGGACGTCATTAAGGATTTCGACCAGCGCCTGATGGTCTTCCGCCGCGCGTTGGTCCGATGCCTGGCTCAGCACTGCATTGCCGACCATCAGCGCCGGAAGCGCCACAAGCTGGATGCAGTTGCTGATGTATAAAAGGGTATTCTGCCAGGCTGGGGCCGCAAGCGGGATAAGCGAGAACACGAAGAAAGCATAAACGCACCAGATGCTTCCAAAAAGGAAAGTCATCTTTACCGCGATCTGGTCATTAAGCCGCGTGAGAAAGGTTGCCTTGGGAGCCGGTTGCATTGGGGTGTGCGTCTCTTGTCTGCTGGAATCGTGAATGAGATGAATGGCCCTTCATGACAGGAAAAAGGAGCCGCCCTCTGTCTGGTCTCACATTAAGGGGGAGGGGAGGGGCGGTCTGCTCTGATTTTAGTTATAGCAGTTATCGCAATGGAAATGTTTTGTTATATTATAACGACGCAAGGAAGCGCCAGAATCTGCCGGTGAATCTGCCGGTGAATCTGCGGAGAAAAAATAACAGTCTGAAATGGCCGAAAACTGCGGATGTGTGTCCTTTTGCAGGCGATGGGCCCAAAAAACTTTCATTTTTTGATTGACGGTGGTGATTGGTGACCGTATATCCCCGT
>NZ_QEXL01000014.1 GCF_003311635.1 Novacetimonas cocois | reverse complement strand
GAAGCGGGTTTTAAGGAGATCGACCCCCATTGTCAACGCCTTATCCAACACCAGAAAAAACGGCGGAAAACCGGCAAACCTAACCCGAAAACTCCCATTCCCGGCACGCACGCCCTAAAAAAAATCCAAAAAAAGAAGGGGAGGCTTTCGCCTCCCCTCCTTCACGTCCGGCATCCCGCATCCACGCGTCAGTCCCCGTCAACAACATGCCCGTCAATCGTCAGGTGATCGTCCGACGCCGAAACCTTCACCGTCTCGCCATCATGAATGTCCCCAGCAAGCAGCAGACCCGCCAGCGGATTCTGCAGGCTGCGCTGGATCACCCGCTTGAGCGGACGCGCGCCATAGACCGGATCGTACCCGGCATCCGCCAGCCACGTCTCGCCCGCCTTGTCGAGATCCAGCGTAATGCTGCGATCCGCCAGCAGCTTGCGCAGCCGTCCGATCTGGATTTCCACGATCTTGCCCATGTCCGCCTTCTGCAGACGGGAGAACAGGATGATTTCATCCAGACGGTTCAGGAATTCCGGCCGGAAGTGATCGCGGACCACCTTCATCACCTCTGGACGCACGCTTTCCACCGACTGCCCATCCGGCAGGTGCGCCAGCACGTCGGAGCCAAGGTTGCTGGTCAGCACGATCAGGGTATTGCGGAAATCGACCGTCCGCCCCTGCCCATCCGTCAGGCGACCATCGTCAAGCACCTGCAGCAGGATGTTGAAGACATCTTCGTGCGCCTTTTCAACCTCATCGAACAGGATGACCTGATATGGCTTGCGACGCACGGCCTCCGTCAGGACGCCGCCTTCCTCATATCCGACATAGCCGGGAGGGGCGCCAACCAGACGCGACACCGCGTGCTTTTCCATGAACTCGCTCATGTCGATGCGCAGCAGCGCCTTCTCGTCATCGAACAGGAAGCGGGCCAGCGCCTTGCACAGCTCGGTCTTGCCCACGCCCGTCGGGCCGAGGAACAGGAACGAACCGATCGGGCGGTTGGGATCCTGCAACCCGGCGCGCGCGCGACGCACCGCGTCGGACACGGCCTTGAGCGCAGGTTCCTGACCCACCACGCTCTTGCGCAGTTCATCTTCCATCCGCAGCAGCTTGGCGCGCTCACCTTCGAGCATGCGTTCCACCGGCACGCCGGTCCAGCGCGACACCACGGCAGCGATTCCCTGATCGGTCACGGTATCACTGACCATGCCCTCGCCCTTGCTGGCCTGGTCCGCCTCTTCCTGTGCCTGCGCGATCTGGGCCTGCAGGGCGGGCAGGCGGCCATACATCAGTTCGGACGCACGCCCGAGATCACCACGACGCTGCGCGACCTCGACATCCGAGCGCACCTGGTCGAGTTCTTCCTGCAGTTTCTGCACCGCGTTGACGCGATCCTTTTCCGCATGCCACGCCGCGGTCAGGGAATCCGACTTTTCCTGAAGGTCCGACAGTTCAAGCTCCAGCTTGACCAGGCGTTCCTTGCTGGCGGCATCGTCTTCCTTGCGGATGGCCTCACGCTCGATCTTGAGCTGGATCAGGCGACGGTCGAGTTCGTCGAGTTCCTCCGGCTTGCTGTCGATCTGCATGCGCAGGCGGCTTGCGGCTTCGTCCACCAGATCGATCGCCTTGTCCGGCAGGAAGCGGTCGGTGATGTAGCGGTTCGACAATGTCGCCGCCGCAACCAGCGCACCATCGGAAATACGGATGCCGTGATGCAGTTCGTACTTTTCCTTGATGCCACGCAGGATCGAGATCGTGTCCGCCACCGTCGGCTCACCCACATAGACAGGCTGGAACCGACGGGCGAGGGCCGCGTCCTTTTCGATATACTTGCGATATTCGTCCAGCGTCGTCGCGCCGATGCAATGCAGCACGCCGCGCGCCAGTTCCGGCTTGATGAGGTTGGAGGCATCCATCGCCCCGTCCGAACGCCCGGCGCCGACAAGGGTGTGCATTTCGTCGATGAACAGGATGACCTGCCCCTCGGCGGCCTCGATTTCCTTCAGGACGGCCTTGAGACGCTCCTCGAACTCGCCGCGATATTTTGCGCCAGCCACCAGCGCGCCCATGTCGAGCGACAGCAGCTTCTTGTTCTTTAGTGCTTCCGGCACGTCACCGTTGACGATACGCAGCGCCAGCCCTTCGACGATCGCGGTCTTGCCCACGCCGGGCTCACCGATCAGGACCGGGTTGTTCTTGCTGCGACGCGCCAGCACCTGAATGGCGCGGCGGATTTCCTCGTCACGGCCGATGACGGGATCAAGCTTGCCCTGCTGGGCGATCTCGGTCACGTCGCGGGCATATTTCTTCAACGCGTCGAAACTGGCTTCGGCGTTTTCACTGGTCACGGTGCGTCCCTTGCGGATGGTTGCAATGGCCTTGTCGAGGGCCTGTGGCGTGGCGCCATTCGCACGCAGCGCCTGACCGGCCGGCGTCTCGGACGCCGCGATAGCGGCAAGCAGGCGGTCCTGCGCCACATATTCGTCCCCGGCCTTCTGCGCGGCCTGTTCGGCGGCATCCAGCAGGCGCACGAGATCCGGCGTCGCATTGGGCTGTCCCGCGCCACCGCCCTGCACCTTCGGCAGCTTGGCAAGTGCCGCGTCAACGGCGGCGGCAATGGCGGGCGGCTGCCCCCCTGCCGCGCGGATCAGCGAGGACGCGGCCCCCTGGTCATCATCCAGCAGCGCCTTGAGCAGGTGCTCCGGCGTCAGCTGCTGGTTGTATTCACGCATCGCGATCGTCTGCGCGGCCTGAAGAAACCCGCGCGAACGTTCCGTAAACTTCTCGATATTCATAAATTCCCCCGTCCCTTATTCTCAGGCGACAAAACAGGTCCGCTTTTGCCGTCCCAGATAGAGAGGCAACGGCACAGCGGCTGGTTTCACAGGTGGGTAGGGACGCATGTTATTACAAGATGGCAATCCCATGTTTCCACACCCCTTTCCAGTCTCCAGCAGCATCGGACACATCCGCCGTCCCAGATGATCACCGGTTGGTGAAATGCTACTTAATCTGGATCAAGGCTGGCGTGACTTCTTCTCCGGGCGGCCATTCGCGCAACGCGTATCCTGATGGGGGATGAGGCATTCCGGGGGGATGGCGGATATCGCCTTCATCATGAACGTAGGAATGTATTGTGCGAACGTGGGTCAGCAGACATCCCGGTCCTGAACCCGGTTACTGACAGGCGTTTCCTGTCTGCGGTGCAATATTACCTGTCAGCTTCCGGCATTCAGGAATCCTATCACGAACCATCCTGTTTTTTCCCGTCGCCATCACATTTCCAGATGGCAGGATCGCTTCCGGATACAGCGCAGAAACCGCGAAAACCGTCAGGAAGTTTTTGGTGAAGCTTTTTTCAAAAAGCTTCGAAAGAACGCCGCCTTTCCGAAAAAAGGCGGCACCCGGAAACTTCTGTTATCTTATCTATAGCGACTGGAACACCTGTCCTCAGGCCTTTCCGTCCTTTGCCCGTTCCGCGATGGTGGGGGCAAGCAGCAGCAGGTCGGCGGGGGACAGGCGGTCGGACGCGGTGCTGGCCTGATGCCAGTACGGATACAGCACCGGCGGCGCGCTGGCCTTGTCCAGACGCTCCATTTCCTCGGCGCTCAGGCTCAGTTCCGCGGCCTTCAGGTTATCGGCCAGCTGCGTATCGTTGCGCGCGCCGATCAGGATGGAGGTAATCGCCGGGCGATGCGCCACCCATGCCAGTGCGACCTGTGCCGCCGAAACCCCGCGCTCGGCCGCGATGGCGACCAGGACCTCGACAACGTCATACAGTTTCTCGATGTCATAGACGGGGGGTTCGCCCCATTTCTCGATCTGGCGCGTTCCTGTCGGCTGCGGCTTGCCACGCCGGTATTTCCCCGACAGCAGGCCTCCTGCCATCGGGCTCCAGACCTGCACGCCAATGCCCTGATCCACCGCCAGCGGCAGCAGTTCGTATTCCGCCTCACGCGCCTGGAGGGAGTAGTAGATCTGCTGCGCCACCGGCGCGATCAGACGGTTGCGTTCCGCCGTGCCCAGCGCCTTCATCAGGTGCCAGCCGGAGAAGTTGGAAACCCCCGCATACCGGATCTTGCCACTGCGCGTCAGGGTATCAAGCGCCTCCAGCGTTTCATCGAGCGGCGTCTGCCCGTCCCATTCATGCAGGTAATACAGGTCGATATGATCACGTCCCAGCCGCTTCAGGCTGGCTTCGCACGCATTGATCAGGTGATAGCGCGAGGACCCGGCGTCATTCGCCCCCGGCCCCATGGTGAAACGGGCCTTTGAACTGACCAGCAGATCGGGCGAACGCCCCTTCAGCGCCGCGCCAAGGATTTCCTCCGACACGCCGGAGGAATAGATGTCGGCCGTGTCGAAGATGTTGATCCCGGCATCCACGCACATGTCGATCTGGCGCTTTGCCCCGGCAAGGTCGGTATTGCCCGTCTTGGCAAAGTCGCCCTTGCCGCCAAAGGTCATCGTCCCCAGCGTAAAGGCGGAAATACGCAGGCCGGAGCGCCCAAGCTGACGATATTGCATGATCTGTCTCTCCTGTGCGGATGATATGGAATGATAGGATGACCGGATGGGAACAACGCCCCGAGGGGGGCGCCTTACCGGCCGTATGTGACGCTGAGTTCACCGACCCCTTCGCACACGGCGTGCAGCACATTGCCACGCCGGACCGGGCCGACCCCCGCCGGGGTGCCGGTCATGATGAGGTCGCCCGGCGCAAGGGCCACGAAACGGCTGAGGACGGAAATGATTTCCGCCACCGACCAGATCATGTCCGACAGGTCGCCCGCCTGCCGTTCCTCGCCATTGACGCTCAGGGTGATGCGCCCCTTTGCCGGGTGGCCGATTTCGGACACCGGGCGGATGGTCCCGATGGGACAGGACTGGTCAAACCCCTTGGCCAGCGCCCACGGACGCCCCGCCTTCTTGGCCGCGGCCTGCAGGTCGCGGCGCGTCATGTCCAGCCCCACGGCATAGCCGTAGATGTAGGACAGCGCCTTTTCGACGGGAATGTTTTCCCCATCGCGCCCGATGCAGGCCACCAGTTCGACCTCGTGATGCAGGTCGGATGTCGCGACGGGAAAATCGAGCAGCCCACCGCCGGGCACCACCGCATCGGATGGCTTGGCAAAGAAAAAGGGCTCGTTCCGTTCGGGATTGCCCCCCATTTCGCGCGCATGATCGGCATAGTTCTGTCCGACACACCAGATGCGGCGCACGGGAAACAGTGCCTCCGTATTCCTGACATTGACCGTCGGCTGGACAGGCGGGGGAATGACAAAATCCACCATTGGCACGATAACTCCGTCACAGTTGCAACCGGCCCATCACGGGGCGCAGACCTTGGGGAGGGGCATGGTTGCATTACGCACCCCCGCCTGTCACGCGCCCATGCGGGGCGGGGACAATACAATAAATTCATCGCCCCCCGATTCGGGTTCCCCCGCCGTGGCCGTCATCGCGCATGGGCGGCCCATAATGAAAAACGCCGCCCGGACGGATCCGGGCGGCGTTCGCCGGGGCACATGCGTCCCCCGATGACCTGACTGCGACAGGCGATCAGTTGCGGGTCTTGTCAACCAGCTTGTTCTTGCCGATCCACGGCATCATGCCACGCAGCTTTTCACCCACCTTTTCGATCTGCATGGCGTTGTTGCGCGCGCGCGTCGCCTTGAAACCGATGTTGCCGGACTGGTTTTCCAGGATGAAGTTGCGCACGAACGTGCCGTCCTGGATGTCGGTCAGGATCTTCTTCATCTCCGCCTTGGTGTCCGGCGTGATCACGCGCGGGCCGGAGACGTATTCGCCATATTCGGCCGTGTTGGAGATGGAGTAGTTCATGTTCGCGATGCCGCCCTCATAGATCAGGTCGACAATCAGCTTCGTTTCATGCAGGCATTCGAAATACGCCATTTCCGGCGCGTATCCCGCCTCCACCAGCGTTTCGAAACCGGCGCGGATCAGTTCGACCAGCCCACCGCACAGCACGGCCTGTTCGCCAAACAGGTCGGTCTCGACCTCTTCCTTGAAGGTCGTCTCGATGATGCCGGCACGCCCACCGCCATTGGCGGAGGCATAGGACAGGGCGATTTCCAGCGCGTTGCCCGACGCATCCTGCGCCACGGCCACCAGGCACGGCACGCCGCCACCTTTCTGGTATTCGGAACGCACGGTGTGGCCCGGGCCCTTGGGGGCGATCAGGAACACGTCGAGGTCGGGACGCGCCTCGATAATTCGGAAATGAATCGCCAGGCCATGCGCGAATGCCAGCGCGGCACCCTGCTTCATGTTCTTTTCCAGCGATTCCTTGTACAGGGCGCCCTGCCCTTCGTCAGGCGTCAGCACCATGACGACATCGGCCCAGGCCGCCGCCTCGGCCGGGGACATCACCTTGAACCCGGCGGCTTCCGCCTTGGCGCGGGCGCCTGATTCGGGGCGCAGGCCGACCACGATGTCCGTGACGCCCGAATCCTTGAGGTTGTTGGCATGGGCATGGCCCTGGCTGCCATAGCCGATAATGGCGACCTTCTTGCTCTTGATCAGGTTCACGTCGGCATCGCGATCATAATACACGCGCATGGGGATACTCCTGTATGTGTGGACTGTTTGGAATGAAAGAAAAACCGGGACCTGCGTTACAGCGTGTCCGGGCCCCGGCTGATCGCGACGACGCCGGTGCGCGATATTTCAGCCAGTCCCAGCGGACGCATGAGGTCAATAAACGAATTCAGCTTTTCCGGCGAACCGGTCAGCTCGAACACGAAGGACGTGGCGGTCGTATCAACGACACGCGCGCGGAACGCCTGTGCGATGCGCAGGGATTCGGCGCGCGCCTCGCCCGTCGCGACCACCTTGGCCAGCGCCAGCTCACGCGCGACATGCGGTCCGGTCGCGCTCAGGTTCACGACGCGATAGACGGGGACCAGCCGTTCAAGCTGCGCCTGCACCTGCGCGATGGCATGCGGCGTGCCCGTCGTCACCACGTTGATGCGCGAAAGGCGCCCCGCCTCGTCCACCGGGGCGACGGTCAGGCTTTCGATGTTGTAGCCACGCCCCGAAAACAGGCCGAGCACGCGGGCAAGCGCCCCGCTTTCATTCTCGACCAGTATGGAAATGACCGCGGAGGCCGGAACCTCCTGCTGGGTGGTCATGATCTTGTTTCCTGCACTCTGATTGACGCCGGCCGCCTCCTGCAGGGCGGACATGGCATGACACGACAAGGCGGAACGGCGGAACCGCCCCGCGGATGATGGGTCAGACGAGCATCCGTCCCTCGGCGCTGACTTCCACCCCGTCATCCTGATCGGGACCCAGCAGCATCTGGTTGTGCGCCGCCCCCGAGGGGATCATGGGATAGCAGTTTTCCTCCTGCGCGACGTGGATGTCCGCGACCACCGCGCCGGGATGGGCCAGCATTTCCGCGATGACCCCGTCAAGTTCCCCGACGCAGGTCGCCCGCAGGCCGCGGCCATGGAAACTTTCGGCAAGGCGCACGAAATCCGGCAGGGCGGCGCTATAGCTTTCGGAATAGCGCGAGTCATGCAGAAGCTGCTGCCACTGGCGCACCATGCCCATGTATTCGTTGTTCAGGATGAACAGCTTCACCGGCAGGCGGTACTGCGCGATCGTGCCCAGTTCCTGAATGTTCATCAGGGTCGAGGCCTCGCCCGCGATGTCGATCACCAGCGCGTCGGGATGGGCGATTTGCGCGCCCACGGCCGCAGGCAGCCCGTATCCCATCGTGCCCAGACCGCCCGACGTCATCCAGTGATTGGGACGGTCGAACTGGAAATGCTGCGCCGCCCACATCTGGTGCTGCCCCACCTCCGTGGTGACATAGGTGTCACGGCCCAGCTGGCGCGTCATTTCATACAGGCGGCTGATGGCGTACTGGGGACGGATAATGGAAGAAGGCGCCATGTCCTGACGGAATCCGAAGCTGTCGCGTTCGCGCCATGTCCCGATCTGCGCCCACCATGGATCAAGGCTGTCGGCCTGCGTGGCGGGCGTGGGGGTGCGTTCCCATTCCTCGATCATCATTTCGATGACACGCCCCGCATCCCCCACGATGCCAAGGTCCACGGGCACGATCTTGCCGATCTGCGCCGGGTCGATATCGGCATGGATCCTGAACGAACCGGGGGAAAACGCGTCAAGGCGGCCCGTGACGCGGTCGTCGAAACGCGATCCCAGCGCGATCAGCACGTCGCAGTCGTGGGTGGCCATGTTCGCTTCATACGATCCGTGCATCCCCAGCATGCCCAGGAACTGCCGGTCCGTCGTGGGAAAACCGCCCAGCCCCATCAGCGTGGAGGTGCAGGGAAATCCCGTCATGCGCACCAGCCGCCCCAGCGCCTGCGCCGCCTGCGGGCCGGAATTGATGACCCCGCCGCCGGTATAGAACAGCGGACGGCGCGCCTTCTTCATCACGGCGACGGCCTTTGCCACGGCGGCGCGGTCGGGCTCGAACCGGGGGCGATAGGACGGATGCAGCGGTGCCGACGTTTCAGCATACGGCGCCGGCCCCACCATCAGGTTCTTGGGCAGGTCCACCAGAACGGGGCCGGGACGGCCGGTGCGCGCGATATGGAATGCCTCGCGCACCACGGGGGCAATGTCGCGCGGCTGCCGCACGAGGTAGTTGAACTTGGTCGCCGGGCGGGTGATGCCGGTGATGTCCGCCTCCTGAAAGGCGTCGGTCCCGATCAGCGGCACGCCCACCTGCCCCGAAAAGCACACGACCGGAACGGAATCCAGCAGCGCGTCCATCAGGCCGGTGACGGTATTGGTGCCGCCCGGCCCGCTGGTGACCAGCACCACCCCCACCTTGCCGGTGGAACGGGCATAGGCTTCGGCGGCATGCACGGCCGCCTGTTCATGCCGGACCAGCACGTGGCGGATCGCATCCTGCCGGAACAGGGCGTCATAGATCGGCAGGACCGCGCCGCCGGGATAGCCGAAGACGACCTCCACCCCCGCATCCTGAAGAACGCGCAGCAGTACTTCCGCCCCGGACATGACCGTGGGGTCAACGCCCATGACGCGGGCGTCGGGCCGGATGGCGGTGTGCTGCGGTGCTGCGTTCATATCCCTTACTCCTTTCGCCCCGGCACCGTCAGGAAGGACGGCGCCCCATCAGGCGAAATGTGGGCCGGGTTTAAGCAAAGCAGCCCCCGGCGTCAATGCAATTAATAACAAAAGAAATAATTTTCCGCTCATCTCTTTCCATTTGTTGCGCATCTGGTGCGATTTTTTCCCCTTCGATTCTTCCCTCGTGAACCAGGGTGCGCGCGTCGGGCGCCAGCGCATGGTGGGCGAACCATGTGGACTGGCGCTTGGTATATTGCGCGGTGACCTGCACGGCGCGCGCGACCGCCTGTTCGCGCGACATCCCGCCACGCAGCATCGCCGCGAGTTCCGGCACCCCATGGGCGCGCATCGCGGGCAATGCGGGGGAAAGGTTATGCGACAGCAGGGCACGTACTTCCTCCACCGCGCCATTTTCCATCATGGCGTCGAAACGCGCCGCGATTGCACGCCGCAGCACGTCGCGCGGGGGCGACAGACGCACCGCGACAAACCGCGCGGCCAGTGGCGGCAGCACCGATTCCGCGCGCCACCGTGACAGGCCCCGCCCCGTCGCGCGCCACACCTCCCACGCGCGGGCGATGCGCTGCGTATCGCCCGGACGCAGGGCGGAGGCGGTTTCGGGATCCACCTGCATCAGGCGGGCATGGATTGCCGGTCCCCCTTCGGCCAGCACTGCGGCACGGGCCTGTGCCCGGATTTCGGGGGGCGGGTCGGGAATATCGGCCAGACCTTCGGTCAGGGCGCGGAAATACATCCCCGTCCCCCCGCAGAAAACCGGGATGCGCCCGGCCTCCCACGCTTCGTGCGCGGCGGACAGGGCCGCCTTGCGCCACCATGCGACCGACCCGGCCCGCGCCGCTGGCACGACGCCATACAGCCGGTGCGGCAGCAGGGCTTCCTCCGCCGCGCCGGGACGGGCCGTGAGGATGCGCAGTTCGCGATAGACCTGCATCGAATCGGCATTGATGACCGTGCCGCCAATCGTCTGCGCCAGCAGCAGCGCCAGCGCGGACTTGCCCGAACAGGTGGGGCCTGCCACGATCACGGCGGGACGCATGGGTGCGCCGACGCCCTGTTGCGTCCCGGTGCCTTGCGTCATCGCGTCATCCCTGCCACATGCCCGGACACCATGCCTGAATCCTCCTCCCTGTCCCATGTCCTTGTCCTCGTCGCCAACCGCGCGGCCACGTCACTTGCCCCCGCCGACATCGCGGCGGCGCGCGACATGACCGGCGGCGGCCCGGCGACCATCCTGTCGGAAGGCGAGGCCGCCGAAATTCCCTGTCCCGCCCCCGGCACAGGCGACATGCCGCATATCGCCCCCCTGCGCGAGGAATTTTCCGGCCGCGACCTCGACCTCATGGTCGTCGCGGCGCAGGGGCGGCGCAGGAAGCTGCTGGTCGCGGACATGGACAGCACCATCGTCGATTGCGAAACCCTTGACGATCTGGCCCGGCATGCGGGCATCGGCGAACGCATCGCCGAAATCACGCGCCGGTCCATGAATGGCGAAATGGATTTCGAGGCCGCGCTGCGCGAACGCGTCGGCCTGCTGCGCGGCATGCCCGCCACCCTGCTGGAGGCGGCGTGGAAGGACGTGCGGATCAATCCCGGCGCGCTGGAACTGGTCCGCACCATGAAACATCATGGTGCGTGCACGGCGCTGGTTTCCGGCGGATTCACGTTCTTTACCTCCCGCGTGGCGAAACTGTGCGGATTCGATGAACAGCATGCCAATTCCCTGCTGATCGAGAACGGACACCTGACGGGCGACGTGGGACAGCCCATCCTTGGCCCGGACGCCAAGCTTGCGCACCTGCGGCGGCTGGCGGCGCGGCAGGGGATCGGGACGGCGCAGGCCATGGCGGTGGGCGATGGCGCGAACGACCTCGCCATGCTGCGCGAGGCCGGGCTGGGCGTTGCCTTCCATGCCAAGCCCGCCGTGCGCAGGGCCATCGCCTGTCAGGTCAACCATACCACGCTGCGCACGCTGCTGTTCGCCCAAGGGTACGCGGCGCGTGACTTCGTCGCCTGACCCCACGCACCGCGATTACCTGAAAAAAAGACCCTTAACATCCTGAAATTTTAAAGGTTTTTGGTGAAGCTTTTTCCAAAAAGCTTCAGGAAGACGTCGCCTTTTTGAAAAAAGGCGACACCCAAAAACTTTCATTACTTTCCATCATCAGGTTGCGTCAGGACGCAGGCGCGACGGCGGGGGGCTGGCTGCGATTGTCCTGTGCCTCGATGAAGACGCGGGTGACTTCGGGATAGGTCTGCTTGATCTGGCGTTCCAGGTCGGAGACCGTCGCCTCCACATCGCCTGCGGAAAGGTTGTTGTGGAAATCGATGCTGATGACCACCAGTACGTCGCGCGGCCCGAAATGCATGGAGCGGATTTCGTTCAGGCGATCCACGCCCCGTGCCGACAGCGCCATGCGGCGCAGGGCGGCCAGCACTTCCGGCGCCACGCCCTCGCCCGTCAGCAGCGACTGCGATTCCCGGGCAAGGAAGGTCGCCGTCACCGCAAGGATCATCGCGATGATGATGGAGGACACGCCGTCAATGACAGGCATGTCCAGCGTTTCCGACAGGATATTGCCCAGCAGGGCGACCATCAGGCCCGCCAGCGCCGCCGTATCCTCGAACAGGACGGTAAAGACGGTCGGGTCCTTGCTGCGCTGCACCGCCTCCACCCAGCCGTGACGGCCCTTGCCATGCCGGCGGAACGCACGCAGCGCCAGCACCCAGACCGATCCCTCGAACAGGATGCTCAGCCCCAGTACGATGTAATTGACAAGGACATGCTCCACCGGCTGCGGATGGAGGATGTGGGTCACCCCCTCGAAAAACGAGATGCCCGCCCCCAGCCCGAAAATCAGCAGCGCGACGACAAACGTCCAGAAATACAGCTCCAGCCCATAGCCGAAGGGATGGGCCAGCGTGGCCGGGCGCGCCGCGCGCCGCATTCCCACCAGCAGCAGCCCCTGATTGCCCGTATCGATCAGGGAATGGATCGCCTCGCTCAGCATGGAGGAACTGCCGGAGATGAAGGCCGCGACGCACTTGGTCGCCGCGACAAGGAGATTACCCCCAAGCGCCGCCAGAATCACGAAGCGGGAGGAAGAAGAATGCGCCATGACGGTCCCATATGAAAAGCTGCTTTATCCTATCGCCTGCCTTCGCATTTTGACAGGGCATGACCTGACAGGCCGTGACCGGGGGACGGGCCGGAGGGACGGGCCGGGGGCGGATATCGACACGGCGCGGCGTTCCATATTACCGTTGCGTCCTTCAACCGGCCGGGTCCATGTCCTTACCAATGCTTGACAACCTACATTTCGGCACCGTGGCCGTAATCGGCGACCTCATGCTGGACCGGTATGTTTCCGGGATGGTCAACAGGATATCGCCCGAGGCCCCGGTCCCGGTGCTGCTGCATTCGCAGCTGTCGTGCGTCGCGGGCGGGGCGGCCAACGTGGCCGCCAACGCCAGCGCGCTGGGCGCGCGGGTGCGCCTGATCGGCCTGGTGGGGGAGGACGGGGCGGCGACCTCCCTGCTGGGGGCGCTGGCGCTGTGGCCGGACATCGACACCGACGGCGTCATCACCGATCCCGACTGGACCACCATCACCAAGACCCGGGTCCTGAGCGGCCGCCAGCAGATCGTGCGCATTGATGAGGAGCGTGTGCTGCCCCTGTCCGCCGCGACGACGCGGCGGCTGATCGACGCGGCGGTGGCGGCAATCGCGACCTGCGACGTGCTGGTCTGTTCCGATTATGCCAAGGGGGTGCTGTCGGACGAGGTGCTGGCGGCCGTCATCGCGGCGGGCCGGGCCAGGGGCGTTCCCGTCATCATCGACCCCAAGCGCCCGACCTTTGACGCCTATCGCGGGGCGACGCTGGTGACGCCCAACCTGATCGAAATGACGCGCGCGACCGGCCTTGCGGTCGATACCGATGCCGAAATCCGCCGCGCGGCGCAGGTGGCCTCCGCACAGTTTGGCGGCGACGTGCTGCTGACCCGTTCCGAGGAGGGCATGACCCTGTGGCGGCGCGACGGGACGATGACCCATGCCGCCACCCGCAAGGCGGAGGTCTTTGACGTATCGGGGGCGGGGGACACCGTCCTTGCCACCGTCGCCAGCGTCCTGTCGGCGGGACAGTCGATGGAAACCGCCATCGTCATCGCCACCGCCGCCGCCGCGATTTCGGTCAGCAAGCTGGGAACGGCCACCGTCTCGCGCGCGGAACTCAGCCGCCAGCTGAGCGAGGAAATGCACGACGCCGGCGCGCTGGTATCGCTGGAACAGGCCGCCGGCATCGTGGAAAACTGGAAGCATCACGGGGCGACGGTCGTTTTCACCAATGGCTGTTTCGACCTTGTCCATCCCGGCCATGTCGCCCTGATCCGCGCGGCCGCGCGGGAGGGGAACAAACTGATCGTCGCGCTGAACACCGACCGTTCCGTCCGGCGGCTCAAGGGTGACAGCCGCCCGATCCAGGACGAAATCGCACGCGCCACGGTCATCGGGGCATTGCGCGATGTCGATCTGGTGATCCTGTTTGACGAGGATACCCCGATGGAAGCCATCCGCCGGCTGCGTCCCGATGTCATCGTCAAGGGCAGCGACTATACCGAGGATCAGGTAGTCGGCGGGGCATTCGTCAAGGGATACGGGGGGCGCGTGGCGCTGGTGGACATCGTGGCGGGACGCTCGACCTCCTCCCTCGTCACCAGGGCGGCGGGCCATGACGACAGGACGCCCGGCGACGCGGGCGGGGCATAGGCCGGCGCGCGGCATCGGGCAAATGCGAACCTGCATCATCCTCAACCCCACGGCGGGACGCAGGCGGCGCGGGCCGCTGCGCCTGTTCATCGAAACCCTGCAGGCCGGCGGCGCGCAGGTGCGCGTGCTGGTGACGCGCCACGCCGGGCACGGCGGGGAACTGGCACGCCAGATCGTGCGCGAGGGCGCGACCGACTGCATCATCGCGGCGGGGGGCGATGGCACGATTGCCGAAATCGCGCAGGCCGTGGCGGGCACATCGCAGCGCATGGGCATCTTTCCCGCCGGCAGCGCGAATGTCCTTGCGCTGGAACTCGGCATTCCCTTTGCCCCGGCGGCGGCGGCGCGACTGATCCTTTCGGGGGCCTGCGCCACCATCTGGCCCGGCGTGATCGAAAGCACGTGCGACGGCCGCCCCACCCCGCCGCGCCTGTTCGTGCAGATGGCGGGAATCGGGTTCGACGCCTGCGTGGTGCACCGCCTGCCGTTACGGCTGAAACGGCTGATCGGGCGGGCGGGCTACGTCCTGACCATGCTGGGTGCGGCAATGACCTACCGCTTTCCCGTCATCGATGTCCGCATCGACGGGACTGCGTACCAGGCCCGCGCCGTCGTGGTGTCCAAGGGGCGGCTGTATGGCGGGGCGTATGTCATCTGTCCGCAGGCCATGCACCATCAGGCGGGCTTTTGCGCGATCATGCAGGAAAAGGGCGGGATCATCCCCACCCTGCGCATGGGATGGGCGCTGCTGCGCGGCCGGGTGGAACAGATGCCCGATGTCCGGATCGTCTGCGGACGCGACATCGACATCCAGGCCGCAACCGCCATCCCGGTCCAGACGGATGGCGATATTTCGGGCACTACGCCGGTCCGCATCCGCGACGCCGGACGCCCCCTGCGCCTTGCCATCGACAGGGCGGCCCGTCCGTCCTGATGGACCACGCGGCCGGGTTCAGAGACTGTCTGAAAATAACAGAAGTTTTCGGGTGTCGCCTTTTTTCAGAAAGGTGACGTCTTTCGAAGCTTTTTGCAAAAAGCTTCACCAAAAACTTCTTCCTGATTACGGGCTTTTCCAGAATGCGCAAACTACCGGTTCGCCCGGCCCGCGCCTGGAGCAATTCCACAGAACCCTGGCTCAGTAGAATTGTTCCAACTCATTGTTTCTAGATCATATTCACCAGTTCGAATGTGTCCATTCAAACTGGATCTGCTCTAGACCGTGAACTGCTCGGCGATGATGCGTTCGGACAGGCTCTGCCCCGGGTCAAACAGCAATGTCGTATAACGTGTGCGGTCCTCGCGGATTTCCACCGAGATGACATCGCGGACCTCGGTGAAATCCGCCACGGCCGCGACAGGACGCTTGTCGGTTTCCAGTATGGTGAACCTGACCTGCGCGGTGGAGGGCAGCAGCGCCCCGCGCCAGCGCCGGGGACGAAAGGCGCTGATGGGCGTAAGCGGCAGCAGGTTCGCCGACAGCGGCACGATCGGCCCGTGCGCCGACAGGTTATAGGCGGTCGAGCCCGCGGGCGTGGCGATCAGCACCCCGTCGCAGATCAGTTCCGCCAGACGCTGCCGCCCGTCAACATCGATGCGGATCTTGGCCGCCTGCCGCGTCTGGCGGAACAGGAACACGTCGTTCAGGGCCAGTGCCTCCGTCACCTCGCCATCCACGCTGGTGGCGCGCATGCGCAGGGGATGGAGGATCGCTTCCTGCGTGCTGGCCAGATGCGCGGGCAGGTCATCGGGCACCGTCGGGTTCATCAGGAAACCGACCGTGCCACAGTTGACGCCATAGACCGGGATGTCGCGGTCCAGCGTCGTATGCAGCACCTCCAGCATGAAACCGTCCCCGCCCAGGCAGATCATGGCATCCGCCTGCGCCGCGGGGGTCTGGCCATAACGCCTGGTCAGGCGTTCCAGCCATGCCTGCGCGCTGTCATTGGGCGCGGCGACAAAGCACAGGCGCGTCGGCAGGTTGCCGTCCTGCCACCGGGTCACCGGATTTTCATTCATGCAATATGACGTCACGACGGCACACGACATGCGTTGATGCGCACGCGCGCCGCCGTCACGGTGTCACCCCCCAACGCGGCGGGACGCCTCGGAATGACTGTCGTGCGCATCAGGAACTCCGTAAAACCGCGTCTCGGGGCGGAACATCGCGGGCGGTGGCGCCGGGCCACCCGCCGGATCGCCGATACTAGGATGCGCCGGCCCGGTTTCGCAACCGTCCGCGCGTGCCGCGCCCTCAGCCCAGCACCGCCGCCAGATGCGTCAGGAACCGGTCATTGTCATGTGGCAGGCCGATGCTGACCCTGATCCAGTTTTCAAAGCCCTTTTCCTTCCACGGCTTGACGATCACGCCATGTTGCAGCAGGTCGTGCGCCACGGACATCGCATCCCGCGCCGTGCGGAAAAAGACGAAATTGGTGTGGGTGGGCGCGACGAACAGGCCCATCGCCCGCAACGCGGCGGCGACACGGTCGCGCTGCGCCACGGTGCGGGCGACGCTGTCGCGCATGTGTGACTGATCCCCCAGCGCGACGGCGGCCATTTCCTGCGCGGGCATGGTGGTGTTGAACGTGTCGCGCACCGTCTCCAGCACGGATGCCACCTCCGCCGAGGAGGTCAGGGCATAGCCGATCCGCAGCGCCGCCAGGCCATAGGCCTTTGAAAAGGTCCGCAGGCAGATCCAGGGCCGTTCCTGTTCGCGCAGGATGGCGCAGGCGTCGGGATAATCAGCATCGGTTTCGGCATATTCCCGATACGCCTCGTCCACCACCACCAGCGTATCCGGCGGGCAGGCGTCGATGACCGCGCGCAGGGCGTCTTCCTTCATCATGCACCCGACCGGGTTTGACGGGTTGGAGAAGATCAGGATCTTCGTGGGACGCGACAGGGCGCGGCACAGGCCGTCGATATCGAACTGTCCCCCCGCCGTGACAGGCACGGCATCGACCACGCCCCCCATCAGCAGCGGATGGATTTCATGCAGACCAAAGGCCGGGCGGACCGTCACCACGCGTTCACCCGGCGACAGGCAGGCTTCGGCAATCATGCGGATGATCTGTTCCGACCCGTTGCCAATGACCACCCGGTCCATCGCGATGCCGTTGAACCGCGCGATCCCCTCACGCAGGCGCGTTGCGCTGGCGTCGGGATAAAGGAAAAGACGACCGGCCAGCAGGGGCCATTCCCGCAGTACCCGTGGCGAGGGGCCATACGGGTTTTCATTGCTGCCCAGCTTGCTGATCTCTTCCACGCCGAACTGCCGCCTTACGGCCTCTTCGGATAGGCCGGCGTTATAACGCGGCAGCGTCCTGACTTCGGGGCGGCAGAAGGCCGGGTGGGCCTTGGCCTGATGTGCGATCGTCTCCGCCATTTTGTATCCTGTTCCTGCGATATCCGCGCGGCGGGCAGGCCGCACGCCGCCCGACGGGGTCGGAAGCAGCCACGCGGCACGGGCCTGATCCATGCCCCGCCTTTTACATGTCCTGCCTTTTATCAGGGAATTCGCGCCCGCGCGAACACCCCGCACGCATGTCCATTGCCGCGTGCCGCGTCAGGCAGCCTGTTCCTCTTCTTTCGCCGTCCGCGCCCTGTCGCCGCGCGACAGCACCACATACAGCACGGTGGTCACGACAAGGCTGACGAGCCACGAAATGTCGACCCCGTGCAGCGCCGGGACGAGAAAGCCGGTATAGAGGTCGTTCCTGAGGAACGGCAGTTCCACCACCACCCCGACGAGATAGGACAGGACGGCCGCCACGTTGAAATAGCCGTAACGCCCCCCGTCGGCGCGAAAGAACGACGCGACATCATAATCGCCATGCCGCAGGAGGTAGTAGTCCGTCAGGTTGATGGCCGTCCACGGCACGATGACCGCCATGAGGATGTCGAGGAACGCGGCATAGGATTTCATGAAATCGCTGCTCATGCCAAAGGCCATGGTAAGCGCCAGCGCCACGAGGCACAGCGTGACCACCACGCGGCTCATCATTTCGGGACGCCAGTCGGGCAGGAACGTCTGCACCACCGTGATGGTGGACAGCGCCCCGCAATACACCCCCATCGCATTGCCCAGCGTAATGGCCAGCGACAGCACCACCAGAACGAAGGGCGCGGCCCCGCCGCAGAGCTGCGCCAGCGCCTCCACCGTTGTCAGGTTCGCCCACTGGCACGCCAGCACGATCCCCAGCATCATCGGCAGGATGGTGCCCAGCACCGTGCCGGTATATGTAGCGATGAAGGTATTGCGGACCGAAACGGCGCTGTTGGGAAGATAGCGCGAGGAATCCGAAACATAGGGCGCATACGCCACCTGCCACAGGGCGGAGACGGAAAAGGCGCTCATGATTCCGGCCACGGACCCGTGCGTATCCATCAGCGTGGCGCCCGAAAACCGCCACAGGCCCAGCCCGATGCACCCCAGTACCACCGCCCCGGCAAGCCAGCTTACGATCTTGGAAATCACATGGATCGCCTTGTACCCCATGCAGCAGGGCACAAGGCTGACGATCGCGATGGTCAGCACGCTGACCGTGCCGTTCAGCCCCGGAAGCGCCTGCACCAAGGCCTGTCCCCCCACGACATAGTTGGACGCGGCAAAACCAACATACATCACGATCACCAGCAGGACGATGGGCACCGCGCCGTAGGAACCGAACTGCCCCCTGCTCTGCACCATCTGGGGTACGCCCAGCATCGGACCCTGCGCCGCGTGCAGGGCCATGAACACCGCCCCGGCCATGTTGCCCGCGACCGCCGCCAGCATCGACCACCCGAATGAAAGCCCGAAGACCGTCGGCCCCAGCGCCCCCGTCACGACCGTAAGCAGCGTCATGTTGGTGCTGAACCAGACGGTGAAAAGGTCACTTACACGGCCGTAACGCTGGTCTTCGGGTATCTGATAGATCGTATGCGTCTCAAACGTCATGGCCATGGCCGCTTTTTCCCTTCATTTTCTTTACGGAACAATACACTGGCATGTCAGTAATTGCTTCAACGGCTTTCTCCTGCTTCCCTGCCTGTTATGAAGACATCGCGCCCGAAAGCAATACGCCACGGGCCGTGGCATGATCGCGTCCTTCACCATGTCGTTGCGATTCCGGCGGAATCAGGGCCAGCGACGCGCGAAAAGGACGGTTTTGCGAAAATCACGAAATTTTCTTCACGAATGCGGGGCAGTAACCCCCCAGGGGAACGCAGCCCACGTAATCCCTTCGCGCCGCGCCCGGCAAGACGGTAATGCCGCGCGACCATGGATCGTTACGGAATCAGCGCCCGGCCGCGCCGGACCTGTTTCCGCCCCCGTCCTGTCCAAAGGCCGCGACAGGCAGGCGGCATATGGAAATGCCGCCCCATTTCGCGGACGCAACGCCCGCCAACCCCGCGCAATGCATGCGACAGGCCAATGTGACGCGGCCGCGACAGATGCAGGGATTGCAAAATCAAGCTTTAAAAAAAACCAAACATATGCCCGATGAAATACAGGCCGGGCCGGACAGGGACATGCACGTCATGACGTCACCTTGTGACCAGTCGTGCCAGTCGTGCCAGTCGTGCCAGTCGTGCCAGTCGTGCCAGTCGTGCCAGTGGGCGGCACCAGCTGGGTATTGTCAAACTTCTGGTGCATTTCCTCGCGGATCTGGTTACATTTTTTTGTAAAGATACTGGCCTGCGAGGCCGTCATGAAATTGATGATGAACGCCCCGATCAGCGAGCAGAAGGACAGGGAGATCACCGCCTTGCCCGTCACGCTGATGACAGCGTCATAATATTCCGCCGAATACCACAGCAGCACCAGGCTGAGCACCGCGCCCAGAAAGCCGAGGATGCCGGTATAGTGGATCAGGGAATCCTCCTCATTGCTGAAGGACGAGGATTCCTGCCACAGCAGGTACAGCTTGCCATTCATTTCATCGACCTGGCAGTCATGTTCCAGCTGTGCCGCGCTGGTGACCTTGCCCGGGGCGGAACGGTGCATGGCCAGTTCCTGCTGGGCCTTGGCGAAAACGCGCCGACGCTCCTTGATGGCGGGCAGGCTGATATCGACAAAGCTGAGAATCGCCACATTCAACCCCGCCGACAGCTGCACGACGGCCTGAAAATCACCCCATGTCTGGCTCACGCGGCATCCCCTTCCACTCTCACCCGCCTCTTATCGAGGCTATCGCAAGAAAAGACAAAGCAGGAGACTGCAAGACTGTTAGGCAGAATTGCATATATCCTTCACGCGTCCATGTAACCCGGACAGGGAACTGCATGACGACCCGTATCGGGCGCGACAACCGCCGTCATCAACATATGCGAAATGTCCTGTCCGCAGATCAGCGGCCGGGCTTCGCCCCTTTCCTGCCGATATGGCCTATGCGCCACCCAGCCTGTCGGCATAGGAACGGACCGCCCGGGTCACGGCCGCAAGGGTCGTGGCGACGTCTTCATCCGTGTGGATCGCGGAAAGATACATCAGCCCGCGCGGAAGGGTGAAAATCCCCTCACGCAGCAGTTCTTCGGTCAGCAGCAGCGTGGCGTCGCGGTCGATCCCGGCCAGGTCGCCAATCCCGTCAACCTGACGCACCCCGGCAAAGACCTGCAGTGCCGAACCCACGCCCCGGGCATGAACGGCCACCGCGTTGCGGGCGGCCTCGTGCTGGATATGGGCGCAGATCCGTTGCGCGAAAGATTCCATGCGGGGATATATCCGGTCCGCATGTTCCTGAAGATGGGAAACACAGGCAACGCCCGCCGCCATCGACAGCGGGTTGCCGTTAAACGTGCCCCGGTGCAGCATCCGGCCCGACGACACCACATCCATCACGTCATCGGTCCCCGCGACCGCCCCGATCGGCAGCCCCGCGCCCAGCGCCTTGCCCAGCACGCACATGTCCGGCACCACGTTGTAACGGGCCTGCGCCCCGCCCAGCGACATGCGAAATCCGGTGATGACTTCATCAAACACCAGAACAGTCCCATGCCGCCGCGTGACATCGCGCAATGTTTCAAGGAACCCCGCCGGCGGCGCAAAGCACCCCGCGTTGATCGCGGCGGGTTCGACGATCACGGCCGCGAAACTGTCGTCCAGCACCTGCCGGGCCGCATCACTTTCCCCCCAGTCCAGCAGCGTCACCATTTCGGAGGCACGCGGGTCCTGCCCCAGCGTTGCGGGCCCGTCCTGTCCGGAGGAACAGCCGACATGCAGGTCATCCACCCAGCCGTGATAGTTGCAGCGGAATTTGGCGACCCGGCACCTGCCGGTGGTGGCGCGCGCGATGCGGATGGCAAGCTGCACCGCCTCCGTGCCGGTATTGACGAAGGCGACCCTGTCCGCGCAGGGCACGTTCGCGGCAATCAGGTCCGCCAGCGCGGCTTCGTCGCTGTTGACGGATGCGGTGCGCAATCCCCGATCCAACGCGTCGCGCAGCGCATGCATGACCGGTTCGGGCGAATGTCCCAGTATCAGCGGGCCATATCCCAGCGCATAATCCAGATAACGGTTGCCATCGACATCCGTCAGCGTCACCCCCGCCGCGCTGTCGATGACGACCGGCACGGGCCGTTGCGACGCGCGCGGGGTGGAGGACACGCCATTTGACAGGTGACGCAGCGCATTTGTGCGATATTCACGCGATTTCGTGAAAACCTTTCGCGTATCGGCGCAACCCTGCATGTCCCGTGATCCTGCCCTGGATGTTTCCTGAATAAGCCCCCAAAGATAACCCATTGATAAAAATAATAAAAGTTTTTGGTGAAGCTTTTTGCAAAAAGCTTTGAAAGACATCGCCTTTTTAAAAAAGCCGATACCCGGAAACTTTTGTTACTTTTATCAGCAGGCTGTTTTCAGGCAGCCTGCTGGAAAAGATGGCGTTCCTTGTGACATGCGCAACGTTTCGCAGGAAACTTTTGCAACGCCCATCAGAATTCCGCGCGGACGGTCCCGAAATACTGCCGGGGGGCACCAATCAGCATCGTCTGGTAATCGCCGCTGATCGGGTTGCCCTGTTCCCCCACCGTTCCGATATAATCCGCGTTCAGAAGGTTATATACATTAAGTTCCAGACTGATATGCTGCAATATTCCATATCCCGGGAACTGGTACCGCGCGCCCAGGTTCATGACCCAGTTATGGGGCGCCCACGCATCATTCATGTAACTGATGTAACGTCGGCTCATATACTGCGCATCGACATTCACGCTGGCCGGACCATAACGGTACATCAGCGATGTCTTGTAGGTCAGTTCGGGATAGTTCGGGATCAGCTTGCCCGCGATATGATGGACCCCGGTCGAGTCCGTGAAATTGTTGTCAAAGGTGGAGCGGTTGAAGCTGATGCTGTTGTACCATGACAGTCCCTTGAAAATCCTGCTGTCGGGGAAAGGATGAAGCGTCAGGCTCCCTTCCGCGCCATCGGTTGTCACGCCGCCCACATTGTTCAGGACGCCCACCAGCTGGATGATGGGGCCTGAGCTTACGACCTGCTGGCGGTTTTCGAAATTCACCCGATAGGCCGTCACAAGCGCCGACAGCCACCTGTCGTCATGGCGGTATCCCATCTCGAACACCCATGCCTTTTCCGGTTTCAGGCGCATGGCCTGATGGAACTGCGTGGGGTCGCCCACCGACCATGCCGATGCCGACGCGCCGCCCGACAGGCCAAACTGGCTGAAGGCCCGCATGGTTTCGGCCATGTCGAAAAAGACCTCGTCATCATGGGTGAAACGGTAATTGGCGCTGACCTGCGGCAGGAAAGGATCAAACGCCGTCATCGTGCCCGATGGCAGGCTGCCGTACCCGGTATAGGACGGATCGTTGGCGGTAATGCCGTCATGCGTCGTGACCAGCATCGACTTGAACCCGGCATTGATCCGGAAATTGCGCGTGATCTGATAGGTATCTTCGAAAAATGTCTGGAACGTATTCGTGTTGAACACATATCCATAGGCATGGTCGAACGCGTTCTTCGGGTTCAGCCATGTCGTCGGGCTGGGCGGGGTTCCCTGCCCCAGGATCGGGTCCTGATACAGATAAAGTCCGTTATTGAACTGGTTGTTTTCATACCAGACGCCCGCCCGCAGGTGATTGTGCGCGATACGGTATCCCGCGGCGGCAAGAAACCCGATGCGCGAGACATCAAGCGTATAGCCCTGAAGCTGCAGCGGCGCCCCGTTCGGTGACGAACCATAGGGCGAGGTAAAGGTACTCAGCCCCGCGCTGTTGCTGTAATAGAACGAGGCATTGACATCCAGATTGTCCGTAATGTCCGACTTGAACGTCAGATATGCGAAATAGTCTTTCCTGAGGCCGGAGGATTCATAATAGCTGACATCCTTCGGATCGTCCGTCAGGTTTTCGCCATGCGTGTATATGCCCAGCGCCGCGTCATAGGCGGCGGCATAGTTGGGGTAATAATTGTCCACCCGCGTGCCGAGCGTATGGATGTAATTGAGCGACAGGTCCTGATTGTCCACTTCCTGATGACTGCTCCAGTCGAAATACCCGGTCAGGGAGCTCCGTTCGCCCAGCGGCTGATAGAACTTGAAATTGACCTGCTGCGTCGCGTTGGTGCCGTATCCTTTCCACTTGTCGATCGTGGAATCGGTGAACGAGGCGGAAAATTTCGTCCCGCTGCCGTTGAGGCGGCCGCTATCGACACGCGCGAAGGTACGGAATCCCGAATTGCTGCCGAATGTCTGCTCCACCAGTCCCCCCGCCATGTCGGAGGGCATCAGCGTATGAAGGCTGACCGCGCCGCCAAGCGCGCTGGTGGAGGCGACATCCACGGCCGCCGCCCCCTGCGAGATGCTGGTGTCATGCAGGTTTTCCGTAATGACGGCGCGTGTCGTGCTCAGCCCGTTATAGATATTGTATCCCTGTTCCCCCAGCGGGATGCCATCGAGCGTGAAGCCAAGCTGGTTTTCGCTGAACCCGCGCGAATAGATCCGCGCCGACCATTCATAGGCCCCGAATGGATCTGCGGAGGTAAAGACCACCCCCGGCAGTTGTCCCAGTACCTTCAGCGCGCTGGTCCCGGGGGCCGAATTGTCCAGCATGGTACGCGACGCCGACTGCATCTGCCGCAACGAACCGCGCCCGTTGCCCACCACGGTGATCGCCTCGGGCCGGGGGGCCGGGGAACTGGCCGGCCGCCGGGGGGCGGCCGCATCCGGGGTGCTGGCGCGCGCGGGAATGGAGGTGCCTGTTCCTTTGCCCCTGGCCGGGGCCGCGCATGACACGAAGGGCATCGCACATGTTGCCAGCGTGACCGCCACGGATGTCGAAAAGGCAAGGCGGATGCGGAAACCGGAAAGACAGCCATGCAGCACCATGCGCGGACCGTTCGTCATCAGGCGGGCTTCCTCTCTGCGAACATGTTTGTCGGAAACTGGTCCGGTTTTTACTGCTGTTATGCGCTTCATCCGGCACCGTCAAGAAAATAGGAACGAAACCGAAACATAAAGAACGGCTTCCCCCGATCCCGGAAAAGACCTGCGCCCGGCAGCCTTTTCCATTTCCCGCTTCCCGATGCACTGACCCTGCATCATGCCGCGCCAGCCTGCCGACGCGTCCCCAGCGCCGCGACACACAGCACGAGACCGATCAGTACCGGCACCCACAGGGTGCTTCCCCCACACTGCATGAGCGTGACACCCCCCACCCCCGCGCAGGCCACAAATCCCACCAGTGCGGCCGGGCGCAGGCAGGGCGCGCGCGCATGTCCCGGCCGGCTGAAATACCGCAGCGCCCCCAGACAGGTCGCCCCCCATGCGATCATGAGGCACAACCCCGCATAGGTGCCCAGCCAGACGAACACCGCCATGTATTCCGGCCCATCCGCCCCGTGGCCCGCATGAAGGACATGGATCAGGCACACCACCACGGCACAGCCGCCAAGCAGCATGCAGTTCGCCGTGACAGGCACCCGCCGCACCGCGCTGGTGCGGGCAAGGGCGGGCGGCAGGACCCCATTGCGCGCAAGGGACAGCAGCCCGCGCGCGATGGCGATGCTGCCCGCCATGATCATCGCCAGCACGTCGGCCAGCGTCAGCGCCAGCAGCGCGGCATGCAGCGCGGGCGCCCCCCACTGCCGCGACGCGGACAGCGACAGCAGCGGCATCGCCTGTTCCTCCAGCCGTGCCGGATCGAACATGTTTCCCGCCAGGGAGGCATAGGAAACAATGACGTAAAACCCGGCATTGATCCCGATCGTCAGCATCATCGCGCGAGGGATGGCACGCCGTGGATCGGCGCTTTCCTCCGCCAGGTTGGCCGCCCCCTCGAAACCGCCATACATGAACAGGGCAAACACCATCCCCATCATCACGCCCGCCACGCCGCCATGACGCAGGGAACGCATCGTCGCATGCGCGGCCATTCCCGATCCCACCGGCGCATGCACGACAACCCACAGGGCAAACATGACAATCGCCAGCATGGAGGCGATGCTGATCCCCAGCTGCAGCCGGGTGGACAGGCTGATGCCGCGCGACACCGCCCATGCGATCATCCCCAGCGACACAAGCGCGCACGCCCACCACGGCACATCCACGCCCGCGCACGCCCGCGCAAGATCGGACCCCAGCCCCCCAAGGGTAAGCACGCCATTGAGGAAGGCGGCGATGGCGCAGCTGTAGAACAGCAGCCCGAACGCCCGCCCCCAGCGCGGGCCAAGCGACAGGTTCAGGTAATCATACAGCGAACCCGGCGTGTCCACCTGCCGCGCGAATGTCGCGAAAACCCATGCAATGGCCACCATGACCACGGCCGCCAGCGCGATACAGACCGAAACCCCCGCCCCAGCCCCCACGCCGCCATCCCCCCCGGCGATCAGGGGCACGAACACCAGCGAGGAATAGACCGGCCCCACGCCGGAGACCGCCTGCGCCACGATATCGGACAATCCGAGACGCCCCCGCATCAGGCGTCCCTGACCACCGGGAAGGTAGTGCGTCATGGTCTTTCCTCTGTCTCACGCATGCGGATGTCCATTATCCCCTTCATTCCGGGGTCATGTTACATCCGCAACGGTCCGCGCGATACAGAATTACGCAGCGCCCCATCCCCGCTGGGGGCCGTTTCAGAACCGGCACCCGGACGCTCCACGCATCACTGACAAGTTTTTGGTGACGCTTTTTGCAAAAAGCTTTAGAAGAACGCCACCTTTTTGAAAAAAGGCGGCACCCAAAAACTTTCATTACATTTATCAGGGATTTACTTCAGGCAACCTCACGCGAGAACCGGTCCATGCCGCTAGCCTGCCCTTTCCTGTTGTCTTTTCCCCTGCATTACGTTACTATTTAGTAACGAACATATCCCGTAAAGAGATTACGCCAATGAAAGGCTCCATCCCGAAAACCATCCCGGCAGTCGTTGGCCTGTATTCTGCCTATGCATATAGCGCTGTCGTTGTGTTTTCATACGTGCTGCCGGGGATTTTCAATATTCCCCACCGGGTGACATTCATGATTTCCGCATGCCTGTCCCTGCTGATTACCGTTGTGCTGGTTTCCGTGACCCTTCTTTACTGTAAAAAGTAATCCCACGCGGTTGAACACGGGCATGAACGGGACGCGCGCCACGGCCCATGTCATGAGGCCGGCCCCGATTGCACAAGGTCATTCATCAGGAGCGGCTCCGCATCAAATCTCTGAAGGAAATCATGGTCATGGCTTGCGATCAGGGCAACCGCGTTCCGTGACTGCCGCCGCAGCAACATGACCAGACATTCCAGCGACGGCGCATCAAGCCCGTTGCTGGGCTCATCCATCAGAAGGACATCGGGCGCGCCGATCAGGGCCGCGCAAATCATCATCTTCTTGCGCGTGCCCAGCGACATCGCGTCAAAACGGGTCGCAAGATGCGGCTGCAGACCGAAATTTCCGATCATCTCCTCCACATCCCCGTCAATCCCGCTGTTTTTGGCCCACGCGCAGAAATCCAGCAGGTCACGCCCGGTCATGAAGGGATAGACCGCCGCCTCATCAGGCACATAGGACAGATGTCGCCTTGCCCGCACCGGGAAGCGCATGAGGCTTTCCCCCGCGATCCAGATCTCCCCTGCATCGGGGGACTGCGCACCGGCCAGCAGGCGCAGGAGCGTCGATTTCCCGACGCCATTCGCCCCCAGAAGCGCGTACAGCCCGCATCCCAGCGTCAGATCGAGGCCATCGAATACGACCCTGCCGCCATAGGAAACGCCAATCGCCGTGCAGCGCACCCCTTTGCGCGTCATCCGCTTACCCCCGCGATTGCTGCCCCCGCCCATGCGATACTGAATGCGGCGGCAAGCATGAAACGAAATCGCGTGTCCGTTCCCACCACGGCCCGCAACACGGCCAGCAAGGCCACGTAACCCGCGGCCAGCCCCATGAGCGCCCACAGGGATACCAGCCGATGCGCAAGAAGGATCCCCCCGAACATGAACAGGGGCACCATCCCCAGCCCCACCACCAGACAGCAGTCACGTATCGGCCAGAAATGTCGCGACAGCGGCAGCGTCATGAACAGCGGCCGCGCCATGGCATGCGCGTCGGCAAGAAGACGGTACAGGTTACCAAGGACAAATGCTACAATCGCCATGCCTATCACGATGGCGACAGGCGCGCGCCCGTCATAATCAAACGCCCCGATCAGCGCGCCCGCCCCGACCGGAACCGCGACCGACATGACGGCGCACCCCGCCGATATCACGGGATTACGCGCCAGTATCCCGAACTGAACACGCCACACAGCCGGCAGGCGTAACCCCGGGCGCAGGCGACCGGCCAGCCGGCCCACCTGTCCCGCGCGGCCGACGCAAAACCGTTCAGTCCGCATGGCAAACGCCGCACATGGCAACGCGCATGCCACCGCGCCGGACAGCACCAGCATGGCCACCGTGCTGTCGGCAATGCTGGCCGCCGCCGCGAACACAATATCCGCAGGCAGCCCCATCAGCAGGAGAAAGGGCAGGCGTTCAACAATTCCAAGCTGGATCATCAGAATGATCGCAACAAATACCAGCGTTTTTTCAATATCGCATGCCAGATCGAAAATGGTGGCATGCCCGGCCATGCCGGTCCCGATCACGGCCGGCATGAACAGCAGGATATCAACCACGAACAGCAGGACGGACGAAACCGTGCATCTGGCGATGGCCGAAATCGGCAGCGTCCCGATGTAATCACGAAAGGCGCCCCCGCGAAGAAACCGCCTTTGCGGCAGGACCCATGCCAGCGCCCCCGCTTCGAAAAGGAGCGTGACGCCGAAATGCCACCCGAACGCATGCGCGGCGGAAAGGTCCTGCGCGAACAGGGCCGCCGGAACCATGAAAAGCGAGACGACCGGCAGGCCCGGCGTCAGCAGGCCCGCGAACAGGAACCATTGCCAGTGGCGGGCCACCACGGCATCGCTGGCGTGAATGAAAAAGCGCCCGCGCAGCACAAGATAACGCCATAACCCCCATGCGCGCTCACGCCGTTGCGTCATGATGCCCCCTCGCCCGCGCCGACCCGCGACACTGCATGTCGGTGGACGGGCCATTTCGGTCATACTTGCCCGAATTTCCATATCGCGAAAGCCGGCAACCGGGTCCCGACGCATCCCGACCCGTTTCCCCAGGAAAGATTTCCAGGGGACAAGGTGTGGGAGGCTGCCTGAAAAGCCAGACCCGACAATACCTTGAAATCATAAAAGTTTTTGGTGAAGCTTTTTCCAAAAAGCTTTGAATGACATCACCTTTCCAGATGAAAGGCGATACCCCAAAACTTTTGTCCTTATTTATCAACAGAGTGTTTCCAGCACTCTCCCAGACTGGACTCATGAATCGCCACATGCCTATTCCCTGTGATGCAGGCCTGTCGCATGTAAACCCACACCTCGCCCTCACATCGCCACCGGAACGGTCATGATCAGTCTTTTCGATATTTTCAAAATAGGCATCGGTCCCTCTTCCTCCCATACGGTCGGCCCGATGCGTGCCGCGCGACGGTTCATGGAGACCATCAGCGGACGCGATGGCCTGGCCCACGTTCAGGTCACGCTCTATGGTTCGCTGGCATGGACCGCGACGGGCCATGCAACGGACAAGGCCGTCATCCTTGGCCTGTGCGGGGAACGGCCCGAAACGGTCGACCCGGAAAAGGCGGACGCGCTGGTTGCGGAGATATGGAAAAAGGGGGTCATTGCCATCGGCCCCGCCACGGTCCGGTTCCAGCCCGCGCATGACATCGTGCTCGACAAGGAAACAAGGCCACCCGTCCATACGAACACCATGCAGTTCGCGGCGTTCGACCGGGACGGGCGGCTGCTGGAAAATGCGCGTTTCTGTTCTGTCGGCGGGGGGTTCATCGTCTCGGAAGACGCAGCCGAGAGTACTTCGTACACCATGCCGGAAGTACCTTACAATTTCCGCTCCGGGATGGAACTTCTGGATCTGGCGCGCCGGGACGGGCTGAACATAGCCGACATCGTCCTGCGCAACGAGACCGCGCTGCGTCCAAAAGAGGCCGTCGTGGCCCATCTGGACCGGATCATCGACATCATGATGCACTGTATCGAGCGCGGAATTGCCAGCCGGGGCGTCCTGCCCGGAAAGCTGGAGGTCAGGCGCCGCGCGGGCGCGCTGTATGAACGCCTGCGGGAGCGGGAGAAGCTGAACAGCAGCCTGCCGCATGAAATCATGGACTGGGTCAGCCTGTTCGCCATTGCCGTGAACGAGGAAAATGCCGCTGGCGGACGCGTGGTGACCGCCCCCACCAATGGCGCGGCGGGCGTGGTGCCCGCCGTCCTGCGCTATTACCGCGATTACTGTCCCGGCGCCACGCGCGAAGGCATGCGGGAATTCCTGCTGACGGCGGCGGCACTGGGCGGGCTGTTCAAGCTCAACGCCTCCATTTCCGGCGCCGAGGTGGGATGCCAGGGGGAGGTGGGCGTAGCCTCCTCCATGGCGGCGGCCGGGTTGGCGGCGGTTCTGGGGGCCACCCCGTCGCAGGTGGAAAACGCGGCCGAGATCGCAATGGAACATCATCTGGGCATGACCTGCGATCCAGTCGGCGGGCTGGTGCAGATTCCCTGCATCGAAAGAAATGCATTTGGTGCCATAAAAGCAATCAATGCCGCGTCGCTGGCCATGCGGGGCGATGGCGACCATCGCGTTTCGCTGGATCAGGTCATCCGCACCATGGCGGAAACCGGGCGCGACATGAACCATCGTTACAAGGAAACGTCACTGGGCGGACTGGCGATCAATTTCCCGGAATGCTGAGGAACTGTCTGAAAAATAAAGATTTCCGGGGGCGCCTGTTTTCAAACGGGCGGCATTCTTCCGAAGCTTTTTCAAAAAGCTTCACCAAAAACTTTTATGATTTCAGGGAATTATGGGGGCTGCCTTTTCAGGCGGCCTCTGGAACAGCCATTTCGCACGGGGTTTATCCGGGCGGAATTGACGATAAGATAACGTAACAATCCAGACGCGGGCGATATGCCCACGCCCGTACCGCCCGAAACGATCCATCCGCCGAACCGAGGTTCCACATGAAGCGTCGCCTGGTGCTTTCCTGCCTTTCCACCGCGCTGGCGGTCATGCCGTCGCTCTCATCCGGGATGGCGGCCACCATCAGCGGACCCGCCGCCGATGTCGATCCGCGTATCGGAACAGGGGGTGCTGGACACACGTTTCCGGGCGCGACAGTGCCGTTCGGCATGATCCAGCCCTCGCCCGATACCGCCATGCCGGACTTCAAGCATGCCTATAACTGGGCGGGCGGGTACCAGTATGACGATCCCACCATCATGGGATTTTCGCATACCCATTTCACCGGCGCGGGACATTCCGACCTTGGCGACGTGCTGATGATGCCGATTTCCGGCGATGTCAGGATGGAACCGGGTGATCCCGCAAAACCGGGCAGCGGCTACCGCTCGCGCTTCAGTCACGATACGGAGGTTGAGCAGCCCGGCTATTACGCCGTGACGCTGGCGGATTACGATGTCCATGCCGAACTGACGGCGGGACGCCGTGTGGGCTGGCACCGCTATGCCTTCCCCAAGGGGCGGCCGGCGCATGTCCTGCTGGATCTGCGGCCAAGCATCTACGACTATCCCGGCAAGGTGCTATGGTCGCGCCTGCGCGTGCGTTCCGACGGCACGGTGTCGGGCTGTCGCACGACGCGTGGCTGGGCGCCGGACCGGACGATGTGCTTTGCGATGCGCTTTTCACAGCCGATGGTGTCGCGCACGTTATACAATCGTGAAACGAATGTGACCTATCGCGGGTTCAGGGGACCGGGATACCGCCCCGAGGACCATGACGCCCAGAGCGGACGGGCGGTGGAGGGCGTATTCGACTTTGGCACGCTGGACAGACCGCTGGAGGTGAAGGTCGCAATCTCCCCCGTGAGTGAGGCCAACGCCATTTCCAACCTCGATCAGGAAGGCGCAGGGTGGGATTTCGATGCCCGCCGGGCCGCGGCACTTGCGGCATGGAACAAAACGCTGTCGGTGATCGACGTCTCCGGCACGCAGGACCAGCGGACGCAGTTCTATACCGCGTTGTACCATACGATGCTGGCCCCCACGCTGAGCATGGATGCGAACGGCGAATATCGTGGGCCGGATCAGGAAATTCACCGGGCAAACGGCTTCGACTTCTATTCGACATGGTCGACATGGGATGTCTATCGCGCGCAGCAGCCGCTGATGGCGCTGCTGCGCCCGGATCTGAGCGCGCAGTTCGTGCGCTCCCTCGTCGCGGCGCAGCAGGCCAGTCCGGTCGGCGTCCTGCCGATCTGGTCGTACCAGGGGCTGGAGACATGGTGCATGACCGGCTATCACGCGGTGCCGATCATCGCCAATGCCTATCTGGCGGGGGTGCGGGGCTTTGATGCGGAGGCGGCGCTCAAGGCCATGGTCGCCAGCGCGACCTACGGCCCGTACGGGGATCTGGCGGATTACATGAAGCTGGGTTACGTCCCGATCGACAGGGAGGCGGAGGCAGCGTCCAAGACACTGGAATACGCCTATGATGACTGGTCACTGGCGCAGATGGCCCGTGCGATGGGCAAGACCGAAATCGCGGCTGAATTCGAAAAACGCGCGCGCAACTGGCGCAATGTATGGGACCCCAAGACAGGATTCATGCGCGCCAGGCTCAGCAACGGCGAATTCCACGAACCCTTTGATCCCGCCGCCGCCGCCTATGGCAGCGACTATACCGAAGGCAACGCGTGGCAGTATCTGTGGTCCGTGCCGCAGGACGTGCCGGGCCTGATCGCGACATTGGGCGGAAAGGCGAAATTCGTCACAAGGCTGGATGAACTGTTCGATACGAAGGTTGATCCGGCGATTTTCAAGGATGTCGAAGATATCAGCGGCCTGATCGGCTGGTACGCGCATGGCAACGAACCCAGCCACCATATCGCCTACCTCTATGATTACGCCGGGGCGCCGTGGAAGACACAGCAGCGCCTGCAGCAGATCATGGACAGCCAGTACAGCGCCCGCCCCGATGGACTGGCGGGGAATGACGACTTGGGGCAGACATCGGCATGGTATCTCTTTACCGCGCTGGGCTTCTATCCCGTGGCGCCCGCCAGCAATGTCTATGTCATTGGCCGTCCCTTCGTGCCAAAGGCCGTGCTGCACCTGCCCAATGGCCGGACCTTTACGATGGTGGCGGACAACATGGATACGGCGCATCCGTATGTCGGTCACGTGACGCTCAACGGCAGGCCGGTGGATCTGCTGAACCTGCGACAGCAGGACATCCTGAAAGGGGGCACCCTGCATTTTACCATGCAGGCCGAACCGGGCCACGAGCCCTCCGCCTCCGTTCCTGAAAAAGGCTGATTTGAGCGGGAAGCGTTCCGAAAGGGTTGGGGTAACAGTGACGGCCCGATCCTTTCGGAACGGATTTGCGGTATATATTGAAAAATACGTATTGCAATCAGGTATTCTTCAATATGACTCCTGAAAGAACATCCTTAAAACATCCCGCGCATCATTTGAAAGTTTTTGGTGAAGCTTTTTGCAAAAAGCTTCGAAGAACGCCGCCTTTTTGAAAAAAGCCGGCACCCAAAAACTTTTGTCATTTTTGCCGATGCGTTATTTTCACATGCCCCATGACTGACGACACTGCGCGATGATATCAGCCGCTCATGCAAGCCTCATGGATCGCAAAGACAATCGGCATCATCGTCCTGAGTCCTGACCGGGAACCAGCCAGCCCGGTATGATCCGGGACTGATGGAACAGGTCCATTCGTGGTGCGAGCTGCGGGACTCGAACAGCAACAGTCCCGCAGTCGGTTAAATAACATATTGATATTAAAGACTTTTATAATCCTGTCGTGAAGAAGAATGTAGAAGGGTTATGTAGAAAATCAACCCCTTTATAATGCGTCTTCAAGGTCGGTTTGGCGATTATCCTGAAACGCTACTTTTTCTTCGCTGTTCACGATTTCCCAGATGGTTGAACGTGATGCAGAAAACTGACGAGAGAGTTTTGTGTAACTGTCTCCGAGCGTGTGAAGTCTTTTAATTAAGGCTTTGTCCTTGGCATTAAATCGCTCTTTTCTGCCAAGTCTCACACCATCACGCTTGGCCTTTGCAAGCCCCGCGTTAACCCTCTGCTTGATGTTCTCTCGCTCCAACTCAGCAACCCCGGCCAAGATTGTGCAAAGGAATCTACCAAGAGAACCACTTGTGTCTATTCCTTCCATTATGGAACGCACAGCGACCCCCCTGCTTTTCAGGTCTTCCAGCAAATTAAAAAGGTGAATAGTAGAGCGTCCAAGCCTGTCCAGCTTCCAAATAACCAGAGTGTCACCATCTTTTAAAAGAGGGAGCATCTTATCCAAAGCAGGACGCGAGGTTTTTGCCCCGCTGGCCTTATCTGTGAATATTTCAGAGCATCCAGCCCCTTTTAAAGCGTCCACCTGCATACCTTCATTTTGGTCGCTGGTGCTTACACGTGCATATCCATAAATCATTAGAACTGTTCCAAAAAAGTTTTGTCTAGTTCTATCAATTCCTGAACATATTCAGGAGAAACATAATCGGCCTTAAAATTAAAGCTACTCATGCCCCTAGGTATTGTTTTCTTGGCATCATCAAGAACCACGCTACAAGCTTTTTTAATGTCTTCTTCTGTTACGTCTTTTGTCTCAATGCCGAGGTCTCTAAATGCTTTTAAAGCTAATTTTTTAACGTCAATCTGCCACTTTCGAACAGCTTCAGGGCTTGCCTCCCCTGAACTCAAAGAAACAATCGAGAATGTAAAAGCCAACTCTCTGTCCACAGTCGGCAACGCTGATGTAATTACTGATAACATTATAATTTTCTCCTTAAATTGTTATTTTCCTTCTATGATTTTCCGAACAGAATAAAAGAACAACAAGCCCCTTTTCGTTCCGTCCATTTTTTAATATTATCATAATGTTCGGAAAATTACAATTTAAAAAACACTTTTACTTTAATTAAAAATAATTATTTACCTTTTTAAGTTAATATCGCCTTTAAAATTATTCGCGTGCTTTGCCTTGTTGCTTAACTCTTCTCTAGCCTTGGTTAGTTCGTTGCTTGTTTTTTCGTGTCTTTCTCGCTCTAATCTTGCGTTATTTTCAGCCCGAAAAGTTCTGTTTTGATAACTTGCAACCTTTTCCATTTCGTCCGCCAACCTGTTTTTTAATTTTGATATTTCTGAACTGGCCTGACGCTTCAAGCGACTCATACGGCTTTCGTTTTCCTTGTTGTTCTTTTCGATTGTCTCTCTCATCTCTCGCTTTGTACCAGCAACCCAAAGGTTGAGACCAGCAAACAACCGCAGAAAAAAGCCATTTTCAACCAATTCGCTTAGTTCTTCTTGTGTTGTTTTCAGCTTCCGGCTTGCACTCTTTAGAGATTTCTTAATCTTCTGTTCCTGCTCTGTTGCACTCTCTGCCCTCTTTTTGGCTTCACTGGCTACACGCTCGCACTCTCTGGCCTTCTGCGCCTTCAATAGGTTGCTTTCAGCCTGTAACCTGTTCGTTTGCTTGTCTCGCTGATGCTCAAAACCCTGCTTACGTTGCCTTTTCGGGCCTAACCTTTCCAAACCACAACCAGCGCAAACCTTGGAAAAATAATCGTCCTGAAAGGCTCGCATTGCGTTCCTGTATGCCCTGTCTCCGTTCTTGTTTGCTGTTTTAGGGTCTAGCGTTTTGGCTTCACTGGTAGCCAGATAATCAGCCTTTGCCTTTGCTCCATCATGCAAATCATTGGCTTTCATCTCAGAGCCAGACGGAACAACATAAAAATGCAAATGTGGGTGGCTTTCGTCATCATGACGCACAACAGTTTTTAACTGCTCGCCATACCTGCTTTTAAGCCACTCTATGCTTTTCTTTTGCCAGTCCTTAACAGCTTCTTCACTCCACCCCTCTACACTCCCAGGATGAGACAAAACACCAGCTAACAAGGTTGCTTGTGTAGTCCTTACAGCCCTGCTCTTGCCATTTTTCATGGTGCTTTTTGCTTGGCTTGCCATACCATCGTGCAAGGCTTCCAGTGCAGGAATATCAAGCCCAAAAACCAAGGCAGGATGTTGCGGGTGTTGCACGTGAGGGTGGTGGCCTGCTTCTCTGCTTGCTTCCTTCAACACATCAGAAACCGAGGCTTTTGCTCTGGTCTTGCGTGTCTTTCCACCCTTGGTTTTTTCTCCGGCTTCCACACTCTTACGTGCGTATGTTTCAATATGTGCGAACTGGTAGCCCATGCGTTTCTCCCTTTTTTCTTTTTATTCTTCGGGAGTAATTGGCAAATGACACCATTGGTTTAGTAACCGACTAAAGCAATTACATTGCACATCGGTGCTCCGCAGGGTCTTGCAGACAGCTACAGAGGCTACACGTGAGGCTTTAGGTGTTGCTGGTCATAATCACACACACGAACCAACAAGCCACCCCACAGTGCAACCCTTGGCCTTAGCGTATGCCTCCGCATAGCCTAACTCTCTGGCTTGCTGTTCGTGTGTGGCTCTTGCTTCTGTTTATTCTTTTAGTCTCAACAAAACGCTACGCGCACTACGTGGCTCCCGTTCTACGCTCGCTTTTGTTCTGTTAGTCCTTTTGTGCGTGTAGCTTTTCTTTTTTCTCAGGAATGGAAGGTGTTAATGGCTCTTTCATTCCCATAATCGTAGCAGGTTCGTATTTGTGCACCTCTGAAAAGGTGGTGGTTTTCCTGTGTAATAATGTTTTATTTTTGCAAGACAATGATATAACATAATTTGACCTCCTGAGATAATTTTAAAATAATAGTTGTATTCAAAAATGCTGACTTTTAAGCATAGAAAACTTTCCGTTACCCTTTCAAAAGGTGGCGGAATATAAGATAAGTAATTTAATCTTTCTTTTTTAGTTATATTTGTATTTTCCGAGTTATCCTTAGAAAACATTGAGCAAAGTGGCATTTTGCAAGTATGCAATTTTTTAGAAAATAATTTTTTAATTTTCTGTGGATTTAGTTTCTGTAAGTTCCAGCGTTTGGAATTAATTTTTTTGGATAATTTTGTGAAAGCCCCCAATTCTATAAGAGCTGTAAAAATCTTTTTGGACTTAATAAGATTATGAATCATCAAGTCTTTCTTTCGATATTCAAGGATTCCTAATTCTTTATATCTGTTACAGTTTATATCAGAAAAATCTTTTTTATATATCCTATCATATTCTTTAATGATTTTTTGGATACCGAAAAAGCTAATTTCCGAATAAGATATTAAGTTAGATTCTTGTTTGAAAATATCATTATTAAACTCAATCTTATTGATATATTGCACAACATGGCTTGTTGTTTCTTTGAAGATTTTTTGGAATGATAACTCATTTTTATTAATCTCATTCTTAAAGTATCTTGCTGTTATATTCTGTATTTTTTCTATATCCTCTTCAAGACAAAAGAGAATAATATGAAGATGATAGATATTATTTTTATTTTTCTCAAAGGACTTGATGCCGAAGTTTACGATGTCTGATTTCTTCAATGCTTTTTGCAGGTATTGGAATATTCTGGATAATTCATTTTTTGCCAATAACTTGTTATCATTATAATTTTCACTGGTTAGCGTAACAAATACAGAAGCAAGTTTTTGGCTATCTGCATAATGATTTAAAGCATTAGATATTATTTTATTTCTTATATGATTTGTATATTTTTTATATTTGTTTGAATCATTCATAAAAAAATATGGTTTATTATCAATATTTTGCTTGATATTTTCATAGTAATTTTCTATCATAATATTAACAACTCCTTATCTTTTTTGATTCCTTCTACTTGCAGGTGTCTGGAAAACTTAAATTGGTACGGTAATTTTAAATAATCTTAAAACAAAGGTATCCATTTGTTTGGATGCCTTTTTATTATTAAGTATTTATTTGTAAATTACAAGTGTTATTAAATATCTTATTTTTGGCTATTATTTAAAGCTTCTTGGAAGAGTTCCCATGCGGGAATACCTTGAAGTCCATTTTCTATTATTTTCCATAATAATATTGTTTCTACACTCTCCACATTTTCCAAGTCGTAATCATAATTTCTATGATAATAATTTTCGTGGTCTATTAGTCCAGTAGTTGCTTCTACCTCTTGAAACCATTTACGATAAACTTTTTTGTAAATGCAATATAAATCAAGAATGTCATCTATATAAACGCCATTGTTTTTATCATCTAATATAATCTCATATAATTCATGTGATATATTATTTTTCTCATCGTAATACTTATTAACTTTATTTACCTCTTCTTGGCTCATAAAGCCCATATCTAAAAAGAAATAGGTGCAAGTCCTAAAGTCTTTGCAAGTGTGATTTCCGCTATTTAAGTTTCCATATTTATGTATAAGTTTTTTAAACTCCTCTCCCCTCGACATAGTAAGTTTGTCATTTACATTTTTTTTGAACTCTGACGCAAAAAAATGGTCCACTGTTGATATGGCGTATTTTTTAAAACGCTCCAAAATTATGGAAAAGACAGATGATATAATTAACGTTTCTCGAATATCATATTTCCCATCGATTAAGGCTTCTATTTTTGGAATATTCTCCACCATTTTATTCCTTTTTTAAAAACAAATATTCGACATTCCAGAAGTCTGGATATTGGACTGATTCAGCGACTTTCAGAAGATTGATAACGTCAACGTCATCAAAATAAACAGTGTTACCGACTGATTTGTTATTTCCTTCATGACCAAGGAAATCGTCAATCCAAGACTCTCTTAATCCTCCTTCACCATGTTCATGAATGTTCCTGAGTTTTGTGGACACGTTATGACGGAAGGAATGGAACACCACGCTCTTGCCGATTCCTAAGTGTGTTTTGAGTTTAGAGAAGTCGCGTTGGAAGTGAGCAGAGCGTTTTTTGTCTTTTCCAGAGAATTGCAGATCGTGGAAAATATAGTGTCTTCCTTGGTTAGTGGCTCTTTGTGCAAGGTCTAAAAGTCCAGCCTTTTGTAATGCTTTGCAGATAGGGACAACGCGACTACCAGCCTCGGTTTTGGCGCTCCATTCTGTCCAAGGTTGATTTTTTAAGGCTGGGTGGTCTTGCACAATGATGCAAGGAATACCTTGGATTTCTTTAATGTCCTGTGGTCTAAGCCTACAGATTTCCTCTAATCGCATACCTGTGTAAGACGCAATTCCGACAATCATGTTGGCTGTTTTGTTGCTTACTGTTCCGAATTGCCAAGGCTGTCCAGCAATCGTATTTAAGTTATTATCAGACCAGCGCACACGTTTGGTTTTTGCTTTGGTATCGAATTGCCAGCCACCAGTGAAAATATTTTTATCCACTAAATCGCGTAGAAGAAAATACTTAAAAAGTCCTGATAATCTTGTGAAATGGTTTTTCACTGATTTGCCAGAAACACGTGGCAAGTTTTTCTTGTTAGCTACGGCGACAAACTCTTGAATGGTTCGTGTGTCGTTGCGTTGTTTTCCGTAGGTTTCTGGTAGCTGTTCCATCAATGATTTAAATAGGCCTGCGTCTTCTCCTGTGTAATCGCGTAGGGGTTTATTGCCACATACTTCTAAGAACCTTTTAAAGGTGGCTCTGTAGCCATCAATAACCGACTGTTTGACGTTAGTTTTGGTTTCAAGGAACGTTTCGGAAGCCTTGGAGAATAAGGGCGAAGGCTTTGTCTGTGGTGGCTTTAGGAAAGCCTGCATTTCATTAATTTGGTTTCGAAGTGCATTTAAAGACTTGTCTGTTGGTTCTTGCTTTTGAAGTTTAGAAAAAGTTTTTTTCAGCAGTTGAACGCCTCGTTCAGCTACGTTTTGTGTTTTTTCTAACTGCTCAAGGCTTTTGAGTGCCTCAATGGAATGTCTGAGTTTTTGGTGTTCGTATTGTTGCTTTAGAAGTGAAATCTGATGGTGATAATCTTCGATAAGCAGATGGAACAGTTCCCGCGTGTCTTCTGGGAGTTCATCATTAATAAAGTTTTCGTTCTCGTTTAGTTCTGTTTTGATATGAGACACTGAACGGAACAGCCTTTCTGTTTGGGCATAAACTGCACAAGCATATGGTTTTGCTGTTTCTCTTTTGGAAGTGCCAAGGGAGAGCCATAGCTCTTTTTTGCCAATAACATCACGGATATGTGAAGGGACACGTCTGCGGAAATGATACCCCGAAGGTAAACGAATCAGCACAAAAAAGCCTCTGTGTGTAGAAGCCTTGTGTAGAAGACAAGGCTCTTATGGTAGCGGAAAGACCATAAAAGCCAATAAAATCAATGGGTTATTGTGGTGCGAACTGCGGGACTCGAACCCGCACGCCCTGTTAACGGGCGCAAGATTTTAAGTCTCGTGCGTCTACCATTCCGCCAAGCTCGCCCAGAAGGCATCTTCTAGCACACACATCGGACAGGACAACTCGGCCTGTCGGGGTTCGGGTGATATTTCACGATCACCGGGACCAGAATCTTCGCCCCCCTCACTCCTGCATGTCACGCAGCAGCACGGCCCCGTCCCGGCGCAGCCATGTTTCGGCATGGCGTCGATGGGGGGTCAGGCGATCCACCAGCATCCAGAAATCCGGCCCGTGGTTCATGTGACGCAGATGCGCAAGCTCGTGGGCGATCACGTAATGCTGCACCTCCCGCGGGGCCATCACCAGCCGCCAGCACAGCATGATCGCGCCATCGGCGGTGCAGCTTCCCCAGCGGCTGCGGGTATCGCGGATCGTAAGGCGGGAGGGACGCAGCCCCGTCTCCCGCGCCAGCGTCTCAAGGCAGGCCCCCAGCCGCGTCCGTGCCTGTTCACGCAGGAAGGTCGTCAGCCGCCGCACCAGAAACTCAACCTCCCCGCTGACATGCACGACATCCCCTTCGATCCACACGCCCCGACGGGCCTGCGGGCAATGCCGGATGGCATGCGGACGTCCGTCGAGGAGGATATGCCCCCCATCGCGCCAGCGCGGGGCCTGTGGCACGCGCGCAAGGTTGGCCGCGACCCAGGACGAGTGCGACCGCAGCAATGCCAGCGCATCTTCGCGCCGGCCGCGCGGGGGCAGGGTCAGGACGACATGTCCGCTCCGCGCGTCGATCCGCATCGAGATACGCCGTGCCCGTGTCGATCGACGCCAGCAGACCGTGACCTGCCCGCTGGCGATGGCCACGGTCTCGGTCCCGCCGCCATCAGCCGTCATCTGTCAGAACTGGTCAGGCATCCCGGTTTCCGGACGCATTCGGCGCCCGGGGGGCATTCGCCGGGCCACTGCACGATATGATCCTCCAGCGCCCCGGCGCGGCGTTCGCTGATGACGCGGCCACTGACCGAAACGCCCGCCTCATGCACGGTTTCGGCCCGGCCCGAAACCAGCGGATGCCACCATGGCAGGGGTTTTCCCTCGTGAATCAGGCGGTATCCGCAGGTGGGCGGCAGCCAGTCAATATCATCCAGCATGGCGGGCGTCAGGCTGATGCAGTCCTGCACCCTGCGCTGGCGATGGGGATAATCCGTGCACAGGCACGTTGTCGTATCCAGCAGCCGGCAGGCGACATCGGTAAAGACGACTTCATCCGTTTCATCATCACGCAACTTGTGCAGGCAGCACCGCCCGCATCCGTCACACAGGGATTCCCACTGTTCGCGGGTCATCTGCGACAGGGGAACCGTCATCCAGAAGGGACGCGCGCCCGTGCCTTCCACCGTGCCGTCATCCATGGCCATTGCCCCCATGTCCCATCATGTTTTCATCCCCCCACGCCCATGCCGCGCCCCAGATCCGCCATGGCGGCCATAAGAGACGTCACCACGCCCGCGCAGGCCGACAGCATCAGCGCCGGCCCCAGCAGCGGCAGCCACAGCATGCGCACCTGCATCCACGGCCCCGCCCCCAGTCCCCATGCCGTGCGCGACACGTTGGCGGGCAGCCGTTCCAGCGCCCACAGGGGAAACAGCGTCACAAGCGGACATAACAGAAGCCCCTGCAGCATGGACAGGACCACCCCTTCGGCATGGGGCATGAAAAGTGGCAGATATGCCGCCCCCGCCACCCCCGGCAGCAGCAGCGCCAGAAGCACGCCCCGCATGCCTGCGGATACCCACGCCATCCGGTATCGCGCCATCATGCACGTTCCCACGATCAGCACCATCAGCAGGAACGCCGTCAGGGCGCACACCGCCGCATCAAGGATAAGGGTATCAAACGGACCGGCGACAAGGACAGGCGAATGCGGCATCATGCCGGGCCACGCAGCCAGTCAGCAAAACGTTGCGACAGGTCCGGCAGGTGCGCGCCCCAGAATTCCAGGTTCATCGGCAGTTCCACGGCCGGTTCGCCCCCGGCTGCGGCCGTTGCGGAACCTGCCGTGGCCTGCCCTGTGCCTTGCCCGGCAACCTGTCCCGCAATCTGCCCCGTAACCTGTCCTGGCGGATACAGCGCGGCAAAGCGGTTCACCTGCGCGGGCTGGACGACGTAATGCAGCAGGTCGCGCGCATGTCCGGCCATGGCGGGGACCGTCCCATGCACCAGCGCCCACGACAGGCGGTCCCCCAGGCTCTGCGTCCACTGCACCCCGATATCGTGACGGCGCGACGGCAGGCTGGCGATTTCATTGCTGAAGACGCTGCCCATCAGCACGCCGCCATTTTCAACGATCCGGGCGGATTCCTCCGGCGTGGACCACCATGTGATATAGGGACGCAGCTGCGTCAGCTTGCGAAAGGCGCGATCGATCCCTTCGGGGGTGGACAGCACGCCGTAAACTTCCTGCGGGGGGACGCCATCGGCCATCAGCGCGATTTCCAGTGTCGAACGCGGGTCACGGCGCAATCCGCGCTTGCCCGGATACCGCACCACGTTCCAGAAATCCGCCCAGCGTGGCGGCGACGGCCGCCATCCACGATCCCAGGCCAGGACGATGGCCGGCTGCATCGACGGCACGCCACATCCATCGGGATTATCCGCACTGCCCGCCAGCCGGACCAGGCTGCCCTGCATGCACGCGGCGCGAATCGCACTGTCCTCGCCAAAGACCAGCGCCCATGTCGCGGGCCGGGACTCCGTCGCGGCATGGGCCTGCAGCGTGGCGGCCTGTCCATCCCAGACCCGCCGGATGACGCGGATTCCTTCCTTCCTGCCAAAGGGCTGGAAATAGGCGCGGTCCTGCACCTTTCCCAGCGCATCGTCCTGCGTTGCCACCGTCAGGGTGGGCAGGTGGCGGACGCGGGCGACGGACGTTACGCGGGCATGTCCGGTCAGCGGGGCCGCCACGCAGACCGCCGCCGCCAGCGCCACCAGGGCAGGAAAACGCGCAGGGCGGGGCAGAAATCCACAGGACAGGCGACGCACAGGATTCATCGGAAAGGAGGGCAGGAAAGACAGATGAAAAAACCTTCAGAAGACGGCATGCCGGACGCTAGCGCATTTCATGCCTGAACGGAAAGGCAATCGCCTGCGCCGCCTGCCATGCCAGCAGGGCCGGGCGCCCCGGCTCCACCCCGCACACGATCTGCAGGGGCGCGCGACGCACCAGAAGCTCCTTGCCATTCGACAGCCTCAGCCGCATGCGGATGTAACTGCCCATATGCCGCATGTCCACCAGCACCGCCGGCAGCATCGCGGGTTCCCCATCGTCGGAGGTCATCATCCCCATCGCCCCGGGCCGCGCGGGGAACAGCGTCGCGACACGGTCGGGACGCACGCACACCGTGCACAGCGTATCCTCCACCAGTCCGGGTGCCGCCATCGCCTGCACCGTCAGTTCGCCCGGCAGGCGCACGATGGCGACATCCTCCTCGATGGAGGCCACGCGCCCGGTCAGGGCATTGGCATCGGCAAAGCCGGTGGCGACGCGATCGCATGCGGGACGGTCGAACAGGTCCGCCGCCGTGCCGACCTGCAGCAGGTCGGGACCATCGAAAAGCCCGATGCGCTCCCCCATCGCCAGCGCGTCCTCGCGATCGCAGGTGGTCATCACCACGCACAGGTCGCGCGCGCGGATCAGCCGCCCGAGGAAACCGCGCATGGCGCGGCGGACATCTACGGAAAGCGCGGCGAACGGATCATCCAGCACGATGACCGGCGCCGCCGACACCAGCACCCGCGCCAGCCCGGCACGCAGGGTCTGCTGGGCATCCAGCGCGGGGGGAAACATCTCTTCCATCCCCTCCAGCCCCAGCAACGCCATGGCCTGCCGCGCCCGCGCCCGCGCGTCGGCACGGCCAACCCCGCGCACCCGCAGGGGAAACAGCAGGTTGCCAAAAACCGTCAGGTGCGCGAACAGCGGGTCGCGCGCGCTCCATAATCCACACATCCGCGTGAGGGGTGGACGATCGGAGACATCGATCCCCCCCACCTCGACGTTGCCGTGCAGCAGTGGCCGGTGTCCCGCAAGCGAATCCGCCACCGCCGACAGGCACTCCCCCCGGTTTCCAAGAAGGGCCAAGCATTCCCCGGCCCCCACGCCAAAGGAAAAGGGGACGGCGTCCGTCGCCGTGACAAGATTGCGAACAACCAGTCGTGAGGAGAAAGGAGGCATGCGATAACAGAAACCTGACTATCCAGAGAATGGGTTATAAGTGTTTCCTTCCTCCTTACCAGAGGATCATCGGGCCTGCCCCTTTGCAAGGACAAGAAAATGACCAAGACAGATATCAAGCATGTCACGCATGAAGACCTTCAGGCGCTGAAGTCGCATGTCGAGAACCTGCTGCATTCGCATGGCAAGCAGGCGCTGCACAGCGCCGTCGAAAAGGCCGAGCACCTTGCCTCCAACGCCCGTGAAATCGCCGAATCCCCCGCAAAACCCCGCTCGCGCGGACGTTCCTTTCTGGCTATCGCCATTTTTTCGGCAATCGGCTACTTTCTTGGCCGCGCCACGAAATAAGGCTTGGTAGCCTGACGAAACCAGAGGACACGCGACAGCAATGAGAATAGGCGAAATCGGCAAGACCATCATCGATGGGGAACTCACCCTACGCAAATTGATGGCCATCCGCCTTGGCCGCCAGGCTGCTTTTCTAGTTGTCGCGGCCGTTTTCGGTGGTTTCGCGGCCATTACCGGCCACGCCCTGCTGTGGGCGTTCTGTTACCAGACCCTCGGCTTCAGCGTGCTTGGCGCTTCTGTCGCGGTGTTCGCGGCGGACATCCTTGCAGCGTTCATGTTCGCGTTCATGGGACGGCGGTCCTATATGACACCCGAGGAAATCCGTGTCCGCTTCGCCCGCGAACACGCGCTTAACGAACTGCGCCAGACGGTGGCCCTGTCCGCCGTGGTCGGCACGCTGGCCGGCCCGGTGACGCGCCATACCGGCCGCGCGATCTGGAACCTGTTCCAGACCATCTTCGGACGTCGCCCCCGCGCCTGACGTCCCGCCGGAGGCCGCCGCCTCCGCCAGCCTGAAATACCATCCGGGATTGATGCACATCATTGTCAGATGGCATTCATGACGAAATTGCATTGGCTCCCGGATGCTTTTTCTGGAAACGTGCGACTGCACGTGATCGTAAGCAGACGAATAGTTTGCATGCTTACGATTTTTTCCAACCCGGCTGGCAGGATGCAATGGCCGATACCGAGCGCCTTGAACGAGAACGGTCCTTCAGACGCAGGCTGGCGCGCCTTGGCACGGCATGGCGGCGACAGGTGGACCATGACCTGCGCGATTACGGCCTGACGGAGGCCACGTGGCGGCCTGTTCTGTATCTGGGGCTTCTCCTGCCGCCGGTGCGCCAGACGGATCTCGCACGCGCCCTTGAAATCGAGGCCCCCTCCGTTGCGCGCCTGCTTGACGTGCTGGAACGAAGGGGCCTTGTCTTCCGTTCCCGCGATCACGAGGACCGCCGTTCCAAGCTGGTGCGCCTGACGACGGAGGGCGAGCGGATCGAACGTCAGGTGCGCGACGCGGTGGATGCCGTATCGCACCGCCTGCTGTCGGGGATTTCCGATTCCGAACTGACCGCGTGCTATTCCGTGTTCGACCGGATCGAGGAAAACCTGTGCACCACCCGCATGGGGACGGAGGCCGCCGTCCCTTCATGAGGCTGATCCCACCCCACGGCGCGTTATCGCAACCCCTGCTGCGGTTCGGCACGTTCGTTTTCCCCGAATGGAAGACGGTGCGCCCGACCATTGCCTACAGCATCCGCACGCTGCTGTCGGTGGGGCTTGCGCTGTTCCTCGCGTTCGACCTGCAGCTTCAGACACCGATGTCCTCGGTCACGACGGTCCTGATCGTGGCGAACCCGGTTGTCGGCGCCATGGTGTCCAAAAGCGTGTGGCGTATCTTTGGCACGATCATCGGGGCCACGTCCGCCATCCTGCTGATGGCGCTGTTTCCGCAGTCCCCGCTGCTGTATTTCATGGGGCTGTCATTCATCATCGGGCTGGCATGCTGCGTCTCCACCCTCCTGCGCTTTTACAAGGCGTATGCCGCGGTGCTGACGGGCTATACCATCATCCTGATTTCGGTTTCGGCGTTCAGCGAACCCGACCACATCTTCATGGCGGCCATGTCGCGCCTGTCGGCCGTGACGGTGGGGATCCTCAGCACGGCCTTCGTCTTCCTGCTGACCAACATCAGCCACCCTGAAAAGGTCATCCGCCAGATCGATCAGGTGCTGCGCAACATCACGTCCCATTTCGCGCAGTCCATCGATCCGTCATGGGAAAATCCGACCTCCATGCCCGACGACGCGGGGCAGCCGCTGTCGTTTCGCGCAATGTCCATCACGTCGTACGACCAGCGCGCGCGCCTGCTGTCGCAGGCCAATGCCCTGGTGGAGGCGATCGAATACGCCGCGGCCGACAATTACAGTGTCAGCGTGCGCGCCAACGGGCTGCGGGGCGGGGTCGCGCGCCTGCTGGGACTGCTGAGCGCGCATCACCCGATCTGGCAGGACGAGCCGCCGCTGACGCCACAGGCGCGTCAGGCACGCCAGATCCGCCAGCAGATCATGCGTCATTTCGCGACCCTTCCGGCTGGCGACCTGCATCTGGAGGCACGCGACAACATGCGTCCCATCCGCAGGCGCATCCGCAGCGCGATGGTCGAGCTGGACGAACTGGGGGAACAGACGCAGGACCTGCCGACCATTGCCTTCATCGACAATGAACGCGACGTCCTGGCGCAGCTGTGCGCCGCGCTGGATGATTTCATGGGACCGCAGGAACATGTCCGTCCCATCGCGCTTAAGCTTTATTTCGACTGGCCCGCCGCCCTGCGCAACGGCACGCGCGGCGCGTTCGTCACCCTGCTGGGATGCCTGTTCTGGTACATATGTCGCTGGACGCATGGGGCGAACATGCTGACCTACCTGATCCCGGCATCGTGCCTGTTGGCGACCAGCCCGCTTGCCTCACGCGCCAGCGTCATGTTCGCCAGCGGCACGCTTGCGGCCATTCCTGCCGCCTTCATCTGCCAGACCTTCATGCTGCCGCGCATCGACGGCTATCCCCTGCTGTGGCTGTCGCTGTCGATCTGCCTGCTGCCGGGGATATGGATCCAGTTCCATCCGCGCCACGCGATGCGGGGGTTCGGCTATGCCGTGTTCTTCAACGCGATGGTGCAGATCCGCAACCCCATCACCTACAGCGACCTGTCGCTGATGAATACATGGCTGGCCTTCCTGCTTGGCGTGGTGTCGATCGCGCTGGTGTTCCGCGTCATCCTGCCGGCCAATCACCGGCTCGATTCGGGGCGGCTGGTCGCCTCCATCGCGCGGGCGACCGAACGCTTGGCGCGCCGCCCCCTGAACCGGCAGGTCGAATGGCCGGTCTGGGAAAACCTGCAGATGCAGAAGATCCTGCGCATCATACAGCGCTTCTCCCTCGTCTCGTCGCCGGGGCGGGTCTATGAACTGACGGATGCGGCCTTCATGGCGGTTTCACTGGGCCGCGTGCTGGTGCGCCTGCGCATGCTTGCCCTGTCCCCCGCCATTCATGAAGAAGACAGGACCCGCGTGGTGGAGGCCCTGTCGGCATTCCGTTACCTGCGCAGCAATCCTGCCGTCACGGTCCAGACCCTGCGTGCCACGGCGCTGACGCTGATGTCGCACCTGGACCGGCGCGGCCTGCCGGCGCACACGCCGACACGCCGCATCGCCGCCTGTCTGGAGCAGGCGTCGCTGCTGATCGGGGCAATCCCCGGTTTCTTCCATCGCCACGGTCCGCTACAGATGGCGGCGGATATGCCCGGCGCCCATAACCGCCTGACCCTGCCCGTATCGTCCACGACTGGCCCGTTCGGAATGAGATCCGCCTGATGCTGACCGAATTCAATCTCTTCGGTGTCTTCATGGCACCGATTGTCGTCTATGCCATCGCGGCATTGCCTGTGACCATGCTGCTGCGCTCCCTTTTGTGGTGGAGCGGTATCATGAAATGGTTCTGGCATCTCGCCCTGTTCGAGGTCGCGCTCTACACTTGCGTCCTCTGCCTGATGATCCTGTACATCTGACTGTCGCCGAAAAGGTTCGAGAATCCACCATGCCTCTCTTGCGCACCCTGATCCGTGTGGTACTGACCCTGGCGGTCGTGGCGATGGCCATCGTCATGGGCGTCACCTTATGGGACACCTACATGATTGCCCCGTGGACACGTGACGGACGTGTGCGCGTCTATGTCGTCGATGTCGCCCCCGAAGTTTCCGGCACGGTGGTCCAGCTTCCTGTCGTGGACAACCAGTATGTCCACAAGGGCGATCCCCTTTTCGTTCTTGACCCGGTCCGCTTCCACCTTGCCATCCGCGAGGCGCAGGCCCGCCTCGACGGCGCGCTGGAGGACCTAAAGCTCCGGCAGAACGATGCACGCCGCCGCATGGGACTGGGTGGCATCGTCTCGGTTGAAGAACAGGAAGTCTTCAACTCCAACGTGGCGACGCAGATCGCGGCCGTTGACGGGGCCCGCGCGGCGCTGGACCTGGCGAAGCTGAACCTGCAGCGTTCCATCCTGTATTCGCCGGTCAACGGCAACATCACCAACCTGAACCTGCGGGTGGGCGATTACGTCACGGCGGGGCATGCGCGCCTTGCGGTGATCGATGCCGACTCCTACTGGGTCAACGGGTATTTCGAGGAAACCAAGATGTGGGGCGTGCATGTCGGTGACGAGGCACGCGTCAAGCTGATGGGATACAAGGATATCCTGCCGGGCCATGTCGTCAGTATCGCGCGTGGTATCAATGACCAGAACGGCAGGCCCGACGGGCTGGGCCTGCAGGACGTCAGCCCGATCTTCACCTGGGTCCGTCTGGCGCAGCGTATTCCGGTGCGCATCCATCTGGATCATGTTCCCGACAGCATCACTCTTGCCGCGGGCATGACGGCGACCATCAGCGTCGGCCCACAGTCCCGTACCCAACGCGGTCATCTGACGACGTGGTTGCAAGACCACCTGTAAGGCGCCAGGCACAACAATGAATATCAGTACGATCACCCGCAAAACCGGCCTGTTCCTGAGTGCCGCCCTGGTATTGGCCGGTTGCACGGTCGGCCCGCGGTACCAGCCGGACCGGATGAAGCTGCCCGCGCGCTTCACCGAAGACGATCATCCCGCCACGAAGGAAGAGATCGAGGATACCAACAAGGAACTGAAACAGTGGTGGCACCTGTTCAAGGATCCTGAACTCGACAAGCTGATCGACAAGGCGATCGCGGGGAATTACGACCTGCAGGCGGCGGGCCAGCACATCCTGGCGGAACGCGCGATCCGCGACGTGCAGGCGTCGCAGTGGTATCCGCAGCTTGATGCCGACGCGGGTGGCGGTAACGTGCGGTACTCGATCAACATCGAGAACTGGCCGCTGCGCCCCGGCAATCCGGCCAACCATCCGGACGCGAACTACCTGACCTATGGCATGGCGGGCAGTTGGCAGCTTGACGTCTTCGGCCGCATCCGCCGCAGTGTCGAGGCGCAGAAATACGCGGTCGAGGCCACGATCGAGGACCGCCGCGCCCTGATGGTCATGATCCTGTCAGAGGTCGCCAGCGATTACATGATGCTGCGTGACCAGCAGCTGCGCCTTGAAATCGCGAACAACAACATCCGCGTCGCGCAGGATGCCTATGACCTGACCAACCGCCTGTACCTCGAAGGCGTGGGCAACACCATGCAGATCGCGCAGGCCAAGGCGGAGCTGGATTCCCAGACTGCCGCGCGCGAACCGCTCAAGACCCATATCTCACAGATCACGCATGCGCTTGACGTGCTGATGGGGCAGATGCCCGGCACCTCCGAAATCGAGCTGAAGGTGCCCAAGCCCCTGCCGAAGGTGCCGGAATTCCCCGCCACCCTGCCGTCGATCGTCATTGCCAACCGTCCCGACATCCGTTCGGCCGAACGCCAGTACGCCGAAGCCACGGCCCGCATCGGCATGGCGGTGTCGCAGCTTTATCCCAATTTCAGCATCCCCATCAGCTTCAACCCGAACGCATCCGTCATGTCCCAGATGACGGAAGCCGCGACCATGAGCTGGCAGTTCCTGATGATGGCGTCGCTGCCGCTGATGCATGGTGGCAAGATGACGTCGCAGGTCCGCGCGACGCAGGCCGCAGCCGAGGCCAGCCGCCTGAATTACCGCCAGACCGTGCTCAAGGGCTTCAAGGAAGTCGAGGACGCGATGGCCGCATGGCATGATGACGAGGAACATACCGAACTGCTGGCCAAGGCCGCCGAGGACAGCAGCCTTGCCAGCGAACGCGCGCGCAAGCTCTACAGCGCGGGTCTGGTCGGCTTCCTCGAAGTCCTGACCACGGAGCGGACGACCCTGAACGCACAGAATGCCGAGGCCATGGCGCGGCTGGAACGGCTGCAGGATGCCATCGACCTGTACACCTCCATCGGCGCGGGCTGGCAGGGGGTTGCGCTGACCAACACGACACTGCCGATCTCGCTGGAGAAACAGAACTTCCTTGCGCACCTGTTCCAGCAGTAATCCGCACGAATACGCATAAACAACGGACAGCCGGGCTGTCCGTTCCCTTGTGCTTGAAAATAACCGGGGGGCGGACACTTTCCCGTTTGCCCCCATGCGGGTTGGGGATTGCAAATTCCGTCAGGGGAATAGGGGCTGGTGCTTCTTTTCCTGAATGGAAAGAAGCCGGAAAAGCCCCAGGGGCCACCCATAAATCATAAAGAAGTTTTTGGATGCTGCCTTTTTTTAAAAAGGCGGCGTTCTTCGAAGCTTTTTGGAAAAAAGCTTCACCAAAAAACTTTTACTCTTTTTCTTCAAACACGGGAAAACCTGCCCATAAAAAACCGGCGGCAGGCCATGCCCACCGCCGGTCCCGGATCCGCCGAACCCGGTAATCCGGGTCCGGGTCGCCTTGTCTTATGACCAGCGCCAGTTGCGCACTTCCGGCAGGTCCTGCCCGTACTGCGCGACATAACGCTTGTGCTCGTTCAGCTTGTCATTGATCAGCTGATTGGCATAGGCCGCCTTGACCGCCAGTGCCGGCACGCGACGGATGACATTCTGCACCAGATGGAAACGGTCCAGATTGTTGCGCACCGTCATGTCGAACGGCGTCGTGGTCGATCCTTCCTCACGATAGCCGTGGACGTGGAAATTGCGACAGTTGGTCCGCTTGTAAATCAGCTTGTGAATCAGCGCGGGATAGCCATGGAACGCGAAGATCACAGGCTTGTCCATCGTGAACAGGCTGTCGAACACCGCATCATCCAGCCCGTCGGGATGTTCCTGCGGGGTCTGCAGCGTCAGCAGATTCACCACGTTGATGACACGCACCTTCAGGTCCGGCAGGTGTTCGTTCAGGATCTGCGTGGCGGCCAGCGCCTCGATGGTCGGGACATCGCCGGCACAGGCGATCACGACATCGGGCTCACCCCCCTTGTCGTTGCTGGCCCATTCCCAGATGCCGATTCCCTGCGCGCAGTGTTCGATGGCGGAGTTCATGTCCAGCCACTGCGGCTCCGGCTGCTTGCCCGCCACGATCACGTTCACGCGGTCCCGGCTTTCCAGACAGGTCTTCGCCGTGCACAGCAGCGTATTCGCATCGGGCGGCAGATACACGCGGACGGTCTTGGCCTTCTTGTTCAGGACATGGTCGATGAAACCCGGGTCCTGATGGCTGAACCCGTTATGGTCCTGCCGCCAGACATGCGACGTCAGCAGGTAGTTGAGCGAGGAGATCGGCGCGCGCCACGGCACCTCATCGGCCTGCTTGATCCACTTGGCGTGCTGGTTGACCATCGAATCGACGATGTGGATGAACGCCTCGTAGCATGACATGAAGCCATGACGACCCGTCAGCAGGTAACCTTCCAGCCAGCCCTGGCATGTATGCTCGCTCAGGATTTCCATCACATGGCCATCGACCGCCAGATGGTCATCGTAATCGAACGTTTCGGCATTCCAGGCGCGATCGCTCGCATCCAGCACCGCGTTCAGGCGGTTGGAATTGTTTTCATCCGGCGCCAGCACGCGGAAATTGCGTGACGGCAGGTTTTCCTTCATCACGTCACGCAGCCAGGTGCCCAGCACGCGGGTGCCTTCGCCAAGCGCGTGGCCCGGCGATTCCACCGTAACGGCATAGGGCGCGATATCCGGCAGGCGCAGGTCGCGACGCAGCAGGCCGCCATTCGCATGGGGATTGGCACTCATCCGGCGGTTGCCCTTGGGGGCCAGCGCCGCGATTTCGGGCATCAGGGTGCCGTTCTCGTCAAACAGCTCTTCAGGCTTGTAGCTGTGCAGCCATTCGTCGAGCAGCTTCAGATGCGCGGGGTTGGCCAGATCGGTAAAGGGCACCTGATGGGCGCGCCAGTATCCCTCGACCCGCAGGCCGTCCACCGTCTTGGGGCAGGTCCAGCCCTTGGGCGTGCGCATGATGATCATGGGCCATACGGGCCGTTCGGTCTTGCCTTCGGTCCGGGCGGCCTTCTGGATGGCGTCGATGCGGGCAAACGCCGTGTCCATCGCGCTTGCCATGGCCTGGTGCATCACGTCGGGAACGTCGCCTTCGACCAGGATCGGGTCGTAACCATATCCCTTGAACAGCGACAGCAGTTCCTCGGTCGGGATGCGCGCCAGCACGGTGGGGTTCGCGATCTTGTAACCGTTGAGGTGCAGGATCGGCAGGACCGCGCCATCGGTCTTGGGATCAAGGAACTTGTTGCTGTGCCATGACGTCGCCAGCGGCCCGGTTTCGGCCTCGCCATCGCCGACGACGCACGCGGCGATCAGGTCGGGATTGTCGAACACCGCGCCATAGGCATGGGAAATGGAATAGCCCAGTTCCCCGCCTTCGTTGATTGAACCCGGCGTTGTCGGGGCGGCGTGGCTGGGAATGCCGCCGGGGAAGGAAAACTGCTTGACCAGTCGCGCCAGCCCGTCCGCGTCCTGCGACACTTCGGGGAAATACTCGCTATAGGTCCCCTCAAGGTAGGTATTGGCGACGACGCCCGGCGCCCCGTGTCCCGGCCCCGCGACGAACAGGATGCTGCGGTCCTGTTCGCGGATGATGCGGTTGAGGTGCAGATACAGGAAATTCAGACCCGGTGTCGTGCCCCAATGTCCCAGCAGGCGTGGCTTGGTATCTTCCAGCTTCAGCGGCTCGCGCAGTAGCGGGTTGGCCAGCAGGTAAATCTGCGCGATCGACAGGTAATTGGCGGCATGCCACCACTTGTCAAACAGCGCGATATCCTGTGCCGATAACGGCTTGGCGGATGCTGTTTCACTCATCTGCGTCCCTTTCGAAACAAGTTGTTCGTGTCCGTTACGCCAGACACATCATCACATGGCGGCGGATCGTCGTTTCCTCATCCGTGGGAATGACCCGCACCTCGACCCTGCTGTCGGATGTGCTGATGATTTCGTTGTTCGCGGCGTTCGCGGCCTCATCCAGCCGAACGCCCAGCCATGCCAGCCGCCCGCAGATCGCGGCGCGGATGATGGCGTCATTTTCCCCGATGCCCGCCGTAAAGACCAGCCCGTCGAGTCCCTGGAGGGAGGCCGCCATCATGCCGGCCTCCTGCACGAAGCGATAGACAAACAGATCCAGCGCCGCAGTAACAGCGGGGTCATGGGCGGCGCGGGCATGCAGGTCGCGCATGTCATTGGACAGGCCCGATACGCCCAGCAGGCCGGAACGGTGGTACAGGATCGTCTCGATCTCCGCCGCGCCAAGCCCCTCTTCCTTGAGCATGTACAGAATCACGCCCGGGTCGAGATGACCGCATCGCGTCCCCATCATCAGGCCATCCAGCACCGAAAAGCCCATCGTGGTGTCGATGCTGTGTCCCTCGCACATGGCGCACAGGCTGGCGCCGCTGCCGATATGGGCGACGATGCAGCGCGACGTCGCCAGATGGGGGGCGCGTTCGCGCAGGCAGCTTGCGATATATTCGTATGACAGGCCATGAAAGCCATAGCGACGCACGCCCTTGTCGGCATACGACCGGGGCAGCGCCTGCGCCTGCGCCACGGCGGGCATCGTATGGTGAAAGGCCGTGTCGAAACAGGCGACCTGCGGCAGGTCGGGCCGCTGCGCCAGCAGGGCGCGCGCCGGGGCCAGGCTGCCGGGCTGATGCAGGGGGGCGAACGGGGTCAGTGCCGCCAGATCCCCCAGAATCTTGGGCGTGATGCGCACGGGCCGGATGAAATCGGGGCCGCCATGCACCACACGATGCCCCACCCCCATCAGTTCCAGACCGCCCAGATGGCCGCCAATCCAGTCCATCAGGGTCGCCATCGGCCCGTGGTGGGGATCGGCCGTACCCGCATGGGTGTCCCAGCTTTCATCAACCAGGACCCTGCCACCGGCGTCCTTTGCGCGGAAATGCGGGTGGGTATCGATGCCTTCCACCTCGCCCGACGCGATGCGGTGGCTGGGACTGGCGGGGGTATCGGTCGGATCGACCCTGAACAGGGCGAATTTCAGACTGGACGACCCTGCGTTCAATGCCAGAACAGCCTTTGTCATGCCCGCCTATCCCTTCGTACTACCGATGCGATCCTATCGACTATCGAACCGATGACACATTGACGCGAATCAATTTCCGCATGTCCTTACGCATCCCGAACGTGCGACGTCAGCCACCGGATCGGCGTCATCTTTTGAAATATAAGGGGAAAACAGCGCGGTAATCCATACATGGCCGATACCCGCCTGCTGCATGCATGTTCAGGCATCGTCTGCCGCCCCCTGCGGCGCGAAGCCGCGACCTGTCGGCGCCGCGTCGCAGGGGCAGGGATCATGGATTTCGGGAAATCAGTTTCATGCCGTTTTCAGGAACCTGCCGACGATAGATTTTTCGTATCGTACAGAGTTTTTTGGTGAAGCTTTTTGCAAAAAGCTTCAAAAGAATGCCGCCTTTTTGAAAAAAGGCGGCACCCAAAAACTTCTGTTATTTCTTATCAATCACATACAATGTGATGTCAGGAATCGCCGCGAAAGCGCCGTTGCAGCATGGCGCGCATCGCCTTGCGCGCCCTGCCGGCATCGCGCCCCACCTGAATGAGGGCCGGGATCTGCCCCGGATGGGCCAGCACGCTGCGCAGGATCGGCCCCAGCGCGATTTCCCCATCCGCCTGCAATGCCACGACGGCGGCGGCCGGCAATGTCCGGTCGGCGGGATCGCACACCACCCGCAGGACCGCAAAGGGAACCTTGCGTTCGGAACAGACCTGCGCCACGACGCCGCTTTCCATATCCAGCCCCTCGCATCCGCTCCGGGCGAACAGTTCAGCCTTCCGGGGGGCGTCGGATACGATCACGTCGCTCTGCAGCAGGTCGCCCCGCTGCACGCTGCGCAGTCCCTGCCCCAGCCAGTCGGAAAAGGCGGGATCGGTGGGAATGCGCGCGCCATCGACCACGACATGGCGCGGCAGCAGGACGATCCCCGCATACAGCGCGGGGTCAAGGCCCGCCGCAAGTCCGAACGACAGCACCGCGTCCACCCCGCAGGCCAGCAGCGTGGAGGTCGCGCGTCGCGCCCCGTCCAGCGTGGCGCCGCTGATCCCGAAACGCGCATTGGGGAAAAACGGGCGGATCAGCGCGGCTTCCGCCTCCATCCCCACGACAATACCCAGTCGCGTGAACGGCGCGCCTGCGGGCATCGGCTGAAAGGCTTCCACGATCAGAACCCGTATCCGACGCGACCGCTGTTGCTGGTCTGCAGGTTACGGTAACGCGACAGCGCCAGCAGCGGGAAGAACTGACGGTACCCATGATACCGCAGGTAGAAGACCTTCGGGAAACCGACGGCGTTGTACGGTTCTTCCGCCCATTCGCCATCCTTGCCCTGCGTGCGCGCAAGGTAGGCCACGCCACGCGACACCGCCTCGTCATTCTTCAGGCCCGCGGCCATCATCCCCAGCACCGCCCACGCGGTCTGTGACGGCAGGCTCTGGCTGTATTCGCCATGCGGCCCGCCTTCATAGGACTCGCACCCTTCGCCCCAGCCGCCATCGGCGCGCTGCTTGCGACGCAGCCAGTCGGTGGCGCGGATGATCATCGGATCGTCATGCGGCACGTCGGCGGCATTCAGCGCGCACAGCACCGACCATGTGCCATAGATGTAGTTCGTGCCCCAGCGTCCGAACCACGATCCATCCTTCTCCTGCTCCGCGCGGAGATAGGCGATCCCGCGTTCGATATAGGGCCGGTCCACCCCATGGCCAAGCTGCGCCAGGAAGGAAATGCAGCGCGCCGTCACGTCGGCGGTCGGCGGGTCAAGCAGCGCGCCATGATCGGCAAAGGGAATGTGGTTCAGGACATCGAGGTTGTTGTCGATATCGAACGCGCCCCAGCCACCATTGGTGCTCTGCATGCCGATGATCCAGTGGCGCGCGCGTTCCAGCGCCTCTTCATTGGCGGGATCGTTCTGCCGATGCAGCAGCATGCCCACGACCGCCGTATCATCCACGTCGGGGTAATAGTCGTTGTTGTACTGGAACGCCCACCCGCCCGGCTTCACGTCAGGGCAGTTCAGCGCCCAGTCGCCCTTGACGTTGAGGATCTGGCGCTCACGCAGCCACTGGGCCGCCTTGTCCAGCTTCTGCTTCGTTTCCTCGGTCGCGATGCCATCGGGACCGGAGGCCGCCTCGATCATGGCATGCCCGGCCAGGCCGGTATCCCAGATGGGCGAGACGCAGGGCTGGCAATAGGTTTCCTTGCCCTGGTTGACCAGCAGGCGCTGCACCGCTTCCCACGCGGCGACGGCGCGCGGATCAGTGTCCGGCACGCCGAGCGCACGGAACATCATGACGGTATTGGCCATCGCGGGATAGATCGCGCCCAGCCCGTCCACACCGTTGAGCCGCGCCTCGACAAAGTCCACGGCCACGCGAATCGCGCGACGGCGCGTCTTTTTCGGGAAAAAGCGTTCCGCCGGATGCAGGATCTTGTCGAGATACTGGAACACGTAGCCCCAGGGCGAGCGGTACGGTCCACGGATCCAGTCGCGCACCTTGTCCGGCGGCGTGACGAACAGTTCGGGCACATGCACGCCGCGCGGGTTGAGCGCGCACGGGCGCAATGCCCCCAGCACCAGCAGCGGTGCGATGACCGTGCGCGACCAGTACGACATGTTCCACACCGAAAACAGCGCCTTCTTGGGCATCAGCATCAGTTCGACCGGCATGGCCGGCGCGGCATGCCACGGAACGTCGCCAAACAGCGCAAGCTGGAGGCGGGTGAAGACGTTGGTCCGTTCCGCGCCGCCATGATCAAGGATCGCCTGCCGCGCGCGGACCATGTGCGGCGCGTTGATGTCATCGCCCAGGGCCTTGAGCGCGAAATACGCCTTCACGGAGGCGGAAAGGTCGAATTTCCCGTTTTCATACAGGGGCCATCCGCCATGCGCGCCCTGGATGCGACGCAGATAGACGCCGATCCGCCCCTCCAGCTCAGGGTTGATCCGGTCGAGGAAGTGTTCCAGCAGGACATATTCCGCGGGGATGGTGGCATCGGCCTCCAGATCGAAAACCCAGTGCCCGTCCTCGTTCTGCCGCTGCCCCAGCGCGGCCTGCGCGCGGGTGACAGCCGTATCGAGTTCCGCCGCCGGCAGGGGCGCGTCCAGCTTCACCGTCCGCGTGGCGGCGGGTGTCCTGCGCGTCGTGGTGGCCTTGCGGGCTGTACTGGTTGTCGTTTCGGGTTTTTTCGCCATTATTCCATGTTCCCCGCCCCATGACGGGGGCCTGTTCCAAATCCATGCATGTTATGTGTTCGCGACATGTCCGGCCTATGCGCCATGACGTTCGCGGATGGCCCGCGCTGCGGCGGCGCCAGACCTGATCGCGCCCTCGATTGTGGCGGGCAAACCCGTTTCCGTCCAGTCCCCGGCCAGCATCAGGTTGGGCAGCATCGTGCGCGTGCCCGGCCGCATGCGGTCCTGCGCCGGGGTCGCGGCAAAGGTCGCGCGCTTCTCACGCACGATGCGCATGGGTGGCATCTGCACCGGCAGGGGAACCGTCAGGGCCGGGTCCAGCGCCGCGCGCACCTCGTTCCAGATATGGCGGGCCAGCGCATCGGGATCATACGTGGCATAGCGGTTGGCCGCGCTGACGGTGACCGACAGGATATGATCCTTGATGAAGACCCATTCGCTGATGCCGCCCACCAGCCCGATGAAGCGCGCCTGCGCCAGTCCCCCCGTCGCCACGGGGGCGTAGGGAAGCGCGAAATGCGCGTTCACGATGGCCTCGAACGCGTCCGGCGCGTTGAAACCCGGCACGCGGTCCGCCAGGAGGGAGGACGCGACGGGCGCGGGAACCGCCATGATCACGGCATCGTCCGGCCCGATGGCGATCACATCCTGCCCGGTGCCGCGCAGCATCGTCACGCGCCCGTCCCCGACCTCCACCGCGCTGATGCGGCTGCCGGTATGGACCTGCGCCTTCATGACCGACAGGTGGGCCAGCGCCGGATCGACGAAGCTTTCCGACAGTCCCTCCCGCGGGAAGCGCGGCAGGCAGTGGCGTCCGCCCTGCGCCAGGCTTTCGCGCACGACCGCGCCCAGCAGCGCGGCGCTGCCCACGTCGGGCATGGTGTTGAGGACGGAAATCGCGAACGGCTCCAGCAGCCGCGACGACAGCGCGCCGGGCTGCAGGCAGTCGGACACCACGGCATCGGGGTCCGCCTCCATCAGGCGCAGCAGGCTACGCAGTTCGCCCAGCCGCATACCCGGCACGCGACGGCGGCGCGACAGCACCCACAGCGGCAGCTTCCCGCGCGACAGGTCCAGCGTCCAGCGCGCGCCATCGCCAAGATCCATGAAGGGGAAAACGGGACGCGTCGGCCCCGTCAGCGTCTGCTGCGCCCCGATCAGGCCGAGATAGCGGTTGACCGCGCGATTGCCCGACAGCAGCAGATGATTGCCGTTGTCGATGCGGCAGCCCAGATGCCGGTCCACGTATGAACGCGCCCGTCCGCCACAGGCCGGCCCGGCCTCGTGGACCGAAACGCGTTCCCCCGCCCCCGCCAGTTCGACCGCGGCCGACAGGCCCGCCAGGCCACCGCCGACGATATGGATATGCCCGCTCATGCCATTGCCCATGCCGGCCGTCACGACACCAGCGCGCGCGCGGCGATCAGCAGCTTGCGCGGCCGCGACAGGGACACGCGGCATTCGGGATGACGCCATCCCTGCCGTTCCTGCGCCGCCAGGATCGCGGCATAGGTCGCGCCCATCACGCGGGCGGGACGCATGGCGCGACGGTCGCACTGGCGCATCGCGGCGGCTGCGGCGCGGAAATGGTCATGCGCCCGGCCCGCCAGGATCCGCCCGACCGACTCCAGCCCCTCCGCATGGCACGCGCCCTGCGGGGTCAGCGGCACGTCGAAACGCGCCAGAAGCTCCGCCGGGAGGTACAGCCGCCCGCGCTGCGCGTCCTCCGCCACGTCACGCAGGATGTTCGTGATCTGCAGCGCACGGCCAAGGTGGAAGGCCACCCTGTCGGCAGCGGCGGAGGAATCGCCGAACACCCGCACCGACAGCCGCCCCACGGCAGAGGCGACACGGTCGCAGTACAGGTCGAACGTCGCTTCGTCCGGGGCGACGATGGGGCCACGCGCGTCCATTTCCATGCCGTCGATCACGGCATTGAAATCCTCCTGCCGCAGGCCGAACGTCCGGATGGTCGCCAGCAGCACGCGATCCAGCGCGTCCTGCGCCTCCCCCGCGTACAGGCGGCCGATACGCTCGCGCCACGCATCCAGCCGCTGGCACTTGTCCTGAGGCGTGCCATCGTCGTCGGCCACGTCATCCACCAGCCGGCAGAAGGCATAGACGGCATACATCCCGTAACGGCGGTCGGGCGGCAGGATCTGCATGCCCTTGCCAAAGGACGTACCCGAATCCCTGACCACGGCCTCGACCTCGGCCAGGTCCGCGGGATCGCATCCCAGTGGCGTCCCGCCATCATGCCGCGCACGCAAAAAAACCATCCCCGCCTTTTCCGTTCAATCCAAGGTTCACAGTGTCTGTTGCCGGACGTTCTTTAACGGCAATCGCCGCAACGGCAAAATCGGGCGCCGTTCAGGTCATCCGCCGATCACGCGCAACGCGCCGGCCATCGCCGCCAGCACGTCGCCACGCGACAGCTTGACCCGCCCCGCCACCGGGTCCTCGCGCCGCAGGCGCGCGGCAAGGCGCTTCGACAGCCCGACGATCACCGCGCATTCCATGCGCATGCGCCGGTCGCGTACCAGGGCGGGCAGGCGGGAGGCTTCGTCATTGAGGCGATCGACCTCGTCCAGCATGGCGTCGAACACCCGGCGCAGCGCCGGCAGGGCGAACGGACCGTACAGATCCTCCAGTCGCGCGCCCTCGCGCTCCATCCATTCCCGCGGGAGGTAGCAGCGATCGAGCTTGCGCAGGTCGTCGGCGCAGTCCTGCAGGTGGTTGATGACCTGAAGCGCGGTGCACAGCGCATCCGAAGGCCCCGCCGTCTGCGGCCCCTCCCCATGCAGGTCCAGCAGGAAGCGCCCAACGGGATTGGCGGAATACCGGCAGTATTCGACCAGTTCGTCCCATGTCCCGTACCGGTTCTTGACCGCGTCCTGACGGAACGCGACGATCAGGTCGGTGGCGGTTTCCACCGGCACGCCGGTGCGCGCGAACATCTCGCGCACCCTTGCCGCCGTCTGCGCATCGGGACGCTGCGACGCGGTCCTTGTGCCGCGCACGACCTCTTCCATCGCGTTCAGGCGCGCGATCTTCGCCTGCGGGTCCAGCCTGTCGGTATCGACGATATCGTCGATGACGCGCGCGAAATCGTAATAGGCATGGACGTAAGGACGCATCTGACGGCTGATGAGCAGGGATCCGACGGGAAAATTCTCGTCCCCCGCGCCCTTGCCCGACGATACGTCCTCGCTGCCCCAGACGTCATGTTCGGCTGTATTCACCCCAGGTCATCCCCCGTCATCGTCCTGTTCATGACCACACCATTGCCCTTTTGCTGGATATAGGTCGAAATCGCACCATCGGTATCGGTATAGGCGCGGCTTTTCCAGACCACGCCGCGTCCCCGATGGTGATTGATGGCCGAACCGATGGTCGCCAGCGTATAGAACCCGGCCACGGCCGGCAGCAGCAGCGCCCATGCGGGCGACAGGTTGAAACGGCGCAGCGTGGGGGTATAGGACGCCATCGACATGACCCACGCCCCCGCCCCCAGCAGGCACGCGGCGCCGTGGGTGAACAGCGCCAGTTCCATCGGCGCGATCCACACCACGATCATGCCCACAACCGTCCCCAGCAGCATCAGCGGCGAATATCCCAGCTGCACATAGGCCGTGCGGGCCACCATGCGCCAGATGTCGTGCGGGTGGGGATAGGGACGGATCGAACGCGCAAGGCAGCTGTGCCCCAGATAGATGCCGCCGCCACTATGCTTGACCAGCGCCGCCAGCGTGCAGTCATCGATCAGCGCGCCACGCAGGCTGGCGATTCCGCCGATGCGCGTCAGGGCTGTGCGCCGGATCAGGATGGTGCCCCCCGCCGCCCCGGCCGTCCTGCTGCGCGGGTTGTTGACGCTGGCGAAGGGATACAGCAGGGCAAAGAAAAAGACGAAAGCCGGGACCAGCATGCGCTCGGCCGGGCTGACACAGTTCAGCTCCACCATTTCCGACACCTGGTCCAGCCGCGATGCCTGCGCCTTGGCTACAAGGGTGGAGACATGGCGGGGATCGTGGGTGATGTCGGCATCGGTCAGCAGGATGAAGCCGTCATCGGCGGGGCACAGGCGCCGGGCCTCGGCCTCGCCCTGGCTTACGGCCCACAGCTTGCCGCTCCATCCCGGGGGGCGGGGCTTGCCCGTCACGACCGTCAGGCGTTTGCGGGGGTCGGGCACCTTGCGCGCCAGACGGCCGGTCCCGTCGGTGCTGCCATCGTCAACCACGATGACATGCATCCGCCCCGGATAATCCTGCGCCAGGAGGGAGGCGACGCATTTGCCGATCGAGGGTGCCTCGTCACGCGCGGGCACCACGACGCAGACATCCGGGCATAGCGCGCGATCAAGCTTCCTGCCGTCCACGGGGCCCAGAATCGGGCCCGCCTGCCAGAAATGCCCGTGAAAAAAGATCAGCCATCCCCATATGGCCAGCGCCAGACATGAAAGGGCGATAAGGAACATGACCGGACCTCAATCCAGCATGCCGTGCTGGCGGAACCAGTCGATGGCGTCCTTGACGGCCTCACGCGCGGGACGGGGGGAATACCCCAGTTCGCGGATCGCCTTGTCGGAGGAGAAGAACATCTTCTTGTGCGACATCGCCAGCATTTCGCGCGTGACGCGCGGGGCGATGCCGAACATGCGCGACAGCCATTCGCTGATGATCGCGATCGGCCAGATCACCGCCTGCGGCAGGCGGATGCGCGGCGGCGCCACGCCAGCCAGTTCCGCCGTCATGGCGAAGAGGTCGCGCAGCAGGTAATTCTGACCGCCCAGGATATATTTTTCCCCCAGACGGCCACGTTCCAGCGCCAGTGCGTGCCCTTCGGCCACGTCATCGACATGCACGATGTTCACGCCCGTATCGACATAGGCGGGCATGCGCCCCGCCGCGCAGTCGAGGATCATCTGCCCCGTTGGCGTGGGCTTGATGTCGCGCGGGCCGACGGGAGTGGACGGATTGACGATGACGGCAGGCAGCGCGCGTTCATGGACAAGGCGCAGGACCTCCTGCTCCGCACGGTATTTGGAGCGTTTGTAGATCCCGATCACGCCATGTTCATGAACGGGCGTTTCCTCGTCACAGACCGTCCCGTCACCGATCAGGCCCAGCGCGGCGACCGAGGAACAGTAAACGATCCGTTCCACCCCGGCGCGCTGTGCCGCGAGCATGAGTTCGCGCGTGCCTTCGACATTGGCGATCATCATCGGCACCGGATCGGGCACCCACAGGCGGTAATCCGCCGCGACATGAAAGACATAGCGGCATCCGCGCACCGCCGCGTCAAAGGTGGACGGGGTGGAAAGGTCCCCCTCCACCAGTTCGCACGGAATATCCCGCAGGTTGGTAAGGTCACTGCCCTTACGCACCATCAGGCGGAGCGAATGACCACGCTCCAGCAGGTTGCGGGCAACAGCGGAGCCGACAAAACCGGTTGCACCGGTAACGAGCGTTGGGGCAGTCATGACCTGAACTAGCACTCCGTAACAGAATTCAAGATTGCGATACGGACTCGCAACCAGCAAGAAGTACCATTTATCCCGACACCTCGCAGTGGCGCCAGACCCTGTCGTGGTGTAAGTCAGGCCCGCACTGTCACTTCGGGCGGCATTGCGACCGCTTTTCGGCTTAACAGACGCATTACGGATCTTTCTTGAGAAAGCTTACCATCCTGCTGGCCTTCCTGGGCCTGGCCCTTCTTACCGGTTGCACGGCGTGGCTTGGCGCGGGCTCGGTCATGAAGGCGATCGTGTCGATCGGCTTCGTCGGATTCATGGCGACCGTGCTGGCGCAGCTTGCAGTCGATGCAATACTGGGTCTTGCCTGGCACGCGGCTTGTCGCGACATTCCGTTCTGGCAACTGCTGGTTTCGCGCATGATCCGCGATGCGGCTGCGTCATGCCTGCCCTTCTCCCAGCTAGGGGGAATGGTGATCGGCATCCGCGCGACCTGTTCAAGCCACCTTTTCGCCGGACGTCGCGGACGCACCATCAGCGGGCCGGAGGCGGCATGCGCCAACCTGGTCGACATCACGACCGAAGTGATGGGCCAGATCCTGTTCATCCTGACCGCCGTGCTGTGCCTGGTCGCCCACCAGCAGTCCAGCCCCTTTGCCAAGCCGGTCATCATCGGGCTTGTGCTGCTGACGCTGGGAATCGGGGGCTTCATCTGGACGCAGCAGCATGGCGGCTCGCTGCTCAAGCGCGCGGGGCGCATGCTGGGTCACAACATGGCGACCCAGTGGCAGGATGCTATGATGAGCAGCGCCGACAGCCTGCAGGAACGTTTCGACGCGATCTGGTCGCACCCCCGCCGCATCGCGGAGGCGGCGTTCATGCACTATCTCGGCTGGCTGGGCAGCGCGGGGACGATCTGGGTGGCCTATTATTTCCTTGGCGCGAAGCTCAGCTTCAGCGGCGCCGTCGCGATCGAGGGGGTGGCCTGCGGCATCATGTCCGTCTCGTTCCTGGTGCCTGCGGGCCTTGGCGTGCAGGAAGCCGCCTATATCGCGCTCGGCTCCGCCTTCGGCATCGCGCCTTCGGTGTCGCTGGGACTGTCGCTGCTGCGGCGCGGGCGCGAACTGGTCATCGGGATTCCGATGCTGCTAGGCTGGCAGGCCATGGAAATGCGCAGCCTGCGCCGCAATGCGCCAGATCAGCAGGAACCCGAGGCGTCCTCCCCCGCGCCCGTGACCGCCCCCCCGTCGGGCGAGCAGTCCTCGTGACATGCGACACGCGCCCCACATGCCAACCGACCGCCGCCTTCCCGTCCCATACGGTTTCCGCCCGGTGCAGCCATGACCGCCCCCACGCCATCCGCCCCCTTGTTTGACAGGCTGGTCATCATCGGCCCCGGCCTGATCGGGTCCTCCATCCTGCGTCGGGCGCATGAAAACCGCGCCATCGCGCGCGAACTGGTGGCCAGCGACATCGACGCCGGCGTCTGCGCCCGCGTGCGCGAACTGGGCATTGCCGACCGGGTGGAGGCCGACCCCGCCCGCGCGGTAGTGGACGCGGACTGCGTGATCCTGTGCGTGCCTGTCGGGGCGATCGGCGCGGTCGCGGCACAGGTCGTGCCCGCGATGAAACACGGCGCGATCCTGAGCGAGGTGGGATCGACCAAGGTATCGGTCATCACTGGCGTCCTGCCCGCGCTGGCATCGCGGCCCGACATCGCCTTCGTGCCCAGCCACCCGATGGCGGGCACGGAATATTCCGGCCCCGATGCCGGTTTCCCCAGCCTGTTTGAAAACCGCTGGTGCCTGCTGACCCCGCCGGAGGGAACGCCCCCCGACGCGGTGGCGCGCATCACCGCGCTGTGGCAGGCCATGGGGGCGCACATACGCACCATGACGGCGGAACACCACGACCGGGTCTGCGCCATTGTCAGCCACCTGCCGCACCTGCTGGCCTTCACCATCTGCGGCACCGCCGATGACCTTGCGGGGGAGACACGTTCCGAAGTGCTGGATTTCGCGGCGTCGGGCTTTCGCGATTTCACCCGCATCGCGGCCTCGGACCCGACCATGTGGCGCGACATCTTCCTCAACAACCGCGAGGCGCTTCTGGAAATGCTGGATCGCTTCATGGCCGACGCGCACGCCATGGCCAAGGCCATCCGGGAGGGTGATGATACGGTCATCGTCAATCGCATCACCCGTGGCCGCGCCATCCGGCGCACCCTGATCGAAAACCGCCAGGCCTGACAAAACCCTGAAATCATAAAAGTTTTTGGTAAAGCTTTTTGCACAAAGCTTTGAAAGACGTCGTCTTTTTGAAAAAAGGCGACACCCAAAAACTTTTATTTGTCAGTGGATCATTTTCAGCCCCCTGAGGAAAACACCGGGCCAGACACGCAATGTGCGCCCGGCCCGGCGGGGATCATTTCACCCGCGCCACGCGCAGGGTATTGGTACTGCCGGTCACGCCAAAGGGCAGGCCCGCCGCGATGACCACGGCGTCCCCCACGCCCGCGCACCGGCTCAGCGTCGCGGCCTCCAGCGCCTGATCGACCACGGTTTCGATGCCATAGACCGGCACCTCCTGCCCGGCCGACAGGGCGATGACCCCCCATGCAACACACAGCCGCCGCGCGATTTCGTCGGTGGGGGTCAGGCCGATGATGGCGCAGTCAGGCCGTTCGCGTGAAATGCGCAGCGCCGTGCGCCCGCCCAGCGTAAAGGCCACGATTACCGGCGCATCCACAGAAACCGCCACCTGCCGGGTCGCCGCCGCGATCGCGTCGGCCACGCTGCTGTCGGCGGGGGGCGGGGTGGCGGCCTGCATCGTCAGGGTCCATCCCGCGTCGCCTTCGACGCTGCGCACGATGCGGTCCATGATCTCCACCGCCGCGCGCGGATAATCGCCCACGGCGGTTTCCGCCGACAGCATGACCGCGTCCGCGCCGTCGAACACCGCCGTCGCCACGTCGGATGCCTCCGCCCGGGTGGGGGTCGGGGCATGGACCATGCTTTCGAGCATCTGCGTCGCCACGATCACGGGACGCCCCATGCGCCGCGCGACGCGGATGATGCGTTTCTGCGCGACCGGCACCTGTTCGGGCGGCAGTTCCACCCCCAGATCGCCGCGCGCGACCATCACGACATCCGACAGGGCCATGATTTCGTCCAGATTGTCGATCGCCTGAGGCTTTTCCAGCTTGGTCAGGATCCATGCCTGTCCCCCCACCAGTTCGCGCGCGTCGCGCACGTCCTGCGGGCGCTGGACAAAGGAGAGGCCGACATATTCCACCCCCAGTTCCAGCGCGAAGGCAAGGTCGCTGCGGTCCTTCCTAGTGATCGCGGGAATCGGCAGGACCACATCGGGGACGTTCACCCCCTTGCGATCCGACAGCACGCCGCCGATCACGACCTGCGTCAGGAGGTGGTCCGCCCCCTTTTCACGCACCACCAGCTTCAGCCGCCCGTCATCAAGCAGCAGGTTGCTGCCCGTTGCGGCGGATTCCACGATTTCGGGATGGGGCAGGTGGACCCGCGTCTCGTCCCCCGGCCGGTGATCGAGGTCGAGGCGGAACATCGCGCCGGGACGCAGCGTGACGCTTCCCCCCGCGAAGGTACCGATCCGCAGCTTTGGCCCCTGCAGGTCCGCAAGGATCGCCAGTGGACGCTGTATTTCAGCCTCCACCGCGCGGATGGTGGCATGCCGCTGCGCATGTTCGGCATGCAGGCCGTGGGAGAAGTTGAGGCGGAACACATCCACGCCGGCATCCGCCAGCGCGCGTATGATCCCATAACTGGAAGTAGCCGGGCCCAGCGTCGCCACGATCTTGGTCCGTCGCTGGTTATGCGCGAATGAAGCGTCCATCGGGAATCCTCTTTGCCGGACCGGACAAGCGCGAGGAAACATGCCGCGCGGCTCGACACGGTTCCGGCGATTGCCTGAACCGGCATTCCCCGCGCATGCGACCGCAGGGAACGCCCTGCCATCGCGCGCGCCCAGCATCGGTCAGGACGGCGAGATGACTTCCTGTGGCAGCAGTCCCCACAGCGACTGTCGTTCCAGCCAGCCGGAATACTGCTTGACCGTTACCTGGCACCAGGTCGAACCGGCCTGGCACTGGCGCAACGTCCCCACCACGCCGGGTTTGAGCACCGCGACGACCGGGGACGCGGGATCAGCCTTCGCCCGCAGCATGATGGCCCCCGGAATGGCTGCCGCCTGCGCCGCGTCAGCCACGTGCCCGATGATGCGGCTGTCGGCGCGGCCGATGACATCCGTTTCCTTTTCAGACGGTTGCCCGGCCTGCCGCGCATCGCCCTGCACTGGCTGTCCCGGGATGACGAACGTGCGCGTCCCCACCAGGGTTGCCTGATGCACCCAGCCTTTCTGTCCGTCCGCATCCTCCACCAGACGCCAGACATCGAATTCACGTTCGATTTTCACCGGCAGCCCCCGGCGATGGTACACCCACTCGATCGGGTAACGCTGTCCCGGCCCGGCGCGCAGGTTCACCTCGTCCGCGCGGAACGCGGCAAAGCGCGGCAGCGGCAGGCCCGTGACACTTCCCTTGTCCGGCGCGCCGGGGGGCACGCCCGGCGCGGGCGGCGCGGCGGCATTACCACCCGTGGCGGCAGCAGCCGTCGCGGCCGCGGCGCCCGCAGCGACCGGCGCGGCGACGGCGGGATGCGCATGGTGATGCGCGGGGGCAGCAGCGGAAGAGGCGGCATGTTCATGCTGATGGGCGGCGGCACCCTTTGCCTTGTGCCCGGCATGGGCCTTTTTGCCCGATGCCGCCTTGCCCTGCGCCGCCTTTTCCGCCGTCTCGCCCTTGTGATGATGGGCACCGTGATGGTGGTGATGGGTGGCCGTGGTGGTCGAGCCCGTGCTGGCGGGCGTCGTGGCCGCCAGCGCCGCGCCGCCATGCCAGAGGGGCATCAGCACGGTCGCCACGCATGCGACGCCCCACAGATGACGCGATCGCCCCCCGATGAAGGGAACCGCCCGTTTTTCCGCCGTCCGCGCGGGGGGGGAAACATGCGGGGTGAAAACATGCCGCGTGCCTTGCGCCATCGCGTTCCTCAGTCCTTTTATAATGTGATGACCTGTCGCCCACGGGCGGCATCCAGAAATGTCGGTACCCCCACGACACGCACCGATGGCAAAAGCGCGTCATGGCGCAGATCACATACCCTCAGTCCCGCCTCGCACGCCAGCAGCCCGCATTCCAGTTCGACCACCGCGTCACGCAGGGTCGCGAATGTCGCAACACCACGCGCGGCCATGTCCGCATCCTGCGCCGAATCGCGCAGCCCGCGCCAGTCACGCGCCAGCGCATGAACCCCGCCCCCCGCCGCGAACAGCACGACGGAACGCCCCAGCGCAAGTGCCGAAGCCGCGAGGACAAGCGCATAATGTGCCCGTTCATACCCGCCGTCGAGCAGCAGGATCGCAAGATCGCCGCCCCCCGTCACCCCGTCATGTCCCGCATCTCCCGATAGCGCGCCCGTCACGACACGCCGCCCGCGTCATGGGCGCAGGCCGGGCCATGCGTGTGGGCGCGATGCGCGGAAAGGTCACGGATGGTGGCATGGGGTCCGCACAGGCGGCAATCCGGATCGGCGGGCAGGGTGATGGTATGGAACCGCATCGCCAGTGCATCCCATATCAGCAGCCTTCCTGACAGCCCCTCCCCGATTCCCAGGATTTCCTTGAGCACTTCCGTCGCCTGCAACGTGCCCATCACGCCGGTCACCGCCCCGAACACCCCGGCTTCGGCGCAGGACGGCACCATGCCGGCAGGCGGCGCGGACGGATACAGGCAGCGATAGCAGGGGCCGCCTTCATGCGGGCGGAAGGTCGAAAGCTGCCCCTCGAACCGCAGGACCGCGGCGGAAACCAGCGTCCGGCGTTCCAGCGCGCAGGCATCGGCCAGCAGGTAGCGGGTGGCGAAATTGTCGCATCCGTCGCACACGATGTCATAGGCGCGGACCAGTTCGCGCACATTGTCAGGACCCAACCGGATGTTATGACAATCGACCCTGACGCCCGGATTTATGGCCCGCATCGCCGCCGCCGCCGATTCGACTTTTGCATGGCCGACCCGCGCCGTCACATGGGCGATCTGGCGCTGCAGGTTCGACAGGTCCACCACGTCGTCATCGACCAGCCCGATGCGCCCCACCCCCGCCGCGGCAAGGTACAGCGCCAGCGGAGAGCCCAGTCCGCCAGCCCCGACAATGAGAACGCTGGCCCCGAGCAGGGCTTCCTGTCCCGTGCCGCCCACCTCCGGCAGGAGGATGTGCCGGGCATAGCGCTGTATCTCTTCTTCGGAAAAATCCACCCTTCATCCCCTGCCCGCTGTTATTGCAAAGCCTGCGGGCGTCGCATTATTATCACGTTTTCGTGATCCCATGAGCTTCATTTCATGAAACCAATGCATGCCGGATATGTTTCCCGTATAAGATGAATCATGTCACAAACCACACATGGGGGAATATAAAACAATGTCTTCTCTTTCCCGCATGAAAATCCCGTTCTCGCTGTGCGAAATGCGGCGCCAGCAGGCACGCTGGATATGTGCCGGGACGTTTGCTGCGGCAACATCGCTGTATGCCGCGTCACCGTTCGTCACATTGTGGTCGATTTCTTCCGCCATCCAGAGCCATGACATGCACGGATTGGGGCAGACGCTGCGCTGGAATTCGGTGCGCGACAGCCTCAAGACGCAGGCCATCGACGAACTGATCGGTGAAAAGCCGGCGGATGACGACCTGCCGGAATTCGGCTCGTCCTTTGCCTCCACCGCCGTGTCCAACGCCATCGACGTTCATGTGAACGAAGACAATCTCGGGGAAATCGTCGATCACCTCGTCCCGCAGGGACAGGGCACGAACACGGTTTCGCCCATCATGTTCCTGCAGCGCATGCATGCGCGTTTCGTCAAGCCGGGGCTGTTTGAAACCAGCATCGTCATGCCCGGGCATGAAAATGAAACGCCGCTGCGCCTTCAGATGCGCATCCATGCGTTCCAGTGGAAAATCCATCGCATCGACCTGCCGACGGCACGTCAGCCGCTGATGGAGGCCTCCGCCACGCAGGCACAGCCGCCCGCCATCACCCGGCACTGACGCCGCCCTCCCGACCCTTTCGCATGAACGCAGGCGCGGGCCGGTCCCCACGGCGTCGTGGGGATGGCGCGTCGCGCATTCAGCGCGCGGGGGGCAGGTCTTCCTCCAGAACCGTCATGTGCACGGCATAGGACACTTCGCCTTCGTCCTCGTCACGATGGATGGTGCCGACCACTTCGCCATTGACCGCCAGTTCGACCGACAGCCCCGCGCGCGGCGGCGCATTGACGGTCAGGCCGGGCGATCCCAGCAGGCGGCGCAGGCAGGTCTGGAGGCGCGAGATCTCGGAAGTGGAAATGGCGGTCATCGTTCCTGTTCTCCTTGAAGGATGGCGTGTGGCGCAATCGCGAACCCGCGGGGAGGAAGGGGCCATGTGAAAAACCCGGGGCGCGCGCGTCCCTGCCTGCCGGATCGGATCCGGCGCCAGAGTGAAATACGGATATTGCCGCACGCTATAGGCACATGGCGTGCCCCCCGCAACAGCCGCGTGCCCCCGATTTTCCCCATCCCTGCCCCGCGATCGCCACGAAGTCCCGGTCTTTTGCCACTTAAGGTTCATCAACAGCGCGATAGGAAAAAAGTTTGCGGATACGCTCCGTCACCCGTCTTGTGCTGCTGTGGCTGCTTCTGGCGCTCCCCATCGGGCTGACGGCGCTTGCGGCCAGCACCCAGCCCACGCCCGGCGCCCCGGTGGAGGCCACGCGCGTCCTGACGGCGCGGGCGCTGGCCGCACGGATCGCGGAAAACGGCGCGCACGCCAGCGTGGCGCAACTGGACCGGCAGCAGACATGGCCCCATGTGATCCGTGCCGTATCCTCGGGGTGGGGCGGGTGGATCGCGCTGGTGCCCGACCTGATCGCCAATACCGACAAAACCCACGTCACGGCGTTGCAGGGGGCGTTACGACGCGCAATGGTGCGCAACCCGCATGCCGTGCTGCAGGTCCTTGACCCCGGCAACGGGCCGCTTCTGGGCGGGGGGACGATCTGCGTGGACACAAGGATGCCAAAGCGCTGGCGCACGGATGTCATCCGCGGCGTGCAGGGGGTGCACGACATCCACCTCAATCATCAGGTCACCGACTGCCTGACGGCGCTTCACGCCCCGCTTACTGAAACGGCAGATAGCGGAAAGTGACGTAAATCGTATTGCCGCCCGTGGTCGGGTCGACCGACCGGCCGGCCCCGTTATTGCCGCTGAAGGCGATCTTGTGGACGTAGGTGTACTGCACGCCGGTCATCACCGCGCCATAGCGTCCCTGAAGCACATGCCACCATCCGCCCACCGTCATGTCGGCGATGGTGCGGGTCTGCGCGTTGCATGTGCTCGACGTGATTTCCTCGATATTGCACGATTCGAGGTCGAGGTCGCTGACGCCGTACCCGTACTGCATGCCATCCAGCCCGCGATAGGTGCGGCGGCCCGCCGTCTCGATCCCGCCATACAGATACAGCAGCACGTTGTTGGTCGGATGGCCGATCAGGCCCAGGCTGCCGATCAGTTCGGGAATGGGCGCGGGCGTGCCGTCAGGCTTGAACGTGGCGTCCGAAATCATCGACGGGCCATATCGCCCGATGCCCTTGCCCGCCAGCACGTTGCCCGTGACCTGCAGGAATTTGGGAATGGCATGGACGGTGATGTCCCCCCCCACGCCGCCGGCGAACGATACGCGTTCACGGATCGAATTGCTGCCATAGGTTTTCGCCAGCGATTTGAACCACCGTGCCAGGCCGTACACCTCGTAATGCGCGAGATGGGTATCCAGCGCGCCCTTGAGCACGATGTCCGGGGCCACGTCCATGCTGTATTTGGCATTGGGGTTCAGCATGCCCGAACCGCTGTTGTTATACAGGATGTCGGTGCCGCCACGCATGCCCACGCCCGGTTCCAGCGTGCCGTCGTTCAGCATGCCATCCGATTCGGCAAAGGCGACCTGCGGGGCCTCGAACGACAGGCCGACCCACCATTTGCGCCCGAAATCCTTGATGAAGCGGATCTGGGGCACGCGGGTAAAGACGATGCCGGGGATCTGGTTGTTGTCGACCACCGGCGGCAGCTGCTCATGCCGCGACAGCAGCCCCTGCGTATAGCCCGTCGTCAGGCTCCACGCCTGCCCCGCAAGGACATGGAACCCCCATTTCGTATCGCTGAAGGTCATGTAGGCCTGCCGGATACGCGGGGTATAGCTGTTGGTCTGGTAACTGTTGGCCGTGCCCGCCGCGCCGCCGAAATCGGTTTCGATATAGGCCGACAGCACCTGATGGTCCGTCGGCGTTCCCTGCAGCAGCACGCTCAGTCGCGTCAGCTGCGCCGAGGGACGGTACTCGCCGGTATGGGCGTTGGGACTGTTGGCATAGGGGAAGCTGCCCCAGCTGGTCGCAGGGCCGCTGGTCAGGTTCTTGCTGCGGTAGATGTTGGAAAAATCGATGAAGCCGCCCAGGCGCACCGACACGCCGCCAATGCGGAACACCGGCGGCAGGCTGTCCACGCCCGTCTGCGTGATCGACAGCGGGCTGGAGGAATCCATGTTCAGCTGCGGCTGCTGCTGGTTGTCGTTGTCCTGAACGGATTCGTTGGCTTCCTCCGCCGCGGTCTGGGCATCGGGTGAGACCGCCGCCCCCCCGATCGACAGGTGCCGCAGGTCGGGCACGGCATGCGGGTCGATCGGATGCGACGAAACCCCCGTCGCCCCACCACCCGACAGCTGGTTCTGGCGCACGCCGTGGCTGATGGAGGCATGCATGCCGTTCCCCGGCGCATGCGCGTGATGGGCCTCCAGCCGTTCGACCTTGGCCTCCAGCCGGCGCATCTCCTCGCGGATGGCCTGGATTTCCGCCAGATCATCCGCCCGGGCCGGCAGGGCGGCGCAGATCACGAGGACCCCCGGCAGCATCGCCCCCGCGCCACGCGCCAGCCGCCGCCACGCGCGCGTGCTGCGGCGATCGCAGGCAGGGTCAGGCAGATTCCGCCAACAGCACATCAGTCAGGCACGCAGTCCTTCAAGTAAATACAAAAGACATCATCGCATGTGTAACAACATCACCCGATGGGCGGAGAGGTGGTTCCGGCGCGCACCGCACGCAGGCACACAAGTATTTCATGTCACGATGATGTTTTTTCGCATACACTTTGTCGCATCGTGGCTCATCAGTAAAAATTTGAAAAACAGATATTTGGTTATTATTTAATTCAGCAGCTTATATTCGCATGATTATATATATTTCGTAATATTTCTTCCTATATTCGTGGTCGCGCGTCCATTTCGGGCACTGGATTTCACTGCATGGAAGCACGGCGGCATGAACACGACACCCCCTTCCCACCCCCCGGTTTCCCAGGCCCCGGTGGATGACCGCCCCCTTTCCGGCGCGGCCCATCCCGACCATCCCCTGCACTGGACCCTGTACGGGTGCGAGATGGTGGCGACGGCCGTCCTGATGATCTGCGGCATCATTTCGGTTGCCATCCTGACGGTGCCACAGACGCCGGTCGGGATATGGCTGGCCCCACATCCCATCATCCAGACGGCATTATGCGGCCTGTTCTTCGGCCTGTCGGGAACGGTGGCGGCAATGACCCCGTTCGGGAAAGTAAGTGGCGCGCATGTGAACCCGTCGGTCTCCCTGGCGTTCGCGCTGGCGGGGAAGCTGGGATGGATCGACCTGTGCGGCTATGTCGTGGCCCAGATCATCGGGGCGTGCCTGGGGACGTGGCTTCTGGCATGCGTCGCGGGGATGTTTCCGTCATGGGGGCATATCGTGACGGCGGCCGGCTATGCCGCGACGGTGCCTGCCGCCTCCGTCCCGATCCTGTGGCCGCTGGTCACCGAACTGGTTCTGACCGGCCTGCTGATCCTGATGCTGTACTGGCTGGCGGGACATCCCCGCTTCAAGGAACTGACGCCGTGGGCGGGGGGCCTGTTCTTCCTGCTGCTCAACCCCGTGTCGGCATGGCTGTCGGGCAACAGCTCCAACCTCGCGCGCAGCTTCGCGCCCGCCATCTTTTCCGGACAGTGGGCGTCGTTCTGGATCTATGCCATCGGGCCGTTCGCGGGGGCGTCGCTGTCGGTGCTGGCGATCCGCACGCATGTCTTTGGCCGGATGGAGGTCGAGGAGGCGCGGCTGGTGAATTTCGGCCATCACGGGCGCGTCCCCTCCCTGTGGCATCCCACGCGCAAGGCACCTGCCCCACGGTCATAGGGATGTCATAAGGGAATGTGATCGCGGCCGGGACTTGCAATCGCGTTCCGATCTTCCCAAACTATAGCGCAGTTGATGGGCTGGTTCATGGGAACCGGCCCGCAGACGTTCTCGGGGCGGGGCGCAATTCCCCACCGGCGGTGTTTGGCGCGATCCAGTGGTTGTGTCATCAGTCCGCGAGCGCCTGCCGGCATTCGCCAGCAGGGTCAGCAGATCCGGTGAGACCCCGGAACCGACGGTTACAGTCCGGATGATAGAGAACGCATGTCAGGATGCCCGTCCCCGCCCACGGGGGCGGCATGCAGGCGTCGTGCGCCCTGGGTCCGTCCGCATGGGATGGAGAGTATCGTCGTGGACATGTCAGTCGGACATGCACGCACGGGGACAAGGGCGACCGGGCTTCCCCCCTTTATAGACCGCGCCTTCCACGCAGCGGTGGAGGAGGCCGCCCGTCATGTCGGCGCGACGGCCCCCAATCCGCCCGTGGGATGCGCGATCCTTGATGACGTCGGGGAAATCCTGTGCGTCGGTGCGCATCACCGCGCCGGCACCCCCCATGCCGAGGCCCGGGCCATCGCGCTGTGCCGTGAACTCGGCCTGATCGAACGCGCCCGCACCATCGTCGTGACGCTGGAGCCATGCAACCACACCGGCCGCACCGGCCCGTGTTCGCAGGCGATCATGCATACCCCCATCCGCACGGTCTGGATCGGGGCCGCCGACCCCAATCCCAACATCGTCGGCGGCGGTGCCGACTACCTCCGCAATGCGGGGTGCGACGTGCGGTTCCTGTCCGGATACGACACCCCCGATGCCCGATGGCTGGCACAGCAGTGCCGCAGCCTGATCGTGCCCTTCGCCCGCCTGACGCGCACGGGGAAGGCATGGATCACGGTCAAGCAGGCCCTTGACGCCACCGGCTCGATGATCCCGCCTGCCGGGCGCACGACCTTTACATCGGCGACGGCGCTGGACCTGGCCCACCGTCTGCGTCGCGCGACCGACGCGGTGGTCACGGCCACCGGCACCATCGCCACGGACCGCCCCGGCCTTGATGTGCGGCGCATTCCCGACCATCCGGACCGCATGCCGCGCCTGCTGGCGATCTGCACCACGCGCGGGCAGGTGGACGGGGAATATGCGGACGCCGCGCGGGCCCGTGGCTTTGACGTGCGGACCTGCGCCGACGTGCGCGACCTGCCCGAACTTCTGGGACAGGCCGGGGCGATGTGGGCACTGGTGGAGGCCGGGCCGGGCCTGCTCGCCGCGCTGCGCGAACATGACATCTGGGATGACTGGCTGACGATCGGCGTGCGCCCTGACGGAACGGAGACGCTGGATGTCGCCATCCGCACGGGCACGGACACGCCGCTGCGCCTGTTTCGCGAACTGAACACCCCGAAAGGAACGGCATGTTTTCAGGGATCATAGAACATCTGGGAACCGTCACCGCCACGCGCCCGGGCGGACGCGACCTTGAAATCCGGGTGGATACGGGCATCACGGACCTTTCGCTGGGAGAAAGCATCGCGGTCAACGGCGTGTGCCTGACGGTGACGGCGTTCGACGCGGCGGGCAATGCCGCGTTCTTCATCAGTCCCGAAACGCTGGAATGTACCTCCCTGCGCCAGCTTGCGCCCGGACGCCGCGTCAACCTTGAACGCGCGGTGACGCCCGCCACCCGCCTGTCGGGCCATATCGTGCAGGGACACGTGGACGCCACGGCGCGGCTGCTGTCCATCACCCCGGATGGGGAGGCACGCCACATCGCCTTTGCCGTGCCCGCACGGCTGCGGCGCTATCTGGTGGACAAGGGGTCGATCACCCTTGATGGCATCAGCCTGACGCTGAATGCTGTGGGCGCGCCGGGGGCGGATGGCGATCCCGACGAATTCCGCATCGAACTCATGATCATCCCCCATACATGGGACCACACCACGCTGGGCACGCTGACGCCCGGCGCGACAGTCAATGTGGAAGTGGATGTCATCGCAAAATACGTGGAGACATTATGCCAGTACCGTTGATGCCCCCCCGGCTGGAAGAGGCGGTCGCGACCATCCGGCGTGGCGGCATGGTCATCCTTGTCGATGACGAGGACCGCGAGAACGAGGGCGACCTGGTGATGGCGGCCGAGCTGGTCACGCCAGAGGCGATCAATTTCATGATCACCCATGCCCGTGGCCTTGTGTGCATGCCGCTGGCCCCGGCCATCGTGACGCAGCTGGGCCTGCCGATGATGACGCAGGTCAACACGTGTCCGCGCGGCACGGCGTTCACCGTCTCGATCGAGGCGCGCGAGGGCGTGACCACCGGCATTTCCGCCGCCGACCGCGCGCGCACCATCCTTGCGGCCGTGGCCCCGGACGCGCGGCCGTCGGACCTCGTCTCGCCGGGGCATATCTTTCCGCTGCGCGCGAAGCCGGGCGGGACGCTGGAACGCGACGGGCATACCGAGGCCTCGATCGACCTTGCGCGTCTGGCCGGTCTGATCCCGGCGGCCGTGATCTGCGAAATCACGAACGAGGACGGCACCATGTCGCGCATGGACGACCTGCGTCCCTTCGCAAAAAAACACGGGCTGCCGATCCTTTCCATCGCCGAACTCGCGGCGTGGCTGCGCACGCGCGCGCAGGCCGCGGCTACACCGGGCGAGCCCGCATCCCCCTTCCCCCGCGTCGAACAGGTGGCACAGGCGCGACTGCCCAGCCGCTTTGGCGGCGAGGACATGATCATCCATGCCTTCCGCGCCCCGGACGGGACGGAACATGTCGCGATGGTCAAGGGAAAGCCCGACGCGAAGGGCACGGTGCCGCTGGTGCGGCTGCATTCGGAATGCGTGACGGGCGACGCGCTGGGATCGCTGCGCTGCGACTGCGGCGCGCAGCTGCAGGCGGCACTTGAACGCATCGACCGCGCCGACGCGGGTGTGCTTGTCTATCTGCAGGGGCACGAGGGACGCGGAATCGGGCTGGCGAACAAGATCCGCGCCTATGCGCTGCAGGACATGGGACTCGACACCGTGGACGCCAACCACCGCCTCGGCTTCGACACCGATGCGCGGGACTGGAACGTCGCGGCCGACATCCTGCGCGCGCTGGGGATCGGGACGCTGGACCTGATGACCAACAACCCCGACAAGGTCAGCGCCCTGACGCGGCATGGTTTCGATGTCCGCAGGCGCGTCGCGCTGGATATCGCGCCCAACCCGTTCAACCGCGCCTATCTGGATGCCAAGCGCACCCGCATGGGCCACAAGCTCTGCCTGCCCGCGACCGCGCCGGTCGAGGAATAAGGCCCCTTCAGGAACCAGTTGATGAGCACAAACATCCCCTCCACCACCGTGGACCTGACATTTGCCCGGCCGCCGCGCCTGGCCATCGTGGTGAGCCGCTTCAACGAAACCGTGACGCACGGGCTGCGTGACGGCGCGCTGGCGTGGCTGCGTGAACATGACATCACCATGCGCGACGACGATATCCTGTATGCCCCCGGCGCGTACGAACTGCCGCTGCTGGCGCAGACGCTGGCGAAAACCGGCCGTTATGACGGCGTGGTCTGCCTTGGCTGCGTCATCAAGGGCGATACCGCGCATTTCGAATTCATCAGCCTTGGCGCGGCCGTAGGCCTGATGCAGGCCTCGCTTTCGACCGAGGTCCCGGTCGCGTTCGGCGTCCTGACCACCTATACCGATGAACAGGCCGTGGTACGTTCGCGCGACGACATCCACAACAAGGGACGCGAGGCCGTGGCCGCCTGTGTCGAAAGTCTTGCATTGATACAGAAAATAAGAGGCTGTTAAGGTTGTGACATACCCGCGCGCGACATCCGCGCGCGGACAGGGATACTGGCGCGACAGAAGGACGGCGGATGAGGCTGATCACTTTCATCGCCGGAACATTCGGGATCGGGCTGACGATATGGATGCTCTCCCGTTTCGGCCTGCATGACATCCTTGGCCTGATCGCCACGGGGGGGTGGAGCGTCGCCGCCGTGATCGTGTTTCACGCAACGCAGGTCTGCGCCTCCGCGCTGGCATGGAAAATCCTGACCGAAAGCCATCGCAGGCCGCTTCCGCTGGGCGATTTCCTTGCCCTGCGCTGCGCGCGCGAGGGGATCAACAACCTGCTGCCGGTGGCCCAGGTGGGGGGCGAGGTGATTTCGGCCCGCCTGCTGTCACGCCGGCATGGCGTGGGCCTGCGCCGCGCCGCCGCCGCAACCATCTGCGACCTGACGATCGAACTGCTCAGCCAGGTGACATTCACCCTGATCGGGCTGGGGGTGCTGTTCTGCCTGGTCAACCGTTCCGCCGTGACGGACGAACTGATGGAAAGCGCGGGCGCGGCGCTGCTGCTGGGCGCGGTCTTTTTCGGCAGCCAGTACCTGGGCGCGGTCTCGCTGATCGAAGGGCTGCTGATGCGCATCGCCGACCATCTGGGATGGGGCGGGATGGAGGACATCCGCGGGCTGCACCACGAAATCATCACGCTGTACAAGACGCGCGGCAGTTCGCTGCGCGCGGGTGCCCTGCAACTGCTGGGATGGTCGCTCGGCACGTTCGAGGTCAGCATCATCCTGCATGGCGTGGGCCATCCGCTGTCCCTGCCGCAGTGCCTTGTGATCGAAAGCGTGGGACAGGCGGCAAAATCGGCGGGCTTTGCCGTGCCCGGCGCGCTCGGCGTGTCGGAGGGCGGGTACATCATCATCGCGGGCCTGTTTGGCGTCTCCCCGCAGATCGCGATCGCCCTGTCGCTCATCAAACGATTACGTGAAATCGCATGGGGCCTGCCCTCCCTCGTGGGGTGGCAGTGGATGGAACTGCACTGGATCGCGCCGCCGGATGCAAAACCATCAGCGCAGGTCAGGGAAGTTCCGGAACAGTCATGAAAATCGCGCCCGCCGCCCAAAGGGGCGTGGCGCGCACGCGTGCGCCACATCCCCCCTCGCGCGCCATGTTCATGCCATGCGCCACGGGCACGGTAACAAAGAACCGCCTTGCATCACCGGGGCTTCATGGGCCAAACCGAGGCTCTTCCATCCGGTGCCAGGACGAAATACGCATCGGCAACGGTTTCTGAAGGGCTGAATAACTCGTCATGCTATCGGTACCCCTTGGGCGTCTTGTCGCGTTCTGTTCCAAACAGGCCATTGCGGTGGTCCTGCTCTTTGCCGTGCTGGCCGGGGGGGCGACGTTCGCAAGCTATACCCGGCTGGGCGTCACCACCGACACGGGCACCATGTTCTCGTCCGATCTGCCGTGGAAGCAGCGCTCGGACGAAATGGGACGGCTGTTTCCGCAAAAACAGGACCAGCTGGTCGCGGTAATCGACGCGGCCCTGCCGGAGGAGGCACAGCAGACGGCGATCGACCTTGCCGCAAGGCTCAAGGGCGATCACGCGCATTTCAATTACGTCACCACGCCACAGACCGATCCCTATCTGGTGCGCAACGGGCTGATGTTCCTTGACCCCAAGGCGCTGGAGAACGTGCTGGACACCACCATCACCGCGCAGCCGTTCCTGGGGCAGCTGGCGGCGGACCCGTCGGGACGCGGCCTGTTTGGCGCGTTGTCGATGATCGCGCTGGGCATCCAGCATGGCGAAGGCGACCTCAAGGGGTTTGCCTCCGCGCTGTCGGGTTTTGCCGCGACCCTGGATCACGCGGCGCAGGGCCATCCCGAAACCATGTCGTGGGAACGCCTGCTGGCGGGCGACCTTGCCGACATGGGCGGCAAGTACCAGTTCGTCGTGACGCAGCCCAAGCTTGATTACGATTCATTCCAGCCCGGCGGAGCGGCCGCCGACGCCATGCGCGCGGCGGCGCGCGACCTGCCGTTCGTCAAATCGGGACAGGCGCATATCCACATTACTGGCGATATCCAGATCGCGGACGAGGAATTCGCCACCGTGGCCGAAGGCATGGTGGCCGGCCTGCTGGGGTCGCTGGTGCTGGTGACGCTGTGGCTGGTCCTTGCGGTCCATACGTGGCGCCTGATCGCGCCGATCATCATCACGCTGGTGACGGGACTGCTGCTGACCACCGGGTTCGCCGCGCTGGCGGTGGGCAAGCTGAACCTGATTTCCGTGGCGTTCGCCATCCTGTTCGTCGGCATCGCGGTGGATTTCGCCATCCAGTTCTGCGTGCGTTTCCGCGCGCAGTCCCTGCCCAACGGGGTCGTGCCCAGCCTGCATGACGCGCTGGAGCGCACGGGCAACGAAACCGGCCACCAGATCCTGGTGGCGGCGACCGCGACCTCCGCCGGCTTCCTTGCCTTTACGCCCACCGCGTTTGTCGGCGTGGCACAGCTGGGCCTGATCGCGGGCTTTGGCATGATTTTCGCCTTTGTCTGCACGCTGACGCTGCTGCCCGCGCTGCTGCGGATTTTCCGCCCGACAGCGGGCCATGGCTCGGTCGGGTTCGCGTTCGCGCGCCCCATCGACATCGCCATCCGCCACCATCGCAGGATCATCCTTGGTGTGTTCGCCTGCCTTGCGCTGGTGGGCGCGGGGCTGATCCCGACCCTGACATTCGATGCCGACCCGCTGCATACCAAGAACCCGAAGTCCGAAGGGATGGTCACGCTGGGCATGCTGATGTCGGAACCGCAGTATTCGCCCTATTCGGTCGATGTGCTGATGCCCAGCCTGGATCAGGCGCATGCGATGTCGGACAAGCTGTCGCAACTGCCGCTGGTGCATGACGCGCTGTGGCTGGGATCGCTGGTGCCGGCAGACCAGAAGACCAAGCTGCCGATGATCCAGGACGCGGCCAACATCATGCTGCCGACCCTGATCGTGCCCAACCCCAAGCCCGCGCCGGACGCAGCCGCCCTGCGCGAGGCTGCGGCAAAGACGGCCGCCGACCTGGGCGGGGTGCTGGACAAGCTGGCGGCCAATGATCCCCTGCGCCAGATCCAGTCGGCGCTGACGCGCCTGTCGCAGGCGGATGACCAGACCGTGATGAACGCGAACGAGGCACTGGTCCATTTCCTGCCGATGCAGCTGGATATGCTGCGGACCATGCTGCAGGCCAAGCCGGTTTCGATATCCGACGTGCCGCCCATCCTGGCCAACGATTACCTGCTGCCTGACGGACGCGCGCTGGTGGAGGTGCATCCCACCAAGCAGATGACCGGCAATACCGCCCTGCACCGTTATGTCGACAGCATCCGCAAGGTCGCGCCGACGGCGGCGGGCAGTGCCATCGACATCGTCGAAAGTGCCGCCACGATGGTCCATGCCTTTGTCATGGCCGCGTGCGCCGCGATCGTGATGATCGCGATCATCCTGTCGATCGCGCTGCGCCGCCTGCTGGATTCCGCGCTGGTGCTGGCGCCGCTGCTGCTGTCGGCGCTGATGACCGTGATCCTGATCGTGGTGGTGCCGGAACAGCTGAATTTCGCCAACATCATCGCCCTGCCGCTGCTGCTCGGGGTGGGCGTGTCGTTCAACATCTATTTCGTCATGAACTGGCGCGCGGGCGTGAAGATGCCGCTGTCGAGTCCCACGGCGCGCGCGGTGCTGTTTTCCGCGCTGACGACAGGCACGGCGTTCGGGTCGCTCGCCGCGTCGCACCATCCCGGAACGGCCAGCATGGGCCGGCTGCTGCTGCTGTCGCTGGCCTGCACGCTGATGGCGACGCTGGTCTTCGTGCCGGCCCTGCTGCCCAAGCGCGCGATTGACGAGGAATGAGCCCGTAGTCAGGTCAGGGTGCCCGCGGCCCCTGACCTGACGGAAAACGCGCCCTTGAGAAATCCTGTAAATTCCAAAAAGTTTTTGGTGAAGCTTTTTGCAAAAAGCTTCAAAGGAACGCCGCCTTTTTGAAAAAAGGCGGCACCCAAAAACTTCTGTTATCTTATATTCAGGTCGTCCCGTCGCATTTGTGCGACGGGTCTCAGCCCTTGATCCAGACCTCGACCGGGCCGCGCACCATCATGGTCATCGGGTTGCCGTGACGATCCATGCTCTTGCCCACGGCAAGACGGACCCAGCCTTCGCTGATGCAGTATTCCTCGACATTGTTTTTCTCAACACCCTTGAATTTGACGCCAATGCCGCGTTCCAGCAGGGCCTCGTTGTAAAACGGGCTGGAGGGATTGGCGGACAGGCGGTCGGGCGGTGTATCGGTCATGTGCGATCTCTTCGTGGTTGCGGGTAATCCGGAGCATGCCTGACATAGCGGCTCCACCGATGTAATCCAAGCAGCGGAGTCGCCGCCATGACGGTATGCGCGCGACGCCCCTCCGTCATGTGGGAACGCCGGGGCATCGCGTCACGAAAACATGGACAAACACCCCCGAAACCACGGATATGAAACCCCGTTTCATCCCCGCCCGCCCCGCGCCGTCATATCCCGGGCCGCATCCCCGCGCAGAAGCCGTATCCCCCATGTCCATCGCCACCACGACCACCCGCACCGCCTCCTCCACGCTGCCGCCGCTCATGCCGTTCTGGATGATCGGGCTTCTGGGACTGCTGACCGCGATCGGCCCGCTTTCGACCGACATGTACCTGCCTGCCTTTCCCGTGCTGGACCAGGACCTGGCGCATGGCCGCAACGGCGCCAGCCAGATCACGCTGGCCGCGTGGTTCGCCGGACTGGCGGTGGGACAGTTCAGCATGGGACCCCTTTCGGACCGGCTGGGCCGGCGCACGCCCCTGATCGGGGGGCTGGCGATTTTCCTCGTGGCCTCCATCGGATGTGCGTGCGCCACCACGCTGGACCTGTTCTGCCTGTGCCGGTTTGTCGCGGCACTTGGCGGATCCGCCTGCAGCGTGGTGCCACGCGCCATCGTGCGCGACGTCGCCACGGGACGGCAGGGGGCGAAGATCATGTCGCAGCTGACGCTGGTGTTCGGCCTGATGCCCATCCTCGCCCCCTCGCTGGGGAGCCTCGTGCTTTCGGTCGGGCACTGGCGGTGGATTTTCTGGGTCGCGGTGATCTATGCCGTGGTTGGGCTTGCATGGACGGCATCCATGCTGCCTGACACGATGCCGCGCGACAGGCGCATCGCGCTGTCGCTGTCGGGCATCGCGACACGGTATATCGGGCTGGTGCGCGAACCGGTTTTCATGTCGAGCGCCCTTATCACCAGCTTTGCCTCCTTCGTGATGTTCGCCTACCTCACGGCGTCGCCGATCCTGTTTGAAAAGCTGCTTCACTTCACCCCCGCGCAGTTCGGGGTGTTCTTCGGGCTCAACGCGGCGTTCTTCATCACGGGGGCGCAGATCAACGGCTGGCTGGTCCATCGCCATCCCCTGACGCGGCTGCTGAACCTGGGCATCCTCGTCTGCCTGTGCATCAGCATGCTGTGCCTCGGGCTGTCGCTCTCCGGTTTTGCCGGGCCGAGGCATCCGGCGGTGATCTGCGCGCTGATCATGGGCATTACCGGCACGCTGGGCTTTATCGGGCCGAACGCGATGGTGCTGGCGTTCACGCATCACGGACATCAGGCCGGAAGTGCATCGGCCCTTATGGGGACCATCCAGTTCTCGCTCGCGGCATTCAGCGGATTCGTGCTGGGGCATGTGACCTTCCACAGTCCCACGCCGCTGGCGGTCACGATCATGGTAGGCGTGACCGCCATGACGGGATGCAATGTGTGGCGGCATATATGTGACAAAAAAGTATCAGCCGCCGCCCTTTCTGGCACTTCCGCTTGACACCAGTCATGCGCTTTTCCCATCCTCATGGACGAAGCCGCATGACGTGTGCGCTTCATGGACGTTTCCTCCCTAAACTCCGGCGGCGTCTCACGACGCCGCCTTTTTTTGGGACTTCGAGAATTTTCCTGCGAACATGCGGTTCGGGTCACGCGCTTTGGCTTTGACGCCGGCATCATCCCGCGCTACGGCAGGAACATGTCCGACCCAACTTTCCCCTCCACGCCGCTGATCCCCATGGGGGATGCGCGTGGATAAAATCCTGGATTTCATCGCGGGCATCGGCCGCACGCTCCTCGACATGGTGCGCATGGCGGGACAGGTGACGCTGTTCGGCCTGCTGGCGGTGTCCCATCTGGTACGCCCTCCCTTCTACTGGCGGACATTCTGGGGATCGCTGATTGAAATCGGCTATTTCTCCCTGCCGGTCGTCGCGCTGACGGCGCTGTTTTCGGGGGGGGTGATCGCGCTGCAGTCCTATACCGGATTTGCGCAGTACCATGCGCAGAGCGCGATCGCGGGCATCGTCATCCTTGCGGTCACGCGCGAACTCGGCCCCGTGCTGGCGGGCCTGATGGTGGCGGGTCGCGTGGGGGCGGCGATGTCGGCGGAAATCGGCACGATGCGGGTCACCAACCAGATCGACGCGCTCAGCACGCTTTCGACCAACCCGGTCAAATACCTTGTCACCCCGCGCCTGCTGGCGGGGACGCTGGCGCTGCCGTTCCTGGTGATCGTGGCCGACATCCTTGGCGTCATGGGGGGCTTCATCGTCTGTGTCATGAAGCTCAACTTCGTGCCGCAGGCCTATATTTCCGCGACGCTGTCTTCGTTCAAGATGATGGACGTGACCGTGGGGCTGGCCAAGGCCGCGATCTTCGGTTTCCTGATCGCGCTGATGGGCTGCTATCACGGCTATCACAGCCGCGGCGGGGCGGAAGGCGTGGGGGCGGCCACGACGGCGGCGGTCGTCGCGGCCTCGATCCTGCTGCTGACCTTTGATTACCTCCTGACGGATGTGTTCTTTTCGCAATGACCGGACAGACGCCGAAAATCCGCATTCGCGGCCTGTGCAAATCCTTTGGCCCGAAAGTGGTGCTCAACGGGGTGGACCTCGACGTCATGACGGGCACGTCGTTCGTCATCATCGGGGGATCGGGCACGGGCAAGTCGGTGCTGCTGCGCTGCATCCTCGGGCTGGTGACGCCGGATGCGGGAACGATCGAAATCGACGGCGTGGACGTGACAACCCTGTCACCGCGCCATCGCGAACCCTATATGGAAAAGATCGGGATGCTGTTCCAGAACGCCGCGCTGTTCGACAGCCTGACGGTCTGGGAAAATGTCGCGTTCGGTCTGATGGCGGCAGGACGGCAGCACAAACACCGGATCAGCCGCGCCGATGCGAAGAAACGCGCGGGCGAACTGCTGGAGCAGGTGGGGATGGATCCGGCGGTGGGCGCACTTTCGCCCGCCGAACTGTCGGGGGGCATGCAAAAACGCGTCGGACTGGCACGCGCGATCGCGGCGCGGCCGGAAATCCTGTTCTTTGACGAACCGACCACCGGCCTCGACCCCATCATGGGGGCCGTCATTGACGGGCTGATCGTCGATTGCGTGCGCAAGCTGGGATCGACCGCCATCGCCATCACGCATGACATGGCCTCCGCCCAGCGGATCGGCGACCAGGCGGCCATGCTGTATGAAGGCAGGCTCATCTGGCAGGGACCGGCGACCTCGCTTCTGGACAGTGGCAACCCGATCGTTGACCAGTTCACGCATGGCCGGCGCGAGGGGCCGATCAAGGTGGATGTCCGCGTCTGAGAGGCTGTTTGAAACGACCTTCCTGAAAAGTTTTCGGGTGTTGCCTTTTTTCAGAACGGCGACGTTCTTCGAAGCTTTTTGCAAAAAGCTTCACCAAAAACTTTTATGATTTCAGGGCATTGTCGGGCCGATCCTTTATGACAAGCTCTGGACGGCAGGCCTGCTGCCTTTTTCACATGCGCGATGTCGCGTCCTTTCACACCATAGCTGGGGAACCAAGATGGCCCGCCGTCCCGCCAACCGCTTTGTCTGTCAGTCCTGTGGCGCGGTCTTTCCGAAATGGTCGGGCCGGTGCGATGCCTGCGGCGCATGGAACAGCATCGTGGAGGAAACGGTCGAACCCACGGCCGGGGGCGCGGTCGCGCCACGCCGCAGCCGGGGCAAGCGCATCGAACTGGTCGGGCTGGCGGGCGACACGCCGCCGCCTGAGCGCATAGAAACGCGGATCAGCGAACTGGATCGGGTTCTGGGCGGGGGGATGGTGCCGGCCTCCGTCGTGCTGGTGGGCGGGGATCCGGGCATCGGCAAATCAACCCTGCTGCTTCAGGGGGCCTGCGCGCTGGCGGGCATGGGGCGCAAGGTCATGTATATTTCCGGTGAAGAAGCGGTGGACCAGATCCGCCTGCGCGCGCGCAGGCTGGGGCTGGACGCGCCGGCGCTGGAACTGGCGGCGGCGATCAATGTCGCGGACATTACGGCCACGCTGGAAAACGAGCGTGACGTGGCGCTTGTGGTCATCGATTCGATCCAGACGATGTGGATGGAAACCGTCGAAAGCGCGCCGGGCACCGTAAGCCAGGTCCGTTCCTCCGCGTTTGAGCTGATCCGCCTGGCGAAACAGCGCGGCTTCTGCCTGATGCTGGTCGGCCATGTCACCAAGGAAGGCGCGCTGGCCGGTCCGCGCGTGCTGGAACATATGGTCGATGCCGTCATGTATTTCGAAGGTGATCGCGGCCATCAGTTCCGCATCCTGCGCGCGGCAAAGAACCGTTTCGGCGCAACGGACGAAATCGGTGTCTTTGCCATGACCGATCAGGGACTGGTGGAGGTGCCCAATCCCTCCGCCCTGTTCCTTGCCGAACGGCGCGGGCATATCGCGGGGTCGGCGGTTTTCGCGGGGATGGAGGGCACGCGCCCCGTGCTGCTGGAGATACAGGCACTGCTGTCGCCCAAGGCGGGTGACGGCGCCCCGCGCCGCGCCGTGGTGGGGTGGGAGACGGCGCGGCTGAACATGCTGCTCGCCGTGCTGGAATCGCGATGCGGGATGAAGCTGAACGCGATGGATGTCCACCTGAACATCGCGGGCGGGCTGCGGGTGATGGAACCCGCAGCCGACCTTGCGGTCGCGGCCGCCCTGATTTCGGCCGCGACCGGACAGCCGACGCATGCGGGCGCGGTCTATTTCGGCGAAGTCGGCCTGTCAGGGGAGGTGCGCCAGGTCTCGCTGGCCGATACGCGCCTGAAGGAGGCGTACAAGCTGGGGTTCGAGAGCGCCTACCTGCCGCGACGCATCGCGCGCGGCAACCGCCGCCCCAGCGCGCCGGACGGCATGCAGTTGCATGAAATCGGGCATCTTGGCGACCTTGTCAGCCTGTTCGCCACGGAGGAGGAGTGATCCGGCGTGAGCGAGACGCCCCTGATCCTGACGCAGCAGGTCATGCTGGAACGCGAAATCCGCAAGAGCCTCTTTCTGGCACAGGCCGCCCCCGTCTCTTCGGCGGAGGCAGCGCTGGCCTTCATTGCGGAGGTCAGCGATCCCGACGCCACCCACAACTGCTGGGCCTATCGCATTGGACAGTCCTATCGCAGCGACGATGATGGCGAACCGGGGGGCACCGCCGGCCGCCCCATCCTGCAGGTGATCGAGGGACAGGGATTCGACCGGACCGTCGTCGTGGTGACACGCTGGTTCGGGGGGATCAAGCTGGGGGCGGGGGGACTGGTCCGTGCCTATGGCGGGACGGCGGCGGAATGCCTGCGTACCGCCCCGTCACGTCCCCTCGTGCCGATGTGCGGCCTGACCTTCCATTGCGGCTTTTCCGAACATGCCCTGATGCGTGCCCGCCTGCTGGCGATGGACGCGACGATAGAGGCGGAAACCTTTGGCGCGGATGGCGTTGACCTGCGCATCACCCTGCCACAGGCACGCGAAGACGAAGCCCGCGCGCGCATCACCGACATCACGCGTGGACAGGCCGTCATTCGGGTCATGGAAGACCTAGATCCTGAAAACCATTAAAAGTTTCTGGTGAAGCTTTTTTCAAAAAGATTTGTAACCATCGCGACTTTTTTCAAAAAAGTCGGCACCATGAAATTTTCATTACCTTTAATGAACGGGTAATGAACGGTTTTTTTAATCAGGCGTCATGAACCATGTCGAGATCCGCGAACCGCGTAAATTCGCCCTCGAAGAACAGATGCACCGTGCCGGTCGGGCCATGGCGCTGCTTTTCAAGGATCAGTTCCGCGCGGTTATGGGCAAGGTCCATCTTGCGCTGCCATTCCTCCAGCGCGGTCTGGTACTTGTCCTGTGAATCGAAGGACGTTTCCTTGGGCTGGCGCTGCTGGAGGTAATACTGGTCGCGATAGACGAACATGACCGCGTCGGCGTCCTGCTCGATCGAGCCGGATTCACGCAGGTCCGACAGCATCGGGCGCTTGTCCTCGCGGCTTTCGACCTGGCGCGACAGCTGCGACAGCGCGATGACCGGCACCGACAGTTCCTTGGCCAGCGCCTTGAGGCCCTGCGTGATCATGGAGATTTCGAGCACGCGGTTTTCCGGGCGCGTCCCCACGGATGGCCGCATCAGCTGAAGGTAATCCACCACCACGAGGCTAAGGCCCTTGGTGCGCGCCAGCCGGCGGCAGCGCGTGCGCATGGCCGACAGCGAGATGGCGGGCGTATCGTCGATATGCAGCGGCAGCTGCGCCAGCTCGCGGCTGACCTGCACGAAACGGTCGAACTCCTTCTGTCCGATTTCGCCCCGGCGGATCCGCTCGCCCGATACGCTGGCCTGTTCGGACAGGATACGGGTGGCCAGCTGCTCGGCCGACATTTCGAGGGAGAAGATGGCAACCGATCCCTTGGGCTGGGTGCCGGGGGCGGCTTCCCGTGCCTCGCGCATCAGGGCGCGCGCGGCGCTGAAGGCGATCTTGGTCGCCAGCGCCGTCTTGCCCATCGCGGGCCGTCCGGCAAGGATCAGCAGGTCAGACGGGTGCAGTCCGCCCGTTTTCTTGTCCAGATCCCGCAGCCCGGTGGTCAGGCCCACCACGTCGCCGGCGCGGCTGAAAGCCTGCTGCGCCACCTCCAGCGCCTCCGCCAGCGCCCGGTCAAAGGCGAGGAAACCACCATCCTGCCCCTTTTCGGTGGCAAGGCGGAACAGTGCCTCCTCCCCCGCCTCGATCTGGTCCACGCCGGTCATGCCGGTGCTGGATCCGAACGCGGTGTTGACGACATCCTCCCCGATCTCGATCAGCTGGCGACGCACCCATGCGTCATGGATGGCGCGCCCGTAATCGGCGGCGTTGATGATGCCCACCATCGCGCCAAGCAGCTTCACCAGGTACCCTGCCCCCCCAACCGCGCTCAGCGCGTCGGAATTCTCGAACTCCGAACGCAGCGTCACCGGGTCGGCCAGCAGCCCGGCCTCGATCCGTCGGGAAATGGCGTCAAAGATGACGCCGTTCACCTCGTTGGCGAAATGGGCGCCGGTCAGGAAGTCCGACACGCGGTCATAGGCGCGGTTGTTCGTCAGGATGGCGCCAAGCAGCGCCTGTTCCGCCTGGATGTTGGCGGGGGGCGTGCGCTGGGAAATCCCGATCAGGGAGCCGGAGGCACGGGGCTCGTCGGGGGTGGGATTGATCGTATTCACGGTATCCATTCTATCCGACATCATGACTGTACAGGAGGAGGGTCAGGACGCGCGGACGCATCAGACCCCGAAACTTGCGACAAGGTCCGCCAGCCCGAACTGGCGGTGGCGTTGCAGCCGGGCCGCGGTCAGGATGGCGCGCGCCTGAGCGATGGCGCAGTCCAGATCGGCATTGACGATGACATGATCGAACTCGTTCCAGTGCGAAATCTCGTCCCGGGCGGCCTGCATGCGGCGTTCGATCTCCGCCTTCTCGTCCGAGCCACGACCGTGCAGGCGGCGCTCCAGCTCCTCGATCGAGGGGGGAAGCACGAACAGGCCCACCACGTCGTCGGGCAGCGCCGCACGGATCTGGCGATGCCCCTGCCAGTCGATGTCGAACACCATGTCACGCCCCTGCGCCAGGGCCTGTTCCACCGGCGCGCGGGGCGTTCCGTACCCCCGACCGAAAACGGTCGCCCATTCCAGAAGTTCGCCGGCGTTCGCCATTTGCGTGAAACGTTCCATGGTGCGAAAGTGGTAATGAACGCCATCGGTTTCGCCGGGTCGGGGCTGGCGGGTCGTGACGGAAACGGAATGCAGCAGCTGGGGCTCTGATGCTCGTAACGCATTGGCAATGGTTGATTTTCCTGCCCCGGAAGGCGCGGAAATGACGAGGCATACCCCACGACGCGGCACTGGGGGACAGGATGAAGACACTGGCGCGCGCGTCGTGGTCATTGTTTGAATCCTTGCTCGATGGTCTTTGGTCCGGGCCGATACGGGGCCGGATTCGCGATGTTTTATCAGGCGGAGAGTATTCTGCGAATATGAAACCCATTTCTATGCGACGCGAAGCTGCCCCTGCGTCCAGTGCCGGTCATGAAACCGCCCTTTCCGGCCGGGCAGGCGCCGCATGAACCTGTGCCGTGTCTTTATCATGCGTCCCGTTGCCACGACACTGGTCTCGCTGGCATTGCTGCTGGCCGGTGTCTTTGCCTATCGCGTGCTGCCGGTGGGGGACCTGCCGAACATCTCCGTTCCCATTATTTATGTGGTGGCGTCACAGCCGGGTGCCTCGCCACAGCAGATGGCGAGTTCCGTCACGACGCCCCTTGAACGCAGGCTGGGACAGATTGCCGGCGTCAACGAAATCGAATCCGATTCCAGCCAGGATTCCGCGTTCATCCTGCTGACCTTCGATGATTCAGTGAACATCGACGCCGCCGCGAACGACGTGGAGGCGGCGTTGCAGGCCGCGCGCAGCGACATGCCCGCGACACTGCAGTCACAGCCGCAGTACTGGAAGGCCAATCCGTCGGACAACCCGATCATCATCCTGACCCTGACATCGGACACCCAGCCGGTGTCCCACCTGTACGATATCGCCAAGACCCGCCTGCAGCCCCTGCTGTCGCAGGTGCAGGGGGTGGGCTGGATCGATATCGAAGGCAGTTCCGCCCCCGCCGTGCGCGTGGACATCAATCCCTTCCCCCTGTTCAAGTACGGCCTGGGGTTCGAGGACATCCGCTCCGCCCTGGCCTCGGCCAACGCCAACACGCCCAAGGGCTTCATCCAGGACGGGCCGACCCGCTACACGCTGGCGACCAATGACCAGGCGCGCGACGCGGCGCAGTACCGCAACCTTATCATCGGCTACCGCAGCGGCCGTCCGGTGCGCCTGTCGGACGTGGCGAGCGTGCATGACGGGGTGGAAAACGACCACAAGGCCGGTTTCTTCAACGGTCATCCCGCCGTCATGGCCATCGTGCGGCCAAAGGCGGGGGCGAACGTCATCCGCGTGATCGACCAGATCAAGGAACGTGTCCCCACCCTGCGCGCGGCCCTGCCAAAGGGCATCACCCTGACGCCCGTGATGGACCGTTCGGTCACGATCCGCGCGTCGCTGGCCGATACGCAATGGACGCTGGTCATATCGGTGGCGCTGGTGGTGCTGGTGGTGCTGTTTTTCCTGCGCACGCCGCGTTCCACCCTCATTCCCGCAATCACGGTGCCCATCTCTCTGGCGGGGACGCTGGCGGTCATGTACGTGTTCGGCTTCTCGCTCGACATCCTGTCGCTGATGGCGCTGACGATCGCCACCGGGTTCGTCGTGGATGACGCCATCGTGGTGCTGGAAAACATCGCCCGCCATATGGAGGCGGGGATGGGCCGCATGCAGGCGACGCTGCTGGGATCGCGCGAAATCGCCTTTACGGTGCTGTCGATCACCATCTCGCTGGTCGCGGTGTTCCTGCCGCTGCTGCTGATGGGGGGGACGGCCGGGAAGATCTTTTTCGAATTCTCCATGACGCTGGCCATCACGGTGGTCATGTCGCTGTTCCTTTCGCTCAGCCTGACGCCGATGATGTGCAGCCTGCTGCTGGAGGTGAACCATGACGCCCCCCTGCCGCCGGACGCCCCGCTGTGGCAGCGCGGCATGCGGGCCTGTTCGGACGGATTCGAACACCTGTTCGCCATGGTGCTGCGGATTTACAGCCGCTCCCTTGAATGGGCGCTGCGCCATCATGTCCTGACGGCGCTGACGCTGCCGCTCAGCTTTTTCCTCATGATCGGCATCCTGGTCATCATGCCCAAGGGGATCCTGCCCAAGGAAGACGTCGCCCTGATCATGAGTTTCTTCCGCGCCGACCAGACCACGTCATTTCCCGTCATGACCAGCAAGATCCGCCAGATCAGCCAGGCCATGACAGAGGATCAGGATACGCAGGAAGTCCTTGCATTTTCGGGCGATTCCAACATCGAAGGACAGGCATTCGCCCAGATGATCGACCGGACGAAGCGCCGCGACGGCCCTGACGAAATGATCGCGCGCATCCACAAGCGCCTGCGCAACGTGACGGGGCTGGACCTGTCGATGTTTTCGGCAGGCGACATCAGTGGCGGCGGCGGCCGGCAGAAGCAGGGCGCCTATCGCTATATCCTGACCAGCGACAACGCCGATGACATCTATGTCTGGGTCCCACGCCTGACCGCGACGCTGCGCAATGACCCGGTTCTGCGCGATGTCACCACCGATGTCATGAACAATGGCGCGGCCGTTCACGCCAGCATCGTGCGTGACGCCGCCGCGCGCTACCTGATCACCCCGCAGTTGGTCAGCAATACGCTGTACGATGCCTTCGGACAGCGTTCGGCGTCAAACATCTCCACCTCCCTTACGACCTATCACGTCGTCATGCAGGTGGAGGACCGTTTCCGCACCACGCCGGACATCCTGTCCGCCTTCCGGCTGTCCACCTCGGGCGGGAGCGCGGGCGGCGGCACGGTTTCAAACACGATCCGCGTGCCCAACCCGACCGACACCAGCAGCCAGTTCACGCAGTTGAGCCAGCAGTCGTTCCGAAACTCCATCGCAAACAGGCTGGCGGGCGGCAATGGCGCATCGAACGGTTCCGCCGTTTCCTCCAGCAGCGAGACGATGGTCCCCCTGTCGGTCGTCGCCAACCTGGAACGCCACCCGACGTCCATCACGGTGTCGCATCGCGACGGATTCGTCTCGGCGGCGATTTCCTTCAACCTTGCGCCGGGCAAGGCGCTGAGCGACGCCAGCGACGAAATCCGCACGACCATGGTCAAAATGGGGGTTCCGCCCTCCATCCAGGGGGGATTTTCGGGACAGGCGGCGCAGTTCCAGAAAGCCATCGTGAACGAACTGCTGGTGTTCGTCGCGGCCCTTGCGACCATGTATGTCACGCTGGGCATCCTGTATGAAAGCTACATCCATCCGCTGACGATCCTGTCCACCCTGCCCTCCGCTGCGGTGGGGGCGGTGCTGGCGCTGTGGCTGACGGGGCAGGAATTCTCGCTGATTGCAATGATCGGCATGATCCTGCTGGTGGGCATCGTGAAGAAGAATGCGATCCTGATGGTGGATTTCGCCCTGCATGCCGAACGCGACGGCGGCATGTCGCCCGAACAGGCCATCCGGGAGGCGTGCGTCAAACGATTCCGTCCCATCATCATGACGACGATGGCGGCGGCCTTTGGCGCCGTTCCGCTGATCATCAGCGATGGGTACGGGATCGAACTGCGTCGCCCGCTGGGAATCGCGGTCGTGGGTGGTCTGGCCATGAGCCAGCTTCTGACGCTCTATACCACGCCGGTCATCTACATCTATCTCGACCGGCTGCGGGCGTGGAGCAAACTCAAGGCCATGCGGCTGATGCGAAAAAATAATCCCCTTGAAGCCTAAAAAATGAAAAAAGGGGGTTGCCGACGCCAACGGGGCGGGTTAAAAGCCGCCTCACAGCGCACCCGTAGCTCAACTGGATAGAGCACCAGACTACGAATCTGGGGGTTAGAGGTTCGAGTCCTTTCGGGTGCGCCACTTCTCAAAAAACATGATGGCTGTCGGATCAGGGGTTGCAAAACTCTGGCTGTGGGTTTTTGCGTGTCTGGGCGCATGCATGACCGTACGCTGGCGCAATCCCTTACATGTCGTCCGGACAGGCATCCGTGGCGTTTTTCCAAAGACTGCCTGAAAATAATTCATAGATAAGTATTAAACGTTTTTGGGCGCCGCCTTTTTCCAAAAAGGCGGCTTTCTTTCTGAAGCTTTTTGAAAAAAGCTTCGCCAAAAACTTTCTTATGGTGAGAGGATAATAAAAACATGGTCTGGGTCAGCCATTATTATCCCTCCCCGGAAAACAACCCTACTGCCATTAATATGGCAGTAACATATGCCATGACTGAAAATCATGAGACCACGCTTTTGGCGTATTTATGTCTCCTTAACCGTTCATGTTTACCCTGTAGATATAGAATGTGCCTGTTTAGTTAGTGTTCCATTAACTATTAGCCAATTTCTCTGCAAGGTTGATCGTTGTCATGTTGCCATATTCCATCATTTCGCAGTTCGTGGAGGACGACAGGGAAAACGTCGTCATATCAAGGAAACTTTTCCGACTGCTGCTTTCGGGATATCTGAGGTCCCTTCCCTTTGACGAGCAGGCCTATCTGGCTGCCAACCCGGATGTGGACGCGGCAATCCATCGGGGCGAACTGGACAGCAGCGAGGATCACTTCGTCAATGTCGGTTTTTTCGAAGGACGGGACACCGGCGGCAGCGAATTCGATGAAAAATGGTATCTCAAGAACAACCCTGACGTAGCGGCCTCCGTCCGCCGTGGCGACTGGGTCAGTGGCAAGGATCACTGGCAGATGGTCGGACGCGCCGAATTCAGGGCGCCGTCAAAGGCGTTCGTCGCCATATATGATACGTGGCGTGCCTTTCTGTCGCCGGACAACACAAAACGGAACGATTAAGAAAACATCCCCATCCCAGCATTGATTTTTTATTCCTGTCGTAAGGTCGCCTGTGAGAATGGATGAAGATATAGGTGCATTTATAATAAGATCCACACGGCACTATATTGCTTTCCTGATCTCGCAATATGATGAGCTTCAGAACATTCCTGATGATTTCCCGCATGTTCTGGGACGGCTTGAATATCTCCAGCGTTCGTATCCCAGCGCGCATGATATCATGCTGGGTATCGGGCTCTGCCGTCTGGCGATTGGCGAACCGCGTGCATCCGAACCGTTCGAGTTGCTGTCCTCGCTCGTCATTTCGCCAACCGCGCGTTTCTTCCTGTTGCTGACGCGCCTGTGGTTTGGGGCGAATGACCGCGCCTTTACCGAACTGCGCGCGTTCCTGCGGGAAGTCGCCGTCATCTTTGACGACGTGGCGTTCCATGTTTTCAGCGCCATCTGCGATGCAAACCGCTGTGTCGGCTGGTGCGCGATGCTGCCGGACGGGCAACCTGTGCTGGGCATCAGGGACGGCAGGGGCACCGACATCATCCTGCGCGATGATGAAGCGGAATATGCCCCGACACTCCGGCCAATGGGGTCTGTCCGGGGGTTCAACCTTTACGGGATCGAGGGTTTCACGCTTCCGGCCCACCTTCCCAAAATCCACCTTCTTCATGACGGCCGGGACATGCTCGGCAGTGGCATCGACAGCAGGGCGATCTGGCGCTGCGAGGGATTTGTCGAAGGCAGTGCCGAAGGGCTGAAAGGCTGGTGCCGCTATCCCAACAACCTTGCGGCGGATGACCATGTCCGGGTGCATTCGGTCGCGGACAACACGCCTATCCTTGATGCGACGGTATCAAGGAACATTCCCGACAGTCTGGTCGTTGAAAAGGCCCGGACACCGTTCCTGATCAAATGGGATGACCTGCGCGGGTCACAGACGCCGGCCGTGCGCGTGACCGACCGCTTCGGGCAGGAGTTTTACGGAAGTCCCCTCGATGCCCTTGCCGGGGCCAGATATGCACGCGCGCAGGCACAATGGGTCGCGACGAAGTTTCCCAGCGCCTGTCCCACAAAAACGCCCCTGCCCACCTTCAACCAGCCCTTTCCCGCGCTGTACACGCCGGATTTCAGGGAACCGGAAGTCCCGGCAGGGACAGGACCCGCCACCCGGCCTGTCGCCGTCATCATTCCTGTCTATAAGGGGTACGAGGTTACCAGGGAATGTATTGAACTTGCCCTTCGGTGGCGTCGTCCCACGGACCGTATCGTCGTCATCAATGATTTTTCGCCTGACCCACGCATCGTGGATTTCCTCGGAACATTCGAGGATCAGGAAGGCATTGCAATCATCAGCAACGAACGGAACCGGGGCTTTACCTGTTCCGCCAATCGTGGCCTGCGGCAGGTGCGCCGGGACGAGGACGCGATCCTGCTCAACAGCGATACGATCCTGCCCCCCGGCTGGATCGGCAGGCTGCAGGAAAGCGTTTACCGCCAGCCCGACATCGGCACGGCGACCCCCCTGTCCAATGCCGCGACAATTTTCAGCTATCCCCGCAATGACGGCAACAATCCCATTCCTTCCTATGACGAAGTTGTCGAGATGTCTTCGCTTCTCGCGGAAATGGACAGCAGCAGGATCGTGGAGGTTCCGACGGCGCATGGGTTCTGCATGTATATCCGCGCGGAATGCCTGCATCAGACCGGGGTCCTGCGTGAAGACGTCTTCGCGCAGGGCTATGGCGAGGAAAACGATTTCAGCCGGCGCGCCGCCTCCCTGGGATGGCGCCATGTTGTCTGTCTCGGCACATTCATCGGCCATGCGGAAGGACAGTCCTTCAGCGCGTTCAAGGGCGATCTGATCCGGCGGAATCTGGAACTGCTCGACGGGCTTCATCCGGGTTATCACCGTCTGGTCAATGAATGGCAGAAACACGATCCCTTGGGGGAATTCCGGCGGGATATGGACATCCGCCGCCTGTCACAGGCCGTCGGACCGCATCGCTGCGTCGCGCTGGTGACCCATGATCGTGAAGGGGGCGTCCACCGCTTCGTGCAGGAACGTGCCCTTGCCCTTTCGGAGGAGGGGTTTGTCCCCCTTGTGATCTCGCCCTGTCCCGCCGCGACGGAAGATGCCTATCCACGCTGGAAAATCGTGCCCTACCTTATGGAGGATTATCCCAATATCCTTCTTTCAAGACGCGGGTCGGAACTGCGGGATTTTCTCCTGAACCTCAACTGCGACAGGATGGAAATCCACAGCTATATCGGCGCGGGGATCCGGGACATCCACTGGATATCCCTCTTCGGGATTGAATATTGCATATATATTCATGATTATTCCTGGTTCTGTCCCCAGATTACCCTTGTGTCCTACAACGATGTCTATTGCGGCGAACCCGAAGCGGATGTCTGTCAGTCCTGCATCATGGATCGTGGCACGGCCAATGATGACGACACCACGCTGCCCCGGCTGCGTGAGTTAAGCGCCGATATTTTCCAGCGGGCAGTTGCCGTGATCACGTCATGCGATGACGTGGCAACACGGTACCGGCGCCATATCAACGTACCCACGGTTCCGGGCCAATGGGAGCCACCGGTTACGACACAGGATGTCGTTTTCAGGGAAAAGGACAGTCAAGATGTCAGGCGTGTCCTGCTGATCGGTGCGATCAGCATTGAAAAAGGATATAATATCCTCCTGAAACTGGCGCGGCATGTCGCATCCGCCGGATTGCCGCTCCGTTTTTCGATTGTCGGTTTTACATGCGACGATCACCGGCTTCTTGAAACAGGCGTTGTCACCATTACTGGCCGTTATGGCGAGGGCGAACTGACATCACTGGTTCAGGCGCAGAATTGCGACTGGGGCTTCCTTCCGGCCTTATGGCCTGAAACCTGGTCCTATGTGCTGACCGAATTCTGGCGTCAGAAAATGCCCGTGGTGACATTCGACATCGGGGCCCCTGCCGAACGCATCCGGACCGCAGGCGGGGGGCTGGTTGTGCCGCTTCATCTTCCGGTCGCGTCCCTTGCCGCAGTGCTGATGAACCCGGCCCAGTTCGGGGCGCGGCAATGATAATATATGGCGATGGGTACTGACCATGTCCGCTGAAAATTCCGATTTGAAACCTGACTGGTCGTGCTTTGACGCGGCATGGTACAAAAAACGTTATGCCTTTGTCCCCGGCCTCCTCGGCATTCATCATGACGGGGAAATATTCGATTTTTACAGGGAATTTGGTGAAAGTCTTGGACATTCCCCCAACATGTTCTTTGACGAGGACTGGTACAGGGCGGTCTATCCTGACATTCTTCTCCTGATTGGTTCGGGCGAATTCAGGTCCGGATTCGAACATTATTGCGCAACCGGCTTCAGGGATCGCAATCCGAACTGCTTTTTCGATGAAAAATTCTACTGCCAGACGGAACTCTGCATGTCGTGCGAGGAACTGGCACCGCATGGATTGCGTAACGGATATGATCATTACCTGCGTTATGGCGCGCAGGAAGGGCGTGATGCTTCGCTGTTTTATTCCATAAAACTGTTCCTGCGCGAAAATCCGGACTTCCTTTACGACCGGGACAAGGGGGTTTTTGTCGCATTCCTTGAAAACTTCATGGATCCTGGCTGCATCGATCGCCGGACATCGCCGTATTTCGACCCGGCCTGGTATATCAGGGCCTACCCCGAGGTTTCGGAACATATGGATGCGTGGCAGCATCCGTTACGACATTACCTGATCAATCAGACACCAACCGCTTTTGATCCCAATCCGTTTTTCAGCGAGAAATTCTATGCCCGGACCAACCCGGACGTGGAAACTGTCGTCCATGACGGATATTACAGGAATACTTACGAACATTTCGTGAAATACGGACAATATGAGTTCAGGCGGCCCAGCCCCAAGGTCGATCTGGAAACATATGCCACGGACCCTGCCATCACGGATGCCATCGGGAAATCCCGTTACCCAAGCCCTTTTGCCGCGTATGCAGTCCTGTACGGGAAACTTCCGGAATCAGAAAATCAGGACAGGAATCCCGAACTGATATGCAAGCGCGCATATCGCCATCTGGCAGAGGTCCGCACATCGGCAATCCTGAACACATCACTGGATTTTTCATGTGATGTGCCGGATCTGAGTGTCGTCATGGTTGTCCATGACCAGTTCGCGTTCACCATGACGGTACTTGCGTCCCTGCGCGCCACGTATCCGGGGGCGATCCAGCTTATTCTTGTCGATGGCGCCTCCACGGATGAAACCACCCGGATCGAAGACCATGTCATGGGGATCGAGGTCCTTCAGCTGCCGGAAAATTCCGGTTTCCTTATCGGATCCAATCTTGGTCTGGACAAGGTCGCGGCCCCTTACGTCCTGTTCCTGAATAACGATGTGGAGCTTATGCCGGGCGCAATTGACGCGGCCCTGCGTCGTCTGCGCCTTGAAGAACGTACCGGGGCGGTCGGCGCGAAGCTGGTGCGCACGACAGGCGTCCTGCAGGAAGCAGGCAGCATCATCTGGAATGACGGCACGACATCGGGGTATCTGCGGGATGCGTCCCCCCACCTGCCAGAAGCGAATTTCGTGCGTTCGGTTGATTTCTGTTCTGGCGCATTCCTTATGCTGCGCACGGAGATCGTCAAGGAAATCGGCGGCTTTGATCCTCTCTTCTCCCCTGCATATTATGAAGAAACGGATTTATGCGTTCAGATACGCGAACGTGGATACGATATCGTCTATGACCCGGACGTTGTCATTCTTCATTATGAATTCGGTAGTGGGAATCAGGGAAATATCGATGCGGTGATCGGTCGCAACATCGGAAAGTTTTTTCATAAGAACCGGGAATATGTCGCAACCAGATACGAAAAAACCGGGCAAAACCTCATCAGGGCACGCTCCAGCCGGCGGGAACAGAAACGCGTGCTGTTTATCGAGGATTACCTGCCACAGCCCCATATCGGGGCGGGCTTCCCACGGTCCAACGATATCGTACATGCGATGGTGGATGGGCTGGGTCTGCACGTAACGGTTTATCCGATTTTTCCGCCACGATCGGCCCCCATGGAACGTTATCGCGACTTTCCCGATCGGGCGGAAATCATCTGGGACCGGGGCCTCGGGGAACTGGAGGCATTTCTTCGCGCGCGCAGTGGCTATTACGATGTCATATGGATCGGCAGGATTCATAATGCAGCGCGTCTTCGACCCGTCATCAATGCATGCCAGCCGGACCTGACGGGATGCAGGATCATTCTGGACACGGAAGCCATCGCAACGCTGCGCCAGCACGGTCGCATGCGCATCATGGAAGAGGCGGACATTCCCGCGCAGGCGGACATGTTACGGCATGAATTTCATGCCACCGATTTCGTGGATCGTTTTGTTGCGGTTCGCAAGATGGAGGCAGACCTCATATCGTCAATTACCCGGCAGGATGTGTTTGTCCTCGGCCACATGAAAACACCCCGTCCCGGGGGGCTTTCCTTTACGGAACGCAGGCATTTTCTTTTTGTCGGTGCCATCCAGAATCTGGAATCCCCCAACTGGGACGCGCTGGCATGGCTGAATGACCATGTGGTGCCGTATCTGGATAATTTCCTGCCGACGGATATCCGTATCCGGGTCGCGGGGTATCTCGGCACGGACATCGATCTGTCACGGATCCTGACGCATCCCCGTTTCGAACTGCTGGGGGCAGTCTCCGACCTTGCTTCCCTATACGAAACACATCGCGTTTTCATCGCCCCCTCGCGTTTCGCGGCGGGAATACCGTACAAACTCCATGAAGCCGCCGCCCACGGCCTTCCGATTGTCGCCACGGATCTGCTTTCCGAACAGGTCGGGTGGGAAGCTGGCTCCGACCTTGCCTGCGTCCCACAGACACAGCCAATGGCTTTCGCCGGCGAAATGCACCGGATCTATACGGACGAAAAATCGTGGACACGGCTGCGCCGTAATGCCCTGCACCGGATATTCCTTGAAAACCGGCCTGATGATTACAAGAACAGGATCCTTGAAATTCTGATGCCACGACAGAAGGAAACGGGGAATGCCATCGTGGCTGAACCATCGTAAAACATGATGCATGCGTGCGGCATGAGGGGTCGATAGTACCGACGGCCATATGGAACCGGGCTCCGCAATCCGGAGACAGAGCGATATCCCTCCCCCTGCAGGCATGTCAGGCGATTGCGACAGTCTGTTTGCCAGATTGCGCAATATCGTGCTTTTGGTTCCTTAGTGAACTCCATCACATCCAAAAGCACATGATATTTTTCAGGCGTGATTAAACAAGGTCTCAACCTTTTGACGTTCGCTCCAATGTGACTTTTCTTTCCGATATGTATAATTTTTATAGATGTGGAATCCCGCACTATCGGCGCGTTCCAGCATGTCGACATTGATTTTGCCGATGAACTTTTCTTTCAGCCTGGGTGGATACGGTGATTCGTCAAAGAAAATGGACACAAAACAGTACGTCCCCGTGACGAAATGTATGTCATAATCCGCGTACCCACCTATGGCTTTCTCTTTTTCATACTGTTTTTTCAGGTTTTCCCTGATCAATCCCAACAACAAATCCAGAAGGTTACTATTTTTCCGGCACAGGATAACGGTATTCATCAGGTTGAAGTCGTTGGGATATTTGAATTCCCACTTTTTCCCGAAAAGGGTCATCTCGTATGAATTGGAGTAATCAAGCGTATGGACCAGATCGACCATCCGCGCTGGACACGTATGGGCGTCCATATACAGTCCACCAAATTCGCGCAGGAGGACAAGTCTGGCGATATCAGATTTCGCCGCAGGCAACGTAATTCTTGTATAGTAGAATTTTAACTCTTCATCATTCATAATCTCAAGAACTTCATCATCGCCAAATATTTTATAATATGGATAGGCATCCTTCCACTCATCCCAGGAAGGCGGTGTTTTTTCTTCCGGATGCGTCCAGTATGTGAAAAGCATTTCGTCCCCCGTCAGGCTTCATTTTACGATCAGAATTATAAAGACCGTACCATCATCCCCGGATTCTGTTGATAAAAGGTGGACGGCCTCAGGCGCCTTTTTTCGGACCTGATCGAGATGCTGGTTCCATGCTCAGCGCAAGCCCCGCATATGGGAAGCAGACATTCCCTTGGGTGACCTCCCACAGGACAGGCCTGTCTGGCGTCAGGTCCGTAGCGACCCGACGAAGCCGTACGCTTCTTTCTTTTCCCATGCCTTCCTTCGGCGGCCCTGATCGCTTTTCAGACTGTCATCCCGTGTGCCTGTTATAACGGGCCTATCCGCTACCCCCTGACCTGCAGGCATGCTTCCACGGCCGCCCGCATATCCCCGCAACAATCGTGACCTCACGCAACCGCCCGGCATGGGGTCCTTCAGGGCTGACCCACAAAGTGGACGCATCCCCGGAAGGAGCCGAGGCAACCTGCATCCATACCGCATCATCCATCAGGGTGGGTTGCGTATCCCCGGCCCTCGTGTCGATACTGTGCGCCGTCGATTTCAATCCATCAGGATCTCATCCACGTCTGTAGCCCCACGAAGCACAACCACATGATATTTCTATATTATTTTTCGGATGCTCTCTGAAACATCTCAGGTGCCCGGACGGTGACAATCGGTAATTCCGGTTTCTGACATTGGTGCAAAAAACAAAGAGGACAAGAATGAAAAAGCTGAAGATGCACAGTCCCGACCTGAGCCAGCACAATATCGCCAGAATCCGTGACCTGTTCCCCGATTGCGTGACCGAGGCACATGACAGCACAACAGGCCAGTTGCGCCTGATGATTGATTTCGACCAGTTGAAGCAGGAACTGAGTGAACACATCGTCGAAGGACCGCAGGAGCGGTATCGACTGGACTGGCCGGGAAAACGCGCGGCATTGGCATTGGCGAATGCGCCCATCGCCCGGACCTTCAGGCCATGCCGGGAAAAACGTGAGGAATTCGAGTCCACCGGAAACCTGTTCCTGGAAGGCGACAACCTGGAGGTGCTCAAGCTTCTGCAGGAAACCTATCTTGGACGGATTGACTTCATTTACATAGATCCTCCTTACAATACAGGGAACGACTTTGTTTATAATGATGATTTTTCAGAAACGGTCGAGAATTACCTGATCCGGACAAACCAGATGGACGGGGCACGGGAACGTCTTGTCGCAAATCCTGACAGTAGCGGCCGTTTCCATTCCGACTGGCTCGATATGATTTATCCGCGCATCAAGCTTGCCCGGAATCTGCTGGCCGATGACGGGATCATTGTCGCATCCATTGATGAAAACGAAATTTCTAATCTGCGAAAGGTTTTTGATGAAATCTTTGGCGAAGAAAACATGCTGTTTCAGATCACCCTCCTGTGCAATCCCAAGGGAAGGTCACAGGACAGATATGTTGCAAACTGCCATGAATATCTGGTGGGATATGCCAAAAGGCAGCTTCCGAAGGGGGCTCTAAACGTCCCGAAGGACGATGATGAGATTTCGGAAAATTACCGGCTGTCGGATGATCGCGGGTCATATCGTGAACTGGAACTTCGCAATACCCATCGGGAGTTCGGGAAACATAATCGCCCCAACCTCTATTATCCTTTTTACGTGAATGGCAAAGGCCAGATTTCACTTGAACCTAAACGGGGATATCTTGCGATCCATCCCGACTGGGACGATGGTTTTAAGGGATGCTGGACATGGGGAGAGGACAAGGCCCGGACCCAGCTGAATGACGTGGTCGCCCGGAAGGTAAAAGGGGCATGGAAAATCTTTCGCAAGAATTATGCCACGGATGCCGACGGCAAGGCGACGAAACAGGTGAAATCCATCTGGACCGACAGGTCATTCCATACTGAGAAAGGTCAGGCAGCGTTCAACGAACTTTTCCAGAGCCGCGAAAAATATTTCCAGTCCCCCAAGTCGGTCGATACATTACGCGAACTGCTCCGGATGGCGACGGACAGGGAGTCCACCATTCTGGATTTCTTTGCCGGATCCGGAACGACAGCCCATGCGGTTCTGGCGCAGAATGCCGCTGATGGCGGGATGCGTAAATTCATGATGGTCCAGATCGCGGAACCCACGCCGGAAGATTCCGTAGCACGCAGGGCCGGTTACGCGACCGTCTCCGAAATCACGAAAGAGCGTATTCGCAGGGCAGGACAACAGATTTCCGAAGGGAAATGTCATCCTGAATGGAACCGCGACATCGGTTTCCGGGTATTCCGGATCGATACCTCCAACATGAAGGATGTCTATTACCGCCCCGATGAACTGAAGCAGTCCGACCTGCTCGACATGGTGGATAACGTCAAGAAAGGTCGCACGGCCGAGGACCTGCTGTTTCAGGTGCTGGTTGACTGGGGGATGGACCTGACATTGCCCGTCAGATGCGAGACCGTGAAAGGCAAGTCCGTCTTCTTCGTTGATGACGGGGCCTTCATCGCCTGTTTCGATCGGGGCATTACGGAGGATCTGGTCAAGGCGCTTGCCCGGCATAAACCCCAGCGTATCGTTTTCCGCGACAACGGATTTGTATCCGATGCGGTCAGGATCAATGCCGAACAGATTTTCCGGCAATTCTCCCCCTCAACCGAAGTCCGGGCAATCTGAGGCCTGTCATGAAGCTGAAATTCAGGAACCAGCCTTATCAGGCAGAGGCGGTCTCCTCTGTCATTGACTGCTTTATGGGACAGCCGAAGGAAGATAGCCTGTCCTATCGCATTGACCGGGGCAGAACGGCGCAGGCCAGCACCTTTGAGGACGGGGTTGGCAATGCCAGCCTTGTGCTGGATGAGGCCCGGATCCTCCATAATGTCCAGCAGGTCCAGCGTCGCCGGAATCTGCCCGTTTCGCAGTCGCTGACGGATTTCACCACCGTGAACGGGCACGGCGCAACCGTGCCTGTCAGCGCAGCCTACCGGAAGCATGCACTGGCTGCGACCCGTATCCACCTGGATGTGGAGATGGAAACGGGAACGGGCAAAACCTATTGCTATATCAAGACCATTTTCGAGATGAACAAGCTTTATGGCTGGTCGAAGTTCATCATCATGGTCCCTTCGATCGCCATTCGCGAAGGTGTCTGCAAAACGCTCGGGATCACGGCGGACCATTTCGCCGAAAGCTATGGGAAAAAAGCCCGGTTCTTCATTTACAATTCGAAGCGCCTCCATGAACTGGAAAGCTTTTCTTCGGATGCCGGGATCAATGTGATGGTGATCAACATCCAGAGCTTCAACTCACGAAGCATGGATAATCTCCGGATTTACGAAAAGCTGGATGATTTCCAGTCCCGCAGGCCAATCGACATCATTGCCGCGAACCGTCCCATCCTGATCCTTGACGAACCGCAGAAAATGGGGGCGGCCACGCAGGAAGCCCTGCCAAAGTTCTACCCGCTGATGATCCTGCGTTATTCGGCCACGCACAAGACGCAGCACAAGCGCGTCTTCAGGCTTGATGCGCTTGATGCCTATAACCAGAAGCTGGTGAAGCGGATCGCGGTGCGGGGCATCCAGACACGCGGACTGGCGGGAACCGGCGCCTATCTCTATCTCGAAGGGATTGATATTTCACAAAAGACGCCTATGGCGCGGATCGAGCTGGAAGTAAAACTGAAATCTGGCGAGATCAGGCGACAGTTCCAGCGCCGGAAATGCCGCGACGACCTGTTCAAAGCCTCCGGCGGGCTGGAGCAGTATCGTGGCTTTACCATCAGCGAGGTTGATTATAACACCAACACGATCGAATTCACGAATGGCATTATCCTGAAATCAGGTGAAGCGAACGGCGATGTTTCCGATTCCGATATCAGGCGCATCCAGATCCGTGAAACGGTCAAGGCGCATCTGGACAAGGAAAAGCAGCTTTTTTCCCAGGGGATCAAGGTTCTGTCCCTGTTCTTCATAGACGAGGTGGCAAAGTATCGCGATTACGACCGGCCTGATGAAAAAGGCGAATATGCCCGCATCTTTGAAGAGCAGTATGCCCTGCTGAAGGATGAATACCTGACCGGTCTGCCGATTGATAATGCGGCCTATCGCGATTACCTTGCCGGGATTTCCGCATCCCGGACGCATAATGGCTATTTCGCGATGGACCGGAAAACCCATCGTTTCAGGAACCCGCATGTTGGCGCGCGCAGCACGGCTTCCGACGATGCGGATGCCTATGACCTGATCCTGAAGGACAAGGAGCGGCTGCTTTCCTTCGCGGAGCCGACCCGCTTCATCTTCTCTCATTCCGCATTGCGGGAGGGATGGGACAATCCGAATATTTTCGTGATGTGCATGCTCAAGCACGCCAGCAGCGCCATTTCGCGTCGGCAGGAAGTGGGACGTGGGCTGCGGCTGAGCGTGGACCAGCATGGCGAGCGCATGAACAATCCACTTACCGTACACGACATCAATGTGCTGACGGTGATCGCGAGTGAAAGCTATCGGGATTTTGTCGCCGGGCTTCAGAAAGAGATCACGGAAACCCTGTCTTCACGCCCGCAGGAAGCAAGCCAGGATTACTTCACGGGCAAGATGCTCTTTACCGATACGAACAACGTCGAAATCACCGCCGACATGGCGAAACAGATCCATAAATATCTGATAAAATCTGACTATATCGACGAAAATGACCGGATTTCGCCAACCTATCATCAGGCGAGGAGTGCCGGGACATTATCCGCATTGCCTGCGGAACTGGCACCGTATGCCGATCAGATATTCGAATTGATCGACAATATATTCACTGACGGACAGTTCCCCCGGCCAGAAGACGGACGAAAGGACAGGACCAATCCCCTGAACGCCAATTTCATGAAGAAGGAATTTCAGGAACTATGGTCCCGCATCAACAGGAAAGCCATTTATCGCGTTGAATTCGATTCAGATGAACTGGTACGGAAATCTATCGATGCCCTGAACAGGAATCTCCGCGTCACGCCGCTGCAATACACGGTTCAGGTCGGGATGCAGAAAGAAAACCTTACCCATGGAGAACTTCATGGCGGGACCGGTTTTTCCGCGACAGGGACCCGGACGGAACAGGGGGGATCAATCCATTCCCTGGTAAAATATGACCTGATCGGCAAGGTGGCGGAAAGCGCGCAGCTGACCCGGGAGACAATCGCGCGGATCCTGTCACAACTTGAACCGGTCATTTTCCGACAGTTCACCATCAATCCGGAGCATTTTATTTCAGAGACATCGCGCCTTATTGCCGAACAGAAGGCCACGATGGTGATCGAACATCTGACCTACGATGAAACCAGCGCGCGATACGATACCGATATTTTCACCGCGGCCCAGATGGGCCAGGACTTTTCACGGGTCAGCAGAAAGCTCAGAAACCATATTTATGACTACGCCATCACGGACTCCCGAATAGAAGCGGAATTCGTCAAGGAACTGGACATAAGCGAGGAAGTCGCCGTCTATGCCAAGCTGCCACGGGGTTTCCAGATCCCGACCCCGGTGGGGGATTACAATCCCGACTGGGCGATTTCGTTCAAATCCAGGGATGTCAGGCATATTTACTTCATAGCGGAAACAAAAGGGTCGATGTCCAGCATGAAGCTGCGCGAAATCGAAAAAACAAAAATCGAATGCGCGCGGAAGTTTTTCAGGAAAATTGGGAAAAACATCAGGAAAGATGAAATCAGATACGATGTCGTGACAGACTATTCACAACTGATGGATATTGTCTCTTCCATGAAACAGGACTGAGCATTCCCAACCCTGACGCCCATGCTGCGTCACAAACTGTTTCAAACATCTTTTTCTAAATCCAAAAAAGTTTTTGGTGAAGCTTTTTGCAAAAAGCTTCAGGGAACGCCGCCTTTTTAAAAAAAGGCGGCACCCAAAAACTTTTATCAACAGGTTGCTTCTGAAACAGTCTCTCAGGTTGGCAACGCTATATGCCATCGCGGACCGGGAATAATCCTCTCCTCCCCATGACGTCATGGCCTCTCTCCATCCATCAGGCATGACAGTCATTTATTTCATGTTGACATCGTACTTTTATGCACATAATGAACGATACGGGATCGTTTAGCAACAACGAAACCCGACATTCAGACTTTTATCGGACCGGCAGCCTTGCTGACACGCACGGTGCCGGTCAGGATCCGGCACGCAATGATTTTTTCCAGAAGCATCGGCCTCTGTTTCCTGATGGGTTTCCTGCTTGTTCATGGCACGGTTCAGGCACGTGAAGCCTGTGCCAGTCCTGACGTACGACTGACCCTGTCCGCGCGCCAGATCGGGGTAGGGGTCGGATATCTGTGGGGACATGGCACCCTTTCGGAAGGAGGGCAGACTTATCGCTTCACCGTGCGTGGAGGAGGGATGCTGAGCCTTGGCGGCATGACCCTGTCCGGTCAGGGATGCGCGCGTAATCTGGCGCGATTGCAGGATTTCAATGGCACTTACTGGACCGTGGGGGGAACGGCGACGATCCATCACGGAACCGCAGGTATCGTCATGGAAAATGCCCGGGGTGTTGACATACACCTGCATGCGAATACCCGTGGCGCACAGCTGTCGGGGCAGGTTTCCCGCCTGTCTTTCCATCTAACCGCACCCTCTGATCATATCCCCAAGGGCACGACTGTCGCTTCATATGTAAGGTGACGGATGAAAGATGTTCCGGCAACTGGATTATCAGGAAAGCAGCATTCTTCGAAGCTTTTTGAAAAAAGCTTCACCAAAACCTTCTCTACGACGTCCACTGGATTGACGGCATCTTCCATCAGTCCGTGGAAATGATTTTATCGACCGTGCGCACGACTGCTGGCTGCCAGTGCGGAAGCTGAACGCCAAAAACCTGCTTCAGCTTCCCACATTCCAGACGGGAATCCTTTGGCCTCTTCGCGGGGGTTGGCCAGTCCTCGGTCCGGATGGCCTCAATCTGCGGCATGGACCGACCATGACGGGCGGCTTCTTCCAGTGCCGCAACCGCCAGCCCATACCAGGTCGTCTCGCCCTGCGCCGTTGCATGATAAATGCCGGCATACCCAGGCAGCCAGCCGGTCTGCCCGATCCGCGCGAGAATGGCGAGAATGGCATCCGCCAGGTCATCCGAACTGGTCGGATTTCCATGCTGATCGCCCACGACACGCAGCTTCGGGTTTTTGGCGCCTGCCGCGATCATCGTCTTGACGAAATTCCTGCCATGGGCCGAATACACCCATGCGGTCCGCAGGATAATGGCCCTGGGACTGGCGGCAAGAACAGCTTTTTCGCCCGCAGCCTTGGTCGCGCCATACACCGTCTGCGGTGAAATCGGGTCCGTTTCCACGTAAGGAGCCCCCTTGTCCCCGGAAAACACGTAATCCGTGGAAATATGGATCAAGGGAATATCCTGCGCCGCGCAGGCCATCGCGAGAATCCCCGGCCCCGTCTCGTTGGCCCGTCGCGCGGCCTCGACTTCATTTTCCGCCGCATCAACGGCCGTCCACGCGGCCGCGTTCACAACGAAAGCGGGCTTATGACGGGCAACCGCTGCGGCAATTGTCTCGGGCCGGTCAAAATCGAATTCGGGACGACCTGTCTTTACGACACGTGGCCCGCCCGCGGCTGCAAGCGACACGGCAAGCTGACCATTGCCGCCCGTTACAAGAATCCGGCCGCCGGTCGCATCCTCATTCATATGCAAACCATCCCGCCGCTGCTGAAAAGTTCGGCGCGATCCTGTCCTTGTCCGACAGGATCGCCTCTTCCGGGGCAATGGGCCAGTCGATCTTCAGTTCGGGACAGTTCCATATCACCGCCCGTTCCGATGTCTTATCATACAGATTCGTGCACTTATATTGCACTTCCGCATTCTCGGTCAGCGTGACGAAGCCATGCAGGAACCCCGGCGGCAGCCACAGCTGCGACCAGTTTTCCTCTGACAGTTCGGCCGCCACCCATTGCCCATATGTTGGCGAGCCGGTGCGTGCGTCCACGGCGACATCCCAGATCGCGCCCCTGCTGCACCGTACCAGCTTTCCCTGTTCATAGGGTGCGAGCTGGCAATGCAGCCCGCGCACGACGCCTTTCTGTCGCGACAGGCTCTGGTTGTCCTGCACGAACGTCGCGTCGATCCCTGCCCCGGTCATCCGGTGCAGGTTATAGGTTTCGGAAAAAAAACCACGATTGTCGCCAAAGCGGGGCGGCGTTACCAGAATCACGTCTGGAATGGCAAGACGTTCGACTTTCATCCGTTATTCCCAAATCCGATGCCTGCGGCATTCCTATTTCACAAGTTGCAGAAGCATCCGGCCAAGGTCCGTCTTGCCCACGCGCCGCGCCAGTTCCTGCAACTGCGCCGCATCGATATATCCCATGCGATAGGCGACCTCTTCGGGCGATCCGACAAGCATTCCCTGACGGGACTGAATGGTCTGCACAAACATGCCGGCCTGCATCAGGCTGTCGGGCATGCCCGCGTCCAGCCAGGCGCAACCACGCCCAAGCCGTTCCACCCGCAGGCTTCCTTCCTCAAGATACATCCGGTTCAGCGCGGTGATCTCCAGTTCGCCACGTGCGCTGGGCTTCACCTTGCGGGCGAATTCCACGACACGATGGTCGTAAAAATAAAGCCCCGTCACCGCGAGGTTGGAGGTCGGCTTTTCCGGTTTTTCGACAATATCGAGAACCTTCCCCCGCCCATCAAACGTGACGACGCCATAGCGTTCGGGATCGCGCACGGGATAGGCGAACACCGTCGCGCCATGTTCACGCTGGGCGGCGGCCCGCAGCATGACGCTCAGATGATCGGCGAAGATGAGGTTGTCTCCCAGCGCCAGCGCGCTTGGCGTCCCGTCCAGCCAGTCCTCCCCGATCAGGAACGCCTGCGCCAGCCCGTCGGGAGAGGGCTGGACCCTGTAGGTGAACCGCACCCCGAACTGCGTCCCGTCACCCAGCAGGCGCTGGAACTGCGCCATGTCGTGGGGGGTGGTAATGATCAGGATGTCACGGATCCCCGCCAGCATCAGGGTGGAGAGCGGGTAGTAGATCATCGGCTTGTCGTAAACCGGAAGAAGCTGCTTGGAACTCGCCAGCGTCATGGGGTGCAGGCGGGTGCCCGCCCCACCGGCCAGGATGATGCCCTTCATGGGCGTCGTGAAATTTGTAGACATCAGGCTTTTGTTCCCAGTCTCTGTCCCGCATGGCGGCAGGCGCGGATTTCTTCCCACCATGAACGGTGATCGAGGTACCACTGCACCGTCCTGCGAATTCCATCCTCGAAACCATGCCGCGCTTTCCAGCCCAGCGCCGTTTCGGCATGCAGGGGATCAATCTCGTAGCGGAAGTCATGTCCCGGACGATCCGTCACGAAGCGGATCAGCCGTTCACGGGGGCCCGCCGGATCGGGACGCAGTTCATCAAGCGTGGCGCAGATGGTCCTGACGACCTGCAGGTTGGTGCGCGGCTGTCGTGCGCCAATGGCGTAGGTTTCACCCGGCTGGCCACATTCGACAGCACGGACGAGCGCTTCCGCATGATCCTCGACAAACAGCCAGTCGCGGATATTTTCTCCCTTGCCGTAAACCGGCAGCTCCTTGCCTTCGATGGCGTTGATCGTCACCAGCGGAATGAGCTTTTCTGGAAAATGCCAGATTCCGTAATTGTTCGTCGTATTCGTGACAAAGGTCGGCAGGCCATATGTATGATGCCAGGCACGGACAAGATGATCGGACGACGCCTTGGAGGCGGAATAGGGGCTGCGGGGATCGTACGGCGTGGTTTCCGTAAACGGCGGGTCAGACGGACCAAGATGGCCAAAGACCTCGTCCGTGGAGATGTGATGGAAACGGAAGTCCTTCCGGCGCTCCGGGGACAGGCCGTTCCAGTAGGAGCGCGCGGCCTCAAGAAGGGAATAGGTTCCGACCACGTTCGTCTGGATGAAGACGCCGGGACCATCGATCGAACGGTCGACATGACTTTCCGCGGCAAGGTGCATGACGGCGTCGGGCTGATACGCATCGAACAGGCGTCGCATGTCGGCATTGTCGACAATGCTGGCGTTTGCAAAACGATAGCGTTCATCCCCTGCTACTTCGGCAACTGTTGCCTCGGACGCCGCATAGGTCATGCAATCGACATTCAGCACTCTATGCCCGGTATGACGGATGAGATGGCGAACGACAGCCGACCCTATGAAGCCGCAGCCACCCGTCAATAAAATCCGCATATATTTTATCTCCTTAGCACATAGGGCCAACTTTGCTCAGGCATATTATAGTTTTGCCTTCCACGAATAAGGTCAGAAAAAATTTACAAAAACATCCTCCTGTTGTGAGGCAGACTATGTACGTAATGTTTTACCAATATACTAAAGCATGAACTGAGTGATCAGGTTCATATCCCATGTTGGCAAAGCAAGCGCCTGTTTGACTGCAGCATCTATTGCAATGCGCACCACATCCTACAAAGCACCAAGGATTCGACGGATCATTCACCTGAGCCAAGACTTCATTTTGCCAAAAATGCTTTTGATGGAATGGCAGGAACAACCGTCAGATTATTTTTGTCGAGATGCTGGTTTCGTCGATGAGGCCAGTCGGGCCAGTTCTGGATCAGGCTGAAAGCCAAACGTCACAACTTGCGAGAGTTCGCCTGGAAGCCCACTCAACACCTATTACAAAGCTGATTCTCGAAATCTGACTTCTTTACGACATGTTTCCTATGTAATTCCTGTTGAAACTGGCGTAGGTAAGCGATTTATCTAAAATGTTCTGGTGGCAGGTTAACCCATTGGGTGAGGGTCTTCACAAGCTTCATGGGCAATCTGTTCTGCGATCGTCTCGCGTAACTTGCGATAAAATAGCGGCGCCGTATTGCTATTGATTCTCACAAGTTCCGGCGTAATGCATGCAAGCGCACTTGCGACAGAGTATCCAGGAAGTATTTTTGGAAGCTGACAAGCAGGTAACGTGCTTTCATGCAAAATATAAATACTTTATTCGCTTAGCTATGCCAGACATTTCCTGTTTTTCCATGGAGAGTTTGAATGAGCAGACTGCCTATACCGTGCCATAAGCAGATAATCCCCTCCAACCATTGATATCTCGTGCATGAGGTTTACCACATGAAGAGGATCCTGAGATCACCAACAAGATCAATTTATATGATTCTTACATGGGATTTCGGTTTGTATTCTTCGACAAGTCTTTAGAGACAGACACCGTATCGTAATGCATCATGCCTATTACGCTTATACTTTTTTCTCGAATTTTTTAGATGCCTTACAGATTCTTGATCATGATAGACTCTTTTGCTGTATCATTCCTTCACGAGCCGTCGCATGGCTTGAACGGTAACCGGCCGCTCTGGGCCGCCTTGATTATGCGGCCTGTCTGTGCAGTGTA
>NZ_QEXL01000013.1 GCF_003311635.1 Novacetimonas cocois | reverse complement strand
GTCAGGCTCATAACCTGAAGGCCGCAGGTTCAAATCCTGCCCCCGCAACCAAATCTTATACGTCTGAGAAGACAAACAAAAAAGCCACCCAATAGGGTGGCTTTTTGTGTGTCCAGAATTCCCATGTAGGAAACAGATGAAAAGATACCAAGGCGCATTTTTGTCGAGGGGTGTTTTAAAGAATGTTTCAGTCTTAACGGGGCAGAAGAATTACATTGGCTCCTACAAGGGAAGCCGAAAATAGTGCGCCCGATCTCTGGCGGGAATAAGTTACGTTATTGCTACGTATGATATTTCTCGCACATCGTATTTCGCTTATGGAAACTTTGGTTAAAAACAAACTTAAAAATAAATCATTCTGTTAATGATATCTTAGAAAATTAGACAGGATGGGCTGCGACCAATCGGAAACCACACATAGCCGGACATCGGATGTATCTCCCGCATCTGCATCGGCTGATAATTGATCGGCCTTGGCAGGCCTGATGTCGCAAGTTCCACTGTAAAATTGATAATATCTTTATCGAATACTTGCGTGTTTCGTAAAATTCGGGTGTGTGTAGTTTAATACGCTTGAGATTAAACCAAAATTTCAGGACGAAATTGTTGATCTTGTCTATTGTTTCGATATTGGAACGTGTATATTGAGGGCGTTTACGTTCATAACCTTATCATGACGAATGTCTAACATCACAATTCTTTGATTTGTCTTAACGCAACCTTATCTGCGATCGGGAGAGGCCAACGTTTGTTGTAACAACTATTTATTTAATCGCGTAAGCGCGCGCTTTGCTGCATTGGCCGAAAAGCAACATATATCTTCATATTGTTAGTTATTTATCAGTAATATGAATATGATGTCGTTTGGCGTTATGGGAATTTATGCCCAAAAAATGGGCATTGTGTTCCTGCGCGTGTTCGTCCATGGAATATCGCCATGATAAAAGTGTTTAAAACGATAGCGGACTCCAACATGCCCCTTCTGATTTCTGCCCTGATCGTCTGTATTGCGGGTTCATGGATCACTGTCCGCATCATGGCGCGTATCGCTGCGACAGCAGGACGGCAAAACCAGTCATGGTATCTGCAATGTGCGGTAGCAGGTGCGACCACCATATGGTGTACCCACTTTCTCGCATTGCTGGCTTACATGCCCGATATGGCCGGGTTCCTGAACATTCCGCTCACGCTGCTTTCGTTTCTCATCGCGGTCGGGGGGGTACTGGCGGCAACCGTTATCGCCACCACCAGTAAAAGTCGAATGGGACCGGCGCTGGGTGGGGCAGTGCTGGGGCTGGCTATTGCCGGCATGCATTATTCCGGCATGTATGCGGTGGAATTCGAAGAACACATGTCATGGAGCATCCCGACAATCGCGCTGTCGCTTCTGTTGGGTATGGGGTTTGGTACCCTGTCGCTGCAATGTCTTCTGCGCAGTGCAAACCGGCATCGCGAGCTTCTGGCAACGGTCCTGTTTGTCGCTGCCATTGCTGGCCTGCATTTTGTCGGCGTTTCGGCCATGCACATGACCGGGGTGCCTCCCGAACTTGCTTCGGGTGGCAATGCGCCGGTCGTGCTTGGGGTTGCGCTGGCCCTTATGACCCTGCTGCTTGTCGCGACAGGCGGTAACAGCTTTTCCATTGATGACGCGACCCGTGCGGAGTCCTATGAGCGTCTGCGGCAGATGGCCTTGCATGATGCCCTGACGTCGCTGCCTAACCGCATCAGCTTCAACGAGCATCTGGACCAGGTGATCGAGGAGGCCAAAAAGGACGGAACGCAGTTTGCGCTGATTGGCATCGACCTTAATAAGTTTAAGGAAATCAATGATGTCCGCGGGCATGCCGCAGGGGATGCCGTTCTGGTCACCATTGCCAACCGGTTTACCGAGATGCTGGGAAAAGGGGAATTCGTGGCCCGTCTGGGTGGCGACGAATTCGCGGCCGTTCACCTGACCAGTGATCCCGAAGAGCTGAATGCTTTTGTCGCCCGGATCGAGGAAGCCATCAACCTGCCCATCCCGATTGATGATTACGAAGTGACAACCGGCGGAAGCGTAGGGCTGGCCCTGTTCCCGAAAGATGCGACCGACAAGGAAACGCTGGTGACGCGCGCGGACCTTGCGATGTATCGCGCCAAGGCGGACCCGGTGCGGACTGTTGCCTATTACGAGCCATCCATGGATGAAACGGTGCGTGAGGCGCGCGCGCTTGCGGCGGATCTCAAGGCTGCGATGGAAAAAGGCGAACTGTCGCTGCATTATCAGGTACAGACGGCCATAGCGACGGGCGAGATCTTTGGCTATGAAGCGCTGCTGCGCTGGCATCATCCGAAACGTGGGGAGGTGCCCCCCGCCCAGTTCATTCCCGTGGCCGAAGAAAACGGACTGATCATTCCCCTGGGCGAGTGGGTGCTGCGGACAGCCTGCGCACAGGCCGCCCATTGGGATCATTCCTATAAACTGGCGGTAAACCTGTCGCCGGTGCAGTTCTTCCACCCTGACCTGTTCCGACTGGTTAAGGAGACGCTGGAAGATACAGGCCTGCCGCCCGAGCGTCTGGAACTGGAGCTGACAGAAACCTCGATCATTGATGACAAGCAACGCGCGTTGGAAATCGTACGCCGGATCAAGGAACTGGGCGTTTCCATTGCGCTGGATGATTTCGGGACGGGATATTCATCCATCGATACGCTGCGGTCTTTCCCGTTTGACCGGATCAAGCTGGACGGCAGTTTCATGCAGGGCGTCGAAACCAATTCAGACGCGGCGGCCATTGTCCGTTCGGTCCTTGCCCTTGGCCGCACCATGAACATTTCCGTACTGGCGGAAGGAATTGAAACACAACGACAGCTTGAAGTCCTCAAGGGCGAGGGCTGCGTGGCGGGACAAGGCTTTCTGCTGGGGCGTCCCGCCAGTCCCGAAACACTGGGATTGCAGCCGGCCAAATCTCAAACTCCCGCTTTTCCACCTGACACGGACCAACCCACCGTAACTGCCCAATTGTGAAGTGGCCCATCATCATGAATGAACTTCTTCCTTCCCCGCCGTCCAAGAAGCCGACCCTGTCAGGCGAAGCGGCACTGCGTCTGCTGCGTGACACGACCGAGGCCGTCGTCGTGATCAACGAAAAAAACGATATCGTCCTTTTTAACAAAGGGGCGGAAAGGCTGTGGGGATATACGCAGGACGAAGTCCTTGGCCAGAACGTCAGGATGCTTGTTCCCGAAGAAATCCGGCACAAGCATGATGATTACATTAATCGCAACCGTGAAACGGGCATCAACACCATTGTCGGGGCGCCACGGGAAATCATATTCCAGAACAAGGACGGCGATTACATCACCGGCGAACTGACCCTGTCGTCATGCAAGATGGGCGACGATGGGAAGAAGTACTATCTGGCGTCCATCAAGGATGTGATGGAGGAAAACTATCGCAAGAAACTGCTGGACCTCCAGAACACGGTCTTTCAGTCCCTTTCGACCGAGATGCAGATCCAGGACATGTGCGATCTTGTCTGTCGCGAGGTTGAAACTTTCGTCCCCAATACTGTCGCCATTCTGGTGCTGATCAATAAAGAGCATCGCCTTCATGTCCTGTCGGGGCCCGGCATGCCCCGCCGTTATGCCGCAGCGCTGGAACATGTGACGCTTTCCGATGCGGACCTCATGGCCCTGTCCAATGATCTGGACGAGGCCGCCACGGTCGTGTGGGACAGTTACAAATCCCTTGGGGTTTCGCTTGGTCTCCATAACTGCTGGGCATCCGCCATCAAGGCCGGCAATGGGAAGATATCGGGGATCTTTGCCCTGTTTTCACGCAACATGAACAAAATCAGCGACTGGCCACAGAAAATCGTGGCTGGCTGCGTTCCGTTCTGCAGCGTGCTGATCGAACAGTATGAAGCCCGCCATCACATCTCCCAGCTTGCCAACCATGATCCCCTGACGGGTTTCCTCAACCGCACGGCCATCCATAAAATCCTGAAATCCCTGGTCGGCAAGCCGGGCGATAACCATTTTGCCGTGCTTCTGCTCAACCTGGATCGTTTCCGCGATATCAATGATGCGCTGGGCCATGCCAACGGGGATGACTTCCTCAAGGGAGTGGCCGCACGGATCAAGAGCCTGTGCCGCAGCCATTATATCCTGAGCCGGGTCGGCGGGGACGAGTTCGTCATCATCCTGCCCGATACACGGGTGACCAATGCAATGGCATTTGCCGAAACGCTGATTGGCGGGATGGAGGCCCCTATTGAAATCGGGGGCAATTTCCTTGCGGCATCGGTCAGCGTGGGGATCAGCATGTTCCCTGAAAACGGGCCGGACGGTGAATCCCTGATCGGTCATGCCGAAGCCGCGATGCGTCTTGCCAAAAAGGAAGCATGCGGGACATTCCGTGTCGCAACGCCGGATGATCACGCTGCGGCGCAGGATCGTCTTGTCCTTGGGTCCGCCCTGCGTGAATCCCTGGCCAAGGGATTGCTGAACCTTCATTACCAGCCGCAGGTCGAGGCTAAAACGGGCGCTCTGTACGGTGTGGAGGCCCTGTCGCGGTGGCATCATCCACATCTGGGTAACATTTTCCCCTCACGCTTCATCGCGGTGGCGGAAGATACCGGACAGATCGAGGCCATTGGCGCGTGGTGTCTGGAAGAAGCCTGCCGCCAGATTGTCAAATGGGACCGCGATGGCATCGTCGTTCCGGCCGTGTCCGTCAATCTGTCAGCCGGGCATTTCCGCAAGCGTCAGCTGCCGGAAATGATTTCCAACCTTCTGACGCAGTTCGGTATCGCGCCGACGCGGCTGACGGTGGAAATAACCGAAAGCGTCATGATGGACGAAATCAAGGACACGATGGATGTCCTGCATGCCATCCGTGCCCTGAATGTCGGTCTTTCCATGGACGATTTCGGAACGGGGTATTCATCCCTGTCGCGCCTGACGCGCCTGCCGCTTACGGAAATCAAGATCGATCGCAGCTTCATCATGAATCTGGAACATGATGCGAATGCGCAGGCCGTAACCACAGCCGTAATCGGGATCGGCAATCGTCTGGGCATGACGGTCATTACCGAAGGGGTTGAAACCGAGGCACAGTACGAACTTCTGGAAAGCCTGCACTGTGATGTCATGCAGGGCTACCTGTTTGCCAAGCCGATGGCGCCCAAGGATCTTGAAACATGGTTCAGGCAGCCGCGTAAAATCATGCCCGCAATGCAGAAAGCCCAGGCCCAGAAACAGGCGCCATCAGGTCAGCCGAAATCAAAATAACCATCCCGCCTGAACGGAACATGCCAGCTTTCACGAACGCCGCCTTTTCAAAAAGGCGGCGTTTTCAGTATTTTTGAAAAACTCCGTGCTGATTGCGGATTTTCTTCAACCATGAGGCCGAAAGACAACTTTGGTGCAATTGTCTTTCTTGTCCCTGAATTTCTCATAAAGGGCCGGGCCGTCCTCAAGGTTTGCGGAACGATGGCTGATGACGAAAGAGGGATCGATTTCCCCATTCCTGATCCGTTCCAGCAGTGGTTTGAGGTATTTCTGCACATTGGTCTGACCTGTGCGCAGGGTCAGGCCCTTGTTCATCAGTATTCCGACCATGACAGGACCCAGCGCCCCGGCATAGACGCCCGGCATCGAAAGAATACCACCCGGACGACAGCCCAGTATGGCCTGATTGAGCGCGAATGGTCGTTCCAGGGTTGTGGCGGACAGCAGGGCCGACCCCACTTTCTGCATCATGGTATCGGCGCCATGTGCTTCCATCCCGACGGCCTCGATGACCGCATCCGGCCCGAACCCTTCCGTCATGTCGATAAGGGTCTCCTGAATGTTCTGCTGACTGAAATCAATGGTTTCGGCCCCGCCCGCGCGCGCCATCGCCAGTCTTTCGGGCACTTCATCTATGGCGATGACACGTTTCGCCCCCAGCAGGAAACATGACCGGATCGCCATCTGTCCGACCGGCCCGCAACCCCAGACAGCGATGGTCTTTTCGGATTCCGGGGTGATGTCGCAGTTTTCAGCCGCCTGATAGCCTGTGGGGAAAATATCCGAAAGGAACAGAACCTGTTCGTCATCCAGTCCTTCCGGCACCACGATCGGTCCGACATCAGCATACGGGACGCGCAGATATTCCGCCTGACCGCCGGCAAAGCCACCCGTGATATGGGAATAACCGAACAGGCCGGACAATGGATATCCGAAGGTTTCGGCCTGTTCCCGCCCGTTGGGGTTCGTTCGTTCACAGCAGCTCCAGTTACCCCACCTGCATTGTCGGCATGCGCCACAGGAGATGGTGAAGGGAACGACTATGCGCTCGCCCACCGACAGGCGTGTAATGTCCTTTCCGACCTCGACCACTTCTCCCATCGTTTCATGGCCAAGAATGTCGCCACATCGCATGGTCGGCATCATGCCGTCCATTAGGTGCAGGTCGGAGCCACATATGGCGCATGCGCTCACCTTGATGATCACGTCGCCTCCGTCGAGAATGACGGGATCAGGCACGCTTTCACATGTGATCTTGCCCTTTTTCTGCCAGGTCAGTGCTTTCATGGGAGGATGTCCTGCTCAGCGGTGATATGAGACAGACGCACGCCGCTGCGCATAGTTTTCCTGCCGTCCGTTCCAAAGAATGGTCCGGGCGATTTTGCACATGCCCCCATACGGGATGACGGCAATGTTGCCGCGCCAATCCGAATGTTTCGCAGGAATCGTTATCAGCAGGAAGGGAAATCACGGTTACCTGTCAGAAAGGAACCGTTTCAGAAGTTTCGCGGTAAATGTCCGGAAATCATGCAAAAGTTTTTGGTGAAGCTTTTTTCAAAAAGCTTAAAAGAATGCTGTCCTTTTTTGAAAAAAGGCAGCACCTGAAAACTTCCGTTATTTCATAAACGCAGTATTCCCGGACAATTCCCTATTTCTGTGTCTGTTTCAGGGTGCGTCCAAAGAAATGGTCCATCCACAGATAGGCATGCAGCCAATCGGATGTGCGCAAAAAGGCATGACGTTCCCCGGGGAAAACGTGATCCTCATAAGGAACGCCTTGCGCCGTCAGCATGCGGGCAAGCAGCGTTGACTGTTCGAACTCGACATTGTGGTCATCATCGCCATGCACCAGAAGGACGGGCGCGCGCCAGTGCTGGATGTCCGCGATGGGGGAGGAACGCCATTCCGTTTCATGGACCTCACGGTTCTGCTGTGGCGACAGGCCGGGATGATCGGGGCCGGTCATGTCATGGACACCATGAAAATCCGCGCCCGCCGCGAAAATGTCGCTGTTACGCGCCAGCGCCAGTCCCGTCAGGTATCCGCCCCAGCTTCCGCCCCAGATCCCGATCCGCTCTGGCGTTACGTCGTCACGATGCTGCAGGTACGTGGCGGCGGCCTGAACATCGCGATATTCGCTGGCACCCGTCTCACCCGTGTCAGGCGCGTTGCGGAAGGCTTCGCCATAACCGGAGCCGCTGCGGTAATTGACCGCCAGCACGACATATCCTTCGGCCGCCAGTGTCTGATTCATCAGATAGGCATTGGAATAATATCCCATCGCGTTGAATGCCGGCAGCATCTGGCGCCGTGGGCCGCCATGGACGAAGACCAGCGCCGGATGACGTCGTGACGTATCATCAGGCGGCACGAACAACTGCCCATGCAGGTCCAGCCCGTCGGCGCTGTGGAATCGCACGTTCTGTGGCGTGACGAACGACACGCCGGGGGGCAGGGCGGGTGTGACCGGCACCTGTCGCGTTCCGTGATCGAACATCACGGGATGCGCCGTCTGCGTCACGCCGGTCGCCATGACGGCAACATCGCTGCCTGCCGTGAACAGTTCGGTGACTTCCTCATCCTCCTGCGTCAGGGGCGTGGCCGCGCCACCTGCCAGAGGCCGGGACCATGCCCGCCACAGGTCCTGATTTCCGACATTGGCCGTATAAAGAAGGTTCTTTCCATCACTGGAGAGATGATAGGAAGAAACCTCGGCCCCGTCCGGGGTCAGGCATTTTGGTGTCGCCTGTCCCGTAACCGGCAGGGCGCACACGCGCATCCAGCCACTGCCCTCCCACGGGTACAGCAGCTGGTTATCCGCCGTCCAGTACAGCATGCTCCCTTCCGGTGCGGCAAAGCGCGATCCCGTTCCCTGTGGCGGGGTCCATATCATGCGCTCGGTCCCCGTCCGGATGTCATGGACATGTATCGACCAGAAACGACCCTTGTCCGGGGCGGTATTGAATACCGGCTCCTGCCTGCGCACGAACGCCACGGATTGCCCGTCGGGCGAGAAAACCGGCAGCACATCGCTGGCGAGGCCCGACGGGATGAAGCTGATGTCCGGCGCCCTGCCATCGATATCCCACAGGGCGATGACCCCATGGGAACCACGGTCCACCTCGACGGCGATGCGGCGGCCATCGGGCGACCAGCGCAGTCCGGTGATGACCCCCGGCGTCGTAAAGGCGGCAACGGGGGTCGTTCCGGTGCGCCCAACCATCAGCGTGCCGCCATGGCTGAAGGCTAGATGGCTGCCATCGGGCGAAAAGACGGGGGAATGTCCTTCACCCATCATAAGATTGCGCCCCGAAGGCAGGATGAGGTGGACGGTCTGTTTTCCAGCAAACACGGCCCGCCCGGCATTGGGGGGCGCATCGTTGGGAAATTCCGGATCTCCCCCCTCGACATAGGCGAGGGTACGGCCATCGGGCGTCAGCGCCAGTCCCCACAAATCGGTGCCGTCATCGCGCGTGTAATCCGTCATGCGCCGCGGGGCCTGCCCCCTGTCGGAAAGCATGATGTTGCGCGCCCCGTCACGCCGTTCCACCCACGCGATGCGCGGGGCCTGTGCTGCCGCCGTCATCTCGGACGCAAAGGGCATCGCGAGCAGCGCGGAGAGGCGTTTTTCCAGTGCGGCATCCCCTGTCTGTGCCGTATCCGCCGGCACCGTATTTCCCTGCGTCGCGCTCTGCGGCGCGGCAAAGGCTGGGACCGTCAGCAGGGTGCCCCCCAAGATACCGATGCCAGCCCGGCGCAGGAGCCCGTATGGGAAGAAAGAAGGGACCATTATCGTGCGGCTCCGGCCAGTGTCGTGAAAATCTGTTCTTCAACCCGCGTGAAGGAGGAGTAGGCGCCGGGCGTCGCGCTGTCGTCATCAGGATATCCGTCCGCCGCGAACACGAACGCATCTCCATTCGCCGTATCGTACCAGAAACCCGAATGCAGCCCGTAGGCATCCCCCAGATGCCCGCGCAGGTGGCCATGATACCCGCGATAGGGCGCGGTCGGACGTCCATCGGGATCCTTGCCGCCCGTCAGCTGGATCATCCCCAGCCCGTAACTGGCGATGGGATAGGGGCAGCTTCCGTCATGCCCGTCATACTGCCATGTCGGCGTTTCCATCAGGTGGATGCTGCGTGCGGACAGCAGCCGCGTCCCCTCCAGCGTTCCGCCCTGCTGCATGAAACGTGCCAGCCGGGCAAGGCCTGCGATGGAAACCCGCAATCCCCCCTGTGGCGAAAATATCGTGCCGTTGGACCCGACCGTGTAACGGGAAACCAGCTGGGCCGGCCATCCCCGGGGGGGCAGGGTATCAACCTGCGCGGCATAACCGGTGGAAGAGTCCGTATAAAGGGTCGCCAGCCGTTCGGGATGGCGCAGTTCCGTAACGTTGTAGCCCCCATCAATGCCAAGCGGCGTCAGCACATGTGCCTGCTGGTAACGGTCAAAGCGTTCGCCGCTGACGCGTTCGATGATGGTGCCGATCAGCCCGAAGCCGAGATTGCTATATTCGAACCATGTTCCCGGCCTGTGCCCCGCGCCGTGCGCGAAGTGATATCCCGCGTCTCCCGGCTTGCGGTCGGGGCCGAACAGCTCCGCGACCTTGTGGTCGGGCGGCAGCGTGTATCCGTTCGCATCCGCCAGCGTGGAGGTATGATTCAGCAGCATCCTTACGGTGATGGGCGCATCGGGGAAATCCGGATTGCGCACCCGGAAGCCAAGATAGTCCGAGATATCCCCGTCAAGGGAGATGCGTCCCTGCTCGACCAGTTCCATCAGGCCGATGGTCGTGACGAGCTTGGAGATCGAGGCAATGCGGAACAGCGTATCAGGCCCCGCCGGCACGTCGCCCACTTCGCCATGCTCCGTCCTGCGTGCGAAGCCACCATAATAGCTGTAGGCAATCCGTCCTTCATGCATGCGCACGGCGGCGATCGCGGCCAGGGGGTGGCTTTCGCCATGTGTCAGGATGGCGTCCATGGCCGCATCCGTCGGGCCGTGGCCGCGCGCCTGCGCCGCCACGGCCGGGGCGCAGGCCATCACGCAGGCCATGGCCGTGAAAAGGACAGGCATCCTCATGATTTTTCTCCCGGCTGCAATGTCACGCGCCCGACGGCCGCCGCCCTGACACGGTGGGCGGAAAAGGGCAGGGGCTGCATCTGTCCCTTCAGCCATACGGGCATGAAATCCGCGTAATGGGGGGAACGCGGATTGCCGCACTGTCCGGGGAAATTGAGGAAGACCGAATTGTCCCATGCCCCCACGTCGCACACCATCAGGTAGCTTGCGCCGCCCGTGGCGATATAGGGGGCGTGATGTTTCGCAAGGGGATTGTACCACCGCGCCATGACGGTATAGGAATCTCCGCCCGTGCCGGTTGTCGCGCCACCGATCTGCGGAAACTGCGTGGAGATATCAGGGATGTGCGCCAGGGGATGATGCAGCGTGATCGTATGTAGCGCGCCCCATCGCCATGCCGCGCGAACGGGGCCGAGCCGCTGCTGCAGTTCGGCCACCGCCTGGCGCAGCGCATCGATCATCATGGTGTCGCGCACAGCCACCGGCGCCGTCCCGAAACGCGCGTCGGGCGCGCGCAGTAGGGACAGCTGCACCGCGGCATCGATAGGGCCGGGCAGGATGTCGCGCAGGTGCGCCGGGATCAGGAGGGCGTAAAGCGCGCGTTCAAGGCGCGTCCACCAGACCTCGTAAAGGGCGGCGGCCGGGCTGTCGGCTTCGACGCGGCCATTCCAGCCACGCAGCATGGCGGCCTCTTTCGCAAGGTCGGCGGGCACGTCGGGCAGCAGTCCCACCATGTCGAGCGCAAGCCGGGAAAACGTGTCATGCTGCAGCGCCACGCAGTCTGCCACGGTGGCGCGTGGCAGACCCTGCAGGACCTCGGCCACGCGGTTGTAGCGAAAGGCGTCGCGCCATTCGAAACTGACGCGGCGTTCCTGCGCCGGATAACCGGGGGGCAGGTTCATTTCGTTGGAAGTGCCGAACCAGCCCCGGGCGGGATTGAAGGTGGATGGCAGCATTTCGAGCGGCTGGAGCCCTTTCCAGTCGTAACGGCCATCGCCGGGCGCCGGCAGCAGCCCGTCATGCCCGTCCGCGCGCGACGGCAGCCCGCCGGCCGCCTGCCACCCGATATTGCCGGTGGTGTCGGCATAGGTGAAATTGGTGGGGCTGGTATGGACACGCAGCGCCTCGCGGAACGTGTCCCAGTCATGGGCAAGGTTCAGGCCGATATTGACCAGCAGCCCGTTCGCGCCCGGATACAGCCATGTCGCGCTGACCGCCGTGGCGCGATGGCGGGCGGGATCGGTGGAAACCACCGGCCCCTGTGCGGCATAGCGCAGGATGACATCGCGGTCGGCCTCCCCCCGCACGGCGATGCGGGTATGGACTGTCTCCATGCCTTTCCATGCGCCGTCATGGAAATAACGGTCGGGATGGGCGGGATGGGTGCGCAGGATGAACAGGTCTTCCTGATCGATGTGGAAATTGGTCCGGCCAAAGGCGATATGTCCGTTATGGCCCTGCATCACGCCGGGCATGCCCGCCGTGCCGCCGCCGATGACATTAAGCCCCGGCGCGCTGAGGTGAATGACGTATCGCGGTCCCGGTATGCCAAAGCCAAGATGCGGGTCATTGGCAAGGATGGGACGACGGGTGGCCGTGCGCGACGGGGCGATGACCCATGCGTTGCTGCCGGAATTCATCCGCCTGTGCCGCGTGTCGTCAGGCAGCCTCGCCTTGCCCAGTGATGGCGGGTTCTGAAGGACGCCAAACAGCCCCAGATCCTTTTCCGAGACGGCATGCACATCCAGACCGTTCGGTACGGACAGGTCATGCGCGGGCTGCAGCGGCATGACGAGGCCATCAAGCGCCAGCCCCCCCTGTGCCGCAAGCCGGGCGCGGCGGATTTCCGCCTCCGTATTGCCTGTTGCTTCGGCCCGGATGCGGATCAGGTCCAGCACGTCCCAATCCAGCGGCATATAATCGAAAATCCGGAATTCCGGTGGCAGAAGGTCGGGATCGGCCCGCAGCCGGGCCAGATATGCGTTGATGCCCGCCACGTACGCGCGCGCGCAGTCCTGCACCTGCGGGGAAAAACGCGCCAGTTCGGCCGCGGCATCCCCGCGGAACAGGAACAGGCGGCTGGCGGTGTCGGAATCCACGAAATCCGCCCCGAAGACTTCGGCAAGGCGGCCGAGCGACTGGCGATGGCCGAAATCCAGTTCCCACAGGCGGTCGCGCGCCACAAGGAAACCATTGGCGAAAAACGCATCGGGAATGCTGGCGGCCCGGACATGCGGTACGCCCCAGCGGTCCTCCAGGATCTCGACCGGGGCGCCAAGCCCCGCAAGGCCATCGACCACCGTGCGGCTGCGTTTCGCGCGCGCGATGGCGGGCGTGGTGGCAAGGCCGATCAGGCTGGCCGCGCCCCCCAGCAGCAGATGGCGGCGGCCACATCGGATATCCTGCATGCCCTGCTCTCCTCTCAGGCGGCGCCCTGGGCGTTGTCGCCGCGTACGAGGTCGCAGATTCTCAATGCCGAACCGACCGAAAGCGTAAAGCCGAGCGCGCCCTGTCCCACATTGAACAGCAGGTTCTGATAACGCGTGCCCGCGATGATGGGAACCCCGGTGGGCGTGGCCGGGCGCAGTCCCGCCCATGGCCGCGCCGTTTCGTACGGACCGGCCTGCGGCAGGGTCTGTGCCGCAAGCGCGCGCAGGCGGGCGATACGGCGCGGGTCCACGCTGGCGTCACGCGCGCCGATATCGACCATGGCCGCGATGCGCAGCGCGTCGCCCAGCCGTGCATAGACGACGCGGTTGTCATAATCCGTGACGCTGACATCCGGCAGCGTGCCCGCGCGTGAGTTTACCGTAAGGCTGTATCCCTTCAGCCCGTAAAGCGGCAGGTCAAAGCCGAGCGGACGCGCAAGGCGTCGCGATCCTTCGCCCGCGGCCAGCACGACAAGGTCCGTGTCATGCGGCCTTCCGTCCACCAGCACGTCGCACCGGCCGTTTGTCGCGGCGCTCAGGCTGGCGATGCCCCGGACCTGCCGGAATGCGGGCATCGCGGCCATGGCGTCGCGCAGGGAAAGGCAGAAAAGGTGACAGTCCGCCACCTCGTCCGCGGGGGAAAAGATCCCGCCCGCCAGATCGGGCGCAAGGGCGGCGAAGGCGGGTTCCACCCTGGCGCATTCGTGGGGGGAGAGTACCTGTTCCAGTTCGGGATTGCTGACGTTGCGCGCGGCCTTGCGGAATTTCGCCGCGTTGCGATAGACGACAAGCTTGCCCGGCTGCCGCCACAGGAAATCCTTCAGCCCGTCCGTGCGCCACTGCGTAAGGCCCGCCTGGCTGCGCAGGGCCAGCTGCAGCAGGATCGCGCTGTTTTTCGCATTGGTGGTCGCGTTGCACGCGCACAGGAACGACAGCATCCACCGCCACTGGTGCGGGTCGGCCCGCAGGCGCAGCGAAATCGGGGAACCGGCCCGCAGCAGCCATGCCAGCGCATCGCGCGGCACGCCCGCATCCGCCAGGGGATGGACGTAGCGGTAGCTCAGCTGTCCACCGTTGGCGAAGCTTGCCTCCACCCCCACGTCGTCGTGCCGTTCGACAAGCGTGACCTGATGCCCGTCGCGCAACAGGGCATAGGCCGTGGCCAATCCCGTGACGCCACCGCCTATGACCGTGATATTGCGTTGTGCCGGCATCGTCCCTGACCTTTGGATTGGCATTACCGTGCAGACGCCGGTAATGTTTTTATGGTGTTATTCGTCTGAAAATCTAAAAACAGACACCATGTCAGGCCAGTTTAAAAACGCTGTCTTCCCATAACCCATGGTTAAGGGATTGCAAAATCGGCCATTTGTTTCGTTACGTTACGATATCGTGATGTTTCCTGTTCTGGCATTGAGTGTCATTTCATGCTGGTGGAAATGACGCAGTCCCTCGTGGTGGGCGACACTGACGATGGTGGTGCGTGGCAGCGCCGCAAGCAGCGCGGCATAGGCATTGCGTTCATTTTCCGCATCCAGCGCGCAGGTTGCCTCGTCCATGAAAAGGATGGCCGGGCGTGACAGAAGGGCGCGCGCGATCGCCACGCGCTGTGCCTCGCCGGGGGAAAGGATGCTGCCCCAGCAGGCGTCCTCGTCCAGTCGGGGGATGTACGCGCCCAGATTGAGGGTCTGCAGGACCGCCGCGTAATATGCGTCCTCATGCCGGGTGGAAAAGGGATAATCGAGCACCCGGCGCAGCGTGCCGGGCGGAAGATAACTGCGTTGCGGCAGGAACATGGCATGTCCGATGTCAAAGGCGATGGTGCCATGCCCGTATTCCCACAGTCCGGCCATCGCCCGCAGCAGGGTGCTTTTGCCCGTCCCCGACGCGCCACGGACCATCCAGCGTTCGCCCTGTCCGATGTGCAGGTCCACGATGGTAAGCAGGGGGGTAGTGTCGGGACGGTTGATGGTGAGGTTCGTGATGTCGATACCCGGCGCGGCGGTATCGATGCGCACGATGTCATGGGGCTGAGGTTCGCTGACGGCATGTTCGAATTCATGCAGGCGCTGCAGGACGGAACGCAGGATGGCGAGGTCGGTATAGTTGCTCATGAACCATTGCAGGCTGCGCCTGACCTGCATGAATGCCGCGTTGGTGCGGGAATATTCGCCAAAAGTCAGCGCATGCGCGAGAAGTTTCGGCAGGAGCAGCACCCACAATATGATTGACGCCGTGCTATTGAACAGGTCGCCGACGAAACTGGCCCGCCAGGTATAGGTCACGACGCTGCGCCAGTTATGCGCGATATTCGCCAGGTAATGGGACAGGCGCAGCTCTTCGGCCTGTTCGCCACGGTAGAAGGCGATCTGTTCCGAATTGCGCCGCACGTCCACAAGGGCCGCGCGCAGGTCCGCATCGACATGCTGCTGCCGGTAATCGGCCTCGATCAGGGGGCTGCCCAGTTTCTCCATGAGGAACGAAGCCACGAGCGTTGCCGCGACAGTGCCCAGCAGAAGATAGCCCGACAGGTGGAAATGGTGCCCCATCCATGTGAAATCGAACGTGCCGCCGATGTTCCACAGTACGATGGAAAATGACAGCAGGGTTGTCACGGCCTGAATGCCATCCAGTCCCATGCGGAGGCTGAGGACCGTCATCTGCGACAGGTCATCCGCGATACGCTGGTCGGGATTGTCGTCGCGCCCGCCCCCATGTTCCAGACGGTAATAGGCCGTGTCCGACAGGTACCTGCGCAGATAGACCCGTGTATTCCACAGACGCCAGCGCATGGACAGGACCTGCGTCAGGTAGGTCTGAAAGACATAGCAGCCGCTGGAGAGGATACAGACCGCGATATAGATCGGCAGAAGCCGCAGGCATGTTCCGATCCGGTAGGCGAACATCGCATCGAAGAACTGCTGGTTCCACATGCCGAACCACACGGCCATGCGCACATATGCGAAGGACAGGCCGACAATGCCCCCCAGCATCGCCAGCGGTATCCATTTTTCCCCTGACCGCCAGTAGGGAAACAGGACCGACCAGTCCGAAAGGGAATGGCGGGGAGGGAGATCAGTACGTCGCACGGAAGGTCGCCATGAAGTTGCGGGGGGGCGCGGGGAAATTGAACTGCCACACGCCGCTGGCCCGTTCATAGTAATAACGGTCGGTCAGGTTATTCGCATTGAGCTGCAGCCGCAGGTTCCTGTTGATGGCATAGCCGATCATGCTGTCGATGGTCATGTATCCACCCTGCAGCGTGGTGGGATAGCCACCGCGCAGGTTGCTGCTGGCATCGATGCCGGCCCCCAGGCTCAGCCCCTTCAGCCGGCCGCCGGGCAGCGTGTAATGCATCCATGACTTGAACATGTGATGTGGTGAAAAAGCCCCGCCAAAATCAGGGGAGGACGGGTTGGAAAGCTTGGTATCCAGATAGGTATAGCCGATCGAGACGCTGAGGCCGGGCAGGATTTCGCCGTCGACCTGTGCCTCCCACCCCTGCCGGCGTATGGGGCCGGTCGTGATGTAGAACCCGATATGTTGCGGGTCCGACAGGGGCTGGTTGGTGCTTTCCATGCGGAACAGGGCGGCGGAGATGTTCAGGCGCCCCTGGAAATACCCGCCCTTGAATCCGGTTTCGATCTGGTTGCCCACCTGTGGCGCGATGCCGCCGCCATGGTATCGCAGATCCCCCACCGAAGGGGTGAAGATGCTGGCATAACTGGCATACCACGACAGGTTTGGCGTGATCTGGTACACCGCCCCCAGATAGGGGGTCAGCTGCGCATGGATGTCCGATTCCATCGACCACCGTCCCCGTGGGGATGGATAGGCGTCGCGTGAATGTTCGGAAAAGCGCGAGATCCGTCCCCCCAGGATCAGGGACAGGTGACGGACCGGTTCCAGCCGCAGCTGTCCGTAAAATCCCCATTGATAAGCGAAATCGTCGCTGCCTTCCGCCCCGCCCGAAGAGGGGGCATAGCTGATGCTGCCGGGCGACGGGGCGGGAACGGCGGCGGTGTTGTTGATGCTGATGTCCGGATACACGCCGCTGCCGCTTACATTGGCATAGGCCACGTACTGGTCGTAGGAATTATAGTTGAAACCCGCAAGGATATGGTGCGTCCGGCCCAGCAGGTGAAACGCGCCCGTCGCATAGATATCGGCCGAGCGTGAGGAACTGCTGCCCCGCTGCGCGGCAATGCCCTGATCTTCATAGGTCAGAAGGCCGGTTTTCGCGTTTATGGTGGTCCACGGCTCGTTATAGAGCATGTCATAACCCTGGTCATAGAACGTGCCACGCGCGGTCAGGGTCCAGTCCCTGCCCAGCTTCTGCGACAGCGACACGATGGTCTGCTGCGTCATGTAGTTGCTGTATCCCCATGGCTGCGACGGGTTGGCGGACCGCCCGCCGTACCACAACGTATCGTCCGTCGTGACGGGAAGCCCGTAATAGGGCGCGGTGATGTCCTGCTGCTGTGCTGCGTGGGAGACGAGGAAAGTCGTCGTCGGCGTGATGTCCCATTCCAGCGCGCCATAGGCCTGCCATTTGCGCGAATGGGAATAGTTGTAGAAAAAGTCGTTGTCCTCAAACAGGTCGGCGGTCCGGAACCGCAACGTGCGTGCACGGTTGAGCGGCACGTTAAGGTCAAGGTCGGCGCGGTAATTGTCAAAGCTGCCGATCGTCGCGGCCCCGCTGACGCTGAAATCCCGCCCCGGTTTCTTGGTCACCTCGTTGACCACGCCACCCGCGCCGCCCGCGCCCTGCAACAGGCCGGCGGACCCGCGCAGTACCTCGATACGGTCATACATCGACAGGTCGAACGACGCGTTGTTCAGCGTTCCCGCCGCATTGGGCGTGCCGTCAAGCGATGTCGTCAGCTGATAGCCACGGGAGTAGAAATTGGAGTTCGCCGTCGATCCCGGCAGGACACGGATCCCGTTTACCTGCCGCATCGCATCCGTCATCGTCAGCATGTTGGAATCCTGCATCCGTTCCTGCGTGATGACGGAAATCGAATGCGGAATGTCCTTCAGCGCCACGCCGGATTTTCCCCACACGTCGGACGTGGGCGCCGTATAGGACCCGCGGTTCGCATGGACCTCTATGTTCTCGCTGCCATCATGCGCGTCGGATATGGCTTTCCGCGCCTTGCTGGCCGGGGGCGGCGCCGTCCGGGCGGAGGCGACGGCCGGGTGATGGGTCTGGCGAAGGTCGGGGGACAGGGACGCGCATGCATCGCGGGCGATCATGCATCCCCATATGACGATCCCCCAGCGCGCGGCCGCCCTGGAAAAACGCGACATGAATTACGATCCTGAACTGACGGAAAACCAGCCAGCAGGGAATGGATGCGCGTTTTCATGTCTCCATCACCATCCGGCACGATATCGCGGGGGACATCGTGCGGGGCAGCGGAACAGATGGGACAGTCCTGCCGCGTCCTGCTGACGCTAGGGTTCAGGCAGCAGGCGGGGGACCGCGTGATGGGGGGACGCCGGGTGAAATGGCCGGCGGGCCGCGTGGCTGGCCCGGACGGCAGTGGGGGCGCATCCATGGCATGGGTGGCAGCGGCAGGAAGGCCTGCGCCGCCAGCGCCATGGCCGGAAGATGCAGCAGCGGACACAGCGCGCATGACCCGTCATGGTCATGATGGGATGCGTCATCTCCGCCTTCGTGGGCAAGGACGTGGTACGGCCCGCCCATCGCCATCGCGGCCGGGCCGTGCTGCTCTTCACAGTCCGCCATGGCCTGGCCTGACGCGATGTCGATGCCAAGCAGGCGTTCAATCGTGGCGCGGGGCATTTCCCCCGGCCGGGCCTGACTGAGGATCAGCAACTGCCCCACAAAGCCCAGAAGCGTGCACGCGACAATCAGCCACCGGCCTGTGGCCGGGCATGTCACAGGGTGAAGGACGCGCGCCATGAGCCGGAAAGATATGCCTTTTTCATGAATTTCCGCCAGTTTCCGCCACAAGGGGATGCTTGTCAAATCCTGCCACGTCCCGGGATTTCGGGTCGGGGTAATGACGTCAGGGAAAGCATTGTGTCGAAGGCGGAATGGTGTAAGACTGACCCCGGCCACGGTTCCGTTCATGTCCGGACCGGCGGCGTGGCCCCGTCACGGCGGGCCTGTTTGAGAGAAGGAATGCCCATGTTCAGGGTTGGTGCAGTGCTGCGGCGCGGTGTCGCGACTTTGATGATCATGGGGACGTGCATGATGACCCAGGCCCATGCCGCGACACTGTCGGATGACATTGCGAAAACCATACAGGGACAGCCCGGTCATTTCGCCGTCTATGCGGCAATGTCGGGACAGCCGCCGCAGGTCTGCCTGAACTGCGACGATTTCATCGATGCGGCCAGCACCATGAAGCTGTTCGTGATGGATGCCGCCTATGACAGTTTTACAAAGGGCACCCTGCACCCGCAGGACGTGATCGTCGTGCATAACCGTTTCCACTCCCTGGTGGGGACAGGAAGCTTCGCGCTGGACCAGAAGGAAGATTCCTACGACCCGCTCTATGCCGCGATCGGCAGGCCGGTCGCCGTTTCGGAACTGCTGCGCGTGATGATCCAGTACAGCAGCAACCTGGCGACAAACCTGATGATCGAACGCATCGGCGTTCCCTATATCCGGGCCATCGTGGCGGCCCAGCACCTTGATGGCATCAGGTTCGGCCGGATGATCGAGGATTATGACGCCAACGATCAGGGGATCCACAATCAGGTATCGGCGCGGGGGCTGGGCCTGTTCCTGCAGAAGCTCGACCACGGCGACATCGTGGGACCGGCACAGAGCCAGGCGATGATCGACATCATGAAGGGGCAGAAATTCAATGACATGATCCCGCCGGGCCTGCCGCCCGGCACGCCCGTCGCGCACAAGACGGGATGGGTCGATGGCGTGCGCAACGACGCGGGGATCGTCTTCCTGCCCGACGGGCGGCATTATATCCTTGTAATGCTGACGAAATCCCTCCCTGACGAGGCCGCGGGGATCAGGGTGCTCAACAGGATTTCCCGGCAGGTTCATGACAGTTTCGTCCACCCGTCCACGAACGGCTGAGGGGACTGATCGCCTGAGCGGGACCGCGATGGCTCCGGAAGTGGACCAACGTGGATTCGGGCCGCGTGAAGCCGCGGTTTCTTATGGATGGCGTAACGGGTACGCCATCGCATGCCAGCCATAGACAGGGGGCACGCGGGATATGCGTCTGCGTCAGATTGAAGTTTTCTATGCGATCATGACGACGGGATCGCTGCGCCGTGCGGCGGAAGTGCTGCATGTCTCGCAGCCCGCCGCCAGCAAGGTGCTGCGGTATGCGGAGCAGTCCCTGGGCTTTGCGCTGTTCGAGCGCACGGGCGGGCGCCTTGTCCCCACGCGTGAGGCGCAGATCATGCTGCCCCATGTGAACACGATTTTCGGCAAGCTGTCGGACCTCAAGCGCCTGACCGACAACCTGCGCTATGCCCGTGACGGCCATACGATCAGCATCGGCTGCGTGCCCAGCCTCGGGCTCAGTCTCGTACCACGGGTGATCCAGCGATACCATGCCAGCCATCCGGGCACCGAACTGACGATCGATACCCTGCATGGCACCGAAATCGTGTCGCGCATCCTCAACCATGACCTCGACCTTGGGATCGTCTTTGGCGATTATGCCTGCGACGGGGTGGGCTCCCACCATATCGCGGACGTACCGCTTCTGCTGATTGACGGGGAAATCGCGGATGGCCCGGTCATGCTGGAGCGGATCGACCCGACGCGGTATATCGGCCTGAGCGAGAACGACCCCACCGCCCGGCTTCTGGACATGGCGATGGAGGAGGCGGGTGTCTGCGCGGCGCCATCGGTGCGGGTGCGCACGCATTACATGGCGGCGGAACTGGTACGGCTTGGGGCGGGATGTTCCATTGTCGATGCCCTGACCGCGCTGCATCATCCCGGCCTGTCAAAGCCCCATGCGATTACCCCGCCCCTGCATGTCGCATGCACCGTGCTGTTCCGCGCGGATTACGCGCTTTCGCATATTTCGCGCGATATCCTGTCGCTTCTGCGGACGGAGCTGGATGTCGACCTCCAGCGTCTGCAGGACTGAAGGGCAGGGAATTATACCCCAGGTTAAGGACGGGTTGCATCTCGTTATGGGACAGCGGGGGATGTTTCATGCTTTGCTTGCCACAATGGAGTGCCATGTCCGGCATCTTTTCGTTTTCAGCAGAGCAGGACAGCAGAGTAGTGAACAGGTCATTTGCAGGACGGATCATTCGTTACATGGGGGGAGTGGGGGCGCTTTCGCTCCTTGCCGTTCCCCTTGTCGCATTGCCCGCATGTGCGGCACCCGCGCTGCCTGCCGGCCTGACGGCGGAACAGATTGACTCCATTGTCGAACGCACCCGCGATGCGTTCCATGTGCCCGGTATCGCCGTCGCGGTCGTCCATGATGGACAGGTCGTGTTCTCGCGTGGCTATGGCCGTCGCAGCGAGGACGCACACAGTGAAAAGGTCGATACGCGCACCCTGTTCGCCATCGGCTCCAACACCAAGGAATTCACGACTACCGCGCTTGCGCTCCTTGTCGATCAGGGCAAGCTGAAATGGGATGACCGGGTCATTGACCATATGCCGGAATTCCGTGTCGCAGACCCCTTCATCACGCGGGATTTCCGTATAAGCGACCTGCTGACCCACCACAGCGGCATGGGGCTGGGCGCGGGCGATCTGATGCTGTTTTCCCACAGCAACTTCACCCGCCCGGAAATTCTGGCGGCCCTTCCTTATATGCCGTTTACCGCGCCGTTCCGCGCGAATTACGCGTATAATAACCTGCTGTACGTGGTCGCTGGTGCGCTGGTGGAGAAAATGACCGGCACCAGCTGGGAAAATTTCGTGCAGTCGCGCCTGATTGACGCGGCGGGCCTGCCCGCCTGCCAGAGCACGCCGCCCGTCAAGGGAGAGACGGATGTCGCAACGGGCGAGGGCAACAGTCCCGACCTGCCGGACCGCGCATCGCTGAGCCTGCCTGTCGTGGCGCCTGCGGGCGGTATCTGGTGCAGCGTGGATGGCATGACCCGCTGGGTGCAGATGTACCTTAATGGCGGCAAGACGCCGGAAGGGAAGACCATCATCAGCACCGCACAGCGTGACGAGGTCTGGGCGCCGCATGCGCTGCTGCCGCTGCCGGACACGGCGGAGGCGACGCAGGGACATTTCCGTGCCTATGGCTATGGCTGGTTCATGGAGGACTTTTTCGGCAAAAAGCGTGTCTGGCACACGGGAACCATCGACGGAATGGTCAGCTATGTCTCGTTCCTGCCGGAAATGAAAACCGGGATCGTGGTGCTGACGAACCATGATGATTACCGCCCCAGCTTTATCATCCAGACGACGCTGAATTCACTGGTCACGACCGGGAAAAGCGCGGACTGGCTCGCGCACTGGAAAAAGCAGGCGGACGACAACAGCGCGGAGCAGGCGAAGATTGCCGCGACAACAGGCCCCGGGTCGCCGGCACGGCCGTTCATTCACCTGTCAGCGCAGGCGCAGCATGATTATATCGGGCTGTATCATGATGACTGGCGCGGCAATATCCATGTCACGCAGAAAGGAAACGATCTGCGTCTTTCCTTTGACAACTCACCGGGACTTGCCGGCACCCTCTCCGCATTGCCGCATGATCTGTTCGTCGTGCGATGGGACGATCGTGCGCAGGATGCCGGGGACGATTGCTACGTGCAGTTCCAGCGTGACATGGATGGCAAGGTTACGGGCATATCGATGCGGGTCGTGGGATCCGACTTCAGTTTCGATGCCCAGGACCTGCATCCGAAGAAAATATCCGACAAGCCCTGATATCAAAAATACCAGCCCGGAACAGACAGGTTCCGGGCTGGTGTCCGTATTCCCAATCGCATGAAATAATGATCGGAACATTCATGGGATGTTTCCGATAGCCATTCTGATGCCGGGGACATGATGCAATCCGTGATTGCATTCCCCGCCATCGCCAGATCTGTTAAGATATAATCCGGACAGCCGAGGGAACCATTATGGTATCCCCGCTTGATCGCCGATCCCGGGGATAAAGGCATTCAGGATGTTCGATCCTGTTGCTGTTCTGTCTTTTCCAATGCTGACAGCACAGACGGCATTGTGATCAATCCCCCGGATAATCCTCCATTCATCACAAGCGGTCCCATCAACCGGCTTTCATTCGAAATCTGTGCTGAGCATGTTCATCGGGTGGATGATGGACAATCTTTCCATTGTTCTGGTGCATGTTTTTGCAGGCTGGTGTTTCACCCTGCCGACATTCAGAATGGATGGTCGGCAGGAGCTGGAAGCCCTTTCAACGGCGGCCTCATCCGGGATGGGGATCCGAAAGTACCGTCTTGACGAAAATGATAAAAGTTTTTGGGTGTCGCCTTTTTTCAAAAAGGCGATGTTTCCTGAAGCTTTTTGAAAAAAGCTTCACCAAAAACTTCCTTACGATTTGGATGCCGTGCCACAGGCAGGATTTTGAAGCACTCCCCTGAGTGGCGATGGGACGCAACGCATGATCGCAGGTGGCTGTGGCATCGCCCCGATCTGGGGGCAGGGTCATCGCGCTGTCGGGATGTGCAGGGTGATACACCACGGACAGGTCATGGGTATTTGCGGATACCTGCCTGATTTTTCCGACGCTTCTTCGTCGCAGTACCGAACCCGGACGAGGATATCGGGCGTTCTTCCGCATGCTCCGGGTCGGCATCTGGTTCACAAAATCTGTAACCCAGGGCAGGAAAAGACAAGTATCGGGCCGGATATGACAGTGCCCGCCACCGGGATCTTTCCAGTGGCGGGCACGGTTTTCTGTAATGATGGAAAATACGGTCCGGCAGTATTCAGGAAGCCGGACCGCCTGTTTTGAAAATCAGAAGTGAACTCCGGCCGAGAATTCGAAGGAACGGCCAAGAATGACATCATAGTAACGTGTCAGGCCCACCGTTCCCACGCCCTTGGGAAGCTCGTTGAAAACATTGTTCATCATGAAGTTGAGGTTCAGGTTCTTCGTGATCTTATAGCCAATCGTCGTATTGAAGTAGAAGAAATCCGGCCGGCTATTAAACGTTTCTGCGTACTGGCTGGCCGTCACGTTAAACTTGGACGGACCGTAATAGATGGTCTGCCACTGCACGAAAAGCGGACCGCGCACATAATCAAGGTTGGCCGTGAAGGAGTCCTTGGGCGAACTGGTGCTGCCAACCTCGGGATAGGTCGTGCCCAGGAATGTCTGGGTATTCTTGACGTAGTGGTTGTAGTTCACGCCAATATTGAACGATCCCCAGTCGGCAAACCGTTGGCCGAAGTGTGACAGCGGGATGTAGTAGTTCAGCTTTCCTTCAAGCGCCTGCATATGCTGGTTGGCGATATTGACAAAGCCTTCCTGATAATTCGTCACCTGATGGGTGGTCGGGTCGCGGGTGAACATGCTGCAGTACTTGTTGGGGAACGAGCTTGAATCGTAGCAGGCGCTCATGATGTCGCTGATGTCCAGGTCCTCGATCTCATTGCTGATCCTCACGTCAACAAAGGAGGCGTCAATCTGCAGGCCGGGGACGAAATGCGGCATGAAATGGAGCGAACCGGTATAGCTGTGGGAAACTTCGTTCTGCAGGTGCGAGTTGCCGCCATCCGTTCCGTAAATGCCATAGTTGACGATGTTCGAGACAAATCCCTTGGGAATGCCCTGCTTGGCGCAGTTGGCCGCACGAACGGCAGGATTGGGGCCGTTGGCGATATCCTCCTGGGCGCACGGGTCGCTTGCCATGCTGTTGACGCGGCTTGTCGGGGAAAACAGTTCGGTGACGGACGGGTTACGAACGGATTGTGCGTAATTTCCGCTAAAGCCGAAATCCCTGGTGGGCCACCAGCTGCCACCGAACATATAGGTCCAGTAGCTGCCGGTCATGCTGTTATGAATATAGCGTCCGTTTGCCGTGGCCGAGATATGATAGGCGCCCGGCACATGCATTTCCGGCGACACGATCGGAACATCGAGTTCCCCGAAGACTTCGTGCGTGCCGTAAGCCCCGTTGGTGTTCGGAGTGGGGATTTCATCGCCATACTGACGGCGGCTGCCATCGGGCAGCAATTCACCGTTCAGGATGCTGCCAGCATCGAAGTTATAGGATTCCCACCGATGTTCGTAACCAAGATCCCACCGGACATTACCTGCGGGCAGCTTGACAACGGTACTGTGAATTTCCGCCTGCACGTCGAGCTGCTTGTTGGTGTTGCTGGGATTGACCCATGACGTAATGTATTTCAGCGCCGCGGCACTTTCCTGATTGCGCCCGAAGACATCAAGGGGGGCACAGGTCTCGCTGCGGGTCTTGGCCGTGGAATTGACATAACCCGGCGCACAGCCAATGGTGCCGTTGGGCAGCGTCACGGCATCAAGTGCGTTGATCAGGTTGTTCGTATCCACCATCAGGGTTCTGGTGTTGCTCAGATACTCGCTGTATTCGCCCTTTACGCTCCAGTCGAAGCGACGGCCCACCGCCTCGAAATCACCGTTCAGACCGCCCTGGAAACGATACATCTGGTTTGTGGTGGTAAACGCGCCTTCCCCGAAATCCTGGTTGGCACGGGACAGGTAGAACGTATCCGTCGGCTGTCCGGCGGCTTTGAGGGCATTGACGATGGTTGTCCGCTCAGCCGAGGTCAGGTACGGGTTGGCCGTGCTTAAAACCAGGTTGCCGTTGACGTAATCCTGCGGATCGGCGTCAAAGTTCGCCCGCGTCAGCGGATCGCCTTCGAACGTGGCGGAATAGTACAGACCCTGGTTGACGGAGCTCTTGGCCTCGCCACGCTGGTACCAGCCCTGCCATGTGGCATGCAGGTGGCGGTTGAAGTCATAATGTCCCAGCGTCGTCAGGTTCAGGGACGTCTGCGGCGTATAAAGCTGGTCATAATTTTCAAAGGACAGGCCATTGCCGCCGGCAGTGTAATAATTACTGCGCGTGACCGTTCCCGTCAGCGGGATCAGGGATTTGCCGTCCTTGCTGAACTGCAGGACGCCCCCGCCGGGCGCCGCGATGCCGCCGGATGCCTGCCCGAAATAGGAAGGATTCAGCTCGCCATTGACAAGCGGAATGCCGGTTGCGCTCAGCTGGCTGAAACGTTCGTTCTTGGTCAGGACGTAATAATAGGGGGAATCGCTGGTCAGGGCCGGCCACAGATAGGTTTCGGCCTCACTGCCGATGCTTTTGGCACGGTCATTGTAAACCAGGCCATCCGCATTGCGATATTCCACGTCAAAGACGATGCCGCCCTTGTCATGGTCAAAACCCGTGCCGTATTTCAGGTAGACCTTTTCCTGTCCCCCGTCGAGTTTCTGGGTCCAGTCGCCCTGCGCGTTGAAATCAATGCCCTTGAAATGATCGTCGAGCTGATAGTTGACGACACCGGCCACGGCGTCCGCACCATAGGCCGCGCCCGCGCCGCCGTAACGCGTATCGATCTTTTTCACCAGCGAGGTCGGGATGGTGCCGACGTCCACCTGCGAACCGCTGCCCGCGCCATACAGCGACGCCGTGGCGCCGCCGACCATGCGCATGCCGTCGATAAGCGTCAGGGTACGCTGGTCACCCAGGGCCAGCAGGCCGCTGAAGGTCTGTCCCGCGCCCCATGATCCCTGTGATCCGACGGGGCTGTTGGACGGAACGGAAAATGCCGGGTTTTCACGCAGCAGCGCCAGGCCCAGGTTGGAATATCCACGTGCCTGAAGCTGTTTGGCATCCAGCGTGGTGCCGGCCGTGACGTTACTCAGCCGCGTCTGCGACAGACGGGTGCCGGTAACGGTAATGTCTTCGCTCCGGCCGGCAGCCGCGGTGCTTGATGACGCCTGCTGGAGGGTGGTGGCGTTCTGGGTTGTCGTGCTCGTCTGACTGGTGGCCGTGACTGTGCCCGCAGTGCCCGATGCCGTCTGGGCGGTGGACGAGGAGGTGGCGGTCTTGGAGGTCGAGGTGCTTTTTTTCTTCTTGCTCTTGGCCGGAACGACAGAGCCATGGGATGTGGAGCTGGTGGCAGCCTCTGTACTATCGATGCTCCAGCCAGCAATTGTCACTGCCGCGCCAATCAGCAGCACTGTTTTCAAGCTTGGTCTGGATGGAACGTCCCTACGTTTCCTTCGAACAGATGGAAGGCCAGTGCTCATTTCTAAAACTCCGCATTTCACCACGGCGACCGCTGGCAAATCATCGCCACCAACACAGGTCTACCTCGCCTTCATTACGATCCCATTCCGAGTGACGTTTTGTCGATTTCTAAAACATGCGGAAGAATTAACCTGTGGTTTAGAGATCACCTGTCCGAGATGGAAAGGAAAGCGGGGGAAATCTTTGCAGATAGGAAAAATCCCCCGTGCCGCCGGGTTGGCATGGCGGCGTGGCGGGCCGGATTTTTCGTCCGATTGCATGAAATCCGCCGCATTTCCCGGAAATGGCGGGAAATGCGCGTATCGCGGGGCCATGCGCCCCGAAACGGATCAGCCTTTGCGTGTCAGGCGGGGCCTGCCAGCCATCAGGGCCGGGGCGCGGCGAAGGGGTTGGCGACCGGGGAGGTCGAATGGACATCGATCCAGCTGTTGGCAAGGTCGATGCTGATTTTCGCGGGCCTGTAGGCCGCCGGCGGGGCAAGGAAGATATTGTCCACATAGGTCTGCGGATTGCGGTCATAAAGGGGGAACCAGCTTGACTGGACCTGTATCATGACACGATGGCCGGGCAGGAAGGTGTGGTTGGCGACCGGCAGGGCAAAGCTGTAAAGCTGCGGCGTGTTGGCCGGGATCGGTTCGGGATGCTCGATGCTCCTGCGATAACGGCCGCGCAGGATGTCCGCGCTGACCATGAGCTGGTATCCGCCTATTTCAGGCTGTTCAGGAACCTCGTCAGGATACACGTCGATCAGCTTGACGACGAAATCCCCATCCGTACCCGTGGTGGAAGCCGTAAGATGGGCGACGGGCAGTCCCTGGATGTCCAGCGGCGCCGTCAGGACAGGGGACGTGAAGGTCGCGACATCCGTGCGGCCGGAGGCTTCCCTCTGGTCGCTCGCCAGCCAGTTCGGCCATGCGGAAACGGGCGTATGGGCGATCGGTTCGATGGCGCGCGGCAGGTAGGGCACCGGACGCGCCGGGTCCGACACATACTCCTCCGTTCCTGCTGCGCTGTCGGCTTTTGACAGGCCGAGCGTGTGTCCCGCCCCCAGATAAAGCGTCGTGCAGGGGCTGCAGGCCTGTGACGGCAGGCTGTCGGAGGATTCCCATTCATTCCTGCCGGAGCGAAAGGCGGTCACATGCGCGGGTAGCGGGACGGAGCTGTCGTCCTTCAGGTAATGAGCCAGAAAGGGTTCAAGTATCCGGGTGCGGAAATAGGCCCCGGTATCGGACCCCAGCCGCACCGCGCCCATCGTGCTGGCCTGCCGGATTTCCCCGCCATGGTTCCACGGACCCATGACAAGGAAAAGATTGTCGCGCGAATCCGGCCTGTCGTGGAGTGCGTAATAGGTGCCGATCGCGCCGACGATGTCTTCCTGGTCCCACAGGCTGTGGACCAGCAGGGTGGGGACCTTTAGCCCATATCCGGCGATCTGCCGGTCAACCGCCATGTCTTGCCAGAACGAATCATAGGCGGGATGGGCAAGGATCTGTCTGAAAAAACCGATCTGGTCCATGCCATGGCTTTTGCCCAGCGCCCCGGCGGAAACGGCGTCGAGGTAGAGGTTGTAATCATCGTGATAGCTGCTCCACCATTTGGCGGTGTTGCTCCGGGTGGCGTCCTGATCATAGATGTAGGGCAGCATCTGCTGGCGGAAGGCGCCGTTATGGAACCAGTCATCCCCCCGCCATCCGTCGATCATGGGGTTCATGGGGACGACGGCACGCAGCGCGGGATGCGGGTTGAACAGCGCCATCATGGACGTAAACCCGTCATACGATACGCCGATGATGCCAACTTTCCCATTGCTTTCATGGACGTTGTGGACAAGCCATTCGATGGTGTCCCATGTGTCGGTCGCATGATCGACCGTGCTTTTGTTCAGCGGCCCGCGCAGGGGGCGGTTCATGACATAGCTGCCTTCGGAACCGTATTTGCCGCGCACGTCCTGAATGACACGGATATAGCCGCCATCCGCGATCACGTCGGGCATGTTGTCATACCCCTGCAGGGCGGAACGCATATGCCCGCTGATATTGTGCGTGACCATTTCATCCGCGTTGTATGGGGTGCGGGTCAGCAATATGGGGGCGCCATGCGCGCCCTTGGGGATCATGATGACCGTATGCAGTTTTTTCCCATCGCGCATCGGGATCATGACATTGCGGCGGATGTAGTCAAAGCTGCTGTCGCTTGCGTGGAAATCCTGTGGCATGTCGGCGGGGATTCCCTCTGGCGCGGGAGACGCCGTGGCCGATGCGCAGGAGAGGACAAGACATGCTGTAAGGAGAAGGGATTTCTGCATTTTCTTTTTCTGGATCCATGCCACGGAAATTCTGTCACGGGCCGGGTGGACGGCCGGAGGAGCGGAATTGTCCTTTATCTGAGGAAGCACGAAAAGCCCCATGATCTTCTGCCGGGCCGTGTGGGGAGGCAGGCGTCACCGCGTCCCGGACATCGCGGTCATGAGGGATTTTCGGCAATGGCCCGACAGTTTCGCGCTTTCACGACGCCACGTCCCCGCCAGCAGGGGCACGGAACCGGCGTTGTCAGGACGGAATGGGAGGGCGCGTAATGCTTCGGGTGGCGATGACATCAGTCAGGGCTCCGTCTTCGTTGCACCCGGATTTGCCGGTGCGGAAGCATTCCATGTCGAGATGGAGTAAACCAGATTATCGTTTCACGCATGTACTGTCGTCAATTATCAAAATATGGCCTCCCCATAACCTTTGTCTAAGGGGCAGGAACAATAATACATGGCATGAAAATGTGTTTTTGACCGCAGGGTATCCATGAAACATCCTGCGCATCATGAAGGAATCTCGGTGGGGATTTTCACAAGAAAGCGTCCATGAATGTCGGATTTTCGGGGGAGAGCGGCATCCAAAACTTTGTTATTTTTATCAGCGGGCTGTTTTCATATACTCCTCCCCGGGGAAAGGTGGGATGATTCCGTTTTGTGAAAGATGGCACATGGAAAGAATGAAAACCGCCACGTCCCTGTCACGGTGTCTGGCGCGTGGGGCAGGGATCGCATCAGGCAAAGTGGACGAAGGGGGCCGTGGCATCCGGGCTTTGCATGTCCGGGCATCCGCCTTTATTCCGGCAGAGTGACCACTCTGTCCAACCATTGCCATTCTGGCCCCGATGCCTTCATGCACGGCATGCCGCACGCACTGCGGGTGATTCCGTCTGGGAAACCCGTGGCGTCAGGCCGCCGGTGCCGCCAGCCATCCGGTATCATCAACTGTAATGAGGCCACCGTGCCCTTTCCTGTCATAAAGGACACATGCCCGCCTTCCGTCCGTCCGGGGCATGACGCGCCTTGCCGCGTGCCCGGGCCGCGCATGCGGGGGTGGTGATGGCGGGCATGGCGTCCTCTCCGCCGCCGGGACCGTGGCGGCAGGCCATCCGCGCGCTCGGGCGCAACCGTTCGGCCATGATTGCGCTGGCGACGCTGCTGCTCGTGACGCTCGCCTGCCTGCTGGCGCCGTTATATGCCCGCGATATCGCGCGGACCGATCCGTTCGTCTCCAACGTGGCGGGCAGCGTCATGCTTGACGGGCGGGAGGTGGACATCATGCAGCCCAATGACAATCCGCTCCATCTCGGGCTCAGCCCCATCGGGCCGACATGGCGGGCTTCCTACCTGCTGGGGGCCGACAGCCAGGGGCGCGATCTGGCGTCGCGGCTGCTGTATGGGGGGCGCAATTCGCTGCTGATCTCCTCCTGCGCCGCGGTGCTGTGCCTTGTGCTGGCCGCGACAACGGGGATCATTGCCGGGTTTTCGGGCGGGATCGTGGATGCCGTGCTGTCGCGCATGATGGATATCATGTGGGCGGTTCCGGTCTATCTGTTCGCCATTTCCCTTTCCATCGTCACCGTCAGCCACGGGCTGACGCTGGGGCCTTTCGTCGTGCGGGCGGACAGCCTGTTCATACCCGTCTTCATCATCGCGCTGGTTTACATGCCTTATGCCGCGCGGCCCATCCGGGGGCGGGTCATGGCGCTGCGGGGGGCGGAATTCGTCACGGCCGCGCGCTGTCTGGGGGTGCCGCGCTGGCGCATTGTCCTGCGCGACATCCTGCCCAATGTCACCACCACGCTGGTGATGCTGGGGCCGCTGCTGATGGCGTTGTCGCTGCTGGCCGAAAGCGCGCTGTCCTTCCTTTCGCTGGGGGTTCAGGCGCCGGCGGCGTCGTGGGGCACCATCATTCAGGATGGGGAGGGGCTGATCTATACCCGTCCCATGGTGGCGGTGGCGCCGGGGCTTGCCATCGTGGTGGTCGTGCTGGCGCTGAACATCCTTGGCGACGGGCTGCGTGACGCGCTGGACGTGCGCGACGCCGGGCGGCGTTCATCATGATGGGCGCCCTGCTGCGCCGACTGGGGCAGACGGTGTTCGTGCTGTTCGGGATTTCGGCGCTGGTGTTCATGGTGTTCTTTGCGACGCCGGGCGCCGATCCCACCGCTCGGATCGCGGGACGCAATGCCTCGCCCCAGGTCATGGAAAAAGTGCGCAGGGAATACGGCTTCGATCGCTCCCTGCCGGTGCAGTACGCAACGATGATGAAAAAGCTGTTCATCACGCGCGACCTTGCCTCCTATGTGGACCGGGGGGAACTGGTGGTGCCTGAAATCGCGCGCGCGGCCCCAGTGACGGCGTCGCTGGTCTGCGGGGCGGCGGTGATCTGGGTCGTGGCGTCCATCATCATGGGGACGCTGGCCGCGGCGATGAAGGATACATGGGTGGATCGCGGCCTCATGATGCTGGGGCTGGTGGGGATTTCCATGCCCGTCTTCTGGCTGGGGCAGGTGACCAACCTTGTCACCCAAAGCCGGTATCACGATACATGGCTGTTTTCATGGGTGCCGGGACTGGGATACGTGCCCTTTGGGGAAAGCCCGCTGGGATGGTTCCGCGCGCTGGTCATTCCGTGGATCGTGCTGGCGGTCATGTTCATCGGCATCTACAGCCGCGTCCTGCGTGCCGATCTGGTGGCATTGTCGGGCGAGGATTTCATGCGCACCGCCCGTGCCAAGGGGCTGTCGCCCGTGCGCATCCTGTTGTGGCATGGGGTGCGGATGTCCATGATTACCTTCGTCTCCCTTTTCGGGCTGGACTTCGCGCAGCTGGTCGGCGGCGGCGCATTGCTGACGGAGGTCGTGTTCGGCCTGCCGGGGGTGGGGCACCTGACCTATCAGGCGCTCAACAACCTCGACCTGCCGGTCATCATGGCGTGCGTCATGTATTCGGCGGTGTTCGTGGTGATCGCCAACGCGGTGGTCGATGTCATCCATGTGGTTCTGGACCCACGGGTGCGCGATGCCCGGTAGTACGATGCCCGGCAATGCGATATCCGGGGACGGCTCCGCCCGCGCGCCACTGCTGGAGGTGCGTGACCTGTGTGTCAGCTTTCCTTCGGCGGGACGGATGATCCCGATTGTCGAACATGTCTCCTTCACACTGGCGGAGCGCGAGATCCTTGGACTGGTGGGGGAGTCGGGTTCGGGCAAGTCCGTGACGGCCATGGCGCTGATGGGCCTGATCGACAGTCCGGGCGTGCGGATTACCGGATCCGCCCTGTTTCGCGGGCAGGAACTTGTGGGCCTTGCCCCCAGGGAACTGCGCCGCCTGCGCGGGGGGCAGATCGCCATGATCTTTCAGGATCCGATGACGGCCTTTACCCCGGTCTATACCATCGGATGGCAGATTGATGAGCAGATCCGCGCGCATGAGCGGATTTCACGCAGGCAGGCCCGCGCGCGCACGGTGCGCCTGCTGGGGGAAATGGGGGTGCCCGACCCGGTCCGCACGGCCGGGTGTTATCCGCACCAGCTTTCGGGCGGGCTGCGCCAGCGCGCGATGATCGCCATGGCGCTGTCGTGCAATCCCGTCCTGCTGATCGCGGATGAGCCGACCACGGCACTCGACGTCACGGTGCAGGCGCAGATCCTTGAACTTGTCCGCGCCCTGCGCGGCAGGCATGGCTCCTCAGTGCTGCTGATCACGCATGACATGGGGGTGGTGGCGGAAACCTGTGACAGCACGCTGGTGCTGTATTCGGGGCGTGTTGCCGAAACCGGGCCGACAGGGGCGCTGTTCGCGCGGCCGGGCCATCCTTATACGGCGGCGCTGCTTGCTTCCATACCGCCGCTGGACGGGCCGCGCCCCGAACGGCTGCCGACCATCGCCGGCGTGCCCCCCGCCCCCCTTGACCGGCCGGTCGGCTGCGCCTTTGGCCCGCGTTGCGGATATGTGCATGAACGCTGCCGCCCCGCGCCGCCGCCGCTGGTGCCGGTCGGACCGGATCAGGCCGCCGCCTGCGTCCTGCCGACGGAGGGCAGGCCCCTGCCGCCGCGATGTCCGGCGTCCGCCCCGCAGGAGGGGCCGGCATGAACGCGCATCCACCCATCATGACGCAGGGGACGGCCGCTCCGCTGATGGAGGTGCGGGATCTGCGCAAGACCTATCGCCTGCCACGTGGCCAGACGCTCAAGGCGGTGGATGGTATCTCGCTTTCCGTCATGCCGGGGGAGGTGCTGGGGCTGGTGGGGGAATCGGGATGTGGCAAATCCACCCTCGGGCGCTGCCTGCTGCGCCTGATGGATGTCTCGTCAGGCCGGATCCTGTTCGAGGGGCGTGATATCACCGCGCTGAACGAACGTGCCATGCGTCCGTTGCGCCAGCGCATGCAGATGGTGTTTCAGGATTCCTACGCATCGCTCAATCCCCGGCGCCGCATTGGCGACCTGCTGGCGGAACCGCTGCGCGTGCATCCCGATGCCGATGGACGCAGGCGATCGGCCGCGACCATTACCGCGCGGCTGCATGAACTGATGGAACTGGTCAGCCTGCCGCGCGCGGCGCTGGAGCGTTATGCCCATGAATTTTCAGGGGGGCAGCGCCAGCGTATCAATATCGCCCGCGCGCTGGCCCTGTCGCCGCGTCTGGTGGTGGCGGATGAACCTGTTTCGGCGCTGGACGTGTCGGTGCAGGCGCAGATTGTCAACCTGTTCGTCGATCTTCAGGCGCGGCTGGGGCTGACCTATGTCTTCGTGGCGCACGACCTTGCGGTGGTGCGCCAGATTTCCACGCGCGTGGCGGTGATGTATCTGGGGGCGGTTGTCGAACTGGGGGAAACGGACAGTGTGCTGCACCATCCGGCCCATCCCTATTCCGCCGCGCTGAGCGCCGCCGTGCCGCGTCCCGTCGTGGGGGGCATGCGTGCCATTCCCCTGCGGGGGGATATTCCCAGCCCGGTCGCGCGTCCGTCAGGCTGCCGGTTCCATACGCGCTGCCCTTATGCACAGGATCGCTGCCGTGTGGACGAACCCGTACTGCGTCCGGTGCGACAAGGGCATGAGGTGGCCTGTCATTTCCCGCTGGATGGCACCGCGTGACTGTTGCCGATGCATGAAAAGAGATTTTTGAAAACAGCCTGTTGATAAAAGAAAATAAAAGTTTTTGGGTGCCGCCTTTTTTCAAAAAGGCGGCGTCTTGCGAAGCTTTCCGCAAAAAGCTTCACCAGAGCCATCGTCAGTGATGCGTAAGCCGTTCCACCACGATGGCAACAGCCATTCCCGCGATGGAAAACGTCGCACACCAGACAAGCACGCCCGCCACCGGACCGGCGGTCAGCGCCACACCCAGCGCAAGCATGGGGGCGACCGCGCGCACGATCCGCATCGCGCGCTGAATGGGGCGTGAGACCGGCGGCAGGTGATACCGCGCGTGTTGAAGCCACGCATGGCAGGACAGGGCAATGCCCCATGACAGCAGGGAAATGAGGATCGTCATGCAGCCCTGTCTTTCATGTGACGCGCCACGCAGGCCGCGATCACGCCAAACAGAACCCCCATGCCATCAATGCCCGCGTGAATGCCGGACCATTGCCGCCACGCGGTCGCGTCGCCCGCGGCATCCAGCAGCGGAAGGCCACATCCCAGCGCCGCTGTCGCCACAAGCTGTTCGCGCCATCCCGACAGGGGGGACGTGGCACATGATCGCGTGATTCCATGCAGGCCGCAGATGGCCCAGATGAAAAAGAACACGTCTATTTCAAGTATTTCCCGACCCGGCAGGGTCGCGGGCAGCAGGCGGTTGCCCCACAGGAAGGACAGGATGGCGACAGGCAGGCCCGTTATCGTGGCGATGCACAGCCCTTCGGCAATGCGGAAAACCGCGCGATAGCCTGATTTGCGGCGGCGTTTCATCAGGAACAGCACCATGCCGCTTGCAATGGCTGCGGTCGAACACAGGCCGGATACGAAATACAGCCAGCGCAGGGAAAGCGGGAGAAAGCGCGCGTAATGCAGGCCGTGCATCAGTTGCAGGGTTGTCGCGACAGGTCCGCGCGTAACCGTCGTGCCCAGCACCCGCCCGTCAGGCAGGCCGAAATCCACATGGTCGCGCGTCATGAACGGGCCGGAGGCATCGCTGGCGAAGATGCCAAGGCGATCGGGCGAAAACAGGATGAAGCCACATTCCCGTCCGCCAAGGCGCAGGCGTGCGGTTTCCAGCAGGGGCCGCAAGGACGGCACGGGCGACAGGACCGGCGGAGAGGCGGGCAGACGCGCCGGGGCGGCGTCATGCCGGAAAATCGTTGCCAGCGGCGTGGCGGGAAGGATCCTGTCGGCATGAACAAGGACGCCAGTATAGCCCATCATGACGGTAAAGGGCAGGAACAGGACACCGGCCAGCAGATGCGCATCCAGCCATGACCGGATGCGCGAGACCGACAGCCGCAGCATGACCAGATCCGGCAGCAGCGCGCGCAGGTGGATCACGATGCCCGCCCCCACCGCAACCAGCAGCCCTGTGCCAAGGACATTGACCAGACCGACGCCAATCACGCCTCCACCGCGCAGGGAATAATGGAAGTCGTAGAAGAATTTGCCCCCTGCCGTGGGGCGCGCGGGGATTATTGCCCCCGTTCGCGGGTCAAGGATATCGCCGACAAATTCATGGCCGTCGTAATGCAGGATTTCCAGCACGGACGAACGCGCGGAGGGCAGGACAAGAAAGGCCGACATGCCGTGCGCCTGCTGGTCACGCACCATCCGGCTGGCGCTGTCCAGGGCGATGTCGGTGGGCTGCGCGTTTGCAAGGGCCGGGATTTCAGGCTGCATCCACCGGGTGATTTCCGTATCGAAAACGGCAAGCGTGCCGGTGGCGAAGATGCAGACAAGGGCAAGCCCGCACACGAATCCGACCCAGGCATGCAGCCATCCCATGCGTGTGCGCAGGGTTTCACGCGTCATGGCAGGACCGTTCCGGCAAGGGCTGCGATCGTGCCCAGCATCCCCACGGCAATGATCCCGCGATAACGCGCCCATATCCCGAAACAGGTCAGGATCAGCAGGGGCAGGGCGCCAACGGCAACCATGTACCCCAGCTGTGTCGCATCCGGGGGAAGCGTCCCGTTCCCATGGCGCGCAACCATCCGGCCGATATCCATCAGCAGCAGGTGCGCGACCAGATAGGAAAGCAGGCAACCGATCGCCAGGGCGCTGATCCTGCCAACGGCAAGGGTGGGGGGGCGTTTCGCCCTGTCGCGCGTCAGTTGCGGTCTTCTGTTACATATTGAGAAATAAATGCGACGCATTTGCATGTGTTCTTCATGCCACAGAATGTCGCCGGATGCGAAAAAAATACAACGATGCCGGCCCAGATGTTGCGATTTAATCGCATTTGCGTATATCACCCACTCCCCAACCGCTTTTATCCGAAGGCTCTTCGTAATGTTATGTGCATGCCTGATCCCTGTCCGCCGGAAGACTGTCGTGGCGCTGGCGGTCATGATCGTTATGGGAAGCCTTTTGCCGATGGCGCCGGTATTCGCCGCGGACGATGAAAAGCCCGGAACGCAGAAAAAAGCCCCCGGGGCACAGAAAACCCCCGGGCCGGAAAAGGCCGACGCGCAGGCGAAGGACGAGAAAATCATCGTCACCGCCAGCCGCCGCAACCAGATGGAAGTGACAAGTGGCGGTCAGCTCGGGGTGCTGGGGAACAAGAAGGGGCTTGATGTGCCCTTCAACATCCGCAGCTACAGCTCCAGCCTGATCCTCAACCAGCAGTCGCAGACGCTGGGGCAGGTTCTGGAAAACGACCCGTCCGTGCGCACCACCTATGGCTATGGCAATTTTTCGGAGATGTTCGTGATCCGCGGGTTTCCCGTCGATGGCGATGACGTGGCGATCAACGGGCTGTACGGCATCACGCCGCGGCAGCTTGTCTCCCCGCAGCTATATGATCAGGTGCAGGTGCTCAACGGGGCCAGCGCGTTCCTCAATGGCGCGGCGCCCAGCGGATCGGCCATCGGCGGCAACATCAACCTGATGTTCAAGCACGCGACCAAAACCCCGATTACCCGCGTGACGGGTGATTACACCAGCAATGCCCTGGGCGGGGGAAGCGTGGATTTCGGCCGTCGTTTCGGGCGGGACAAGGCCTTCGGCTTTCGCCTGAATGTTGCAGGGCAGGATGGCGAGGATTCGATCGACCATGAATACCGCCATTCCGCCGCCGTGGGGGCCGATTTCGACTGGCATAATGACGATACCCGCATTTCGCTGGACATGAATTACCAGAATCAGGGCGTCAACGGGGGGCGGCCGGCCATCTTCCTCGGGACGGGTGTGACCTCGGTGCCGCGCGCGGCAGCGCCGTCGCACAATTTCGGGCAGCGCTGGGCCTATAACGACCTGAACTACATTTTCGGCATGCTCAATATCGAACACGACTTTTCCAAGCATATCACCGTCTATGGCGCGTTCGGTGGTCTTGGCGGGAATGAGAAGGGCGAATACGCGAACCCGACCGTAACCGACGCCATCACCGGGGCGGCGACCATCGGCAGCATGTACGTGCCCTATAACCAGACGAACGAAAGCACGCGCGCGGGCGTGCGGGCGCATTTCAGGACCGGTCCCGTCAGGCATGAAATCAATGCAGGCGGATCATCATTGTGGGAGGAGGCCGATACCGCCTATTCCATGGCGCTGACCTCGGTCACGACGAATATCTACAACACGCCCTACATCTCGCCGCTTGCCAATACCTTTAGCGGCGGTGACGTCGCCAATCCGCAGCCCATCAACCGTACGCGGCTGTACAGCCTGTTCTTTTCCGACACGATGTCGTTCTTTCACGACCGCGTCGCCCTGACGGGGGGATTTCGTTACCAGAACATGCTGATCAACGGATACGATTACGCCGCATCGGGCCGTGGCGCCATCAATTCCCATTACGATCAGGATGCCATTACCCCCGTGGTCGGGCTGGTGATCCATCCCACGCGGCAGACAGCGCTGTATTTCAACCGGATCGAGGGCCTGTCGCAGGGGCAGACCGCGCCGGCAGATACGATCAACCAGGGACAGATTTTCGCCCCCTATAAATCCACCCAGTACGAGGTGGGCGCCAAGTATGAAACCCGGCGTTTCAGCGCATCCCTTGCCGTTTACGAAATCTCGCAGCCCAATTCGTATTCGCAGGCCATCGGCAATACGGGCCAGTCGATTTTTGTGGAGGACGGGCTGCAGCGCAACCGTGGCATCGAACTGAACGTCAATGGGGAAATCCTGCCGGGCCTGCGCTTTAACGGTGGCGGCACGGTCATCGACGCGGACCTGCGACGCACGGCGGGCGGGCTGCAGAACGGTCATACCGCGATCGGGATTCCCAATTACACCATCAACGGAAATCTGGAATATGACCTGCCGTTCCTCAAGGGCGCGACGGTCGTGGGACGCGTCGTCAACACGGGCAAGCAGATGGTCAATACGTCCAATACGATGCACCTGCCGGTCTGGACGCGTTTTGACCTGGCGGCGCGCTATACCTTCGTTGCTGATCACAAGCCGCTGACGCTGCGCTTTGGCGTCGATAACCTTGCGAATACCCGGTACTGGTCGTCTTCTTTCAACGGCTACCTGCTTGAAGGCCTGCCAAGGACGTTCAAGTTCTCCTTTACCGCCGATCTGTAAGAAGCTGTTGCTGACACCGTAGAGAAGTTTCGGGAAGCCTTTTGTCTGAAAAGCTTCTGGGCACGCCGCCTTTCCTAAAAAGGGCGGCACCCGGAAGCTTTTGTCATTTTCAGGAAATATCCAGATCAACGGGTTTCGTGTCGCGATATTCCGGTCGTTGCCGCGCGGGATCGTCTGTCTGGCGGGGCGGCGTTCGGGATCCTTCATGCCTGTTCCCGTGCGGCAAAAACACCACAGGGACGCTAAGAAGGCGGATTGTCAAAAAATCCGCCCGTTTGATATTGCGAATCAAACTCACTTTCATTAATGGGGGGAAATAAGAATCAGTCGCAACTATCAAAGATGACCCCCATGATCCCACCCCGCCGTCTCCGACCATTTTCCGTTGCAACAGCGACGCTGGCGCTTGCCTGTTCGTCCGCGGCACATGCCGCCGCCACGGGGGAGGAAACCTCCACCGTCGTGCAGCAGTCAGGCACATCCCCCACGACGCCGGCAGGGAAGGCCAGGACCGCCACCACCACCACGGCATCCCACGAAACGACGTCCCGGGATGCGGCCGCACAGGAAGATGCGTCGGGGATCATTTCCGATCACCGGCACGATTACACCACGGTGACGGCATCGCCGATGAATGCGCTGAAACAGTCGGTCGGGCTGAGCCGCATGCCGCACGACGCGATGCACACGCCACAGAACATCAACGTCGTGCCGCAGGTCCTGATGCAGCAGCAGAACGTCAAATCCCTTGACGAGGCACTGAAGAACGTGCCGGGCATCACGGCCTCGGTCGGCGAGGGCGAAGGCGGCATGGCCGGGGATCAGTTCCTTATCCGTGGGTTTCAGTCGCAGAACGACATCTATGAAAACGGGCTGCGTGATTTTGGCGTCTATACCCGCGACAGTTTCAATTATGACCATGTTTCCGTCATCAAGGGCCCGTCGTCTGAGGTTTTCGGCAACGGCACGACGGGCGGCGCGATCAACATCGTGACCAAGAGCCCGCAGCTGGGCAATTTCTATCAGGCGAATTTCTCGGGCGGCAGCGGGTCCTATTATCGCGGCACGCTGGATATCAACCAGCAGCTGACCAACAGCATCGCCTTTCGCCTGAGTGGCATGGGAAATGAAAACAATGTCGTCGGCCGCGACTACATCTATTCCCATCGTTGGGGCATTGCGCCCTCCATTGCCTTTGGCCTTGGGAAAAAGGTGTCATTCGTTCTGGAATATTTTCATCAGAACGATAACCGCATCCCCGATTACGGCGTGCCCGTCGTTTACAAGCCGGGGGCGGCGGTTGGCCTGCCTGCGACGGAATACGGGGTCAGGCGTACCAACTGGTATGGCACGACCTATGATCAGGACAATACCAGTGATGACATGATCACCGGTCGCCTGACGGCAAAGGTCAGCCCGATCCTGACACTTTACAACGACATGCGCGGCGGGATCTATCACCGCTATTTCTCCGCCTCGCAGGAGGCATGTTCGTCCATGGCGGCGGGCACAACGGCGTATAACAACAACCTGATAAATGGCAGCGTGCCGTCGGCGACCTGTAATGCCGATTTGTTTTCCGCCAACCCCGCCGCAGCACAGGTCGCGCGTAATGGCGGCGTGGGTGGTCCCGAACCCTACCGGCAGAGCGACTGGTCGATACAGGATGTCTTTTCCGGCATCGCGCGTTTCCGCACCGGACGCATCCGGCATGAAATCATCGGCGGTTTCGACATCGAATATGTGACCGACCACCGGCAGAACTATGCCTATNGGCAGCAACCGGCCCAGCACCAGCCTGCTCAGTCCGTCGATGTACGTGCCCNGGCCTGACGCTGGGCGACTGCAACCAGTATCCCGACCGTCTTGTGAACATCAGTGGCGTTGGCAAGAAGTGTTACAAGGACAGCGATGCCCTTGATGTCGGCTTCTTCCTGTCCGATCAGGTCTGGCTGACGGATTACCTTTCGGTCAAGGCGGGTTTCCGCTGGGACAACTGGAACAGTCATTACAGCGCGACAGGTGGCGATACGGCGAAATATCCCGACGTGCATTACGGGCAGGACGAAACCACTTTCAACCCCAGCGTCAGCGTCATGTACACGCCGCGCAGCAACCTGATGGTCTATTTCAACTGGTCGCAATCCACCACGCCGCTGAGCATGTATGTCACCAACAGTTCCGAACCGATGAACGCCAAGAGCCAGAGCGCCGCGCCGGAACGCAGCTCGCTTTATGAAATTGGTGCGAAATACAGTGCTTTTCACGACAGGATCGGCATGACGGCCGCGCTGTTCCGCCTGGACAAGAGCAATTCGATCCAGACCGATCCTTCCACCGGCGACATCAGCGCCACAAGCGATCAGGAACGCAACCAGGGGCTGGAGCTGAGCATTTCGGGCAACATCCTGCCCAACTGGATGTTCTATGGCACGTATGCGCNTGTATGACCCCACGATCACCAAGGCGGGATCGGCGTCCTCCAAACAGNGGGGGGGCAGATCCAGTACGTGCCACACAATCAGGCCACCGCGTGGACTTCCTATGAAATCGCCCCGCGCCGGCCGTGGAACATGACGATCGGCGGTGGCCTGACATGGCGGCAGGGCGTGTGGCTGGATCAGGCCAACACGGCGCGCGCGCCCGCCACGGTGGAATTCGACGCGATGGTGTCGCACCGTTTCAACAATCACTGGAAGGTGGCGATGAATGGATACAACCTCGACAACCGCCTGAATTACGGCAGCCTGTTTTCCAACCGCGTGACGCCTTCCATCGGACGGTCGTTCCTGTTTAATCTGTCCGCCCAATACTGAGGGATGGGCCCGTATCGCACGGGCCCGGCCGACACGGGGATAAGTGGAATGCTGCTGCACGTGCCTGCATTGCTGAATGCCGATGAACTGTCGCGGTGCCAGTCGGCACTGCGGACGGCGCAATGGACAGACGGACGGGAAACGGCAGGACAGCAGTCCGCCAAAAGCAAGAATAACCGCCAGTTGCCGCAGGATTCCCCCATCTGTCGCGAACTGGGGGAGATCGTGCTCAAGGCGCTGGGCCGTAATGCAACGTTCAACAGCGCCGTGCTGCCATACCGGGTCAGTCCGCCCCTGTTCAACCGCTATGACGTCGGGATGTCCTTTGGCGCGCATGTCGATAATGCGATCCGGGGGATTTTCGCCGGCGGCATCCATACCCGCATCCGCACGGACGTGTCGTCCACGCTGTTCCTGTCGGACCCGGACGAATATGACGGCGGCGAACTCATCATGTCCGAACCGGGAGGGGAGCAGGCCATCAAGCTGCCGGCAGGGGATCTGGTCCTGTATGCCACCACGGTCCTGCACCGCGTGACCCCCGTGACGCGCGGGTCGCGCCTTGCGGCCTTTTTCTGGTCACAGTCAATGGTCGCCGATGAAACGCGACGGCGCATCCTTTTCGATCTGGACCTGCAGACCATCACGTTGCGTGAACGGCTGGGCGATCATGACCCGTCCGTGCTGGGACTGACCAACATCTATCACAACCTGATGCGGCAGTGGTGCATCCTGTGACATCGGGCCTGCGTGAACGGCCCTTGGCGCAGGGGCTTGAAAATACGTCGACAGGATAACAGAAGTTTCTGGGTGTCGCCTTTTTTCAAAAAGGCCGCGTTCCCCTGGCATTTTCTGAAAGCAGCTTTCTCGGGAACGTCTTCACGACCTTGCCCTTCGCACAGGCTTCATTCCGCCATCGGGCGGCCGCGTCCCTGCTTGATCCGCGCGCGGCGGGATTTGTCATCCATGCGGCGGCGGCGCTGCGTGCGGGAAGGGCGGGTGGCGATCCGGCGGGTAGGCACGTGCGCGGCCTGCCGCAGAAGGTCGAGCAGGCGTTCGATCGCATCCTCGCGGTTGCGGGACTGGCTGCGGAACCGCTGCGCCGTCAGGATGACGACGCCGTCGCGTGTCATGCGGCTGCCAGCCAGCAGCCGCAGCCGCGCGCGCAGGCGTGAGGTCAGCGTGGCGCAACGCGTGGCATCAAAACGGATCTGGGCCGCGGTCGCGACCTTGTTGACATTCTGTCCCCCCGGGCCGGAGGCATGGATATAGGTCACGACAATATCATCGTCATGGATAACAAGATCGGGAAGGACATGGTACGCCATGGCCGCGTGTAGCATATTCCCGCCATCATGTGGGACAGATGTTCGGTTTGCGGATACCTTCCCCGCATGACGGGCATTGCCCGCCGACGTGGATACGACCACCATGTGAATAACCAAGAACATGGCGGGAGGAACACATGGAACAGGTTACCGATAGCGAAACCGAACAGCTGCAGCAGCTTCTGGCGCAGGCGGCGGAACAGTCCGCGCAGAAGAAGGTGATGCCGGTGGTCAAGATGATCGCCGCGCAGCAGCTGGTCATCATGGAGCTGATGCAGATGCTGGTTGATTCCGGCACGGTGCATGCCGAAGACATCGCCGCGCGCATGCGTCACCTGATGGAACATACCGATTCAAAGGATATGGCGGCCCGTGCGCTGTTCGATCAGGTACGTTCGCGATTTGCCACCCAATAGCGCCCCCTTCCTGTATGCAAAGGTTGTGACGAATGGACGATCATCCCCCCGCCCTGCGTGCCGAAATCGCCGCACTGAAGGCCGAACTGGCACGGCTCAGGGACGCGCTGGCCGCGGCGCAGAAAACCATCCAGGCGCAGAGCGCGCAGCTCCGTCAGGAACAGGCCCAGAAAAAGCGCGTGCGCTGAGTTCCGTTTTCAATTCCCAATCCCACCTTCAACTTCAGGGACAGGACACCCATGTCTGACGCAAACACAAAAGATTCCAGCGGCAATGTCGTCGTCTATCCGACCGTAAGCTGCGGCGCGGAGGCGGTGCAGGATTCCGTGGTGATCCTCGACCTTTTCATGGCGACCTCCCCCGAACACCTAAAATCCGGCGACCGCCGCGTGGTGACCGCCCTTCATCCAGAACAGGCGCGGCATCTGGCGCGTCAGCTGCGCGATGCGGCGGATACGGTGCTCAAGGACAAAGCCATCAAGGATAAGGCAACGTCGTAAAAGGCTGTTTGAAAACAGCCGGTTGATGAAAAATATAAGAGTTTCTGGGTGTTGCCTTTTTTTCAGAAAGGTGACGTCTTCTGAAGCTTTCTGGATAAAAGCTTCACCAGAAACGTTCATGATTTCAGGGGATTATCGGGCCTGTCTTGTCAAACGGATCCAGGCTTCCCCGCGTCATTCAGTCAGCGGGGAAGGACGCGTCGCGCAAGGCCCGCATCCCGCCAAACCGCAGGTTGACGGCCGCCTGCCCGCCCGACAGCGTCGGGACGGTCAGGGTATTGGACAGCGACTCCCTCAGCCGCGCCTGCGAGACGAGGTGGACAATCCCCACCGGGTCATGGGGATAGAACAGGTTGACGAGGCTGCCGCATTCCTCATCAAGCAGCCATGGCCCGATATAATTGTGCGAATTGTCGAGGAAGACGACACTGGCGCCGTCGATATAGACCGCAAGCGCGATGCTGAGCTGGTCCTGCGTGAACAGCGCGCCGCCACGGCGTATGATGGTGTCCTGCCATTTGCGCAGCACCGGCCAGATGGCCGCGTCGCGATGGATGCACATCACCCCGGAATTCAGCAGTGGCTTGGCCCCGATCTGCCGCCGTATGGCAAAGGGCAGCCGGGCCTTGCGCGCGTTCTTGTACAGGAACGAGCGGACCTGCATCCAGCCAGGGCAGATCCAGCGGATCGCGAACATGTCTGCGATTTTCGCGCCGATTTCAGGAACGATGGCGATCCCACCCCCGCGCGCGGCGTCGAACATATGTTCGATGGCGGCGATGTCCTGCACCCATGCGTCGGCATCGATCCAGAGGATCAGGTCGAACTGCGGCAACAGGCGGTCCAGCCACAGCTTGGACAGGTTGATGGCAAGGGTGGGGCGACGGCGCACCCGCCATGACGGCGCACAGTCCGGGACATAGGGGGTGCGCACCATCACCCCGAGATCATGGAGCGTGCGCGCCTGCTGCGGGGTCAGCCCGGCATCGAGGACGCATAATGCCGCATCCGTCCTGTTCCCGATCGACTGGATCAGTTCCATGACTAGGGGGAAATAGCCGCTGTCACATCCCGTGACGATAACCTTGCGCAACCGGGTACTCCTGCCTTGCCCGCCGGCCGGTCATGACAGGACGGACAGGATCAGCATACAGTCATCTTCCTGGCATGGGAAACGGGCCGTCACCTGCTGGCCCATCCCAGCTGGCCCATCCCTGCGGCACCGGCTATCTTCCGGGGCGTGCATGATTAATGATAGGAACCGCACTGATGACAGTTCAAGCAGGGACATCCGCCCGCCTGGGGGAAGATGACATCGTCCCGTCCATCACCGCCGTCATGGAAGGGGAGGGTGATCCGATTGCCAATGCCGCAAATATCGCGGCCATCCTGTTCGAGGGGCTGACAGACATCAACTGGGCCGGTTTCTATTTCCTGCGCGGCGGACAGCTGGTGCTGGGGCCATTCCAGGGACGCGTGGCCTGCACCCGCATCGATATGGGAAAGGGGGTCTGCGGTACGGCGGCACGGCAGCGCGCGACCATCGTGGTGCCGGATGTCCATCAGTTCGAAGGACATATCGCGTGTGACGCGGCATCGCGTTCGGAAATCGTGGTGCCGATCATGCGGGCGGGGGAGGTGCTGGGGGTGATTGATATCGACAGCCCCCACGTCGCGCGCTTTACCCCCGCGCATGCGAAGCTGATCGAACAGGTGGCGTCCCTGTATGTCCGTGCCTGTGGTGACGCGACGCCCTGATGGCTTGCCCCCGTTCGCGCGGGCAGGGGATCATCAGGGCAGGCGGGCGAGGTGGCGCGTCAGCAGTTCGTAAAACCCGTCCGCGTTCGCGTCGTGCATGAACAGGGCGTTGGCGGGCCGGTCCGTCGTGTCCCACCAGTCCACCACGGACATGCCGCGCGTCAGCGGATCATGCAGCGAAATCGCGACGTTGACCTGCCGCCCTGCGAACAGGTCCGGCTGCAGCAGCCATGCAACGGTGCACGGGTCATGCAGGGGCGCGCCCGCCCACCCGTATTTGTTCAGGTCAAAGCGTCCCGATGCCTCCAGCATGGCGACCACCGCCGATGCGCACCGGCCCGGCAGCGCACGCAGCCGCGCAAGGCGCGCGGGCGTCGTCAGGCACTGGTGCGTGACGTCGAGGGGCAGCAGCGTCAGGGCGATGCCGCTGCGCAGGACGATATCCGCAGCTTCGGGATCGGCGTAGAAGTTGAATTCGGCGCTGGGGGTGATGTTGCCCCCTTCGCACCGCGCGCCGCCCATCGCCACCACCCCGCGCAGGCGCGTGGCGATATCCGGTGCCTTGATCAGGGCCATCGCGAGGTTTGTCATGGGACCAAGCATGACAAGGTGCAGGCTGTGTTGCGGGGCGTCACGGATGGCATCGATCAGGTAATCGACCCCGTGCCGGGGCTGGACCGGCATCGTGGGGTCAGGCAGGTCGGGACCGTCCATGCCCGTGACCCCATGGACATGGCTTGCGCTGACGCGGGTATGTCCGATCGGGCGCGCGCATCCGGCATGGACGGGAATGTCCGTGCGTTGCGCCAGTTCAAGGATCCTGCACGCATTCCGCGCGGTCTGTTCCACCGTCACGTTGCCCGCGACGGTGACAAGGGCCTCCACCTTCAGCCTGTCGGACGCCAGCGCCAGCATGATGGCGACCGCGTCATCCACGCCGGGGTCGGTATCGATGATGATCCTGTGCGCTGTCATGTGGTCCGCATGCCTTGTAACTACTGTAATCACACTATGACATATTTATTGCGGATGCCAGAAATGGCGTTATCCAGACCTAGTGGTTCATGTCGAAATATACATGTTACAATTCGTAGAACAGATGCCGTATTCTAACGGGTGGTATTTCATATAACCGTAAATGTAAGGCGCATGACATGACGCTGATTACATCATTTTAATATTTAGGACTCAGTCAGAAATGATGAAGAAAATGCTTCTTGCCGCTGCCGTCATGACCGGTCTGGCCGGAACTGCGGGTCACGCGGCGCTGGCGCATGATGCCCCCCCGCCGGGCGAAGGGTGCGGCGGGGGCTGGGGCGGTCACCATCATGGCCATCATATCCTGTCGCTGCGCGGGATTACCCTGACCGCCGCCCAGCACAAGAAACTGGCGGCGCTGATGCACGGGCCGCATCCGGATTTCCGCGCCGATATGGAACAGGAACATACCCTGCGCACGCAGCTGCGCACCGTGCTGTCCACCCCCGGCACGGTCGATCAGGCCAGCCTGACCTCGATCGAGCAGCAGCTGGACGCCCTGCGCCAGAAGCGCGAGGCACGGCATCTGGAGATGGAAGTCAAGATCCACGATATCCTGACCCCGGAACAGCTGGCGCAGATCAAGGACCGTCAGGACAAGATCGACGCCCTGCATGAACAGCTGCATGCCCTGATGGCGCCCCCCGCGCCCCAGAAATAACTTCTCCCGGCATCGGGAAGCGGGCCGCAGGGTTCCGCTTCCCATCCGACAATGGCGCCGGTTGACCTCAACCGGCGCCATTTCTGTTTGCTGGCCCTGCGTCCGGCCACGGATGATCCTGCCATAGGCCACGCCGACAGGAGGCAGAGGCGGGAAGGGCACCCGGAAGGGATGGCAGGCACCGTCTCTACCGTCTGGAATAAGGCAGCGGCCAGATCGGGAACATCTCGGCCGAAGGTCGGCTACCTGTTCGGGGGCGGACCGGAGGGCGGTTCATGCCAGACAATGCCCCGAAAGCCATTCAGAGGCACGATTGGGTCGATATTCATGATATTATCGAACCCGACACATAAATCCGTTTGCCGATGTGCCTTGCGGATCGTGGCAGGGCAAAAGATCCGATCGGGATGCGGAAGCATGGCGGCGTACGCGCCAGCACCACCGCATGGTCCGCAGGCGTGCGATCCATTGCAGTGGTGCTGATGGAAGTCAGGACGGGATTTCTGGTCCGGTCGCCCCGAACGGGGCCTCACGCCCGTAGGGTGCGGGCGCGAAGGGGAATGATGCCTATTTGGTGGTGTAGCCACCGTTGACGAGGATGGTCTGCCCCGTCATCCACCATCCTTCGGACACCAGGAAGCGGACATGCGGCGCGATATCCTCGATATTGGTCAGGCCGGTCTTGCTGAACGCGGACAGGGCGGCGGCTGTCTTGTGATAGGCGACGGCCTCTTTCGATTCCTGTCCGTAGAAGAATGGCGTGTCCATCGGGCCGGGACCAATGGCATTGACCGAAATGCCGCGTGCTCCGTACTCCTTTGACGCCGCGCGGGTGAAATGTTCCACCGCCGCCTTCGACCCGGCATAGGTGGAATAAAACGGCGTATAGGCCCCCAGCAGCGAGGTGACGAGCGTCAGCAGCTTGCCATTGTCATTGAGGTGGATGCCCGCTTCCTTGATGAAGAAATAGGCCGCCTTGGTATTGACCGCGAACATTTCGTCGAATTCGTCTTCGCTGGTCTCGCTGATGGGTTTTTTCAGGACTTTCCCCACCGTGTTGATGGCGATGTCGGGGCGTCCGATGGCATTGACCGTATCCGAAAACAGTTTTGCGGTGGCGGCGGCGGCGGTGGTCAGGTCGGCCTGAAATGCCACGGCCTGCACGCCCGCGGCCTTGAGGTCGCTGAGCGTCCTGTCCGCTTCGGCCTTGGTGGAGGCACTGTTGTAATGGATGGCGATGGCCTTTGCGCCATGCGCCGCCAGATCACGGGCGATCAGTCCGCCCAGGTTCTTGGCGCCCCCCGCGATCAGGACGGTTTTTCCGTGAATGCTGTGGTCGGCCATGATGGTGCCTTTCATTCGTTTCCGATGCTGCCCCGCTGGTGACGGGTGTCATGAAGGAAAGATATCATTTGCGATATCCATATAAAGTTGCCTTTTTCGACAACATATGTCGTAGATAACGAACAAAGCGCCGTGTCGGTGATCGGGAGGGATGGAGGAAATGGACCGGATCGACCTGTTCCGCGTCTTCGCCCGCGTGGTGGAGACGACAAGCTTCACCCGCGCGGCCGGGACGCTGAAGCTGCCGCGATCGACGGTTTCCACCGCCATTCAGGAACTGGAGGGACGGCTGGGTATCCGCCTGCTGGCCCGCACGACCCGCTCCGTCACGCCGACGGCGGATGGCATGGCGTTCTATGAGCATTGCCTGCGCCTGATCGCGGATGTGGAGGAGGCCGAAAACCTGTTCCGGCAGGAGGCGAACACCCCGCGCGGCCTGCTGCGTGTCAACCTGCCCGGCCGGATCGGCAGGTTGCTGGTGGCGCCCAGACTGCCGGAATTCCTGGACCGTTATCCGGGCATCGACATCGAGCTCGGCGTCACCGACCGGGCCGTCAACCTTGTGGAAGATGGCGTGGACTGCGTCCTGCGGATCGGCCCGCTGGAGGATTCCGGACTGATCGCGCGCGCACTGGGCGAACTGCCGCTGATCAATGTGGCCTCCCCCGCCTATCTGGCGCGTCATGGCGTGCCCCAGGTGCCCGCGGACCTGACGCGGCACATGGCCGTCCGTTACGCGTCGCCCTCCACCGCGCGGGTCGAGGCATGGGAATGGATGGAAGACGGCATGCTGCGGACGCTGCCCATGTCCGGCCGCGTGACCGTCAACAGCGCCGAGGCGTTCATTGCCTGCTGTCTTGCCGGGTTGGGGCTGATACAGATTCCCGCCTATGACGTGTCTGACCTCCTGCATCGTGGCGAACTGGTGGAGGTGCTGTCGCAATGGCGTGCCCCGCCATTGCCCATGACGCTGCTCTATCCCCATCGCAGGCATCTTTCACGCAAGATACAGGTTTTCGCCGACTGGCTGGAGGAGGTGCTGCGTGAATGCGCCCGGCCGCTGGCGGGATGAAGGCAGGCGCGTGGCGTCATCCCGTCCGCCACAGGCGTGGCAGCGCGCCATCCCTGCCCTGCACCGGATCGGTTGAGGGGAATGGCAGGCGATTCATGATCGTGATTGCCGCGGGCGGAATCGGCCCGCGCTGCAGGTCGAAATCCTGATCGGGGGGATAGGCCCCCACCACCAGGAAATCATCGCTCGACCCCTCGTTTTTATGGCCGGTGCCTGCCGGCAGGACGACGACATCGCCCGCGCGCACCGTGACCAGACGGGCATCCGGGCCGCCAAGGCGCAGTTGCGCGGACCCCGTTGCTATTCCCAGGACCTCATGCGCGGTGCTGTGATAGTGGTGGAAATCGTAAACCCCCCATCGCCAGCGCGGGGGCCAGCCATTGGCGGTAAACAGCGCCTCCATCCCCGATGCCGGGTCGCTGCCATGGGTGGGAAAGCCATTGCGGTAATGCAGGACTGGCAGGTGCGCATTGTTCGGAACCCAGCCATTGGGCGGCAGCATGAAGGAATCGGGGCTGTTCCGGCTGGTGGCCCCGCGTGCCATGCGGACGCTGCTGCCACACAGCACCAGCCCCAGCATGCCCAGAATTGCCTGGAACTGCCGACGTTGCAGGGTCATTGTGACATTCCTTTCCGGTGCAATGGGACAGTGCCGTTTCCCACGGGTATCCCGTGTGGGGCGTTCACGAATATGGACGCCTGCTGGCGCAGGCGGTTGCATCAGGGGGAACCGTCCGCCCCCGCATGACGTTTCCCCAACATGACGTTTCTCCGGAACCCGGCCCTGACGAAGGTTTTTTTTTTCCGTTCATGGAACGAAAGGGAAGTTCCATTCCACCGGCCCTACGCGTCGCGCGTACGGGGCATGGCGGAAACATCGGGGCCCTGCGTATCCCACAAAAACCACGATATTGATGGAGATTGCGATGACAGGCAGCAAGACGGCCGCGATGAAGGCAGGCGAAGCCCATGTGCGGACCTATCTCGGCACGCCGACGGACCTGAAACAGGATGCGGTAAGGAATATCGCCGCCGGGCTGAAGGAGACCCTGGCCGATGTTTTCGCCCTTTACATCAAGACAAAGAATTTTCACTGGCATATGAGCGGCCGCCATTTCCGCGATTATCACCTGCTGCTGGATGAACAGGGCGAGCAGATCTTTGCGATGACCGACCCGATGGCCGAACGCGCGCGCAAGATCGGGGGCACCACGCTGCATTCCGTTGGCGAAATCAGCCGCCTGACGAAGGTCGCGGACAATGACGCCGAATATGTGACGCCCGAAGACATGCTTGCCGAACTGCGGGAGGACAATCTGGCGCTGACCACCCGGATGCGGGCGGTTCATGCCCTGTGCGACGAAGGTAATGACGTCGCCACGGCCAGCCTGCTGGAAGTGTGGATCGACGAAACCGAACGCCGCACATGGTTCCTGTTCGAGGCCACGCGTCCGGCATTTGGCAGCAATAGCTGATCCCTGCCGCCGGAACCTTTCCCCCAGAACCCTGCCATCAAGTCTGATGCGGTCTCTGTCCCATCCCCACGCCGATATCTGTCGTGGCCGGGGACGATTGCGTCTAGGATGGAGGTAACTGTCGCGCCCGCTGCCGGATCATGGACCCATCCCGATGCTGTCGCGATGCGAGGGGAGAGATTCATGACGGACACGCGGTTACGGGGCGTTTCGGCAGGAAGCGAACGCCTTGGCATGGCCATGGTGCCATGCTCGCTTGGCATGCTGGGGCTGATATCGGGGGAGCGGGGGGTCGTGGCCATCATGATGGGCGATGACGCCGATACGCTGTCCCATGACCTGCGGGCCCGCTTTGCCGGTGCCGAACTGACAGACGATGATCCACAGGCCCGCCTGTATCTGGAGCGCGTCGGCGCGTATGTCGATGCGATGGGGGACGGGGACGCGCCCGACCAGGTGCCCGATCTGCCGCTTGATATGCGCGGCACCCCCTTTCAGCAGCGGGTCTGGGATGTCCTGCGCACTATTCCGCCAGGCGGCACCCTTACTTATGCCGATATTGCGCGACGGCTTGACGCGCCACGGGCCGTGCGCGCGGTGGGGCGGGCCTGCGGGGCCAATGCGCTGGCGATTGTCATTCCGTGCCATCGTGTCATACGCACCGACGGCACGCTGTCGGGCTATCGCTGGGGCGTGGCGCGCAAGCAGGCCCTGCTGGACCGCGAAGCGGCCAGCGTGAAGGAATGCGGCATGATTCGCGGACAGGGCTGATTGTCTTGTGGCGGTCTTTGCGGCATGAGGGGCGCTGCTGGAAATTCATTCTTGTTCGTTGATAGGTCTTCACATGTCACAGTACACCCCCGTTGGTCTTGGGGACGGGAACACACCCGTCAGGGCGCTGACCCATTCGGGGAACTTCCACCTTGACGAGACACTGGGCTACGTCATCCTTCATTACGCACTGGCGCCCGGTGGCGACCTGCGCGGGCGCGTGCTGGGCGAAGGGACGCCGGACAGGCTCGGTTTCGAACGGACGCGTTCCCCCGAACGCATCCGCGCGGCGGACATCGTGTTTGACGTCGGCGGGGTCTATGACCCGGCAAAGGGACGTTACGACCACCACATGAAGGACAAGCCCCTGCGCGAGGACGGAACGCCCTTCAGCGCGGCGGGCCTGCTGTGGAAGGATTACGGCATTGCCGCGATCCGCAATATCCTTGGCACCCCGGTGGAAGACAGCGTGGCCGAGGCCATCTGGCAGGCCGTTGACCGGTCGATGGTCCTGCCGATCGATCAGGACGACAATGGCGTCGTGAAGCTGGAGAAACTGTCGCTGGCGGATATCGTATCGGCCTGCCGTCCGACATGGGATGCGGCCGAACTGTATGGCGCACAGGAAGCCCGCGCGCGAGAGACGCTGGGTTTCGCGAATGCGGCGGTGGCGGTCGCGTCCCATCTGGTGAACACGGTCGATCGTGTGCGCGCCAGCCTCAAGGCGACGGACCGGGTGCTCGCAGCTTATGAAGCGGCGCAGGACAAGCGCATTCTGGTGATGGATACGGGCATGCCCACCGAAAAGGTGATTTTCGAGCATGACCTGCCCGTCGTCTATGTGGTGTCGCCGGCGGGATCGGGGCGCTGGAACGTAAAGGCGGTCCCGCCCGTCCGTGGCGATTTCGGACAGCGCGTTTCATTGCCCGAGGCCTGGCGTGGACTGGAAGGCGAGGCCCTTGCCAGTGTATCGGGCGTGCCCGACGCCGTGTTCGCCCACCCCGCGCGGTTCATCTGTGGCGCGGGAAGCCGCGAAGGCGCGCTGAAGATGGCGCGTCTGGCGCTGGAGATCGACGAGGCCCTCAAGGGCGCGTAACACCAGCCCCGACCGCCCGGATCGGGGATTGCCCCTGACCCGCGCGGTGGTCAGGGGATTTCGCGATGCCTGCCCCCGTCAGCGCAGGGGGACAGGTCGCGCGGCAGCCATTACGATGCGTCGCGCCATGCGCCGACCGCCTCAATGCCGGTGGCAAGCAGGGAGGCGGCGCGTTCAGGGCTGTCGGCCTCCACATAAACCCGCAGTTCCGGGGCATTGCCGGACGGGCGCAGGTGAATGACTTCCCCGCTGTCGAATGTCATGCGCAGGCCATCGGTGTGGTCCACGTGGGACAGGTTGCCACAGGCCTTCGTAAAGCCGAGTGACGTGGCGCCCCGGGCCGGGTTTTCGGCAAGCTTTGCAATATGGGCCCTGCTTTGGGCCGTGGGCATTTCCACCAGGCGGTCACTCAGCGTGAAACGCTGCGGCAGGGTGGCGACAAGGCCCGCGAGGTCCTTTCCTGCCCTGCGGGCCGCGACCAGCGCGCAGATCATCGGCAGGATGGAATCCCGCGTGGGCAGGGCCGCAAGTGTCCGCTCCCCACGCTTTACATCACTGGCGAGGAGGAAGCCGCCATTGGCTTCATAACCGACGGAGGGCACGAATCCCGCATCCGCTGCCTCGGTCATGGCCGCCACGACGAAGGGGGAGCCGATGCGGGTGCGGCGGATATCCTTTGCAAAGCCGGATTTTTCCAGCGCGGTATTGCTGCTGACGGGGGTGGTGACGGCAGCCGCATCAAGGAAACGCGCGGCCAGAATGCCCAGAACATCCCCACGCAGCCAGTTTCCGGCCCGATCTGCCAGCAGGGGACGATCGGAATCCCCATCCGTTGTCAGGATGGCGTCCAGTTTCCCGTCGGCAGCCCATTCACGCGCCAGCTTCGCATCCTCGGGGCGGACCGCCTCGGTATCGACGGGAATGAAGCTGTCCTTGCGGCCCAGCGGAACGGCTTTGCCGCCCAGCGCCTCGACGATTTCAACAAGGACGTCGCGTCCCACGGCGGAATGCTGATAGACGCCAAGCGTCAGGCCCGACAGGGCGTCCGCCCCGAAAAAATCGCGGTAACGCGCGACAAAGCCGGGAACGACATCGGTCTTTTCCGGCAGTTCGACAGGCGCGGTCAGCGCGCCGTCCGCATCGAACCATCCGTCAGGAAGTTCGACGTCCTGTTCGCGCATGGCGGCCTCATCGGTCTTGAGGAACTCGCCCCGTGCGCGGTTGAACTTGATCCCGTTCCGGTCGGCCGGGATATGGCTGCCCGTGACCATGAGCGAGGGAATGCCCCGCGCAAAGGCATGCAGGCACAGGGCGGGGGTCGGGACATAACCGCAGAAGACCGGCACCCCCTTCATGTATTCGATGGCAGCGACGCAGGCCCGTAGGATGCGCGGCGTGCTGGGGCGTAGGTCACCCGCCACCGCGACGTGTGTTCCCGGCGCGAATTCCCCAAGGCCCGCCAGATGTTTGAGATAGCCCACCGTATAGGCGAAGCAGACGGAATCCTTCATTGCGGAAACAAGGCCGCGCGCACCGCTGGTGCCAAAAGCGACACCCGACTGCTCCATCCATTGGGCTATTTTCATGAGCGTTTCTTTCATCCTGCTTATGTCGTGCGGGGGATTTTATCACATCTTCCCACGCTGCATATTTATGAAAATCCATTTCATTCCATAAAGATGCGTACGCCGATGTGCCCCATCGCGCGTTCCGGTCCGGAGGCAGTCATTGGGACCGGGGCTTTGAATTCCCGGGACCTTGCCGTTGTCAGGAAATCTCCTGAACCGGCCGTGCGGCCAGTCTGTGTCCGGAGGTCGTGGTAACAAGCAGCATGAAGGCGCAGAGCATGGCGACGAAGGCAAATATGCTTCCTTCCGGTCCCACCGCGCCCCCGGTTATCAGGCTGGACCCGGTTGGCATGAAGTCAAGAAGATGCCCCTGATCGAGATAACCGCTGCCGGCCGCGCCAAACAGCGGCGCGCTCGCCCAGTTCCAGCCGGTATGATAGCCAACGGACCACCAGACCGACCCTGTCCGGTACACCGCATAGGCCAGCAGCACGCCCTGGAAGAACAGGCGCGCAAGCCAGATCCAGCTTGCCCCGGGATTGCCGAGGTGAAGGGCGGAGAACATCAGCCCGGAGACGATTGCGGCGCCCCCACGCCCGACAAAGCGTTCCGCGACCAGCAGGACGGCCACCCGACCGAACAGTTCTTCGCCCGTTGCCCCGACAAAATCAAAGACCAGCCAGCCGCTGCCATATGACAGGGCGGACAGCGGAGACTGCGCCGATACCGCGACATCGGCGCTTCCGGTTGCCATGATTGCAAGGATCGCGCCGGTCATGACGGTCAGGCCGATTGCCAACCCAATGACTGTCAGCCTTCCCATCCGGGGACCGAGCAGCGGAAAACCGGCTATCGGGCAATTCAGGATTGCGCAGACGCCTGCAACGACAGGCAGGTCCATCAGGAATCGGACCACCATCAGCAATGCATAGGGCAACAGCTCCATCTCGTCCCGGGCTGTCGTGTGAAGGCCGAACGCCTTGGCCAGCGGTTTGTCGATGACAAACGCAAGGTGGTCGAATCCGATATACACTGCGGCGATGAACAGTAGCGCAAGCCAGCTTCGGAGGGACGGGAGCCGTGCAAGGCGCAGAGTGCCCATGCTGAATGTTCCTTTTGTCAGGCCGCGCATCCTTTGGTCCAGACGGGGAGGCGTCTGTCCTTTTATTCTTTCCGTCTGCGTTTTTACTGTGAAATCGTCGGTCTTTGAATCACTTTGGTCGGCTGGAGATTGTTTGGAAATAACGCGTTGATAGAAAATAATAAAAGTTTTTGGGTGCTGCCTTTTTTCAAAAAGGCGGCGTTCTTTGAAGCTTTTTGCGAAAACCTTAACCAAAGACCTTTTTGTAAAATACTGAGAATTTCTGGGGCGATTCTTGACGCGACCTCTTATCATGCCACGGAATTGTCTGAACGACAGACAAGAAGAACGGATAAGGGATCTTTTTCTCTGCTCCAGCACAGTGATTAGACCGGGGGGAGACGCTGGCCTGCTGGATGGCATGATGCGAAAAGAGAAAATATATCCCGATATATCTTGACGTATGATATATCGGGAATTATATCGACAATCATGAAACACAGAAACAGACACGCAGGCGGTCGTAACCGCCAGACTTTCTCTCCCGAAGGCATGGGCGGTGCCGAAGGGCCCCGTCGCCATCACGGTCGTGGCGGGCATCATGGCGGTGGCCGCCGGGGCGGACGCCACCGGTTGTTCGATTATGGCGAGATGCGGCTGCTGGTCCTCTCGCTGATCGCGGAAAAGCCCACTTACGGGTATGAACTGATCCGCATGATCGAGGAAAAATTCGGTGGCAGCTACGCCCCCAGCCCCGGCGTGATCTATCCTACGCTGACATGGCTGGATGAGGCCGGCTATGCCCGCGCAGTCGAGGCCGATGGCCGCAAGAACTATCACATCACGCCGGAAGGCGAGGCGTTCCTTGGGGCCAATCGCGCGGGTCTTGATGAAATCCTGGCCCGTGCCGCGACCGGTGCCGCAGAGGGCAGGGGGGGCCGCAGGGATGTCCCGATGCCGGTCATGCGCGGCATGGAAAACCTGCGCACCGCGCTTCGCCTGAGGCTGCGCAACGGTGGTCTCGATACGGCCGCCGAGGAAAAGATCGCAGCCCTGCTGGACGAGGCCGCGCGGGCGATCGCCCAGCTCTGAAATAGACCGCTCCCGGATATATACGCCCCGGCTCGGTTGCGCTGAAGCACATCCGGGCCGGAAGCTGCCCTGTAACCTTCATGTATTTACCGTGCAGGAAGCCATCCCTTCGGGAAAACATGAACCGGTCGTGGCGGATTATCCATGCGGATACAATGATGTTCCGGAATATCAATAAAATATATCTGGTGCATTTTATAGAATATCTATCATTCGGAAAGCTTTTACTGTCACCGTGAAAGATATTCTGATTCTGTTTGTTACACTATTCGGCCTTACATTTTCAGTCATCTGGCACAACGTATTGTGGGTCGATTTAAAGGATATATCATGAAGCGTTCAATTTTGTTTGCACTCGCCCTTGGCGCCTCCCTCCCGCTGGCGGCTCATGCCCAGTCTTCTGATCAGGGTCAGAGCAGTGAGCAGGGTGAACATCGCGGCCATGGACATCATCATGGCGAGCGTGGTGGCGAAGGCCAGAACGAAGGCNGGCTGGGGTCGCCATGGTGGCGAGGGCCAGGGCGATGGCGGTCAGAATGGTGGTGGCCAGAACGGTGGCGGCTGGGGCCGTCATGGTGGTGGCGAAGGCCAGAATGAAGGTNGGCTGGGGTCGCCATGGTGGCGAGGGCCAGGGCGATGGCGGTCAGAATGGTGGCGGCCAGAACGGTGGCGGTTGGGGCCGTCACGGTGGTGGCGACCGTCATGGCGGCGGCTGGAACCAGAACAACGGTTCCAGCAGCAACAGCTCCAGCTCCAACTGATCCCATCTCCCAGACGAAAGGCCCGGTTTTACGCCGGGCCTTTTTTTTATGTCGGTCATGCCGTCTGCCCGTATGCTGCATTTATTGGACAGGCGACCTTGGTAAGTAAGGAGACGGCCCGGTTCTGTTGGCTCGTGATCATGAAGCGGCCATGCAATACAGCTGCCGCCACAGTTTCGAGCGTCTGACCTTCACCATCTGACACGACACCGGGTTTACTGCGGGGATGGACTGCACGGCACTGCGTATCTGTAAGATGCCGTCTGTTGTCACGGCGGCAATATGACAACAAAACCGATCCCGGCAATACGGTTTCAGGGGAAATGGCTGTTTTCCGGGAGACTGCCTGAAAACAGCCTGCTGATGAAAACAAAAATTTCGGGTGTCGCCTTTTTGAAAAAGGCAGCGCCTTTCAAAGCTTTTTGCAAAAAGCTTCGCCAAAAACTTTTATGATTCCAGGATGACTTGAAAGTTGGTGTCCGCGGCGGGATTCGAACCCACGGCCCCAGGATTCATCCCACTTCGACTTTCGCCGCCGTCATCATGCGATGACGTTCGTGGTCTGGACTGTCCCTTCACCATGGACCCACGGGGGATCGGTAGGTGCTGCCCATCCAGTCTCTACACCTTTCCGGCGCGGGGCCGGACTTGGCTCGGGATCGGCACGGCATCGTTGCCAGAGCGTTCCCCGAATTTGAGCAGATCCGCCACGCGGTTTCCCATCGTGACGCCCAATTTGAAACCAGGAATCCTGTGCTCTATCCTGCTGAGCTACGCGGACACACCGCCCCTGTGTAGCGAACGGACGGAACGGGGGCAAGCGGCAATATGGACTATCCCCGGCGCTGGCGCGCCATTATCCGTGCCTGCGCCGTCAGTTGCGCGATATGGCGCTTGCACAGGACCACGTCGGGGCTTCCCGTCTGCTTGCACGCTAGTTCAAGCTGCTGTGTCTGCTCTGCCGCCTGCATCAGGGCCGGGGCACTCCATACTGAAACGGCGCGGCCAAAAGCGTCCGTGCGCCTGAAGAAAACCGGCGGCCGCAATCCGGCCATGGCTTCGGCGCGGCCCTGTCCCGAATCCATCGCCAGACGCACCCGGCGCAGGCGATGGATATGCGACAGAAGGGCGCGCGCGACGGCAATCGGCGTCATGCGGTCCGTGGTCATGGCGCGTTCAATGGCCAGGTCGGCCGCGGCACGATCCCCCACCATCGCGGCAAAGGCTGCATCTTCGAGGGAGACACTGGCCGCGTCGCCAATGCTGGCGCGGACATCGTCCAGCGTCAGGCGCCCACCTTCCCCGGCGAAAAGGAACAGCTTTTCCACCTCGGCGCGTGTCGCCGCGCGATCGGGGCTGGCGCGTTCGGCAAACCATGCCAGGGCATCGGGATCAATCTGGACCCCCAGCGCACCAAGCATCTGGCGGATGCTGCCCTCCAGCGCGCGCCCTTCCTCCGGATAACAGGCGATGACGGCGCAGTTGGGGGCCTTTTCCAGAAGGGTGCGCAGCCTGGAGCGGGATTCCAGTCCCGGCGCCTCGATGATGAGCAGCGTATCGGTCTGCTGCGCCAGACACTCCTTCAGGGTGGCTGTCAGGCCGTCGCGCCCTTCGCGCACCCAGACGACGCGACGTCCGCCCACCAGCGACAGCGCCGTGCATTCTTCGACAATGCGGTCATGGGCATCGCGCCCAAGAATGGCGACCCGGAAGGGATCGTCCAGCTGGGGCGTGATGACCTGCGCCGCCTGTGTCGCGCGTTCGCGGATCAGGCCGGCATCTTCCCCATGCAGCATCAGGACGTGCCACGCCCCGGGATCACGCAGGGTGGAGGCAATCGCGCGGGGGCTAATCTTCACTGGTTTTCGCCGTTGCCGCCGATGCTGACATTATCAGGCAAGTCAGACCCGACACTGGTTGAGGTGCTGGTGCTGTTCTGGTCATCCAGCTGCGAATTCGACCGTCCCGTCGCCAGTGCGGGCAGGCCGTCGGGGCCGGGACGCTGCGATGGCATCTGGTTGTTGTCGACGTTCGGCATGGAATCCGGATCAATGAAGCGCGGCTGGTTCTGGTCCGCGTCCGAACCGTCCGTTGCGGGCTTCGCATGGGTGCGGAACCATATGGCCACCTGCTGGGTGATCTCTTCGGCCATGTTCTTGGCGACGCGGGTGCGCACGGTTTCCAGGTTCAGCGACAGGGCAAAATACTGTTCATAGGTATTGTTGACCCCGTCGATGATGTTCGCGTCCCCCTGCGCCAGCAGGTGGGGGGTCGCGCCGATGGTATAAAGCTGCCAGTGGGCAAAGGCGGTGGTGCGCGTGCGCCCGCTGGTATTGTCGGAATGGATGTCCACCGCCTCGTTCATCATGTAGGTGCGGATGCTCAGGCTGTAGCGGGTGGGGTTTTCCGGCCCCGCCCCGCCCAGATCCTGTTGCAGGAACTGCCGCAGCTGCTGGCCATAGCGTTCGGTGATGCGCGGGACATAGACCTGCTGCAGTTCTGCCGCGACATCGGTCACGGTGGGCCGTCCATCGGGGCCAAGATGCTTTCCTGTCGTCTTGTACATGGGCGAGAAGCCGCAGCCACCCACCATGACCAGCAGGGCGGCGGCGGCAAGCGACCGCAAACGGGAACGGCAGGAAAGGCCGGGCATCTATTTCGCGATCACGAAATTGACGATGCGCCCCGGCACGTGGATGCGCTTGACGATCCGCGCGCCTTCCAGCAGGCGGGCCACATTCGGCTCGGCCTCGGCCCGGGCGATGACATCGTCGCCGGCCATGTCCGGCGGCACCGCGATCGTGCCGCGCAGCTTGCCCATGATCTGCACCGCGATCGTGACTTCCTTCGCGGCAAGCAGGGCAGGATCCGCCCTGGGCCATGCGCGTTCGACCACGGCCACGCCACCGGGTTCCAGCAGCGCCATCATGGCTTCGGCCTGATGGGGAACCATCGGCGCGCACAGCAGGCACAGCGCCAGCGCGGCTTCGCGCCGGGCAAAGGCGACGCCTGCCTCGTCCGCGTTCCTTTCCGCGTCGGACAGCGCCGACGTCAGTTCATGCAGGCGCGCGACGGCGACGTTGGGGCTGAAACCCTCCAGCGCCTCCGTCACGGCGGCGATGGTGCGGTGGGTGGCACGACGCAGCGTATCGGCGGCCGGTGCGACCTGCGCGGGGCAGGTGGCCTCCGCCGTGGTCTGTGCCGCAACGGTGCGCACGACCCGGAACAGGCGCTGCAGGAAACGCGCCGCCCCAGCCACGCCGGATTCCGTCCATTCCATGTCGCGTTCCGGCGGGCTGTCCGACAGGACGAACCACCGCGCGGTGTCCGCGCCAAAGCGTTCGATGATCGTCACGGGGGCGACGGTATTGCGCTTGGACTTGGACATCTTCTCGACACGGCCCACGGTGACCGGCGCGCCGCTGTCGCGGCGGACCGCGCCCGTGGCCGTGCGTTCGACCTCGTCGGGATACAGCCAGTTGCCCGCCGCGTCGCGATAGCTTTCGTGGTTGACCATTCCCTGCGTGAACAGCCCGGCAAAGGGTTCGTCCACGTTCAGGTGCCCGGTTTCATGCATGGCCCGGGTAAAGAAACGGGCATAGAGCAGATGAAGGATCGCATGTTCGATGCCGCCGATATACTGATCGACAGGCAGCCATCCGTCGGCTGCCGCGATCACGGTCGGCTGGGCCGCGTGCGGGGCGGTGAAGCGGGCGAAATACCACGAACTGTCAACGAAGGTGTCGCAGGTATCCGTCTCCCGCGTGGCGGGCTGGCCGCATCTGGGACAGGCGACATGTTTCCATGTCGGGTGGTGTTCCAACGGGTTGCCCGGCCGGTCGAACGTGACGTCCTCGGGCAGGACCACCGGAAGCTGATCGTCAGGGACAGGCACCGCACCGCAGGAGGCACAGTGGATGATGGGAATGGGGCAGCCCCAGTAACGCTGCCGCGAAATGCCCCAGTCACGCAGGCGCCAGTTGACCACCCCGCGTCCCACGCCCAGCCCCTCGAGACGGGCGATCGCCTCCTTCTTGGCGGTGGGGATGTCGAGTCCGTCGAGGAAGGCGGAATTGAACAGCGTGCCCTGCCCGTCGGTGGCCTTCGTGGTCACGCTGAAGGTCTGCGGGTCCGCGTCGGGCGGCAGGATGACGGGGATGAAGGGCAGGTGGTACTTGTTGGCGAAATCAAGGTCGCGCTGATCCCCGCAGGGGCATCCGAATACCGCGCCCGTGCCATATTCCATCAGCACGAAATTCGCGATCCAGATGGGGAACGACCTGTCCGGCATGAAGGGATGGGACACCCGCAGCCCGGTGTCGAACCCACGCTTTTCCGCCGTCTCAATGGCCTCTTCGGAGGTGCCGAGGCGATGGCATTCCGCGATGAATTCGGCGGCCTGCGCATTCCTTGCCGCGACCTTGGCCGCCAGCGGATGATCCGCTGCGATGGCAAGGAAGGACATGCCGAACAGGGTGTCGGGACGGGTGGTGAACACCTCCACCGAATCAAGGTCCACGTCAAAGCCCGCCGGCGGTTCATGCAGGCCGAAGCGCACGCGCGCGCCCTCCGACCGGCCGATCCAGCGTTCCTGCATCGTGCGCACCCGTTCGGGCCAGCGCGGCAGGTGCGACAGCCCGTCCAGAAGCTGCGGCGCGAATTTCGTGATTTTCAGGAACCACTGCGACAGCTGCTTCTGTTCGATCAGCGCGCCCGAACGCCAGCCGCGCCCGTCGACGACCTGTTCGTTCGCCAGGACGGTATTGTCCACCGGGTCCCAGTTGACCCAGCTTTCGCGCCGTTCCACCAGCCCCGCGGCCAGCATGTCGAGGAACAGCTTCTGCTGCTTGCCGTAATATTCCGGCAGGCAGGTCGCGATCTCGCGGTCCCAGTTGAAGGAAAAGCCCAGCTGCTTGAGCGTCGTGCGCATCGCGGCGATGTTGTCCATCGTCCACTTGCCCGGATGCACGCCGCGTTCGCGCGCCGCATTTTCCGCCGGCAGCCCAAATGCGTCCCAGCCCATCGGGTGCAGGACGCTGAATCCCTGCGCGCGCTTGTACCGCGCGACGACATCGCCCAGCGTGTAATTGCGCACGTGCCCCATGTGGAGCTGCCCCGACGGATAGGGGAACATCTCCAGCACGTAATATTTCGGGCGGTCGGCAGGGGGGACGTCGGGCACGTCAAAGACGCCGCTGCGTTCCCATTTCCCCTGCCACAGCGGCTCGGCTGTGGAAAAGTCATAGGCGGCGGGCGTGTCGGCGGAGGGATGGGAATCAGTCATCGTGGTCATGGTCCGGTGCGCGAGGAATCAGTTCGAGTGGCCGCTATCGGCACGCAGCTGGCGCGCACGGGTCAGGATCTTGGAGGTGATGTCGGAAACCGTGTTGGCGGCGACCGGGGTATCGACCCACTGGTTGTCCTGCTGCACCTGGCGGAACACCGAAACGCGCACGGCGTCGGAACGCAGGTCGCTCGACAGGATGAAGCAGGTGATCTTGAAACGCTCGTTCTGCGTGGCGGGGGGCGTGTACCAGTCCGTCAGGATCACGCCGCCAACCGCGTCCGCCGATGCGAACGGCATGAAGGACAGCGTATCGATCGCCCCGCGCCACAGGAAGGCGTTGACCCCGCTTTTGGCCAGCTGGTCATTGCCGCCGGTGGCCCCGCGATCTTCCTTCAGCAGCTTGTTCTGGGGCCGGGCGAGGCCGCTTGCGTCGTGCGGGCCGCTGGAGCACGCGGCCAGCAGGGCGCCAAGCATCAGGATCGGCAGGCCCCTGCGCGCCACGCGGCGGGAGGAGTGGCAAAGGGCGGCGGAAAATGGCGGACGAAGGGTCATGATGCCTCTATGGACGTCGGGGATGGCCCCCGCATGTGGTATTTCGGCCCCGTGCTCCCCGTCCCGTCATGAGATGCCGGAACGATCGGCCACGGTCCTGCCTGTGTCGATGTGCTGTCCTTCATATCCCGCCACGCCGGTCCCGCCAAGTCACGCGGCGACTTTCTGTGCCGCCATCATGACGGGGATGCCTGCCGGGTCGTGGCATGGATCATGGCACTGCGGCGTCGATGATAGTACCTATGTATCGTCCCGGCCCCACGCGACATGGCGGCACGGGCATGGACACACAGACATGACAGGGAGGATCCGCAGGCAGGGTGCGACATACATTCATCACGACTTCCGACATTATGAACATCATGGCCGTGACGCTGGGGGTGCTGTCCTGTCTGGGTGGCATGGCGGTGCCTGCGGCATCCGGATGGGCTGCCCCGTCCTCGCCCGCGTCGGCCGCGCGTGCCGCCGACATGGTGGCGCGCATGCGGCCCGAGGAAAAACTTTCGGTCCTGCGGGCCTTTCCCGCCCCGCAGGCAGAAGGAAACGACGCGGGCGCGGGGCTGCTGACATGGCCCGGCGTGCCGCGGCTTGGCCTGCCCGCCCTGCGCATGCCCCGTTTCGATGACCCGCATCCCCCTGCCTCCGCCATGCCGCAGCTGCCGTTCCTCGCGCTTGCGGCAGGCTGGGACCCCGCGCTGGCCCACCGCGCGGGCGTGCTGCGCGCGCATGACGAATGGGGACGGGGGCGGGCGATGGTCCGTGTCGGTGGGGTGGACCTGCTGCCTTCGGGCCGCCTGCAGGCGGGCGAGGACCCGTTCCTTGCGGGGGTGACGGCGGGCATGGTCGCGTCGGGACTGATGGCGGGACATGTCGTGCCGGTCTTTGCCGCCCTGCGGGCGGAAGAACAGGGGCGCGGCGACGGGGTCGTCGCCCTTCCCGCCACGTTGCCCGCCGCGGTGGGGCAGTTCATGAACACCAGCATGATGGGGCTTTCCGTCGCGCTGGAAACCGCGCGGGGCGGGGCGCTTGCGTGCGGGGGGATGATACATGCCTGCGGCGCGCTGTCGGGGCTGGCGGGCATGTTGCGTGACCAGTGGCATTTCGGCGGCATGCTGATGGCGATGCCCGGCACGCTTGCGGGAACGGATGGCGTGCCCATGCCCCCCATGACGGCCGTGGGCGATGGTGTGGACATGGAACAGGCGCAGGGGGCGGACGAAGGCGTGTATGCCGCGCCCCTGCGTCGCGCGCTGGCCTCCGGCGCGGTGCAGCCCGCGCGTGTTGACCAGATGGCGCAGCATGTCCTGACGTCGCTGTACGGAACCGGGGTGCTGGACCATCCGCCGCCCTTCACGCGCGACAGGAAGGCCGCCCCGGCGGGTCCCGCACCGGTGGAGGGGCTGATGGCCGATATCGGGGCCGAAGGGATGGTCCTGCTGCAGAATGAAAACCAGGTCCTGCCCCTTGATGACCGCAGCGGGCCTGTCCTGCTGCTTGCGACGCAGGATCTGGCCGGGCCGCTCGCCACGCTGGGCGAGGCCCTGCGGCATGATGGCGTCCGGGTCAGCCAGAGCATCGTCAGTCGCGGCGCGCCGCCCCCGCCGCAGGCGTCACAGGTCGCGCGGGTCGTGATGCTGACGGACCGGGACGCGGACAATGCGTTCATCACCGCGCTGGCCGATCTGGGCGGTCATGTCGTGACCATCATGATGTCCGACAGCCCCGACCGGGCGATGCCGTGGCTTGATGTGGTGGACAGCGTGATCCAGGCATGGTCATGGCATGACGAATATGCCGCCCCGCTGGCGGCCATGCTGACGGGGACGCGCGATTTCTCCGGCCATCTGCCGATGACGTTCACGGGGGGATTCTATCCACCCGGCATGGCCTATGCCGATTACCATGCGTTCGAAAGCGCCCACATCGCGCCGCTGTTCCCCTTCGGTTATGGCCTGTCGGTGGGTGGGGAGGTGTCATATGGCGACGTGCACGTCACCCATGAGGACGCGACGCATCTGGGCGCGGCCTTCAGCGTGACGGATACATCGGACCATCCCGTGCGCGCCGTGGCGCAGCTTTACCTGACCCCCCCGCCCGAGGCCGGAGGGGTCAAGCGTCTGGTCGGATGGCGCAGCATCGCGCTGACGCCCGGACATGCCGCGCATGTCAGCATCCCGGTCGATCCCCACCTGCTGGGGCAATGGGACGCCACCGCAGGGACATGGTCGGTTCCCGCCGGGACCTATACCTTTTCGGTGGGAAGTTCCGCCGTCATGCTGATGCATCAGGCCAGCGTGCGGCTGCCGGCGCTGCATGTGCCCGCAATGCTTGAAAACCTGCCGTCGCCTACATCCCAGGGCGAATGACGATGCACAGCAGCCCCTGGTTCTTCAGGCTGGAACACGCCCTGCCTGCCGCCGCCTGCGACAGCCCCGCCAGACGCGCGCGATAGACCGGCGTCCCGCGCGCGCTGGTGACCGGGATCACCATGCTGCGCGCGCCCTGCAGGGTGGCGAAATCCCCCTGCCGCGCCATGGTGGTGGCGAAACGGGCCTGCCCCTCGGTGGAGAAGGCGCCCACCTGCACGCTCCACGCGCCGTAATTCACTCCCGCGCCGGCGGATGCCGTCACGGTCGTGGCGGTGCAGCGCGCCGACGGATCGTACGCCGCGTCCGGGTCCTGCACGCAGCGCGTCGTTGCCTGCGCGGGTGGCGTGCGGGTGGGCGCGGGCGGGTTGAGGGTCGCGTACTGCAGGACGGCATGCTGGTTACGCCCGCCCAGCGCGACCGGCGTGCGCGTTACCGGCTGTCCCGGCCCGGCATAGATCGCCAGCGGGCCGCTCAGCGCGACGGAATTGCCAAGGTTTGGCGTGATGATCCGCAGGTAGCGCACGGTCTGGCTGGGCAGGGGGCGCCCGTCCTCCAGATAGTCGTTGAGGCGTTCGATCCCGGCATTGTAGGCCGCAAGGAAGCCCGGCGCGCCATACAGTCCGTACAGGGTGCGGATATAGGCGGTGCCCGCAAGGATGTTGTTGCGCGGGTCGTACGGGTCCGATCCCAGATGGTTGCGCTTCTGCATGTCGCCATAGGTCTGGGGCATCAGCTGCATCAGCCCCATCGCGCCACTGGCGGACGTGATGGGATGGCCGTCCATGTATTCATGGCCGCCCGATTCCTTCTGGATGACGGCGCGGATCCATGGCTGGGGCACGGCAAAACGGTTCGATGCCTCCTCGATATAGGGCTTCCACGGATCTTCGGCCGGTCCCGGCGCGCGATAGGCGCCGCTGCTGGAATAATAACGCGAATAGTGCGAGGTGCCCTTTGGCGCGTTGGAGGCGCATCCCGCCAGCGCAAGGGCCATGCAGCCCGCAAGGGCGATGGCACGGGGGGCGGAAGGGAAAACGGACAGGGGCGATGGGGTGTCGGGTTTCAGATCAGGCACAACGCAGCCAGTTCGCGACGCATGTCATCAGGAAGGATATCTCCATTCATGTCGGAATGCCCAAGGTCCGGCGGCGCGTCGGCGGCACGCAGGTAACGCCATCCCTGAAAGGGGCGCATGCTGCGTGGCGCGACCGGCACGATCAGCGGGTCGAGGGTAATCAGGGCGCAGGCCACCCCGTCGTCGCGGGTGTCGGGACGGATGCCGGTAATGCGCTGGCGGCACATGATCATGCCGGCGATGACGCGGTACAGCGACCCGCCCTCCAGTATTTCCCCCGCGCGGCGGGGATACATCCGCGTGCGCAGCCACGGATGTCCCGACGGGGTCGTTCCGTCCAGTCCGTCGCCGGGCACCGGCGGGTTCGCCTGCTGGCGTTGCGCCAGTTCCGCGATACTGCCGACCCCCACCGCCAGCTTGACCATATGCAGCATTACCGGACCTCCCGCGTCATCTCAGGGGCGCGCCGGGGCGGGGGCGATGTCGCTCTGGGCTTCCTGCGCGAAAAGATCGCGGAAACGCGTGGCATCCACGCCGCGCACGATATGCACCAGCCGCACCCCCTGTTTTTTCGGCGCAAGCTGTTCGGGCCAGACATAGGCATGACCGTAATTCGGGCCGTGGGTCAGATCGATGTCCATGAAGGCATCGACGCTGGATGTCACCAGCGACGGCTCGGCGGCGATTGCGCTGGTCAGTTCATCCCACATCGGCAGCGGCTCGTAATACTGCGCCAGATAACGCGTCATGGGCGTAGACCTGCGCGTGATGCGGTTGAGGTAGTCACGCGACATCATCAGGTCGTTCGAGACACTGCCGACCACCGTGACCGACGCCCATGGCGCGGTCAGGGTGATGTGCGCGGCCTCGGGGTCGAAAATCATGTTGAAGTCGGAGGCGAAATCCGCGTTTCTCGTCACCGACATCATGCTGGTGTCCAGCATGCCCCCCATGAAGATCAGCTTTTTCGCCGTCTCGGCAAAGGTCGGGTCCAGCCGGATGGCCAGCGCAAGGTTCGTCAGCGGCCCGGCAGCAACGATGGTGACCTGATGCGGATGGGCATGGACCTGTTCGATCAGGAACTGCGCCGCGCTCTGCGTGAGTGCACGCATATGGGGCATGCCTTCCTTCAGCGGGGGAACCGGTGGCTGCTGGTCGGGAGTGGAATCGATCGCGCCCAGCCCGCCCCACGCTCCCTTCCACGGGATGGTGCCGAACTGGTGTTCATGTTCGCGCAGGGCGGCCACCGTGTTGACCAGCGGATAGACCGCGCCGTCGGCCACCGGCACGTCCGTGCGGCCAATGATTTCAAGGAACCGGCGCAGGTGGGCGGATTCCGCATTTTCCCATCCGTCGCCGCTGACGACCGTAAAGCCCAGCACACGGACATGCGGACTGAACAGCAGCGGGATGATCGACTGCTGGTCCGAACCGCCGGGGCCAAGGAAATCGTTATCCTCGATCACCAGTTCCGGGCCGGTGGAGGACGGCGTGGCGGCGCGCGATGCGGCCGGCAGCCCGGCCCACAGGCCGAACGCGCCCATCAGGCACAGGGCCGTACGGCGTGCCCTGCCGTAAAAGGCAGACGCCCCTGGCGAAGATGACATGAATGAAGAAGACACGGCGGGGGTTTCCTTCCCTGACCAGACAGTCCAGCTTGGCCGTTTCATGGCGCGCTCCTATACCACCAGCGCCGCCAGCAGGCTTTCAAGACGCAGGCGTCCCTGCGCCGTCGCGCGCAGGCGTGTTCCGCCCTCGCGCCATTGCAGGTAATCCTCATCAAGTGCCGCGCGCAGGATATCGGGGTCCGTTGCCTCCTGCAGGTTCATCCCCGTTCGGCGGGCGAAACGCCCGGCCGCGATTCCCTCATCCAGACGCAGTCCCATCAGCAGCATCTCCCGCGCTTTTTCGCGGGGGGCAAGTGCCTCTTCATGCGTCAGGCCGCTGCCGGTTTCCTCCACCCGCTGTGCCCAGGGTTCGGGCGCGCGATGGCGGCGCGTCGCATGGGTGACGCCGCCGGACGTCATGCGTCCATGCGCGCCCGGCCCGATCCCCAGATAGTCGCCATACCGCCAGTAGGTCATGTTATGGCGGCTTTCCGCGCCCGGCCGTGCATAGTTCGAAACCTCGTATCCCGACAGGCCGTGCTGTCCTGCAACACTGGCCGTTTCCTCATACAGGCGGGCCGCCAGTTCATCGTCAGGCAGGCGGAAACGGTTCTGCCGGTACAGGCTTTCGAAGCGGGTGCCCGGCTCGATCGTCAGCTGGTAGAGCGACAGATGGTCCGAGACGAGGGAAAGGGCCTGTCGCAGTTCCGCCCGCCACGACGGCAGCGACTGTCCGGGACGGGCATAGATCAGGTCGAACGAAATGCGGCCGAACAGCGCGCGCGCCTGCTCCAGCGCCGCGATGGCCTGCGTGACGCTGTGTTCGCGCCCCAGAAACCGCAGCGCCTCGGGGTCCAGGCTTTGCAGTCCCACCGAAATGCGGTTGACGCCCCCATCGCGAAAGGCGCGCAGGCGGCCGGTCTCTACGCTGGTGGGATTGGCCTCCAGCGTGATTTCGATGTCGGGGGACAGGTGGAACAGTTCGCCCGCGTCCTCCAGCAGGGCCGCCAGCGTCGCGGGTTCCATCAGGGAGGGCGTGCCCCCGCCGAAAAAGATGGAACCCAGCACCGGCCGCCCCGCGCGGTCGGGGCCGATGCGCCCCGCCTCATGCCGCAGTTCGCGGCGCAGGGCGTTGCCGAAACGCGCCTGCGGGATCACGTCGCGCACATGGCTGTTGAAGTCGCAGTACGGGCATTTCGACAGGCAGAAGGGCCAGTGCACATAAAGCGCCAGCGTCTGCTCCGCCTCAAGGCCCGTCCCGGTGGAGGATGCCGGGGCGGGAACGTGCGAAGGCGCGTCAGATGGCAAGGCGGACGCCAAGCTCAACCACGCGGTCGGGCGGGATGCGGAAGAATTCGGTGGCCGGCGTCGCGTTGCGCGCCATCAGCAGGAACAGCGACATGCGCCAGCGCGACATCTTGGGCACCGAGGAACGGACCAGCAGTTCGCGGCTGGTGAAGTAGGAGGCCTGCAGCGCGTCGAAATCCAGCCCGCTGGCCTTCAGGTCCTCCAGCGCGCGGGGCAGGTTGGGCGTTTCCATGAAACCGTAACGCAGGATGATGCGATACATGTCGGGGGCAAGCTCCTGCAACGCGACACGGTGGCCCCGGTCCGCCTCCGGCTGGTCAAGGGTCTGGACCGTCACGAACAGGACGTGATCATGCAGCACCTTGTTGTGCTTGAGGTTATGCAGCAGGCACGCCGGCACGAAATCCGGCGTGGCGGTCATGTACACCGCCGTTCCCGGCACGCGGATGATCCTTGATTGCGGCAGCCGGGCAAGGAAGGAGTTCATCGGCATGCTGTCCTGCTTCTGCCGGTTCATGATGAGCTGACGGCCCTTCTTCCATGTCGTCATCATCAGCGTCAGTACGATGCCCAGCATCACCGGCACCCAGCCACCCTGCGGGATTTTCATCGCGTTGGAGGCGAAGAAGGTCGTGTCGATGATGAAAAAGCCGCCGAACGTCGTGATCGCGGCGGCGCGCGACCAGTGATACAGGCGGCGGAACACCACCATCGCCAGCACGCAGGTACACATGAACGTGCCCGTCACCGCGATGCCGTAGGCGGAGGCCAGGGCATCGGAGCTGCGGAAGCTGAGCACGAGAAGCAGCGCGCCGGTCATCAGGAAACGGTTGAATTCCGGCAGGTAGATCTGGCCCTCTTCCTCCGCATTGGTGTGGGTGATGCGCATGCGCGGCAGGTAGCCAAGCTGGATGATCTGCCGGCACAGGGAAAAGCCCCCCGAAATCCCGGCCTGGCTGGCGATCACCGTGGCGCAGGTCGACAGGATGATCATGGGCACCTGCAGCCAGTGCGGGCCCAGCAGGAAGAACGGGTTGGTCAGGCTGGACGGGTCCGCGATGATCAGCGCGCCCTGTCCCAGGTAATTCAGCGCAAGGCACGGCAGCACGCAGAACAGCCATGCATAGCGGATGGGCTGGCGGCCGAAATGCCCCATGTCGGCATACAGTGCCTCCGCCCCCGTGACCGACAGCACGACGGAGCCAAGGGCGATGAACGACAGCCATCCGTGATAGATGATGAACTGCACCGCATAGGTGGGCGACACCGCCAGCAGGATGCCCGGATGCTGCACGATCTGCGTAAGCCCGAGGATCCCCAGAAGGCTGAACCACACCAGCATGATGGGGCCGAAGATGGTCCCCACCTTGCCCGTGCCATAGGACTGGACCGAAAACAGCCCCACCAGCACGACCAGCGCGATGGGGATGACCAGTTCACGCGCGGCGGGGAAGCTGACCTCCAGCCCCTCCACCGCCGAAAGCACGGAAATCGCGGGGGTGATCATGCCGTCGCCAAAGAACAGGCACGCCCCGCCGATCCCGACCATGCCCAGCGCCACGCGAAGCCGGTTGGTCGTGGCGACGCGCTGCGCCATCGACATCAGCGAAATGATGCCGCCTTCGCCGTTATGGTCGGCGCGCATGATGAGGATGACGTATTTCACCGTCACGATCAGCAGCAGCGACCAGATGATGAGGCTGAGAACGCCGAGGATTTCCCACGGCTCGATCCTGTGGTGCTGCGACACCACCATGATGGTCGAACGCAGCGCGTAAATCGGGCTGGTGCCGATATCGCCGAACACAACGCCCAGCACGCCCAGCAGCGCCGCAAATCCCACCGGGTTTGCGGCATGTTCATGCTGGTCCGCGCCGTATTCCGTAACTTTCGACGGAACGGGGGAGGCCGTGGCCCTGCCGTCCGAAGCCTTACCGTCCGCGGCAGGGGTGCCATGGGCGGGCGTCGTCGGTTTTCCGGGGGCGTCTGGCCCCGTGGGTTGCGTCATGTCGTGACGGCTCCGCGGCAGTGAATATCAAGAAACAGGCAATATCATGCCCGGTACTTTCGCATACCCACAAGGGGCAGGGGCATCAAGGCCCGTATCCGCGCGGGTGCCATTCCGGCGATTTCAGACCGGATGGGCCGGACGGGGTCCGAAAATCGCGCTGCCGACGCGCACGTGCGTCGCGCCCGCCGCGATGGCCTGCTCGAAATCCGCAGACATTCCCATGGAAAGCACCGGAAGCGCGTGCCGCGCGGCAAGGTCCGCCAGCGCGCGGAAATGCGGCATCGGATCCTGATCATGGGGGGGAATGCACATCAGGCCGACCACCGCATCGCCAAAACGCGCCTTTGCCGTCGTGATGAATGTATCGGCCCCTTCCATCGCCACGCCGGATTTCTGCGCCTCGTCCCCGGTATTGACCTGCACCAGCAGTTTCGGCAGGCGGCCCGTCCGCTCGGCCGCCCGCGCGATGGCGTCGCACAGGGCCGGGCGGTCAAGGCTTTCGATCATGTCGGCGATGCGCACGGCCTCCAGCGCCTTGTTGGTCTGCAGGCCGCCAATGATGTTCAGGCGCAGCTCCGGCCATTGCGCGCGCAGGGGGGGGAATTTGGCGGCCGCCTCCTGCACGCGGTTTTCGCCAAAGGTCATCTGTCCCGCCCGCAGCGCCGCGACGACGCTTTCACGTGGATGGAACTTGGAGACGGCGACAAGCGTGATGTCCGCCGGATCACGTCCGGCGCGCCGTGCCGCGGCCGCGATCCGCGCGCGCACCGTCGCGAGCGCCTGTGCGATATCGTGGCCCGTCGTGGCGCGGGACGCGGGTGTTTCATCCCCCGCTGGCATGGTTGTGTCCTGCACGATGCGCCCTTTCCCCTCTGTCGGAAAAATCGAAAATCCCTGTCCTCGCCCCGCGCGGCATGGGGCGGGGGACGGACAGGGGACCCGTCCCGATACCATGCCGCGCGCCCGCGTGTCATCGGGGGCAGGGGCGGGACGTGATCATCTGGCGGGAAGAGGGTGGAGGCGATCCGGCAGGAAGTGACGGCAGGATGGATGGGGCATATCGACAAAAAACCTGTATGCCGGGGTGGCGGCGCGGGCGTCGGCGTGTCATGTGCGTGACCATGCCGGCGTGGTTGCGCGTCGTTGCGGAGTTTTGGTTCAGTGTTGAGTTTCAGGGCAGGATAAAGAATGAAACAGCCGTCGTCCGCACCCCGTTCGTCCGGACGTCGCGTCATGGGGGGGCGTGGCGCGCAGGCCGCCGCGGCCGACCCGACCCGCGATATTGCCTTTGATATCGTCAGCGGCGTGATCGAACACCGGCGCATGCTTGAAACCTCCATGGAAAACTCCCCCGCGGCGCGGGAGGCGGAGCCGCGTGACCGCGCCGCGGCCCATCGTCTGGGCGCGTCCGTCCTGCGCCATATGGGCACCGCGACGGAGGTGCTGTCGCCTTTCCTGAAAAAGGAACCGCCCGAGCCCGTGCGCGCTGTCCTGCTGATTGGCGTGGCGCAGCTCCTGTTCCTGGGCACGCCGGTGCATGCGGCGGTGGCGACGTCCGTCGCGCTGGCGCGCAGGCGGGGGCTTGCGCCGTTTGCCGGGCTGGTGAACGCGGTCCTGCGACGCATCGCGCAGCAGGGCGATGCCTGTCTGGAGGGGCTGGATCAGGAACGCCTCGACGTGCCGCCCTGGCTGTGGACTTCGTGGGGGCGCATGGCGCGTCCCGTCGCGGCGGCACTGGGGATGGAACCGCCGCTCGACCTGTCGATGCGGCCCGGCTGCCTGCCGCCGCCGGGGGGCGAAGTGCTGCCCAATGGCACCGTGCGCTTCCCTGCCGGCACGCGGGTGACGGAACTGCCGGGATTTTCCGAAGGGGAGTTCTGGGTTCAGGACGCGGCCGCCACGCTGCCCGCGCGGCTGCTGGATGTGAAGGCGGGGGAACGCGTGGCCGACCTGTGCGCCGCGCCGGGGGGCAAGACCGCGCAGCTTGCCTTTGCCGGGGGGGAGGTGACCGCCGTGGAACGCGACGCCCGCAGGATGGAGCGCCTGGCCGCCAACCTTGCGCGGCTGGGCCTGACGGACCGGGTGAAAACGGTGCGCGGCGATGCCACGCAGTGGCGGCCGGACGTGCCGCTTGATGCCGTGCTGCTGGATGCGCCGTGTTCGGCGACGGGCACGGTGCGCCGCCATCCCGACGCGATGTGGATCAAGCGTCCGCGCGACCTTGCGGGGCTGGCGGCGGGGCAGCAGGCCCTGATCGCGGCGGCGCGTGACATGCTGCGTCCGGGCGGGCGGCTGGTCTATGCCGTGTGTTCCCTCCAGCCGGAGGAAGGTCCCGCCTGCGCCCGCGCGGCGGAGGAAATGGGCCTGATCGCCGATCCCTTCACGCCGGAGGAACTGTCCTTCCTGCCGCAGGCCCGCACGGCGGAGGGCTGGCTGCGCACGCATCCCGGCCTGTGGGCGGCGCAGGGTGGCATGGACGGGTTCTTTGCCGCGCGCTTCCGCAAGGCCTGACGTGGAGGGGGACGGGGTTCGTAAAACTATGGCCTGTCTTCGATATTCCTGATATCAAAGAGGTATGGCAGCTCTATCTTCTCCCCTTATCGCGCCGAGCGTCCTGTCGGCTGATTTTTCCCGCATGGCGGACGAAGTCGCTGCCGTCGAGAAAGCGGGCGCGGACTGGCTCCATCTGGATGTCATGGATGGGCATTTCGTCCCGAACCTGTCGATGGGCACGCAGCTGGTCAGCGCCCTGCGTCCGCATTCGCGCCTGCCGTTCGACGTGCACCTGATGGTCGCGCCGGTCGATTCGTATATCGCGGCCTTTGCCAAGGCGGGCGCCGATCATATCCATATCCATGTGGAGGCCGGGCCGCATACCCACCGTTCCCTGCAGCATGTGCGCGACCATGGCGTGAAGGCCGGACTTGCGATCTGTCCCGCCACCCCGCCCGAGGCGGTGGAAGAGGTGCTTGATCTGGTGGACATGATCCTTGTCATGACGGTCAATCCGGGGTTCGGGGGACAGAAATTCCTGACCAGCCAGCTTCGGAAAATCCGCACCCTGCGTGAAATGGCCGATGCCACGGGACGTGACATCCGCATTGGCGTGGATGGCGGGATCACGCCCGAAACCGCCACCCTTGCGACGCAGGCCGGCGCGGATGTCCTGATTGCCGGTACCTCGGTTTACGGGCAGGAGGATTACGCCCGCGCCATCAATGCCCTGCGCACAGGCGGGGCATCCCGCCCGGCGTGAGGGGAATTCACATCATCGGAGCGGTGGATCCGACATGGTCCTGAAGCGGCTGGCACAGGGTGCGCGTCTGTCGATGGCCCGGCTGCCGCTGCTGGTTGGCAAGGGGCGGGTGCCTGTCGCGCCGGTCCACAATATCCGCGACCTGTGGCCGGGCGATGCCGGAATCGGCGCCATGCTCATCAAGGGCAGCCTGACGCTGGCGGGATATACCCATCCCGTCGGGCCGGGAATGTGGGACAATCCCGGATATGAACCCGCGTTTCGTGAGGGACTGCACAGTTTCCGCTGGCTGCGCGACCTGCGCGCGGTGGGAACCGATGCGGCGCGCCTGCGCGCGCGCGCGCTGGTGGATGACTGGCTGCTCAATCCCCCTACCCATCCCATGGTGCGCGACTGTTCCGTGGCGGGGGCACGGGTGGCGGCGTGGCTGGGTCATTACGATTTCTTTGCCGCGTCGGCCAGCGACCAGTTCCGCCAGCGCCTGATGGCACGCCTGCTGGTGGAGGGACGCACGATTGCGGCCCTGCTGCCGCCGGAATGCCATGACTGGCAGTCCCTGACCGCGCTGAAGGGGCTGCTGGCGGTGGCGGTGGCCATGCCGGAATATACCGGGTTCCTCAGCCGGTACCGGCGTTATATCGACGGGGAGGTCGAACGCCAGATCCTGCCCGATGGCTGGCATGTCCAGCGCAGTCCGGAGGTGCAGCTGCGCGCGTTGCGCGAACTGGCGGAAATGCGCGCGATGATGCAGGCCGCCCAGCATGCGCTGCCCCATTCGGTTGCCCTTGCGCTGGACAAGATGAGCCCCGTCCTGCGGGCCATGCGTCATGGTGACGGCGGGCTGGCGCTGTTCAACGGCAGCCATGAACGGACCGCCACCCTGATCGAGATGGTGCTGTCACAGGCCACGCGCACGCGGGTGGTTGCCAATTCGATGCCCGATGGCGGATTCGTGCGGGCGCAGGCGGGACGTTCGCTGCTGCTGATCGACGCGGGCGCGCCCGCGCCCGCGGGGCATGACCACAACGCGCATGCGGGGACACTGTCGCTGGAATTTTCGTGCATGCGCCAACGCCTGATCGTCAATTGCGGCGGTGGCCTGCTGCCGCAATGGAAAAAGGCGCTGCGCCAGACGGCGGCCCATTCCACTGTGGAGGTGGAGGGGCTTTCCTCCTCCGATTTTCATGAGGACGGCACCGTGGCGCGTCGCCCCGCCCATGTGGAGGTGGAGCATGCAACGCGGGAGGGCGCGCACTGGATAAGCCTGTCGCATGACGGATATTATCCCACGGCCGGCGCGACCTATTCCCGGCGGCTGTATCTGGGAAGCGGCGGCGACGGGCTGCGTGGCGAGGAAACGATCGAGGGCGAACGCGAACTGGCCTTCGTCCTGCGGCTGCATCTGCACCCATCCGTCTATGCCCAGCCCGATCCCCAGAACGGCACCGTCCTGCTGGAGGCGGGGGAGCAGACATGGCGTTTCCGCGCCACGGGCGGTGAAGTCACGGTGGAGGAAAGCGTCTATTCCGGCGGGACGCGTCCGGTGCCCTCCACCCAGATTGTCGTGCGCGTCACGCCCAATGGCGGACGCAGGCCGCCGGCCGACGTCGATGACCCTGCGGCCAAAGGAGAGGAAGCCGGAAAAATGCCCGATGCCCCGCCCGCGGCGCGAGGCGGGATTCCGGATATTCCCGCGCCGGCGGATGTGCCGCCCGGCCGCAGGCGCAGCGTGATCCGCTGGGGGCTGGAGCGCGAATGACGCCGGGGCGGGGAATGAAAATCCTCGAAATCACGAACGTTGATTTCGCGCTGTATCATTTTCTGCATCCGCTGATGCGCCAGTTACGTGACCAGGGACATGAAGTCGTGGGGGCCTGCGCCGAAGGGCCGCTGCTGGCGGGCGTGCGGGCCGATGGCTTTCGCGTGGAACCCGTTGCCATGGCGCGTTCCTTTTCCCCGCTGGCGCAGGCGCGCGCGCTGCTGGCGCTGATCCGCCTGATCCGGCGGGAACGGCCCGACATGGTGCATGTCCACATGCCCATCAGCGGCCTGCTGGGCCGGTTTGCCGCGTGGCTGTGTGGCGTTCCGCGCGTGGCCTATACCTGTCACGGATTCCTGTTCAACCAGCCCGGACCGGCATGGCGGCGCATGCTGGCGCTTGTGCTGGAATGGCTGGCGGGACGCATCACCGATATCTACCTCACCGTCTCGCGCGAGGAGGCGCGGGATGCGCGCCGTCTGGGCATACACCGGCATGCCACGGCCATCGGAAACGGACGCGACGGGAACGTCTTTCACCCGGATGCCCCGACCCGCCACAGGGTCCGCGCCGAACTGGGCGCGGCGGAGGGAGATGTAATCATCCTCGCGGTTTCGCGTCTGGTGCGGCACAAGGGGTATCCCGAACTGCTGGCGGCGATGCGCGACGTGCAGGAAGCCACGCTATGGATCGCGGGTGAGCGCCTGCCCACCGATCATGGTCCCGACATGGGGGCGTGTCTGGATGCGGCCGGGGCGGAACTCGGGCCACGGCTGAAACGCCTTGGATATCGCGCGGATGTGGCCGACCTGATGGCGGCGGCGGATATCTTTGTCCTGCCCAGCCATTTCGAGGGGCTTCCCATGACGGTGATCGAGGCGATGCTGTGCAGCCTGCCGGTCGTGGGCAGCGATATCCGGGGCATCCGCGAACAGATCGTGGAGGGGGTAACCGGCTTTTGCGTGCCGGCGGGGCGGGTTGATGCCCTGTCGGCCGCGCTGGGGCGGCTTGCCCGCAACGCGTCACTGCGCTGTCGCATGGGGGATGCGGGGCGTCAGCGCGCGCTGGAACTGTTTTCACAGGAAAGGGTGATCGCCCGCACGGCCGCCCTGTTGACGCGCGATGCGGGCGATGGACGTCAGGGCTGGGAGAGTTCGCCGCCCATTTCCTGAATCAGGGCCTGGGTTTCCTGCGGGTGGGCGTTGATCAGCTTCACGTTCGCGGGGTTCAGCGCGGGCGCGCCCTTGGGGGCCTGCTGGTGCATCAGGGCGGTCGTCATGCCGAATGTCGTGATGCCCATGACGAAATCCGAAGCGCTCAGCCCATGATCGCGCAGGATTGGCATCAGGCGTTCCGTCTGTGCCGTGCGTTCGATGGTCTGCGACAGGGACAGGTTGCTGGTGTCCGGCGGGGGAACGTTGCGCGCCTTGATCTCCTTGATGGTCGGAATCATGATCGCAAAGAAATTGTCAGGCAGGCGGTACTGCGCGGCGGCATTGATGTCATGCGCCATCGTCGCCTTCGGGTCGGGCGCGGGCTGTGCCGGTGCGGCGGGTGCGGGGGCTGCCATCACAGGCAGCGCAGGCAGGGCCACCGCAAGGGCGGCGGCAAGGATGTATGTGCGGAACGTCATGGCTGGCTGGTCCATTCCCCCTGTTTCATCAACGATTCGCGGGTGCCGTCATGGGTGATGGCATCCACGTCGATCCGGTTTGATCCGATCATCCAGTCGATATGGATGAAGCTGGAATTCGCGCCGCGCTCGCTCAGCTGCGCTTCTGTCAGGCTGTCGGTGTCGAGCATGCATTTGGTATAGGACTGTCCCAGCGCGATATGGCTGGCCGCATTTTCATCGAACAGCGTGTTGCGAAACAGGATGCCGCTGCTGGAAATGGGGGACGACGCGGGAACCAGCGCGACCTCGCCCAGGCGGCGCGCGCCTTCATCGGTATCGAGTATGCGCGTCAGCACCTCCTGCCCGGCGCTGGCGCTGGCCTCCACGATGCGGCCTTCCTCGAAACGGACGGCGATATCATCGATCAGCGTTCCCTGATGGAACAGGGGCTTGGTCGCGCGGACCGTGCCGTTGACGCGACGGGCGTGCGGGGTGGTAAAGACCTCCTCCGTCGGGATGTTGGGATTGCACACGATGCCGTTGCGCGCGGGTTCCGACCCGCCCGCCCAAGCATGGCCATCCGCCAGTCCCACCGTAAGGTCCGTATCCGGCCCCCGGAAATGCAGCGCCGCGAAACGGCGTTCATTCAGCCACGCGGCCCGGCGGTGCAGGGTTTCGTTATGCCGCGCCCATTCGGCCACGGGATCGTCGGCGGTGACGCGCGATGCGGCAAAGATGGCATCCCACAGCCGCGTCAGCGACTGATCGGCCGGAAGGTCGGGAAAGACCTGCTGGGCCCATGCGGGGGTGGCGCAGGCGACGATGTTCCAGTTGATGGCGAAATTCGTGATCAGTTCCATCGACGCGCGACCCGCCAGCGAATTCGCGCGGGAGGCACGGGCGACGCGTTCATGGTTTTCGCGCGCCAGCAGGATGGGATTCCCGCCGGTAATCGCCAGACGCGCCGCGCCATTGCGATAGGCATCGGCCATCCCGTCATGCAGCCATTTCGCCGCCGTGTCGAAGGTATCGTCCGGCGCATGGCGGAAACGCGCCAGCGTGGTTTCGTCGTCGGTGTAGAAGGTGCTGACCAGCGACGCCCCGGCGCGATAGGCATGTTCGGTGATGCGCCGGACCAGCGGCACGGCCTCCAGCGGGGCGGTAATCAGCAGTTGCTGGCCATGGGCGATGTTCAGCCCGACCCGGACCGCAACCTCGCCAAGCCGGTCCAGGAGTTCTGCGTGGTTGGGTGCTGCGGGCATGCGTGGGTTCATCCTGTTGATGACGGTGGAAGGGGGCGGACCGGATGGAACCGTCCCGGTCCATGGCAAGAAGTCAGTCACGATACGATAGACGACATTCCAGGGTTGCGTAAAATCATACCTTATCGTGGAGAAGGATGCGAAGGCGATGGAAATGACAGGCGCCCCGGACGCGCCCGGCGATGCCGTCAGGCTCTGCGCGCTTGACGCCGCGCGCGAACGCCCACAGCGCGTCGTGACGCAGGGTCGCGCGCTGGTGGTATGGACGACACAGGACGGACGGCCATGCGTGTTCGACGATCGCTGTCCCCATGGCAATGCGCGGCTGTCGAGTGGATATGTGATGTATGACCGGCTGGTCTGTCCGCTGCATATGTGGACATTCGGCGTGCAGGGCGACGTGGATGCGCCCGGTGGCCGGATGGAGACGGCGAATCCGTTGCCGCGCCCCTATGTCGCATGGGTCGAGGACGGAACGGTATGGGCCAGCGTGCGGCCCGTCCCTATGCCTGCGATGGACCTGCGTCCGTAGCGGGCGAAGCATCGGTCGGGGCGCAGGCCGGGTCCTCGCGCATCAGCCAGCCGCGGATGACCGCGAGGATATAGTCCTGCTGCGCCGGTTGCAGGTCATGCCCCCTGGTAAATCCATGCCATTTCTCGATACAGCCCCTGCAGCAGGTGCCCGTGGCGTGCTGCGCCACGAAAACCGGATGGCCCCGCCAAGGTGTCTGCCGTCCGTCCTTGTGCGGGTGGGCGGGGGCAAGCCGGGTCGCGATGAATTCCGTGGCATGGCGGGAAACGGCCTGCAGCCCCTGCCGGCGCAGATAGGTCCGGTCCCTGTCATCGAGATGGAATCGGGCACGGAATTTTGAACGCGACAGCCGCGCCCACAGATCCGGCGCCACGGCGGGAAGGGGACGTGCCGGATCGGGCAGCGCAGGTGGCGCAGGCGTTTCAGTTTGCGATGGCGCGGGCGATCCAAACAGGTCCGCCTGCCATCCATCCACGCCGCCAGTTACACCCGGCCCTGGCCTGCGGGCGGAAGGGGGACGCCTCATCCGTTGTCCGGTGCCGCCGTTCAGGCCGGACGGACGAGAATGTGCTTTTTCCTGCCCGACGACAGCTTGAGGACGCCGTCATGCAGGTCGCCTTCGCCGATCACGCGACCCTCGTCCGTGATGACCTCGTCGTTGAGGCGTGCGCCACCCCCACGGATCAGGCGTCGTGCCTCGCCATTGCTGGCGACAAGGCCGCTGTCCGCGAACAGGCGGAACGCCGCGATTCCTTCACGCAGGGTGGCGGCCGGAAGGGTGATGGTGGGCAGCGCATCGGCGCTCAGCGCGCCTTCCTCGAACGTGCGGCGCGCGGCTTCGGCCGCTTCCTGCGCCGCCGCGCGACCGTGGCACAGCGCCGTCGCCTCGGTGGCGAGGACCTTTTTCGCCTCGTTGATGCCCGCGCCGGGCAGGGCGGCAAGGCGATCGCATTCCTCGATCGGCAGGTCGGTGAACAGGCGCAGGAAACGCCCGACATCCGCATCCTCCGTATTGCGCCAGAACTGCCAGTATTCGAACACCGGCAGGCGTGCCGCCGACAGCCAGACCGCCCCGCGCGCGGACTTGCCCATCTTGGCGCCCGAACTGGTGGTCAGCAGCGGGGTCGTCAGGCCGAACACCTGCTGCTGGTTCATCCGGCGCACGAGGTCGATGCCCGAGACGATGTTGCCCCACTGGTCCGATCCCCCCATCTGCAGCGTCACGCCATGACGCGCATTGAGTTCGCGAAAGTCATAGGACTGCAGGATGGAGTAGTTGAATTCGAGGAAGGTCAGCCCCTGCTCGCGCTCCAGCCGGCTGCGGACCGAATCGAATGACAGCATCCGGTTGACCGAGAAATGGACGCCCACGTCACGCAGCAGGTCGATATAGGAAAGCCGGTCCAGCCAGTCGGCATTGTTCGCCAGCATGGCCCCGTCGGCGGTGGCGTCAAAGGACAGGAACTGCCGCAGGCATCCCTCGATCCCGCGCAGGTTGTGCGCGATCGTTTCCGCCGTCATGAGCTGGCGCGCTTCCTCACGGAAGGAGGGATCCCCGATCCGCGCCGTTCCGCCCCCCAGCAGGGCAACAGGACGGTGTCCATGCTTTTGCAGGAGCCGCAGCATCATGATCTGGATCAGGCTGCCGACATGCAGGCTGTCCGCGGTGGGATCGAACCCGATATACCCTGCGACCGGCCCGGCCTGCATGGCCGCGTCAAGCGCCTCCATGTCGGTGCACTGGAAGATGAAGCCACGTGCCTCGGCCTCGCGGAGGAATTCGCTTTTGGGCATGATCTCTACTGTATCTGCGGGTTGTCACCGATCCGCGACGGCGGATATGCGACGGGGTCTAGCACGGTCGCGCCCCGTGATGAAACCGTGGCCGATGAAACTGGGGCGCGTTTCATGCGTTCGGCAGGGCAGGGATATAACGGGCGACATTACCGCCTGTCCGGTTTTGTGACCGGACAGGCCCAGCAGGGACATGCCATGACGCGACATGCCGGCGGACCACAGGGTGCAGGCCCACTGGAAACAGGCGCGGCCAACGTGCGGCGCGGTGCAGGTTCAGTCCGCGGCCAGGGCCAGCGCGTGGCGGTTCATTACGGTGCTGACGTGATCTTCCAGCGCGGCCGCGACCTCATCGGCATGGTTGGCAAAGATATGGTCGGCGCCCTTGAAGATGCGGTAATCGACCTCGACCCCCTTCTGGGTGTTCAGCTTGTCCACCAGCTTGTGCACGGCGGGTTCGGGGACCAGTTCGTCGGCATCGCCCGCGATCATCAGGCCCCCGCAGGGACACGGGGCGAGGAAGCCGAAATCGTAATGGTTGGCGGGCGGGGCGACACTGATCCAGCCGGTGATTTCGGGGCGGCGCATCAGCAGCTGCATGCCCACGAACGCGCCGAAGGAATATCCCGCGATCCACAGGCCGCGCGCGTTCGGGTTGACCATCTGCATCCAGTCGAGGGCGGCGGCGGCGTCGGAGATTTCGCCGATTCCCCCGTCATAGCGCCCCTGAGAGCGACCCACCCCGCGCGAGTTGTAGCGCATGACCGAAAAGCCCATCTTTTCGAATTCGCGATACATCGCATAGGTGATGCGGTTGTTCATGGTGCCGCCGTGCAGCGGGTGCGGATGAAGGATCAGCGCAAGCGGAGCATTCGGCTCGCTTGAATGATGGTAGCGTCCTTCCAGGCGGCCGTCAGGGCCGGCGAACATGACCTCAGGCATATAAGATCCCGCATATGGTTGCCCGGTGGCCTGATGGCATGGCACCGGGGCGGTTGGCGTTTCATTCCTTCCGATAACGATGCCCCGCATCGGACAGGCGGCTGTTCAATTACCCCCACGGGCGGCAAAACCACCCTAGGGGACGCCACGCGGCCGTGATGTCAGCCACAATGGCGCCAGTAAATCCAAAACGAATATCCGCATCCGGCCGTGCCGGATGCCATGATGACTGTGTGCGGACCCGGATATATACCGATTGGGCCCGATAATGCTGACGTGGCCTAGTGATTAAAAATGTTTCTTTGTCGGGTAAGCATTGCATTTGCGGCAGGTATGGGCGTCATGCGCATGCCGTCAGGTCCGGCGGATGAAGGGCCGGCACGGACTGCCTGCATGGATGCTGCCTCATGATCTACGCTCCGCTATTGCGATCGTGTACGGGGACGCGGCTGCCAATGTACGACTGCCAGTGTCACGTCTCATTCGGCCCTGCGCGGCCCTGCCGCCAGGTCGGATGCGCAGCTTATAGCGAGGCCAATTCACAAATTGCCAGATAAATCGTAAACTTAAACCACAAAGTAATGTCGTGGTATTGCTGGCGACATATGGATCGGGGATTGAAATGAACGGCGGCGCGGGTGATTTCTACTATCTGGATGCCAACGCATCCGAACCGCTCCGTCCGGAGGCGCTGGAGGCGATGACGGCGGCGGCGCGGGTCTGTGGCAACCCGTCATCGGTTCACCGTGCCGGACGCGCGGCGCGCGCGATCATGGAAACCGCGCGTGAGGAAATGGCGGCCATTTTCGGCGCCACGGCGGAAAACTGCGTCATGACCTCCGGCGGGACGGAGGCGAACGTGCTGGCGGTCGATGCGCTGGGCCAGGGACGGCCGATCCTGTATGGCGCGACGGAACATGATGCCGTGCGCATGGCCGCAGGCGTGCGCGGCGGACAGGTCATTCCCGTCGACGGGCGCGGCGTCATCCGCACCGACGCGCTGGCGGCCATGCTGGCGCGCACATCGGGGGAGGCGCCGCTGGTGTGCGTGATGCTGGCGAATAATGAGACGGGGGCGATCCAGCCCGTTGCGGAGATTGCGCGCCTGTGTCGCGATCATGGCGCGTGCCTGCATGTGGACGCGGTGCAGGCGGCGGGACGCATGGCGGTGGACCTGCGCGATCTGGGGGCGGACAGCATGGCCGTCTCCGCCCATAAATTCGGCGGTCCGAAAGGGGCCGGGGCGCTTGTGCTGGCGGGCGAACGCTTTTTCGCCCTGCCGCCGATGCTCGCCGGCGGGGGGCAGGAACAGGGGCGGCGTGGCGGCACGCCCGCCCTTCCGGCCATCGCGGGCATGGCGGCCGCCCTGGTGGCGGCGCGGCGCGATTGTGCCGATCCGGCGTATCAGGCCCGCATGGCGGGATGGCGCGACGATATCGACCGGATGGCGCGCAGCTGTGGCGCGGTGGTATGTTCCGGTGACGTGCCGCGACTGTCCAACACCACGTGCCTCATCCTGCCCCACAGGCGGGCGCAGACGCAGCTGATCGCGCTGGATATGGCGGGATTCTGCGTCTCCGCCGGGTCGGCCTGCTCTTCGGGCAAGGTGGCGCGTTCGCATGTCCTGGTTGCGATGGGCATGGACGATCTGGCCGGATGCGCCATCCGCGTGTCCCTGCCCTGGTCCGTCACGGCGGAACAGGTGGGGGCGTTCATGACCGCCTATGTCGACATGGCCGCGCGCCTTCCCGCCCGCGCGGGGGGCTAGATGGAGGCGTGTCGCGTTCCCACATGTGGTCATGATGATACCCGCCACCACAATCCCCGGCCATCGGGACGTTCCGGTCGCGCGGCGTGGCGGGATGAGGGATGACAATGCTTGATACGCCACCGCATACGCCATTGCCGGACGGGGAAATCTACCTCGATTACCAGGCGACGACGCCCTGCGATCCCCGCGTGATGGAGGAGATGCTGCCGTGGTTCACGCTGCAGTTCGCCAACCCCCACAGCGCCGATCACGCGGCCGGCCGGCGCGTGCAGGCCGCCGTGGAAATCGCTCGTGCGCGGGTTGCCGCCCTGCTGGGCGCCGAAGCGCGGGAAATCGTGTTTACCTCCGGCGCGACGGAGGCCAACAACCTCGCCATCAAGGGGGCGGTGCGCCACCTGCTGTCCATGGGCACGACCCGCCGCCGCGTCATCACCGTCGCCACCGAACATAAATGCGTGCTGGAATCCGTCCGCGACCTTGCCGCCGAAGGGTGCGAGCCTGTCATCCTGCCTGTCGGGGCGGACGGGCGGCTTGATCCAGATACGCTGCATCGCGCGCTGGAGGTGCCGACCCTGCTGGTCAGCATCATGGCGGCGAACAACGAAACGGGCGTCATCCATGACCTGCCCGCCCTTGCGCCACTGGTGCGCCGGGCGGGCGCGCTGCTGCACAGCGACCTTGCACAGGCGGCGGGCAAGATCGCGCTGGACGTGGGCGGGCTCGACCTTGCCTCGGTCTCCGCGCACAAGATGTACGGGCCAAAAGGGGTGGGGGCGCTGTTCGTGCGCCGTCGCCCGCGCGTGCGCCTGACGCCGCTGTTTTCGGGCGGCGGGCAGGAACGGGGCCTGCGGTCGGGCACGCTGCCCGCGCCGCTGCTGATCGGCTTTGGCGCGGCATGCCACATCGCGATGCAGGAAATGACGGCCGACGGCGCGCGCATGCGCATGCTGCGTGACCGCCTGCTCCACCTCCTGCAGGCCGGATGTCCGGGGCTGGCGGTCAACGGCAGCATGGAACACCGCCTTGCGTCCAACCTGAACCTGCGTTTTGCCAACGCCATCGCCCTTGATATCATGGCCCGCGCGCCCGAACTGTGTGTGTCCACCGGTTCGGCGTGTTCTTCGGCGCAGCTGGTGCCTTCCTATGTCCTGACGGCGATGGGGCTGGACGCGGCGCAGGCCGCGCGAAGCTTGCGTCTGGCGGTGGGACGCTATACCTCACGCGCCGATGTGGATCGTGCGGCGGCGATCCTGTGCCGCGCGGCGGCAGGGGACACGTAGCGCGGGGAAGAGCAGCCCGGCAGGGATGTCCGGGCATGGAACTGTGTTCAGGATGGAATGATGGCGCATATTGTTTTTGTCGAACGTGATGGCACCCGGCGCGAGGTCGCGGCCCCCATCGGGCTGTCGGTGCTGGAAATCGCGCACAAGAACGGAATTGACCTCGAAGGCGCGTGCGAGGGATCGCTGGCGTGCGCGACATGCCATGTCGTTGTCGATCCGCAGTGGGCGGACAAGCTGACGCCCCCGACCGAGGATGAGGAAGACATGCTCGATCTTGCCTTCGGTCTTGAAAAGACCTCGCGCCTTGGCTGCCAGATCGTGATGACCGAGGCGCTCGATGGCCTCGTGGTGCGCCTGCCGCACACATCCTGACGCGGGCGGGCTGATAATTCCTTTGACGTCGGGTCCCTGCCTTCGATAGGCAGGAAGGCCCGGTTATCGTTCCCTGATCTGAAAGTATAGCAGACCCATGCGTATCCTGGTCGCCATGTCCGGCGGGGTGGACAGTTCGGTTGTCGCCGCCCGCCTTGTTGCGGAGGGACATGACGTGGTGGGGGCGACCCTGCAGCTTTATGATTCGCGTGAAAGCGCGCGCAAGGGGGCATGCTGCGCCGGGCGCGACATCCATGACGCGCGGCGCGTGGCCGACCGTCTCGGGATCGCGCATTATGTCATCGACGCCGAACGGCGTTTCCGCGACAGCGTGATCGAAAAATTCGCCGATGCCTATGCCGGGGGTGAAACGCCGGTTCCGTGCGTTGCGTGCAATCAGGGCGTGAAATTCACCGACCTTCTGGGCATGGCGCGCGACCTTGGCGTCGATGCGATGGCCACCGGCCATTACGTGCGCCGTATCGAAGGGCCTGATGGCGTGGAACTGCACCGCCCGGTGGACCGGACGCGGGACCAGTCATGGTTCCTGTTCGCCACCACGCTCCAGCAGCTCGGCTTCCTGCGCTTTCCGCTTGGCGACATGCCGGACAAGGATGCCGTGCGCGCGCAGGCCGAGCAGTTCGGCCTTGCGGTGGCGGGAAAGCCCGACAGCCAGGACCTGTGCTTTGTCCCCGATGGTTCCTATGCCGCGCTGGTGGAAAAGCTGCGTCCGGAGACTGGCGGCGGGGGAGAGATCGTGGATCTGCGCGGCAACGTGGTCGGCGCGCACGAAGGCGTCGCGCGTTACACCGTGGGGCAAAGCCGCCGGCTGGGCGATGCGACGATGCATGGCGGCGAACGCCAGATGGTGGTGGGGATCGAACCCGCCCGCCGCCGCGTGGTCATCGGGCCGCGCACGCAGGGCGTTACGCGCGAACTGCGCCTGCGGGACATGAACTGGCTGGTTGACGCGCCGGCGGAGGGGCTGCGCTGCGGGGTGCAGATCCGCGCGCGTGAGGCCGTGCGGCCCGCGACCGTCTGGCGCGCGCCAGACGGCGGGGCATCGGTCCTCCTTGACGAAGCGGCGGTGCCTGCCCCCGGGCAGGCCTGTGTGATGTATGACGGGACGCGGGTGCTGGGCGGGGGATTTATCTGTCGCCATGATCCCGCGGCCTGACGGTCTGACCGGCACGAAAGGGCGAAGGCATGTCTGAAGGATCACTGGTCATCGGAACGCGGCGCTATTCCTCGTGGTCGCTGCGGGGCTGGCTTGCGGTGCGGCTGGCGGGGCTGGATGTGGAGGAGGTCGTCATTCCCCTGTCCAATGATGGCAGCACGTCCGCCATCAAGACGATTTCCCCCAGTGGCAAGGTGCCCTATCTGGAACATCGGGGCGTTGCGGTATGGGAAAGCATCGCGATCTGCGAATACTGCGCCGATCATGTGCCGTCCCTGTGGCCCGCATCCCCGCGTCCCCGTGCCTTTGCCCGCAGCATCGCGGCGGAAATGCATGCCGGGTTCCGGGCATTGCGCGCGGCCATGCCGATGAACGTGGGGCGCAACGCAAGGCCGCTGGCGAACGGGACGACGGATGATATCGATGCCGATATCGCGCGCATCGACGCCATCTGGACGGAGGCGCGCCTTGATTTCGGACAGGACGGCGCGTTCCTGTTCGGCCCGCAATTCACGCTGGCGGATGTGATGTTCGCGCCCATCGTCTCGCGCTTCCTGTCCTATGATGTCATGCCTTCCCCGGAATCGGTGGCCTACATGAAGGCGGTGCGGGCGCACCCGCTGGTGGATCAGTGGTACCAGGATGCGCTGGCGGAGCCGAAGGAATGGCGCAACGCCCGGTTCGAGGATATTCCCTGAGGCGCGTTCCGGATCTGACCTGAAAATAACCCTTTGATAAAAAACAACGAAAATTTCCATATGCTGCCTTTTTCCCAAAAGGCAGTGTGTTGCGGGCGACTTTCGGAACATTCTTCGTGCCATCGGCCAAAACCATGAAGGTCGTGACGGTACTCCCCCGGCGCGAGGGATATGCCACCGACGCTACGGGCGCGATCGGCCTTCAGGTCACGGCCATGGCGAGGCCGGATGACGTGATCGTGGGCGTCCCGATAACGGGAACGCCCCTGCCGGGGGGACATTTCGTGCCTGCCCCGATCGGGATATGGCCACCGGGCAGCACATTGTGGCGGTATGCCCATGCCGTCGCGCGCGCCATCAGGCGTCATGCGGCGTCACCTGATCTGATCGAGGTGCATAACCGTCCCGACATGGCCCTGTTCCTCGGGCGGCGTTTTCCCTCCGTCCCGATCCTGCTGGTGCTGCATAACGATCCGCAGGGGATGCGTTTCGCGCGCACGCCCCGTGCGCGGCATGCCCTGCTGCGTCGCGTGCGCGTTGCCGCCGTGTCCCACTGGCTGCGGGAACGTTTTCTGGAGGGGCTGCCCCCGCACTGCGCCGGGGATGTCGCCTTTTCCCCCAACGGGACCACCGTGCCCGCGACCTGCCTGCCGGATTCAGGGCGTGAGCGCGTGGTCATGTTCGCCGGGCGGGTCGTGGCGGACAAGGGGGCGGACCTGTTCGTGCAGGCATGGGCAATGGCGCGCCATGCCTGTCCCGGCTGGCGCGCCGTGATGTATGGTGCGGACCGTTTTTTCGCCGGTGCCGATGAAACCCCGTTCATCGCCGCCCTTCGCCCGCAGGCCGAGGCGGCGGGCGTGGAGATGTTGGGATACCGCCCCCATGCCGACGTGCTGGCGGCCATGGGACGCGCGGCGATCATGGTCATGCCCGTCCGCTGGGCAGAACCGTTTGGCGTCAGCGCGCTTGAGGCAATGGCGGCGGGAACGGCCCTGATCGCCTCGCCCAATGGCGCGCTGGCGCGACTGGTGGGCGATGGCGGACTGCTGGTGTCCCCCACCCCGGTGGAGGGGCTGGCACGGGCGATGTCCGATCTCATGGCCTCGTCCCCCGCGCGGGCGGCGCTGTCGGCGCGGGGGCGCGAACAGGCGCGGCGGTACGACCTTTCACGGACGCGGGCCATCCGCTGGCAGGTCCGTGCCGCGTGTCTGGGGCCGCGTGCATGACCCTGTTGCATGGGGGGGTATGTGACAGGCGCCCCCGTATGCCTATATGCAGGAATTACAATTACGCAGACTGATGGAGTACACCATGTCGGACGCCACGCAGGCATCGCCGGATACCGACCGGCTTGTGCCGGTCACGGTCCTGACCGGATTTCTGGGCGCGGGAAAGACGACGCTGCTCAATCACATCCTGACCGCCGAACATGGCCGCAAATACGCGGTCGTGGTCAACGAATTCGGGGAACTGGGCGTGGATAACGACCTCGTCGTCGATGCGGACGAGGAAGTGTTCGAAATGAACAACGGCTGCATCTGCTGCACCGTACGCGGCGACCTGATCCGCATCCTTGGCAACCTGATGAAGCGGCGGGGCAAGTTCGACGGCATCATCGTGGAGACGACCGGCCTTGCCGATCCCGCCCCCGTCGCGCAGACCTTTTTCGTTGACGAGGACGTGCGCGGCAAGACGCGGCTGGATGCGGTCGTGACCGTGGTCGATGCCTATAACGTGCTCCAGACGCTCAATGAAAGCCCGGAGGCGGTGAACCAGATCGCCTTTGCCGATGTCATTATCCTCAACAAGACCGACCTTGTGGACGAAGTGGCGCTGGCGACCATCGAATCGCGTATCCGCGCGATCAACGGCGTGGCCCGCCTGCATCGCGCGCAGCGCGGCGATGTCCCGCTCAGCGACGTGCTGGACCAGGGGGGCTTCGACCTGCAGCGCGCGCTCCAGCAGGCGCCGCGTTTCCTGGAGGAGACCGAACACCATCACGAGGAGGATGTGACCTCGATGTCCTTCGTGGTGGAAGAGCCGCTTGACGGGGCGAAGTTCCAGGCATGGATCGGCGCGCTGCTTCAGGAGAAGGGTGCGGATATCCTGCGTGCCAAGGGCATCCTGAACTATGCCGGGGAATCCCAGAGGTTCGCGTTCCAGGCGGTGCATATGATGGCCGATGGCGGTTTCATCGGACCATGGAAAAAGGATGAGAAGCCGGAATCCCGTCTGGTGTTCATCGGACGCAACCTCAACCGTCCGCAACTGCGTCGCGGATTTGAAAGCTGCCGTGCGAAATGAGTGACCGGATGAATGAGGCCGCGCCCGTCTCCCTTCTGGAACGGCGCGGCGCGACCCGCACGCTGGACGCCCACGTGACCGGCTGCGCCATTTCGCGCGACAGCCAGCAGGTCGCCTTTGCGACGGGGGAAGGGGACATCATCGTCGCCCCGCGCGCCGACTGGGGACAGGCCGATGCGTGGCAGGTGACGACCGTCCATGACGGCGCGGTCCTTTCCGTGGCGGCGGATGCCGCGCCGGGGGGATTCCTGACGGGCGGGGACGACAACACCCTGCGCCGCATCGCCGCCGACGGGACGGTCAGCGAACTGGTGCGGGGACGCCGCTGGGTCGAGCATGTCGCGACATGGGCCAACCCGAAGGACGCGACAAAGGGTGGCGTGATCGCCTTTGTCGCGGGCCGGCAGGTGGAACTGCGCGATGCGTCGGGGGAAACGACGCTCAAGACGCTGGACCATCCCTCCACCGTCAGCGGCATCACCTTTGACGTGAAGGGCAAGCGCATTGCCGCGTCGCATTACAATGGCGCGACGATGTGGTTCGTCCATGCAAAGGTCGATACGCCGCGACAGCTGGAATGGAAGGGCAGCCATATCGGCGTCGTCATCCACCCCGAGGGCGAGGCGCTGGTGACATCGATGCAGGAATCCGAACTGCACGGATGGCGGCTGTCGGACGGGCACAACATGCGCATGAGCGGCTATCCCGCCAAGGTGGCGTCGATGGCCTTTACCCGCAATGGCAAATGGCTTGTGACCGGTGGCGCGGATGTCGTGGTGATGTGGCCGTTCTTTGGCGGCGGTCCGATGGGCAAGGCGCCGGCGGAACTGGGTGGCGTGCCGGGCGTGATCTGCACCCGCGTGGCGACCCATCCCGTCCATGATATCGTCGCGGCGGGCTTTGCCGACGGGACCGTGCTGCTGGCCGATACCACGGCGCAGAAGATCCTGCCGGTCTGCACGGCGGGTGGCGGCCCCATTTCCGCGCTGGCCTTCAGCGACGATGGCTGCGCCCTTGCCTTCGGGACGGAGGAAGGACGCATCGCGATCGTGGACCTGTCCGCGCGTTGAACGACATGGCACGCACGGACGACGCCACGGGCGCGGTGGTCCCCCCCGTGCGTGTCCTGCATGTCATGGCGGGCCGGGGAAACGGCGGGGCGGAGCTGTATTCCACGGACGTGATCCTCAGCCTGCAGCAGGCCGGGCTGGCGCAGTGCGTGGTGATGCGTCCCGACGCGCCGCGCGTGCGCGAACTGCGTGCGGCAGGGGTGGATGTCATCACCGATGTCATGCGCCCGCCCCTTGCCCTGATGCAGCGTCGCCGCATGGGCGGGGTGATCGCGCGGTACCGGCCCGATATCGTGCATTGCTGGCTGCGTCGCGCCGCCGAACTGACCCCGCGCGACGCGGGTGCTGCGGCGCAGGTCATCGGCTGGTTCGGTAATTACAAGGACCTGCGCGCATTTTCGCACTGCCGCTGGTTCGTGGGATGTACCCCCGACATGGCGCAGTCGATGCGTGCGCGCGGGATCGCGGACGATCATGTCGCCTATATCCCGACCTTCCCCTCGGTGCAGGTCGCGGCCCCGCTGTCACGCCGGACGCTGGATACGCCGGCAGCCGCGCGCGTGCTGCTGACCCTGTCGCGCCTGCATGAGGCCAAGGGACTGGAAACCCTGCTGCATGCCCTGCGTGACCTGCCGGACTGTTACCTGTGGATGGCCGGGACGGGCCCGCTGCGCGACGCGCTGGGGGAACTGGCGCGGCGGCTGGGGGTGGAATCGCGTGTCCGCTTCCTTGGGTGGCGGACGGATCGCGGCGCGCTGCTGGCGGCGGCGGATGTGTGCGTCCTGCCCTCCCGCTATGAACCGTTCGGGACGGTGATCCTTGATGCTTGGTCGGCGCGCGCGCCGCTGGTCGCATGCGCCAGCGCCGGGCCGCGCGCGCATGTGCGCGATGGCGAAAATGGCATGCTGGTGCCGATCGACGATGTCGGGGCGCTGCGTCATGCCCTGCGCGCCGTCCTTGACGACGCATCCCTTCGCGCGCGCATCATCGCCGGGGGATACGCGGATTACGAGGCCGGCTATACCCGCGCTGCGGTAACGCGGCGCTGGCTTGAGTATTACCGCCGGATTTCCGCCTGCTGAACGGGCGGGACATCAATGCCCGGATTCGTGGTGGCGGGCCTGCGTGGCGGGGCAGGCGGCTGCTGTTTCGCCACGCCACCAAGGAAGGATTCCGCCAGCGCGCTGTAGAGCGAGTGGTGGCAGATCATGCGCGACACGCCATAGGCGAGGAAGGATGTGGCCAGCAGCGCCAGCGTCACCTCCTGATTGTCGCACATTTCCATCACGATGACCGACGCGGTCAGCGGGGACTGCACCACCGCCGAAAAATACCCGACCATGCCCAGCAGGACGACCGCGCCGGGCGTGGTGTGGGGCAGGAACTGCGCCACCCAGCCGCCAAATCCGGCCCCGATGGCAAGCGAGGGCGCGAACAGCCCCCCCGGTATGCCGGAGCAGTAGGAAATGATGGTGGCGATGAACTTCAGGATGAAGAAGGACGCGGGATAATGCGCCTGCCCGTCGATGACGGAGCGCGCCTGATAGTACCCCGTGCCATAGGTGATGCCGCCTGACGCGATGCCCAAGATCGCCAGCGCCAGCCCGCATGCGGCGGCGAAGGCGACGGGATGCCCCTTGGCAAAACGTCCCAGCGCACCGGGCAGTCCCGCCGTGGCGCGGATCAGGATGGCGGAAAACACCCCGCCGCCCACACCGCCGAGGATCCCGCACGTCAGCACCGCGATCCAGCTTATGCCGATGGGCACGCTGACGTCGGTATGCCCGAAATAGGTATAGTTGCCCACCAGCGCGATGGCGGTCACGCCCGACAGGATCACCCCGGTCAGCATGGTGCCGCTGGTGCGCTGCTCGAACGAATGGCTCAGCTCCTCGATGGCGAAGACGATGCCCGCCAGCGGCGTGTTGAATGCGGCCGCCACGCCGGATGCCCCACCCGCAAGGATCAGGCCGCGGCGCATGCTGACGGTCGACAGGTTCAGCCACCGCCCGCAGGTATGCATGATGGCCGCGCCGACCTGCACCGTGGGGCCTTCGCGCCCGATCGACGCCCCCGCCAGCAGGCCGAGCGTCGTCAGCGCGATCTTGCCAAACGCCACGCGCAGCGTCAGCAGCCGGTCCACGACGGCGAAATTCGTCAGGTTCAGCGTGGCGATGGTCTGGGGGATGCCGCTGCCCTGCGCGCCCCGGAACCATGTCCGCGTCAGCCATGACGACAGCGCCAGCCCGCCGGGGGTGACAACCAGCATGATCCACGGGTTCCATGCGATCAGGTGGGTGCGGATGCTGGCCGCCGTATCTGCGGCAAGGGCGAATCCGACCGCCACCATCCCCACCATGACGGCAGCGCTCCAGCACGCCAGTTTGCGTCGCCACTGTTCCGTGGTGATCCGTGCGGAACGCCGCAGGTGACGCCTGCGGGCGGGGGTAAGGTCAGGTTTCATCGCCGGTCAGGGCTTTCAGGTCATGCGTGGAACCGGAACCATCCTGACGGGCAGGAGGGTGGAGGTCGCCGGTCATTACTGTCTGTCGGGCGCCTGATGGCGCGGATGATCCGCACGGGGGCCACCCGCCGGGTATCTGTTTCCCCTGTGGACCCATTTCCCTTGTGGACCCATGAGGTTGGTGGTGTTGCGAATGGCCGTCATAATGACCCTGAACCGCCGTGCGGTCGCAGGGTTTCGGTATCACATCGTCGTGCCGGCGGGGGGATTTCCCCAGGGCCGGGGCCGTCAGGGCAGGACGACGACGCCGTTATGCTTGGCCTTGCGCTCGGGTTCAACATGAATGTTGATGAGCGCGCTGCCCAGATCGCCGCGCAGGGCCTCTTCGATCCGGTCACAGATCTGGTGCGCGTCTTCGACCGTCATGTCGCTTGCGACGACAAGGTGAAATTCGATGAAGGTCATCGCGCCCACGGTGCGCGCGCGGATATCGTGCGCCTCGATCGCGCCGGAGGCGGTGGCCGAAATGATCTGGCGGATGCGTGCCAGCGTTTCCGGGTCGGGTGCCGCGTCCATCAGGCCGGAAATGGACGTGCGCATCATGTCCCATCCCGTGCGCAGGACGTTCAGCGCGATCAGTCCCGCCAGGATGCTGTCCAGCCGGTCCCATCCCGTCAGCGGGATCAGGATGAAGCCCGCGACCAGTGCCGCGGATGCCCACACGTCGGACAGCACATGCTGCCCCCCCGCGATCAGGGTGGGCGACTGGTGCCGCCGTCCCGCCGCCATCATGACCGTCCCCCATGCGAGGTTGAGCACACCCGCCCCGCCGTTGAGGAGGACACCCATCAGGGAGTTGGTCGGAAGGTGGGGCGAAAACCATCCCTTCCATGCCTCGTGCCCGATGGTGATGGCGGTCATGACCACCAGCACCCCTTCGGCGACGGCTGACAGGTATTCCGCCTTGTAATGGCCATAGGTATGGTTGGCGTCCGGCGGCAGGCTTGCGACATGCAGCGCCCACAGCCCCGTCACGGCGGCGACGACATTGATGATCGTCTCCAGCGTGTCGGAATACAGCGCCACGCTGCCGGTCGCGCGCCATGCGGCGTATTTCATCGCCAGTGCGACGATGCTGACGCCCAGCGTGACCCAGGCGATCATGTTGCGTGACGCGCCGCCCGTCGATGGCGCGGCAGTGACGGTGGTGGTGGCTTCGCTCATACGCTGTGCGCCTCCGCAAGGACGCACAGCGTCGCGTCGTGACGGGTTTCCATCTGCAGGGTGGGGTGGACGATCGCAAAACGCGTCTTAAGTTCGCGCGCGATGTCATGGAGCATGCGGCTGTTCATGGCCGGGGCATGTTCGTCGCGCACCAGATGGACCGTCAGCGCGGTTTCCGTCGTGCTGATGGGCCAGATATGCAGGTCATGCAGGTCGACGATGTCGGGCAGGCCACGCAGGTAGGATTCCACCATCATGCGGTCGATGGACCGCGGCACCCGGTCCAGCGCCATGTCCAGCGAATCGCGCAGCAGGGACCATGTCGCCGCCACGATGGAAACCGACACAAGCAGGCTGACCACCGGGTCGATCCGCAGCCATCCGGTCATGAGGATAAGCCCGCCCGACACCACGACCGCCAGCGACATCAGCGCGTCGGACGCCATGTGCACGAAGGCGGCGCGCAGGTTCAGGTCCCCCTTGCCGCTGCGGGCGAACAGCATTGCCGTCAGGCCATTGACGGCAATGCCGATGGCCGCGACGACCATGACCGTCATGCCCGCGACAGGGTGGGGATGGATAAGCCGCAGCACCGATTCCCAGATGATCCCCCCCGTCACCAGAAGCAGGGCGACGGCGTTGCCAAGTGCCGCGAGGATGGATGAACGCCGCAGCCCATAGGTGAAATTGGAGGTGGGAGACCGCCGCGACAGGATTTCCGCAAGCCATGCGGCCCCCAGCGCCAGCACGTCCGACAGGTTGTGCCCCGCGTCCGCCAGCAGGGCCAGCGCATGTGATGCGATGCCCCAGATCGCCTCCGCGATGACATAGACAAGGTTCAGCCCGATTCCCAGCGCAAAGGCCCGTCCGTACGACGCGGGGGCATGGACGTGGTGATGGCCGAAACCATGGTGGGCATGGTCGTGTCCTTCATGCCCGTCATGGTCATGCTGGCATGCCGCTGCCCCGGACTCGTCATCGTGGTGGTGGTCATGATGCGGATCGTGGTGGTGATTCTTGCCCATTGGCACGGTCTTTCCTCAGGCTCTGCCCCGGCAGCGGTCGGACTGCGGAACGGGAACTCGCGGGGGGATGGGACCATATCGGGCACGTGGAACGGCATCGCCATGTCATGCCCGAATGCGACAGGGCACTCTCGCCCCATCCGGGTCGGCATGATATGGCAGGCGCGCCGCATATGGGCAATGGGCGATCTGCATGCGGCGCGCGCATGTTTGTCCCCTGCCATATATGCCCCCTGTCATAATATGCCCTTGCCATATCTTGTCCCCATGTCCTGCCGGACCGTCATCCTGTCAATGGACCCTTGCCGATGATCAGACTTACCGAACTGCGCCTTCCCCTTGGTCATGACCGCGCGGCACTGGAACAGGCCATCGTGACGCGCCTGGGCATCGCCCCGGACGCGCTGGAGGAGGTACGGATTTTCCGCCGTGGGCATGATGCGCGCCGGCGTGGGCGGATCATGCTGGTCTATACCGTGGACTGCCGCGTGCGCGACGCGGATGCGGTGCTGGCGGCGCATGCGGATGCGCCCAACATCACGGCCACGCCGGATACGCGCTACCGTTTCGGGATCGAAAATGGGGCGGACCTTGCGTCACGGCCCGGATACAGCCGTCCCGTCGTGATCGGGGCGGGGCCATGCGGCCTGATGGCGGCGCTGGTCATGGCGCAGATGGGATTGCGCCCCATCATCGTCGAACGGGGCAAGGTCGTGCGCGAACGCACCGTCGATACGTTCGCCCTGTGGCGCAAATCCATCCTCAATCCCGAAAGCAACGTGCAGTTCGGCGAGGGCGGCGCGGGCACGTTTTCCGACGGAAAGCTGTACAGCCAGGTCAGCGATCCGCGTCATTACGGGCGCAAGGTGCTGGAGGAGTTCGTGCGCGCTGGCGCGCCGGAGGAGATCCTCTATATTTCCCACCCGCATGTCGGTACGTTCCGTCTTGTCTCCATGGTGGAACATATCCGTGCGGAGATCGAGGCGCTGGGCGGTGAATACCATTTCGGCGCGCATGTGGACGAACTGCTGGTTGCAACGCATGACGGCGTCCGGCGGGTGGAGGGCGTGCGCCTGACCAATGGCGACGTCATCGAATCGACTCATGTCATCCTCGCCATCGGTCACAGCGCCCGTGACACGTTTACCAGCCTGCATGCCTCCGGCGTCGCGATGGAGGCCAAGCCCTTTTCCATCGGCGTGCGCATCGAACACCCGCAATCGGTCATCGATGTCGCGCGCTATGGCACCCGTACGCCAGACCCGTTGCTGGGGGCGGCGGATTACCGGTTGGTACATCATGCTTCCAACGGCCGGGCGGTCTATTCCTTTTGCATGTGTCCCGGTGGCACCGTGGTCGCCGCCACGTCGGAGGAAGGGCAGGTCGTCACCAACGGGATGAGCCAGTATTCCCGCGCCGAACGCAACGCCAATGCCGGGATCGTGGTGGGGGTCAGCCCGCAGGTGGATTATCCCGGTGGTCCGCTGGCGGGGATCGCGTTCCAGCGGCACTGGGAACGTCAGGCGTTCCTTGCGGGTGGGGGACGTTATTTCGCCCCGGCCCAGACGGTGGGGGATTTCCTTGTCGGCCGGCCTTCGACCTCGCTTGGCGATGTCACGCCATCCTATCGGCCCGGTGTCACGCCGACCGACCTGTCCGCCTGCCTGCCGGATTTTGCGATCACCGCCCTGCGGGAGGCATTGCCCGCCTTTGACCGCAAGCTGGCGGAATTCGCGATGAACGACGCGGTGATGACCGGGGTGGAAACCCGGACGTCCTCCCCCCTGCGTATCCCGCGTGGAGCGGACGGGCAGAGCATCAATACGCGCGGGCTTTATCCGGCGGGCGAGGGGGCCGGATATGCCGGGGGCATCCTTTCGGCGGGCATCGATGGTATCCGCATGGCCGAAGCCGTGGCCCTGTCGCTGGCGGGGCGTCCGGTGGACGGGCTGGTGCGCAAGGGGATGACGCAGGCGTCGGACGCGCGCTAGCTGGCGGTCTGAAGAACAGTCGCTTGATAAAAACAAAAGTTTTGGGTGTCGCCTTTTTTTAAAAAGGCGACGTCTTTCGAAGCTTTTTGCAAAAAGCTTCACCAAAAAACTTTTATGATTTCAGGGTATTGTCCGGTCTGTCTTTTCAGGCGGCCCCCTGGGGCGCGGCTACAGGAATGAAATCGGGTCGATATCCACGTCCACCCGCGCGCCGCGTTCGGGCTTCACCCGCGACAGCCATTCGCGCATGATCGGCTGGACCGGGATATTGCGCCGCGCGCGCAGCAGAAGGCGCTGGCGATGGCGGCCGCGCAGGATCGCCAGCGGGGCCGGGGCGGGGCCAAGGACCTGAACGCCATCAAGGCGCGGGGCCTCGTGCCCCAGCGCGCGGGCGGTCATGTCGGCGGCCTCCGGCGTGTCGGCGCTGACGATCAGGGCGACGAGGCGACCGAACGGCGGCCAGAATCCGGGCCTGCGCTGTTCGGCTTCCTGTTCCATGAAACTTGCGAAATCACCGGAGACGAGGGCCTCCATCACCGGGTGGTCCGGGACATAGCTCTGCAGCAGGACATGGCCCTGCGCCTCCGCCCGGCCGGCGCGGCCGGCCACCTGATGCAGCAGCTGCACCGTGCGTTCCGCCGCGCGCAGGTCGCCACCCCCAAGGCCGAGATCCGCATCGACAATCCCCACCAGCGTCAGGTGCGGGAAATGCCATCCCTTTGCGACGATCTGCGTGCCGATCACCAGATCCACCTCGCGCCGGGCGATGCGGTCGACCGCTTCGGCCGTGGCCGCCGGACCATGCAGCGTGTCGCTGGCCATCACAAGGATGCGGGCGTCGGGAAAGGTTGCGCGCGCTTCCTCCGTAATGCGTTCGACGCCGGGGCCGATGGGCGTCAGGCTGTCTTCGGCATTGCACGAGGGGCAGGCGGGGGGCATCGCTTCGTGATGGCCGCAGTGATGGCATGTCAGGATGCGTCGCGCGCGATGTTCCACCAGCCACGCGGTACAGTTCGGGCACTGCATCCTGTGCCCGCAGGTGCGGCACAGCGTCAGCGGCGCGTACCCGCGCCGGTTGAGGAACAGCATCGCCTGTTCCTGCCGCCCGATGGTCTGCGCAATGGCGTCGGTCAGCACAGGCGACAGGAACAGCCCGCGTTCGGGTGGACTGGCGCGCATGTCGAGCGTACGCACCTGCGGCATGGAGGCATTGCCATGTCGTGCGCCCAGACGCAGGTGGCGGTAACGTCCGGCCCCCACATTCGCCAGTGTCTCGAGGCTGGGCGTTGCGGAAACCAGCATGATGGGCGCGTTATCCATGCGCGCGCGCACCACCGCCATGTCGCGGGCGTTGTAGGTGACGCCTTCTTCCTGCTTGAAGGAGGTCTCGTGTTCCTCGTCCACGATGATGAGGCCAAGGCGCACGAACGGCAGGAACAGGGCGGACCGCGCGCCCACCACCACGTGTGCCTCGCCATCGGCTACGGCGCGCCACGTGACCCGGCGCAGGCGCGGACCAAGGTCCGAATGCCACAGCGCGGGCGCGGTGCCGAAACGCCGTTCGAAACGTTCCGTCCACTGCGATGACAGGGCGATTTCTGGCAGCAGCACAAGCACCTGCAGTCCTTTTTCAAGGCATGCGGCGATGGCCTCCATATAGATTTCCGTCTTGCCCGATCCGGTCACCCCTTCGAGCAGCGTGATCGAAAACCGGTCTTCCGCCACCGTATCACGCAGGGCGCGGGCGACGTCGGCCTGTTCCCCCTCCAGCACCGGCGGGGCATGGGCGGGATCCGGCGTCGCGAACGCCCGTGGCGCCGGCAGGACCACTTCATGCAGGCATCCCGCCTGCGCAAGGCCGCGCACGACGCTGGCGCCCACCCCGGCACGGGTGGCCAGGTCGGTGGTGGACATGGGGGGGCCGGCCCGCGCGATGTCGAGGACCTTCTGCCGTGCGGGCGTCAGGCGCAGGCCGGGCGGGATTTCATCGGCCACCTTCCACCCCGCCGCCGGGCGCGGGGCGGCGGCCGTGGTACTGGTCCGCAGGGCCATCGCCAGGACCATGCCCGGCGGCGACAGCGTATAGGCCGCGACCCAGTCGATGAAGCGTCGCAGGGGGGCGGGCATGGGTGGCAGGTCCAGGCGGCCGCCAACCGCGCGCAGGCGGCCCGCCGCGACCGGGGGCATGGGGGGCGGTATGAATTCGGGTGGCAGGCGCAGTTCCATGTCCCAGACCACGCCCGTTTCGGTGCGGCGGCCCAGCGGCACGCTGACGATATCGCCCGGCCGCAGGTCAAGGCCCGTCGGCGCGCGGTAATCCAGTGCGCCCGCGAAAGGCAGGGGCAGCATGACCCGCACCCGCCGCGCCGTGGGCGACGGGGCGTGCGAACCCGGTTGCGACTCCATCAGGTCAGGCGTGTGGTTGCGGCGCGGCATGCGGTTTTCTAGCGTCGCGGGGCACGGATGTCTTGTCTGCTGTTGCGTGGGAATGCACATGGGAACATGAACGCCATGGTGGTGGCGTGACGGGCCGCCGGACTGACAGGTTGCAGATTAAGGGAACGGCTGGCCGTGGCAGGGGAGGATGACGCAACATGATGGCCACGCAGGCATGTGCATGTTTTCTGGACTGGATGGCTGACGAGCGCCGTGCCTCCCCCCGCACGATCGAGGCATATCGCGGCGACCTGCAACGCTTCATCACGTTTGCGGGCAACCATCTGGGGGGCGAGGTGGATATCGCCGCGCTCGACCGGATCGGCCTTGCCGACCTGCGGGCATGGCTGGCGTTCGAACATGACCAGGCCCTGCGTCCGCGACCGGGACATCGCGTTACGACCCACGACCGCGCCGCGCGCACGCGCGCACGCCGGGTGTCGGCGCTGCGTTCCTTTTTCCGCTACCTCGCGCGGCATCATGGCGTGGACAATCCGGCGCCCGGCCTGCTGGCGGCCCCGCGTGTGAAAAAGACCCTGCCCCGCCCCCTGAATCACGAAGACGCGCTGGAGGTGCCGCAGGGCGTGGGCGAAATCGCGCATACCCCCATGGCACGCGTGCGTGACGGGACGCTGTTCCTGCTGCTGTATGGCTGCGGCCTGCGCATTTCGGAGGCACTGTCGCTTGATATCGCGGACCTTGACCATGCCCTGGCGCTGGGCGACGGGGCGGACGAGGGCGTGCTGCGCATCCGGGGCAAGGGGGGCAAGGAACGCATGGTGCCGATCCTGCCGGTGGTGGGGCGCAGCCTGATGGAATGGCGGCGGCGTCATCCCGCACCGTTTCCCGATGCGCCGCTGTTTCCCGGCGTGCGTGGCGGTCGCCTGCAGCCCGCCGTGGCGCAGCGCGCGATGCGGACATGGCGGCACATGGCGGGCCTGCCGGAACATGCAACCCCCCACGCGCTGCGCCATTCATTTGCAACCCACCTGATGGAGGGCGGGGCCGATCTGCGCGTGATCCAGGAACTTCTGGGTCATGCCAGCCTGTCCACGACGCAGCGCTACACCCTTGCGGATGAATCACGGCTGCTTGACGTCTGGACGCGTGCGCATCCCCGCGCACGGATATAGGCTACCGCCACAGGAAAACGGAGTTTTTCAAGACATGAGCCAGCTCCCCCGCCAGCCCTATCCGCCCATTGATCCCTATGACCATGGATACCTCGATACCGGGGATGGCCACCGGGTCTATTGGGAGCTTTGCGGCAATCCCGACGGGATTCCTGTCGTATTCCTTCATGGGGGGCCGGGGGGCGGATGTTCGGCGCTGCAACGCCGCATGTTCGACCCGTCGCGGTACCGCATCCTGCTGTTCGATCAGCGGGGATGTGGACGTTCCAAGCCGCATGCCTCGCTTGAAAACAACACGACATGGCATCTTGTCGGCGATATCGAACGCCTGCGCGAAATGACGGGCGCGCAGACATGGATGGTGTTTGGCGGGTCATGGGGATCGACGCTGGCGCTGGCCTATGCCCAGACGCATCCCGACCGGGTCACGGCGCTGGTGCTGCGCGGGATTTTCACCCTGCGCCGTGCCGAGGTCCAGTGGTACTATCAGGAAGGGGCGTCATGGCTGTTCCCGGACAAATGGGAACGTTTCATCGCCCCCATCCCGCCCCAGGAACGTGGTGACATGATCGGGGCCTATCACCGGCGCCTGACCGGCCCCGACGGGGAGGAGCGCACGCGCGCCGCCCTGGCATGGAGCCTGTGGGAAGGGGAGACCCTGACCCTGCTGCCGATGCCCGATATCGCCAGCCAGCATGCCGATATCCGCTATGCCACGGCATTTTCACGGATCGAGAATCATTATTTCGTCCATGGCGGATGGCTGGAGGAGGGGCAGCTGATCCGCGATGTCGGGCTGATCCGCCATATCCCGGCCGTGATCGTACAGGGACGCTATGACATCGCCACGCCCATGCGCACCGCGTGGGACCTGCATCGCGCCTGGCCCGAAGCCACGTTCCATCTGGTTGACGCGGCGGGGCATGCGATGTCCGAACCCGGAATCCTCTCGGCCCTGCTGGACGCGACGGATTCGTTCGCCACCCGCCTGTAAGGCATGGTGATGTCGCGTTCCCCTGCACCCCGCGCCCGGTCGTGGGGCATCGCGCTGTGTGCCGCCGTGCTGTCTGGCACGCAGGCGGTGTCCGCGCGTCCGGCATGGGCGCAGGACGAAGGGCGCGTATGTTCACGCAGGCATGTGGCGCAGATCCCGTTGCGCAATGATGGCGGCTACCTTTCGATTGTCGCGGAGGTGGCGGGCCGCGAACTCAGCCTGCTGGTGGATACGGGATCGGATGGTGGCCTTTTGACGCCCGAAATGGTGCATCGCCTGCGCCTGGGCCTTGATCCGGCGCAGCAGACGGTGGTGCACGGAACGGGCGGCACGGTCCATGCAACGCCCAACGCCATCGTGCCGGACCTGCGAATCGGCGGGGTGGATTTTGGCGCCATGTCCGCGCCGGTGGGCGTACTGCCCGGACAGCCCATGATAACCCCGCCCGTGGGTGGCCTGATCGGGGGGGACGTGCTATCGCATTTCGACCTCGACATGGATGTCCCCAACGGACAGATGGGCCTGTGGGAAGTGCATGCGGGTTCCGTCGCCTGCGCGCAGCCCCCGGCATGGGCCGGATGGTACGATACGCTCCCCCTGCAGCGGCAGGAAAACCGCTTCATGCTGGATGTGCGCCTCAACGGACAGCCGGTGAAGGCGCTGCTCGACAGTGGCGCGCGCTCGCGCATTGTCTCGCCCGAAGTGGCGGCGCGCCTTGGCGTCCGCGCGGAACAGCTTGAAACCGACCCCGGCGGGATCACCAGCGGCATTGACGGGCACGAGGATGTCTATCACTGGCATCGCTTCAGCAGCCTGCAGATCGGCCATGAACTGGAACGCAATACCGTCATGACGGTGGCCCCCCTGCGCGAGGGACTGGAAATGCTGCTTGGCTCCGACTGGTTCGCGCTCCATCGGGTCTGGATTTCCTATGCCACAGGACAGGCCTTCGTAAGGCCGGCGGTCCTTGCCCAGGATTCCACGCACGGGACGCAGGCGAAACCGCATGGCCCCGCATCCCCGGCCAGAAAATATCCGGACCGATAGCAAACACCCCACGGGATGAAAGACGGCGGAAGTTTTCGTGTGCCGTCCCTAATAATATTCCTGAAGTCATAAAAGTTTTTGGTGAAGCTTTTTGCAAAAAGCTTCGGAAGACGTCGCCTTTTTGAAAAAAGGCGACACCCAAAAACTTCTATCTCAAACAGTCCCGCAGGCTTTTTTACATAAAGCCTGCGGGGAAGCTTCTTCACGACATGCCAGCCCCTGCCTGCCGGTGATGCGGGTCACGCAGGGGCTGGTTGGACAGGTGTCAGCCCTTCAGGTGGGCATTGCACACGCTGTAGTACCCACCCCCACGCTCGATCCAGCGCAGGCCGCCATTCGCGTTGGTCGCCTTGTTGGCATTATACTGGTCAAGGCAGGTGTGCAGCCGGGCCTTGCCCGCGCTTTCCTTGGCATATTTCGCGGAAACGGCGCTGGGCAGGGTGGCGTTCGTCGCAACCGGCGCGACCTTGGCGGCGGGTGCGGCTGGCGCTGCTGCCGGCGCGGGTGCTGCCGCCACGGGGGGCTTTGCCGCTTCGGCGGGGGCTGCCGCAGCGGCGGCAGGAGTGGTGGCGTCATCGCACTGCGCGGCCTTGAACGCCTTGTAGGTCTGTCCGTTCAGGGTACCTGCGGTGCGGGCGGCCACGAATTTCTGGTGGCAGGCCTTGGACGTTTCACGGGCATGGCCGGTGGCGGGAGAGAAGGCGAGGGCGGCGGGAAGGCCCACAGCCATGGCAGCGGCCAGGTAATGACGGCGGGAAAAAATCATGAAAAAATGGTCCTCCGGTTTGACTGAAATACATAAGGTCCGCGCGTCATGCGCTACAATGCGCTGTCGCCGGTTTCACGGGTGCGGATGCGCACCACGCTTTCAAGTGGGATGATGAAAATCTTGCCATCGCCGATCTTGCCGGTATGGGCGGCCTGAACGATGGTTTCCACCGTCTGTTCGACAAGGTCGTCCGATACCGCGACCTCTATCTTGATCTTGGGCAGGAAGCTGACGTGGTATTCCGCCCCGCGATAGATTTCGGTCTGGCCCTTCTGCCGCCCGAATCCCTTGACCTCGGAGACGGTGAGTCCCTGAATCCCGAGCGGGGTCAGCGCCTCGCGCACGTCGTCGAGCTTGAATGGCTTGATGATGGCAGTGACAAGCTTCATCTCACCGTATCTCCAATCCTGTGTTTGCGGGCCGTGCAACCGTCATCAGGCATCGGATGACACGCCTCTTATACCGCGAGTGCAGGAGGCATGTCATCCGTGATTACGCGCCGTCGCCTTCCTGCGCCGGGAACTGGCGGCCGGGATCTGGCGAAGGCCCGGCGCGCGGCGTTTGGACACCTGATACGTTGCATGCCATATCTGCGTTGCATTGCCCGTGAACACGCCACAGCGCTGGGCGGTTCCCATGCGGCGGCCACTGACAGGACGAAGAAGACGATGAGCGAACACATGACAGCCACCCCGTCCAATCCGGGCGACGCGATGGAGGCGGATGTCTGCATTGTGGGGGCGGGCCCCGTGGGCGCGACCCTGGCATGCCGACTGGCGGTGGAGGGGATGCGCGTGGTCATCATTGACCGTGCCGCCCTGCCGCCGATGGAACATCCTGCCTTTGACGGCCGTGCCTATGCCATCGCGGCGGGGTCGCGCCGCCTGCTGGAGGCGGCAGGCGTGTGGGCGCGCCTGCCGATGCCCGCGTGCGACATCCGCGAAATCCGCGTCACCGACGGCCGGCCGGGACAGCGGCCGTCGCCCCTGTTCCTTGAATTCGGGCGCGATGACGCGCCGGAACCCTTTGGTTCCATGATCGAGGCGCGGGCCCTGCGTGTCGCGCTCAACGCCTCGCTGCATGCAACGCCCGGCATTACGGTCCTTGCCCCGGACGAGGCGACGGTCGTGCGCAGGCCCGAGGGCGCGGTCATCACCACGCGCAGCGGACGCACCATTTCGGCGCGCCTGGTCGTCGCGGCGGAGGGACGGCGCAGCCCTCTGCGCACGCAGGCCGGAATCGTGGTGACGCGCCTGCCGTATCACCAGTGCGGGATCGTGTGCGCCGTGGCGCATGAGCGCCCGCACGAAGGGCGCGCGCTGGAGCATTTCCTGCCTGCCGGTCCCTTTGCGCAGCTGCCGATGGCGGGGACGGCGGAACATCCCAACCTGTCCGCGCTGGTCTGGACGGACGAGGAAAAGCTGGCCCACCGCCTGGCGGAGCTTCCGGCGGAGGCGTTCGCCCATGAAATCCGCCGCCGCATGGGCGACTGGCTGGGTGAGGTGACGCCGGTGGGACGGCGCTGGGTCTATCCCCTGTCGGCGCAGTACGCGCAGCGTTATATCGACACGCGGCTGGTGCTGGTGGGGGATTCCGCCCACGGCATCCATCCCATCGCGGGGCAGGGCCTGAACCTTGGCTTTCGTGACGTGATCGCGCTGTCGGACCTGCTGGCGGGTGTGCATGCGCGCGGCGGCGATGTGGGCGAAGCTTCGGTGCTGCGTGATTATCAGGCGCGCTGCCGTCCGGCCAACATGCTGATGCTGGCGGCGACCGACATGCTGGAACGCCTGTTCGGCAACGACAATCCCGTGCTGCGTCTGGCGCGTGACGTCGGGCTGGCGGGGGTGAACCGCATCACGCCCCTGCGCCGGGCCTTTGCGCGGCACGCCATGGGCCTGTAACGCGCCCGCCTTATCCCGTATCGTGTCTTCATCCTGATTTTTCATAACCGGACGCTCCGACATGTCTGAACGTCAGCCCCCAGGCGCTTCCCTTACCCAGTCCGCCCGCCCGCCCGTCATGCCGCCCACGCTGTCGGGGATCGATATCGACGCCCTGTGGCGCGATATTGTCGAAGGGGCGTGCGGATGCTGCGACCCGCTGGTCAAGGGGCTTCTGGCGACGGGAATCCGTAATCATGCCTCATTCGGGGCGGCCCTTGCGGCCCTGATCGGGCGCAAGCTGGGCGATCGTTCCGTGGCGGACGACGCGCTGGCGGAACTGGTGATGGAGGTCTTTGCCGCCGATCCGGATATCGTGGCCGCCGCCGCCGCCGATCTCGTGGCCATCCGCGAACGCGATCCCGCCACGGGCAATTACGCGACGCCTTTCCTGTTCTTCAAGGGATATCACGCGGTGCAGGGCTATCGCGTCGCGCACTGGCTGTGGAACAACGGGCGCGAATATCTTGCCCTGCACCTGCAGAGCCGGTCTTCGGAACTGTTTGCGGTGGACATCCACCCGGCGGCGCGGCTGGGACGGCGCATCCTGTTCGACCATGGCACGGGCATCGTGATTGGCGAGACCTCGGTGCTGGAGGATGATGTCTCCCTCCTGCAGGGGGTCACGCTGGGCGGCACGGGCAAGAACGTGGGTGACCGGCATCCCAAGGTCCGTCGCGGGGTCCTGATCGGGGCCGGGGCCAAGATACTGGGGAATATCGAAATCGGCGAAGGGGCCAAGATCGGCGCGGGGTCCATCGTGCTGGAATCGGTCGCCCCCTATACCACCGTCGTGGGCAACCCGGCACGCGCGGTGGGCACGCGTCATTCCTCCCTGCCGGCCTTCACGATGGACCAGATGCTGCCGCCGCTTGACTACATCATCTGACATCATGCCGGCGCACGGGGCCGGCGGAGCGCGGGTGATCGTGGTCGGCGGCGGCCCGGCCGGGCTTGCCGCCGCCGAAGAGCTTGCCACCGCGGGATGCCGGGTGCGGGTGCTGGAACAGCGTCCCACCGTGGGGCGCAAGTTCATGATGGCGGGCCGGGGCGGGCTGAACCTGACGCATTCGGAACCCATGACGCGGTTCATGACGCGTTACGGCATGGCGCAACCCTATCTTGCCGCCGCCCTTGGGGCATTTGGCCCCGACGACATGCGTCGCTGGGCCGCCGGGCTGGGGCAGCCCTGTTACGTCGGCAGCAGTGGCCGGGTCTTTCCCACGGCCATGAAGGCATCGCCCCTGTTGCGCGCATGGGTGGCGCGGCTGGAACGGATGGACGTGCGGATCATGACGCGCCACCGCTGGCTGGGCTGGGATGCCGAAGGCCGCGTCCGCGTGAGCGGCCCGGATGGCGCGGAAGACAGCCTGCCTGCCGATGCGCTGGTGCTGGCGACAGGCGGGGCAAGCTGGGCACGGCTGGGCGCGGATGGCGCATGGCGCGATATCGTCTCGGCCCGTGGCGTCGATGTCGCGGCGTTCCGGCCCGCCAATTGCGGGTTTCGCGTTTCCTGGTCGGAAATGATGCGCACCCGTTTCGAGGGATGCCCCCTGCATGCAATCGCGCTGCATACGCGTGCGGGGACCGTCCGTGGCGAAGCGGTGATCACGCGTGACGGGATCGAGGGGGGCGCGGTTTATGCGTGCTCGGCACTTCTGCGCGACGAGATCGCGGCGCATGGACAGGCGGTCCTTCATGTCGATCTGCGCCCCGAGATGGATATCGCGCAGGTGACGCAGCGGCTGGCGCGGGTGCGGGGGCGCGAAAGCATGTCGAACCTGCTGCGCAAGGCCCTGCGCCTGCCGCCGGTGGCGGTGGCCCTGCTGCGTGAGGGGAGCGGGGTTGACCTGCCGCGCGATCCGGCGGCGCTGGCGCGACTGGTAAAGGACGTGCCGCTGGTCCTGACGGGGACCGATGACATCGACCGCGCGATTTCGGTGGCGGGCGGCGTGCGCTGGGACGAGGTGGATGACCGCCTGATGCTGCGCCGGCTGCCCGGCGTGTTCGTCGCGGGGGAAATGGTGGACTGGGAGGCACCGACCGGCGGCTACCTGCTGCAGGCCTGCATTGCGACGGGGCATTGGGCGGCCCGTGGCGTGGTGCAATGGTTGCAGGATACCCGCAAGGGGCTGTATCCGTCTGCCTCATGACGGTAGCGATCACGATTGGGGAACGACGGGGGGCCACCACGGGTGATGCCCCGGTCACGATGGACCTTGCGGAACTGTTGTCCACGCGCCTGCTGGTGCAGGGCAATTCAGGATCGGGAAAGTCACATCTGCTGCGGCGTCTTCTGGAACAGTCCGCGCGTCTCGTGCAGCAGGCGATCATCGATCCGGAAGGGGATTTCGTAAGCCTGGCCGAACGTTACGGCCATCTGGTCATAGACGCCGCCGAACATACCGAGGCCGCGCTGCAGGCGGCGGGCGAACGCATGCGCGTGCATCGTGCCTCCGTCGTGCTGAACCTTGAGGGCGTGGATGCCGAGGTGCAGATGCGTCGTGCCGCCGCCTTCCTTGGCGGCATGTTCGAGGTGCCGCGCGAATACTGGTATCCCGTGGTGGTCGTGGTGGACGAGGCGCAGATGTTCGCGCCCGCCGCCGCTGGCGAAGTGTCGGACGAGGCGCGGCGAGCCTCGCTCGGTGCGATGACCAACCTGATGTGTCGCGGGCGCAAGCGTGGGCTGGCCGGGGTGATCGCAACCCAGCGTCTGGCGAAGCTGGCCAAGAATGTCGCGGCGGAGGCCTCCAACTTCCTGATGGGGCGCACCTTTCTGGATATCGACATGATGCGCGCCGCCGACCTGCTGGGGATGGAGCGCAGGCAGGCGGAAAGCTTCCGCGATCTGGAACGTGGCTGTTTCGTGGCCCTTGGCCCCGCCATCAGCCGACGGCCGCTTGCGGTGCGGATCGGGATGGTGGAAACCGAAAGCCGCTCGGCCGGTCCCGCCCTGATGCCGTTCGAACCCACCGCCCCGACGGAGGAAATCCGCGAACTGATCCTTACCCCCGTGCCGGAGCGTGAGCTGCCCGCGCGCGCGCCGCGTCCCGCAACGCCCCCGCCCGATATCCTTGCCCAGTTGGCCGCGCATGCCGATGTGGCCCGCACGGAGGCGGAGGTCGAGGCCCAGAGTGCCCCTGACATCGACCCCAGGGAGCAGAAGGAGCGTTTTGCCGCGATCCTTTCCGACATCCTGCAGGATGAGGAAGCGGGGTTCCGCCCGGTCCATGTGCTGTATCAGGATTTCCTCGTCCGCTGCCGGATCGAGGGAATGGGCCGTCAGGCGCTGGACATGCCGCGCTTTCGCCGCGCGCTGGCGACCGCGCGCGCGGGTGTGGATGCCCGCATGGCACAGACCGAGACATGGATGCAGGCCGAACAGATGGCCTCGGCCCTGCCCGAAGACGTGCAGGGGATTTTCCTGCTGATCGCCCGAAGCGCGCTGGAAAAACTGCCCTGTCCGTCGGATGCGACGATCGCGCGCGCCTATGGCACCCATTCGCTGGGACGGGCGCGGCGGCAGCTGACCTATCTGGAGGAACAGAATGTCATTGTCCTGCGCCTCGACGGGATGGGCCGCCGCAGTGCAGTGATCGTCGGGCTTGGCTGGGAAACGGCGCCGGCCCTGCCTGACGCACCTGCCAGCTGAGCCGTCAGGGGGAAGACTGTCAGCCGACGTCTTTCCCCCACCGCCATTTCCATCCGTCCGCGGTTCTGGATTTGCACAGGTAGCAAAAAGCAGCCGTGGCAAAGATATCGACCAGCGACAGGCACACCGTAAACATCATGGCATGCGCGTTGTCGGGATGGATCACGGACAGGGCGAACCATGGCAGGATGGTGATGGCAAGGAACAGCATTAATGCCACCCATCCTTCCCAGCTGATGGGCAGGCCGGAGCCATATCCGTGACTTTTCGGGGCGAACCAGGGTTTCGGTGGCTGGGCTGACATGCTGGCGTGCTCCATGGACCAGTCGGTTCCGATGTTTGCAGTCCGGGGATTGAAAATAACCCATTGATAAACATGATAAAAGTTTTTGGGTGTCGCCTTTTTTCAAAAAGGTGACCTCTTTCGAAGCTTTTTATAAAAAGCTTCACCAAAAACTTTTGACAATTTCAGTGTGTTACTGGACCTGCCTTTTCAAACAGTCTCCCGCGTTCCGTCGGGGGAATCCGGAATGCGGGAAACGGCCCTGTCATTATGATGACGCATGACGGGCCGCGCACCTGTTTTCCCTGATCCGGAGAGTGGGATCGGCAGATGTTCCGGTCAATATTCCGTTACGAATACCGTTCTTTCGGGTGTCGTCTTCCGGAACGGATGCGTTCTCATGATGTGATGTTGTCGGTGCCAAGCAGGACCCGCATTTCGTCGAGATAGTGGATGAATGCGTCGCGCCCCTTCACGGTCGGTTCGATGCGGGTCAGGGGACGCCTGCCGACGAAGGTCTTTTCCTGCGCCACGTATCCCGCCTCCTCCAGCTTGCGCAGATGTGTCGAGAGGTTGCCGTCCGTCACGTTCAGATGTTGCCGCATGGCCTTGAATTCGACCCCGCCGCGCGTGACGAGCAGGGTCATGATCCCCAGCCGGACACGTCCGTGGATCACCTCGTCAATGCGCGCGATATCGAAGGAAGGGGCCTCCGTGGTCATGCCGTCTGTGTCCGCCGCTGGATCAGGACCCAGCCGGGAATGGCAATCAGGACCACCAGCAGCACCCCGTAAATCAGGAATGTATAGCTGCTGCCGGTGGCTGCCGCGACCGCGATGGCCGCAAGGAATGACCCGGCGGTGACCAGTTTCAGCCATCCCTGACGTGAAATGAAGGCAGTCGCCCCCCATCCCGCGCCGTAGAGGGCAAGCATGGTTGACGGGAATGCCGCCCAGATCATGGGCGAATCGTAACGCCAGCAAAGGATCATGCAGCACACGAACATCGTGGCGATGCCCCAGCTCAGTCCTGTCCATATGGTGGAAACCGCCCGGTTGATGGTGGCCGTGGATCCCGCCACCACATCGGCGCGCCGGTTCAGGACCCATACGATGGGGACATAGGAAAGGCCCGCGATCATCCAGACCAGCTGGATCGCTGTCGCCGCGAAATGCGTGGGGGCCTGTGAAATCCCCCACGCCACGAAACTGGCCGCGCCGAAGACAAGGCCGGCGGCAAGGAAATAGGGACCACATGTCAGGGGAACGTCACGTCCTGCCTCCGCAAGTGCGCGCAGGAAGGCAAGATCGTCGGAGGGAGAGGTCTTTTGCGGTATTTCCATGGCCTGTCTCCAAAGCCGGTTGAACAGGGGCGCCACGCAGGGGCGATGGCATGCCCGGACGGATGGATGTGTCAAAACGGGATACGCATTGCCGCGAAATCCGTCCCGACATGCGGCGGGGCGTGTGGGAAAGCGATTCCACGGCCAGAAACATTCAATCACAGACAACTTTTAAATTCAAAGTATATTGTTTCGGAGAACGGATGGATATGACCCCGGCCATCAATATCGCCGTTCGCGGCATGGCTCAGGCCGGTTTTCAGGATGCATGAACATCTTCGCGCGGAATAAAAAAACAGGCCCCGCGCCAGAAGGTGCGGGGCCTGTCCTGTTATCGAAGCCTGAAGTGGAAGGCGGCGATTACCGCTTCCACCAGCCCGTGCGCCGTTTCGGGGCCGGGGCCTGATCAACATCCACCGGCTGCGGCGGCAGGCCGGTGACGGTGCTGTCCGCAGGGGCTTCGGCTTCGGGCGTTTCCACCTTCTTGCGGCGTGTGCGCGTGGTCTTGCGCGCCGGTGCCTTTTCCTCCACCGCGGGTTCGGCCGCTGGCGCCTCGGCCTCGGCTTTCTTGCGGCGCGTGACACGACGGGCCTTGGGCTTTTCCTCCGCTACGGGCGCTGCCGCGTCAGCAGTGGCTTCCTCGCTTGCGGGCTCGCTGTCCGCTGCTGCCTTGGCGGTTTTGGCCGTGCTGGCACGACGGCGCGTGGGGGCCTTGGTCGCGGCCGCGCGCGTCGTGGTGGTCCGCCTGCGCCTGGGCTTTTCCTCTTCCGCCGCAGCGTCCCTGGTGGCTTCTTCCACCGGCGTTTCCGTCGCCGCTGCTTCTGCCGGGGCCGTTTTTACCGGCTCGGCTTCGGCGGCTTCCGTCTTCCTGGCGCGGGTGGTCGTGGTGGCCTTGCGCGTTGTCGTGCGACGACGGCGCGGCTTTTTCTCAGCCTCGGCTTCCGGTTCTGCCGGGGTCGGTTCCGCTTCGGGCTGCGCCTTCACTGCGACGGGTTCCGGCATTTCGGCTTCCGCCTTGGTCGGGATTTCCCTGGCCGGGGCTTCGGCTTCGACCGGGGTTTCCGCCGTGACGGCTGCCGGTGCCGCCGTGGCGGGGCGGCTGGCGCGACGGGTGCGGCGACGCGGCGTGCTCCGGGTTTTTTCTTCCCGGGGCTTTTCTTCCTCGGCCGCCGGTTCGTCCACGGTTTCGGCCTCGATGACCACAACCGGGGCTTCGGGTTCGATCACCGGTTCGACGGCAGGCGTCGTCGTCTGTTCGATCACGTCGAAGATGTCGATGATCGCATCGCCAAACGGATCGGCAGGCGTCGGTCCCTTGTAACCTACCTCGACCACAGGTTCGGGTTCCGGCGCGGCGGCGGCTTCGCTTTCCGCCGTGTCGATGCCCTGCTGGGTCGTGGTCTCGCGGTTCGCGCCGCCACGACGGCGACGGCGGCGGCGGCGACGGCGATGGTCGGTTCCCGATGCCGTATCCTCGTCCGTCATCGCGCCGGCATCCGGCGCGGCGACTTCGGCCTCCGCAGTGACGGCGGGCGGTTCGTTGTGGATCGGGATTTCGCGTACGCTGACCGTATCCGCCCGGCTGCTTTCGGGTTCCGCCGTGATGGCGGGGGCGGGTTCGAACTGCGCCGTCTGCGGACGCGTGCGCTCGATCCGCGATTCCGCCGCGTGCAGCGTGGAATCGGTCGTGAACACCACGTGCATCTTGTGGCGTTCCTCGATCTCATGCAGCCAGTCACGCTTGTTGTTGAAGATGTAGAGCGCGATTTCCGGGGCGACATGCACCGTGATTTCCGCGGCACGACGCTGCATCCCCTCGTCCTCGATGGCGCGCAGGACATGCAGCGCGGAACTTTCCACACCACGGATGATGCCGGTGCCTTCGCAATGGGGGCAGGGGGTGAAGGTCGATTCCGCGATGGAGGGACGCAGGCGCTGGCGTGACATTTCCAGCAGGCCGAAGTGCGAGATATGGCCCACCTGGATACGTGCGCGGTCGTTGCGCAGCGCTTCCTTGAGGCGGCGTTCGACCATGCCGTTATGCTTGCGGCTTTCCATGTCGATGAAATCGATCACGATCAGCCCGGCAAGGTCACGCAGGCGCAGCTGGCGCGCCACTTCGTCGGCGGCTTCGAGGTTCGTGCGAAGGGCCGTTTCCTCGATATTGCGTTCCCGCGTCGCGCGGCCGGAGTTCACGTCGATGGCGACGAGGGCCTCGGTCTGGTTGATGACCAGATACCCGCCCGAACGCAGCTGCACCGAAGGCGACAGCATCGAATCCAGCAGCCCCTCCACCCGGTAGTGGGAGAACAGCGTCTGTCCATGATCGTGCCACAGGCGCACCTTCTGCGCGTTCTGGGGCATGAGCATGCGCATGAATTCGCGCGCGGATTTCCATCCGGCCTCGCCATCGATCAGGATTTCGCTGATCTCGCGGGTATAGATGTCGCGGATCGCGCGCTTGATCAGGCTTGCTTCCTCGTAAATCAGGGCCGGGGCCACGGATTTGAGGGTGTGTTCGCGAATGTCGTCCCAAAGCCGCAGCAAGTATTCGCAGTCGCGCATGACTTCGGCGCGCGGACGCTGCGCCCCGGCGGTGCGCACGATCATCGCCATGCCGTGGGGGATCTGCAGTTCCGCGATGATGTCACGCAGGCGGCGGCGGTCGGCCACCGACGTGATCTTGCGCGACACCCCGCCGCCACGCAGCGAGTTGGGCATCAGCACGCAGTAACGCCCGGCGAGCGAGACATAGGTGGTCAGGGCCGCGCCCTTGTTGCCGCGCTCTTCCTTGACGACCTGTACCAGCAGGATCTGGCGGCGGCGGATGACTTCCTGGATCTTGTAGTTGCGCAGGAAACGCGCGATGCGGCGCTGGGCCTCCGGCTCGTCGCCGGTATCGTTCTCGCCGCCCACGGTCTCGGGTTCGGCGTCCTCGCCCTCGGCGTCGTCCGCGCGCAGGGCGGTTTCTTCCGTGGCGTCGTCCTCGCCCTCGGTCTTCTCGTCATCCTCGCGCGCGTTGCGGGCTTCCTCGGCGCGGCGCTCCTCTTCCTGCAGCGCCAGCAGCTTTTCACGGTCGGCGACGGGGATCTGGTAATAATCGGGGTGGATTTCGCTGAAGGCGAGGAAGCCGTGGCGATTGCCGCCATAATCGACAAAGGCGGCCTGAAGGCTGGGTTCGACCCGGATCACCTTGGCGAGGTAGATATTGCCCTTGAGCTGCTTTTTCGCCGATGCCTCGACATCGTAATCTTCAAGCCTGTTACCATCCATCACGACCACGCGGGTTTCTTCCGCGTGGGTCGTGTCGATCAGCATGCGTTTGGTCATTAAAAGGGAAACTCCGGTATGTCCGGTTCGTGCGTCCGCCCCGCGCAACGCCCCATGGGCGGCGGGAACGGGAATGGGAACGGACAGGAACATCAATGAAAGTGCGATCGTATCCGGCGTTGATCCCCTGGCGGCCGTCACGCGCGACGGCAACGGCATGCGTGGCATCGTGGCCCGGCGTCGCGCCGTTCCATGACATGCATGTGCCTGTTGCGTCGGCGGATATGTCCACCGTGGTCATCAATCCATCCTCGGTCATCTTGGGGAAGGTCCTGTCCCGCCCGTTCAGGGCAGGCGGGGCCTTCGTGGAAAATATCGACGGGTCCGTGTCATCCGGCCCCCTGTCGATCGGGGGCGCCGGTGCGGTGGCCTCTGGCCGCGCGCATGATCCGCCGGCGACATTTCCGTGACATCGGTCATGGCGGAAAATGCTGCGGGCGCGCGCCTGATGGCTGCCGGATGGATTTGCGCCATCGGACGCGGCGCCGGATACGCACGGTATCCCGATAGCCTGACGTCCGGACGTCGCGCGCCCATCACTATTACGCACCATGACGCAAGCGCGTCCGTCCTGCAAGCCTTGCGAAGGTTTATGCCGCTGACGCGCGCATGTATATGATGATATGCACAGCCGACCCTACGGATCTTCACCCCACTTGAGGCGACATCGCAGCATGCGTACTGGATATTCCACGGATATTCACGCCAGCGGCCAGGCGGCCGGAACGGTGGCCACCGTATCATCCACGCCATCCGGATCATCGACGTCACGACCGGCGGTCGCGGGCTGCGGCGATGCCGGGCCGCTGACCCCACCTGACGCGGTGCGCCGGCGTGTGCTGCTGGCGGGGATCGCCATGGCGGCGATGATGCCCCGGCAGGCCATGTCCGCCACGCGCCGGCATGTCCTGTCCCATGTCCCGGCCACGCATGCCGCCGCCCACGCGACACCCGCCGGCGCGACCCTGCATCGCCCCGCGATCGTGGGGCGGGCAGCGCCCCCGCGTCCGCTGATCATGCTGGACCCCGGACATGGCGGCAAGGATCCGGGGGCGATCGGCATTTCCGGCACCTATGAAAAACATGTGGCGGAGGCAGCGGCGGCCGAACTGCAGCGCCAGTTGGTCGGCAGCGGACGGTACCGCGTGGCGATGACGCGCGCCGATGACCGTTTCATCCCGCTGGAGGGGCGGGTGGACCTTGCCCATGCCCACAAGGCGTCGCTGTTCATTTCCATGCATGCGGACGCCCTGCACGATCCGGCGGTGCGCGGGGCCAGCGTCTATACCCTGTCGTCGCATGCGTCGGACGCGCAGACGGCGGCGATCGCGCGTTCTGAAAACAGCGCCGACCGTTTTGGCGGCCCGCAGGTTCACGCGACCTCGCCTGAGGTCCAGGAAATCCTCGCCAGCCTCGTGACCGAGGAAACGCGCCACGGCGCGGCCCACATGGCCAGCAGCATCGTCTCCTCGTTCCGTCCGCGCATCAGCCTGCTGACCCACCCCGCGCGGCATGCCTCCTTCGTGGTGCTGAAATCGGCGGACATTCCCTCGGTCCTGGTCGAAATGGGCTTCATGTCCAACCATATGGACGAGGCCGCCCTGCGGCAGTCGGCGCATCGCATGGTCGTCGCGGGCGCCATGGTGCAGGCGATCGACCGCTATTTCGCCTCCGCCAGCATGGTCACGCGCGTTACCGGATAGGGCGCATTATATGTTGCAATCGGCGGATGCCGCTGTATTGTGCCGCGCATGGCAACGGACATGCACATCCACGCAGGTTTGACAGGCGCGCAGGCGTCCGTGTCCCTGCGTGCGCGTGACGGCGCCGGACTTCTTCGTCTTCTACGACTTATCCGCCCCTGAGCGGTCAGGGCCGGCCTGTTCCGGTGCGCCCAGGGGGAAGGTCAGGCTGCGTCATGCAGCCATCATGAACACGAATGACGGAATTTCCTCCGGCTGATGTCCGGCGGGAAGTTTCAGGTCCCACATCCGGATATGTCCGAGGTATTTCCCATGACCATCAATCATCCGTCCTTTGGGCGTATTGACGAAAACCGTGTCATCATTTTCGACACGACCCTGCGTGACGGTGAACAGTCGCCCGGTTTTTCCATGAACCTGACCGAAAAGCTGCGCATGGCCGAAGCGCTGGAGGATCTGGGCGTCGATGTGATCGAGGCGGGGTTTCCCGTGGCCTCGAAAGGTGATTTCGACAGCGTGGCGCAGATCGCGCGCGCGCTGAAGGACACGGTTGTCTGCGCGCTGGCGCGCAGCGGCGGCAAGAACGACATCGCCAGCGCGGGCGAGGCCATCCGCGAGGCAAGGCGCGGGCGCATCCACAATTTCATCTCCACCTCCCCGCTGCACATGAAATACAAGCTGCGCATGGAGCCGGAGGCGGTCCTCGACGTCATCAGGGCGGGCAATGAGGCGGCGCGGCAGTTCACCGATGACGTGGAATGGTCGGCGGAGGACGGGTCGCGCACCGATCCCGATTTCCTGTGCCGCTGCGTGGAGGCGGCGATCCGGGCGGGTGCCACCACCATCAACATCCCCGATACGGTCGGATATTCCACGCCGGAAGACATGGCCCGCATCTTTGCCGACCTGCGCGCGCGCGTGCCCGGCGCGGACGGCGTCATCTTTTCCACTCACAACCATAACGACCTGGGCCTGGGGGTGGCCAATACGGTCGCGGCCCTGCGGGCGGGGGCGCGGCAGATCGAATGCACGATCAACGGCATCGGCGAACGCGCGGGCAACGCGGCGCTGGAGGAGATCGTCATGGTCCTGCGCACGCGCCATGACGCGCTGCCCTATACCACCGGCATCCATACGGAAAAGCTGCTGAAGGTGTCGCGCATGCTGTCCACCATCACGGGCTTTGACGTCCAGCCCAACAAGGCGATCGTCGGGCGCAACGCCTTTGCCCATGAAAGTGGCATCCATCAGGACGGCATCCTGAAGAACGCCGCGACCTATGAAATCATGACGCCCGAAAGCGTCGGCTGGACCCGTTCCTCACTGGTGCTGGGCAAGCATTCCGGTCGCGCGGCCTTCCGCGACAAGCTCAGGGCCATGGGATACGACGCGCTGGACGAAGTGCAGTTCAACGATGCGTTCACCCGTTTCAAGGACCTCGCCGATCGCAAGAAGGTCATTTATGACGAGGATCTGGTCGCGCTGGTCGATGACGAGGTGCGCGACCATGCCCGCATCCGCTTCGTCGCGCTCCACGTGTCCGCCGGGTCGCGCCGTCCGGCGCAGGCCGAACTGACGCTGGAGGTCGATGGCAAGGAACATCACGTCACCGCCGCCGGGCAGGGGCCGGTCGATGCGGCCTTCAACGCCATCCGCGCCATCGTTGCCCATGACGCGACCCTGCGCCTCTATTCCGTGGGGGCGATAACGGAAGGCAGCGACGCGCAGGCACGTACCACCGTGCGGCTGGAGGAAGGCGGCAAGATGGTCGATGGACAGGGGGCCGATGCGGATACGCTGGTCTCCGCCGTGCGTGCCTATGTCCATGCGCTCAACAAGCTGCTGGTCAAGCGTGACCGCGCGGAGCCGGCCGAACTGAGCGCCTGATCCAGCGCGCATGTAACGCGCCAACGCGACCGTGTGGTCTCTTAAAAACAAAAAGGGCTCCGTTTTCATGACGGAGCCCTTTTTCATTTGTCAGGCGATACGAAGTTACTGCTGGTAATATCCGCTCTGGCCCTGCGGGTAGCCATTCTGCTGGTAACTGCCCTGCGGGTAGGCTGTCTGGGGATAGCTTCCCTGTGGATAACTCCCTTGCGGATAACTTCCCTGGGGATAGCCCTGCTGCGGGTAGGCCTGTGGATACGCCGCGCCCTGCGGATAGGACGGGGTGGCATAGCCGGTGGGCTGCGTGCCGGGGCAGCTCTGCGGGGGATAGCCGGGGGGCAGCACCGTCCCGTTGGGACAGACATAGCTGGGTGGCGCGGTACGGCGCGGGCGTGGCGTCGTCGCGGCGCCCACGGCCGCGCCGCCCGCCGCGCCCGCCAGC
>NZ_QEXL01000012.1:10379-120067 GCF_003311635.1 Novacetimonas cocois | reverse complement strand
ATGATCCATCTTGTCGCCGCAGTCATCAATTCACGATAATTCCCAACAGGCCCCAAAAAGCTTCACCAAAAACTTTTATGACTTCTGGGTAATGTCTTTCCAGATGGTCTCTGGTCATACGCCTGCCGGGTTTGTTCCGTTGGCTGACAGGTGATAATGCGTCTGTATATGCGCGGCAGCCGTGAAGGGACGCATCAACCGTGAAGCAGTATCTCCTGCCGTTTGGCATCTATATGGTTGCGGCCTTTTGTGAAATTGGCGGCTGTTTTGCCTTCTGGGCATGGCTGCGGCTGGGACGTTCGGTGGCCTGCCTGCTTCCCGGAATGGCATCGCTGGTGGCCTTTGCCTATCTGCTGACGCGCATTGATACCGATACGGCGGGACAGGCCTATGCCGCCTATGGCGGGATTTACATCCTTGCTTCCCTGACATGGATGCGCGTGGTGGAGGGCTATACCCCGACGCGCTGGGAAATCCTCGGGGCGCTCATCTGTCTGGCCGGGGCCGCCCTGATCCTGTTCCAGCCCCGCAGCGTATAAGGACGTATGCCGATAAAGATCGTAAAATTACAGAAGTTTTTGGTGAAGCTTTTTTCAAAAAGCTTCGAAGAATGCCGCCTTTTTAGATGAAAGGCGGCACCCAGAAACTTCCTGTCATTTTCAGACAGTCCCTGAAATCAGTCCAGCATGATGGGTTTATAGACGGGAGTATAGATGATCCCCTCTATCCATTTGCGGATGTCGTCGGGCCGTTCGACATGGGCCATGTCGTGGTCAAAGATATATTCCGCCAGACGGCAGGCGGACGTGATTTCGACCTCGACAATCTGGTCCTGTGGTGGGAACAGCCGTCCGCGCGCCCGGGTGGCCGTATCGACCTGATCCGACAGCGCATGCGCCGCCTCGATGATGATGTCGTCGGTAATGTGGCGCGGGCACGTGGCATAGGTGGCCAGCCCGAGGCCGGGGAAGATATAAAAATTGTTGGCCTGTCCCGGGTGAAAGGACCGATCCCCGATCTGTACCACCGGGTACTGGATGCCCGCCGCGTACAGGGCCTGTCCCTTTGACCAGGTATAGGCTTGTTCGGCGGAACATTCGGCATTGGGAATCGACAGGGCGAAAATGATGGGACGGCTGTTGATGTCGCTCATGCGCTCGACAACCTCCTGCGTGAAGGCCTCGCCCACGGTCGAGACACCGATCAGGACGGAAGGACGCACCCGTTCGATCACGTCGAGCAGGTCTGTCGAGGCAGCCCCGTCAAGGGCATAGGGCCTCTGCTGTTCCGACAGGTCGGTACGCGATGTGACCAGTAGTCCTTCCCTGTCCATCATCGTGATGCGCGCACGTGCCGCCTCTTCCGACAGGCCCTTGCGCTGCATGGCGTGTACCAGAAGGTCCGCGATCCCCAGACCGGATGAACCGGCGCCAAAGAACAGGATGTTCTGTTCCGACAGCCGCCCGTCAATGATCTGCAGCGCCGTGGTCAGCCCCGCCAGCGTGACCGCCGCCGTCCCCTGGATATCGTCATTGTAGCACAGCACCCGTTCGCGATAGCGGCCGAGGTAACGGATCGCGTCAGTACCCTTCCAGTCCTCGAAATGGATGCAGCATGCGGGAAAGACTTCCTGTACCGCCGCGACGAATTCCTCGACAAAGGCATCCAGCTCCGCCTGCTCCGGCGGTTCGCGCCGCAGCCCGAGATAGAGCGGATCCGCCCTGAGTGCTGCGTTCGTCGTCCCGATATCCAGCTGGATCGGCAGGGTGGTATGCGGCGGCACCGCCCCGCACGCGGTATAAAGCTGGAGCTTGCCGATCGGGATGCCCATGCCGTTGGCCCCGATATCGCCAAGGCCAAGGATACGGCCCCCCGTCGTGACGCAGATGAAGCGGACATTGCGCTCGGGCCAGTTGCGCAGCACGCTGGCGATGCGTCCCTTGTGCTCCAGGCTGATATACATGCCGCGCGGGCGGCGGTACAGGTGGCTGAACGCCTTGCAGACCGCGCCAAGGGTGGGGGCGTAGATGATGGGCACGAACCGCGCGGGGTCGGACATGACGACCTTGTAGAACAGGGTCTCGTTCCGGTCGCCAAGGCCGGAGAGGTAGATATAGCGTTCAAGGTCGTTCGGCTTGGCATCCAGATGCCTGAACACGCGTTCCGCCTGACGTTCCAGCGTCTCGATCTGCGGCGGCAGCAGCCCCTCGAGATCCAGCACCCGTCGTTCCTCCGCGCTGAAGGCGGTTCCCTTGTTGGCGGCGGGATCGTTCAGAAGCGCTGCCCCGCGGGGAATGGAACGTGACGTGGGATGGGTCATGGCGTGCGACTTTCTGCGGACAGGACAAAGGCGACCGGCATCATGGAACGCCGGAGCATGCGCTCATGCAATGAATCAGACCAGTGGCAGTTCGTTCACATTGACGATCCGCCAGCCTTCGCGCAGGTGCTCGATCACGCTGAGCGACAGGTTCTGGATGGAAAAATGCAGCGCCGTATGGGCATGGACATGCAGCGCATGCGCCAGCGCGCCACGGATCGCACCGCCGTGGCTGACGATCACCATGTCCTCTCCGGCATGTTCGCGTGACATGCGGTCCAGTGCTGCGCCCACGCGGGCGCAGACCTGCACCATGCTTTCCCCGCCCGGCGGCTGTTCCGTCGCCCCCACGGACCAGAAGGGATGGGCCGGCACCGCCAGTTTCTGGGGCAGCTGGTCATGCGTGGTGCCGTGCCATTCACCCATGGACTGTTCGGTAAAGGCAGGTTCGATGCGGCTGGCCTGCGTGCCGTAACCGGCCTGCTGGATGGCCTGCGCCGTCTGCTGCGCGCGGCCAAGGGGGGACGTGAACCACAGGGCCGGATGCGGCAGGCGCCGGGCCAGTGCCTCGTACATGGGCCGTTGCGCCACAAGGCTGTCGGGACATAGCGGCACGTCCATCGCGCCATAGAGGTGCCTGCGGGCGTTCTGTTCAACAACGGCATGACGGATCAGCCAGAAACGCGTGACCCCTTTCTGCAACTGGGGCATGTCGAGGAAATTACCGTGATTTTGCGGCATGTCGGCAGGGATGTCCGTATTCGGTGGAAAAAAAGGAAGGCACGTCAGTCCGCCATGCCCCGGCGCGGCATGTAGGTCGGCTGCGGGTCATGGGCGGCGATGACGGACCAGTGGCGCAGGATCAGGCTGATCTTGGCGACGACGCGGCGGACATCGCGGATTTCACGCTCCATCCGGCAGCGGCTGTCCAGCCCGTCATGCGATGGCTCGCCCGAGACAAGGCGCGCACCGGCGGAAATGCGCAACGCCCCGGCAAGCGCATCATCCAGGGCCGGATGTGCAAGTGGCACGGGCTGTCCCACATGACACAGCAGGGCCGCCAGGGCACGTTCCCCCGGGTCGGCGGCAGGCAGGATTTCCGAAAGGTCGGCGTTGAGCCACGCGTAAAGCTGTCGCGCCTGTGGCAGGGGCAGCGGGCGGAAGGTCGCGTCATCCCCCGGCGCGCGGACGAAAAAGGAAAGGATCGTCGCCTGATCGTCCCATGCGTCAGGCAGCGCGGGCCGGCTGAGTGCCACGGGGGGCAGCAGGGACAGGTCGGGGTTGCCGGTAATGGCATCGCGCGCCGCCGACAGGAATTCCCGAAGCCGCTGCGTCACGGTGGCGCGGTCAACCTCTCCCAGTGCCGTCATTTCCGCAAGGGCGGCGTGCCAGCGCAGTACCAGGCCGATGTTATGGCCGGACGGCAGGACATCCGTCGCCGTGTTCTCCGGCCAGGCCTGGCGGTGCGTATACTGTGCAAGGCCGGACGGCAGCCCGTCGGCCGACAGGCGGGCCATGACCGGCGCGGGCACCAGCACCGCCCCGCAGAACGGAGGGCCGGTAAAGAATTTGGAGCCGGTGATCATCACCATCCACCCCCGGTCGAGGTAGTCGCGCACCCGCGCGGGGTCGAGCCGCGTCTGGCAGGCATCGACCACGACATCGACCTGCCCGGCAGGCGCGGTGGCGGCCAGCGCATCCAGCGTGTCCATCCGGGGGGCCAGCAGTCCCGTTTTCGACAGGTCGAGGCGATGCAGCAGCACATGCCGCCCGCGCGCCAGTTCCGCGCGCGTGACACGCAGGCAGTCCGCATCCACCTGTTCGGGGGGGATCTGCTGTCCATCGGCATCGCGCATCGGCAGGTTGATGACCTGCGTGGTGTCGGGAAAACCTTCGATCAGCTGCCCCTTGGGCACGGTATGGCCCAGCGCGGTGTCATTGGCGAAATGACAACCCCGCGCTGCAAGCGGCACGCCACTGCCGGTTTCCTCCGGCGCGATCAGGATGTTGCTGACCGGGCGGCGACCCGGCGCCAGCGCCGCCAGCGCCGCCAGCGCAAGGGTATAGAGTTCGCAGTCCGTGCCGGATGGGGCAAGGATGACCCCTTCATCCCCGCGCAGCCCGAAATACCGGCTGATCTGCTGGCGGATTTCATTGCTCAGCGTCGCGGCCATGTCATTGTCGGTGGCCGACAAGGTGGCGGCGATCAGGCGCAGGCGCGCGGCCTCCGCCCCGGCAAAGCCGCGTTCGGACAGGGATGACGCGGTGGAGGACGCAAAGGTCACGGCCCACGGGCGGGGCCGGTGGGAACATCCGTAATGGTTCAGGCCAGTCGCGGGATTGATGCTCAGCCGTGCATCGCCCCCCAGCGCCATGAGCGTTTCGGTCGGGCCGGTCCAGTGCCACAGGCGTTGCATGCGCGCATGCACGGCCGTGATGTCCGGCGCGTGGGGCGGGGCGGGCTGGAACGGGGACAGCGCCTGCCACGCGGCCTGCAGCGCGGCGGGCGTTGCGACCTGCGGCGCGGCCATGGTCGTCACCCATTGCGGGGTGATGGCCGTCGTGTCGCGCGTGGTATCCAGCCTCAGGAACAGGGCCGCCGTCCGGGCCGCGCACAGTGCCGCCATGACCGGCTGACGGGGTGCGATGTCCAGCAGGTGCGCCAGTTCCAGCGCGTGCCGCAGGTAAAAGGCGGCCAGCAGTTCCCCGTCCTGCAGGCATGGCGCCCCCAGCAGGACATCGCCCCTGTCCGTGACACGGAAGGGATCAAGCAGGTCCGGCGCCAGTCGGACGCGCCGCGCCCCCGCGATGACACGCAGGTCGGGACGTTCAAGGACGCGGATCAGACCTTCGGTAAGCTGGTGGGCAAACACGGGGTTCTCCGTAAAGGGGGGCGCGTCATCGCGTCCCGGCGGTTATGCCGCACGCAGGCACCATGCGCGCGGGGGCGGACCCCGGCCCGGGCAGTACGTCATGCGGTAGGAAAGGCTGGTCCAGATCCCATCCTGCCTGCGCCGCGCTGTGGCGCATGTGCGGCGGCGGAGCCGCGGTGGCATGGATGGAAGGTTCAAGCGGCAGGTGCAGTTCACGACTCATGAGGTGGAGGGATTTTCCATCGGCCGGACCATATTGACCATCCCCCATGACGGGGCAACCCAGCGTCGCGCAATGCACCCGTGCCTGATGGGTGCGTCCTGTTTCCAGCCGCAGCTCCAGCCAGCTTGCGGGGGAACCGTCGGGCATGTGGCCGCGCGCCAGGCAACGCCACGCGGTCCGCGCGGCCTGCCCCTGCGGGTCGGTTTCGATGCGCCATCCCTCGCGTCCCGCCCGGCGCAGCAGGGGGGCGTCGATCACGCCATGCGCGCCGGGGGGATGACCATGCGTGATGGCCCAGTAAACCTTGGTGGCCCGGCCGTTCGCGAAACAGGACTGTGCCGCGACCAGCGCCTGCTTGCGCAGTGCGACCAGCAGGCAGCCCGACGTGTCGCGATCCAGCCGGTGGGCCAGCCACGGCCCGTTGCGGTGGCGCGACATCAGCGCGAACGCATCCTCCACGCTGGGGCCGCCGTCTCGGCCCGGATGCGCGGGCAGGCCGGCGGGCTTGTCGATCACGATGAAATGCCGGTCATAGAACAGGACGGGAAAGGGCAGGGGGGCATGACCGGCGCGCGGGCCTGAAGGCGATGATGCAGGGAAAGGGCGGGGCCTGCGCGTCATTCGTCCTCGGCCGTCTTGCGCATCAGGACCTCGCGGCGGCCGACATGGTTGGCCTCGCTGACAAGGCCTTCCTTTTCCATCTGTTCGATGATCTTGGCCGCGCGGTTATAGCCGATCGACAGGTGGCGCTGGATGAAGGAGGTCGAGGCCTTGCCCTCACGCGCGACAAGCTCCACCGCCTGTCCGAACAGGCTGTCTTCCTCGCCCCCGCCGCCGCCAAACGCGCGGCTGCCTCCGCCATCCTCATCCTGTGCGGAGATGACGTCGTCGTCATAGATCGGCTCGCCCTGTGCGCGCAGGAAGGACACCACGGCTTCCACCTCACTATCATCGACAAAGGGGCCATGAACGCGCGTGATGCGGCCGCCCGCCTGCATGAACAGCATGTCGCCACGCCCGAGCAGCTGCTCCGCGCCCTGTTCGCCCAGGATGGTGCGGCTGTCGAACTTGCTGATGACCTGGAACGAGATGCGCGTGGGAAAGTTCGCCTTGATGGTGCCGGTGATGACATCGACCGACGGACGCTGCGTCGCGATGATGAGGTGGATGCCCGCCGCGCGCGCCTTCTGCGCCAGGCGCTGCAGCAGGGCCTCGATCTCCTTGCCGGCCACGATCATCAGGTCCGCCATCTCGTCCACGACCACGACGATATAGGGCAGCGCGTCGAGGGCGAGCTGCTGCTCCTCGAAGGTCGGCTTGCCCGTTTCGGGGTCGTATCCGGTCTGCACGCGCCGGGTCACGATTTCGCCGCGCGCCCGCGCTTCGGCCACGCGTTCGTTATAGCTGGCGATGTTGCGGACCTGAAGGTGCGCCATGGCGCGGTAACGCCGGTCCATTTCGCGCACGGTCCATTTCAGCGCCGCCACCGCCTTGGCCGGTTCGGTGACCACCGGCGTCATCAGGTGGGGGATGCCCTCATAGATCGAGAGTTCAAGGATCTTGGGGTCGATCAGGATCAGGCGGCACTGGTCCGGCGACAGCCGGTACAGCAGCGACAGGATCATGGCGTTCACGCCCACCGACTTGCCCGATCCGGTGGTGCCCGCGATCATCAGGTGCGGCATGGAGCCGAGGTCGCTATAGACCGGCTCCCCCGCGATATCCTTGCCCAGCGCAAGGTTCAGCCGCCCGCGCCCGTGCATCCATGCGTCATCACGCAGCAGTTCGGAAAAATAGACCGTCTCGCGCCGGGTGTTGGGGACCTCGATCCCGATGACGTTGCGCCCCGGCACCGTGGCGATGCGCACGCTCAGCACCGAAAGCGAACGCGCCACGTCATCGGCCAGCCCGATGACGCGGGCCGACCGGATGCCCGGCGCGGGCTTGAGCTCGAACAGGGTGACGACCGGTCCGGCATGGTACGTGTCGATTTCGCCCTGCACCCCGTATTCCGACAGGATGGTGACAAGGTGCGCCGCGTTCGCCTTCAGCAGTTCCTCGGTCGGGCCTGTCGCGGCGTGGGAGGGCGGGGGATGCAGCAGCGACAGCGGCGGCAGCTGCCACGCATGCGTCTGCGGCGCGTCATAATGTTCGCGGGGCGGCGGTGGCGGCGGTGGCGCGGGCGACTGCGGCGCCACCGTCGCGTCCTCGCGCGCGGCGGGGGCGGGCGTGCCGCGCTGGGCGCCGCCACTGAACAGGCGCGTCAGCAGGGTGGGACGCGCGGGTTCGTTCTCCTGCGCGGGTGGCGGGGCAAAGACTGTCGGACGGGTCGGGCTTTCCTCCTCATGCCACGGCGCAAGGGACTGCCCGTCGGTGGGGTTCATCATCAGCGGCGTGGAAATGTCTTCTTCCATCCCCGGCGGATGCACCCAGTTCGTGCCGATGGAGACCCGTTCGGGCATGGAGGGCGGCAGGCTGGGTGTGGGATCGGATTTTGCCGTGGCCTCGCGCGCGGGGGGCAGCGGTGCCGGCGCTGCTTCGCGCACGCTGAGCGAACGCGCGGTCGCGGGCGGCGGGACGGGCGGCGGCGGGGTCTTGGCTTTCGGCGTGATGTTGAGCGCGGTGGACGCGGGCTGTTCGGCCGCATGAACGGGATAGGCCGGATCGGGCGCGGCCGGAGGGGCTGCGGACGGGGGCGCATAGGCCGCGTGTGATGCGGGTTCGCGAAGGTGCGTCATCGCGTCATCGGCGGACAGCGTGTCGGCAAGCGTGCGGATGCTCCCTTCGCCAGGGACGCTTTCTTCACGCAGGCTGTCCCCACGGGGGCTGACGGGCGCGCTGTCGGCGCTGGCGCGGGTCTGCTGGATGCGTGCCCTTGCCTGATGGGTCAGGGCATGCGTGGCGCGGGCAAGGCGCACGGGCTGGCGTCCGGCCATCCGCAGCACGCGCCCGATCGCCCGCCATTCGGACAGCGACAGCGCCATGGCCAGCGGAACCAGAAGGACCGCAAGGATCAGGCCCAGCAGCCACATCACGATACCGCCCCATGGCCCGATCATGCTGGACCCCGCCTGCAGCGCCATGTGCGCCAGCGACAGCCCGACCGCCCCGCCCGGCCCGGAATCGGCGGGCCAGTGCGGGTTGGGAAAGGATGGCATCATGATCGGCAGGGCCGACAGCAGGGCGGAAAGCACCGGCATCGCCGCCAGCAGGGCCGTCACGCGGATCAGGCCCGATCCCACGCCATTATGGCGGATGATGCGCCATCCCCACGCGATCAGGGCAAGGATGACCAGCGCGCTGGTGACCCCCATGTTCTGCAGCAGGAAGTCCGAGACATAGGCCCCGACCGTGCCCAGCAGGTTCGTGGGTGCCTGCGTGCTGGAGGTATTGGCCGAGGAATCGCGGGGGTCATAGCTCCATAACGCCGCCACCAGCCCCAGCGCCAGCATCCACAGCGCCACCCCGCCCGCTTCGGCAAGACGCCGCAGCAGCCGCGTCCGGGTGGGGCCAGTGGTCAGGGACTCGGGGATGAAACGGCTGGGGATCGCCAAAAATCCGTATCCTGGTTGCATGGCCGTGACATCGCGGCAGGCGGGCCGCCATGGTCAGGCCGTCATGAAAACTCCGGCCAGGAGGGGGCAGGCACGATGCCACGCTTCTCCCGCAGGGCGACTATAACGCGGCGATGGGGGACGAAAGAAGGGCGCTGGTATCTTTTCGGGACGAAATTATTGTCCCGCCCCGTCTTCGTGCCGCCAGATCGACAGCCGCGCCGCGCCATGCGCGCGCTGGGCCAGCAGGCGGTCGGGGGCAACGGGGGGGGCTTCGTCCGCGGCGGTTTCGACGATCACCAGCGCGTCCGGCGCGATCCATCCCCCCCGCCCGAGCGAGGACAGGGCCATCGCCGGCAGGTCGCGGCCATAGGGCGGGTCGAGGAAGATGAGATCCGCGGGCCTTGCCGCGCCGCGCGGGGGCAGGCGCGACATGTTCCACGCGCGGACCTGCGCCATGGGCTGCGCCCCGCATGCGGCGATGTTGTCACGCAGGGCTGCCAGCGCGTTGCGGTCGCTTTCGATGAACAGGGCCGCCGCCGCGCCGCGCGACAGGGCCTCCAGCCCCAGTCCGCCGGTGCCCGCGAATCCGTCGATCACCTGCGCGCCCTCGATCCGGTCGCGCCCGGCCCACGGGGCATGCATCAGCATGTCGAACAGCGCCTGTCGCACCCGGTCGGCGGTGGGGCGCGTCACCCGTCCCGATGGCGCGCGCAGCGTGCGCCCGCGAAAGCGTCCCGCGACGATCCTCATGGTCAGGGACCGTTACGACCGGGCGGCGCGGCGCGGGTTGGCAAGGCCGGGCACCTGTTCGCGCAGGACCTTGCCGGTCACTTCCTCAAGCTCCTCGCGCTCCAGCGTGCCGAGCTGGAACGGGCCGTATGACGTGCGGATCAGGCGGCTGACATGCAGGTTCAGCCCGCGCATGACCTTACGGATCTCGCGGTTCTTGCCCTCGCGCAGGGAAACGGTCAGCCACGCATTGTCGCCCCGGCTGGAATCCAGCGCGGCCTCGATGGGGCCGTAATGCACGCCCTCGAACACGCTGCCCTGCGCAAGGTCGGCCAGCCGGTCTTCGTTCACGACGCCAAAGACACGCACGCGGTACCGCCTGATCCAGCCGTTGCTGGGCAGTTCCAGCCGCCGCGCCAGTTCGCCGTCATTGGTCAGCAGCAGCAGCCCCTCGCTGTTGAGGTCAAGCCGCCCGACGCTGATGACGCGCGGCATTCCTTCGGGCAGGGACGCGAAGACGGTGGGACGGCCGTCGGGGTCGCGGTGGGTGGTCACCAGCCCGTCGGGCTTGTGATACCGCCACAGGCGGGTGCGGTCCGGCGCGGCGACGACCTGATCGTCCACCTGCACGATGTCGCCATCGGTGACGAAGGTGGCGGGATGGCGCACCAGTTCGCCGTTCAGGCGCACCCGTCCTTCCTCGATCATCCGTTCGGCGTCGCGTCGGCTGGCCACGCCGGAACGTCCAAGCCATTTGGCGATGCGGTCGCCATGCTGCGCGGCGGGGGCGGGGGAGGCGTCTTTTGTCATTCTCTATGTCTCGAAGCGTCAGTCAGGGCACGGAACAGGAGGCGGTCGCCTGTCGAGATGCCGAATTCAGGATGCCATTGCACCCCGATGCAGAACGGATGGCCCGGCAGTTCCACCGCCTCGATCACGCCATCGGCGGCGACGGCGCTGACGATGGCGCGGCCGGGGGTGGCGACGGCCTGATGGTGGGCGGAATTGACCGCCATGCGGCTGGCGCGCGTGATGTGGGCCAGCCGCGTGCCGGGGACGATGGTGATTTCATGCCCGGCCTCGTCACGCGGGTTGGGCTGTTCATGGGGCAGGGGGGAGGCGATGGTATCGGGGATATGCTGTATCAGCGTGCCGCCCAGCGCCACGGCCAGCAGCTGTTCCCCGCCGCAGATCCCCAGGATGGGCCGCCCCAGATCCAGCGCCGCGCGCACCAGCGCCAGTTCGGCATCGGTGCGCGTGGCCTTTGTGGTGACGGTGGGATGGGGCGCGCCGCCGTCATAGAGGTCGGGGGAAATGTCGAATGCGCCGCCCGTCACGATCAGGCCGTCGAGTCGCGCCATGACCGCCGCCGCCTGCGCCGCGTCATGCGCCAGCCCGACCGGCAGGCCGCCCGCCGCCGTGACGGCATCCATGTAATTGCAGCGCATCGCATACCACGGAAAGCTGGAATACCCGCCCTGTTCCGGCGGACAGGGCGGTTCGCGATCCAGTGTCACGCCGATCAGGGGAGGAGACGTATCCATTCCGTTTCCCTAGAATAATCCCGCAGGAAAGGAAATGCGCCCACGTCCGGTCAGCGTCGCTTCGTGCGTGTTTTTACTGCTGTGCGACCTGCAGCGGGCCGGGGGACAGATCGCACGTAAGGGAATAGACCACCGACCGGCGGACACTACGCGGGGCATCGGCAATTGCCATTCCCGCGACGATCGCGGCAGTGGTCAGAACCAGCGTAAGCGTATGCATGTCCCTTCTCCCGTCGTCTGAAACAGGCCGCGAAACCGCGGCGCGAAGCCATTGTCCTGTTCCTGGTTACAGAGTGTTTCGAAATATGACACAAAACAGGGGCAGGATGCCAGCGACAGACATCAAATGTCCATGAAAATGGCGGTTTCCTGACATATTTTTGCGTAGGTGTTGTGTTTATGCACGGTAACATGCCTGTTGCCGGACACTGCAAACGCATGCGTGGCTTGAATGGTTGCAGCGGGGGGATATCGTAACGGAATGAATCCTGCCCCCGCACATGGCGTTGCGCCCGATCCGGCATCGGATCCCACGCCCGATCCGGATTTTGCATCGGACCCGATGTCCGTGGCCTTTGCGGAGGCCCGGGCCGCCGCCGCGCGGGGCGAGGTTCCGGTGGGCGCGGTCCTGCTGGGGCCGGATGGCACGATCCTTGCCCGTGCGGGCAACCGGACCGAAGAACTGCGCGATCCCTCCGCCCATGCCGAAATGCTGGTGATGCGCGCGGCCGTGCAGGCGCGTGACGGCGCGCGTCTGTCGGACTGCGCCCTGTACGTGACGCTGGAGCCTTGCCCGATGTGTGCGGCCGCGGCGGTGCATTTTCGCGTGGGGCGCATCCTGTTCGGTGCCTATGACCCCAAGGGCGGCGGGGTGGAACATGGGCCCCGCCTGTTCGCCCGCCGCGACTGCCTTCACCGCCCCGAGACGATCGGCGGCCTGCGGGAGCGGGAGGCGGCGACGATGCTGCGCGGGTTCTTCCGTGACCGCCGCGATGGGTAGGGTGCCCGCGCTTGGGATGCCCGCGCTGCCCGCGCGTGGGGCGGGGTCCCTTCGGGCATGTAATCTAACGTATCTTTCATGCGGTGGTATAAGAGAGGTTGGTTCCCTTGCGCCACAGTGCGGGCAATGGGACTGTAACCCGGTCGGGACGGCCCAGCCCGACGCAAGTGATATCAGACCAAGATCTTCAGGGATGCCATGTCAGACGCATTACAGCCGAAAACCGTTTTTCCTCGCCCGGTGCGCGGGGCACTCCTTGCCACATTGCTTGCCGGCAGCCTGCTGGGCGGAATGGCGGCCGGCGCACCGGGCGCCATGGCGGACGACAGCGGCGTCATCCGGCCCGATACGCAGGTTCAGCAGCTTCCGAACTTCGTCAATCTGGTCAAGCAGGTGAAGCCTGCCGTCGTCTCGATCACGGCCAGGATCCACAATGCCGACACGGGCGAGGAAATGGGCGGCGGCATGCCCGGCGGCTTTCCGTTTCCCTTCCCGTTCCAGATGATGCCGCAGCAGCATCATGACGTGGAAGCGCGCGGCTCGGGCTTCGTCATTTCCCCCGACGGGTATGTCGTGACCAACAATCACGTCGTGAAGGGCGCGACAAAGGTCACGGTGACGCTGGATGACGGCACCAGCCTGCCGGCGAAGATCGTGGGGCGCGATTCCAAGACCGATATCGCGCTGCTGAAGGTCACGCCATCTGGCAAGCTGCGCTTCATCGAACTTGGCGACTCCGACAAGGTGGAGCCCGGTGAATGGGTTGTCGCCGTGGGCAATCCCTATGGCCTGGGGGGCACTGTTACGGCCGGCATCGTCTCCGCCCGGGGGCGCGACATCGGCGATGGCCCGTATGATTCCTTCATCCAGGTCGATGCCCCGATCAATCGTGGCAATTCCGGCGGTCCCCTCTTCACGCAGGACGGCAAGGTCGTGGGCGTGAACACCGCCATCCTGTCGCCGTCGGGCGGGTCGATCGGCATCGGGTTCGCCATCCCCTCCGACACGGTCAAGAACGTCGTCGAACAGCTGGAGAAGACCGGCCACGTGACGCGCGGCTATCTCGGGGTGACGGCGCAGCCGATCACGCCCTCGATGGCCACCGCGCTGGGGCTGAAATCCGTGAACGGCGCCCCGGCGGCCGGCGCGCTGGTCGCCAGCGTCAGCACCGGCAGCCCGGCGGAAAAGGCCGGGATCAAGGCGGGTGACGTCATCACCGACCTGAACGGGCAGAAGATCGACACCCCCCATACGCTGGCGGTCAAGGTGGCCTCCATCGTGCCGGGGACGAAGGTCACGGTCGGCTATCTGCGCAGCAACAAGGCCCAGACCTCTTCCGTGACGATCGCAAGCCTTGGCAAGGGCGGGACCGCGGACGGGACGGTCGGCGACGACCGCAGCGAAGACAAGGGGCCGCGCCTTGGCGTCTCCCTCGCGCCGCTGACGCCTGACGCGCGCCAGCAGCTGGGACTCGATGAAAATGTCCATGGCGTCGTCGTCAGCGACGTGCAGCCCGGTTCCTCGGCCGAGCAGGCGGGCATCCATGCGGGCGACGTGATCCAGGCGGTGGGCAACAAGCCGGTGGAAAATCCCCGCGCCACCGTGTCGGCCATCCGTCAGGCGCTGGAAACCAACCATTCCGTCCTGCTGCGTGTCGTGCGCAACGGACAGAGCATCTTTGTCGCGGTGACGCCCGGCACCGATGATGGCGACAGCAGCAACGACGATGACGACGACCAGTAAGGGGCTGCCTGAAAACAGCCTGCCTGATGAAAGACGATGAAAGTCTTCCGGCATCGCCTTTTTGAAAAGGCGATGCTTTTCCGAAGCTTTTGGAAAACAGCTTCATCGGGAACTTTCATGGTTTCAGTCAGGAAATGACGTCAGCCAGAAAGGGCGGCGGCATTTCACACTGAACGGACCGGGGGCATGTCCCCCGGTTTTTTCATGCCCGTTTCCCCCGCGCGGGTCGCCGCATTCCGCACAAGATGATTGTCGCGGCGATGCTTCTTGCGTATTTGCTGTGCGTCCTGTGAGATTTGCGGAGGGGTTATGACCGGTCCAGTATCATCCGATCCTCATGTGTCCGGCCCTCAGCCGCATGTGCGGGGCGACGCCCTCCTGATTGATGGCAAGGGGTTCGCCAACCGCCTGACGCAGGATATCGCCGAGGACGTGCGCGCGTTCTATGCCCGCCATCAGGTCACGCCCGGCCTTGCGGTCGTGCTGGTCGGCAATGATCCCGCCAGCGAGGTCTATGTCCGCAACAAGGCGCTGCAGACCCATCGCGCGGGCATGCGTTCCTTCATGCACATGCTGCCCGAAACCACGTCGCAGGAGGAACTGCTGGCGCTGATCGCGCGGCTGAATGCCGATCCCGAAATCCATGGCATCCTTGTGCAGCTTCCGTTGCCCGGTGATCTGGACCCGGTGGCGGTGACCAACGCGATCGACCCGCGCAAGGACGTGGACGGGCTGGGCGTGGTCAATGCGGGCCGCCTTGCGCTGGGCCTGTCGGGCATCGTGCCGTGCACGCCGCTGGGCTGCCTGCTGTTGCTGAAGGCCTATGTCGGGGAACTGCGCGGGCTCAATGCCGTGGTGATCGGGGCCTCCAACCTTGTGGGGCGTCCGATGGCGCAGCTCCTGCTCAGGGAAGGCTGCACCGTGACTGTCGCGCATATCGACACCCGCGATCCGCAGGCGCTGGCGCGGCAGGCCGATATCCTTGTCGTGGCGACGGGATGCCGCGGTCTGGTCGGCGCCGACTGGATCAAGCCCGGCGCCACGGTGATCGATGTCGGGATTTCGCGCATCCGCCTGGACAATGGCAAGACGCGGCTGGTCGGTGACGTGGTGTTTGACGAGGCACGGCATGTCGCGGGCCAGATTACCCCCGTGCCGGGCGGCGTGGGGCCGATGACGATCGCCTGCCTGCTGCGCAACACGATGCAGGCGGCGCGTGAGCTTGTCGAAGGTGTGGAGACGCCGTGATGGACATCTCTGTCGAACTGATCCCGCGCGACCGTGAAACGCTGCTGCGCGACGTGGCGGAGGTCCGGGCCTGTTTCCCCCCCGCCGACATGATCAATATTCCCGACCTGCTGCGTTTCCCGCTGCGCAGCTGGGATGCCGCCGAACTGGTGCGGCCACATTTCCCCAAGGTCATTCCGCATATCCGCGCGATCGACATCGCGCCGGGCGCGCCGCTTCCCGGCGCGGACCAGCCGGGGCTGGGGGCCGTTCTGGTGGTGCAGGGCGACCCGCCGTCCGACCTGCGGCACCTGACCTATCCCAACACGACCGAAAGCATCATCCGCCGTTACCGGGCGGAGGCGCCGCACCTGTCGGTCTATGCCGCCTTTGACCCGTACCGGCGCGCGCCCTATGCGGAAATGGAGGCCGTCGCCCGCAAGAAGGATGCCGGGGCGGCGGGTTTCTTTACCCAGCCGATTTTCGACATGCGCATGCTGGAACTGTGCATGAACTGGCTGCATGGGGAAAATGTGTTCTGGGGCATTTCACCGGTGGTCGGGCCGCGTTCGCGCTCGTACTGGGAAACGACCAACCACGTCATTTTCCCCCATGATTTCGAACCCACGCTGGACGCGAACATCAGTTTCGCCCGCCAGATGATGCGCGCGGTCCGGGCGCAGGGGGGGAATGTCTATCTGATGCCCCTGCGGGTGAACCTGGAACGCTACCTTACGCCGCTGTGCGATCCGGGATAGCAGCGGTCCGGGCATATCAGATCCATCCCCGCGCGCGGATCAGGCCAAAGGCCGCGATGGTGACCATGCAAGTGATGCGGCCATCGCGGATCATGGCCTCCATCTCCTCCAGCGGGACCTTGTGGCAGGTGATGTCCTCTTCCGTGTCCTCGCGTTCGGTGGGGCCCTGCGTCAGGCCGGTGGCCAGATAGGCGCGTCCCTTCTGCGTGGTGTAGCCCGCGCCCTGGTACATCAGCCCGGCATCGCGCATGGTTTCGGCGCGAAGGCCGGTTTCCTCGCGAAGTTCGCCGCGCGCCACGTCCTCGGCCGGTGCGTCGGGGCGGTTTTCCCACATGCCCATCGGCAGTTCCCACATCCGCTGCCCGATGGGATAGCGGTACTGACGGATCAGCGTGACGGAACGTCCCTGCGCCTCTTCCCATACCGGCAGGATGACCACGAAGTCCCCGCGTTCGACCACGCCGTACAGCCCCTTGCGGCCGTTGGGGCGGATGATGATGTCCTCACGCACGCGCGTCCACGGGTTTTCGTAGGCAAGGCGGCTGGAAACCGTCACGAAACCGCCTGCGTCGGGGGTGGGGCCGGAAGAACTGTCTGTCATGGCGGGTGTCCGTGCTCCGCTGGTTGGAAAATCAGGGGACAGTATAGCCCTGTCCTGTTTCCATGTCCGGCCTCAAGTATGAGATGCCCGGTATCGCGGCACGCGCCATGCGCACGGGTCATACCCTTGTATTAATGCATGAACCCCTTTTACTGATATCCCGTTATCATTGCCGTCCGTCTCGTTATCCGTGCGGGCTGGATACACGTATTTCTGTTCCCTCCGGAGTTTCGAGCGCATCATGACCATGGCGCAGACGTCCATGACGTCCCCAACACGGCGGATTCTGGCCGTCGTCCTGTTCAATCTGCTGTGTTACATCGATATCGGGTTGCCAATGGCGGTCATTCCCGTCTTTGTCCATCAGGTGCTGGGATACAATACGGTCATCGCGGGTTTTGCGGTGTCGCTGCAGTATCTTGCCACCTTTGTCTCCCGCGCGTCGGCGGGACAGGCGGCGGACCGCCGCGGGGCGAAACCCGCCGTGGTCATCGGGCTGGTGGTCTGCACCCTTTCGGGGATCATGCTGATGACATCGGGCCTGCTGCTTCATTACGCGGCACTTTCGGCGCTGATGCTGATCGGCAGCCGCATCCTGCTGGGCGTGGGCGAAAGCTGGACCGCGACGGGCGCGATCATGTGGAATATCGGGCGCGTTGGCGCGACCCGGACGGCGCAGGTGATTTCATGGAACGGCGTGACCTCGTACGGCGGGATCGCGCTGGGCGCGCCGGTGGGGCAGATGCTTTCCGGGCTGCCGATGCCTTATGGCGGGTTGGTGCTGGTGGGGGCGCTGTCGGCGGTGCTTCCCTTCGTGGGCTTCCTGCTGGCGGTGCAGTACGAGCCGGTGGCCCCCGTCGCGCACAAGGGGCCGCCCACGCCGTTTCGCACGGTGTTCTGGCGCGTGCTGCCGCATGGGCTGGTGCTGGCGTGCGGGTCGGTCGGGTTCGGGACCATTTCCTCGTGCCTTGCGCTGTTTTTCGCGCACCAGAACTGGAACGGCGCTGCAATCGCGCTGGCGGCGTTCGGCATCGTGTTCGTGCTGATCCGCCTTGTGTTCGCGCGCCAGATCGACCGTCGCGGGGGGCTGGTCGTCGCGCTGGTCTCCCTTGTGGTGGAGACGATCGGACTGCTGGTGCTGTGGCGCTGTTCGGGGGTTTTCATGGCCGATATCGGCGCGGCCCTGACGGGGGCGGGATTCTCCCTTGTCTTCCCGGCCCTTGGCGTGCTGGCGGTGGCGCGCGTCGGACCGGAAAACCGGGGTGCCGCGCTGGGGGCGTTCTCGGTGTTCCTGGATATCGCGGTGGGGCTGTCCGGCCCGCTGCTTGGCCTTGTCATCCAGACGATGGGTTATGGCGCGTTGTTTATGGTATCCGCACTGTTTACGCTGGCCGGGGTCGCGACGACCCTCGTGCTGCAACGTCAGGCCCATCGCTGACGCGCGATGTGAAATGATGCGTCATCACCAATTTTCTGGAGACTGCCCTGCCATGTCCATTTCCTCGGTCGCCGTATTCTGTGGATCGCGTTTTGGCGTCCGGCCCGAATTCCATGCCGCCGCGACGGAACTGGGAACGCGGCTGGGGCAGGCGGGGCTGCGCCTTGTCTATGGCGGCGGGCATGTCGGCCTGATGGGGGCGGTGGCCGACGCGGCGCTGAAGGCCGGGGGGAAGGTGACGGGCATCATTCCCGCCTTTCTGCATGATCGTGAAATCATGCATGAGGGGGTGACGGACCTGACGGTGACGACCTCCATGCACGACCGCAAGGCGATGATGTTTTCCCGTGCCGATGCCTTCGTGGTGATGCCCGGCGGGCTGGGCACCTTTGACGAGACGATAGAGATCATGACGTGGCGTCAGCTCAGGCAGCATGACAAGCCGATTTTCATCGTCAACGTCGCCAACTGGGCCGCGCCGCTGATCGCCATGATCGAGGCGACGATCGAAAGCGGATTCGCCGCCCCCGACGTGCGGGAGCTTTTCCGCGTGGTGGAGGATGTGCCCGCCGTGATGCGCGCGCTGCATGACACCACCACTGGCAGCGACAACGTCAACGTCGATCATTTCTGAAAAGACGCGAACCCCCTTGCGGAATGTGCCGGACCCCTGTATAGCCGCCTCCAGACGGAGTGTAGCTCAGCCTGGTAGAGCACTGTGTTCGGGACGCAGGGGCCGGAGGTTCGAATCCTCTCACTCCGACCAGACCTTCCTGTAATGGTCTGGTCCTTCATGCCCACGGGGCATTGCCTTCGGGCGCCATTTCCCATACCGCAAAATACTTGGATGCATGCCCTCGCACAGGGGGGCGTGATTTCCCATATTCATGCCGATACGCATGATATGCGTTCCGCCGGCCCGTAAAGCGGGGGGCAACATATTGATATGATCCGATGGCATGTCGGGTCATATTTGTAGGGCATACTGTCGCTGGTGAAGGAGGGACAGGAAATGAAACGCTTTCTTCTTGGGGGCATCGCACTGATCGTCGCCGGAAGCATGATCGGCGGTGAGCCGGTGCAGGCTTACGCGCATGGCGGCGGCGGTGGCTTTGGCGGCGGTGGCTTCCATGGGGGAGGCGGCGGTGGCGGCTTTCGTGGCGGCGGCGGCGGTTTCCGTGGTGGTGGCTGGCATGGCGGCGGTGGCCGGTGGCGCAATGTCGATGGCTGGCGTGGTGGCGGCTGGGGCGGTCGCGGCTGGGGCTGGGGCTGGGGTGGCGGCTATCCCATATGGGGCTGGGGCGGATGGGGGTATCCGTACGGCTGGGGCTGGGGCTGGGGTGGTTATGGCCTTGGCCTCGGTCTGGGCATGGGGGCCGCGATGGGGGCTGCGGCCGCCGCGTCGAGCTATCAGGCCGCGCCGGGTATCTATAACGGCAACAGTGGTTCCGGCCCGGAAGATGACTCCGTCTATGATGCCGAACTGAACAGCCTCCTGTCCGATGCGCCGCCGCAGCAGCAGGGCGCGCCTGTCCCGCCGAATGGCACGGGCGGACAGCCGGCAGGGGCGCAGGGGGGGCTTGTTCCTTCCGCTCCCATGCAGAAATCGCATGTCTGCCCGAAAGGCCAAGTATATAATGATCTGACGGAAAGCTGTGACCGTCCCTGACGGGGATGATGCATGTCCGAAAGATTGTGTTACTACTATCCCTGAACAAGAAGCGCCGTGGCGGGGCAGGCCATCCCGTTTCCGGCAGGATCAGTATCGGGCCAGGTATGATGCAGACAATGACGGTACAGAAAATTTCCAGGGTATTCCTGCTGGCAACCACGCTAGTGGGAACTTCGGTCGTGGCGGCGCATGCGGAACCGGGCGGATGCCTGAAATATGGCGCGGTCGGTGCGGTGGGGGGCCATGTCGCCAACCATCACACGGTGGCGGGCGCCATGGGCGGATGCGCGGTTGGCATGTACAAGCGCCATGAATACCGCAAGGGCATTCGTGAAAAGGCCGCCCTTTATGACAAGGAGCATCCTGCCGACCCGCATGAAAGCCTGTGGGAACGTTATCGCACCCGCAAGACGGACGAGCAGAAGGCCACCCTGTACGACGCGGAACATCCCCCTGCGCCGACCCCTGCCGCTGCCCACTGAGGCCTGATGTCCGGCGGGTCTTTGCAAAAAGACCGGGCATGGAATGAAAAAGGAAGGAAACCCACCGTCAGGCGGGCCCCTTCCTTTTTTTATGGCTGTTTTTAAGGGACCGCTTGGAAACAGCAGAAGCTTTTGGGTGTCGCCTTTTTTTCAGGGTGGCGACATCTTCCGAAGCTTTTTATAAAAAGCTTCACCAAAAATTTTCTACAATTTCAGTGGGTTGGTCTGTCAGGTCCGCGACATCACGCGGCGGGGGAAGGGGTATCGATCCAGCCACGCAGTTCGTTGCGGACCAGTGTCTCCAGCATGTCGATCGCGACAGGCGCGTCATTGAGGCAGGGGATCAGCGTGAGTTCCTCGCCACCGGCCTTGAGAAAACCATCACGGACTTCGTTGCCGATTTCGTCCAGCGTCTCGATGCAGTCCGAGACAAAGCCCGGCATGATGACCGCGATGCGCGTGATTCCCTGCGCCGGCAGGGCCTCGATATAGGGCGCGGTATAGGGTTCCAGCCATTTCGCCGGACCGAAGCGTGACTGGTATGTCAGGGGCATCGTGTCCGCGTCATGTCCCGTCGCCCTGCGCAGCGCCGCGATGGTGCGTTCGCAGTCGAGGGGATAATGATCCCCTTTTTCCACGTATTCGCGCGGCAGCCCGTGGAAGGAGGCGACGATTTTCTGGGGTGGCGTCCCAAGCGTCGCAAGATGTTCGCGCATGCACGCAGCCAGTGCCGCGATATAGGCCGGATGGTCGGGAAAGGGCGGCAGAGTCCGGGTCGCGGGCTGGTTGCGCAGTCGCATCAGCGCGCGAAAGACCTGATCGTTGGCGGTGGCGGTGGTCGTGGCGCTGTACTGTGGGTAAAGCGGCGCGAGAAGAATGCGATCGCATCCCTGCCGGATCAGGTCATGAAGGGCGTCCGCCACGCTGGGGGTGCCATAGCGCATGCCCCACGCCACGGCGACGCCTTCGGGCGCAAGGCGCGCGGCCAGTCCGTCCGCCTGTTCGCGGGTATAGGTGCGCAGTGGGCTTTCATCGCGGTCGGTGCGCCAGATGCGCTGGTACGCGGCCCCGGTCTTGCGGGGGCGGAAGGTCAGCACGACCCCGTTGAGGATCGGCTTCCACACCAGCGGGTTGGCTTCGATGATGCGGCGATCCGACAGGAATTCGCCCAGGTAACGGCGGATCGCCGAATATCCCGTTCCGTCGGGCGTTCCCAGATTGCTCAGCAGGACGCCCACCCGGGATGTCTGGATCGGTGCGTCCCGACGAATGGTTATGAAGGTCATGGGATCACTGTGCTACAGGAGGAGACGTGTTTATGCAAAAGTCCTGTTCCGGTTCACAGCGATCCCGACCCATCGGTCAGGAAGGACGCACCTGGCGTCGATCGTTGGCACGCACGCGCACCGGCCGGGCCTGTGGCGTCAATGTTGCGTTGCGCACGAGATGGACTGCGGCAGCCGCCCCGACGGCGAGGGCGAGCATAAATGGTGAAAACAGCTGGACAAGAGTCATGACACGTTCCCCTTCCACATCACGGTATGGTCAGTGAACCGCGCGCGGTGATGCCGCGTCAATGAAAAAAGCGACATTCATTGCGCGTCCATCCATTCATTTCATTCCACGGGATCGGGCACCAGCGCAATACACTTGCGCATCAGCGATGCGATGCCCATCTGTTGCGCCCGCTCGCGTGGATATACCAGTCCGCCATCACGGGCGATTGCGTTGGGGAAGCGTTCGACCCGCGTGGCATAGACATCCACGATCAGCGTGAAATGGGTAAAGACATGCCGGACTTCGCCCACATGGCGCCATTGCGCCGCGGGTTGTGCCAGCGGCGCATGGGACAGCCCTTCTTCCATAGACCAGCGCTCCGCCCGCCATTGCGGGCCGGGCAGGCCCAGCGTTCCGCCCAGAAGTCCCGTTTCCTCGCGCCGGTGCAGCAGCAGGCCGCCGGTGGCGTCGGTCACATGGAAATGCACGCCATAGCGCGTGGGGCGCGCGGCCCTGGGCGCCTTGCGCGGCAGGGTGGGGGCGATCCCCTCGCGCTGGCCCGCGCAGTCCGTGCGCCACGGGCACAGGGCGCAGGCAGGCGCGCGGGGGGTGCATATCCCCGCGCCAAGGTCGAACAGGGCCTGTGCGAAATCCGATGGGCGGCCATGCGCCACGGGATCATCATTCAGCCGCGCCGCCTGCGCCGCGATGGCGGGCCGGGCGCGGGGCAGGGGATCGGTCATGGCGAAAAGCCGCGTCGTGACCCGTTCGACATTGCCATCGACGGGAACGACGGGCCGCCCGAACGCGATCGCCGCGATGGCCGCCGCCGTATAGGGACCGATGCCCGGCAGGGCGCGCAGGCCCTCCACCGTGTCGGGAAACCGGCCGCCCATGTCCGCCACCCGGCGGGCACAGGCATGCAGATTGCGCGCCCGCGCGTAATAGCCAAGTCCGGCCCACGCCGCCATGACGGTATCCTGATCCGCGTTCGCAAGGTCGGTGACCGTGGGGAACTGTCGGGTGAACCGTTCGAAATAGGGAATGACGGCGGTCACGGTCGTCTGCTGCAGCATGATTTCGCTGAGCCAGACATGATACGGATTTGCCGTTTGCCCCGGCAGGGCGCGCCATGGCAGGGTGCGGCGATGCCGGTCATACCAGCGCAACAGTTTGGCAGCAGAAAGTGACACAGGCCTGCTTATGACGAAGGAACCGACACGGGGCAAGCGAAAGAGCGCCCCTGCCTCCGCCCCTTCCGCGCCTGACGCGCAACCTGCCGAGCGGCAGCAGTACCGCGCGCGGGCGTTGCGCAGCCTTGGCGCGCTGATGCCCGGCGTGACCCGCCCGGCCTTTCGCAAGCAGTCGCCCGCCGCCGTGCAGGTCATGGTGGACTGGCCCGACATCGTGGGGCCGGACCTTGCCCGCTCCACGGTGCCGCGCCGGCTTTCGGCCGGGACCCTGACGGTGGCATGCAACGGGCCTGTCGCGATGGAGCTCCAGCATCTGGCGCCCGCGCTGATCGCGCGCATCAACGGCGTGTGCGGCCCCGGCGTGGTCAAAAGACTCAGGATGCAGCAGGACATGACCCTGCGTCCCACGCCCCCGCCGCCCTCGCCGCGTCCCGTGCCCGCGCCGGTTGCGATCGAGGACATGCCCGAAGGTCCGCTGCGCGATGCGCTGTCGCGTCTGGGGGGATGGGTGGGCCAGCGCGGAACGGGCACCCGGCGGCGGTAGGCACGGCCCAGAATTGATCATGGCCCCGGGTTGGCATGGCCCCGGGTTGGCATGGCATTGTGAAAAGGCGGGGGCGTATTACATAATGATGGCGCGTGGCCATGAAATGGTCGCGGAATGGACGTTTTTCCGGTTCATGGACACGTGACGGGGCCGGGATGCCGGTTTCCGGCATAATGTCGCAGGTTTGATCTGAAGGGCTTGCATGTTCCCGCCCCACGGACGGGACAGCGATGATTGGAAAAGGATCTGGGTCGATGCGCAGGGTTGCGATGATGCTGGCGGTGTCGCTTGGACTGGCCAGCATGATGCCTGCCTCCAACGCCTATGCATGGCATGGGGGCGGTGGATGGCGTGGCGGCGGCTGGGGCTGGCACGGCGGTGGCTGGGGTTGGGGCTGGGGCGGATTCGGCGCCGGCATGCTTGCGGGTGCCGTGGTCGGGACGGCCATCGCGCCCTATCGCTATTACGGGTATGGATACGGATATCCCTATCCCGCCTACCGTTATCCCGCGCCCTATCCGTACTATGCCTATCCGCCGCCTCCGCCGCCACCCCCGCCGGTCTATCCCTACCCCTATCCCTGAGGCGTAGGGACGCCTGACGCGGCGGCGATGAAAGCCCGGATCAGCGCGGCCGATTTCACACCCGGCGCACTTTCCACGCCAGAGGAGACATCGACCGCCTCCGCCCCGCTGAGGGCGATGGCCCGGCCCACGTTCTCCGGGGTCAGCCCACCGGCCAGCATCCAGGGGACCGGGCTTTTCCACCCTTGGGTCAGGCTCCAGTCGAACTGCCGCGCATTGCCGCCGGGCCGCGTGCTGCCTGCGGGGGGGCGCGATTCGATGACCAGCCTGTCAGGGGCCGCGTGAACGGGAAGGTCGGCGCGGCTTTCGATTCCGACCGCGCGCCAGACCGGCAGGCCGAAACGTTGCCGGATTTCCATGGCCCGCTGTTGCGGGGCATAAACCTGCAGCCCGTCCAGTGGAACGGTATCGAGCACCCTTTCGATTGCGATGTCGTCGGGTTTCACGAACAGGCCGATACGTTCCGGCCCGCCTGTCATGCGCGCGGACAGCGCGGCTGCCGCGCGTGGTGCGATATTGCGGGGGGAGCGTTCAAAAAACACGAACCCGATCCATCGCGCGCCGGCCTGCGCCGCCGTATCGAACCCGGTTGCGTCGGTAATGCCGCAGATCTTGACCCCCACGGGCATGGTCAGGCCGACAGTTCCGCCGCGATGGCCGCAGCCTGCGCCGCCGGGTCGGCCGCACGCGTGATCGGACGTCCCACCACGATCCAGTCCGCCCCCGCGTCGCGGGCCTGCGCCGGGGTCATGATGCGTTTCTGGTCGCCGGCCGCACTTCCCGCCGGGCGGATGCCGGGGACGACCAGCACCGGATCATCGCCCAGCGCGTCACGCAGGAGGCGGATTTCATGTGACGAGCATACAAGCCCGTCCGCCCCCGCCGACATCGCAAGACGCCCCAGGCGCACGACCTGATCGGCCACGTCCGACTCCACGCCCGTTTCATGCAGCGCCGTGGCGTCAAGGCTGGTCAGGACCGTCACCGCCAGCAGGAGCGGCCGTTCGCCGCTGGGAAACGACTCGTCAATCGCCCGGCGCGCGGCGGCGATCATGGCGCGTCCCCCCGCGGCGTGGATCGTCAGCATGGCCGGACGCAGCCGCGCGAGGCTGCCGATGGCGGAGGCAACGGTATTGGGGATGTCATGCAGCTTCAGGTCGAGGAACAGCGGCCGCGTGCCCGCGACATCGCGCACGGCGTCCAGACCCTGCGCATAGGTGAACTCCAGCCCCAGCTTGACGGCCCCGGCGCTGGCGGCGGTTGCTTCGCGCCACGCCACGGCCTGCGCGGGATCCTTGGTATCAAGTGCGACGATCAGGCGGGTCGAACGGGGGCGCGCGGCGGACATCGGCACTCTCAGGTCCTATTTTCTGCGGGGGGAAGGCCGGGGGCATGCGCATCGGGCGCGGCGGGCGGCACCTTCGCCACCAGCTCAGGCTCCTGCGGCGCGGGGGCAACTGGCGCGGCCATGTTCATGGCGGTGACGGAGGCGCGGGCGCGCTGGTCCGCCATCTCCGCCTCCAGCGTGCGGACCTGCTGTTCGGCCTTGCGGGCGCGGCGGATCTGGCCAAGGGTTCCGATCCATGCGCAGACATATCCCAGCGCATAGAACAGCGCCCCCGTCACCAGCGCCAGAACACCGGGCGAGGACTGCCATTTCAGGGTCAGCCATTGCATGGCAACCGGGTCCTGATTGCAGGCAGCCAAGATAATAAGCCCGAGCACGAACGGCAGCGTGATGAACAGACGGATCATGATGCGCTTTCCCTAGCGTCAAGGACATTCCCCTGCAAGGAGATCCCTGTCGTGGCTGTCCTGTCACAATGTTTGTGACAGCATGAAAGCTTGATCGCGCCGATGCAACATGATGTCGTGGGAACCGCAACCGCCATGCAGGCGCGCCAGCCACGGAACATGGGGGCGGGATGGGAAAAGTCATTGCCTTTGGCGCCACCGCCCGTCGGGATGACGGCATGTGGGGCGTGGTCGCGACGATGGGGCGGCGGACCCGCATCGCCAGCATTTACGCCACCCGTCAGGCCGCGCTGGCCGATTGTGAGTGGCGCATGCAGCAGGTGGCGGCCTATCGCGCCTTCCTGCGGCAGTCGGGACAGCCCGTGCCCATCTATGACATCCGTCCGGTCCGTCGCGCCGACCTGCCGCGCGCATGGCGCCCGCTGCCGGCGCTGGGTTTCCTGCGGGGGCAGTTTTTCTAAAAGGGCTGTCTGGAAAGGCGGGCCGGATAATCCTATGAAATCATAAAGGTTTTTGGTGAAGCTTTTTGCAAAAGCTTCGAAAGACGTCGCCTTTTTAAAAAAAGGCGACACCCAAAAACTTTTGTTTTTATCGGCAGGTTGTTGTCAGGCAGCCTGCCGCGCATTCGCGACAGGGAGGCATGACGGACACGGGATTGCATTTTCGCGGCATCGTTCGCACAGTCGCCCGCGTTGCGCTGGATGCCAGCATGCCTGCAAGCTTTAAGGATCAAGAGACCCATGACCGAACTGTCCTGTGACCTGACGCCTGTGCTCGATCATGTGGATCGCGCCCTTGACGAAAGCCTGTCGCGGCTGTTCGGCCTGTTGCGGATTCCCAGCATTTCCACCCGGCCCGAACATGCCGGCGACTGCCGCGCGGCGGCGCAGTGGCTGTGCCGGGAGCTGGAGGATATCGGATTTTCCGCACGGGTATGCGAAACGCCGGGTCATCCGGTGGTCGTCGCCCATGACCGTACCCCGCCCGAAGGCCCGCACGTCCTGTTCTATGGCCATTACGACGTGCAGCCGGTCGATCCGCTGAACCTGTGGCACAGCGACCCGTTCGAACCCGTGATGGTGACGCGCGATGACGGCGCGCGCCAGATCGTCGCGCGCGGGGCCTCTGACGACAAGGGGCAGGTCATGACCTTCATCGAGGCCCTGCGCGCCATCCGGCAGACCCAAGGGACGATGCCGGTGCGCATCTCCCTCGTCATCGAGGGGGAGGAGGAAAGCGGTGGTCCCAACCTCGTGCCCTTCCTGATGGAACATCGCGACGAACTGGCCGCCGATATCGGCCTGATCTGCGATACCGGCATGCTGGGCGCGACACCTGCCGTCACCACCGCCCTGCGTGGCATGGTGGGGGAGGAGGTGACCCTGAAATGCGCCACGCGCGACCTGCATTCCGGCATCTATGGCAACGCGGCGCGCAATCCCATCGAACTGCTGTGCTCCATCCTGTCCTCCGTGCGCGACCATGAAACCGGGCGTGTCACGCTGCCCGGTTTCTATGACGGGGTGAGCGAGCCTTCGCCCGAACTGCGCCAGCGCTGGCGCGAGATCGCGCCCGATGATGCGACCTTCCTGGGCGCGGTCGGCCTGTCGCAACCGGCGGGGGAGAAGGGATACACCGCCATCGAGCAGACATGGTGCCGCCCGAGTTTCGAGATCAACGGCATTACTGGCGGCTATACGGGCGAGGGGTTCAAGACGGTCCTGCCCGCCATCGCGTCGGCCAAGGTGTCGTTCCGTCTGGTGGCCGGGCAGGACCCGGTCCGGGTGCGCGAAAGCTTCTGCCATCACGTGCGCGCGGCGCTGCCTGCCGATTGCACGGTGGAGTTCGCGCCCCATGGCGGGTCGGGCGCCTGTGTGGTGGCCGATGACGCCACGGGCCTGCGTCCCGCGCTGGTGGCGCTGGGGGCGGAATGGGACGTGCCCGCCGTGACCATCGGCTGTGGCGGCTCCATCCCGGTCGCAGCCGACATGCGCAATATCCTGGGCATGTCGGCGTTGCTGATCGGTTTTGCGCAGGATGACGATCGCGCCCATTCCCCGGACGAGAAATATGACCTCGTCTCCTTCCACAAGGGTATCCGCTCATGGGTGCGTATCCTGCATGCCATCGGTGACGAAGCGCGTGGTCAAGAGGCCGGTTGAAAAGGTGGATCCGGTAAAATAGCCTGAAAATCATAAAAGTTTTTGGTGAAGCTTTTTGCAAAAGCTTCGAAAGACGTTGCCTTTTTGGAAAAAGGCGACACCCAAAAAACTTTTATTAACGGATATCAACAGTCTCCAAGGAAAGGACACCCCATGTCCGACATGCTGGCCCTGACGATGGGTGACCCGGCGGGGATCGGCCCCGAAATCACCGTCGGGGCATGGCGGGCACTGCAGCATGGCGGACCGTCCTTTGTCGTGATCGGCGATCCGGGCATCCTGACGCGCGCGGGGGGAACGGTGCGGGTGATCGGTGACGTGGCGGCGGCGCGCGGGGTGTTTGCCGACGCCATCCCGGTCCTGTCGCAGGCGCTGGCGGCCCCGGTGACGCCCGGCCACCCCGACAGCGCGAATGCCGGCGCCATTACCGCGAGCATCGCGCGCGCCGTGCGTCTGGCGCAGGCGGACGAGGTCGCGGGCATCGTGACCAATCCCATCAGCAAGGTCGTGCTGCGTCGCGCGGGCTTTCCCCATCCGGGCCATACCGAATACCTTGGCGAACTGTGCGACATGCCGGGGCGGGAGGTCATGATGCTGGCCTGTCCGCACCTGCGGGTGGTGCCGGTGACGGTGCATGTGGCGCTGCGCCGTGCCCTGGACGAACTGGATGCGGCGGCCATCATCCGCGCCACCCGCACCACGCATGCCGCGCTGCGGCAGGATTTCGGGCTTGTCGTGCCCCGCATCGCCGTGGCGGGCCTCAATCCCCATGCGGGCGAAGGCGGCACGATGGGCACGGAGGAACGCGACATCATCATTCCCGCCATGGAAGTGCTGCGGGCGGAGGGAATGGACATCACCGGGCCATGGCCGCCGGACACCATGTTCACGCCTGCGGCACGCGCGCGCTATGACGTGGCGATGTGCATGTATCACGATCAGGGGCTGATCCCGCTCAAGACGCTGGACATGGCGCAGGGGGTGAACGTCACGCTGGGCCTGCCGATCATCCGGACCTCCCCCGATCATGGCACGGCCTTTGACATTGCCGGTCATGGCACCGCCGATCCGTCCAGCCTGGTGGCGGCGTTGCGCATGGCGGCCGAAATGGCAGTACACAGGAACAGGTCATGACATCTTTCCCGCTTCGCCCGCAGCGTCTGGGTGTGAATATCGACCATGTCGCCACCGTGCGTAACGCGCGCGGCGGCAGCGACCCGGACCCCGTGCGCGCCGCCCTGCTGGCGCAGGCGGCCGGGGCCGATGGCATTACCGCCCACCTGCGCGAGGACAGGCGGCACATCCGCGACCGCGACCTGTCGCGCCTGCGTGCCGAACTGTCGATCCCGCTGAACATGGAAATGGCCGCGACCGAGGAAATGGTCGCCATCGCCACCAGCCTGCGTCCGCATGCCTGCTGCCTTGTTCCCGAACGGCGGGAGGAAGTGACGACCGAAGGCGGCCTTGACGTGGCGGCGCAGGAAACGGTGCTGTCATCGCGGGTGGCGCGCCTGCGCGATGCGGGCATCCGTGTCTCGCTGTTCATCGATCCCGACGCGGAACAGATCGCGGCCGCCACCCGGATTGGCGCCGCAGTGGTGGAACTGCATACCGGGGCCTATGCCGAAGCCGGGGATGAAGAAGGGCAGTTCCGCGAACTGGCCCGTCTGGCGCGCGGGGCGACGCTGGCGGCGTCCATGGGGCTGGAGGTACATGCGGGCCACGGCCTGACCTATGACAATGTCACCCCGGTCGCGGCGCGTCCGGAAATCGTCGAACTCAATATCGGCCATTTCCTGATCGGGCAGGCGATTTTCGATGGCCTGCCCGCGGTCATCCGCCACATGAAGGGCCTGATGGCCCATGCCCGCGTCAGGCCGCAGGAAAATGCCGATCCGCAGTCTGATGACGATGAGGAATAGGGCAGGGAAGATCTGGAAGCAGTAAAAGTTTTTGGGTGCCGCCTTATTTGAAAAAAGCTTCACCAAAAACTTTTGATGACGGGTTTTCCGCTAGGGACGGGGGATTATCCGCCCGTCCCGCCGATGGTCAGGCCGGTCATCTTCAGCGTCGGCTGTCCCACGCCCACCGGCACGCCCTGACCGGATTTGCCGCATGTGCCGATTCCGGGATCCAGTGCCGGTTCCTGTCCGATCATTGTGACCTTGGTCATGGCGTCCGCGCCATTGCCGATCAGGGTCGCGCCACGCACCGGGGTCGTGACCTTCCCGTCCTCGATCAGATAGGCTTCGGAGGCGGCGAAGACGAACTTGCCCGATGTGATGTCCACCTGTCCCCCGCCAAAGTTGACAGCGTAAAGACCGCGTTTCGTCGTGCGGATCATGTCCTCTGTCGTCGCGTCACCACCCAGCATGATCGTGTTGGTCATGCGCGGCAGCGGCGCATGGGCATAGGATTCGCGCCGTCCGTTGCCGGTGGGGCGCACACCCATCAGGCGCGCGTTGAGCCGGTCCTGCAGATAGCCGGTCAGGATGCCGTCCTCGATCATCACGGTGCGGCCCGTGGGCGTGCCTTCGTCATCGATCGTCAGGCTGCCGCGCCGTTCGGGCAGGGTGCCGTCATCGATGACGGTCACGCCGGGGGCGGCCACGCGCTGTCCCATCAGCCCGGCAAAGGCGGAGGTTCCCTTGCGGTTGAAATCCCCCTCCAGCCCGTGTCCCACCGCTTCGTGCAGCAGGATGCCCGGCCAGCCCGCGCCCAGCACGACCTCCATCTCCCCCGCCGGGGCCGGCGCCGCGTCAAGGTTGACCAGCGCCATGCGCAGCGCCTCGTCCACCGCCGGTTTCCACACCCCGGCATCCAGCAGGCGGGTATAGGAATACCGGCCGCCCAAGCCGTGCCCCCCGCTTTCGCGGCGTCCGTCCTTTTCCACCACGACCGAAACGTTCATGCGCACCAGCGGGCGGATATCGGCCATCCGCTGTCCGTCGGGACGCATGATCTGCACCGCCTGCCACTGTGCCGACAGGGACGCCATGACCTGCACCACGCGCGGGTCACGCGCGCGTGCATAGGCATCGAGTTCCGACAGAAGGGCGGCGCGGCTGGCGAAATCCGTCTCCCCCAGCGGGTTGAGCGTGGGGTAGAGGCGCTGGTTCGTCGGCTGTGGGCCTGCCGCCAGCGTGCCGTTGCGGCCGGCGCGGATCTGCGTCACCGTTTCGCTGGCGCGGCGGATGGCGCTTTCGCTGATGTCGTCGGAATGGGCGAAGCCGGTTTCCTGATCAAGCACGGCGCGCAGGCCGAAGCCGGAAGACGTATCGAACGTGGCCGAGCGGATCACCCCTTCATCAAGGGAAATCATCTCGCTTTCGCGGTATTCCAGAAACAGTTCGCCGTCATCCATGCCGCCCAGCGCCTGCTGCACCAGGCGTTCGGCCTCCACCCGGCCAAGCCGGGCGTCAGCGCGTTCGAAAAACAGGCTGTCCGTGGCGGCAAGGGGGGACAGGTTGGGATCAGGCGACATCGGAAATACTCCGGGTAACGGGAACGCAGCCATGTCCGGGGAATGCGGCGGGACAGCGGCGCATGGCCAGGACCTGCAAGCATAGTCCGATTGCCATCATGGTGGAACCACGCAGGTGGGGCAGGCGGGAAGGGGGATGAAACGTGAACTGGACATAAACTGGACACAATAAAAAATGAACTTCCCTCCATGTGGGTGGTTTTTCTTTTCGTTGATGCCGCAGGCAGGGCATGCTGTGCGACATATGCGGTCCAATAGCGTGGAGTTCAGACGTCTCGTGAAAGTTTCTCTCATGGCCGGTTCGGCCCTGTCGCGTCCGGTGGCGGTTTGCGCTGGCGCTGCGTTGGTCGCGCTCGTGTCATCAGTGACTCCCGTCCTGTCGCAGGAAGTACGCCCACAGGATACACAGACCAGTACGACGACGACCAGTACGACGACGGCCCCCACTGCTGCTCTCCCTGCCGTGTCCGGCCCTGCGACATCCCCGCAGGTCCACACGGAAGGGACAACAGCAGCGGAGGCGCAGAAGCCGCTTCCCGCGCCTGCCGTCCCCCCGACCCCGTCCGCCGCATCCACCCAGTCCGCGACTCCGGCCCCGGCAACAGCGCCTGCGACGCCACAGCCCGCGCCGTCGCCCGCTGCGCCACAGGCTGCCGCCACGACTCCGTCCGCATCCGCCGGCGATGATGGCTATGCCGCGCCCACGCCACACGGACTTGATGGGGAGGGAATGGCCCCACCCGCATCCCCGGCCGCGTCGTCATCCGCCTCATCGCAGGCTCCGGCCTCTCCGGCGTCATCGCAGGGTACGCCTGCCCCGGCCGCATCTGCCACCGCCACATCTGTTCCCGCCGCAACAGCGGATGGTATGCAGGTCCCGGCGCAGGCTGCTCCGTCTCCGCAGGCTCCGGCCGCCACGGCTCCTGCGCCGCAGGGTGAAGCGTCCGCGCCCGCATCCACGCCCGCACCGGCACAGCCACAGTCCTCGGCGGCAGACGCATCGGGGTCACAGTCGGGGGCACAGTCACAGGCAGCCTCCACTCCGGCGCCGGCGCATGTCGATACGCCGGTCGGTATCCTTGCCTCCACCCCGCAGGGCGTGAAGAAGACTGAACCCGCGGGATCAAGCATGGTTCCCCCCGCCACCGCCCTGATGACGGAGGCGGCGGCCCCCGTGGTCATCACGCAGGACCTGCGGCCCCCGTCCGTGGTGCTGGACGGCCTGTTCGTGGATATCGCGAAGTCGCACATCTATGCCGATGCCAAGACGGCGGTGGACGCCGTCCCGGACGAAGATCCGGCCGACCTGCTGGCGCAGTACAAGGCGGCCAAGGCGCGGCCCGATTTCGTGCTGAAGGATTTCGTCAGCCAGCATTTCACCCTGCCGGAACGCAAGACCGTTACCTATCAGCGCAGCCCCAATGAAAACGTGCGCGATTACATCATGGGCATGTGGGACGTGCTGAAGCGTCCGCCCGACACCCAGGTGCAGTATTCGTCCCTGCTGCCGCTGCCTTATGCCTATGTCGTGCCGGGTGGCCGTTTCAGCGAGCTATATTACTGGGACAGCTATTTCACCATGATCGGGCTGTATGAGGACGGCAAGATCGACATGATGCGCGACATGATACGCGACATGGCGTCCATGATCGACCGCTATGGCCATATCCCCAACGGCAGCCGCACCTATTACCTCAGCCGTTCGCAGGCGCCGTTCTTCTCGCTGATGGTCGATCTTCTGGCGATGCATGACGGGCAGATCGCGTACACCACCTTCCTGCCTGAAATGCAGGCGGAATACGATTACTGGATGGATGGCGCGGATTCGGTGGCGCCGGGCGGGGCCTACCGTCATGTGGTACGCCTGCCGGACGGAACAGTAATGAACCGTCACTGGGACGACCGCGATTCGCCACGCGATGAAAGCTATCCCCAGGATCTGGCGACGGCGGCGTCGCAGACCGCCCGCAAGCCCGAGGAGGTTTACCGCGACCTGCGCGCCGGGTCCGAAACGGGCTGGGACTTCTCTTCGCGCTGGCTGGCGGACGGGCACACGCTGTCGACCATCCACACCACTGAACTGCTGACGGTGGAACTGAACTGTCTGATCCCGCATCTGGCGCAGACGCTGGCCCATGCCTATGCGCTCAAGGGCGACAAGGAAGCATCCGCCCGGTACGCGAAGATCGCGGCCGAACGGGTGGCGGCGGTCCAGCGCGTCCTGTGGGATGAACGCCGCGCGGCCTATATCGATTATGACTGGAAGAAGGGCGAATCGACCTCCATCCTGTCGGGCGCCACGGCCATGCCGCTTTTCCTGCAGATGGCGAGTCCCGAACAGGCCAAGGCCGTGGCGGAGACGATCCGCAAGAATTTGCTGAAGGTGGGGGGACTGATCGCCACCGAACGCAGCAACAGCGGACAGCAGTGGGATGCCCCCAACGGATGGGCGCCATTGCAATGGATGGCGGTCAAGGGCCTGAACCAGTACGGCTATGACGAACTGGCCAGCGACATTGCCGCGCGCTGGATGGGCCGCGTGATCGGCACGTATGAAAAATCAGGCGTGCTGCTGGAGAAATATGACGTCTCCAACCCCTATATCAGCCCCCGGGGCGGCAAGGGCGGCGGCGAATATCCGATGCAGATCGGCTTTGGCTGGACCAATGGCACGCTGCTGGGCCTGATGGATCGCTATCCGCAGAATACGCGCGTGGTTCTGGATCGTAACCCTGCCGCGGACCAGCCGGACCGCCCGACCCCGCACGCGCTGCCGCCGATGAATGCCTATGGCGTGCAGAGCGACAAGGACACGATCAACCAGTACAACCTGCCCACCGTAACGCTGACGCCGCGTCCCGTGGCCCCGACCCCGACGCTGCCGCAGATATCCTCGGTGGGGGCAAGCGCGCCGACCCCGCCGCTGAGCGCGCCGCCGGCACCTCCCGCCACGCCACCGGCGCCGGAGGCAAAAGCCGCCGCGACTCCGCAGGAAACGCCGTCGCCCGCGACGCCCGCATCCTCGCCCGCGCCGTCCGGTGGCACGCAGGCGCAGCAGCCATCGACGGCATCGGATGCCGCGACATCGGGTGCGCCGGCGCTTACCGCCCCGGCCACCACCGCCGCGCCGGCCAGTCCGTCCGCGCCTGAACCCGCGCCGGAAAAATCCGTGCCGGAAAAAACGGTTGCGCCCGCAGCGTCCCCGTCCACCCCCTCGGCTCCGGCTCCGGCTCCGGCTCCGGCTCCGGCTCCGGCTCCGGCTCCGGCGCAGCCGCCTGCGGGGGCATCGGCCACGCCACCGGCAGGGTCCGCCGCATCCACCCCGGCGACATCAGGCAGCACGTCGTCCACACCTGCCCCCGTGCCGACGCTGCCACCGCACGTGACGGATGTGCCGCAGGGCAATTCCACCGCGTCCCAGCCCACCGCGCATTAAGGCGCGGCGGGGCCAGGACGGCAGGTCCGCCTCTGTAGGGAACTGAAGAGGAAAAAGCGTCCCGACGGGCGAAAAGGTCAGCCCGTCGTGACAGGGGCCGGGGTCAGACCCGGCCCACCCCGCGCAGACGATGAAGCACGATGATGGCGGTCGTCAGCAGCAGCGCGGCACAGGTCTGGTGGACGGTTCCCGCCCATACCGGCACCACCAGCAGAAGCGTGGTCACGCCCAGCGCGTACTGCAGAAGCACCATCCATCCCATCAGCATCAGCGCGTCCTGCGCCGGCCGCCCCAGCTGCGGGGTGCGCAGGCCGAGGAAGATGGTCACCCCGATCAATGCCGCGGTGCATGTCGCCAGCAGGCGGTGGTCGAACTGTACGGCGGCGATGTTCTGGAACCAGTTGAGCCAGAACGGATGCAGCCGCGCGTATCCAGACGGGATCAGGTGACCATCCATCAGCGGAAAGGTGTTGTAGGAAAACCCGGCATGCGTCCCGGCGGTGAAGCCCCCGGCGATGATGGTCGTGGCGACAATACAGCATACCAGCCACGCCAGCCGGTGGATCCGGACCACGGCCGGGGTGGCGGGAATGAATTCGGGTTCGGGATTACGCGCCGAAAGCGCGGTCCACAGGATCGCGATATAAAGGGCAAAGGCACAGCACAGGTGCAGGACAAGGCGGACCGGTGCCACCGCCGTGCTGTCGGGATTGAAGCCGGAGGCCACCATGAACCATCCGATGGCCCCCTGAAGCCCGCCCAGCACGAAGAACAGGACCAGCCGCGCCGTCAGCCGGCGCGACAGGACGCCCGTGACGGCGAACCAGATCAGGGGCAGCAGCAGGACAAATCCCATCAGCCGTCCCCAGAAGCGATGGATCCATTCCGCCCAGAAAATCTGCTGGAACCCGGCCAGGCCGAATCCGTCATGCAGGATCTTGTACTGGGGAATGGTTTTGTACAGCGCGAACTGCCGTTCCCATTCCGCATGCGACAGTGGCGGGATCATGCCGGTGATCGGCCGCCAGTCCATGATGGACAGGCCAGACCCCGTCAGGCGGGTATAACCGCCCAGCGCGATCATGCCGATCAGCATGAAGCAGATGGCAAGCAGCCAGTTCGAGACCCGGCGACGGTCGTGCGCGTTGGCCGGAAAGACGGAGTCGCGGCCTTTGGCGAGGCCACCGGAAGGATGTGCGGACATATGGCGGATTTAGACCGCCCTTGCACGCCGCCGCAAGGCAATGCTAGGGCGCGGAACAGGTTTTCTGCCTGTCCCACGTCCCGGGCATGACCTGCATGCATGACATCGCAACAAAGGAGGCGCCTGCGTGACGCGACCATGCGGCCCATCCCCCGATGCCCCCCCGCCCGTGCCCGTATCGCCGCCACCGCCCGCAGGATTACGGGTCCTGCTGCGTCCCGCGTTGATGGTGGCGATGGCGGCGGCCCTTGTCATGGCCGCGCGCGTGGCGCCGGGGCTGCATGCGGCGCTATCCGATGTCGCGGTGCTGCGTGACGGGGGGCGGGGACGGGCGTGGTTCGTTCTGGCCGGGGTGGCGTTCTGCGCGCTGGGCCTGCCACGGCAGGCGGTATGCCTTGCGGCGGGCATGGCCTATGGCACGGCTGAGGGCATGGCCATGGCCACCTGCGCGACCGTGGGCGGCGCCGTGGCGGATTTTTTCGTGGCGCGGGTGCTGGGCGGCGGGCGGATGCCCGCGCGGCTGCGCGGGATGGGCGCGCGCCTCGGCCGGCCCCTGCGTGAACGGACCTTCGTCAGCGTGCTGGTGCTGCGCCTGCTGCCGGTGGGTTCCGCCATGATGCTGAGCATCGCCGCCGGCCTTGCGGGGGCGCGGGTGATGGCCTTTGTGGCGGCAACCGCGCTGGGCAGTCTGCCGCAGACGGCGGTGTTCGTACTGATGGGTGGTGGAATGCAGATGAACCGTCAGGGCCGTATCGCGTTGGCGGTCATGCTGTTCGTGGCATCCGGGCTTGGCGGGCTGTGGCTGCTGCGCGCCAGCCGGATCGCGCGTGCCGATCGCGCCACACGCACGGTCTAAAAAATTGTTTCAGGTATCGTTGCGTTTTTCTGGCCCCATGGGCAGTTGACGCGACGCGCATGCACGCGCGATACCTTCGGTCAGCGTAAGGCTGTAATGTCGGAATAGATGATGAAAAATTCCGGCGGCGTCGGCTACTACTTTTCCAATTCCTGCTTCTCTTGATTTCTGGAGTGCCGTCATGGGCTCTTCCGCACTCGCGGCGCAGTCGTCCGACGCGCCGGTTGGCAAGATCGCCAGCCAGTCGATGGGATGGATCGCCATCCTGCTTGGGGTCCTGACGGCGGTCGGGCCCGTTTCCACCGACATCTACCTGCCGGCTTTCCCTGAACTGGAAAAGACGCTGCATGCGAAGGCGGGTTCCGCCCAGATGACGCTGGCGATCTGGTTCGTGGGACTGGCGATCGGGCAGATCACCATGGGGCCGGTTTCCGACCGCTTCGGACGGCGGCTGCCGATGCTGCTGGGCACGTTCGTCTATACCCTGGCGTCGGTCGGGTGCGCGATGGCGACCGACATCTATACCTTTTCGGCATTCCGGCTGGTGGCGTCGCTTGGCGCGTCGGCCAGCCTGATCATCCCCAGCGCCTGCGTGCGTGACATGTCGCACGGCAATGAATCCGCGCGGCTGATGTCGCGGCTGGTGCTGGTGATGGGGGTCGTGCCCATCCTTGCCCCGACGCTGGGCGGGCTGGTGCTGTCCTTTACGACGTGGCGTTCGATCTTCTGGGCGGCGGCGGTCTATGGTGTGGTATGCATGCTGCTGATCTGGCGGGTGCTGCCCGAAACGCTGAAGCCTGAAAACCGCAGCGAACTCTCCCCCGTCACGCTGTGCAGCCGCTATCTGCTGCTGGTACGCGACAGGGGATTTTTCACCAATGCGATGATCGCCGGCTTTTCGTGCTTCATGTCCTTTACCTACCTCTCGGCGGCGCCTTCGGTGTTCATTCACCAGTTCGGCCTGTCGCCGGCGCATTTCGGCATGATGTTCGGCGTGTTCGCCGTGTGCATGATCGGGGCGTCGCAGCTTAACGGCATGCTGGTGGGGCGGATTGACGCGGCGCGCATCCTGGGCGTTTCCGTCTTCATCGCCCTTGTGGGCACCATTGGCATGACGCTGGTCGCCAGCCTGATCGCGGAAACCACCAGGGGCGGGGGGCATCCGTCCATCGGGCTCATGCTGGCGCTGATCGGCACGATGATGTTCTCGCTTGGCACCACCGGGATCATCGGGCCGAACGCCACCGTCGGCGCGCTGGCCGATCATCCGCGCCTTGCCGGCAGCGCGTCCGCCTTTGTCGGCACGCTGCAGTATGTGCTGGGCGCGCTGGCGGGGGCCATCGTCGGGATGCTGCCGTCGGACACGCCCGTGTCGATGGCGGCGGTCATGTTCGCTGGCGCGGTGGTCATGCTGCTGATGGTGGTGCTGCGTCCACGCCGCGCGCCGGACGGGACCGGCGCGGACGCCCGGACGCATTCCCCGGCGTCCTGACGGGTGCGCCCGCGCGCGGGGGCGCTTTGTGACAAAAGCGGCGGTGGCGGGGTTGCCGTCCGGCGGCCCGGCGGCTACAGGCGACGTGCATCCCTGTCGTTCGGACGGATGTAATTTGCGTGGGCGCGGTGTCCATTACGATGCCACGCGTCGGAACAGGTTTCTCGGGAATACATACAGGCCATGACCACTTCCACCATCGATCTGAAGCAGTACATCCGGGGCATTCCCGATTTCCCCAAGCCGGGCATCCTGTTCTACGATATTTCGACCCTGATGCGGAATGCGGATGCATGGCAGATCGCGATGGGGCGGCTGACGGCGGCGGTAGCACCGTGGTCGGTCGACATGCTGGCGGCCATTGAATCGCGCGGGTTCCTGACGGCCGCCCCGCTGGCAAGCCGCCTTGGCTGCGGACTGGTGATGCTGCGCAAGCCGGGCAAGCTGCCGGGACAGACGGTTTCCTATGATTACGACCTCGAATACGGTCAGGATTCGCTGCACATCCAGGCCGATGCGATCATGCCGGGGCAGCGGGTCGTGGTGATGGATGACCTGCTGGCGACGGGTGGCACGCTGGCGGCCTCCATCGCGCTGCTGCGCAAGGTCGGGGCGGAGGTCGTGGGCGCCGCCACCCTGATCGAGATCCGCTCGCTCGGGGGGCGTGACCGTCTGGATGTGCCGGTCAAGACACTGGTGACCTACGACGACTGATTGGTATCGCTGCTTTGCTGGCGGAACCGTCTTGCAATATACAGTTTCATGAACGCTGATATACCGGACATCACGTGTCGGTCTGCTGGCCTGACATGTAAAGTGTACCGGAAACTGTATAGCCGTATTTCATATCGCAGGGAGCGCGTATGCCGGGATGAATAGTCTTGAGCTCTCCCTGCTACAGTTCCAGACCCGGATTGTTGCCTTCCTGCGGCGTCTGTGGCCGCCCGGCGTGCCGGTGCGCCAGGACCACATGCGCTGGCTGTTCGCGCCGGGCCTGTTCACCTTTGGCTATGCCCTTCGCACGACCATTACCTCGCTGATTGCGCTGGGTATCGCGTTGTGGTGGGAACTGGGCAGCCCCCAGTGGGCCGCGCTGACGGTCTGGATGGTGGCGCAGGGGACACGCGGCAAGAGCGTGGCTAAGGCGCGATGGCACCTGTTCGGCATGGTGGTGGGCACGATTTGCGCCGTGCTGCTGGTGGCGGCGTTCCCGCAGGCGCCGCTGATGTTCATCCTGATGCTGGCGGTGGGGATCGGCACGTTCTGTTTCATCGGGACGCTGCTGCCCGGCCCCGCGACGATGACGAACTACCGCATCCATGGCATGCGGGCCAGCGGATTTACCTACGCCATCATCTCGCTCGACGGGATTGCCGACCCGCAGCATATCTTCATGATCGCGATGTCGCGCGCGACCTATATCGTGCTGGGCATCGTGCTGGAAAGCACGGTTTCCTCCCTGTTCCAGTACCGGCTGGGCGCGCGCGCGCAGGACCGGCTGACCCACAATTTCCTGACGGCCATCGACGGCGCGGGGCAGACGCTGGCCTCCCTGCTGGCGGGCGACAGCGACGTGCTGAAGAAGGCGCGGCAGGTTTTCACCAACATCACGACCCTGAGCGACCAGATCGAGTTCGCGGAGGTCGAGATGGGCGCGCAGCGCGGGCACGAGGGCGATCATGCCCGCGCGGCCCTTGCGCGGGTGGCGATGCTGCTGTCGCGCGGCCTGGACCTTGCCGCGCTGATCCATATTCCCGGCAACGTGCCCGGCGCGGCCTTCAACGCGACGTCGGCCAAGGTGCAGGCGTTCCTGCGCGACATGGCCGGGCAACTGGAGATGACGGACGACATCCATCCCGTCCTCGCCACGCTGTCCGCCCTGCAGGCGGAATGCCGGCAGAGTGTCGCGGATTCCCTCGAAGATGAAATGGGTAGCGCCACCAGCGATCCCGCGCCGCCTGCCGTTGCCCACATCCTGTCGCAGCAGCGCATGCTGCATTACGGGCTGGGGAAGATGCTCGATGAACTGGAACAGGCCATCATCCAGTTCGACGCCAGCCGCCATCCGCTGCGTCACGATCATTTCCATTACCGTATCAAGACATTCCGCGACTGGCAGCAGGCCTTTACCAACAGCCTGCGTGCCTCGGTCACGATTTTCGGCTCCGGCCTGATCTGGGTCACCACGGCATGGTCGTCGGGCCTGACCTTCATGATGTTCGTCTCCATCGTGTGCAGCCTGTTCTCCACGCTGGAAAAACCCGCCCTGGCGACCAAGGCGTTCCTGGGCGGCGCGATCTGGGCCAGCGTCATGGCGGCCGTGCTGGTGCTGTGGGTGCTGCCGACGCCTTCGACCTATGAAGTGATGGCGATGTGCCTGATGGTGCCGATGCTGATGGGGGGGCTGGCGTTTGCCTATCCGGTGCTGATTCTCGGGGCGGTGTCGTACAACCTTTTCCTTCCCATCCTGCTGGGACCGGGAAACCAGTCGCGACTGGACGAGGTCTCGTTCTTCAATACCGCGATGCCGCTGATCCTCGGGCTGTGGTATTCGATGTGGGTCTTCAGGATCGTGCTGCCGTTCGATACCAACGACATGCGCTGGCAGATGCGTACCCGCATCCTGCGCGGACTGCGCCATGTCGCGCGTTCGCGCACGCTGCCGACGACGCTGTATGTGGTCGAACGCAACGTGGACCGTTTCGTGCGGCTGCTGACGGATGCGGAAAACACCCCTGACGCCATCATCGACGCGTATCTGCAGGGCATCCTGTCGGCCATGACGATCGGCCTGAACATCATCCGCCTGCGTGGCATTCTGGAGCGTCATCTGCTGCCCCCCGCCGCGCAGGAGGTCGTGACCGAGATGATGGCCCGCATGGCGCAGTTCAGCGGACGTTATGGCGGCCATTACGGACGCACGGCGCGGGCCACCAAATTTGCGATCGACCGGATCCAGAACATGACGCAGCAGGAAGGCAACCTTGGCGTGCGGCTGGAGATGAATGGCGCGCTGGTCTGCCTGTACGTGATTTCGTACGAGCTGGATAACAACCAGAAATTCTTTGACGCATCGAGCCCCTATCTCGATCCCGTCCTGACCTGACAGATAATGGACATGAAAAAAGCCGGCGGACTTGCGTCATGCTGGCTTTTTTTGAAGATAATCACCTGAAATCATAAAAGTTTTTGGTGAAGCTTTTTGCAAAAAGCTTCAAAAAGAATGTCGCCTTTTTGGAAAAAGGCGACACCCAAAAACTTCTTTTATCTATCAACCGGCTGTTTGCGGGGATCAGTCGTCCTGATGCGCCGCGACGAACTTTTCCAGCCAGTGGATGGTATAGTTGCCCGACCTGAATTCCGGATCGTCAAGGATTTTGAGGTGCAGGGGAATGACGGTCTTGACCCCTTCGATCACGAACTCGTCCAGCGCGCGACGCATGCGCTGGATGGCATCCAGCCGCGTCGGACCGCGCACGATCAGCTTGGCGATCATGCTGTCGTAATAGGGCGGCACGCGATAGCCGGCATACAGCGCGCTGTCCACGCGCACGCCAAGGCCGCCGGGGGGATGAAACACGCTGATGGTGCCGGGGGTCGGCATGAAGGTCAGGGGGTCTTCGGCATTGATGCGGCATTCGATCGCATGGCCGGAGAAATGGATGTCCTTCTGGCTGTAACCCAGTGGCTCACCCGCCGCGATGCGGATCTGCTCACGCACCAGGTCCACGTCACAGACCATTTCCGTGACCGGATGTTCAACCTGCAGGCGGGTGTTCATCTCGATAAAGCAGAACTGCCCATCCTGATACAGGAATTCCAGCGTACCGGCGTTGCGGTATCCCAGCTTTTTCAGGGCCGACGTCGCGATTTCACCGATCTGGTCACGCTGATGCGGTTCAAGCGCGGGGGATCCCGCCTCTTCCAGCAGCTTCTGGTGGCGGCGCTGCAGGGAGCAGTCGCGTTCGCCGAAATGCACGACCTCGCCATGCGTGTCGGCCATGATCTGCAGTTCGATATGGCGCGGCCGGTCGAGGTATTTTTCGAGATAGACCTCGTCATTGCCGAACGCGGCGCGGGCTTCCGTCCGGGCCACGCTCCACGCTTCCTCGATCTCGTCGGCGCTGGCCGCGACCTTCATGCCGCGTCCGCCGCCGCCCGCCGCCGCCTTGATCAGCACGGGATAGCCGACTTCTTCCGCGACGGCGCGTGCCTGTTCCAGGTTTTCCAGCGCCCCGTCCGAACCCGGCACCAGCGGCACGCCCAGCGCCTTCATCGTGGTCTTGGCGGTGATCTTGTCGCCCATCATGCGGATATGGCTGGCGGTCGGACCGATGAATGTCAGGCCGTGGGCTTCCACCGTTTCGGCGAAATCCGCATTTTCCGAAAGGAAGCCATAGCCGGGATGGATGGCGTCCGCGCCGGTGATGGTCGCCGCCGACAGGATGGCCGCCACGTTGAGGTAGGAGTCGCGGCTGGCTGGCGGGCCGATGCACACGGCTTCGTCGGCAAGGCGGACATGCATCGCGTCCGAATCGGCGGTGGAATGCACCGCAACGGTGGGGATGCCCAGTTCGCGGCAGGCCCGCAGGATGCGCAGGGCGATCTCGCCGCGATTGGCGATCAGGATCTTGGAAAACATTACTCTATGATGGCCAGAACTTCGCCGTATTCAACAGGCTCGCCCGACGGGACAAGGATCTTGGTCAGGGTGCCGGCGCGCGGGGCCTTGATCTGGTTGAAGGTCTTCATCGCCTCGATCAGCATCAGGGTCTGGCCCGCGGTGACCTGCTGGCCTTCCGTGACGAACGGGGGCGAGGACGGGTCGGGCGTCAGGTAGGCCACGCCAACCATCGGGCTGGTGACCGCGCCCGGATGCTTGGACAGGTCGGCCGGCGCTGCCGGGACGGCCGGGGCCGCGACGACGGGGGCCACCGGCGCCACAGGTGCCGGCGCCGCGACGGCATGGGTTGCGGCGGGGGCCGCGCGCACCACGCGCACCCGGCTGTCCTTTTCCGCGATCTCGATTTCGGTCAGGCCGGTTTCGGTCAGAATTTCGGCCAATGCCCGAATGGCATCCGCATCCACGAGCAGTCGGCTCATTGATCGTCCTCGTCCAGAATCATGTCTGTCATGGCCTGAAGCGCCAGCGCATAGCCCCGCACGCCCAGCCCGCAGATGACGCCGATGGCGGCGCGGGAGACGTAGGAATTCTGGCGAAACGCCTCACGGCGATGAATGTTGGAAATATGTACTTCGATCACCGGCAGGTCGACCGCCAGCAGCGCATCGAGCACGGCGATGGAAGTATGGGAATAGGCCGCCGGGTTGATGATGATGCCGCGTGCGCGGCCCCGGCATTCCTGGATCCACGAAACAAGTTCCCCTTCGCCGTTGGTCTGGCGGAAATCGATTGCCACGTCGAGCTGCTCCGCAGCCTGGACGCAGACCTGTTCGACATCATCAAGGGTTGCGACGCCGTACACTTCGGGCTGCCGCAGTCCAAGCATGTTGAGGTTGGGGCCGTTGAGAACGGCAATCAGGGGACGCTCCATAATGCAGGCGCCGTAGCATGCCCTTCGCCACGATCCAAGCCTGTTCTGCATCCGGCGGGGAATCGAGTGTGTTTTACCCGCCCGTCCCGACCCGCCCGGTGGCATCTGTCATGCACCGCAGCCATGCGGGGATACAGTTCCGTCCTGCTAACGGCATCAGAAATATGAAATAATTCCTCAGTAAATATAAAGGTGACTTTCCAAGTCATAATATCCCGCTGGAAAAGTGCCTGAACCGGGGTGGTCGCCTTTATGTATATTATGTAATGGTCCATTCCATGATTGCCCGACCCCTTCATGTTCAACCGCGTATGCGGCGGAAAATGCCGGATCTTCTGGTCTGGGGGCTGTCATGTCTGCTAACGCTCGCCTGCGGCATGACGGGCGGCATGTCCTGTGCCCACGCACGCCACGCCACGCGGCACGCCGTGCGCCATGCAAGGGCGGCCCATCATCACCTGCGCCGGCTGCCCCCCGTCGCACCGATGCGGAACGTTTCGTCCACATGGTCGCAGCACGGGCTGGCCAGCTGGTATGGCACGCATCGTGAAATCGGGCACCGCACCGCATCGGGGGACATCTTTGATCCCGGCGCGATGACGGCGGCGCACCGGCAGCTTCCTCTGGGAACGCGGGTAAGAATCCGGGCGGTTGCGACGGGACGTTCGGTCATTGTCACGATCAATGACCGCGGCCCCTATCGCGGCAACAGGATCATCGACCTTTCCCCCGCCGCCGCGCGGGAAATCGGTCTTCTGGACCGGGGCACGACGGCGGTGGACATCATGGCGCTTCCCCCGGAGGAGGCTGCGTGGCCTCATGGCTAGGGGCGGCGGCGGTATCGGGCCGGGCTTCCTGCGGTTTCGTGGCTGATTTCCGGACGATGGACCAGCCTTCCATCTGGGGGCCGTTGTCACGCAGGCACATCTGTATCTCAAGGCCCGCGTTCAGTTCCGCCCCCAGCAGCACGACATAGGCCGAGACATAGAACCACATCATCGTGGCGACAAAGGCGCCCAGCGGCCCATAGGTCGCGCCATAGCCCGCGATATGGCTGACATAATAGGAAAAGCCGACGGACGTCAGCAGCCACAGCAGCGTCGCCGCCACGGAACCGGGCAGGATGCAGCGCCACGACGTACTCTGCCGGTTCGGCCCGAATCGGTAAAGCAGCGAACATCCCGACAGCACGAACAGAAGCATCAGGGCGGGACCGCCCATGCGTACCAGCAGTTCGACCGAACCCGGCGGCGGCGCAAGGGCGAGCTTCTGCGGCAGGTAGTCCAGCATGATCGGCAGGGCCACCATCAGGGCCAGCGTCAGGATCCCGCCGCAGATGGCCGACAGGGTCATGATCATGCCCATCGCCTGAAACCGCAGGAAACTGCGGGTTTCGGGGGTGTTGTAGGCCACGTTCATCGCCAGCAGGAGCGAACGCGTCGCGGCGGAGGCCGACCACATGGCGATGGTGGTGGACACGATCAGGTTGAATGTCAGCGATGAATGCGATTGCGCGACAAGGATATGGATGCGGTCGCAGATCAGGTCATACGCCGCGGGGGGAAGCAGGTTGCGCAGCACGACAAGCTGCGGCTCCACCGTCTGGGGATCGAACAGAAGCCCGTAAAGCGAGATCAGCGTGCTCATGGCCGGGAACAGCGACAGGGTGGCGTAAAAGGCGCATCCGGCCGCCGCCAGCGTGATCTGGTCGGACGCGATATTGGTGGCCACCTGCTTCATGACGGGCAGGATGTGACGGTGCAGGGCGTCATTCATGTCCGTGGCATTCTTCGTGGCGCGCCCGGCAGGCGGTGGCGGCGGGGTAACGGTAACGGGCGCCGTTACCTCGATCTGGTCTGGGGAAGAAGAGATCAATGCGTTGTCCAGGCTCTGCTTTATTCGGTGGTCTCGACAGGGCGGGCCGGGGCGCCGGTATCCTGTTGTTCTGCGATCGCGCCCGGTGTCGGGACACGGGCGGGTCATGACATTATTGGGGTCGATTTCACCCACCTTAGACGAAAAAGGTGTGGATGAGGCCAATTTTTCTATTGCGTTACGGGCGTATTGTCCTCATATGCGCTCCTTACGCAACAACGCACGTGCCACTGGCCCTCTGAGGTTACGCAACGACGTCAAGCGTTCTGGCAATCGGGGCCTGCTGCTTGGGCCCCTCACTGGTCGCTGGTCCGTTAGACCGTTTCGCAACATCTGTCCGTTTGTTCAGTATTCCCATACGCATCCGGACGGCAGTACAGAAGGGATTTGGGTGCGATGACTCCCAAAATCGCTCGTTATCTGGCTGAGCAGGCCCCTGCTACGCCATGCCTTGTCGTCGACGTCGATCGCGTCGAGGAACGTTACAGCGCGCTTCATGCGGCGCTGCCGCTCGCGCGGATCTATTACGCGGTCAAGGCGAATCCCGCGCCGGCCATTCTCGACCGGCTTGTCGGGCTGGGCTCTGCCTTCGATGCCGCCTCGTGGGAAGAAATCCAGATGTGCCTGCGCGCCGGTGCCGCGCCGCAGGACATCTCCTTTGGCAACACGGTCAAGAAGGCGTCGGCCATCGCCCGCGCGCATGCGGCAGGCATCGACATGTTCGCCTTCGACTGTGCCGAAGAACTGGACAAGCTGGCCCGCCATGCGCCGGGATCGCGGGTCTATTGCCGCCTGATCGTGGAAAACGAAGGCGCAGACTGGCCGCTGTCGCGCAAGTTCGGCACGACGCTGGACAATGCCCGCGACCTGATGCTGCAGGCGCGCGACCTGGGGCTTGATCCTTATGGCCTGTCCTTTCACGTCGGCAGCCAGCAGACCGAGACCGGGGCCTATGAAGCCGCGATCGCGCGGGTCGGCATGCTGTTCACGGACCTGAAGGCCGCGGGACTGGAACTGCGCATGGTCAATCTGGGGGGCGGGTTCCCGATTCGCTATCGCGATGACGTGCCGGGCATCGACCGTTTCGCGCTGGCGATCAGCCACGCGATGACGGAGCATTTCGGCAATGACCTGCCTGAAATGATCGTGGAGCCAGGGCGCTTCATCGTTGGCGACGCGGGCGTCGTCTCGTCCGAGGTGGTGCTGGTCAGCCGTCGCGGCATCGATGATGGCGTGCGCTGGGTTTACCTTGATATCGGGCGTTTTGGCGGCCTTGCGGAAACGGAGGGCGAGGCGATTCGCTATGGCATCCGCACGCCGCATGACGGCATGGCGACGGGGCCGGTCGCCATTGCGGGACCGACCTGCGACGGCGCGGACATCATGTATGAAAAGACACCCTATAACCTGCCGCTGGGCCTCGAATCGGGGGATCGTGTCGAACTGCTCTCGACCGGGGCATATGTCTCGACCTACTGCTCGACCGGGTTCAACGGCCTTGCGCCGCTGAGCGAGCATTATATCTGATCCTGCCATTCCATCTGGCGGAATCGTGGGGGACGGTGCGCGGGATTCGCGCCCGTCCCTTTTTTATTTTTCGTGGCGCTATAGAACAGGACCCGTCTGTCATTTCCGTGCGGGGGCGTTCCATGCGTAATCCATTCCTGTTCCTGCCCGCATTCCTTGTCGGGGGGATGTTATGTCTGGGGCTGGCCCGTCCGGCATCGGCCAGCCCGGGACTGGTGCATGCGACCCCGACGGCGGGGCAGAGCGTGAACGCCGGAACGGTGTCGATCCGGCTGGATTTCAATGCGGTCATTGATCCGTTTCACACCCGACTCGTGCTGCTGGGGCCAAGTGGCGTGCCACAGCTTCTGCTGGCGTCGCCCAAGGATGACGAGCAGCAGGAGATCGCGGTGGACGTGCCGCTGGGCACGCCGGGCGATTATGTCCTGCAATGGCGCGCGGGGGGCAGGGCCAGCGGCGTCAGCCACGGCAGCGTGCCATTTCATGTCGTGGCGACCGCAGGACACTGATGATAAAAAACGGAAGTTTCCGGGCATTGCCTTTTTTTAAAAAGGCGACGTCTTTCGAAGCTTTTTGCAAAAAGCTTCACCAAAAAACTTTTATGACTTCAGTGGGTTAATGAAATATGCCACCGCGTCCTGACGGGGCGGGGGCGTCTTCCCGTCACTCCACCGCCGCGCGCAGGCCCGCCCCGGCCGCGAGCGGGCAGAGCGGAATCGCCGCCGCGAGGAACGCGCCCAGCAGTTCCAGATCCGGCCCCCATGACAGTCCCGTCTGCGCCGCGTCCAGCGCCGCCGCCCCGAAAATCAGCGCAGGCGTGGTCAGTGGCAGCACCAGAAGCGGCAGCAGCACCCCGCCCCGGCGCGCGCCCAGGACGACGGACGCCGCCATGCCCCCGATCAGCGACAGGATCAGCGTGCCCAGCAGCAGCCCGATCAGCAGGATGGACAGGCTGTCGGTGGGCATGCCCAGCATGATGCCCAGCGGTGGCGCCGCCAGCAGCAGCGGCAGTCCGGTGGTCAGCCAGTGGGCCATCATCTTGGCCAGCGCGATCAGCGAAGGCGGAAGCCCGGTCATCATCAGCTGATCCAGCGACCCGTCCTCCAGCTCCGCCCCGAACAGGCGGTCAAGCGGCAGGAGGGCCGCCAGCAGCGCACAGACCCAGACGATTCCCGGCGCCATGTGGCGCAGCAGCTCGGGCGAGGGGCCGAGCGCCAGCGGAAACAGTGCGCCCGCCAGGATAAAGAACAGGACGGACCCGAGCGTATCCGCCCCATGCCGCAGGGCAAGGCGGAGATCGCGTTCAAGGATAGCGAGGATCAGGGTAGGGGTCTGCAGCTTCAAAACAGGTCGTCCTCGGGGAAATCCTCCATCGCCTGGGGGATATCGGATTCGTTCAGTCCCGGCAGCGCCAGCGATTTCGCATCAGGCAGGGGAAGGGGAACGTGGGTGGTTGCGATCACGATTCCGCCAGCATCGCGATGGGCGCGGAAAAGCGTTTCCAGCAGTCCCATCGTGTTGCTGTCGAGGCCGAGGCTCGGCTCGTCAAGCAGCCATAGCGGCGCGCGCGCCAGCAGCACCCGCGCAAGTGCCGCGCGACGTTTCTGCCCCGCCGAAAGCATGCGTGCCGGCAGGTCCGCCAGTCCGGAAATATTGAGTGCGGACATGCAGGAATACGGATCCGCCCCGCTTGCCCTGGCGGCGAGTGTCAGGTTTTCCAACAGCGTCAGGCCGGGTTTCAGCGCGTCCTGATGCCCCAGATAGGCCACGCGTTCGGCATGGCGCGAACGGTCCGCCAGCGCATCGACGCCTGACCACAGCACATGGCCGCCTTCCGGTTTGCGCAGCCCGGCAAGCACGCGCAGCAACGTGGACTTGCCCGCCCCGTTCGGACCCGTCAGCAGCAGCGCGTCACCCGCGTCCAGCGCAAAGCCAACCTGGTCCAGAACAAGGCGTTCCCCGCGAAAAACCGAGATATTTTCCACTTTCAGCAGGGGGGTATTCCTGGGGGCAAAGGCAGTGATGGCCGGGTCCTCCGCATGGTCGCGTGGGGGATGTGACGGGCCGGGCGGAAACCCGATCCCGCGTTCTTGTTACCGGGGCCAGCTTGTGTCGGCCCCGCGTCCGGGTATGTTCTACCACCGTTGGGAGATCAAGCCGGTTATCCACCGAAAGGTCACGTCACCGCTGTCTGTTCATGTGGCGGGAGAGCTTCGGTGGATGGATCGCTGCTGATGCCTCGGAGGAAACAAAGCCAATGAAGACGGTTGGGCACGACTCACTGAAAACGGGCCGCACACTGAATGTGGACGGCAAGACCTACCACTATTTTTCCATCCCCGAAGCCGAGAAGACCATCGGCAATGTCGCGCGACTGCCGGTCAGCCTGAAGGTGCTGCTGGAAAACGTCCTGCGGTTCGAGGACGGACATTCCTATACGGCTGACGACGCCAAGGCGATCGCCGGCTGGCTGCCCAAGGGCAGCTCGACCAAGGAAGTGCCGTTCAAGCCCGCGCGCATCCTGATGCAGGACTTCACCGGCGTCCCCGCCGTGGTTGACCTTGCCGCGATGCGCGATGGCATCCTCAAGCTCAAGGGCGACCCGCAGAAGGTCAACCCGCTGGTTCCCGTCAACCTCGTGATCGATCACTCGGTCATGGTGGATGTCGCGGGTTCGCCGGAAGCGCTGCAGGACAACGTCACGATCGAATTCGAACGTAACGGCGAACGTTACGCCTTCCTGCGCTGGGGCCAGGAAGCGTTCGAGAACTTCTCGGTCGTGCCGCCGGGCACCGGCATCTGCCACCAGGTGAACCTGGAATACATCGCGCAGGCGGTGTGGACGGCAAAGGTCGACGGCAAGGAATACGCCTATCCCGATACCCTGTTCGGCACCGACAGCCACACGACCATGGTCAATGGCATGGGCGTGCTGGGCTGGGGCGTCGGCGGGATCGAGGCCGAGGCCGCGATGCTGGGCCAGCCGATCGCCATGCTGATTCCCGATGTCATCGGGTTCAAGATGACCGGCAAGCTGCCCGAAGGCGTGACGGCGACCGACCTGGTGCTGACGGTCACGCAGATGCTGCGCAAGAAGGGCGTTGTCGGCAAGTTCGTCGAATTCTTCGGCCCCGCCCTTGACCACCTGCCGGTGGCCGACCGCGCGACCATCGCGAACATGGCCCCGGAATACGGCGCGACCTGCGGCTTCTTCCCGGTCGATGACCTGACGCTGGATTACCTGCGCCAGACCGGCCGCGAGGAACACCGCATCAAGCTGACGGAAGAATACCTCAAGGCGCAGGGCATGTTCCGTCATGCGCATTCGGAACACCCCGTCTTTACCGACACGCTGGAACTCGACCTTGCGACCATCGTGCCGTCGATCGCGGGACCGAAGCGTCCGCAGGACCGCGTGGTCCTCAAGGGCGCCGACAAGGCGTTTGAGACGGAACTGACCGGCAGCCTGGGCGTCCCCGAAGCCGACAAGAACAAGAAGGCGCCCGTCGCGGGCACCAACTACGAACTGGGTCACGGCGACATCGTGATCGCGGCGATCACGTCGTGCACTAACACCTCCAACCCCGCAGTGCTGATCGCGGCGGGTCTGGTGGCGAAAAAGGCGCGTGCGCTGGGCCTGAAGCCCAAGCCGTGGGTCAAGACGTCGCTGGCGCCGGGTTCGCAGGTCGTGACCGACTACCTGACGCGTGCGGGTCTTCAGGAAGAGCTGGACGCGATGGGTTTCAACACCGTCGGGTATGGCTGCACCACCTGTATCGGCAACTCCGGTCCGCTTGAGGATCACATTGTCGACGCCATCGAGAACAACAAGCTGGTGGCCGTGTCCGTCCTGTCGGGCAACCGTAACTTTGAGGGACGCATCTCCCCGAACGTGCGCGCCAACTACCTCGCCAGCCCGCCGCTGGTGGTGGCCTACTCCCTGCTGGGCACCATCCGCGAGGACCTGACGACGGCGTCGCTGGGCACCTCCAAGGATGGTAAGCCGGTCTATCTGAAGGATATCTGGCCGACCAACCACGAAATCGCCGCCCTGATGGGATCGGCCATCACCCGTGACGAGTTCATCAAGCGTTACAAGCATGTGAGCCAGGGCACGAAGGAATGGCAGAACCTGAAGGTCGCGACGGGTTCGGAAACCTATCCGTGGGATCCGTCCTCCACCTACGTGCAGGATCCGCCGTACTTCCAGGACATCACGCCCGAGCCCAAGCCGCGTGGCGACATCATCGGCGCGCGCATCCTTGCGCTGCTGGGTGACAACATCACGACCGACCACATCTCGCCCGCCGGCGCGATCAAGGAAAGCTCCCCCGCGGGCAAGTATCTTGAAGCCCATGGCGTCGCGAAGAAGGACTTCAACTCCTACGGTTCGCGTCGTGGCAATGACCGCGTGATGGTGCGTGGCACGTTCGCCAACATCCGCATCAAGAACGAGATGGTTCCGGGCACCGAGGGTGGTTTCTCCAAGCACTATCCCGACGGCAAGGAAGGCGCCATCTACGACGTGGCGATGGAGTACAAGAAAGAAGGCACCCCGCTGGTTGTCTTCGGCGGCAAGGAATACGGCATGGGTTCGTCGCGCGACTGGGCGGCGAAGGGCACCCTGCTCCTTGGCGTGCGTGCGGTGATCGCTGAAAGCTTCGAGCGTATCCACCGTTCCAACCTGGTGGGCATGGGCGTCCTGCCGCTGCTGTTCAAGGACGGCACGACGCGCAAGACGCTGGGCCTGAAGGGCGATGAAATCATCGAAATCAAGGGGCTGGACAACATCACCCCGCGCATGACGATGACGATGACCATCACCCGCGCCGATGGCTCCAAGCAGGAAGTTCCCCTGCTGTGCCGTGTCGATACGCTGGACGAGGTCGAGTATTTCCGCAATGGCGGCATTCTGCAGACCGTTCTGCGTGGCATGACAAAGGCGGCCTGATTTCCCACGGGACGTCTGGCGTTTTCGCCAGCATGAACAATTAAAGACGGCGGTCCGTTCAGCGGGCCGCCGTTTTTTTGTGCGGGGAATGCACATTCCCGTCAGGCCAGACGGGCATCCAGCCGGGATCATGAGTGGAAGTGCGGGAATTCGCCCTGTGTCGGGGATCCTTGCAACAAACACATGTCGGCGGTGCCTTTACGCCATATTGTGTATAAATACGGCATCGTTTAAAACCCTAGATGTTGTAATAACATGCTGGACGTACCGGGGCCTCATGGATCTGCTCTCTGCCTTGCACAGCTTCGTTCGCGTGGCCGCAACTGGCTCATTTTCCGCCGTTTCGCGCGAAACCGGGGCCAGCCAGCCGACGATTTCACGTCATATCGCCCTGCTGGAGGCGCATTATGGCGCCACCCTGTTCGCGCGCACGACCCGCAGCCTGATGATGACCGAGGATGGTCGCAGCCTGCTACCCCATGCCTATGAAGTGCTGGAAATCCTGGAGACGGCGGAAACCGCGCTGGGACGCCGCCGGGCATCCGTATCGGGGCTGGTGCGGCTGGGGGTTACGACGGCGTTCGGCCTGTATCTGACCGGCAAGCTGGGCAAGCTGCTGGAGGAACATCCCGACCTGTCGGTCGAACTGGTCATGCGTGACGGATTCGGCGACCTGGTGGAAGAGGGACTCGACCTTGCGGTGCGGGTCGGCGCGATTGCCGAAGGGTCCCTGATCGCACGGCGACTCGGCTCCGTACGGCGCTATGTCGTGGCGTCTAGCGACTATCTGGCCCGACGCGGCACGCCGGCGCATCCGCGCGACCTGCTGAACCATCCCTGCATTGCCTACAGCTATGGCGGGTCGCGCCATGACTGGCATTTCGATTGCAAGGGCGAGGAAAACGTCGTGGCCGCCAGCGGTCCTTTCCGTGCCAACAGCAGCGAAGCCGTCCTGCAGGCGGTCCGTTCGGGGCTGGGAATCGGCATGCTGCCTTCCTTCCAGGTGGAAGAAGATATCGCCAGTGGCCGACTGATCCATCTTTTTCCGGAATGGACCGTCCCGGAACTGCCGTTCTATGCCGTGCATACCGGGCCGCGCACACTGCCCCTGCGGACCCGCACGGTGCTGGACTTCCTGATCGATATTTCGGACGTCCTGCGATAGGGGATAATGCGGCTGACTATGCTGTCCGCCAGCCGTCTCACTTGGAGACTGTTTGAAAACAACCTGCTGATAATAAATAACAAAGGTTTTTTTGGGTGTCGCCTTTCATCTAAATAAGGCGGCGTCTTTTTGAAGCTTTTACAAAAAGCTTCACCAAAAACTTTTATGATTCCAGAGGGTTGTCAGGTCAGCCTTTTCAAACGGCCTCTCAGTCGAGGGAACTGTTGGCGTTCTTCGTATCGGTCGGGGCTGCCGGGTCCTGTGCCGCGCGGGCGCGCTGCTCCTCGCTTGAGGCCATCATGTCGCTGTTGAAGCCGTCATGCAGGATGTGCGCCCATGTCTCCATCCAGCTGTTGCCCTTCTGAACGAAATTGAGGGCGGCGGGATGCTGCGACAGGTTTTCCTTGGCCCAGTCATCGGGACTTTGCAGGGACGCGGTCTTTTCCGTGGCCACGGGGTTAAGGAAAATCGTCACCGTTTCCACATTGACCGTATGATCGGGGGATGGCGCGGCATAGGTCCAGCTTGCCTTGTACAGAACATTCGGCAGCGTAAAGCCCAGTTCCTTCAGGCGGTTGGCAATGATGGCGGTACGCGTGATCGATGTGGGATAGACGGCGGCGGTAAACCAGCATTCCACACCGGGCGGTTTCGCGGGCAGGGTATGGGCCGCGAGGTTGCGGTCATCATGACAGCTTGAATCCATCGTCAGCGCAGCACTTTCCGGCACGGCCTGCGTGCTGGCTTCCGCCCCGATCAGGCCCGTGACAACGTGGTCATGAACGCGGACAAGGATATTTTCCAGAATTTCGCCATGGGGACCGGTGATGACGTTCATGACCGGATGCCACACCCCGGCGGGCAGCGGCAGGATGCGGCCCGCGAACGGAATCGCCTTGGTCAGGCGATCGGTGATCGGCATCATGGTCACGACCCCGTCGTCCCCCCCGCCAGCATTGTCGGCGGCAGGCGGCGCGTCATTCATGCCCAGCGCGTGATGGATGCGCTGGGTGATGTTCTGCACCCCCGGCCACAGGCGTGACAGGTAAGCGGGTGGAAACACCAGCATCAGGATGGAAAAGATGAAAATGGAATACAGGCACAGACGCCACAGGGGGGCACGGTGCCACAGACGGGAGACAGCAGACATTCCGGAATTCATATCCTGACGCGATATCCGCCCCGAAACCCACGGACGGACGGATAGAAAAGACCATTTCGCCTTACGCTGGTGTTCCCGATGGGCACAAGGCAATCATGGCGCCATGATCGCGGTCATCCCGGCCCCTGACGGGGCCGGGGGCCGGTTACTGGATGATACGTGCTTTCTGGGCCTCGCTATCATTGGCGATTTCCGCCACCACCCCGTCCTCGTTCGATACGATGCGGACCAGCTTCGCGCCCTGCTGCCGCGCGGTGATGAGGGAGTCGCTGATCATGTCCTCGATGGAGCGGGCAAGGTCGCGCGCGCTGGCGGCCGGTCCGATGCGATCCTGACGGCGCATGACCTGGAACAGCAGGGACGGATCGATGCCGCCCGTCTCCACCTTCAGGCCATAGCTGTCGATCATCGCCTCGATTTCCAAGGCGGAAACGCGCGCGATATCCAGCCCTTCGAGCGGACGGAACACGAAAATCCGGTCCAGACGGTTCAGCACTTCCGGCGCGAAGCCCGCCTGTCGCAGGGCTTCCACCGACTCGGCACGCATCTTGTCGGGTTCATCGGCCAGACGGTCCGCGATGTCCGACAGCGCGTCCGTCGCGATGTTCGATGTCAGGATGAAGATCGAACGCACGGTGGAAATATGCTGCCCGGTGGAGGCTTCGGTCACGTGGCCATCGTTCCACGCGGTCAGGAATTTCTTGAAGACGTCAGGATGCGCCTTCTCGATTTCATCCAGCAGCACGACGGCGTCCGGCTTTTCCTTCAGCCCGCCCGTCAGCTTGCCATAGGTGTCGGAGCCGACATACCCCTTGGGCGAACCAAAGAGCTGCGTCGCAGCATGCGGAGAGCTCATCTGCGTCATGTCAAAGCTCAGCAGCGGCCGGTCAAGCTGCCGCGCAAGCTGCTTGGCAAGATAGGTCTTGCCCGTGCCCGGCGGCCCGGCCAGCAGGAAGATGCCCACCGGCTTGCCCCGGACATGCAGCGCCAGCCGGCGTCGCAGCTGGGCGGCGATATCCTCGCACACCTGGTCCTGGCCGATCACCCGTGCGCGCAGGCTCGCCGCCAGTTCCTCGGCATCTATGATGGTTTCTTTCTGCTCGCGCGCCATCATTTCTTCCAGCGCACTACGATTGGTCAGTCTGGCCAGTACGTCCATCATCCATCCCCGTCTGCGTCGGAGTCCCTTTCTGGCCAGTCTCTCTGCGCGGTTTTCAAACCAGAGACCGGCCAGCGTCAAAATTGCACCACCCGCGGCCATGACCGGATAGGCCGGCGCACACCATTCCATGAAATGCCGTATGCTGGCGAGTGAAAGATGCAGGGCCGCGGCGGCCTGTATGCTGCCCAGTATCAGGAATATGACCATGATAACTGGCAGCATGCGTTCAAATGCCGGATACAGCGCTTTCATTGAACGACGACCCCGATCACAAGTTGTCCGTCCTTGTATAATACCGGCAGGGGCGTCGGGCCGGGAACGAAAATCGCCCCGGCATGCAGTCCCGCCGCCCCCGGGTCATTGACGGCACGGATCGTGACCTCCCCCGCGATGCGGATCGGCAGGACGACCGTGCGCGGCCGTCCCGTCAGGTGCACGATCTGGGTCAGACCCATGGATTCCACGCTGACGACAGAACTGCCCGTTCCCATGTCATACAGCGGCATTTCCGCCAGCACGATTTCATGACGCTTCAGCGCCGCGAGGATCGCGTTCTTCTGGTTGATGTCGAAAGAGGTGAACTGCAGCATGTCGGCCGCGCGTTCCGGCGCGATCATGGGCATTTCACCCAGAAGGTCCGCATGTGCGCGGGTATGGTTCACGACCGTGCGCAGGCTGCCGCCGCTGGTGTCGCCGCCCTGTCCCGCCAGCGCGGTCGGGGTGGTGGAACTGCCGCCGCCCCCCGCGTCGGAGGCGCCGCCCAGGCTGTGGACGCCGAACCCGCCAGCCACCACAGCCGCCAGCAGCCCCGCCACCACCATGCGACTGCTGCTACGCGGGCGCTGTGGCTGGCGGGATGGTTCCGTCGGCGGGGCGGACATCGGCATCATGTCATTCATAATGATGGGGGCCGTTAGGGGAGGCAAGCGTTTAAGCGGCGCACAATGTTACGCGGGGTGTAAAAAAGCGTTCACATCTGCATTTGCGCGGCGCCTTATTATTATAGAACTTGCGAAGTGGACGATCATGCCCTAGATATTCGGGCAATTCCTTCAATTTACGTTTATTTGGGGGGTGGCCGCAGGGCCGCCTTTTTTGCATTGGACGCAGATCTGCCTTTCCTGACCGGCCTTGACGCCCGCATTGCCGAGATGATCGGCCCCGCGCTGGTGGATATGGGGTTCGAACTGGTCCGTGTCTCGGTCCTGGGACGTGAAACCCCCACGGTCCAGATCATGGCCGATCGCGCCGATGGCTCCCAGATTACCATTGATGACTGCGAGCAGATCAGCCACGCGGTCGGCGCAATCCTCGACGTGGAGGATCCGCTGCCGGGGGAATGGACGCTGGAGGTCTCTTCCGCCGGGATCGACCGTCCCCTGACGCGGCCCAAGGACTGGGACCGTTTCGCCGGGCATCTGGCGCGGGCGGAAATGAACATGCCCGTCGACGGGCGCAAGCGGTTTTCGGGCATCGTGCTGGGCGCGCGTGACGGATGCGGCCTGATGCGCCTTGACGATGGGCTTGAGGTGGCGTTGCCTTTCGACGAGATGCGCAAGGCGCGGCTGGTGCTGACCGACGCGCTGATCGAGGCGAGCGCCCGTATGGCGCGGCCCGATGGCGCGGCGCAGCAGACTGATGAGGACCCGACGGCCGAGTCGCCGGACGGGATGTTGGAACAGACTGGCGGTCGGCGTGGCGCAAGGCCGCCGCGCAAGGCCCACTGAAAGACGCTCTGGAGACCCTGATGGATACGTCCGTTTCCCGTCCTGAACTGTTGCTGGTGGCGGATGCCGTCGCGCGTGAGAAGTCGATCGACCGCGAGGAAGTGCTCGAGGCGATGGAGCAGGCCATCCAGAAGGCCGGTCGCGCCAAGTACGGCCATGAAAAGGACATCCGCGCCACGATCGACCGCAAGACCGGCGACGTGCGCCTGTCGCGCTGGACCGAGGCGGTCGAGGAAGTGGAGAACGAGGAAACCCAGATCCCGCTTCACATCGCGCGCAAGTTCCGGCCCGAAATCCAGCTTGGCGAACATCTGATCGATCCCCTGCCGCCGATCGATTTCGGGCGCATCGCGGCCCAGACGGCCAAGCAGGTGATCGTCCAGCGCGTGCGCGAATATGAGCGCAAGCGCCAGTACAACGACTTCAAGGACCGCGTGGGCGAAATCGTCAACGGCACGGTCAAGCGGACCGAGTACGGTAACCTGATGGTCGAAATCGGCAGTTCCGAGGCGCTGCTGCGTCGTGACGAACTGATCCCGCGCGAAAGCTTCCGCAATTCCGACCGGGTGCGCGCCTATATCTATGACGTGCGTGACGAGCCGCGTGGGCCGCAGATTTTCCTGTCGCGCACCCATCCGGCCTTCCTTGCCAAGCTGTTCGCGCAGGAAGTTCCCGAAATCTATGACGGCATCATCGAAATCAAGGCCGTCGCCCGCGATCCGGGTTCGCGCGCCAAGATGGCGGTGATTTCGCGTGACGCGTCCATCGATCCGGTCGGCGCGTGCGTGGGCATGCGCGGATCGCGCGTGCAGGCCGTGGTGCAGGAACTGCAGGGCGAGAAGATCGATATCATTCCGTGGAGCCCGCAGGCCGCGACCTTCGTGGTCAACGCGCTGGCACCCGCCGAGGTCAGCAAGGTCGTCATGGACGAGGAGGCCGGCAGGGTCGAGGTCGTCGTCCCGGACGAGCAACTGAGCCTTGCCATCGGCCGTCGCGGCCAGAACGTGCGCCTTGCCAGCCAGCTGACGCGCTGGGACATCGATATCCTGACGGAGGCCGAGGAATCGGAACGCCGGCAGGAGGAATTCCGTCGCCGCAGCAACCTGTTTGTCGAGGCGCTGGATGTTGATGACGTGATTGCCGGGCTGCTGGTGACCGAAGGCTTCCACTCGATCGAGGAGCTTGCCTTCGCGGATGCGGATGAACTGGCCGGGATCGAGGGTTTTGACGAGGACGTGGCCAGCGAACTGGTGCGCCGCGCCGAAGGCTTCCTCGCACGTCGCGAGGAGGAAATGGACGAAAAGCGTCGCGCCCTCGGGGTGTCGGATGATATTGTCGCCCTTGGCGTCTTCACGGTCCAGATGCTGGTGACGCTGGGCGAAAAGGGCATCAAGACGCTTGATGACCTGGCCGACCTGGCGGGCGATGAACTTGTCGATATCCTTGGCGCCGATGCCATCGACGAGGAAGCGGCCAACGAAATCATCATGGCCGCGCGCGCCCACTGGTTCGACGATGACGAGTCGGAGGGTGGCGAGGCCACCGAAAAGCAGGAGAATTCCGACGTCTGAGGAGTATCCCATCGAAGATCAGGATACGGATGAGGAACGGGGGCCGCTGCGCCGTTGCGCTGTAACGCGCGCGCGGCTGCCGCGGGAAACGATGGTGCGGTTCGTCATTTCGCCGGACCGGATCGTGACCCCCGATCTTTCTGCGCGTCTGCCCGGACGGGGAATTTGGTTGAGCGCGCGGCGGGATGTGCTAGAAACGGCACAGACTCGTGGCGTGTTTGCACGCGCCGCGCGCGGACAGGTTGTCATTCCGCCTGATCTGGCCCATGTGGTGGAAATCGGGCTGGAACGCAGGATGATGGATGTCCTGGGGCTTGCACGGCGGGCGGGGCAGATTGTCTGCGGCTTTGCCAAGGTGCGGGAATTGGTCGTGGGTGGTCGCGCCGCGCTGGTCATACAGGCGGCGGACGGGAGCCCGGACGAGAGGATGAGAGTTTTGTCCGGTGCACGGGATCTTCCGGTTGCGGTTGTTCCTACGGCATTGGAACTGGGGGCGGCATTCGGCCGCGACCATGTCGTTCATGCAGCGATGCTGCATGGCGAACTGGCGCGCCGTTTTCGTGTCGAGAATGAACGTTTTGCGGGGCTGTCCGGCAGGATGGACCCGAATTCGGCGGATAAGTCCGCCGGACGGTGTGAACAGGCGGGTACATGAGCGAAGGCAACGATCAGGATCAGGGTAAGGGACGCTTGTCCCTGCGGCCGGCGGGCCGGAGGGAAGTCGGACGGACGGTCGATGCCGGTTCCGTCAGGCAGAGCTTCAGCCATGGTCGTTCAAAGGTGGTCCAGGTAGAGGTGCGCAAAAAGCGCGGCGCCGGGACTCCAGGTAGCGGATCAGGTCCGTCGGGTGGCCGTTCCGGTGGCCGCGCCGGTGGTGGACGTGCGCTGACGGCGGCCGAACTGGCGACGCGCCAGCGGGTACTGGAAGAGCAGCGCAAGGCCGCGATCCAGCGTGAAAAGGAACGGCGCGAGCAGGAAAAGATCACGATCCTGTCCGCTGCGGAAGAAGCGCGCCGCAAGGAAGAAGATGCCCGCCGCGAGGCGGAGGAGAACGCGCGTGTCCGCGCCGAGGCCGAAGCGCGCGAGCGTGAGGAAAGTCAGGCCCGCGCCGCGTCAAAGGCCACGCCCGCCGCGCCGGAGCCTCCGGGCCCTGTCGTGTCGGCCACGCCGATCCCCGGCGAGGTGACGCTGGCGCCGCCGATGGAACGCCTGCGTCCGCTGGCTGAGCGCGCGATCATGCCCGCCAAGCCGGTCACGCCGTCACGTCCGGCGCCGTCGCGTTCCAGCGCGGGGGCTGCCCCGGCGGAGACCCTGCGTCTGCGGGGCGGTCGTGCCGATGGCGGCGAGGAAGAGCGTCGTCCCAGCCGTCGTCCGGGTGGCAATGTCGCGCCGGGACGCCGTCCTTCGGGCGGGTCGAAAAAGAATGACAGCCGTCGTTCGGGCCGCATCGACGTTCAGGCCGCGATCGAGGGTGATGACGACAAGACGCGTTCGCTGGCGTCGGTCCGTCGCCAGCGCGAGCGTGAACGCCGTCAGGCGGAGCTGGAGCGCCTGCGTTCGGATCAGGTCCGCGTGGTGCGCGATGTCGTCCTGCCCGAGACGATTACGGTGCAGGAACTCGCCAACCGCATGGCCGCCCGTCAGGGCGAGGTCATCAAGGCGCTGATGAAGATGGGCGTCATGGCGACCGTCACGCAGTCGCTGGATGCGGATACTGCCGAACTGATCGTGCAGGAATTCGGCCATCGTGTCCGTCGCGTCGCCGACAGCGATGTCGAACTGGGCATTGAGGGGATCGAGGACAGGCCCGAGGACCTGCGTCCGCGTCCGCCGGTCGTGACGGTCATGGGCCATGTCGATCATGGCAAGACCTCGCTTCTGGATGCGCTGCGCACGACCGACGTCGCCAATGGCGAAGCGGGCGGCATCACGCAGCATATCGGTGCGTATCAGGTGACGTTGCCGTCGGGTGCCAAGATCACCTTCATCGACACGCCGGGTCATGAGGCCTTTACGGCCATGCGTGCCCGTGGCGCGTCGGTGACGGATGTCGTGGTGCTGGTGGTGGCGGCCGATGACGGGGTCATGCCCCAGACGGTCGAAGCCATCAAGCATGCCAAGGCAGCCGATGCCCCGATCGTCGTCGCGATCAACAAGTGTGACAAGCCGGGTGCCAATCCCGACCGCGTCCGTCAGGAACTGCTGTCGCACGAAATCGTCGTCGAAAGCATGGGTGGCGACACCCAGGACATCGAGGTCTCCGCCCTCAAGCGGACCGGGCTGGACAAGCTGGAAGAGGCGATCCTCCTTCAGGCAGAAATCCTTGACCTCAAGGCAAATCCCGACCGCATGGCCGAAGGTGCGGTAATCGAAAGCCGTCTGGATCGCGGACGTGGGCCGGTGGCCACCGTTCTGGTCCAGAAGGGCACGCTGCATCGCGGTGACATCGTGGTGGCTGGCGCCGAATGGGGCCGCGTGCGTGCGATGGTCGATGACCGCAATCGCCAGATCCAGGATGCGGGTCCGTCCATGCCGGTCGAAGTACTTGGCATTACCGGCGTCCCGGGTGCGGGTGAGCAGTTTGTCGTTGTCGACAATGAAAACCGCGCCCGTGAAATCTCGGAGTTCCGTCAGCGCGTCATCAAGGAACGCACCGCAGCCGGCCAGACGGCGGCGCGTGGCACCCTTGACCAGATGCTGGCCCGGATTCAGGCCGGCGCGCAGAAGGAAGTGGCCGTCCTTATCAAGGCCGACGTGCAGGGATCCGCGGAAGCGCTGCAGATCACCGTGCAGAAGCTGGAACATGAGGAAGTCAAGATCCGCGTGCTCAACGCGGGTGTGGGCCAGATCACCGAAAGCGACGTGCAGCTTGCCAAGGCGTCCGGTGCGGTCATCATTGCCTTCAACGTGCGTGCCACGGCGCAGGCCCGTCAGCTTGCGCAGCGCGAGGGCGTGGATATCCGCTACTACTCGATCATCTATCAGGTGGCCGACGACGTGGAACAGCTGGTGCGGGGCAAGATCGCGCCCAAGCATCGCGAGAAGTTCCTGGGATATGCCGAAATCCGTCAGGTGTTCGACATTACCCGCGTGGGCAAGGTTGCCGGCTGTTACGTGACCGAGGGCGTGGTCAAGCGCGGCTGTGGCGTGCGTCTGCTGCGTGACAACGTCGTCATCCACGAAGGTGAGCTGAGCCAGCTGAAGCGTTTCAAGGACGATGTGAAGGAAGTGGCGCGCGGTTACGAATGCGGCCTGTCCTTTGCCGGCTATAACGACCTGCGTGAAGGCGACGTGGTCGAATGCTTTGAAATGGAACTGGTCCCGGCATGAGCCGCAACTCGTCCAGGGATAGGGTAAAGACCACCGGACCGGCAGGGAGACTTGCCGGTCATGGTGTATCTGGCCCTTCGCAACGTCAGCTGCGCGTGGCGGAGGAAATCCGGCGCGCGCTGGCCGATATCTTCGCGCGGGTTGAATTCCGCGATCCCGAACTGGTCGATGCCCGCATTACCGTGACGGAAGTGCGGATTTCGCCGGATCTCAAGCATGCAACCGTCTTTGTCGCGCGGCTGGGCCGCAGCGATATCGAGGCCCTGCTGCCTGCGCTCAAGCGTGTTTCTTCGTTCCTGCGTTCCCGCCTGTCGCATATGGTGCGGCTGCGCGGGGTGCCGGACCTGCATTTCCAGCCGGATACGGCACTGGATTACGCGATGCATGTCGATGACCTGCTGCGTGATCCTGCCGTGGCGCGGGATCTGAAGGACGACTGACGCGACAATCTGACGGGGAATGCGGATTTCGCCGGACCTCAGGCATGCGACTGTTTTTGTCGCGTGTCCGGGCTGCGGCGATCCTGCTGCCCTCTGCCTGTCGCTGCCGTGTTTCGGTTTCATGCGAAACACGCTTTGTCCCGCCCCGATGATGGCGCGGCATTTTTCATGATCAGCAAAAAACAGCAGTAACCGTCCGGCATCTGAACGCCGCAACGGCTATGGTTCCATGGATGGAAATGGCGGGGGCGCGCCCGCCTTCATATGGGGATCAGTTGCGGCGTCCCATCAGCAGAAGCTGGGGATTGCGTTCCACATCGGTGGCAAAGCCGCGCAGGGCGGACGCCGCTGCCGCCAGGTCGCGCAGCGAGGAATCGAGGTTGGCGCGATCAGCGGAGCTTGGCGCGGTAACATCGTGCAGGCCCGCCAGCGTCTGTCGTGCCTCGGTCACGGTGTTGTTGGAATTGATCAGCAGGTCATGAAGCTCGCCCCCGCGTGCATCAAGCTGCTGCGTGCCGCTGTCGGCCAGATGGTTGATGGAGGTCAGGGTGACATCCAGACGCTTGTCCAGGTCGCGGATCGTGTCTGTCGCGGTATCGACGGTCACGCGGCTGCGGTCGGACGTCTCACGCACGCTGGTGACCAGCGGCGGCAGATCCTTGTCCAGCCGGTCCGCGAGGTTGCGGATGCTGACCAGCATTTCATCGGCGTTGGTCGCGATCGTTTTCAGCGGCAGCGTCGTCAGCGTATCGGTCAGCTTCTGCATTTCCGATTCGCGGACAGGGATTTCCGTCAGGTCGGAAATTCCCGGATGCAGGCGTGGCGGCGTTGCGGGGTCAAAGGACAGGTCGATTTCTTCCTGTCCCGTGACAAAGCTCTGCATATGAAGTTCCGCGCGCAGGCCATGGCTGATCATGTCCGGCAGGCCGTCGGCCGTCAGGCCCTGGCTGTGCTGCGTGGATTTCGCCCGGTCTGCCTGCAACTGGATCGTAACGGGAATGTACGCCTTGTGGGAGGTGGGATCGAACCTGATCCCGATATTTTCCACCGTGCCGACCTGCACGCCCTCCAGCGTGACAGGAGCCCCTATCCCCAGCCCGTTGATGGCGCCGTCGAAAATCACGACGGCGTTGTTGGTGGCCGAAAACGGGTGGAATTTGCCGAACAGGACAACCGCCGCGACACCCAGCAGGGCACCACCCAACACGAAAGCGCCGACCGTGGTCTGCCGTTCTGCCATGTGTTCAGGTCTCCCTACGACGCAATATTAAAGAGGTTACAGTCCAATCCGCGTTACGCGACCGGTCATCAAGGATGACACCAGAATGCCTGTCGCGAAAGCGGGGGCACCGGATGGCTGGCATGTTCCCGCCGGGGTGTTTTTATCACACGGTGGCGTAACGGCCATCCCCCCGGGGCAGGAATTAGGGCATTGCCCCGTACCGGCGCGTCGTTTACACGCACGGGCCTTGGTTCTTGCGCGAAAGGTTCTTGTGCTCATGCGACGCAGGCGTGGACGCCCGATTGATGGCTGGCTGATTGTGGACAAGCCGTCTGGAATGACGTCGACGCAGGTGGTCGGCCGCGTCCGTCACCTGTTCGACGCGCGCAAGGCGGGACATGGCGGGACGCTGGACCCGCTGGCGACGGGGCTGCTGCCGGTTGCCTTTGGCGCGGCCACGAAAACCGTGCCCTATGTCATGGATGGAACCAAGCGCTATCACTTCACCCTGCGCATCGGGGAGGCACGCGATAGTGATGACGCGGATGGCAGTGTCACCGCGACATCGGACGTGCGTCCCGACAACGCGGCGTTCGAGGCGGCGCTGGCGGCCTTTCGCGGCGACATCATGCAGGTGCCCCCGGTCTTTTCCGCGCTGAAGGTGGGGGGGGAGCGCGCCTATGACATGGCGCGTGACGGCCGCCCGCCGGACCTGCCGCCGCGACCCGCGCGCATCGACCGTTTCGAGCTGATCGCGCGTCCGGACGCCGATACGGCGGTGTTCGAGGTGGAGTCCGGGAAGGGCGTGTACATGCGCTCGCTCGCTCGCGATATCGCGCGTGCCTGCGGGACGGTGGGGCACGTGGCGGCGCTGCGCCGGCTGCAGGTGGGGCCTTTTGGGGAATCGGATGCGATTCTGCTGGACAAAATCGTCGCCAGCGCCGACAACGCGCCTGCCTCGCCGGATCTGCTGCTTCCGGTCGCGACCGCGCTGGACGACATCCCGGCGCTGGCCCTGACCCCGGAAGAAGCGGACTCCCTGTCACATGGGCAGGCTCTCAGCCTGCTTGACCTGATGGGCCGGATGCCGGACGCCGTCGATCCCCGCAGCGGGGTCGTGCGCGCGATGGACGGGGCGCATGTCGTCGGGTTGTGCCGTCCGCAGGATGGATGGCTGCGGCCCGTGCGGATGCTGTGACCTCATACCTTTTTGTAAACGGAGCACCACGATGTCGATTACCCCGGAACGCCGTACGGCGCTGATTGATGAATACCAGACCGCGGCCAAGGATACGGGTTCGCCGGAAGTGCAGGTTGCGCTGCTGACGGAACGGATCGTCAACCTGACGGAACACCTCAAGACCCATGCGAAGGATTTCCATTCGCGTCGTGGCCTGCTGATGCTGGTGGGCCGCCGTCGCCGCCTGCTGGATTATGTCAAGCGCAAGAGCCAGACGCGTTACGAAACGCTGATCAAGCGTCTGGGCCTGCGTCGCTGATTTGCGGCATGGCGGGATCGCATTCATAATGCGGCCCGCCGCGTAACCGTGCGGGCTGGCGTGACAGCGATGTCGCGCAGCCGCGCGGTTGCGCATTTTCGTGGCGTTCAATGGTGAATGCCGCAAACAACGCTGCCGACATGACGGCGGAGACACCCGGACAGGGTCGCAGCGTTTCAGGCCACATGGTGTATTGGCGGCCGGTCCGTCATCGCTCCATGCCGTCCGAGGCGCTGCCATCGATATCCCAATGTTCGGACCGCTCTGTTCCGTTTGCGGTAGCCAACGGACAGGACGTGTCTGCATGTTCAATTATTTTCGCAAGGAAATCGAGTGGGGCGGCCGCCCCCTCGTGCTGGAGACGGGCAAGATCGCCCGGCAGGCCGATGGCGCGGTCGTCGTCACCTATGGCGACACGGTCGTGCTGTGCACCGCCGTCGGCGCCAAGAGCGTCAAGCCGGGGCAGGACTTCTTCCCGCTGACGGTCAACTATCAGGAAAAGGCGTATGCCGCGGGCAAGATCCCCGGCGGCTTCTTCAAGCGTGAAGGACGCCCGTCCGAGGCCGAGGTCCTGAATTCCCGCCTGATCGACCGTCCGATCCGCCCGCTGTTCCCCGACAATTTCCGCAACGAGGTCCAGGTCGTCGCCACGGTGCTGAGCCACGACATGGAAAACGACCCGGCGATCGTGGCGCTGATCGGCTGTTCCGCCGCGCTGACGCTGTCGGGCGTGCCGTTCTTCGGCCCCGTCGGCGCCTGCCGCGTTGGCTACATCGATGGCAAGTATGTCCTCAACCCGACCATCGGGCAGATGAAGGACAGCGAGCTTGACCTCGTCGTCGCCGGCACCGAGGAAGGCGTGCTGATGGTCGAGTCCGAGGCCGTTGAGCTGAGCGAGAAGGTCATGCTGGGCGCGGTGACCTTCGGCCATGAGGCGTTCCAGGAGGTGATCGACGCGATCATCGACCTCGCCGAACACGCGGCGAAGGCGCCGTGGGACCTCGTCGAGCCGACCGCCGAGGAAATCAAGCTGCGCAAGAAGATCGACAAGCTGGGCCGTGCCGCGATCGCCGATGCCTACAAGGAGCGCGTCAAGCAGGCGCGTTACAAGAAGGTCGCGGCGGCCAAGGACGCGATCCTCGCCAAGCTCGATCCCGCCGATGCCGAGGCGGCCAAGCCGCTGCTCAAGGAGCTGGAGGCCAACGTCGTGCGCTCCGCCGTGCTGGAGACGGGCCACCGCATCGACGGGCGCGACCTGAAGACGATCCGTCCGATCGTCTCCGAAGTCGGCATCCTGCCGCGCGCGCATGGTTCCGCCCTGTTTACCCGTGGGGAAACGCAGGCCCTGGTCGTGGCCACGCTGGGCACCGGGCAGGACGAACAGGTGGTCGACGCGCTGGAAGGCGAATACCGCACCAATTTCATGTTGCACTACAACTTCCCGCCGTTCTCGGTCGGGGAATGTGGTCGCATGGGTTCGCCCGGTCGTCGTGAAATCGGCCATGGCAAGCTGGCATGGCGCGCCGTGCATCCGCTGCTGCCGGGCAAGGACACCTTCCCGTACACGATGCGCGTCGTGTCCGAGATCACGGAAAGCAACGGTTCGTCCTCCATGGCGACGGTGTGCGGCACGTCGCTGGCGCTGATGGATGCGGGCGTTCCGCTGAAGCGTCCGGTCGCGGGCATCGCGATGGGCCTCATCAAGGAAGAGGAAGAGTTCGCGGTCCTGTCCGACATCCTTGGCGACGAGGATCACCTCGGCGACATGGATTTCAAGGTCGCGGGCACCGAAAAGGGTGTCACGGCCCTGCAGATGGACATCAAGATCACGTCCATCACGCCCGAAATCATGGAAATCGCGCTGGGTCAGGCCCGCGAAGGCCGGATGCATATTCTGGGTGAAATGTCCAAGGCCCTGACGGAAGGACGTTCCGACGTCTCCGCCTCCGCGCCGAAGATCACCACGATTTCCGTGCCCAAGGAAAAAATCCGCGACGTGATCGGTCAGGGTGGCAAGGTCATCCGCGAGATCGTGGAATATTCGGGGGCCAAGATCGACATCAATGACGATGGCACGATCATGATCGCCGCATCGTCCGAGGATCAGGCCGAAAAGGCGATCGAGCGCATCCGTGGCATCGTTGCGGAGCCCGAGGTCGGCAAGATCTATAACGGCAAGGTGGTCAAGACCGCCGATTTCGGCGCGTTCGTGAACTTCCTCGGGCCGCGTGACGGGCTGGTCCACATTTCCGAACTGTCGCAGGGCCGCGTGGCCAAGACCACCGATGTCGTCAAGCAGGGCGACGAGGTGAAGGTGAAGGTTCTTGGATTTGATGACCGCGGCAAGGTGAAATTGTCCATGCGGGTTGTCGATCAGGAAACCGGTGCCGATATCGGTGATGTGGTCGGTGCCAAGGCGGGCCGCGGCGCGCGCTGAGCGCGTGTTGGCGGAAACCGACCGACAGCATGACGGGGCGGGGCGCGATGGACGTTGTCGCGCGCCCCGGTCCCCGCGACATGGCCGGCGCGGACCGGTTTTACAGATGACGATGGAATGGCGATGAAGGCGATCAACACGATCCGGATGGGCGGGGTGGATATCCTGCCTCTGGTCGAGGGCGGGAAAGGGGTTTCGATCTCCACCGGGGCCTCGTCCGGACATTGGGCCGCGGCGGGCGGCGCGGGGACGGTATCGATCGTGAATGCCGATTCGTATGATGCGGACGGCAATATCGTGCCCCAGATCTACCGGGGGCGCACCCGTCTGGAAAAGCATGAGGAACTGATCGATTACGCCATTCGCGGCGGCATCGACCAGGTCCGCGTCGCGCACGAGATCGCAGGTGGCAGGGGACGCATCCATGCCAACATCCTGTGGGAAATGGGCGGGGCGGAACGTGTGATCCGTGGCGTGCTCGAGGGCACGAAGGGCCTTATCAACGGCCTGACCTGCGGCGCGGGCATGCCCTATCGCCTGTCGGACATCGCGGCCGAACATGGCGTCCATTATTATCCCATCGTGTCGTCGGCGCGGGCGTTCAACGCCCTGTGGCGACGTTCCTATCACAAGAGCGGCGAGCTACTTGGCGGTGTGGTGTACGAGGATCCGTGGCGCGCGGGCGGTCATAACGGCCTGTCGAACACGGAAAATCCCCTCTCGCCCGAGGATCCGCTTCCGCGCGTCCTTGCCCTGCGCAAGCAGATGCGTGCGTTCGGGCTTGATGATACCCCCATCATCATGGCGGGTGGCGTATGGTGGCTGGAGGAGTGGGAGGACTGGATCGACAATCCGGAACTTGGCCCGGTGGCGTTCCAGTTTGGTACCCGTCCGCTTCTGACACGTGAAAGCCCCATTCCGGATGTCTGGAAACGGCGGCTGATGACGCTGAAGAAGGGGGATGTGTTCCTGAACCGCTTCTCCCCGACCGGATTCTATTCCTCGGCGGTCAATAATGCGTTCCTGCGTGAACTGCGCGCGCGTTCCGAACGCCAGATCGCCTTCGTGGTCGAACCGGTGGGCGAACATACCACACCCTTCAGCGTGGGCGCGCGTGGCCGCGTCGTCTATGTCACCGCCGCAGACAGCGAGCGTGCCCTTCTGTGGCAGCGTGAGGGATATACCGAGGGACTGCGCACGCCTGACAACACGCTGGTTTTCGTGACGCCGGAAAAGGCGCGCGAGATCCTGGCGGATCAGGCGGGCTGCATGGGGTGCCTGTCGGAATGCCGCTTTTCCAACTGGAGCCAGCGTGGACCGTCCTATACCAACGGGCACAAGGCCGATCCGCGTTCCTACTGCATCCAGAAAACGCTCCAGACGGTGGCCCATGCCCACGGTCCGGACGCGGGGGATGTCATGGAACACAACCTGATGTTCGGTGGCACCAACGCATGGCGTTTCGCGACGGATCCCTATTACGCCAACGGGTTCGTCCCCACGGTGGGGCAACTGGTCGAACGGATCATGACCGGGCGCTGAGCGCCTGTTTAAACAGGCCGGCCCAGCAACACCCTGAAGTGATAAAAGTTTTTGGTGAAGCTTTTTGTAAAAAGCTTCGTAAGACGTCGCCTTTTCAGACGAAAGGCGACACCCAGAAACTTTTATTATTCTTCACCACCAGATCCCGAACCCTGACGACCTTCATGGCGCAGGAGAAAAACAGGGCGCCACCAACAGGTCCGGGCCAGACGATCCTTATGAAAAAACCCCTGCCACGATGTCGTGGCAGGGGTTTTTTGATGGCATAGCGCGCGGGCCTTATGACGGTTGCAGGCACCCGTCGCGGAAAAGACGAAAGGCGATGGCGCGGTGACTGACGGCGTTTTTCTGTGCGTCGCTCATCTCGGCAAAGGTCTGGCTGCTGCCATCGGGGGCGAAGATGGGGTCGTACCCGTGGCCATGTTCGCCACGCGGCGGCCATACGACCTGTCCGTCGATGCGTCCCTCGAACGTTTCGGTCCGTCCGTCGGGCCATGCAAGGCACAGGACGGAAATGAACCACGCGCCCCGGTCGGGACTGTCGCCCATCAGGTCATGGATGCGGCGCATGACGGCGGGAAAATCCTTTTCCGGGCCGGCCCAGCGGGCGGAAAAGATGCCCGGATCGCCATTGAGCGCACGGACGCAGAATCCCGAATCATCGGCAAGGGCGGGAAGGTTGGCCGCCCTTGCCGCCGCCAGCGCCTTGATTTCGGCATTGCCGGCGAAGCTGTCCGCAGTTTCGTCGGGTTCCGGCAGGTTCAGTGTCGCGGCCGAGACGACCTTGATGCCGTACCCCGACAGCAGGGATGAAAATTCGGCCAGTTTCCCGGCATTGTGACTGGCCAGCACCAGGGTGTCGCCCCGGCGCAGGCCGCGCTGCTGCTGGCCGCTCATGCCGCCACCGCCTGCGCCACGGCGTCGCGCTGGATTTCAAACAGCCGTGACGTGCCTGCCTGTGCCAGACGCATCAGTTCGCCGAACTGTTCCTGTGAAAAGGGGGCCTGTTCCGCCGTGCCCTGGATTTCGACGATGCCGCCGGTTTCGGTCAGGACGAAATTGGCATCCGCCGCGGCATTGCTGTCCTCCTCGTAATCAAGGTCCAGCACCGCGCCCGCCGGGGTCAGGCCGCACGATACGGCCGCGACCTGTGCCGTGATCGGCAGGGCGGGCAGGACCTTCGCGCGCACCAGCCGGTCCAGCGCGATGCGCAGCGCCACCCACGCGCCGGTAATCGCGGCGCAGCGCGTGCCGCCATCGGCGTTCAGCACGTCGCAATCCACCGTGACGGACATTTCCCCCAGCGCGCGCAGGTCCACGACCGCCCGCAGGGCGCGTCCGATCAGGCGCTGGATTTCGTGGGTGCGCCCCCCCTGTTTCCCCTTGGCGGCCTCTCGCGGGCCACGGCTGTGGGTCGCGCGCGGCAGCATGCCGTATTCCGCGGTGACCCAGCCCTGTCCCTTGCCCCTGAGGAAGGAGGGCACGCGCGATTCGATGGTGGCGGCGCACAGGACCTCGGTCCCGCCCATGCGGATCAGGGCGGAGCCTTCGGCATGGCGGGCAAAGCCGGTCTGGATGGAAACAGGGCGAAGGGCGTCGATGGCGCGGCCGGATGGGCGCATGAAGGAAACTCCCGATAAAATCCTGATGCGCGGCATAGCGCGCAACCCCTGTCCTTTTCCAGTCCCGCCGTCCGGGCGTGGGCAGGGGCGGCATGGGGGCGCGGTCGTCACATCATGTGATTGTCGCAATAATCCATTGTCCCTATCGTTGTCATGAACGGACCTTGTCATGAACGGGCGGTCACGCCAGATCCATGCTGCCATCATGTCCGTGATGGCCTGGGGAGAGGAGGGAGAACGACATGGATATCGGAGCGCTGTCTTCACGTCCTGCCCTGCCGCCGGGGCTGGATGCGCGATCCGCCGCCATCCTGCGCGAAATTGTCGAACAGTATGTCGAAACCGGCGGTCCCGTGGGTTCGCGCACCCTGTCGCAGCGGCTGCCGCTGTCGCTGTCGCCCGCGACGATCCGCAATATCATGGCGGACCTGACGGAGGCCGGGCTGCTGTTTTCACCGCACACGTCCGCCGGGCGGCTGCCGACGGAAAAGGGGGTGCGCCTGTTCGTGGATGGCCTCCTGCAGTTCGGCAGCCTGAGCGAGGAGGAGCGCGAGACCATCACCCGCACGCTGGAGGTGCGCGGCCGCTCGCTGCAGGACATGCTGGGGGAGGCGTCGCTGATGCTGTCGGGCCTGTCCTCGGCGGCGGGACTGGTGCTTGCCCCCAAGAGCGACGGGACGATCAAGCATATCGAATTCGTCGCGCTGGGTCCGGGGCGCGCTCTGGTCATCCTTGTCGGCTCCGACGGGCAGGTGGAAAACCGCGTGATCGAAATCCCGTCCGGGCTGCCGCCCTCCGCCCTGGTGGAGGCGGGAAACTATCTCAATGCCCACCTGTCGGGCCGCACGCTCGACATCCTGCGTGAAAAGGTCAGCGGCGACATCGCGGCCAACCGCACCGAACTGGACCAGCTGACGACGGAGGTGGTCTCAAGCGGTCTTGCGACATGGAGCGACGCGGAGGAGCGTGGCGGCACGCTGTTCATCCGCGGGCAGGGGCGGCTGCTGTCGGACGTGACGGAGATCGAGCGGCTTTCGACCATCCAGATGCTGTTCGACCGTCTGGAAACGCAGGAAACGATGCTCCGCCTGCTGGACCTTGCCTGCGAGTCCGAGGGGGTGCGGATTTTCATCGGCGCGGAAAGCGGCCTGTTCGGGATGGCGGGAATGTCAGTGGTCATGGCCCCGGCCCGTACCGATTCCAACCGTATCGTCGGCGCGATTGGCGTCATCGGCCCGACACGGATCAATTACGGCCGCATCATTCCCGTGGTGGATTACACGGCGCGCGTCATCGGGCGCATGCTGGGCTGATCGACCCGTCCGTCAGGGCGCAGGGCTGGGTCCACGCAACCCCCGGTGATCCCGTCCGTCATCATGCCATACGGTGTCGCGCCATGTCGTGACGTTGCAGAAAGGAATGAAGCCATGACCCTGTCCACATCACGCCCCGGCGGTACTTTCAGGATTGGCGGTGATCTGGAGGTCGCGCGCCTGGGCTTCGGCGCGATGCGCATTACCGGGCCAGGCATCTGGGGGGAACCGGCCGACCGCGACGCGGCCCTTGCCACCCTGCGGCGCCTGCCGGAACTTGGCATCAACTTTGTCGATACCGCCGATGCCTATGGCCCCTTCGTCAGCGAGGACCTGATCCACGAGGCGCTGTCGCCCTACAGGGGGATGGTGATCGCGACCAAGGGCGGCCACACCCGGCATGGTCCCAACATCTGGTGTCCTGTCGGCAATCCCGATTACCTGCGCCAGTGCGTGCTGATGAGCATGCGCCGGCTGGGCGTGGAGCGCATCGACCTGTGGCAGCTGCACCGCGTGGGGCCCGACACGACCCCGGAACGACAGTTCGAGGCGATTGCCACGATGCGCGCGCAGGGACTGATCCGCCATGTCGGCCTGTCGGAAGTCACGGTGGAGATGATCGAGCGCGCGCGCCTGTATTTTCCCGTGGCGACGGTCCAGAACCGCTTCAACCTCGTCAACCGCTATTCGGAGGAGGTGCTGGATTACTGCACGCGGGAAAATATCGGCTTCATCCCGTGGGCGCCGCTGGCGGCAGGGGGCCTTGTGCGGGGCGATAACGTGCTGACCCGCGTGGCGCAGGCGCGCGGCGTATCCACCGGGCAGGTGGCGCTGGCGTGGCTGCTGCGGCGTTCGCCGGTCATGATGCCCATTCCGGGCACGTCCAATCCCGATCACGTCAGCGCCAACGCGCAGGCGGCGACGCTGTCGCTGACGGACGAGGAATTCCATGCCCTTGACCGTGATGGCCGCGCGGAATGGGATCGCCTCAACGCCTGATGCGGATGGGGGCCGGCACAGGTCCCGGCCCCCGCCGCTGAAGGCTTACATGCGCCGATCGCGGATCGGGGGCGACGTGGACGCCGGACGGTGCTAGGACAGAGGCATACGACACTCCCTATTTCCCTATTGGACACCGGATGACGCTTGCTGACGGATCGGGCCGCGATGGCCGGGTGCATGGAACTTCAGATGTCTCGCGCAGTGGCGGGGACGGCAATGGCGCTTCGGACCGTCCCCGTCCGCCCACCGGGGGGCCGCGCCCGCGCTACCGGCTGGTGCGCCGGGTGGCGGGCGGGGCGCTGGGCGTCGTGCTGCTGCTTGCCGGCGTCGGGGGCGTCGCCGCGTGGCAGGAATACCAGCACCTGTCGGAAGGGCTGCCGACCGTTGACGGGCTGCGTACCTACCAGCCGCCGGTGATGAGCCGCCTTTATTCGGGCGATGACCAGATCATGGCGGAACTGGCGGCGGAGCGTCGTATCTTCGTCCCCTACAGCGCGATTCCCGAACGGGTCCGCAGCGCGTTCCTGGCGGCGGAGGACCAGAAATTCTTCACCCATGGCGGCGTTGACCCGCTGGCGATCATCCGCGCGGGGCTGACGGACGTGATGATGCGCGGGACGAAGCATCGTCCGATCGGCGCGTCCACCATCACGCAGCAGGTGGCGCGGATCATGCTGCTGGGCTCCAACGCGGTGTCCATGGAACGCAAGGCCAAGGAAGCCCTGCTGGCGATGCGGCTGGAACAGACGCTCTCCAAACAGCAGATCCTTGAGATTTACCTCAACGAAATCTATCTGGGCGACGGCGCGTACGGCATCGGGGCCGCGGCCCAGACCTATTTCAACAAACCCCTCGACCAGCTCGACAATGCGGAGGCGGCGTTCCTCGGGGCACTGCCCAAGTCACCTACCAACTATAACCCCGTGCGTTTCCCGCAGGCGGCGACCGGACGCCGCAACTGGGTTCTTGAACGCATGGCGGAGCTCCATGACATCAGCCCCGAAGAGGCCCGCGCGGCGGAACAGGAACCGCTGATCCCGTCATCGTTTACCCGTCCCGGTCCCGTTCCCGGTTCGGAATGGTTTTCCGAGGAAGTGCGCCGCGAACTGATCGAGCATTATGGCATGAGCTCCACGATGGAAGGGGGGCTGTCGGTCCATACCAGCATGGACCCCCACCTGCAGCAGGTGGCGGCGAACGCCCTGCATGAAGGGCTGATGCGCTATGACCGCGCGCACGGGGGCTGGCGCGGCCCGGTGACGCATCTTGATGGCGTGGACCCGCACGGCGACTGGGCCAATGCGCTGGCGCGGGTCGGCGCGCCGGCGTCGATGCTGACGACATGGCGGCTGGCGGTCGTGCTTTCGGCCACGACGGGGCAGGTCGGCTGGCTGGAGGGCGCGTCGCCTGCCATTCCCCATACCGGCGAGCTTCCGGCGCGTGACCGTTCGTGGATGCACGCGGGCAAGGGGATCGCGACCGGCGATGTCGTGATGATCGAATCCATGGCCGACAGCAATGGCGTGGCCCTGCGGCAGGTGCCGCGTGTCGAAGGCGCGCTGACGACCATCGACGTGCGCACCGGGCGCGTGCTGGCGATGGTGGGGGGATGGTCCTTTCGCGCGTCGCAGTTCAACCGCGTGACGCAGGCCGCGCGCCAGCCCGGTTCGTCGTTCAAGCCGTTCGTGTACCTTGCCGCGATGGAACAGGGGATTTCCCCGTCGCAAAAATTCGACGACTCCCCGGTTTCCTACGGCGAATGGCATCCCAACAATTACGAGAAGGATTTCTGGGGCCCGACGATGCTGCATGACGCCCTGAGGGAGTCGCGCAACCTTGTCACCATCCGCCTTGCCGCGCAGATCGGGATGAAGTCGGTGGCCGACATGGCCCAGAAGCTTGACCTCGTGCATTCCATGCCGCTGGTCTTGCCCGCCGCCCTTGGCGCGGTGGAAACCACCGTAATGCGTGAGGCCGGGGCCTATGCCACCATTGCGGCGGGCGGCCATCTGGTCGCGCCGACGCTGATTGACGACATCAAGGACCGCAACGGCAACGTCATCTGGCGCGCGCCGGGCCTGCAGCTTCGTCCCGCGGCGGCGGCCGGGGAAACGCCAACGCCAACGTCCGCCCCCGATGACGGGCCGGTGCTGGAGGATACGCGCCCGCAGGTGGTTTCCGCCGACAGCGCGTATCAGGTCGTGACCATGATGCGTGACGTGATCCGCCGGGGCACCGGCGTGCGCGCGGGCGCTGGCATCGACCGGCCCATAGCGGGCAAGACCGGCACCAGCCAGGACTTCAACGATGCGTGGTTTGCCGGGTTCTCCCCCGATCTGGTGACGGTGGTCTGGGTCGGTTTCGACACGCCGCAGAGCCTGGGCCGCAACGAGACCGGCGGCGTGATCGCCGGGCCGATCTGGAACGAGGTGATGAAGGCGGCGCTGGCGGATCGTCCCCGGCTGGATTTCCGCACCCCGCCCGGCATGCGTCTTGCGCAGTACAACACCGGGATGGGCATGGCGATCGACGCCTTCAAGCCTGACCAGCAGCCCGGCATCAGCGTCGATATGGGCGCTGGCGCGATCGGTACCCTGACCGCCGCCGACACGGGGGCCGAGAACATGCCCGATTCCGAAAGCGACATGGCCACGATGCCGGGGCATGGCCCGGTGGGCAACGGCGTGCCGGGGGCGGGGGGGCAGCCTGCCGCCGCGCCATCCGCCGCGTCCTCGCCTTCCGGGGGTGACATCGGGATGGGTGGCCTGTATTGACGCGTGACGGGTCGGCGGGCATGCGCGCATGTCCATCGGCCATGCGTGTTTTTATCACGACGAGCTTAGGAGTAAGCCCCGATGTCTGCCGAGACCGAGGCCCTGAATGACCAGATCAAGCAGTCCGTGGCGCTGCTGAGGAGGCATCTTTGACTGGGATGTCGCAATCGAACGACTGGCGGAACTGAACAACCGCGTCGAGGATCCCGACCTGTGGAATGACGCCGAGGCCGCGCAGAAGCTGATGCGCGAGCGGACCCTGCTGGCGAACCAGATCGAGGGCGTGCAGAAGCTCGAGGGCGAGGTGCGCGATACGCTCGAACTCGTGGAGCTGGCGGAAATGGAAGGCGACGGCGATGTCGTCACCGAAGGGGTGCAGGCCCTGCGCGCCCTTGCCGAGGAAGCCAAGCGGCGCGAGACCGAAAGCCTGCTTTCGGGCGAGGCGGACGGCAATGACTGCTACCTTGAGGTGAATGCCGGCGCAGGCGGGACGGAGGCGCAGGACTGGGCCGAAATGCTGCTGCGCATGTACACCCGCTGGGCGGAGCAGCACGGCTACAAGGTGACCATGATGGAAAGTTCCGAAGGGGAACAGGCGGGGCTGAAATCCGCCACCATCCAGGTCAGCGGCCCCAACGCCTATGGCTGGCTGAAGACGGAGGCCGGGGTCCACCGCCTTGTGCGCATTTCCCCCTTTGACGCGGCGGCGCGGCGACAGACATCGTTCGCATCGGTGTGGGTCTATCCCGTGATTGACGATTCCATCGAAATCGACATCAACGAGGCCGACCTGCGTGTCGATACCTTCCGCGCGTCCGGCGCGGGCGGGCAGCACGTCAACAAGACGGAATCGGCCATCCGCATCACGCATATTCCCACCGGCATCGTCGTGGCCTGCCAGACCGACCGTTCGCAGCACCGCAACAGGGCAACCGCGATGGCGATGCTCAAGGCGCGGATGTACGAACAGGAACTCCAGCGGCGGGAGGCCGCCGCCGCCCAGACCGAGGCCGCCAAGACGGATATCGGATGGGGGCACCAGATCCGTTCCTACGTCCTGGCGCCGTATCAGTTGGTCAAGGACCTGCGGACAAACGTGGAAAAGACGAATCCGGGCGCCGTCCTTGACGGTGACCTTGATGACTTCATGGCGGCCGCCCTTGCCGCACAGGTGGGCGCCACCCGTTCGGAAGCAAGCGCGCAGGCGCAGTGACCAACCGGCCCGCCGTCAGTGGCGGGCCGGTCATCCATTCATATTCACGATACCTCCATCGGTTGAAAATGGTCTCGTCACGATGCCTTTTCCGCCGGGGTATGAAGGGGTTGTGGGTAAAATTGTTCCGTTCCCGGTGTATAACCGCCTTGACATGCGGCGGCGGAAGCCGCCCAATTCAGGAACCGGCATCCATCATGCATCACCCCTTCATCCTCCGGAGGGGTGGATACGCGCAGCGATGCCACTGGCATTGATTGGGATAGGATGGTTCCGGGAATGGATTATGTAAGGCTGCAGCGCCGCCAGACGCCATTCGGGCGGGTAATCGCGGGTGTCGCGGGTCTGCATGTCCTTGCGGTCGGCGTCCTTGCCTATGGCCTGCATCCCAAATCATGGAACATGTTTCCCGCCCCCCCGCGCGCGCAGCTGATCCCGCTGCGGATCGTCAGGGACGCGCCGTCCTTCCTGCCTGCCGCCGCGCTGCCGCGCGGTCCCGTTCTTGTGACCCCGGTCGTGCCGCATATCGCTCCGCCCGATATCGCGCGCATGATGCAGGCGCGCGACCGCCCGGTTCATTGAAATGGCCGTTTCACCCCATGACGGGCCAGTCCCGGCCCAGTCGCCAGCCGGTCCCTCGTGTCGCCGGGGCCCCGCACCGTTTTTTTCCCGTCAGAGGATCTTGATTACAATGACCCGACAGCATCGTACCCTTCTTACCGCGGCCGTTGTGCTGATGACGGCCGCGCCGGCCATGGCCTTCGCCGCAGGCGGAGGGGGGGCGGACTCCAATCCGTATGGTCTGGGCGCCCTGTGGTCGAACGGTGATTTCATTGCCCGTACCGTCCTGCTGATCATGGTCGTCATGTCGGTCGGCACCTGGTACATCATGATCAGCAAGTTCATCGAACAGGCCCGCATCCTCAAGGATGCGAAGATCATGAAGAGCGAGTTCTGGAACAAGCCGACCATCCAGGCCGGTTCGGACGCGATGCCGGAGGCCTCGCCCTTCCGCTATATCGCTGAAACCGGGATCACGGCGGCCGAACATCACGAAGGCACGATGCAGGAAGCCATCGACCTGCATACATGGACGACGATGTCGATCATCCGCTCTGTCGAACTGATCCAGACGCGCCTGCAGGGCNGGCCTCGCCTTCCTCGGGACGGTGGGTTCGACCTCCCCGTTCGTGGGTCTGTTCGGCACGGTCTGGGGTATCTATCACGCGCTGACGGCGATCGGCATCGCGGGTAACGCGTCGNATCGACAAGGTCGCGGGTCCGGTCGGTGAATCGCTGATCATGACGGCCATCGGCCTTGGCACCGCGGTTCCGGCGGTTCTGGGTTACAACTTGCTGGTCCGCCGCAACAAGGGCGCGATGGACGAGGTCCGCAACTTCGCCGCCGACGTGCAGTCGGTGCTGCTGGGTGGTTACCGTCACCTTGACCCCAACGAGAAATGAGACTGGCAGGTCCGCTGCCCCCGCAGGGCATCGGGCCGCGCATCCGGGGCGTGTCGCCGGCGTTGATCGCAACGCCGGTTCCTGCCGGGCCCATGGGATGCCATACATTACGTGTCACCACGGCTGCCTCCCGCCTGCGGGATGATCAGTACCGCGCCGCCCTGTCGCAGACTGGTGGCGTGATCTGCGATCACGGGTCATGACCGATTCATGGAAAGGACAATGAGTTGAAAAGCAGTAAGTTGAAATCGTCGTTCCTGTCGCGTGGCATGCTGTTTGCCGGGGCGGTGACGGCATTGCCGTTGTCTGTGTTCCTGATGACGCAGCCCGCGCAGGCCGCCGATGTCCTGGGCGAGAAGGTGGGCAAGAACCTCCAGACCGCGCAGAGTGCCCTTGCGGCGCATAAATATCCCGAGGCAATGGCCGCCGTGAACGCGGCCGAGGCGGTATCGGGCAAGACGGATTACGAATCCTATACGATCGATCAGATGCGCGCGGCCGTCGCGGCGCAGTCGGGCAATGTCCCCGAAGCGATTTCCGCCTATGACAAGCTGATCGCCTCCCCGCGCACGCCGGCCGCGACCAAGGAACAGATGGTCCAGGCCGAAGCCGGCATGGCCTATACCGCCAAGGATTACACGCGCGCGGCGCAGGTCGCGGAAAAATACATCAAGGCGGGGGGCACGAACCCGCAGATGTACACGATCCTGATCCAGGCCTATTACCTGCAGAAGGATTACGCCAACGCGGCACGCGCGCAGCAGATGCAGATCGACGCGCAGTCCAAGGCGGGCACGAAGCCGACGGAAAACCAGCTGCAGCTGCTGGCGGCATGTCAGGCGCAGCTGCATGACCAGTCCGCCCTGATGCAGACCTATGTCCTGCTGGCGACGTATTATCCCAAGCCGGATTACTGGGCGCAGGTGGTGCATTCCGCGCTGAGCAACCCGCACATGGCCCCGGCGCTGCGTCTGGACGTGGACCGGGTGCGCGTGGCGGCGGGTCTGGTGAAGACGCCGGCGGAATATATCGACATTGCGGAACTGGCGATGCAGGCGGGCCTGCCGCAGATCGCCCTCGATGTGATGAACGAGGGCTACAGCACGAACGTGCTGGGTCATGACGCGGGTGCCGCGCGTGAGGATCGCCTGAAGCAGATGATTGTCCAGACGGTCGCGGACCGCAAGGCCAACATCGCCACGGCGGAAACGCAGGCGCAGGCCGCGCCCAACGGGAATGCCCTGCTGACGGTCGGTTACAACTACGTGACGTTCGGACAGGCGGACAAGGGCCTGCAGCTGATGAACGCTGGCATCGCCAAGGGGCCGACCGACATCAATATCGCCAGACTGCATCTGGGGCTGGCGCAGGCGGCGGCCGGGCAGAAGGCCGCGGCGATCGCCACGCTGAAGAGCGTCGGCGGCGACAATGGCGCGCGTGACCTTGCGCAGTTCTGGGTGGTCAAGCTGGGCTCCCAGTCCTGAAATCACAGGAGGCCTGAACCATAAGTTGAGGCCACTCCGCCCCGGGATCACCGGTTTTCCGGCCCCGGGGCGGTCATATCCGGCGGGAAGGGCACGGCAGCGTCCCTTCTGCCGTTGCCTGTCGCGATTGCGACAGGGCATGTCCCTGACATTTTATGACATATGACGCACCCTTTTGCCCTTTCCATACGTTGGATATGGTGAAAGCCGGACTTTCAGCGATCATTTGTGAATTTCGGGGAAATACTGCCAGGCATGACCACACATCCATCTGTTGATCCTGATCTTCCCGCCCGCATCGTGGTTGTCGAGGACGATGCCGGCATGCGCACCCTGATCGTGCGGGCGTTGCAAGGCGATGGCTATCGCGTGCGCGGGGTGCAGGATGCTTCGGAAATGTGGGACGCGCTGGCGGCGCAGCCCGCGGATCTCATCATCCTTGATGTCATGCTGCCCGGCACGAACGGGCTGGACCTGTGCCGCGCCCTGCGTTCGGGCGAAGGGGGCGATCCCGCCACCCGCGCCGATACGAACGAGGTGCCGATCATCATGGTCTCCGCCCGGGGGGAGGAACTGGACCGGGTGCTCGGCCTTGAACTCGGGGCGGATGACTACGTGCCCAAGCCCTTTGGGCAGAAGGAACTGCTGGCGCGCGTGCGTGCCGTCCTGCGGCGGCGGGGCGGGGGCATCACGATGCCGAGTGCCGGTCGCCCGCGCAAGGAAACGCTGCGCTTCGCCGGATGGACGCTGGACCTGCGCCGGCGCGAACTGACGGACCCGTCCGGCGCGGCGGTGGAGATTTCGGGCGCCGAACATGACCTGCTGACCAGCTTTCTGGACAATCCGCAGCGCGTGATCGGACGCGACCGCCTGCTGGAACTGTCGCGCACGCGTCTGGGGGATGTGTCCGACCGCAGCGTTGACGTGCTGGTCAGCCGCCTGCGGCGCAAGCTAGGGCCGGATGCCGACAACCTGATCCGCACGGTGCGCGGCATGGGATACATCTTCACGTCAGAGGTGGAGCGGGTCTGACCGGCGGCGGATCCGCGCATGCAAAACATTCCTCCCGCTGCTCCCCCGGCCTCCCGTCGCATCACGCTGTGGCCGCGCGGGCTGGTGGGGCGCGTCATGTTCGTCCTGCTGGCGGCGGTGGCGCTCGTCTTTGTCGGCAGTTCGGTTTTCTATGAAGAGGCCGAGACCTATACCATCGACGATGCGCAGCTGGATCAGGTCAGCGAACGGCTGGTCATCGACGCGCGCGTTCTGGCCGCCACGCCCACGTCGCAGCGCATGGTGCTGGCGGCGATGCTGTCCACCCCCGACCTGACCATCGACTGGCGCACCAGCGCGCAGGAAGGCGTCGTGCGTCCCGAACCCGGCGGGCTGCGGGGACTGCATGAACGCGTGGCCGGGACGGTGCCCGCGTTGCAGGGCAATGTGCTCAACCTGTCCGACACGGTGCGGGCCACATCGGATATCCGTGGCGTCCTGCGCCTGCCCGACGGCAGCTTCATGGGGTTCAGCGCCCCCGACCTGCTGCAGCCGCACCATATGCGCCGGGGCATCGTTTCCGCCGCCGTCCTGGCGGGGGCGGTGCTGCTGGCGGCGGGGATGCTTGTCCGCGCGCTCAGCATGCCGCTGCGCGCTCTGGCGCAGGTGGCGGATACGGTGGGATCCGGCCAGTGGGTGCCGCTGGAGGACAAGGGCCCGCGTGAGGTCCGCTACCTCGCGCGTGCCATCAATGCGATGCAGGAGCGTATCGGCCGCCTGATCGCCGACCGGACGGAGGCTCTGGCCGCCGTGTCGCATGACCTGCGCACGCCGCTGGCGCGCCTGCGCCTGCGGGCGGGGTTTCTGGAAGATACGGCGGTGCAGGCGGAAATAGAGGCCGACGTGAGCGAGATGGAGGCCATGATCGCGGGCGTGCTGGCCTATCTTGCCGGGGAAAATGACCCCGAACCCGCGCGTTCGGTCAACCTTGCCTCCATCATCGCGACCCGTGTCGATGACGACGCCGATCAGGGACGGCCCGTGACGTATGAGGGACCGCATCAGGCCCATGCGGTCGTGCGGCCGCTGGCGATGAAGCGGGTGATCGGCAACCTGATCGACAATGCCCTGAATTACGGCGGCAATGCCCATGTCGTGCTGCAGGTGGCGGCCGATGGCATCCATATCCGCGTGGAGGATGACGGGCCGGGCCTGCCGGAGGCGGAACTGTCGCGGGTTTCCACGCCCTTTTACCGGGTGGAGGGATCACGCTCGCGCGCGACCGGCGGCATGGGGCTGGGCCTTGCGATCGTCAACCGCGAAATCATGCGCGAGGGCGGCAGCTTCCGCCTTTACAACCGGGAGGGCGGGGGCCTGTGCGCCGAAATCGTGCTGCCGCGCGCCACGCAGGCCATCGGCACGGCGGAACGTAAAATCACCGCTTCCTGATGTGGACAGGCGCGGGGGGCGGTCGTCCTGTGACATGCCTGTCCCCCGTTCCGGCGTGTTCACGTCCGGCTTATCCTGCGACAGGGGCTTGTGCGGGCGTGGACCATGGCACATGTGGATGCTAACAGGACCGGAGAGATCCGCCTTCCTTTACCTGTCGGGAAAGACCGCAGCATGTTCATAGAAACCGAAGATACCCCCAACCCCGCCACCCTGAAGTTCCTGCCGGGGCGGGATATCATGCCCAATGGCGCCACGGCGGACTTTATCGACGCGGATTCGGTGGCCGGACGTTCCCGCCTGGCGGAGGTCCTGTTCGACCTTGATGGCGTGGCGCGGGTATTTTTTGGCGGTGATTTCATCGCCGTGACCAAGGCCGATGCGGTGGCATGGGATGACCTGAAGCCGCAGGTCCTTTCTGCCATTGCCGACTACCTCGCCACTGGACAGGCCCCGGTGGAGCAGGAAGCCGTGGTGATCGAGGATGTCATCGCCCCGGGGGATGAGGAAATCGTCAAGCAGATCAAGGAACTGCTGGATACGCGCGTGCGCCCCGCGGTTGCGGGCGATGGCGGCGATATCGTCTTTCGCGGCTATCACGACGGGATCGTGCGCCTGACGATGCAGGGCGCGTGCTCCGGCTGTCCGTCGTCGCGCGCGACGCTGAAGCATGGCGTGGAAAACATGCTGCGCCATTATATCCCCGAAGTGGTATCGGTAGAGCAGGTCGAAGCCTGATACGCCGGAGTGGGAAAGTTTCATGGTTCTTGAGGATGCCGGACTGGACCTGCTGTTTCGTGCCGCGCGGACGCCCGCGGCATGGAATGACAGTCCCGTAACGGAGGAGACGCTGCGGCGTCTGTACGATCTGGTGCGGCTGGGGCCGACATCGGGCAACTGCTGTCCCGCGCGCTTTGTCTTCCTGCGCACGCATGACAGCCGCGAACGCCTTCGCCCCGCCCTGTCGGAGGGGAATGTCGCACGGGTGATGAGCGCGCCTGTCACGGTGATCGTGGCCTATGACCCGCTGTTCTTCGACCGCATGGATGTCCTCAATCCCACGCCGGGGGTACGGTCATGGTTTGCCGCCGACGTGGGACTGGCGGAAGAAACCGCCGTGCGCAACAGCACGCTGCAGGGCGGCTATCTGATCATGGCCGCCCGCGCGCTGGGGCTGGATGCGCTGCCGATGTCGGGATTCGATTCCCTGATGGTGGAGGAAACGTTCCTGCAGGCGCATGGCTGGCGGGCCAATTTCCTCGTCAGCCTTGGCTATGCCGACCATGCGTTCGACACGCCCCGCGCCCCGAGGCTTGAGTTCGACGATGCCTGCGTGATGGCCTGACGCATGATGCGGGTTCTGGTTCTTGACGGGGCTTCTGCCGGGGCGCAGGCGCGCGCGCTGATCGCCTGTGTGGAAGTCACGCCCGCGGCGGGGTGCCGGGTTGAACAGGTGCGCGAGGTGGAAGGCCGGGGCGGGTCGGAGGCCTTCCCCCTGCTGGCGCGCGAACTGATCGCCGCATGTGGCTGGTCGGTGACGACGCTGGACATGGTGGCCGTGGTGGTGGGGCCGGGATCGTTTACCGGGCTGCGTGCCTCGGTCGCGTTTGCGCAGGGCCTTTCGCTGGGGCTGGGATGTGAGGTGATCGGCGTCACGACGGGCGAGGCCATGGCCGATGCATTGCGTGCGCAGGCCGTCCCGCCGGGCACGCGCATCCTGTGCTGTTCCGTTGCGCGGCGTGGACGCGCCTTTGTCGAATCCATTCCCGCCGGGACGGGACGTGGCGATATCCGTGCCGTCATGCTGGATGATCCCGACGCCATTCCCCCCGGTCCCGTCCTGCTGGCGGGCAATGCCGCGCGACAGGTCTTCGACGCCTGCGGGCAAGGGCATGACGGGCCGGGACGTGACGACATGATCCTGTCCGCCCTGACGGGGCCGGATGCGTGCCAGATCGTCCATGCCGCCCTGCAGCGTCGCGAGGGCGAACTGCCGCCGCGCGACGTGCAGCCCCTCTATGTTGATCCGCCGGAGGCCAGGCTGCCCGCGGCGGGGCTGCGTCCGCCCCCGCGCAGGGCGGAGTAGGACATGGTGGAGGATGACCGCCACGTCGTTGCCCTGTCGGCCGACGCGGCGGACCTGTCCGTGCTGGCGCGGATTCACGCGGCGGCCTTTTCCGCCGATCAGCAATGGAATGCGCAGGCGTTGCAGGCGGTCATGGCCATGCCCGGCACCTGGCTGGGCGTGGTCATGACCGTGGCGGATGGCGCGCAGGTGCCTGCCGGGTTCCTCATGGCCCGGCATGTCGTTGATGAGGCCGAAATCCTGACGCTGGCGGTGGATCCCGCCTTCCGGCGGCGGGGCATGGCCCGCACGCTGCTGTCATGGTTGCGGCACGTGGCGGCCAGCCACGGTGTCGCGCGCCTGTTCCTGGAGGTCGGGACGCATAACGCCGCCGCCATCGCGCTGTACCAGGGCGCGGGATTTCGCACGGTGGGACAGCGGCGCCGGTACTACCCGGACGGGTCGGACGCGCTGGTCATGGCCTGCGATATCGCGCCGTCCGTGGCATAGGTGGGATCATCCGGCGGGCGATGACGTTTTTTTGATGATGAGCAGGACATGCGTCACGCCATCGGCCAGCGTCTCGTGCCGTGCGATGTCATGGCCCAGCAGGCGCACACTGCGGCTGACATTGTCCAGCGGTTCGGCACCACGCAGCCGCACCTGCAGGTGTCCCCCCGGCGGCAGCCGGTCCAGCGCAAGCCGGGTGCGCACGAATGTCATGGGACAGACCTCATGCGTGATATCTATTTCCATCATACCAGTATCGGCCATGTTACCTGACATTCTTTCATGAGTATGGTTGCGGTCTTGTCTGGATTATTTATATAAGACGCATGTATTTCTACTGACAGGATCAAGTTGATGGCTGATGAAACAGCGGATGTGGAACTGCGGGAACTGACCGCGGAAATCGTGTCTGCCTATGTCGCGCGTAATACGCTGGATGCCGAAACCCTGCCGGATCTGATTCATCAGGTATATGAAACGATGGCCGCGCTTGGAAAGGTGGAGGCCGCGCCTGAAAAACCGGTTCCGGCGGTCCCGCTGAAGAAGTCGGTCTTTCCCGATTACATCGTCTGTCTCGAGGACGGAAAGAAGCTGAAGATGCTCAAGCGGCATCTGAAGACGGCCTATAACATGACGCCGGAGGAATATCGCGAACGCTGGGGACTGCCGCATGACTACCCCATGGTCGCGCCCAGCTATGCCAGCCACCGCTCGTCCCTGGCGCGGAAGATCGGGTTGGGAACCAAGCGCGAAGAATAACGGTGTCGTTGGACAATCGATCTGATGATAGGCTACGCCTGTAATCATGGCAGCAGGTAATGACGTAATGGAATCGCGCATCGGGCGCATGTGTATCGAACGGGGCCTGAAGATGACAGGGCAGCGGCGGGTGATCGCGCGCGTCCTGTCCGAAGCGCAGGATCATCCCGATGTGGAAGAACTGTATCGCCGCGCGGCGACGCTTGATTCGCGTATTTCGGTTGCCACGGTCTATCGCACCGTGCGTCTGCTGGAGGAAAAGGGAATCCTCGAACGCCGCGATTTCGGCGGTGGCCGTGCCCGCTACGAGGCCACGGAGGAAGGCGACCATTATCACCTGATCGATGTCGATACGGGCAAGGTGATCGAGTTCGAGGACGAGGAGCATGCCCGGCTGCTGCGCCGGATCGCCAATGACCTTGGTTTCGATCTCGTATCGCACCGGCTGGAACTTTTCGCCCGGAAAAGGACTGCGGATACAAAGGACGAATCGCCCCCCCGCACGACGACGGCGCGTCCGACAGGCAGGTCAAAACGATGAGTGTGGAGAAAAGCATGCACTCCCTTTCCACGCTGGATCTGGAGCGTAACGGCTTTCCCGAACTGCGGGGCGGTAACCTCCGGGTCCGTATTGCCTGCACGGACGAGGAACGCGATGCCGCGCAGGCCCTGCGTTATCGCGTCTTTTACGAGGAAATGGGCGCGCAGCCGGATGAGCGCACCCGGCGCCTACGTCGCGACGTCGATGAATTCGATGAATATGCCGACCACCTCCTGGTCATCGACCACGCCATTTCCTCTGGCGCGAAGGGAGTGGTCGGCACGTATCGCCTGATGCAAGGCGATGCGGGACGCAGGCTTGGCCGTTTCTATTCCTCGGGCGAATATGACATTTCGCCGCTGACGGAATTCCCCGGACGCCTGCTGGAGGTGGGGCGGTCGTGCGTCGATCGTGCCTATCGCGGTCGTGCGGCGATGCAGCTTCTGTGGCGCGGGATCGCATCCTATATCTTCCTGCACCGCATCGACGTGCTGTTCGGGTGCGCCAGCCTGCCGGGCACCGATCCCGAACCGTTAAGCAACGAACTGACCTATCTGTATCATAACCATCTTGCGCCGCCGGCGCTGCGTGTGCGCGCCCTGCCGGAACGCCGGGTGGAAATGCTGCGCCGTGATCCGCAGACGCTGGACCATCGCCGCTGTCTTGCGGGGCTGCCACCGCTGATCAAGGGTTACCTGCGTCTGGGTGGTTATGTCGGCGATGGCGCGGTGATCGATACGCAGTTCAATACGACAGATGTCGCCGTGCTGGTCAAAAGCGAACTGCTGGCGGACAAATATTACCGTCATTACGAACGTCGCCTGCGTGACGCCCTTGATTAAGGGAACGGGCCGGGGCAGCAGCCTGCGGATATTCGCGCCGGAATGACGATCCCGGCTGTTCTGCGCGCAAGATACGACGCACTGGTGCATCTGCGGGGATGGCGTGCGGATGTCGCGCTGCTGCTGACGGGCGCACTGGCGGCGCTGGCGCTGCCGCCGGTGCATGTGGTCGTGGTGCTGGCGCTGTGCTTCCCGGTCCTGATGCGCATGATCGATGCCGCCCCGGACTGGCGCGGCGCGGCGCGATGCGGGTTCATGTTTGGCCTCGGGTTCCATACGGCCGGGCTGTACTGGCTGACGGATGCGATCATGCTGCGCATGGATTCGTTCTGGTGGCTGGTGCCGCTGGCCTCGCCCGGATGCGCGCTGATCCTTACGCCCACTACTGCCGTGCCGGCGGCGCTGGCGCGGATTGTCCCTGCGGGAATGGCGCGCTGCCTTGTGCTGGCATCCACGTGGACGATCGCGGATATGATGCGTGTTTTCATATTCAGCGGATTTCCATGGAATCCCCCAGGCAGCGTATGGGAATTCCCCGGTTATGCAGGGGATGTAATGATCCAGCCCGCGGCATGGATTGGCGTGGATGGGCTGACGCTGCTGACGGTGCTGCTGGCGCTGGCGCCATTATGGGGACGGCGCGGGTGGATGTTCATGTCGGCCACCCTTGCGCTGTGGGTGGTGGCAGGGATCACGCGGCTGTCCCTGCACCCGGACAGGGCTGTTTCGGAGCACAATCCCGTTGTGGTGCTGGTGCAGGGAAACGTGCCGGAAGCGGAAAAGATGGCGGGGAACGAGGATGTGGCGATTTTCCGCCGTTATCTGAGCCTGACCCGTCAGGGGGTGGATCAGGCCCTGCGTCAGGGCACGCAGGGACGGCCCATCGTGTTCGCCTGGCCTGAATCCGCCTTTCCCGGCCTGTTGCTGGAAGATGCGATCGCGCGGCGCATGATCATGCAGGCCGGGCAGGGGGCTGCTGCGGGCGTGATCGGCACCCTGCGACAGGATGATCAGGATCGCTGGCGCAACAGCATGGTGATGCTTGTGCCGCCGGACGGGCGGGTTGCCGATATCTATGACAAATCCCATCTGGTGCCTTTTGGCGAATACCAGCCCGCCCTGCTGCCGTTTCACGTCGTGCCGGGCGATGGCATGGCGGCAGGCGGGGGCGTGCGGACATGGCACGTGCCGGGCGTGTCCCCGTTTGGTCCCCTGATCTGTTACGAAGTCATTTTTTCAGGACAGACGGTCGATCCCCATGACCGTCCCGCATGGTTGCTCAACAGCACCAACGACGGCTGGTACGGAAACAGCGCGGGACCGCGCCAGCATCTTGCCGCCGTCAGGATGCGCGCGGTGGAGGAAGGGCTTCCTGTCGCCCGTGCCGCGAATACCGGCATTTCAGCCATATTTGATGGTTACGGCCATGAAACGGCATGGCTGGGCTGGGATCGTACGGGTACTATAGTCCAGCCCATGCCAGAGGCGCTGTCCCCCCCATTCTTTGCACGGTGGGGGCGGCTGGTGCCGTTGCTGCTGGCATTGCTGACGCTGACAGCCGCACTGGTGGCGGGACTGCGTGGCCGGGGCATGACCCGCCGGTCCTAACATGTACGGGGACAGGCCGGCGGAACGATTCGCCATACGTCCCGTTAGGATCGCCACTGCGGATAGTCTGTAAAATTCCGATATATGAAACGAAATTACATAGCGAAATAAAAGGGCACAAAAAAAGTCTTGTTTGCGCCCTTATGGTTAAGGGGTTGTAAATAAAAAGAATTATCGCTGGTCTTTTGAGGATGATATAAATTCTCCCTTTACAAAAGGTTAACGATGAACCCTATAACTGTTTTGTTTAATATATAACTAACTGATAATTTATCAGAAAATGGTATTTCTGGCATAGGACATCTGTTGTGAATAGCAAGCTGTCTAGTTCTCCCAGTCCTGTAGATGTGTATGTGGGCAGTCGCATCAGACTGCGCCGTACATTGCTCGGCATGTCGCAGGAACGGCTTGGGACGGCGCTTGGCCTGACATTCCAGCAGGTCCAGAAATATGAACGTGGCGCAAATCGTGTCGGTGCCTCGCGCCTGTATGATCTTGCGCGTGTGCTTGATGTTCCGATCGCGTTCTTTTTCGACGGAATGCCGCAGGACAATGCGCCGCAGTCGGATGTCCCGCCGGGCACGGCGATGACGTCCTTTGCCGAATCGCGCGAATCCTTTGGCGGCGTGCCGATCGCAAGCCAGCCCGAAGGCACGGAGGACCGTTTCGCCAGCAATGAACTGGCCCTGCTGTCGCGGCGGGAGACGATCGATCTGGTGCGTTCGTATTATCGCATCAGCGACCCGGCCGTACGCAGGCGCGTGCTTGAACTTGTGCGCTCGATGGCGGCCTGACCCACGCTATTCCCGGCGCAGGACCCTGTCATTGAGGAAGGCGCCGATTTTCCCCGCGCGGAAATCGTGGCGCAGGCGGTCTTCGTCATATTCGGTGCGGACCCACTGCATGAAGGGAATGCGTCCCTCCGCCTCGGCCTGGTAGCGCAGGAAGAAAGCATCCAGCACGCCGGTGCGCGAACTGTTGAAATGCCCGTTCTTCCATGAAAGCTGACGCAGCGCCTCCCGCGCGGTTCCACCTTCGAACAGGATGACAAGCCCCGCGGCAAGGCCCGTCCGGTCCGCCCCTGACTTGCAATGCATCAGCATGGGGAACGTGATGGAGCGGTAGATGGTCTCGAACCGTTCGATCCGGTCGCGATGGGGGGCGTTGCGGCTTTCGAACGCCATGTCGATATGCTTCAGCCCCAGCCGTCGCGCGGCATCCCGCGACAGCGCGTCGGAACCGCATTTGCGATGTCCGCGCAGGTTGACCAGCGTTTTCAGGCGCAGCCGCCGGGTGGCCATGGCCAGCCGCCAGGGGGTGGGGTGATTGCAGCGATAGACCCGGCCGGGAATGACGGTGCGGAAATTCGTCCATGTCATGCGCAGGATGGCATGATCCACGAACAGGCTGTCGATCCAGGCACGTCCACGTCCTGACGCGCTGGACAGGGTTCCATCGAACACGGGCGCATCCTTTCATGGGTGCAGATACGAAAAAAGCGCCGGATATGTCCCATCCGGCGCTTCGTTCGTCAATCCGTCACGGTCCATGCGCCGTGGGATCAGTCCCTGGGGATCAGCCCTTGCGTTCCAGCTGAAGTTCCTTCAGCCGCCCGATCGCCTTGGCCGGGTTGAGACCCTTGGGGCAGGTCTGGGTGCAGTTCATGATGGTGCGGCAGGCATACAGCTTCATCGGATCTTCAAGCGCATCCAGACGCGCGCCCGCATATTCATCGCGGCTGTCCGCGATCCAGCGATACGCCGCAAGCAGCGTGGCCGGACCAAGGTAACGGTCGCCATTCCACCAGTAGGACGGGCAGGAGGTGGAGCAGCAGAAGCACAGGATGCATTCCCACATGCCATCCAGTTCCGCGCGTTCCTCGATGCTCTGCAGGCGTTCCCCGTCGGGCGGGGGCAGCGTGTCGGACTTCAGCCACGGATCGATGGAGCGCAGCTGTGCATAGGCGCCATCGAGGTCGGGCACCAGATCCTTGACGATCGGCATGTGCGGCAGCGGATAGATCGCCACGTCGCCATCAAGGTCACGGATCGGCTTGAGGCAGGCCAGCGTGTTTTCACCCGCGATGTTCATCGCGCATGACCCGCAGATCCCTTCGCGGCAGGACCGCCGGAAGGTCAGGGTGGGGTCGATATCGTTCTTGATGTGGATCAGCGCATCAAGGACCATCGGACCAATGCGGTCCAGATCGATCTCGTACGTATCGATCACGGGGTTGTCGTTGTTATCCGGGCTCCAGCGATAGATCCGGAATGACTTGACGTTCTTGGCGCCGGTGGGGGCGGTAAAGATGCGCCCTTTGCCCACCGTGCTGTTTCTTGGCAGTCTGAATTCGACCATCGTCTCGTTCCCTTTCCGCCGTGCGCTTAGTAAACGCGTTTCTTGGGGGGGAAGACCTGAACGTCGTCAGTCAGGGTCTTCATATGCACGGGGCGATAGGTCAGCGTGACCTGTCCCTTGTCGTCCATGTGGGCGACGGTGTGCTTCATCCAGTTCTTGTCGTCACGTTCGGGATAATCGTCGTGCGCCTGTGCGCCACGGCTTTCGTGACGGGCTTCGGCCCCGGCCATCGTTACGGTCGCGTTCGCCAGAAGGTTCTCGAACTCCAGGGCTTCCATCAGGTCGCTGTTCCAGATCAGCGAACGGTCGGAAATGGAGATGTCGGGAAGCTCTTTCCAGATTTCCGCGATCTTTTCCACGCCTTCCGCAAGGCTCTTGGTATTGCGGAACACGGCGGCATGCTTTTGCATCGTGCGCTGCAGGTTGGCGCGCATCGCGGCGACATGCGTCTTGCCCTTGGCATTACGCAGGCGGTCGAAACGCTCGATGGCCTTGTCGCCCGCACCGGGCGGCAGCGGCGGGATGGTTTCCTCGGTCTTGATGATCTGGGCCGCGCGCTGGGCCGCGGCACGGCCAAAGACAACCAGATCCAGCAGCGAATTCGTGCCAAGGCGGTTCGCGCCATGCACGGACACGCACGCGGCCTCGCCCACGGCCATCAGGCCGGGCACCACGGCATCGACATCGTCGGCGGTGGGGCGGATGACCTCGCCATGGTAATTGGTGGGGATGCCACCCATGTTGTAATGCACCGTCGGCAGGACCGGGACCGGTTCCTTGGTCACGTCCACGCCGGCAAAGATGCGCGCCGTTTCCGAAATGCCCGGCAGGCGTTCATGCAGCAGGTCCGCGCCGAGATGTTCCAGATGCAGCAGGATATAGTCCTTGTTCGGACCACAGCCGCGCCCTTCGTTGATCTCGATCGTCATGGCGCGTGAAACGACGTCGCGCGATGCGAGATCCTTGGCCGTCGGGGCATAGCGTTCCATGAAACGCTCGCCTTCGGAGTTGGTGAGGTAGCCACCTTCACCACGGCAGCCTTCGGTCAGCAGGCAGCCCGCCGGGAAGATGCCCGTGGGGTGGAACTGCACGAATTCCATGTCCTGCAGCGGGATGCCCGCGCGCACCGCCATGCCGCCGCCGTCGCCGGTGCAGGTATGGGCCGATGTGCAGGAGTTGTAGGCACGGCCATAGCCGCCGGTCGCCAGAACGACCATCTGCGCACGGAAACGATGCAGCGTGCCATCATCAAGGCACCATGCGACAACGCCCTTGCACGCGCCCTTTTCATCCATGATCAGGTCGATGGCGAAATATTCGACGAAGAATTCGACGTTATGCTTCAGGCACTGCTGGTACAGCGTGTGCAGGATGGCATGGCCCGTGCGGTCGGCCGCGGCACAGGCGCGGGGCACGGGGGCCTCGCCATAATTGCGCATGTGTCCGCCGAAGGGACGCTGGTAGATCTTGCCCTCTTCCGTGCGGGAGAAGGGAACACCCATGTGTTCCAGCTCGTACACGGCGGGGACGGCCTCGCGGCACATGTATTCGATGGCGTCCTGGTCACCCAGCCAGTCCGATCCCTTGACGGTATCGTACATGTGCCAGCGCCAGTTGTCCTCGGCCATGTTGCCAAGCGACGCGCCAATGCCGCCCTGTGCGGCGACGGTGTGGCTGCGTGTGGGGAAAACCTTGGTGATGCAGGCGGTCTTCAGGCCGGCCGCACCCATGCCAAGTGTGGCCCGAAGGCCGGAACCGCCGGCACCGACCACGACCACGTCATAGGCGTGATCGACGATCTTGTAATTGCCGGGGATTGGGGATGTGATCGCATTCATTGTTTGGACGTGTCCCGATGCTCGTTCGGACTGCCGGGCGGGGTTGACCGGACCGCCAGTCCGCGAATGTCTCTGTCTTGCCGGTGGCGTGGCGCGCGCGTCAGCTCGCGGCGATTCGCCCGCGCGTGGTGGCAAGCGCCAGCTTCAGAACGGAAATCGCGCCGAACACGCCCAGCAGGAAAATCACGCTTTTCATCAGCAGGCTTGCCGGGACATGCGCCTTGCCATGCACATAGTCATCGATGATGACCTGCAGGCCCAGCTGCGTGTGGTAGAATGTCAGGATCACCAGCGCCATCATCATGGTGGCGTTGACGGGCCTGCCGCCCCATTTCGCGACTTCCGGCTGCGACGCCCCGGCAAGGCGGAAGACCTGGATCACGAACCAGCCCGACAGCGGCACCAGCGCCACGGCCGACACGCGTTCAGCCCACCAGTGCGCGACGCCGCTCTTGCCGGAACCCAGCCCGCGCGCGCGCGACAGCTGCGAACGCATGACAGTGATATGCGGTTTGTGCTGAGTACTCATGTCAGGAGGCCCTCTTCTTCGAGCGACAGGCTGCGACGCCAAGGATGCTGGCAACCAGCGCCAGCGTGACGCCCACGGTCACACCTGCGGCCACGGGACCGTCCTCGTTGATTTCCTTCTTTTCGAAGCGGGCGCCGCTGTCCCACATCAGGTGGCGAATCCCCGCCACAAAGTGATAGACCAAGGCCAGGGCCCAGCCAGCCAGGGCAAGCTTGCCCAGCGGATGGCCGGTCACCTTCTGGACCTTGGCAAATGATTTCGGTCCCTTTGCGGCAGCGCTGATCCAGCAGATGCCAAGCGCGGACCCCACGGTGGCGGCAACGCCGGCCGCGCGGTTCGCGATTGAAAGGAACATGGAAAGACGGAAGCGGTAGACCTGGAGGTGCGGGGACATTGGCCGCCTGGTCAGAGTTCCGTCGCTTCGGTGCCCTACATAGAGCGCATCACGGACATCCTGCATGGTCGTCTCGTCAATTTCCCTGTTATGGCTTCGGTTTGTTCCGTTGCCTTGTATTATTCGGTCCTACGCCCCCCGATGGGTGTGGTCAACGCAGGCCCGGAACACGAGGTTGAGAGACGCCCCGAATGTATTGATCCAAGCATTGGCGCGGACGCATGGCAGATCCGCGCCAAAAAGGCATGTATTCAGGCGCGCCTGCCGGGTCCCAGCAGGTCGAGCGCAATCATTGTTTCCGCGATTTGAACCGCGTTCAGCGCGGCCCCCTTGCGCAGGTTGTCCGACACGCACCAGAAGCCGAGTCCGTTGGGGACGGTCGGGTCGATCCGCAGGCGCGAGACATAGGTCGCGTCCTCTCCCACCGCCTCGACCGGGGTGACATAACCGCCATCCTCGCGCTTGTCGTGGAGCACGACTCCGGTTGCCTCGCGCAGGGCTTCGCGCGCGCGCGCAAGGTCCACAGGTTCCTCGAACTCCACGCTGACGGCCTCGGCATGGCCGATGAACACCGGCACGCGCACGCATGTGGCAAAGACGGCGATATCGGGGTCGAGGATCTTGCGTGTCTCCACCGCCATCTTCCATTCCTCCTTCGTCGCGCCGTCATCCATGAAACGGTCGATATGGGGAATGCAGTTGAAGGCGATCTGCTTGGTGAACTGCTCGGCCTGCGCCGGGTCGCCCACGAAACTGCCGCGCGTCTGGGTGAACAGTTCGTCCATCCCGCCCTTGCCCGCGCCCGCGACGGCCTGGTACGTCGCGACGACCACGCGCCGGATCGTGAACAGGTCATGCAGCGGCTTGAGCGCCACGACCATCTGGATGGTGGAACAGTTGGGGTTGGCGATGATGTTGCGCTTCGCCTTTTTCACATCATTGGGATTGACCTCCGGCACCACCAGCGGAACGTCGGGTTCCATGCGGAAGTGGGAGGTATTGTCGATCACCACGCATCCGGCCTTGGCCGCGCGGGGGGCATACATGGCGGAAACCTTCCCGCCGGGCGAAAACAGCGCGACGTCCCATCCGGTGAAGTCGAAATGTTCAAGGTTGCGCACCTTGAGCACCCGGTTTTCCCCGAACGAGACTTCCTGCCCGGCCGACCGGGCGGAGGCCAGCGCCACGATGTCGTCCACCGGAAAGCGCCGTTCGGCCAGTGTCTTGAGTATTTCACGCCCGACGGCACCGGTGGCACCTACCACCGCAACGCGGTAACCCATTGGATAATCCCCTGATGATGCGCCGGTGTCCCTGGAGTATATCCAGATCAGATAAGGACGCGCCGACGCGGATTGGCAGACAGTCGTTAAGCGTCCCGACACCTAGAGCCTGCGTGCGGGTGGTGCAAGCAACACGATATTTTTCCCGAATGTTTTTATCTATTGCCGGGACATCCTTCCTGTCTTTGCACATGATGCTCTTTGAGCAGGCGCAAGGCGCGCGGTCCCGACATGGTGGTATGGTCCGTCGTGTCCGGTGGCGTGTTCCCGCGCCCGGGCGGATTTTCTGCGTGGGCGGCGCGTTGTCACGGCAGACAGCCCCCCCTGCGCGAAAACATAGACAAAGGACTGTCACGGATCATGTCTTTACCTGACGCCAACCCTGCCTCTCCGACGCCGCGCGCGCCTGCGGGCGTCCGGCCGGCCCCGGCCTGCACGCTGGTGATTTTCGGCGCGCATGGTGACCTTACCAAGCGTCTGCTGATGCCGGCGCTGTACAACCTCGCCGGGAGCGGGCTTCTGGATCCCGCTTTCCGCATCATCGGCGTGGACCATGTCGCCAGCACCACCGCGCAGTGGCGCGATGGCCTGACGGAGATGATGCAATCCTTTACCCACGACCCCAACGCCGAATTCCACGCCCCCAGCATCAACGCCACGCAGTGGAAGTGGGTGTGCGACCGGCTGGATTATGTCCAGGCCGATTTCGGCGACCTGGCGCAGATCCGCGCGCTGGGGGAAAAAATCGACGGGAATGCGATCTTCTATCTCGCCGTGTCCTCGCGCTTTTTCGCCCCGGTGATCGAAATTCTGGGCCGCGCGGGACTCGTGACCGAAACGGGCGGCCACTTCCGCCGCGTGGTGGTCGAAAAGCCGTTCGGCGCCGACCTGCGCAGCGCGCGTGAACTCAACCGCCGGATCCTTGCGGTGCTGCAGGAAAGCCAAGTCTATCGCATCGATCATTTCCTGGGGAAGGAAACGGTGCAGAACATCCTTGCCATGCGGTTCGGCAATCTGCTGTTCGAGCCGCTGTGGCGCAACGAATTCATCGACCATGTCCAGATTACCGCGGCCGAGACGATCGGCGTGGAGCAGCGCGGCGCGTTCTATGAACCCACCGGCGCGCTGCGCGACATGATCCCCAACCACCTGTTCCAGCTTTTCGGCATGGTGGCGATGGAGCCGCCGAATTCCTTCTCCGCCGATACGGTGCGCACCAGCAAGGAACAACTGTTCGAGGCGGTGCGCCCCATTCCCCCCACCGATGCGGTGCGCGGGCAGTACGCGGCCGGCACGGTGGAAGGCAAGCCGGTCATCGCCTATCGCGACAGTCCGGGTGTCGCGGCCGACAGCACGACGGAAACCTATGTCGCGCTGAAACTGCATGTCGATAACTGGCGCTGGGCCGGGGTTCCGTTCTACCTGCGCACCGGCAAGTCGCTGGGTGGCCGCCGGACGGAGGTGGTGGTCCAGTTCAAGAAGCCGCCGATGATGATGTTCCGCGACACCGAAACGCAGGACCTGCCGCCCAACCGCATCATCCTCAATATCCAGCCCGCGCAGGGGCTGACGATGGAAATGGGGGCCAAGCGCCCCGGACCGAGGATGGACCTTGCCGACGTGCAGGTGCGTTTCCGGTACGAGGACGTTTTCGCGCAGTCCCCGAACGTCGGATATGAAACCCTGCTGTATGATTGCCTGATGGGCGATGCGACCCTGTTCCAGCGCGCCGACAATATCGAGGCGGCATGGCGCGCGGTTGATCCCGTGCTGCAGGCATGGGCCGGCAATGGCACGGGCCTCGAAATCTATCCCGCGGGCGCGACCGGGCCAAAGGGCGCGGACGAACTGCTCGAACGCGACGGGCGGAAATGGTATCCGCTTGACGGGGCCTGATCCGCGCGGCGTTTCCTGAAGGGGAACGGTACCGGATCAAAAAAAGGTTGTGGCCGTCGTCCGGCCACAACCCCATATGGGCGGCTGTCCACCGCTCGGTTTCCTGCCACGTGGGCAGGCGGCGCGTTATTTCGCTGCGGTGGAGGCGTCGGACGCGGCCTGTCCGTCCTGCGCGGTGGCCTGATGCTCGCCATGCTGTTCGTCGCCCATGCGGAACAGGGCGTCGGCATTCTTCTTCTGCTTCTTGGAGAAGGAGGCATAAAGCGGCACGAACGCCTGGTTCAGCGTCTGCATGTCCTGCGCGCGTTCCGCCACCAGGGCGGCATAGGACTGCATGTTGTCGGTCGCGCTCAGCGTGGGGAGGGACGAGCGACGGTTTTCGATCGCGTCATGCAGGCGGCTGGCATTGTCGCGCATGTCCTGTGCGAACGGTGCCCACAGCTTTTCCTGCGCCTTGGTGATGTGCAGCTGCTGATGCAGGGTGCTGATATGTTCTTCCAGCTGTTCCGGCGTGGGGTCATGCGGCGTATGGGCAAGGGGGGCCGTCGCGGCGGCGGGCGCGGGCTGCGTGGGGGGAACGGCGGCCATGGCGACGCCCGGCAGCAGGAGGGCGGCGACAGGCAGAATACGGCGAAGAATCATGACAGTATCCCTTCAGATCTGTTCAGGTGGTCGGGTGGGATGCAAACGCGGTGGACAAGACCGGGGTTCAGTATCCGTAACCATAAGGGGAAGGGGAATAATAGGTCGGCGGCGGCGGCGGCGGGACCGGCTGCGGCGGGTAATAGGCAGGCGGCGGGGCCACGGCGCGGTCCGCCAGCGTGCTGCCGATCATCGTCCCGATCGCAAGGCCCGCGATGCCACTGCCGATCGCAAGCCCGGCACCACCGCCGCGGCCCCGGCCGTCATGCCATCCACCACGTGGCGGCGGCGGCGGACCGCCGCGCCTGCCCCAGCCCTGTGCCTGCGCGGGCGCGAGGGGAAGGGTCGCGGTCATCAGCGTCAGCGCTGCGCCCGCGACGGCAAGGAACCTGGGAAATCGTGAAAACCGCTTCAATGCGAGGACCCTTATCCAATGGTGCGTAAAAAGGAAATAAAGCCGGATAATCGTGTCAGCCGATCATCATCATAACATCCGGCATGTCGAAATCATGGCTGTGATGGCCTCCCTTATGCCGCAATCCCCAGACGTTTCGTCAATGCCGACAGGCGATGACGGCGCAGTTCGCTGCGCGCCCGCGAATCGTTGGTCATGTAGTTGAGCTGTATGGTGTGGCGCACCCCGACAAAGCGGCGGTGGCCATGCCATGTGTTCTTCCCGTTGGGAAAGACCACCAGCGTGCCGTTCACGGGCGGGATCTCCGCCGCGTAATCCTCGATATCATGTTCGCCGCGCAACAGCCGCAGGCAGCCTTCGTGCCGGCCCCACGCGCCGTCGTCGGTGTTGAGGTACAGCAGCACCGTCACGCGCTTGGAGGCCGAGTCGCGATGGATGCGCCCGTCCTGCGCCCGCGTGCGTCCCCGCAGGGTCAGCATCGTGGGCGCGTCATGCAGGTCCAGCCCGAATTTCGTCGCGATGATATCGCGCAGCTCCGGCCCTTCAAGCTGGTCCACCAGCTGGCGGATCAGCGGCGAAAGGTTCAGCGCGTCGGGGGGGTAGGATCCGCCCGACGGGAATGCCGGCAGCGACGCCACCGCCGCGTGAAGGTCCGCAGCCCCGATGAAATGGGGCACGACCACATGGGGGAACGGATCTGTAATGATCCCGGCGTTTTCCAGCGCGGCATAGTCGGGCGTGATGGGTATGGTCATGCGATCCTGTGTGGCCACGGCAAAGGTACGGGGATCGAGATTACGGCTGAGTGATCCGCCCCGCAAGGCTGGCGTCATGCCGGTGTCGCCGGGGCTGGTGTCGCAATGATGGGCCATGATGGGAAATGAACGCGGCGCGGGGTGGGAAGGACCCATCACAAATGCTCCATTTCCCGCCCTTTGCGTTCACCAGATGGAGAGAACCCCCGCAACGGCGGCATATGGCGGTTTTGTGCCCTTGCGGGGGGTGCGCGGAGGGATTATCGGCGTTGGACATGGATACCGAAATTCGCACCGCTTCCGCCCCCCTACAGCCGGTTCCGCAAGGCGATGCCGGCCCCTTCGCAGTGTACGAGGCCCGCGTTGCTGCGGGGAAGCTCGACCGCGATCCGGAACAGGAAAAGGCGGCCCGCCGCCTGGACCAGCTGTGGCGCGAACTGCGCGATTACCACCCTGTGGTGATGCAGCGCACGGCCGCGCGCCATGGCCTGTTCAGCGGCCTGCGCGCGCGGCTGGGGCTGGGCGCGGGACGTGGGGCGCAGTCAGGTCCCGCGCGACCGCGCGGCGTTTACATGGTCGGGCAGGTCGGACGTGGCAAGACGATGCTCATGGACCTGTTTTTCGACCTTGCCCCGGTGGCGCACAAGCGTCGGGTCCATTTCCACCGTTTCATGCAGGACGTCCACCAGCGCCTGCATGACATGAAGGTGGCGCAGCCCGACCTTGCCGATCCAATACCGCCGCTGGCGCGCCAGATCGCACAGGAGGCGTGGCTGCTGTGTTTCGACGAATTCCAGGTCAATGACATTGCCGACGCGATGATCCTTGGGCGGCTGTTCGAATTCCTGTTCGCGGATGGCGTGGTGGTGGTCGCGACCTCCAACACCAAACCGGAGGACCTGTTCCAGGACCGTCCCGGCGCGGATGCGTTCAAGCCCTTCATCGACATCATCATGCGCGAGGTCGATACCGTCATCCTCGATTCCCCGCGTGATTACCGCCGTGGCGGCGTGCGGGGGATGCGGACATGGATCGTGCCTCCCGACGCGGCGGCGAAGGCGGAACTCGATACCATCTTCACCCACCTTGCCGCAGGCGCGCCGGTGCAGCCGGTCGACCTGGACATCATGGGCCGCATCCTGCACGTCGCGCGCGCGGCGGGGCCGGTGGCGCGCTTCGACTTTTCCGAACTGTGCGGGCGTTTCCTCGGGGCGGGCGACTACCTCGCGCTGTCGACGCGCTTTCCCAACCTGATCATCGACAACGTGCCGCGCATGGGACCCGACAATTTTGACGAGGCCCGGCGTTTCATCGTGCTGATCGACGCGGTGTACGAACAGAACGTGAAGCTGTTCGCCTCGGCCGAGGACCAGCCCGATTCCCTATACCAGCGCGGGCAGGGCGCCAAGGCGTTCGAACGCACCGCATCGCGCCTGGAGGAGATGCAGAGCGCGGCCTACATGCAGCTGCCCCACCTGTCGGCATAGGCGTCGCGACGGTGCCGCGCGCCATGGGCGTCATGATGACGCGTAGGGGGCGCAGGGGTCACGCCATCGTGACGCCCATGGCGCGGCTGTGACTGGCGGGGCGGTAGGCAAAGCAGCCGGTCTTTGCTTGGGTAGTCATGGAAGTTCCCAGTGTCGGAATTGCGCCGTGTGGCGCTGTGTTTTCATCATGTTTTCCCGCGCCGCGCGGGCGGTAAACGAAAATGTCAGCATGCGTCCACAGCAATCCTGACCTTGATGAATGATGGCGACACCCATGGCCGGGTGTCGCTAGGGTAAGGGCCATAAGCTGGCCTGCGGGAGGGGGAGATCGTTACGCTTTTCCCATCGCGGGACCGGATAAATAACGCGGCCGACAAGGTCGTCAGTGAGGAGATGTCTTCAAGATGGCGGGCGTAGATATTCTTTCGACCGCATTCAGCGGCTCCAATACGGCCTATCTGGCCGAATTGTATGCACGCTGGGCGGCGGACCCCAAAAGTGTCGATCCCTCTTTCGCGTCCCTGTTCTCCGAAATGGATGAACAGAGCGCGGAAATCGAACATGATGCCGAAGGCGCGTCGTGGGCCCCGCGCGCGCCCATGATTACCGGCGACGAACCCCCGCCCGCCCCGGCGGGTGGCAAGGTTTCCGCCGAAAGCCTGCATGCGGCGGCGGATGACAGCCTGCGCGCGACGCAGCTGATCCGCGCCTACCGCGTGCGCGGTCATCTGGAGGCGCGGCTGGACCCGCTGGGCCTGCAGGTGCCCAAGCCCCATGCCGACCTTGACCCCGCGACCTATGGCTTCGGCCCCAAGGACATGGACCGTCCCATCTATCTGGGTCGTATCGTCGCCAGCCTGATCGGTTCGGAAACCGCGACCATCAATCAGGTGCTCGACGCGTTGCGCGCGGTTTACTGCGGACCGATCGGCACGGAATACATGCATATCCAGGATCCCGAACAGCGGATGTGGGTGCAGGCCCGTCTGGAGGGCGACAACTGGCGCCAGGGTGCCAGCGCGCAGGAAAAGAAGGTCATCCTTGAACACCTGACGCAGGCGGAAGGTTTCGAATCTTTCTGCCAGAAACGCTATGTCGGCACCAAGCGCTTCGGGCTCGAGGGCGAGGACGTCACCATCCCCGCGCTGCATGCCGTCATCGACCAGGCCGCAAGCGGCGGCGTGCGTTCGGTCGCGATCGGCATGCCGCATCGCGGGCGCCTCAACACGCTCGTCAACATCGTGCGCAAGCCCTATACCGCGATCTTCAGCGAATTCGCCGGCGCCTCGTTCAAGCCGGACGACGTGCAGGGCTCGGGGGATGTGAAATACCATCTCGGCACCTCCACCGACGTGGAGATCGGCGGCAAGCCGGTCCATATCTCGCTCCAGCCCAATCCTTCGCACCTCGAGGCGGTCGACCCGGTCGTGATCGGCAAGGTGCGCGCGACGCAGGACGATGACGACCCGCACCAGCGCGGCCGCCACATGGGCATCCTGCTGCATGGCGACGCGGCGTTCGCGGGACAGGGCATCGTTTACGAAACCCTGGCGATGTCGCAGCTGATCGGCTATCGCACCGGCGGCACCGTGCATGTCGTGGTGAACAACCAGATCGGCTTCACCACCGTATCCATCCATGCGTTTTCGGGGCTGTACTGCACCGACATCGCCAAGGCGGTCCAGGCGCCGATCTTCCACGTCAATGGCGACGAGCCCGAGGCCGTTGTCTATTGCGCGCGTCTTGCCGCGGAATTCCGCCAGAAGTTCGCGTCCGACGTCGTCATCGACATCGTGGGCTATCGCCGCCACGGCCATAACGAGTCGGACGAGCCGTCCTTCACGCAGCCGATCATGTACAAGGCCATCGCCGCGCGCCCGACCATCCGCACGCTGTATTCCCAGCGTCTGGTGCGCGAAGGCGTCATGACCGAGGCCGAGGTCGAGGGCGAATGGAATGCCTTCCATGAAAAGCTGGAGGCGGCGTATCAGGCGGCGCAGGGTTACAAGCCGAACAAGGCCGACTGGCTCGAAGGCGCGTGGCAGGGGCTGAAGCCGCCGCCGGTCGACGCCATCGTCACAATGCCCAAGACGGGCATCGCCATCGATCGCCTGCGTGAAATCGGCACGGCGCTGGCCAAGGTGCCCGATGATTTCAATGCCAACCCGAAGATCGTGCGCCAGCTCAAGGCCAAGGCGAAGATGTTCGAGACGGGCGAGGGGATCGACTGGGCCACGGGCGAGGCACTGGGCTTCGGCTCGCTGCTTCTGGACAAGCACCACGTCCGCCTGTCGGGCGAGGACTGCCAGCGCGGCACCTTCAGCCAGCGTCATGCCGTGCTGATCGACCAGATCAACCAGAACACCTATGTGCCGCTGAACAATATCGACCCCAAGCAGGCCCATATCGAGATCTACAACTCGCTGCTCTCCGAATTCGGGGTGCTGGGCTTTGAATACGGTTACTCCCTGGCCGATCCGAACGCGTTGGTCCTGTGGGAAGCGCAGTTCGGTGACTTCGCCAACGGCGCGCAGGTCATCATCGACCAGTTCATCGCCTCGGGCGAGACGAAGTGGCTGCGTATGTCGGGCCTCGTCATGCTGCTGCCGCACGGCTACGAAGGGCAGGGGCCGGAACACTCCTCCGCCCGTCTGGAGCGTTACCTGCAGCTCTGCGCCGAGGACAACCTGCGTGTGTGCAACCTGACCACGCCGGCCAACTATTTCCACGCGCTGCGCCGGCAGCTGTTCCTCGACTATCGCAAGCCGCTGATCATCATGACGCCGAAGTCGCTGCTGCGGAACAAGCTCGCGGTGTCGGAACTGAAGGATTTCGGGCCGGATACGACCTTCCTGCCGGTGATTGGGGAAATCGATCCCATCGCCGACCCGAAGAAGGTGGAGCGCGTCGTGATCTGTTCGGGCAAGGTCTATTACGACCTGCTGACCGAACGTCGGGAGCGCAAGCTCGATACGGTCGCGATCGTGCGGCTGGAGCAGTTCTATCCGTTCCCGGCAAAGCTGCTGGGCGACGAACTGGCGCGCTATCCGGATGCAAAGGTCATCTGGTGCCAGGAAGAACCCGCCAACATGGGGGGCTGGGACTTCGTGGACCGTCGTATCGAAGGTGTCCTGGGCAGCATCAAGCACAAGAGCGCGCGTCCCGAATATGTCGGCCGCGTCGCTGCCGCCAGTCCGGCCACCGGCCTTGCGAAGGTTCACCTCGCGGAACAGGCCGCGCTGGTCAATCAGGCGCTGGGCGTGGCGTAACGGACCATGTGGCGGGAAACATGCACCCACGTGGAACATGCTTTTCCGTCGCGCCGGTCAGGTATTGCGCCGGGCGCCACATGGACATCGTCGCATGGACATGTTGGCGCACGGCATGAAACAGGGTCCGGTCCATGCCATGGGCCGGGCAGGGTTAACAGGCCGGATGGCGGTCACCCCGCCATGCGAACAAGGTCTGGTTCAGGAACTGTCACGTTGATCCATCCCGGTTCACGAAACAGCGTGGATGCGGGATGGATCGGCAAAGGGATTGGAAAATAGGAATGTCTGCCGAGATCAAGGTGCCGACGCTGGGTGAAAGCGTAACTACCGCAACCGTTGCGAAATGGCTGAAGCAGCCGGGCGATGCCGTGTCCGCTGACGACCCGGTGGCCGAACTGGAAACCGACAAGGTTAGCGTCGAGGTTCCGGCCCCGCAGGCGGGCGTGCTGGGTCCGCTTCTGGTTCCCGAAGGGGCGGAAGTCGAGGTCGGCACCGTCCTGTCCACCGTCGAGAAGGGCACGGGCAAGGCCCCCGCGCCGAAGGCGACGCCGGCCCCCGCGCCCGCCGCTGGCGTGCAGGCCCAGCCGCTGAGCACCGGCCCCGTCGCGCGTCCCGCGACGCCCGCATCCGACGTCGCGGCCCAGGGTGCCGCGCACGCGCCGTTCCCCGCCGCGCAGAAAATCATGACGGAACAGGGTGTTTCCCCGGCACAGGTCGGCACCGGTTCGGGCAAGGACGGTCGCATCACCAAGGGCGACGTGCAGGCGTTCCTGTCGCAGCCCCGCACGGCTGCCGCCCCCGTCGCGCCGCGTCCGCCGCGTCAGGACGACCCGCGTGAGGAACGCGTGAAGATGACGCGCCTGCGCCGCACCATCGCGCGTCGCCTGAAGGACGCGCAGAACACGGCGGCGCTGCTGACCACCTTCAACGAGGTGGACATGTCGGCCGTCAAGGCGATGCGCGCGGAATACAAGGACGCGTTCGCCAAGAAGCATAACGGCGCCAAGCTGGGCTTCATGTCGATCTTCAGCCGCGCGGTCATTGCGGCACTGCAGGAATTCCCCGCGATCAACGCGGAAATCGACGGCGATGACGTGATCTATCGCAAGTTCGTCAACCTTGGCATCGCGGTCGGCGGCCCGAACGGGCTGGTCGTGCCGGTGATCCGTGATGCCGACCAGAAGAGCTTTGCCGAAATCGAAAGCACGATCGCGGGCTTTGGCAAGAAGGCGCGCGAAGGCACGCTGAAGATCGACGAACTGTCGGGCGGCACGTTCTCCATCACCAATGGCGGCATCTATGGCTCCCTGATGTCCACCCCCATCATCAACGCGCCGCAGTCGGCCATCCTTGGCATGCATTCCATCCAGGATCGCCCCGTCGCCGTGGACGGACAGGTCGTGATCCGTCCGATGATGTATATCGCGCTGACCTATGACCATCGCATCGTCGATGGCAAGGAAGCCGTCAGCTTCCTGGTCCGGGTCAAGCAGAACGTGGAAGATCCGCGCCGTCTGCTGCTGCAGGTCTGATGCGGCGGGCGGGATGGCCGGTTTGCGGTCTCCCGCCTGATCCTCCATGATCACCGCAAGCAGGACAGAGATAGAATGACCATTGAAATCAAGGTTCCGACGCTGGGTGAAAGCGTCACCACCGCAACAATCGGCAAGTGGCTGAAGCAGCCGGGTGATACGGTGTCCGCCGATGACCCGATTGTCGAACTGGAAACGGACAAGGTCAGCGTGGAAGTTCCCGCCCCGCAGGCCGGCGTGCTGGGCGCGCATAAGGTGGCCGAAGGAGACGAGGTCGAGGTCGGCGCGGTCCTGACCACGCTGGAACCCGGCGGCGCCGGCGCCAGGCCTGCGGCCCCAGCAGCGGCCCCGAAGGCCGCAGCACCTTCGGCACCCGCTGCCCCTGCCGCCACGCCCGCCCCGGCGGCGAAGCCCGCGGCCGAAGCCCCGGCCGAAACGGATTACGATGTGATCGTGATCGGCGCAGGTCCCGGTGGCTATGTTTGCGCCATTCGCGCGGCACAGCTGGGCTTCAAGGTGGCCTGCGTTGAAAAGCGCGCGACCCTTGGTGGCACGTGCCTGAATGTCGGCTGCATCCCGTCGAAGGCGCTGCTGCAGCAGTCCGAGAATTTTCATGCCGCCAAGGATGAATATGCCGACATGGGCATTATCATCGACAGCGTGAAGCTGGACCTTGCCCGCATGATGGCGCGCAAGCAGTCGGTGGTTGACGCCAACGTCAAGGGTGTCGAGTTCCTGTTCAAGAAGAACAAGATCACCTGGCTGAAGGGCGAAGGCCGCGTCGAGGGCACGGGCCGCATCACCGTCAATGGCAAGCCCGTGACGGCGAAGCATATCGTCGTTGCCAGCGGCAGCGACAGCGCCGCCCTGCCGGGTGTCGAGGTCGATGAAAAGCAGATCGTGACCTCCACCGGCGCGCTGGAACTTTCCGCTGTGCCGAAAAAGATGGTTGTGATCGGCGGCGGCGTGATCGGCCTCGAACTGGGCAGCGTGTGGCATCGCCTTGGCGCGGAAGTCACGGTGATCGAATATCTCGACCGGCTGGTGCCGGGCACGGATAACGAGATCGCCAAGCAGTTCCAGCGGATCCTGACCAAGCAGGGCCTGCAGATGAAGCTGGGCCACAAGGTGACGAAAGCCGTCAAGGGCGCGAAGGGCGTTACCCTGACGGTGGAACCGTCGGCGGGTGGTGCTGCTGAAACGATCGACGCGGATATCGTCCTGGTGGCGATCGGCCGCACGGCCGCCAGCAAGAACATGGGCCTGGAAGAAGCGGGCGTCGCGCTGGACAAGCGTGGCCGTATCGTGACGGACGCCCATTACGCGACCAACGTGCCGGGCATTTACGCCATCGGTGACGTGATTGCGGGGCCGATGCTGGCGCACAAGGCGGAAGAAGAAGGCGTTGCCGTGGCCGAACTGTTGGCCGGACAGGCCGGGCATGTCAATTACGGCGCCATTCCGGCCGTCGTCTATACATGGCCGGAAGTCGCGACCGTGGGCAAGACCGAGGAAGTGCTTAAGGAAGAGGGCGTTTCCTACAAGGTTGGCAAGTTCCCCTTCACCGCCAATGGTCGTGCGCGCGCAATCGGCATGACCGATGGCTTCGTAAAGGTGCTGGCGGATGCCAAGACCGACGCGGTGCTGGGCGTGCATATCATTGGTCCGATGGCGGGCGAACTGATTGCCGAATGCACCATGGCGATCGAATTCGGCGCATCGTCGGAAGATATCGGCCGGACCTGCCATGCGCATCCCACGCTGAGCGAAGCGGTCAAGGAAGCTGCGCTGGACGTGGAAAAGCGCGCCATCCATATCTGATCCGCGCTTCGTCCGGGATGGGACAGGTCGTCCCGTCCCGGACGGAGGTGATCATTGGGACGCATGAAAAAGCCTTCCGCATGGGCGGGGAAATCCCCGATCGTGCAGAAGGCTTTTTCTTTTTCTGTCAGCAAAAGGCAGCCGGTGCGCCGTTTGCCGGAAATGAAGGCGTATCCCTGGGAATATGTCCGTCAGTGTGGCGCAGGGGTAGTTTGGAATAAGCTGGGGTCATACAGGTTTCCGGTGGGGCTTTTGCGGGAAGCATCACGAAGACGTCGCCTTTTTGAAAAAAGGCGACACCCAGAAACTTTTATTTTTTATCAAGGGATTGTTTGCGGGTGGGCTCTTAGTCCAGCACATTTTCCCATGCATGTTCCCGCGTGACCCGGACGAGTTCCGTGGCCGATACCGCATGGGAAATGAAGAATCCCTGAATGTAATCGACCCCCAGTTCCGTCGCGATGTCGAACTGCTCACGCGTTTCGACCCCTTCGACCGTGACCGACAGGCCAAAGCCATGCCCCAGCCGGATCAGGGACGCCAGGATGTCGCGATCCTGTTCGCGCGTGTCGATATGCCGCACGAGACTGCGGTCGATCTTCAGTGATTTCAGCGGCAGGTTCTTCAGCGTGGCAAGGCGCACGGTACCATGGCCGAAATTGTCCAGCGCAAGGCCAAAGCCGTCCTCGGCCAGACTCTTGAGCCGCAACTGGCTCTTTTCGGCGCGGCGTCCCTGCAGCATGTGTTCGGTCACCTCCAGCATGAAGGTGCCGGGATCCATCTTCAGGTGCCGGATTTCACTCAGCAGGTCGACCTGCTGGTCCAGGCTGAGCAGGTCGAGGTGCGACAGGTTCACCGCCAGCCGCAGGTTCGGCAGGCCGGCCTTTTTCCACATGGCGATGTCGTCATGGAACGACTGCACCAGATGGGTCTCCATCTCCTGCGCCAGCCCCGAATCGGCGAATACGTCGGTAAAGGCCCCCGCCGACAGCAGGCCGCGCTGCGGATGGTGCCACCGCATCAGGGCCTCGGCCTGTTCGATCTGTCCGGTGCGACAGTTCAGGATCGGCTGGTAATACACCTCGAACTGGTTCTGCTTTACGCCTGCGCGCGCTTCCTTGAGGATCTTGGCGCGTTCCAGCGCCGTCTTGTGCAGGCTGGCGCTGAACATCCGGGCCTGCTTGCCCCCCGCCTGCTTGGCGGCATACAGCGCCACGTCGGCGTTCTTCTGCACATCCTCCAGCGTGTCGGACGCGGTCAGCGGCGTGGCCCCGATACTGCCGGATACGCGCACCGTGGCGGATTCCAGCTCGATCGGTTCCTCCAGCAGCGCCTGAAGCCGCGTGAGGATGCTTTCAAGCGAGTTCTCGCGCAGGCTCTTGTGCAGGATGATCGCGAATTCATCCCCGCCCAGACGGCTGGTGGCTTCCTCCGTGCCGACCAGTTCGACAATACGCCGCCCGATCGTGCGCAACACCATGTCGCCCGCGTGATGGCCGTGGATGTCATTGATCTGCTTGAAACCGTCGAGGTCAAACATCACCAGCACCCGTTCCTCGGTGGGGGTGAGCTTGCATTGTTCCAGCGTCGCGATCAGGCTGGCATTGAACCCGCCACGGTTCAGCAGGCCGGTCATCGTGTCGGTGGCGGCCTGGACCTTCAGCCGCTCCTTGGTGTTCATCAGTTCGGTGATTTCGAAGCGCGCGGCAACGAAGCCGATGATGTTTCCGTCCGAACCGTGATGGGGAATGATCGTGGTCGCCACCCAGTAATGGCTGCCGTCCTTGGCCCGGTTGCACAGGTTTCCGTGCCATGTCCGCCCTGAATAGATGGTGCGGTACATGTCGCGGAAAAACGTGCGGTTGTGCATTCCCGAATTCAGCAGGCGGTGCGTCTGTCCCAGAAGTTCCGTGCGCGAGTACTGGCTGACATCGCAGAATTTCTGGTTGACGTAGGTTATGACGCCCGCCCTGTCGGTTACGGCGACAATCAGGACATTATCGACGACATCAGCCCAGAAATCGGCATCTTCATGTGTAAGGGCCCGGAGCCGGTCGTCGTGTCTGGCGGACATATGAAACCTCGGAACAGAACAATACGCTGAAATGATGTCGTAACTTTAATTCGGTTTATTTTTTTCCGATACCGTCTTTGGCTTTTTTGCGGGATCTGCCAGTTCCTTGATCGTGCGGCGCTGGCGCACCCACTGTTCCAGGTCCTTTGGCGCCAGTGGCTTGGCGAACAGGTAACCCTGCATCACGTCGCACTTCAGCTCCTCCAGCAGATGT
>NZ_QEXL01000012.1:0-10269 GCF_003311635.1 Novacetimonas cocois | reverse complement strand
TCGATCTTGATTTCCGTCAGCGGCAGGCGCGTCAGCCGCGACAGCGAGGAATAGCCCGTGCCGAAATCGTCCATCGACAGGCCTGCGCCAAGGGTCCGGATGGCCTGCAGCACTTCCTCGGTATCGCTGCTGCTGTCCATCATGACGCTTTCGGTGATTTCCACCGTCAGGCGGTCGGGCGTCAGGTTGTAGTGCTTGAGCAGGTTGGCGATGTATTCCGGCAGGGCGCGGTTGCGGAAATGCACCGCCGACAGGTTCACCGCCACGGTGGGCACATGAATGCCGTCGCGGTCCCACTGGACCATCTGGCGGCACGATTCCTGCAGGGACCAGCGGCCGATGGCCTCGATCTGCCCGGTTTCTTCCGCCACCGCGATGAAGCGGGAGGGGAAGATGTTGCCCAGATGCGGATGGTGCCAGCGCGACAGCGCCTCCACCCCGCACAGTTCCAGCGTATGGGTGCGCACCTGTGGCTGGTAATGCAGGTTCAGCGCCCCGCGCGCCAGTGAATCACGCAGCGCGGAGCCCAGCACCAGCCGGTCCTGCGCCACCTGGTTCTTCTCGAAATTGGCGAAGCGGTAGGTCCCGCGTCCCTCCGCCTTGGCCTGGCGCATCGCCACGTCGGCATTGCTGAGCAGGGATTCGCTGTCGGGACCGTTGTCGGGGAAGGTGCTGATGCCGACGCTGCAGGAAATGGTCAGCGTGTTCTGCCCGATCTGCATCGGCTTGGCGATGGTGTTGATCAGCATTTCCGCGAACTTGATCGCATCCTCATTGCGGCAGTTGGGCACGGCCACCACGAATTCATCCCCGCCGGAACGGCTGACGATATAGTCGTCCTTGGCGATGGAGCGGATGCGATGGGCGATTTCCACCAGGAACTGGTCGGCATAGACATGGCCCAGCGCATCGTTGATGTCGCGGAAGCGGTCGATGTCGAGCATGAAGATCGCGAACTGATGGTTGCCTTCCTGCTTGGCGATCATGCCCTCCAGCACCTTGTGGACGGAGGAGCGGTTGAGCAGGCCGGTCAGGGAGTCGAAGTTCGACAGGTGGGAGATATGCTGCTTGGTCGCGTTCTGCTCGAACGCCAGGGCGCAGAAGGGAAGGCAGGAATCAACGATGCGCTGCGGCCAGGAATTGCGCTTGTGGTCATTGTCGCGCGAATATAGCGCGAAGATGCCCGAAACCTCGCCCGTCTGCGTCTTGACCGGCGTGGAGAAGCACTGCTGCAGCCCCAGCGAAATCCCCAGCGAGCGATAGCTGTCCCATACCAGCCGGTTGGCCTGCGCCGCGTCCACGCGCAGCTTTTCCATCGCGGTGGAGGACAGGTGGATCGTCTCCAGCGCCGCGCGGTACCGCTTGGGCAGGGTGGGGGAGGACAGGACCCGCAGGCGTCCCTCGGGCGTGATGAGCATCAGGACCGCCACGGCCCCCGGCACGAAGCCTTCCACACGGCGGCACAGCAGGTCGGCCACGTCTTGGATCAGCATGTCGCTGGCAAGCGCCTGCAGCACGTCGTTCTGCAGGATCAGGATCTTGCGCTGCTGGCTTTCGTTGGTGACGTTCTTCACACCCCCATGTAGTAGATGCGCCCTTCGCCGGTCAGGACCTTGGAAAGCGACAGTTCCCCGCAGACATATTCCCCGTCCGCGCGGGAGAATTCCACCTCGCGCGAGGTGCCAACGATCTTGCTGACCCCGCTGCGGCGGTTCTTGTCGATGAAGCTGTCATGGTCGGCGCGGTGGACCAGCGGCACGAGGGCGCTGACATTCTTGCCAATCACGTCCTGCTTGGGCAGGCCCCACAGGTTTTCGGCAGCCTTGTTGAAAAAGATGACGTTGTTCCTGTCATCGATAATCACCGTCGCATCAATGGCTTGCTCAAGTGCCGATAAAAGGACTTCAGCGCTTAGATGGGACTTGCTCATCATCAACCTCGGGGTAGAAAGGAAAAGGGATCATAAGGCCTGTGGGCCCGAAAGTCATGCCGCCGGGGTCAACCTGGATGTGCGGGATGGCCGGTATCCGCCCCGACCCGTCATCTGGAATGGATGAAGGTATGTGCCGGCGTGGAAATGGGAAAGGAACCTGGCGGTCCTTTTGACAGAAAAGGGTGCGTATGCACAGGCCGTGTTTTTGAAATGGGAAAATGCAGGCTCCGGGGGGTGTCAATTCACGCCGCGAGGTCATAGGGAAGTTTCCCAAGGAAAAACAAATAAATTTTATGCCATTTGGAAAAGGGAGGGCTGGTTTTCCGCTCCGTAATGACATGCGACAGGCATCAACGGAGCGTAATGACCAGATCCTAATGAATGGTTATTTTTGGCCCGGCGGGCAGTCGGCGCGCGTGGCGGCGCATCCGCTGCACCCCCCGCATCCCCCCTTGGTACGGGGCAGTGCCCGGCGTGTCGCGATGCGTGTCCAGCCCGCCGGCGCGCCAATGCCGCGCAGCACTGCGGCAAGAAGACGCCACCCCGCCATGCCGATGCGCGGAAACATCCGTCCTGTCCAGTAAAGGGCGCATATCAGTACGACGCAGGCCACCATAATCGACTGGATCATGAAGTCTTCCTTCAGAACAGCAGTGCGAGGTGATAGGTCAGGAACGCCGCGACATAGGCAAGGGCGAACAGGTATCCCGCCGTGATGCCGACGGTCCGCCATGACGCGGTTTCGCGCCGGATGACCGCAAGGGTTGCGACGCATTGCGGGGCATAGACATACCATGCCAGCAGCGACAGGGCGGTCGCGACGCTCCAGTGCGTGGGCAGGAGCTGGCCCAGCATCGCGGCCTGGTCGGCATCGGCGCCCGCATCGCCGATGGCATAGACGGTGGCCAGCGCGCCGACCGCCACCTCACGCGCGGCGAGGCCGGGGATCAGGGCGACGCAGATCTGCCAGTTGAAGCCCAGCGGCGCAAAGATGGGCAGCATGAGATGGCCGATGCGCCCCGCCAGGCTCCAGTCGATGGCCGGTCCCGTGGCCTCCGGCGGCGGGGCGGGAAAGCTGGAAAGCGCCCACAGCAGGACCGTCAGCGACACGATGGTCGTGCCGACCCGCACGAGGAAGATCCGCGCCCGCTCCGTAAGGCCAAGCAGCAGGTCGCGCGGGTTGGGCAGGCGATAGGCCGGCAGTTCCATCAGCAGTGCCGCCTCCTGCCCGCGCCCGCCACGGCGCATCACGCGCGCGACGATCAGGGCGGACAGGATGCCCGCAGCATACAGCCCGAACAGCACCAGCCCCTGAAGGTTGAGGAAGCCACCCACGGCACGGTGCGGCACGAAGGCCCCGATCAGCAGCGTATAGACCGGCAGCCGCGCCGAACATGTCATCAGCGGGGCGATCATGATGGTCACCAGCCGGTCGCGGGGGTTCTGGATGGTGCGGGTCGCCATGATGCCCGGCACGGCGCAGGCGAAGCTTGACAGCAGCGGGATGAAGGACCGCCCGCTCAGTCCCGCCACCGACATCAGCGGGTCCAGCAGGAAGGCCGCGCGGGGCAGGTAGCCCGATTCCTCCAGCACCAGGATCCACAGGAACAGGATGAGGATCTGGGGCAGGAAGGTCACCACGCTGCCGGCCCCGGCAATGACGCCGGTGACCAGCAGGCTGCGCAGCACGCCATCGGGCAGGAGACGGCCCACCGCCTCGCCCAGCCAGCCCATGCCCGCGTCAATCCCGTCCATCAGCGGCTGGGCCCAGGCAAACACGGCCTGGAACATCACGAACAGCAGCACCGTCAGGATCAGCGGCCCCCATACGGGATGCAGGACCCAGCGGTCGAGGCGTTCCTCCAGCCCGGTGGAAAGGGGATGGGTGTGGGTGACGCAGTCGCCAAGGATACGCCGCACGATGGCGTGCAGGTCCGCATTCGCCGGCAGGGGAGCCGGCGGCGGGGGAAGCGGCGCGTCAAGCTGCGCCAGCAGGTCCGCCGCCCCGTCGCGGCGGATGCCTACGGTGGCGACCACAGGCATGTCCAGTTCGGCGCCCAGGCGCGGCAGGTCGATTTCCACGCCCTTCCTGCGCGCGGCGTCGATCATGTTGACCGCCAGCATCATCGGGCGGCCCAGCTGGCGCATTTCCAGCACGAAACGCAGGTGCAGGCGCAGGTTGGTCGCATCGGCGACGCACACCAGCAGGTCGGGTACGGGTTCGCCGCGATAGGTCCCGGCGCAGATGTCGCGCGTGACCGCCTCGTCCGGGCTGGTCGCGACAAGGCTGTAGGCGCCGGGCAGGTCGAGCACCCGCAGTTCATGACCAAGCGGGGTGGTCAGGCGGCCTTCCTTGCGTTCCACCGTCGCGCCGGCATAATTGGCGACCTTCTGCCTGCTGCCGGTCAGCAGGTTGAACAGGGCCGTCTTGCCGCAGTTCGGGTTGCCCACCAGCGCAATGCGCAGGGTCCTGGGCGGGGTCATCACGTTCATGACGGGGTTTTGTCCAGCGGGGCTTTGTCCACATGGACAATGACGCGCGCGGCTTCGTCACGGCGCAGGGCGAAACGGGTAAAACCGATGCGAACGGCGATCGGGTCGCCCCCCATCGGGGCCGTGGCGACCACGCATACGGGTTCGTCCGGAACAAAGCCGAGTTCGCGCAGACGTCCCGCCACCGGATCGGGATGGCCTGTCTCTTCCACCCGATCGATGATGGCCTCCATCCCGCGTGGAAGTTCATTCAGTCGCATCTGTATCCTGCAAGCGCGCGATTATCGCGAAAGGCGCGCCAAAAACAAATAATAAGAATTAATCTTATTTTTGCACGGTCCTATTGTCTATCATCTTTATTGGGAAGCCCTTCTTCCGCAGCTCAGCCATGATGCGCCGGCACATGGAAAAAGACGCCCGCGCGGCAGGAATCCCATGACCTGCGGCGGCAGGATGATCCGGCCCGTGGCGCATCCGTCGCCATGCTGCGGCCATCGGGAATGAGGTGACGTGAAATTCCCCGCATCGCCCGCTGTCATCGCCTGCTCCCGTTGCCCGGTCCGCGCCATCCGGCATGACGCGGGCGGCAATGGCGTGACGGGGGGACGGTCCGGTGGTTCAGGCGTTGTGCGTGCTGACCACCAGTCGCCCGCGGATATTTCCCTCCAGCAGCTGTGGCGCGGTCGTGATGGCCTGGCGGAGGGAAATCTCCTCGCTCATCGAATCAACAAGCGCGGGGTCGAGGTCGCGTTCAAGGCGCGCCCATGCCGCCATGCGCTGTTCGCGGGGACACATCACGCTGTCGATCCCGTGCAGGGTGATGCCACGCAGGATGAACGGCGCGACCGTCAGCGGCAGGTCCATCCCCGCCGCCAGCCCGCAGGCCGCGATGACGCCGCCCGGCCGCATTGTCGCGCACAGGGCCGCAAGAATTTTTCCCCCCGCGACGTCGATGGCCCCGCTCCATCGTGCGGGCTGCAGCGGGCGGCCGGTATGGGTCAGGACCGAACGTCCCACAACTTCGGCCGCGCCCAGCCGCCGCAGGTATTCTGTCAGGCTGTCGCGCCCGGTCACCGCCACCACGCGATATCCCAGCCGCGCCAGCAGCGCGATGGCGATGCTGCCGACGCCGCCGCCCGCCCCGGTGACCACGATGTCGCCATCGCCGGGGGCGATTCCCCCCTTTTCCAGGGCCATGATGCACAGCATGGCGGTATAGCCCGCCGTCCCGATCGCCATGCACTGCCGCGCGGAAAATGCGCGCGGACGCGGAAGCAGCCATTTCCCGTGCACGCGCGCCATCTGCGACAGGCCGCCCCAGTGTATCTCCCCCAGACCCCATCCGTTGGCGATCACCTGATCGCCGGGACGGTAAACCGGATCGTCGGAGGAAATGATTTCCCCCGCAAGGTCGATCCCCGGTATCATGGGGAACTGCCGCACAACGGGGCCGCGCCCGGTAATGGCGAGCGCATCCTTGTAATTGAGGGATGAATAACTGACGCGCACCGTGATCTCGCCTTCGGGCAGGTCGGCGGGATCAACACTGCGCAGCCCCGCGCGGGATCCTGTGCGGGTCTTGTCGATCATGATGGCGTTGAACATCGGCGCGCTCTCCGGGATGTCGGGGGACAGCCGGGGATGTGGTCCCCTGTATCCTGAATGTGGTCCATAAGATTCGGTACGGCGGGTCAGGATAAACTGCCCCGATATCAAAAACTTGTACAATTTCGTGAGGTGCCCTGCACGGCTGCCCCCACCGGCATGGTGGCCAGCGGACGACGCGGCCTCTCATGCGGACGCGCGATAGGCGCAGGTTTTGTGGCGCATGTGCAGCGACATCCGCGTGAACTGTCTGTTTTTTGATCGAAAGATATGCTGCGCTGGCGCGCTCAATGGCACTGTAGCGCGCATGCGCACACGCGCGACATCGAGATCGGGTAAGGGATACGCGAACCATGACAGCCTATCGCAACACACAGCTCTATATCGACGGGACCTGGACCGACGGGGCGCAGGGGCGGCGTATCGACGTGATCAATCCCGCCACGGCCGAAGTGATCGGGCATGTCGCCCGGGCGGAGGCCCCGGACCTGCGGCGCGCGCTTGATGCGGCGGCGCGGGGGTTCGTGACATGGAGCCGCACGTCCCCGCTGGAACGTTCGGACATCCTGCGCCGGGCGGCGGTCCTGCTGCGCGAACGCAGTCCGGACATCGCCGCGCTGATGACGATGGAACAGGGCAAGCCCGTGGGCGAGGCGCAGGTGGAACTTGCCGCCGCCGCCGACGTCCTTGACTGGATGGCCGAGGAGGGACGCCGGACCTATGGCCGCATCGTTCCCGCCCGCGCGCCGGGCGTCATGCAGGAGGTGATCCGCACGCCGGTCGGGCCGGTCGCGGCGTTCGCCCCGTGGAATTTCCCCGTCAACCAGGTGGCGCGCAAGGTGGGATCGGCCCTTGCCGCGGGATGTTCGATCATCGTCAAGGCGGCGGAGGAAACCCCGGCCTCCCCCGCGGAGTTCATCCGCGCGCTGGCCGATGCGGGCGTGCCGGCGGGGGTCGTGAACCTTGTCTATGGCGTTCCCGCCGAAATTTCGGAAACGCTGATCGCCGATCCCGTCATCCGCAAGGTGACGTTCACCGGCTCCACCGCCGTGGGCAAGCATCTGGCCGCGCTGGCGGGATCGCACATGAAGCGCGCGACCATGGAACTGGGCGGTCATGCCCCGGCCATCGTCTGCGCCGATGCGGATCTCGATCGCGCCGTCGCGCTGCTGGCGGGGGCGAAGTTCCGCAACGCGGGGCAGGTGTGCATCGCGCCGACCCGCTTTCTGGTCGAACGCCCCGTCTATGACACGTTTGTCAGCCGTTTCGCCGATGTCGCGTCCGGCCTGCGCGTGGGCGACGGCCTGGCGGAGGGAACCCGGATCGGCCCGCTTGCCAATGTGCGGCGGGTGGACATGATGGAAACGCTGGTGGCCGACGCGCAGGCGAAGGGCGCGCGGCTGGTCACCGGGGGAAAGCGCATGGGCAATACCGGCTATTTCTTCGAACCCACCATCGTGGCGGACGTGACCCCTGCCATGCGCGCCATGAATGAGGAACCCTTTGGCCCGATCGCGCTGATGGCGCCGTTCGATACGCTCGACGCCGCGATTGCGGAGGCCAACCGCCTCAGCTACGGGCTTGCGTCCTATGCCTTTACCGGGTCCGGCCGCTCGGCGGCGCTGCTGCGTGACGGGGTGCGTGCGGGGATGCTGACGATCAACCATATCGGGCTTGGCCTGCCGGAAGTGCCGTTCGGGGGGATCGGGGATTCGGGCTATGGCTCCGAAGGCGGGATCGAGGCGGTGGAGGCGTATCTGGACACGCGCTTCGTCACGGTGCGCGCGTACTGAAGGCGGAACGTTCCGGCCGAGGCGTGCGCCACGAAAGGGGCTGGTGTGACATCGCGCCGCTACCGCCGCGTGGGGGGAACGTGATGAGGTGACGCTTCCTTTGTTCATGGAAAAAAGGGGGATGGTCATGACGGATGCACCCACTTCGTCTTCATCGCTGGCCGATCTTTGGAAAGCGCGTTACCGTCAGCCGCCGCCGGACGGGGCATTGCCGGAAAACGTCGTCGTGCGCAGCCTGATGGCCCATCGTTCGGTGCGGTCATTTTCCACGGCCCCCGTGCCACAGGGCGTGCTGGAAAGCGCGATCGCGGCGGCGCAGTCGGCCTCCAGCTCCTGCAATTTCCAGGCGTGGAGCGTTGTGGCCGTCACCGACCCGCAACGCCGCGCGCGACTGGCGAAGCTGGCGGGGGAACAGGCATTCATCGCGCAGGCGCCGCTGTTCCTGGTCTGGGTGGCGGACCTGTCGCGACTGGAACATGTGGCCGAGGCGCAGGCCCAGCCGCACGTGGCGCTGGATTACCTCGAAAGCTTTGTCATGGCGGTGGCCGACACGTCGTTCGCCGCGCAGAACGCGGCCGCGGCGTTCGAATCCTTCGGCCTTGGCATCGTGTATGTCGGCGCGGTGCGCAACCATCCTTCGGAAATCGCCAGTGAACTGGGCCTGCCGCCGCGTACCGTCGCCGTCTTTGGCATGTGCGTGGGCCATCCCGACCGCAGGCACCCGACGGCGATCAAGCCACGCCTGCCGCAGTCGGCGGTGCTGCATCGTGAAAAATACGCCGGGGGGGAGGAGGAAATCCCCGCCTATGATGCCTGCATGACGCGCTTTCGCACCGAACAGGGCCTGTCGGCGCAGGACTGGTCCACCTCGGTCATCGGGCGGGTGCGCGACGCGGCGGCCCTGCACGGGCGCGACCGGCTGCGCACGGAACTGGTGCGCCGGGGCTTTGAACTGCGATAGAATCGGGCCATTTCCCCGCGCGGGGGATGGTTCTGCCGGTCATGCGCGGCTCATGCGGGGCGCGGGGCGCGATTCGTGCGCGGGCTTGACCTGCGCGGTATTCTGGGGAACCTGTGTCTTTTTTTCCGTCCGGATGCACAGGTGGCCCGGCGCGCCGCAGCACGTCGCGGCGCATGATGAAAGAGAATGATGGTCATGGACAGCGTCAGTACGCCCCGTTTCACGCTTTCACCGAATCCTTCCCCGGTTTCGCCGGAGCGTCGGGCGGAGGTATTGGCCAACCTCGGATTCGGGAAGGTCTTCACCGATCACATGGCCATCATCCGCTATACGGCGGGGCAGGGCTGGCATGACCCGGTCATCCGCGCCTATGCGCCGCTCAGCCTCGACCCGGCGGCGGCCGTGCTGCATTACGCGCAGGAAATCTTCGAGGGGATGAAGGCCTATCGCACGGCGCAGGGGGGCGTCACCCTGTTCCGTCCCGACGCCAATGCCCGGCGGTTCCGCAAGTCGGCCGAACGCATGGCGATGGCCGAACTGCCCGAGGATCTGTTTGTCGAGGCGGTGTGCCAGCTGGTGACGGTGGATCGTGAATGGGTGCCCGCCCGTCCCGACGAAAGCCTCTATATCCGTCCCTTCATGATCGCGAGCGAGGCGTTCCTTGGCGTCAAGCCCGCGTCCGAATACCTGTTCATGGTCATTGCCTCGCCCGTCGGGGCCTATTTCGGGGAACAGGCCGTCAGCGTGTGGGTGTCCGAATACTGCCGCGCGGCCCCCGGCGGCACGGGCGAGGCGAAGTGTGGCGGCAATTACGCCGCAAGCCTGATGGCGCAGAAGGAAGCCAAGGGCCACGGCTGCGCCCAGGTGCTGTTCCTTGACGCGGTGGAACGCCGGTGGATCGAGGAAATGGGCGGGATGAACGTGTTTTTCGTCCTTGATGACGGATCGCTCCTCACGCCGCCGCTGACGGGCACGATCCTGCGGGGCATCACGCGCGATTCCATCCTGCGCATCGCGCGTGACCAGGGCCTGACGGTGCGCGAGGAACCCTATGCGATCGAGCAGATGTACGCCGATGCCGCTAGCGGCCGCCTGAAGGAGGCGTTCGCCTGTGGGACGGCGGCGGTCATTTCGCCCATCGGGCGTTTCCGTGGCAAGCAGGGAGAGGTCGTCATCGGCGATGGCATGAGCATCGGGCCGGTGGCGGAAAAGCTGCGCAGCAGCCTGATCGGCATCCAGCGCGGCACCAGCCCCGATCCCTATGGTTGGGTGCGCAAGGTTCTCTGACCCCGCTTTTCCCGATCGGAATGAAGGAATGCGCGTCCGCAGGGGACGCGCATTTTTTATTCATGGCGGGAGCTGAGATCGCTTCAGAAGCTCCCCGCCAGATATCCTGTCATCATAAGAAAATTTTTGGTGAAGCTTTTTAAAGGGCCTGTTGGGAATTATCGTGAATTGATGACTGCGGCGACAAGATGGATCAT
>NZ_QEXL01000011.1:148812-149130 GCF_003311635.1 Novacetimonas cocois | reverse complement strand
TTACGCTCCTCCTGACCTCGGAAGGCGAGGCAAATGACGGTCATTGGGTCTATCATCTGGCCTGAACGAGGACGGGTTTTATGGGCAAGGTTACGCGGAAGAGGTATGCGGCAGAGTTCAAGTCACGGGTTGCGCTGGAGGCGATCCGTGGGGAACTGACGCTGGCGGAACTGGCTTCGAAACATGGGGTANACGATGATCGCCCAGTGGAAACGGCAGGCGATCGAGGGGATGGCGGCGACCTTTTCCGGGAAGACGGTGGCTGAGCCCCCGGTCAGCCCAGCTGACGTGGAGAAACTGCACGCGAAGATAGGCGAA
>NZ_QEXL01000011.1:84058-148792 GCF_003311635.1 Novacetimonas cocois | reverse complement strand
TCTGCTCGGTTGGGCGTGATCAGAGGCGGCAGATGATTGACCCGAAGCGAGCGCGTCTGCCGATAATCCGGCAATGCACGCTACTGCAACTCAACCGGTCGGGCGTCTACTATCGGCCTGTGCCACAGAGCGAAGCCAATCTGGAGCTGATGCGGCTGATCGACGCCCAGTTCCTGGAAACGCCGTATTATGGTTCACGGCAGATGACATGGCATCTGCGCCGCCACGGACATGAAGTGGGCCGCAAGCGGGTCCGGCGGCTCATGGCGATCATGGGCCTGCGGGCGATCTACCAGAAGCCGCGCACGACCGTGCCCCATCCGGAGCATCGGAAATATCCATATCTGCTACGGGATCTGGTCATCAATCGGCCTGNACCAGGTCTGGTGTTCCGATATCACATATATTCCCATGAAACGGGGATTTCTCTATCTCGTGGCGATCATNGGACTGGTTCACGCGCAAGGTCCTGTCCTGGCGTCTGTCGAACACGATGGACGTGGAGTTCTGTATCGAGGCGCTACAGGATGCCCTCATGCGCTATGGCGCCCCGGACATTTTCAATACTGACCAGGGGTCGCAATTTACGACACCCCGTTTCAGCGGGATACTGGAAGAGCGTCAGATCCGCATCAGTATGGACGGGCGTGGGCGATGGCTGGATAACGTGTTCATCGAGCGTCTGTGGCGGTCGCTGAAATATGAATGCGTCTACCTGCACGCGTTCGAGACCGGATCAGAGCTGAGGGCCGGGCTTGGCAGATGGATCGCCCATTATAACGAAAGGCGTCCGCATACGGCGCTGGCTGGACGTACGCCCGATGAGGCGTATTATGACGTGCNATCTGGTCCGGGGTTAACCCCGGACCAGATGGCCAACAGCAACGCCGTCAGAAGGGCGGCATAACAACAATCGGGTATAGCTTATCAAGCCCGCAAAACTGTCCGAACGGACGGGACCACCTCATCTATTGGCATATCGGACATAATCTTCAAGTAGTTCGGTGCAGCAGTGGCCCATACCTGTCACTTGAACAAGGTTTCCGGAACTCCCGTTTCGTTTTCAGAAAAATTACCAAATTTGACAGCAAGAATAGGCAAAACAAACAGGTTAAGTATCATTGATGTCATGAGCCCTCCAAGAATGACAGCTGCCATAGGTCCTTCGATTTCCCGCCCAGGCGCATTCATATCAACAGCCAGAGGCGCCAGTCCAAGCGCCGTAACGAGCGATGTCATGAGTACGGGGACGACGCGGTCTCTGGCCCCCCGGAGCGCTGTTGTTACTCCCCATGTGAGATCTTCCCGCTCGACCAAAGCCTCAAAATGCGAAATCATCATCACCGAATTCCGAAGCGTAATCCCGAATAGTGTAACGAAGCCGACTGTTGCCCCCAGAGTTAGCGTTGTGCCGGAAACAATGATTGTCAGAATGCCGCCCACAAATGCGAAGGGAAGATTGACGAGTATCAGAGCGAGATTGCGCCATCCTTGTGTGATTATTGAGAGCAGAATCATGACCGCTATGGCAGCGAGCCCGGAATTTATAAACAGTTCCCTGCGTGATTGTGATTCAGCTTCCGCTGCGGATGTAAACTGAACGTAGGCTCCAAGAGGCAGTTTGATATTTTTTGCTATAGCCGTGCGTGCGTCCTGAACGAAAGATTGAGCTGATCGTCCTGTAACATTTGCGGTGACAGTCTGTGTTCTCTGTGCTCCCAGATGTGACACCTGATAGCGACCGTTCGTCTCATATATGTCCGCAACAGCGCGGAGTGGTACGTAGTTTCCGTGAACAGTATGCAGTGGCAGGGAACCGACAGACGCAACATCATTACGACTTGCGTCATCAAGACGAACCATAACATTAAAAGCCGCAGAACGCTCGTATATCTGCCCCACGGTTTCACCCTGCCAGGCTGTATGGATGGATCGGAGTACATCCGCCGACCGAAGCCCCCAGCGCTCCAGATCAGCAGGGCGTAGCTGAATAGCAAGTTCCGGAACACCAGGAGGTGCTTCTATCCGGACATCTGTTGCGCCATGTATCTGATGCAACATGCGGACAATATTATTTGCCTGGATATCCAATACATCCAGATCATCGCCAATAATATTGATTGCCACAGCCGAAGACGAACCAGAAAGGGTTTCGTTTACGCGCATCGTCAAAAAACTACTGACAGAAAAACTGGCCCCAACGAACCCGTCAAGCGCTTTGCGAACGCGGGCATCAATCTGTCGGGAAGCCTTCCCATCCACCTGATTCAAATCAACCTCAAACTCGCTGGTATGTGGTCCATACGTGTCCTCATCCAGCGAGGCGCGTCCGACTCTCTGAGCAACCGAACGGATTTCGGGAAGCTGACGAAGTTTTTCTGTAACCTGTCTGCCTAATTTCAGAGACTGTTCCAGGGAAGTCCCCGGAACTGCCGTCATATGAATGATAAGGTGGCCTTCCTTGAAATCGGGAATGAAATCGCTTTCAAGGAATGGAAGGGCCGCAAACCCTATCAAGGTGGTCAGGATCATCCCGCCTATAACAAATCGGGGATGGCGCATTAATCTGGCCAGAAGACGTTCATAAGCTCTGGCGGTCCATCCTGCCAGGGGGGGCTCTCTCCGGATTTCTCCAGGCGTCGCCAAGAGCCATGCGCAGAGTGCAGGTACAACGGTTACAGCAGCGGCAAGAGAAGCCATGACCGCAAGAACATAAGCTGTTGCCAGTGGAGCAAACAGTCGTCCCGAAAGTCCGGGAAGGGCGATGACAGGCAAGAAAACGATAATGACAGCAAAGGTCGCGTAAACCACTGCACTGCGGACTTCAACGCACGCATCGAGTACGACGCGCGCTGTAGATGCGGGCTGGACCAGAAGCCGGTTTTCACGCAATCGGCGTGTAACATTTTCGACCCCGATCACGGCGTCATCCACAACCTCGCCGATGGCAATAGCAAGGCCCCCCAAGGTCATGGCATTCAAAGTAACCCCGAGTGTCTCCAGCAACGACAGGGCTATCAGAATAGCCAAAGGTATGGTGGCGCAACAGATTGCAGCGGTTCGCAGGTCAAAAAGGAAAAGAAAGATTACGACAACCACCAGAAAACCGCCCAGAAGCAATGCTCGTGTGGCATTCCCCAATGCGGTCGTAATGAAATTGGCGGGTCGGAACAGGTCAGCATGCAATGTAATCCCCTGTCCCTGCAATTGCGGGCGGAAATCGGTAAGTGCCGCCTCGATTTCCCGGGTCACGGCCATTGTATTGGCACCGTACTGTTCCCATATATTAACTACAATGCCTGTCTTTCCCTCGATACTGGCCGCACCGAAGGCAGGAATAGGGGCTTCAGTTACAGTGGCAATGCTGCCCAGTGTGACAGCACCATTATCAGAGCGGACAATCACAGTGCGGGCCAGACTTTCTGGCGTCAGGGCCTGACCGTCAGACTGAAGAACGACTCTTTGGTTCGGGGTATCAATAAAGCCGGCCCCCTGTATGCCAGTCGCTTCCTGGGCAGCCGCAAGGACGTCATCGAGTCCGATATGATGCAAGATGAGTTGGTCTGGATGTACCTGTATCTGGAGTGACCGACGCTCCCCGCCAAACACGCTGACTCCAGCCACACCAGGCAACGCCAGCAGACGCGGCCTTAATGACCAGTCAGCAAGCGTGCGCAACTGCATAAAGGACTGTTGTTCCGACGTCAGACCGATCACCAGTACCAGACCGGCGGATGAGGTCAGTGGCGTCATAGTCGGAGCATGAACACCGGCTGGCAATTGCTGTGCAACAACATTCATTTGTTCCCCGACCAGTTGCCGGGCTCGATAAATATCGGTCGATGTCGCAAACAGGACGTTGACGACTGACAGTCCCTGAATCGAAGTCGATTGCACGCGCTGAATACCCGGGAGGCCGGTCAGGGCAATTTCCATTGGGCGACTAACCAATGTTTCGACCTGTTCCGGCGTGAAACCAGCGGCTTCGGTCTGGATCGTGACCCGTGGCGGAATGAATTCCGGAAACACATCATAGCTGGCATGTCTCAAGCCATACAGGCCATAGAAGAACAACAGACATGCGGTTGCGATAACCACGCCCCGGAAGCGGATCGAAAACCCGATAATAGCTGCCTGAAGGCTGAAAGAACGTCCCGTCATCAGTCGTCATCGTCTCCTGATTCAAGCTGAGCTCGGAATTCTTCAGACAGAAGTAATTGCGTACCCTCTATGACGATTTGCGTTTCGTGTGTGATTTGTCCTGGAGTATCTTGGATCAGGTAGCCACCTTCTCGGTCCGGCACGTCGGTCGTAAGGGGTAAGCGTGTAAATTTTCCGTGTCCGTTATCACGGTATATCCACGACTTACCTTGCAGCCAGATAATAGCTGATGCAGGTATCCGGATACCGGGACGTTCCTCTTCGGTAGGCAGGAGAACGGAAACATTCATGCCCGCGACAAGCTGACTTTCAGCCGACGCAAAATAGAAAAAGCTACGCCCCTGAATAGCAGGATCGGTCATGGTTACAGGAGACAAATAGTGGAGCATTGTCCCGTGTCCACCCGTGTTTCCATAATCGGTCACATCCGCCTGACTTGGTGGGGTTGGTAGATCCGTATCTGGTGGAAGGGTCACCTTGACCAAGACCACTTGTTGTTGAAGTAACTGTGTAATGAAAATTGTATTTTTTTCGGTAGCGTCAGATATGACCGAACCAAATTGCTGTCTGATAATATTAAGTGCGTTATTTACCAGGACCTGTTCTGCTTTTACCATAGCTGAATTGGACTGAAATCTAGCTGTTGTCTCCTGGAATTGTTCCTGAGAGATATTCTGCCGATCGCGATACAGTCCTTTGTCACGATCGAGTTTCGCACGGGCAAGCGTCTGCTGTGCCTGCATGCTCTCCAGCCGCGCTTTCATGTCAGCATAATTACTAACAAGAGTGATAAGTTGTGTTGCGTTCAGAACGTAACCATAGGCGGGAACCAGCTTTCTCCAAGGCACGATGCTGGGTCGTGCAGAAGCAATGCCGCTCTTCGTAACTGCTTCCGGGGAGACCGTCACGGTCGCCTCTGCACCAAGAACCGAAACTGGTTGATCATCATCATCTGCAATGGCAATGTCTGTCCCGTTTAGAACTAGGAAGACAGAAAGACCTGCAAGAGGCAGCCAGAAGGCCCTCGCTTTCATGGTGAATTCCTGTGGTTATTTTCAAGTAGGCCGGAAGCCTGCGCGGCATTGGTGTGATCAAAAATGGGCTGCTGCATGCCATCTTCGATCTGACCTATGGCTTGCCGTTGCTGAATTTCTGCTTCAAGAAGAGCGGTCTCCGCTTGAATCTGCTCTATATGAGTCATAACCATCGTTGGTCGGTCGATTGCACCTGACTGAAGGCGGTGCTGCATCTGGTTCAGCCTTACCCGTACGGTTTTGGCAAGTTCTTCCGCCTGTAGCAGAATTGATGTCGTGCCGCGGTAATTGGCCGTAGCCTGCGAGATGGACTTAAACACCGTGTTCTCTGCACGCCGGAGACGAGCCGCCGCCTCATGCTCCTGCCCAACAGCTTCAGCTATGGGGCCTTCGTTCTGATTGAAAATCGGAATTTGCAGAGAGGGATTTACCTCAAAGCGATTTGAAATATCCCAGTTATAGGCGGGACTGATGGTGACATCGGGATAGCGTCGAGAAACTTCGACCCGTAGAGCCTGTCGGGCGGCGTCATAAGACGCAAGAAGTTCCCGCAGATCCGCGCGTTGCATTACGGCTTGGTATCTCATGTCCTGTGAATCGCGGTATTCTATGAGGTCGGGACAGACATCAAATGCTTTTGTATCAAGAGCAATGGAATCAAGTGCTTCGGCAGGAACCCCGATTGCTCCTGCCAGAGCTGCCTTACGGACGGCATACTCGCGCCGCAGATCACTGACAGACAACTCGGCATGGATCATTTCCGTCCGTACCTGCGATATTTCGAAAGCGGATGCTCGTCCCTGATCAAAACGTGCCTGTTCCAGGGTAAAGAGTTCGCGTTTAGCTGCCGCAGTCTCTTCCACAAGCTTGAGGCGCCCGGATACAGCCCAGACGCCGAGAAGAGCAGACCGCGTGTCGCTGCGTAGTTTCCATGCAGTATTGATGACTTCCCATTGCGCGACCGCAGCCCGATATCTGGCTTCTTTGATACGGTGATAACGCCTGCCGAAAAATTCGATCAGTATTGACGCGCCGTAGCCGACGTAATGAGCCGATGGGCCACCCAGCACCGTGAAACTGGGATTGGGCAGTTGACCGGCTGTCTTGATTCCAGCGCGAGCCGTTTCCAGTTCAGCTTTAGCTACAAGGATATCGGGATGAAAATACAAGGTAGCAAGCGTCAGGCGAGTGATGCCCCATGCGTTTTCCTGACTCGATACGTTTGGTCCGAGAACTTTTGTAATGAATTCTTGCAATCCGGCATCCGTAAATTGACGGCTGGAAAATTTCTGGACATCTGATTCCGGCGAAATATTTGAGTGACCACTATTTGTGCAGCCACAGAGCAGGGGAAAAATCAGGAGAATGAATGCCGCATTATAGCGTGTTCGTCTCCTTACCTGCTTAATATATTCTAGAGTATTATATGATTTATACATTGATATGTCGTGATATATCTGATTTTTTATCTGTTAGTTCTACTTTCGATTGTCGCATAATCTGCACACCTCCACTAATACCAAGCATCGCAAGGATGGAAGCTACCGCAATATCCGGCCACGCAGAACGAGTGCCAAACACGCCCAGAGCTGCCAGCACAACGGCAACATTTCCGATCGCATCATTACGAGAGCAGATCCATACGGAACGGCGGTTGGCATCACCTTTCCGATGTGTCCATAATATGAGGGCACAGGCTAGATTGACCGCGAGGGCAAGCAGACCAATGCCGCCCATTGCGTCTGGGTGAGGCGGATGGTTGCTGTTCATTACCATCCACCCAGCATTGGCCATTACCCATATCCCAGCCACGAACAGGGTCAGGCCTTTCAGAAAGGCCGCGCCAGCTCGCCATCGCAATGCCATTCCGGCAACACTGAGGCTTATTGCGTAGTTGGCGCTGTCGCCAAGGAAATCAATCGCGTCCGCCTGTAAGGATGCAGATCCAACCGACACGCCAGCCCCAGCTTCAACGGCAAACATGCTGGCATTGAGAAAAAGCGCGATCAGGAGCGCTCTCCGCCATGATTTATTGATTGGTAGCGGCGTATCTGTGCATCCACCACAGCATCCTCCTGCCATCCAGCGCCTCCCTGACGAATCATCTGTTTTAATGTATGCTGCCTGTAGCAACTACAGGGTCAAGAGGCAGGGAATGCGATCGATTGGCGCCTTGGGAAAGGCAACGAATACCAAAGTCGAGACGATCCGCTATTATGAACGGATCGGACTGCTGGCTCCGCCACAGCGGACCGATGGCAATTATCGCGTTTATGATGATGCGGCGCTCGCGAGACTGTCTTTTATTCGTCGATCCCGTGATCTGGGTTTTTCATTAGATCAGGTAAGAGTTCTATTATCCCTAACGGATCAGGGAACCCAGGATTGTAAGACAGTTGATAGAATTGCTCGTGACCATATGGCAGAGATTGAGCACAAAATTGCGGATCTCAAGGCATTGCGTCATGAACTTTCTACGATAATAAAATCATGCCGGGGAGGTAATATTTCAGAATGCCGAATTATTGAAGCACTTTCTCCGTTTGATAATTAGTTCTCCTGACTTTTTTCGCAGCTAGTCGATTCTGTATTTGATGGGAAGATTACCCGAAATAATTATACGGCCTCATCCTCACGTGTCAGAATCTGAAAAATCCTCATGGGAAATTCAAGGACTATACGTGCTCCCATGGTGGCAGTTTATGATCAGGCCAGTTCTGAAGCAGACATTCTGCTGCCCCCCCAAGTCAGACGTTCCAGTCCGGCGGTTCATGCGGGGAGAAATTATCTTCGAATAAGGCTGGCATGATCTATGAAGCAGATATGTCTACTGGTGCGTCTTCACATGTGAAGGCGAGTGGAGGCGTTCTGGAAAATGGGGTCAAGACAGGCTCAGAATCTTGACNCTTCCCGGATGCCGGGCCTTGATGCTGGCTTCGTCGATATAGGTCTCGACGACCNTGAAGGCTTTTGTGCCGCGAGAAGCGCTTCAGTTCCAGGAGATCATACCCGTCCTTTGCGCCCGTGGTGATGGCGCCGCGGCGCAGGCTGTGTCCGCCAAAGTCCCCCTCAAGGTGAGTGTCGCCGCAGCGTTTACGGATGATGTCCGTGACCGCCCGGTCCGACAGGGCGTGCGGCCCGATCCTGGGCGGGGTTCCGACGGGCGTGGCGCCTGCCCTGTAGCCCCGCGCGGACCAGATGCGCCGGAAGACCGGACCTTCCGTGATCCCGGCCTGCCGGAGCCAGGTCTCGTATGCCAGAACCGGGCAGTTCCGGGTCAGGCCCCGCGGGATGCCGATCAGAGTACCCTTGCGCTGGGGATCGCCCTTGGACCGGCCCAGCCGGATCTGCATGCCATCCTCGTCCACCGTGATGTCGTCCACCTTCAGTGCCGCAAGCTCGGAGCGTCGGAACGCGCCGGCAAAACCGAGCAGGAGAATGGCCCGGTCCCGCGCACCGACCAGATCATGGGGACTGATGGCCTCGACGACCCGGACCAGCCTGTCCCAGGTGAGCGCGGTTTTCTGGCGGGGCAGGGTCTCCTTTGCCTCCCGCCGGATGCCGGCAAGCGTTGCGGTCACCATCGGGTGGGCGGTGGGTACGGCAATCTGCGCCAGGTGGTGCAGGTAACGCAGGGCGGCCCGATGCAGGTCGATGGTGCTGGTCCTGCGGCCCTGCAGCGCCATGTCGGCCAGATAGGCGGCAACGTCCTCGCTACGGGCCGGCAGGGCGGGCAGGGCATGACCGGCAGCCCAGCGACACCAGGACCGCACGGCGGCGCGATAGGTGCGTAGTGTGTTCTCGGCCTTGCTGCGATGCATATAGGCATCGGCCGCCTGACGGGCCGTAGCCAGGCGGCCATCATGTTCGGGTACGGGCTGGGCCGAGACGACAGAAAACCATTGCGCGACGGCAGCAGCTGGCTGGCCGACGGGCGCAGGAGGCGCTGTGTCTGCCGTCCCGGGACAGGTTCCTACGGGCTGGAGCGGCCGGAACCAGGCCAGGAAACAGGGGGTGCCATCATCGATTTCCAGTCCGACGACCAGTTCGAACCCCGATGGGATATCGGCTACATGGTCCTGAGCCATCTGCTGGGCCGCCGACGCATACGGCACGTTCTGGGCGAGGGGGGTATCCGGAGAATAGCTACCGTCCGGCTGTTCGATGCCCGCCAGAAGCAGGGGCAGGGGCGGGGTGAACCGCGCGGTCGAGAGGATTTCGCGCCAGCGCGCCGGGTCCTGTGTCTCGGCCAGACGCTGCCGTGTCAGGGGGTCAACGCGGGTATGCAGCGCGGCCTGCGCCTGCCCGCTGGCGCCAAGGATCCGGACATCGCTCAGCATGGCAGGCTTGCCCGCGCGTATGCTCCCTGGCCGTCACCTGGGCAGCAGGGGAGGGGTACGCAGACAGGCTTGGGGAAAAGGCTCTGGAGCAGGCGCATTTCGGGATTCTAGCAGGCATTTTGGAATTTTTCATCTACTTCCGACAAGATAACTTATCGGAAGTAGGTTTTTAATTGGTCAGATTTTGCCAGGCGCGCAGGGGAGAGACCAGAAAGACCGGAAAACCGCAATATTCTGGACAGACCGGCCGCTTTTTTGTTCTCCAAAACCCGTTAACATGATACGACGTATTATATGACGCGCGAACGCCTTAATATTGTCAGGGTCAGGCGGCGCAGTTGCCTGCGGAGGGTGGGCAGGCTGTCCGCTTTCGCCGTCCGTCCGACGTCGGCCTGCAGCGAGTTTAGGGCGGAAAACCGGGGATCCGATCAGAATGGCTGAGACCGACCGACCGCTGCAGGCAGCGCGGTCGCCGGTCGGGCTGTCGCCCGCTACGGCGCGGGCCTATGCGGCCTCCTGGCGCGCCTTTGTCGGCACCCTGCCCGCCGATAGCGGCTTTCCGGTCGGCCCTGTGGCGGTGGCAGCGTGGCTGGAGGCCCGGGCCAAGGCCGGACGGCCAAGGCAGAGCCTGGTGGTGGATCGCGCGGCGCTGACGGCGTGGTGTGCCACTAATGGAGAGAGGCTTGATGTCGCCCTGCCCGCTACGCGGGTGCGCCGGACCGGGGGCGGGATCGATGTGGCTTCCCTGCTGGCCGCCGCGCGGCGCTGCGGCCCCGACCTGCCCGGGCTGCGCGACCGGGCTTTGCTGCTGCTGGCGGCCACGCTGGACATCGGTGCCGAGGCGCTGGCCCGACTGACGGTGGAAGACATCAGCGACACGACAGACGGGATGACCGTCGCCCTGCTGCGGCCCCGGTCCGGGCGCCACCAGCAGCGTCGCCTGCGGCGCCGCCGGGAACCGGCCGTCTGTCCGGTGCGGTCCTGGGCGGCCTGGCGCGATGCCGCGCAACTGCGCTGGGGAGCAGCCTTCCGGGGGATCGATGCGCACGGCACGGTCGGGGATCCATTGTCGGTGCCGGGGATCCGGTTTGTGCTGGACCGGGCGCTGGGACGTTCCGATCGCCCGGCCCACCGCGCGCGGCGGACAAAATCCGGGTCTCCGCCAGAGTCCTCAGTTCGGGCGGCTGCACGCCGATGCACGACGCGAGCCGTCCCAGACTGGGTCCGGACGACGCTGACGGTAAGCGGTCCGGTAGACGAAGTGGCCCGGTTCCGGGTGGCGGCCCGGGGACCGGGGATCATCCCCTGGCAGGTGGATTTTGACTACGAACAGGCGCGCCTGCTGGCGCCGATGGCGGGAAAGGGGGCGCAGGCGGTGACGCTGGCCCGGCTGCTGCGGCAGGCATCAGAGCGCATGCATCGGATTGCCCTGCAGCATCAGGCGGCAGGCACCCCTGCTTGTGCCTTTGATCTGCACCGGCTGGTGCCGGTGCCGGGTCCCATTCTGGAAGCCGGGTCGGACTCCCGCACGGCGGCAGCCTGGCTGCAGGCGCATTGGGGCACGCTGCTACCGTTGCGCCGGGTCGAGGTCGAAGTCGTGCGCGATCAGCGCGCCCGCCGCAGTGCCCGGCTGGTCTACAACTTCTGGTCGGCGGAATGGACGCCATGGCAGGCGCTGGACCGGGTGCGGACGGACTGGCCTGAGCTGGTGTTCGACATCCGGCCGCAGTACACGCGCGCTGATGCCGGGAAGACCGCCGATGCCGCCTGACGAGGACGAAGACTGGGGTGATCCGCCGCGTCGGTTGCCGCGTCCAGCAGTGCCGGAATTTCATGTCGAGGGGTTTGACGGGCCGCTGGACTTGCTGCTGGACCTGGCGGAACGGCAGCGTCTGGACCTAGGTGTGCTGTCCATCGCGGATCTGGCGGCCCAGTTTGTCGCTGAGGCGGAGCGGCTGGCCCGCACAACACCGCTCATGCAGCGCGCGGACTGGGTGATCTGGATCGCCCGGCTGGTATTCCTGCGCTCGCGGCTGCTGTTTGCCACGCAGGCGGAAAAACAGCTTGCCGAAAAAGAGGCGCGCCGGACGGTCGGCCAGATCGAGGGGCTGTTGCAGATGCGTGCGGCGGCGGACTGGCTGGAGGCGCGACCGCAGCTTGGTGTGTCGGTTTTTACGCGGGGCGGGACAGATGCGGATGGCAGCGTTTCTGTACGGCAGGGGACGTATTTCAGTCTGATGGAAGCCTGTCTCGGTGCGCTGGAACGGGAATTGGCACGGGCCGAGACATCCGTTCCGATCTATCGGATCGATGTGCCCTCTTACTGGCGTGTGACCGATGCATTGGTCCTTATGCGTCAGAAAATAAGGAACGGAACCTTTCGAAGCATATGGGACTGTGTTCCCGCGATGGCATCTACCGAACCTGAAGGAACCATTGGTCGTCGAACGGCTGTGGCTGCGACATTTGTGGCTGGGCTGGAATTGGTGCGCCAGGGAGATGCGTCGATCGATATGGTTAAATTTCCCACAGCATGATGTATTGTGGTTGCAGATTCTCTGGAATTATCGGGATCTCGCCATTAGATCTGCTTTCGCGTGCGCAAGGATGGGAATGCGCGGCTGATTTTATGCTACACTGCATATTGCCCATGAAAGACTGCGTGGGCCCCCGCAGGAATCAGAAATTGGTGGTGCTGCGAGACGACTATGGGCCATGTCCCGCTCGATTGCAGGGACAATGGTGGAAACCTGACTGCTGCATCGTGACCTGGTCCGCTCTGATCACCGGCATGGCCGACCTTGGAGGTCATGCTACCGGCGTCCAGCCGTACCTAGCTGGCACCGAATGGAAAGGGCAAGGCTCCCGTCGCCATGCCCTATCAGCCACGCTGACCGACACGTGGCTGGAGCCCGATCTCGAACCGCTGCTCTGGTCCACGGTCCACGTCTTTCACCGCATGGTCCGGCAGCGCAGTCAGAAAGAACAGGATGGCAGAGAGATCTGCTCGGTGGAACTGGAGCGCCTCGTCGCCGGGGGCCTGACCCTCTCGCCATGGCGGCCACGCTCCGGCTCTCTGGTCAGTTGCAGCACCCTGACGGCGTCGATGATTGACAGTCGCGATTTCTTCAATGCCCGGCGCGAGGCCGAAACCAACCTGTTGGTGCCGACTGGCTCCAAGATCGCGTTCAAACCCGACCGGAACCGCCATGGCAAGGCTGCCCCGTTCCGGCGCAACGACGCCCTGCTGAAAGCCCTGCCTATCGGCGTCATGGTTGTTCTCTGGATCGGGCATTTAGGATAACCTAGCCGACAAGACGAAGCAGATGGGTATCTCGGTCTGGAGGTTCTACAAGGAGGCTTGTGCATGATCTCTGGCGTCTATTTTTAGGCCGCTAAATTACTGCGATTTTTCATGTTATTGACATCCGCCAGTCGGCGTAATCCAATAAATGAGTCATATTCGGAATGTGACGGTATATCCTACCATAATTGTGAATGCTAAGATTTAAAATAAGGAGTGATCACAGTGAATGATTGTGAAGAAAACGTGATATCGGCGAATAATTTCTTAAATGGCAGCATGGATGAAATAAAAAAATATAATTTGAACCAAAATGTTAGCCTTGCTTCACTTCCGGAAGGCGTAGAAGTTTATATATGGCGGAATCATGAAGGGAGTTTAGATTATAGCATATTTCATGATGACGATAAATTACACTTTGCTCTTCAACTGACGGGAAGAGGAGCAACAGGTATGACATGTCGCGATGGTTTCATGCGCTATGAACGATTTCAGATAAAAGGAGTGAATTATGTCAGTTATCGTCCTGGAACGGTGATAGATTATAAAACTCGAGGTCACGTTATTGGGTTAACTCTATCTCTTCCTTCTAAAAAAGCGATTGAATGGATGGGAGAGGAAAGTTCTGCGCTCTCCAAAAATATTGCGAGTGGTCATTATTTTTTAGAAAACACGAATAATATTGAGATTAATAAGGGCGCAAACTGGATACTGGAAACTCTCTCTGGCTTATCAATTAAAGAAAATAATTCAATAATATTTCTGGGTAAGGCGCTTGCATTAGCAGGATATATTTTAGAAGCTCCAACTCTTGGGATGCGCGAGACAAGAGCGCAGTTGTCTGGGTGTGATCAGCGTCTTCTATACGCACGAGATATGATTCTTTCAGATCTTAGTCAGCCACCTCGGTTGGAACAGATTGCTAAATATGGTGGAATGAGTGTCTCCAGTCTTCAACGTGGATTCCGCCGGCTTTTTGGAAAGAGTCCCTACATGATTTTTCACGAAGAGCGTATGCATGCTGCATATCGTAGGTTGAGTCAGGATGAAGCATCAATAGTGATGATCGCATCAGATTTTGGTTACAGTAATCCTAGTCATTTTTCTTCGGATTTTCGTAAAGTTTTTGGATTTTCTCCCTCATTATTAAGAGGAGGTAGAGTCAGGTATCGCAGATAATGTCTGCATTTTCCCGATTTTCGGAAGGGTCTCTCCAGAACATGCAGCCCGCCAATCGAGATACGATATCCGGGGGCAATGTAAGGCATCTTGAAGGAGAGTGGATATGTTTTCCAACAGAGTGAAGTCCAATAGTGTTTAAATTTTCATCAAATTTATTCGCATCATTGAATTTTATATTATTAAGATCATATATGTGATGTTTAATACCTAGAATAGATTCTAACCTCATTAAGGTTTCTTTTGGTCTTTTTGTTAGAGTATCATAGTCAACAATGATTAGTTTTTTAGCAAATTTGCTATAGAATGCTTCCCTGATAGCTTTCCAGCAATACCCGAAAGCCCCCCCACTTGAAAGAAGAGCTTCAACTCGTTCATGCAGGGTGCCGCGATGTTCAATTGGAATCAAACGAGAACCAAGCAATGGATCGGATTGAATAATTCTTTCAAAGGAATTGATAATCCACACAGGGTCTCGAACGCAACAAATTACCCTCGAATGTGGATGAATATAATCTAATAGATTTAGACGGGTGCACCACATGCGGTGATTGTCAAAAACAATATTTCCAATAAGCGGCGCTTTTTTATTTGAGTAGTAATTATTTATAATTCCAGAAATTAATTTTTTACGCTGCGTTTCGTTAAATTCTGTTGTTAGTTCTCCCTCCACCATGATGGAAGATATTTTTACTATCATGGGTAAGACAGGTGAGGTGATTCCGGCATGCTGAACAGATGGATTTTGTCTTAAAATGGCGGCCAGAAGCGTGGATCCCGAGCGCGGTAGTCCCGACATGCAATGGAAAATGAACTGTGATGACATTTTACACCCCGTTTCAGCCGTGCCAAAGGGTGTTACCTAATATCGAGTATATGCTTGCGTCTGCCCAATTCTGGTCATTTAGTAACCAAATTCGGTCATTTTTTATCGTCCTGAGAGTATCCGTTGTGGTCAGGCAGCTTTTGGCATCCAGAAGTGATCTTTGTGGAGCAGGGCGTTTGCGAGGATGACGAGCTTTCGCATGATTGCGGTAATAGCGATCCTGGCGTCTTTTCCCTTTGCGACAAGGCGGTTTCCCGGCTTCGACGGTCGGATCATCTCGATGTATGCGCGTGGGATGAACATATGTGAGATCCAGAGCATCCGCTTGAAATCTATGGGATGGAAGCTTTGCCGGACCTGATCAGCGTCATCACCGACGCCGTTCTGGACGAAGTGACAGCGCCGCTGGAGGCGGTCTATCCGGTGGTGTTCTTCGATGCACTGCGGGTGAAGATCCGCGATGAAGGCATGGTGCACAACAAGGCGGTGCATATCGCCCTGGAGGTACGCGCCGACGGCACGAAGGAGGTCCTCGGCCTGCGGATCGAGCAGAAAGAGGGCGCCAAATTCTGGCTCCGTGTCATGAACGAGCTACGCCATCGTGGCGTCGAGGGTGTCCTACTGGCCGTGGTTGACAAACTCAAGGGCTTTCCCCGCGCCATCCGCACCGTTTTCCCCAAAACCCTAGCGCAGATCTGCATCGTTCATCTGCTGGGCCATTCGCTGGATTTCGTTGCCTGGAAAGACCGCAAATCCGTGATCACGGCTTTGAAGGATATCTACCGGGCGGTGGATGCCGAGACAGGAAAAACCGCTCTGGCTGCCTTTGCCGAAAGCCCCTGGGGCCGGAAATATGCAGCGATCGTCCAGTCCTGGGAGGGGGCATGGGGGGAGGTCATTCCTTTCTACGTCTTCCCTGCCGACGTCCGGAAACTGGTCTATACGGCCAATGCCATAGAAGCGCTGAACGCCAGGCTCAGGCGGGCCGTCCGGGCCAGAGAGCATTCCCCCCAATGACGACGCGGCGGTTAAGCTCCTCTTTCTGGCCTTGAGCTGTTGATTTTCACTGAGAACTGACCCGGGTTTTTCATCAGGAATTGACCCAGCCAGATGCTATTTCAGGCATAGTCGGGCGGGCGGTCAAGAAGAGGATCTGTCCTTTCTGTTTTTTGACGCGGCGGTGCTGGCGCGGAACCTGTAGCTGTCATTTCCTGTCTCGAGGATATGACAGTGATGGGTCAGCCGATCGAGGAGCGCCGTTGTCATCTTCGGGTCACCAAAGACGTCTCCCCATTCACTGAAGCTCAGATTGGTTGTGATGATGACACTGGTGCGCTCGTAGAGGCGGCTGAGCAGATGGAACAGCAGGGCGCCCCCAGACGCGCTGAAGGGGAGATAACCGAGTTCATCAAGGATCACGAGATCCAGGCGGAGCAGTCTGTCGGCAATCTGCCCGGCCCGGTTGGCGGTCTTTTCCTGTTCGAGCGCATTGACCAGGTCGACCGTTGACCAGAAGCGCGCCTTCTTCCTGTGATGGGTGATCGCCTGGATGGCCAGCGCGGTCGCTAGGTGGGTTTTCCCGGTTCCTGGGCCACCGATCAGCACGACATTTTCAGCACGCTCGATGAAGTCCCCTCCATGGAGTTGGCGGACCAGGGGCTCGTTGACCTGCGTATCGGCAAAGGAGAACCCGGACAGATCCTTGTAGGCAGGGAACCGGGCGGTCTTTGTCTGGTAGGCGATGAAGCGTATTGAGAACATGGGTCTTGGTCGCCACGCCGTCTTCAAGTACCAGTTCAACCGCGCAGAGGACAGCCTGCTCATCATGCTGCAGCACAAGGGCCAGGATTTCAGCCATTTCCCGGTCGCCTCCAGGCCGCCTGAGCAGCTGATCCTGCAGGGTCCGGAAGGCAGCTGGCAATTCGGTAAACGGCGCGCCATTGCGTAGGGCGCCCGGTTTGCGCTGGATGACCGCCAGATAATGCCGCCAGTCATACACCGTGCGGCCTGGCACACCATGCGAACGCGTGATGATCCGGTCATGCACGCACAGAACCTGCCCTTCGGCGACAATGCGCAGCCTGTCGGGATAAACCCGCAGGCTGACCGGACGATTGGCAAAGGAGGCCGGCACGCTGTAGCGGTTGCCTTCGAACTGGACCAGGCAGGTTGGCGAGACGCGCTTGGTCTGTTCGACAAACCCGTCAAAGGGACGCCCCGGCACCATGAGGTGAGGACGCTCGCTGGCATGGACCTCGGCGATGCTCCGGGCCAGTTCGATATGCTGCAGCCGTTCCCAGCAGTCCAGGCAGCGGGCTTCCAGCCAGGCATTCAGCGCCCCCAGATCAGGAAAGGCAGGCAGATCCTGCCAGATATGGCGTCGGGCATCCTGCACGGTCTTCTCGATCTGCCCTTTCTCCCATCCCGCTGCCGGATTGCAGAAGGTCGCCTCGAACAGATAATGGCTGGCCAGGGCCATGAAGCGCAGGTTGACCTGACGTGCCTTGCCAGAGCCAATCCGGTCCACGGCGGTCTTCATGTTGTCAAAAATACCCCGCCGTGGCACGCCACCGAGCACGCGGAAGGCCTCGGTAAGCGCATCAAAAAGCATCTCGTGGGTCTGCAGGGGATAGGCCCTGAGTATGAAGGCCCGGCTGAAGGACAGTTTGGTGTGGGCAACCTGCAGCCTGACGCGACGGCCGGCAATGACCGCCCAGTCCTCGCCCCAGTCGAACTGGAAGGCTTCTCCGGGCTGGAAGCTCAGGGGCACGAAAACACCCCGACCCGTTGTCTGGCGTGCCTGGTGCTGTTCGTGTTTCCATTGCCGGATGAAAGCAGCCACCCGTCCGTAAGATCCATCATAACCCAGTGCCACCAGGTCTTCATGCAGTCGTCGCGCCGTGCGCCGGTTCTTGCGGGGGCGGGCGGCTTCCAGGACCAGCCATCCCCTCAGCCTGTCAGCAAACGGGTCCAGTCGGCTGGGACGTTCGGGGACCTGGAACCGCGGTTCAATACTCTGTGCCCGGAGATATTTCCGGATCGTATTGCGTGACAGTCCCGTCCGGCGTTCGATCTCGCGGATCGGAAGATGATCCCGGCAGTGCCACCGACGGATCACACTCAGAAGCTCCATGTCAATCACTCCTCAAACCCCCAGCAGATGCTGCCGGGGAGTGTGAAGGCATGGGTCAAATCTCGATGAAAATTTCCGCCCTACCCGGGTCAGTTCTCAGTGAAAATCAACAGCCAGTGCTCTATTTGCTAATGGGGCGTTCGGCAATCATCATGATAAGGCGCTTATCGAAGTTCGGATATGAACGCAAGGTTATATGATATTGGGCAAAGACTGTTATAAACCCATATGGCTGATACTTTATCTCCTGCGGCCCGTAGCGCACGCATGGCGTGTATACAAGGGCGAGATACGAAACCAGAAATGCTGGTCCGCCGTATGCTTTATGCGATGGGTTATCGATACCGTCTTCATGCCAAGGATCTTCCCGGGAAGCCGGATATAGTATTTCGAAAACGCCGTAAGGCTATCTTCATTCATGGTTGCTTCTGGCATCGTCACCCCGATCCTACATGCCGTTACGCAAGGTTACCAAAAAGTCGATTGGATTTTTGGTTGCCTAAACTTGAAAGGAATCGACAACGTGATCTTGAGCACATGGAAAAGCTTAGCGCGGAGGGATGGCAAACCCTGATTATATGGGAATGCCAGCTCAGCGATGAAACCCATATAAAAAATTTGCTCCACAGATTTCTTGAAAAAGATGATGTAGTCATCTGAGTTGAGGATATATGTACGGAAAAAAACATTCGATTTCTGGAGTATTTGATGACTGAAGTTTATAATCCGTTAGATAAGCGCAATCTTGGTAAGTCAGTAGCTGATGCGTTATTAAACCAACCTACGCATAGACTTGATCATATCCGTGAGTTCGAAGGTGCTGGTATCTATGTTATCTATTATCAAGGAGATCTTCCCATTTACCAACCCATGGCTGACGCAAATGTCACTGAAGCAAAGTGGCCTATTTATATCGGCAAGGCAATTCCCTCCGGAGGACGCAAGGGCGCCAGTTTGACTGTCAGTGCTCGGGGTAAGGCGTTATATAAGAGGATTATTGAACATCGCGAAAGTATACGCGATGTTGAAAAAGACTCTGGAACTTTAAAGGTCTCGGATTTTTTAGTTCGCTATCTATCGGTCGATGATATTTGGATTCCCTTAGGGGAAAGCCTGTTGATCGAACATTTTCTACCCGTATGGAACCGGATCCTAGACGGTTTCGGTAACCATGATCCTGGTCGCGGACGTTATCAAGGTTTAAGGCCCTTATGGGATCATTTTCATCCAGGACGGGGATGGGCGCAACGCTGCAGAGAGCGTTCCGAAACGAAAGAGGATATTGAAAATGCTCTTTCTAAATACCTGTCGGAACATTGTCCAAGGGGGATGTAAAATTTATGGATATCTGATAATTATTATTGAATAAAAATTTCTCTTAAGGCATCCTATCCATATTTGAGATAAATTTTATTTTTTCTGGGGCCTGTTGGGAATTAACGTAAATTGATGATTGCAGCGGAGATGAAACATCGTTGCAAATGATCTGTCTATCTTGTCGCTTCGCATTGCGATACGCTTGAACTTCTTGAATTTGCAGAAGAAGTTCTCGACGAGATGGCGCGTCTTGAACAGGACTCCATCGAACGGGCATCTGTCGATACGGTTCCTGCGCTGGGGAATGACCACGCAGGCACCTTGCGCGCGTATGGCGTCTACGATCCAGTGGACGTCGAATGCCTTGTAGGCAAAAAGCGCCCCAAGATCTGCCGGTTCAAGAAGGGGCGCCACCCCGATCGCCTGACTTCGGGTTCTCCTTTTGCGCTCTGGTCATGGCGGTGAACCCGTACCACCGTGGCGTCGATCATCGCATATTCCATGTCGAGGTCATCAGAGACGGCTTCGAAAATCTTCTGGAAAACCCCGGTTTTCGTCCAGTCGCTGTAGCGTGAGTAAACCGAGTTCCAGTGCTCGAAATACATCGGCAGATCCCGCAACGGACTTCCTGTCCGGGCTATCCACAATATAGCATCGATGAAAAGACGGTTGTCCTGCCCGCTGCGCCCGCGATCTGTTTTCTTGTTTCTTGCCAAGGCACAGCGGTTCTATTTTTACCCATTGGGCGTCTGTCGGTACGAAGCGATCCATATGGATTCTGAATCACATTCAGATGCTTGAAAAAGGCATAATTCCCAACAGATCCTGGAAAATCTCCAAGAAATTTTCATCCTTGGGAGCCATGATTCATAGGCCTATTTTTTCAAGCCGCGTGTTGAAGTTTATCTGCTTGCATCAAAAAATGTCTTATCCAGAGCCCTGCTGCTTCTCCTAATTGAGTAGGGACGGCATTACCTAATTGCCTCATGCTTTCCGTCCAAGATCTTGGAAAGACATAGTTATCAGGTAAACCGACCAACCGTGCCGCTTCTCGTGTGGTAAAATATCGGACGCTACCATCGTCTCTTACAGCCATGTTTTCCCCACCGGGTACACCATGATCCCCTGCCTTGAGGGCTTTGGCGGGTAAATCCATGGGACTTCCAGTGTGTCCGGGATACACGCGGGCACCCGATTGCATGACGTGATTATTTACCCCGTCTGGTTCTCCCAGTCCCATCAAAGCATCCCGTACGGTAACCCAAGGACGTCCCTCCGGCTCATTCTTACGGGCTTTCAATTTTGCGATACGAGATGCGTTAGGCCCGGTTTTCGGGGGCTGTTTGCAAGGCATACCGTGACGATCCCAATAAGTTCCTGTTACATATTGATCCCAAAGTAGGCGATCTCGGGAATGCGTGGGCTTCATCGTATCGGGGATAATGTTCAGATCAGACGCAATGCCAAAGATTAGAACACGATGACGGATTTGAGGAGCACCGTAATCCGCTGCGTTCACGACCTGAATATGAACACGATAATCTCCCTCGCGCCCTATATGCGACAGTCGTTCTAGATGGCCGGCATAAGTTTCATTGCCACGACGCACTACGTCCGGATGGCGAAGATGTAAAGCAATCCATTCAAGATAGGATTGAAATCTAGGGCCAGCAAGATTCCTGACATTCTCAAACAAGAAAGCGTCCGGGCGAGCCTCTCGAACTGCTCTTATTGCTTCCGGCCACATGTCACGATCGTCTTCGTGGCCGCGTTTTTTTCCACCAATTCCAAATGGCTGACATGGAGGGCCACCGGAAACGACACGAATTTTGCCAGCATGGGATGTCCAAGACACATCCCTTACATCTGTCACGCCGGTAACGGGCCACTGAGCAATGTGCTTAATGCGGCGCTTTTTGTTGTGAAGGAGGGTCGTGACAGCGTCGTTGTTCCATTCCGCGAGTACCACATGCTCAAAGCCAGCCCTCGACATGCCGAGTGCCAATCCTCCGCAACCGCAAAAAAGCTCAGCGCTCAGCATTAAGGTTCCCCAGACCCAAAGGTAGTAGCGGGCCGCCATTTTCTTGTTCAATCAGGCGTTCGCAGGCTCTGCGCACAAGCCATGCAGTTGTCATGCCATATTTACGCGCCAGACGCGTCATCTCAGCATGCTGCTGTTTTGTTAGGGTGGCAGTCACCCGATGAGCGTCCTTGCCATCCTTACCCATCATTCACTCCGAATCAATCCGCGGCTATCCGCTGCATATTTTGCATTTTCAGAGAAAGTAAGGCAACCGCAGAATCACTCTCTTAATAATAGAACATATAACGAACGAAAGTTCAAAAAAACGAACTCCGATCTATCACATTTTGTTGCCTCATTCGTGAAACGTCGTGGTTTTTTTTAGAGTTGGATTTGACAGGCAGTCCGGTTGAGGCGGCCTGCCTCCTAGCAGCCTGTCGGGTTGGGGTACCCTGTGAAGGGGGGCGGTTGTAAGGTTATGAGATGAGCAGCTTTATCCCGTTTGACCGGTCTCAGCCGTATCTTCTGCCGCCTGATTTGAAGTCGTGGCTTCCGGCTGACGATATGGCGCATTTCATTGTTGCCGCTGTTGAGCGGGTTCCGATGACCGCGTTCTGCGTGCCGGTGCGCACGGGTGGCAAGGCGCAGTATCATCCGCGGCTGATGCTGGCTCTTCTGATTTTCAGTTACGCGAACGGGATTTTTTCCTCACGGCGGATCGAGCGGGCGACATATCGTGACATCGGGGTGCGCTTCGTGGCGGCGAACCTGCATCCGGATCACGACACGATTGCCGCCTTTCGCCGAACGAACCGGACGGCCATTGAAGCTGCATTTGCGCAGGTCCTGCTTCTGGCGCGCGAGACGGGCCTGCTGCGTCTGGGTGTGGTGTCGATCGACGGCACGAAGATTGATGCCGACGCCTCGAAATACCGCTCCCTGCGCTACGACCGGATCAGGGCCCTGCGTGAACAGTTGGGGGTGGATATCGCGAAACTGATGGAACAGGCGGAGCACGCGGACGCCACAGACAGTGATCCGCAGGCATTGCCGGAAGAACTTGCCCGCCGGGAAACGCTGAAAGCGAAGCTGGATGAAGCCTGCGCCCGGCTGGAAGCTGACGCGAAGGCTCAGGCCGAGGCGGCGCGACCGGCATACGAGAAAAAGAAAGCCGTCTATGACGCAAAAACAGGGCGTCGCGGCCGGGCGCCGAAACCGCCCGATGATGAACCACCACCCGAGAGACAGATCAGCCTGACTGATCCGGACAGCCGCCTCATGCGGCGTTCGGACGCCCATGAGTTCCGGCAGGCTTACAATGCTCAGGCTGTGGTCTGCGCTGAAGGCAGCCAGCTGATCGTGACAACCGGCGTTGTCGCCACGTCAGCGGACGCGCCGTCCTTTACCAGCACGGTGCTGTCGATGGAAAACACGATCGGTCTCCCAAAGACAGTGCTCGCCGACACCGGTTACGCCAACGGGCAGGCAGTCCGGGACCTGCGGAAAAAAGGCATCGATCCGCTGGTCGCCATCGGACGGCTTCGCGCCCGCAGGCCATATGATTTCCGGCCACCTCCTGAAAACAAGGAGCCACGCCGGATAACCGAACCCTGGCGGCTAGCCATGAAGGACAGGCTGGAAACCACAGAAGCCGGAGATGTTTACAGACTACGAAAACAGACCGTTGAACCGGTCTTTGGAATTATCAAAAGCATCATGGGGTTCAGAAGATTCAGTCTGCGCAGCCTTGCAAAAGTTACGACCGAATGGACACTCGTCGCTCTCGCATACAACTGCAAAAGAATGGCTCGGCTTCACGCAGCATAAGCCGGGTCTGCCTCGGCGTTATCAGCCGCAAAATGCCCAACCCGACAGGCTGCTAGAGGGTGTTATGTACTTTCGTGCCTGCGTGGTGCAATAATAAGGGATGATGCCTGCACGCAAACCGTATCCCTCTGATGTATCGGACGAAGAATGGTCTCTGGTTGTCCCGTATCTGGTCCTGATGCGCGAGGATGCGCAACAACGACATCACGCATTGCGCGAACTGTTCAATGGATTGCGTTACGTGATCCGCTACGGGATAGCCTGGCGGGCCATGCCGAACGACCTTCCGCCGTGGTCAGCGGTCTACCAGCAATCCCGTCGTTGGATGGAGGCAGGCTGTTTTGATGCGTTGGTGTCTGATCTGCGTGCCGTGCTGCGTATCGCTTCTGGCCGCAGGGCGGAGCCAACGGCAGCCATTCTCGACAGCCGGACATTACGTTCGACGCCGGAAAGCGGTTCCCGCGCCGGATATGATGGAGCCAGGCGCAAAAAGGGATCAAAGCTGCACATGGCCATGGACACGCTTGGGCACCTACTAGCCCTGCATGTCACACCACCCAGTCGGGATGATCGCGCCGAGGTCGGACGTCTTGCCGCCGCCATTCAGGATGCAACGGACAAGAGCGTTGAACTGGCCTATGTCGATCAGGGATATACCGGCGAGAAAACTACCGGGACAGTACGGGCCCAAGGGATCTCCCTTGAGTTTGTCAGGTTGCTCGAAGCCAAACGTGGCTTTGTCCTGCTGCCGCGCCGATGGGTTGTCGAGCGATCTTTCGCATGGGCAACACGCTGTCGTAGGCTCGTCAAAGATTACGAGCGTTATGCCTCACCCCTCGCAAGTCTCCATGTCATCGCATTCGCATGTTTCATGCTTAGAAATGCAGCTATGCTCGCCCAATGTGCATAACACCCTCTAGCCGCTTATTTGTGTCTCCCTTGGTCGAGCAGCAAATCGGCTGCGTCGACTGCGTGAATTCCATGTGGGCAAAGATGCTGCGGCGGGCGATTGATGCTGGGAGAAATGGGTCTGATCTCCCCCGTATTGAAATCTGCCCGATTATCTTCAAAGGAACCTACGACGAGTACAATTGGAACGTCTTTCAGGAATGTTGGGAGGATCTGCGCTCCCAACTGCATGGAGAAGCGGTTCCGCCGCGCCAGCGGGTGAGCGAGGACGAGGAAGGGCGTGCGATCCTTGATTAAGTCGCGGCGACCAGGTCAAACTTCTCACCCCGGAAAATCTGACGCGCATTTGGCGAGGCACGGAATGCTATCTTTGCTGCATAGACGATAGTGCCCTTCTCGCTGGTTATGGGGCTATTCGGCATTTTTTTCGGAAATTGTGGTCTTGGCCTGTGTGTTCCCTTTTTGAGACGCCTTTTGCAGTCAATCCGCGTCTCAAGCGAACATACACGGCGGCAAAGCAGTTGCTGTCGACCTTCTGGAGGGTGCTCTGGCAAAAGCTAATGCCGTTTTTCAATACACGTCTCAACCACGACGCATCAAGATATAGAGCTATGCTAAGCGAGCTTAAAACCGGCTATTCCGTTTCCCGCTCAACTGCTTATCCGCATCAAGGATACAGACAGGCAGGCTGCGCCTCTTCGCAGACCTTGCCGGCTAAATCTTCGATTCCAGAAAGCGGACATGAACGCACGAAGTACGAACGTTGGTCTATGCCGATCCCGGCGCGGTGCAGTGCTCGGCGGGCGTAAGACTAAATTCGACCTGGGCGAACAAAGCGCCGCGCACCCGACCTCAAGAGGCCCGTTACCGGATCAACCCTCTGCCCAAGCTGGTCTCGCCATTCGACCGCATTTAGCATTGGCGACACCTCTACCTCCAGCCCATTGAGGAACCGACGTTCTCCGATGACGAGGCCGATTTGTTCGGGCGGACCACGGGTGTAAAGCGCCGCCAATTGGGGCGCGCCTCCAGACAGGGGATCGTCGCCCGAGATGATAGCATCTTGGAATGCGGAAAGGATTGCCCGACTGCGGTTGCCGATATCGGAGACCAACCATTTGGTCCGATGCACTCTTGCTGCATCCTGACCTGTGCCGAAAGACTCAATAAGCCCGGTAGTCGCGGGAATGGCGATAGGCGACGACGTGCACTGCCGTTCGGTGACATTGTAATCAATTCTCCATGCACGAAACTCCGTATTCGGCCAATCAGCCGAGCGCGTCAGGTGGTGGATGGTGAAGTCGAGGGATGGTGTCGCAACAGTCGTCGCTACGCAGCGCCGAACCGCGCCGAGCACCGCTTGGTGCTGTTCGTCCGCCGTCGCAAGTGGATCGATCAAGATGCCCGCCTCGATCGCCGCCGACACCTGGCCTAGGATAAGACTCGGAAGGACGACATCGCCACAAAATCCGAAGAGATGTGGCGCGGTTGTTACCGCGAATACCTTGCGACCGCTGTCCCAGCGACGGTCGGCGGTGTTCCAAGTGATCCTACTGTCAGACGCGAGATAGACAGCGCGGGGCTTGTCGGGGGATTCTCCGGTGTCGCTGAAAGACACCCAGGAAAGGAGTGTGGTCAAACTGTGCCTCTCAAGACGATGTCATATAGTGACGTACAACAAAGTATCTAATGATCTGTTGCACAATATCATACGGCACCGCGCGTAAGATCACGGACCATTCGGCAGTAGATTTTAAGCTCCTCGACGTTCGTTTCCTCGTTCACGCTTCCAGATACCGGGGCATGATGGAAATTCCTGGTATAAAAATTGATTTCTTCTAGTGTTTCTAAAGCTGCCTTATAAACATAATCTGCCGGAGCACTCTTCATGATTCGGATGATGCCGTCCAGCGTTTCGCTCTGAGTAAAGCTCTGCGGGTCTGCCTGTCTATAGAAATACTCCAATACCTTGCGGAGCAACGCGCGGATTTCGGACGGATCGCCAACAGTGTCGTCGAGAAAGTCGAGCATTTTTGTACGCTCGGTTTCGTGCCGCGGCAGGGTCGAAGTCCCTATATCGAAGCGCGTCAGCGTTGAGATGCCCGGTGCGCCGGTCTGAACGGCAACACATGTAATAAGAGCGTGATCGATGCGTTCCCATAGGAGCCTAAGAAAGGCCTTGTCGTGGGAGAGGACAATGACCTGTTTGGATTTAGAAACCAATTTCTTGATTTCGTTTGCCGTGAATGTTCGGCGGAATTCATCAAGGCTTGTAAACGGGTCGTCCAAAACGACAATCGTTTCCGCAAGACGTGAGTCCGATGCTAGTGATGCCAAGAAAAACGCGAGAGCCAAAACCGATTTGTCACCCGTTGACAGAGTGTTCCGGAAACTTGGTTGAGCAATATTGTCGTCACCGCTTCGTGGAGGAACACGTACATTCTTTATCAAAATGTGATATTCTGCAGCCGGTTCTTTGCTCCGGAAATTTGGCTTCTGGTAGTCGATTTCAAACCCAGCTCCCAGTCTATGTAGATAGGTGTTAATATTTCCACCTAAGGTCGTCGCTACAGTATTAGAATATGTAGTTAACTCGGCTCGACGTCTGGCACGCTCGTTTGTGTAACGGGTCTTATTCTCATCCGCCTTCTGTCTGCTAAGAACGGCCGTTTGAATTGTCGCGTCGGCCCGGAGGCGCCGCGCGTTCAAGAGTGCAAGCTGGGCTTTCAGGTTGCCAAGATTACCCGCCGCGTATTTTGCACGCAAAGCATTGAGCGTTGTACGATGGGCCTCAATTTCTTCGTTTAGCGTGAGAATACCTTTCCTTCGCTCGCTCCAGATCGCAAGTGTATTTTGCAAATCTGGATGAGCTACTGGCTCAGCTAGATCTTCTTGTTTCAATTCAAAAAAACGGTTGAGGGCGCGTGCGCACTCCTCCAGCTCTCCTATCAACTCTTTGACTGTATCGCTGTTGTCTTCTGGCGCCAGTACCCCTGTGAGGGTACACCAAGCCTGCCAACGGCTCGCGTTCTCTGCCAGCTTACCCAGCACCTGTTTTTTAAAATCTCCATTAATATAACGCTGAAGCGTAGCGCGCCGCTTGCGAACCTCAGCTGAGAGGAGTTTGTATTGATTGCTAAAGAATACAGTATAGATATCTATAAGCGTACGATCTGCCAAAAACTGGCCGCAAAAGGCGCATTTATCCGAGTTCTGATATTGTAGCCCAGCTTCAAGCCATGCCTCTTGGGGCAAGACAAGTTCATCACCCTTTGCAAGCTGCCTGCTATGCTTTGCAATGTGATCATGAAGCGCCTGATGAGCGCCAGTGGCCATGTCGTCAATTCCACGATCAAGGACATTCTGAAAGATAGCGGCCTCAGTCGGCACGTCCAAGGCGTCAGGAAGCGTTAGTCGGGCGATCTCTGCCGATTTCTCAACGATCCCGATTTCGGTTGTCTTCTCGTCGATTAAGCGAATGATTGCATCGTCGGTTTCGAGAGCAACAAAGGCTGGGAGCTTCAACTGAACGTTGTGCGTTCGCAAAGCCGCATTTATGATCGCCTCGGCATCTCGGAAAGCTTTATCGAATTCATTGACCTGATCGGTCAATTGGTCGATAGCTCGAACCAGCAAAACTCCGGTCGATCCAATCACGATACCATATTGTCGCTTGAGATGATCCAAGGACACGGCATCGCCGGAATAGACGTTATCGTTAATGAAACATTGGTCATACACCGCTATCATCGGCCTGTGACCTGTCCATACTCCTAAAGAATATTCTGCTGGCAGCCTTTCGAAAAGAAGACGGACCTTCTGAGTGCCGGCGCTTGCAAGCGTCTCCCGGCCTTCTACGATCGCGGCAGACCCGGTCGCGGCGGACCGCAGGAGATCCGCCAGTGTAGACTTTCCCCAGCCGTTTTCGCCGAAAACAAGCAGGGCCTTCGTGAACGTAATCCGCGACGCCTCAAGGCGTTCAAACCGACCGACCTTTTGAACTTCCAATATCTTGCTGAGCATCGCGTAATCCGGCACATGGTTCGGCCGGTTGCGCGTTCATCGTTTCAGTGATGGACCCGAAGCGGCAGTCTACTATGGCATTAACCCGAGTTCGTTCGCAAATCGAGCGGAAACAGAGGCACGTTCCTTTACCCTTCGGACTGCCCGCGTCATCAGGTTTTCTGGACAACGAAGCAGTCCGGGCTTTTGAATGAACCCCGCCGGTATTGGCGGAGACGTCCGCTTTCACTGTTTTTGCCTCGAAGAAGACAGACCGCTGCCCCTCCCACGGCAGACAGACGGCACAGTGATGCAGGGGCAGACAAGCGGCAGTCGCCTCCAAGTAGACTATGACGTATTTCTATCCCGGAAGCGGATCGGACGAGAGCACAGGCAGTTTTAGCCAATTTGGATCCACAGGGTAAATCTTCCAGTCGCTTTTTGCTGGTGTGCGAACTTCCACCTGCTCCGGATGGGAACCACGCACCCATCGCGCAGTGGCCTCCAACTGAGGCCCAAGTTCTCCCTGCTTGATCGTAGTGGTCCCACACCATTTGCCGTTCGCGTCGGTAACAACGGCTGTGCGTATCTCTCCATTCAGCCATTGCGCGACGAGCAACTTGGCATATTCTGCGATAACATCTGCTTCAGCGTCCCAAAGCTCGTATGGGGCTGGGTCGTGTGTCACCCAGTATCCGAAACTGACTGTCAATTCTTCGTCAGCAGTGTAAAGCACGACAGGTTCTATCTCGCGGCCATCTACGCGCTTGATCGTGAGCAAAAGATAGCCAGGCTCCCAGCGCGTCCATTCACCGTCGCGGGCAATATCCCAAGTGTGAAGGGCCGCGTAGACGGCTTCCGACCACTCATCAATGGGCCCTGCGACATCGCTCGTCCAGATTCTACAGCATCGGTCATAGGTCATTACTGCCACAAGGACGGCAGCTTGCCACCTGTTGCGGCTCCAGAGCGGTCATTCTGCTTTTCCCGCAAAGGCGACATTTAATAACTGCCTACCGGGGGAGCATGTACCATCTTTAGGGCGTTGTCGGGCAGAGGACGTTGCAGTTGTAGCGCATCGTCCAAGGGCGCATTCATCCACAGGTCCAGTTCTTCCGGCCGGGTCAGGATGACCGGCATGGCTTTCGGATGAATGGCGCCAACTTCCCGGTTGGCCGTGGTGGTCAGGAAGCCGAACAGGTCATCCGTCGTCTCGCCATCCGCCAGTTTTCGTACTGACGTCCACTGGCACCAGATTCCCGCAAAGAAAGCCAGCGGCTCCCCATCGCTGCGGGCAAACCAGACGGGCCTGCTGGTACCATCCGGCAGGCGCTCCGGTTCGGAAAAGGCCGTGAGCGGCACCAGGCAGCGATGCGCGATACCTTCCCAGCGCTTCCACCAGGTCGAGGTGGGATTGCGGATATTGGTCACACCCCGATCGACCCTGTGGCCTTTCAGGTAGCCCGGCGGCGTGGGCATGCCCCAGCGCGCCATGACCAGTTCACGCCCGTCCTGCGCGTTCCGCACGATGGGCGCCAGAGTGTTGGGCCAGATCTCGGGCAGGGGTTGGAGATTGCCGGTGCGGTCGGTCATGACCCGGGCCGCCTCCCGGATCGCCTGCTGGCTGCTGGTCATCGCATAGAGGTTGCACATCACGCCATCCTTTCGCGAGTCCAATAATGGGTATCCTGCCGGACGGTATCCACCCTGCAGGACGGGGACGGCTGGACTGTTCCTGATAAACCCCTGCAATCCAGACAGTTTTCATCAAGCCTGGCCGTGTGGCGGGCTTGTGCCCGCGTCCGGATCACAGCCGCTTTTCCAGAATGGGTTGACATTCGTCACCGTGACAGAACAAATAACGAACATAATCACTGATTCCGTGCCAGAAACATCCGAATGGACTGTCCGACCCCATGCCCGCACCCAAACCCCGTCCCGCGCTGGAGGCGCTGAGAGCACAGGTCAGCCGCCTCGAAGGCCAGGGCCGGCGGAGGCGGGGCGTGCTGCCCTTCGGCATGCCCGAGATCGACGGTCGCCTGCCGGATGGCGGCTTGGCGCTGGGCGCGCTGCATGAGGTGGCAGGCGGCGGTCATGATGCCCTCAATGCGGCGGCATCCGGGCTGTTTTCTGCCGGAATCGCAGCGCGGACACGGGGCAAGGTGCTGTGGATCGCCACCCGTCAGGACCTGTATGCCCCGGCACTGCAGCAGGTCGGGCTGTCGGCACGACGGACCATTTATGTCGCGGCCAGTTCGGACGTCGATGTCCTGGCCTGTTTCGAGGAGGCATTGCGCCATCAGGGGCTGGGTGCAGTCGTGGCCGAGGTGGCCCGCCTGTCCATGACCGCCTCACGCCGCCTGCAGCTGGCGGCCGAGACATCCGGCGCGCTGGGCATTGCCATACGACGCTGGCGGCGGCAGACGGATGCGGCCGATTTCGGCCAACCCACGGCGTCGGTCACCCGGTGGCGGGTCTCGGTCCTGCCATCCGTGTCGTTGCCGGTCCCCGGCGTCGGCCGGTCCCGCTGGCTGCTGGAACTCATCCGTGTCCGCGCGGGCGAATGCGCCGATTTTGAAGTGGAGGCCTGTGATGCCAAAGGGAGACTGGCACCGTGTCGTCTCGCTCTACCTGCCGCTCTGGCCGACAGAGCGGCTCAGGAAGCGGCTGGGAACCGACGCGCCCGCGCCTGACCGCCCGCTGGTGCTGGCCGGGCGGGAAGGGACGCGACGGGTCATCCTGTCGGTCGATCTCGCCGCCCGCAGGCTGGGCCTGCGTCCCGGCACGCCTGTCGCGAAAGCGCAGGCGCTCCATCCCGATCTGGTCATCATGGATGCCGACCCGGACGGTGACCGGGCTGGGCTGGAGCGGCTGGCGCTATGGTTCCAGCACCGCATCGCCCCCATCGTGGCCCCCGATCCGCCAGACGGCATCGTGCTGGATACGACGGGTGCAGATCACCTGCATGGGGGCGAGGCCATCATGCTGGAGAACATGATCACACGCCTGAAGGAGTCCGGGATCACGGCCCGGGCCGCGATTGCCGATACATGGGGTGCGGCCCATGCGCTGGCGCGCTATGACCGGGGACGCATCACCATCGTGCCGCCGGGTGAGATGGCAGCAGTGATTGCCGACCTGCCGATCGAAGCCCTGCGCCTGCCGGTGGATATCATCGATGGCCTCCATGGGCTGGGCGTGTCACGCATCGGCCCGCTGGCCGGCATGCCGCGCGCGCCGCTGGCCCTGCGCTTCGGCCCGGATGTCGCCCGCAGGCTGGACCAGGCTTTTGGACGACAGGCGGAAGCCATTGTCCCGGTCCGGCTGCAGGCGCCGGTGCAGGTCAGCCGGAACTTTGCCGAACCGATCAGCGCGGCCGAGACCATAGCCCGCTACATCACCAAACTCGTGCCGCCCCTGTGCGCCGGGCTGGAGGAACGCGAGCAGGGCGTGCGCCGCCTCGACCTGCTGCTGCACCGGGTGGACAGCCGCACCGAGGCCGTCCGCGTGGCCACGGCCATGCCGGTACGGGATGTCAGACGCCTGACCCGTCTGCTCTGTGACAGGATCGAGACCATCGATCCGGGCTTCGGGATCGAGCGCATGGTGCTGACCGCGTCGCTGGCCGAGCCGATCCTGCACCGCCAGGGTGTATCCGCCCTGATCGAGGAAGAAGAGGCCGACGTCTCCGACCTGATCGATACCCTGGCCAATCGTGTCGGCACGCAGGCCCTGTATCGCTTCGCCCCGGTGGAAAGCGATGTGCCGGAACGGGCTGTCTGCCGCGTGCCCGCCCTTGCACCCGAGGAAGCACGGGAGTGGCCGGATCACTGGCCGCGCCCCACGCGCCTGCTGCCTCGTCCCGAGCCGATCCAGACCATGGCGGTGCTGCCCGACCATCCGCCGGTCTTTTTCATCTGGCGTGGCATCCGCCGCCGGATCAGATGCGCCGATGGCCCTGAGCGCATGTTTGGCGAATGGTGGAAAGGGGATGCCGAACTGACCACCGTGCGGGACTATTTCCGGGTGGAAGATACCAGCGGCGAGACATTCTGGGTTTACCGGACCGGGGATGGCGAACATGGCGAGACCGGTTCGCAGGGCTGGTTCCTGCACGGTCTCTTTGAATGAGCGTGCCATACGCCGAACTGCAGGTGACGAGTTATTTCTCCTTCCTGCGCGGCGCGTCCTCACCGATTGAACTGTTCGAGCAGGCGAAGGCCCTTGGCATTGAAGCGCTGGGCATCTGCGACCGCAATTCCCTGGCAGGCATGGTGCAGGCCCATGTGGCCGCGAAAGAGACGGGCATCCGCCTGGTCGTGGGCTGCCGTCTCGACCTCGCTGATTTTGCGCCTGTGCTGGTCTACCCGACGGACCGGGCCGCCTATGGTCGCCTGTGCCGACTGCTGAGCCTTGGCAAGGCCCGGGCCGGGAAGGGGAAGTGTCATCTGCTCTGGGAGGATCTGGTCACATGGGGTGAAGGCCTTCTTGTCATCCTGCTCCCGGATACGGCGGATGATGCCTGCGCCCTGCATCTGCGCAAGCTGAAGGACACCTTTGCCGACCGGGCCTATATGACACTGACCCTGCGGCGCCGGCCCAATGACCAGATGCGGCTGTATGAACTGGCGAACCTCGCCTATCAGGCACGGGTGCCAGCGATCGTGACCAATGACGTGCTGTTCCACACCCACGACCGGCGCATCCTGCAGGATGTGGTAACCTGCATCCGCAACCATACCACCATCGACGAGGCCGGGTTTGCCCGTGAGCGCCATGCGGACCGCTACCTCAAGCCGCCCGCAGAAATGGCCCGACTGTTCAGTCGCTATCCCGAAGCGATCGACCGGACCCGTGAGATCGTGGCCCGTTGCCGGTTCAGCCTTGATGACCTGGCCTACCAGTATCCTGATGAAGTCTCCGTCCCGGGCCAGTCGCCGCAGCAGGCGCTCGAAGCCCTGACCTGGGAAGGGGCGGCAGCGGCCTATCCCGAAGGGATTCCGCCCGAGGTCAGGAAAACCCTCAGCCATGAACTCGCCCTGATCGGGCGCATGGACTATGCACCGTATTTCCTGACCGTCCACAGCATCGTCCGTTACGCCCGATCGCAGGGCATCCTGTGCCAGGGGCGGGGATCGGCAGCCAATTCCGCTGTCTGCTACGTGCTGGGCATTACCGCCATCGATCCGGCACGGACGTCGCTGCTCTTCGAACGGTTCGTCTCCGAAGAGCGCCGCGAGCCGCCCGATATCGACGTGGATTTCGAGCATGCGCGCCGGGAGCAGGTGATCCAGTGGATTTACGGCCATTATGGTCGCAACCATGCGGCCCTCACCGCGGTGGTCACGCGCTACCGTGCCAAGGGGGCGCTGCGCGATGTCGGCAAGGTCATGGGCCTGCCCGAAGACCTGATCCGCACCCTGTCCGGCCAGATCTGGGGCTGGGGGCGCAAGCTGGATGAGGACGCGCTGGATGAAACGGGGATCGACCTGTCCGACCGGCGCATCCGGCTGACGCTGGATCTGGCCCGCTGCCTGATCGGCGTGCCGCGTCACCTGTCGCAGCATCCCGGCGGGTTTGTCCTGACCCATGATCGACTGGATGAGTTGGTGCCGATCGAACCGGCGGCCATGGACGCTCGCCAGATCATCGAATGGGACAAGGACGATATCGACGTCCTGAAATTCATGAAGGTCGATGTGCTGGCGCTGGGCATGCTGACCTGCATGAAGAAGGGGCTGGACCTTCTGGGCGAACACAAGGGACAGCATTACACGCTGCAGACCATCCCGGCCGAGGACCCGCGCACCTACGCCATGATCCGGAAGGCCGATACGATCGGGGTGTTCCAGATCGAGAGCCGGGCGCAGATGTCCATGCTGCCGCGTCTCAGGCCCCGGGTGTTCTATGATCTGGTGATCGAGGTCGCCATCGTCCGGCCCGGTCCCATCCAGGGCGACATGGTGCATCCCTATCTGCGCCGGCGGGCCGGACAGGAAAAGGAAATCTACCCGACGCCGGAACTCGAAAAGGTGCTCAGGAAGACCTTGGGCATTCCGCTGTTCCAGGAACAGGTGATGCAGGTGGCCATGGTGTGTGCCGGGTTTTCGGCATCCGAGGCCGACCAGCTGCGCCGCGCCATGGCCACCTTCAAGAACGCCGGCACGGTCTCGCGCTTCCGCACGCGCCTGATCGAGGGGATGACGGCGCGGGGTTATCCCGAGACCTTTGCCGAACGCATCTTCCAGCAACTGGAGGGGTTTGGCAGTTACGGCTTTCCCGAAAGCCATGCGGCCAGCTTCGCCATTCTGGCCTATTCGTCATCGTGGATGAAATGCACCCATCCGGATGTGTTTCTGGCAGCACTCCTGAACAGCCAGCCCATGGGCTTCTACGCTCCGGCCCAGCTTGTGCGCGACGCCCGCGAGCATGGGGTCAAGATCCGGCCGGTCTGCGTCAACGCCTCGCGCTGGGACAGCACGCTCGAAGGCCCGGAGCGGGATGACGGGCTGTTTGCCGTCCGTCTGGGCATGAACCTGGTAAAAGGGCTGGCCAATGAGGAGGCCGCCCGGATCGTAGCCGCGCGGGGCGACCGGCCCTTTGCCTCGGTCGACGATCTGTGGCGCAGGGCAGGGGTGAAGGGGACGGCCCTGACCCATCTGGCCGAGGCGGACGCCTTCCGGCCAGGGCTGGGCCTGGCCCGGCGTGAGGCGCTGTGGGCGATCAAGGCATTACGTGACGAACCCCTGCCGCTGTTTGCCGCAGCCGCCGTCGTGCGTGAAGCAGAAGAACCCGACGTGCTGCTCCAGCCCATGCGCGACGGGGCCGAGGTCGCACGCGATTACAACCGCACGGGCCTGACCCTGCGGGATCATCCTCTGGCCTTCCTGCGTGCCGATCTTATCGAGCGCGGGATGGTGACGTGCCGGCAGGCCCTGGAGGCCCGGGACAGGAGCAGCCTGTCGGTGGCTGGGCTGGTGCTGGTTCGTCAGCGGCCCGGTTCAGCCGAGGGCGTGGTGTTCATGACGTTGGAGGACGAAACGGCGGCGATCAACGTGATCATCTGGCCCGATATGTTCGAGCGTTTCCGCCGGATGGTCCTGTCAGGCCAGATGCTGGGGGTTGTCGGACGGTTGCAGAAGGAAGGGGAGGTGGTGCATCTCGTGACGCGTGAGATTGTGGATCTCTCCTTCCTGCTGGCCGATGTGGGAAATCGGTCGTTGCACGATTTCTCCGACCCTGAGCAGGGTCGCTTGCGAGAAAATATCGTGGTTAAGGCACGAAATTTCCATTGAACGCTCTACAGGCATAATCGTCCCAACGGGCAGCATCGGATTATTTTTCAGGCTGGCGATCCCAATGAGGATGCTCTCTGAAAATACGAGTGCCATGATAGTAAAATACTGATTTTACCTCAGCACTGACACGCAGGCGGCGTCATGCGGCAGGACCATGCCGTAGGCTGCGCTGTAGCGTGACGCGAAAGCTTCGCGCTCCAGCCGTTCGCAATAATCAAGATACCGGATCAGCGCGCGCTCGGCGCGCATCGTGCGTCCATAAAGCCGTTTGTAATGTTGCCACAGCATCATCACATTGACCGACCAGGCATCATAGGCATGCGCTGTTACCCGCTGGCGGATTGCTGGGGGCAGCGCGTCAAAGGCGGCCCAGTCATTGCCTGCATACCGCCGCCACATCTCGTGGCGTAATGTCCGTTCGTTATCTTCCGTCACCTTACGCATCCGCCATTTCTCCCTGCCCCCAGGCGGGGAATGGGTCAGGCAGATGGGCAAACAGCAACGGATCGAACTGCTGCCCATCAAAGTCGGGCACAAGGCAGGCATCCAGCACTGCGGCAATGGCGGCATCATCCATTTCTGCCGTGCCGATAAATACGATCTCCTGCCGACGGTCACCATAAACCGGGTCCCATTTCGACAGGATCAGGTCGCGCCATTCATCACTGTCCGGCCACTGGTTTTTGGGTATCGTCACCCACCAGCGCCCCATGGCCTGGGTGCGCACCAGTGCGCCCGCCTGTCCCAGTTCGCCCACCCAGTCCGGGCGGGTTGCTAGCCAGAAATGGCCCTTCGCCCGGATCACGCTCGGCCAGGAAGAGTCGATAAAGGCCTTGAAGCGTTCGGGCACCAGCGGGCGGCGGGCACGCCAGACGAAAGTGTGGATGCCATATTCCTCGGTCTCGGGAACATGGTCGTGGAATTCGAACAGTTCCTTGTACCAGAGCGGGTGTTTGTGCGCCCGGTCATAATCGAAGCGGTGCGTATCCAGAATGCGTGCGCAGGGCACGATGCCCTGATCGGTTTCGATAATATCCGCATCGGCATTCAGGGCTTGAATGACCTGCCGCGCGGCCTCGCGCTGCGCCGCTGTGGCGGTCGAGATCTTGTTCAGCACCACCACATCGGCAAACTCGATCTGTTCGACCAGCAGGTCAACCAGTGCCCTGTCATCCCTATCGCCTGCCGTCTCGCCCCGGTCGCGCAGGAAGTCCGTTGAGGCGTAATCCTTCAGCAGGTTGACGGCATCCACCACCGTGACCATCGTATCGAGCCGTGCAATGTCGGACAGGCTCTCGCCCGCCTCGTCACGAAACTCGAATGTCGCTGCAACCGGAAGCGGCTCCGCAATCCCTGTCGATTCAATCAGGAGGTAATCGAAGCGGCCTTCTTCCGCCAGTCGCCGGACTTCGTGCAGCAGGTCATCGCGTAACGTGCAGCAGATGCAGCCATTGCTCATCTCGACCAGCGTTTCATTTGTTCGGGACAGGTCACTGCCGTCGCGCACCAGGTCAGCGTCAATGTTCACGTCGCTCATGTCATTGACGATCACCGCGACCTTCCGGCCCTCGCGATTATTGAGCACATGGTTGAGAAGCGTTGTCTTTCCAGCTCCCAGAAAGCCGGAAAGAACCGTTACCGGAAGTCTTTCGCGCATGACGGACACCATTCATTGGGTTGCGATCCGCCGAACCTATATGTTACGTTATAATATAACAATCCCTAAAGGCCCTGACATGCGACAGTCCTGTCCGACCCGTCCGCTTTCTGCTATCCCGATGCCGTTCCAGAACATTGACAGGCAAGACTGTTTCATCGTTCAGCAGGAACGTCACCTCGGGCAGGACATCATGCAGGCTGCGGCCTTGTGGAATGCGCACGGCCCGGACCTGTTTCTGCATCGGGGCACCATTGAAATTCTTGAAACCGAGTTGCGAACTTTCTTACCGGCAGGCACGCAGGCGCTTGCTGACGACGCCCTGAATCTTGCCTGTCGTTATCAGCGCCTGTCGGGCACGGCCGAAATCCGCTTCCGGCTGGAAAAGGTCAGACACGACAGTTGCCGCCGCTTTCATGTTGACCATGTTCCGTTACGCCTCCTGTGCACCTACACTGGCCCTGGGGTTCAATGGAAACATGCTGACAGCGAGATCATCCATGATACGCCAGCGTGCTGGATCACCCTTCTGAAAGGGCGGTTATATCCCGGCTGGTCGACAAAAGGAGCAGTACTGCACCGTTCGCCGCCCATCTCGGATCTCCCGGTTCCTGTTACGCGCCTGCTTCTGACCCTTGACCATCCGGACGCGTGTGGCATGGGATGACAATGACGCCTTAACGCCGTAGCATTCAGGTTGCTTTCGGCCATGATCGCCAACGCTCTTGCCCGACAGCAGGGCGAACTGTCGGCGTGATGGACAGCCCGAGTCATGGTTAAATCGTATCAGCATGGGCTGATCGCTCCTTTGTTTGGAACGATGAATTGTGGCGTAGCGCCGATATGAAGGTGGCGGGCATAGTGTCCATGACACTGGGGCACGAAACAGCGACGCGTGATATTATTGTCGGGCTTAATATTAGTCTGTAGTTCTGTCAGGGCAGATGCCGGGTTTTGGACTGCTTGCGCAAAGAAAAGGGAAGGGCGCCATCTGGTCGCGAGATTGTCGCCCTTTCCTACGCCTGTTGGCGCATGGGGAAATCGGCAACCGAAAACAGTACGTTGTGATGGATATTGGCGAGTTCCCCATAAATATCGCGGAAAAATCTCGTAATTGTCATTGAGTATCTGGCGTGACTTCAAGTCAACGCCAGTTCTCACGTTTTTAATTTCAAGCCATTTTAATGGGCATTAAGCTGAATGTTAGCGCCATTACGATATCCAAACCGGTTTCGATTTGCATATTCAGTAAAGGCACCGAAACCTAGACCCAGTGTGGTCCACATGATGATCTGCATGCCTAAGGAATCAATCCTGAAATTCCAGAGCAAATCAGCAGGGAAATTAGAGGGGACTTCATTAACCGCAGGAAGTAACTCGCCTGTTGTAAAGACAATCAGAATATAACACGCGCCTGCAAGATAAGTTGATGTCCATGCATTATATTGCTGACGTAAGCGTCCCTGAAGCATTGTGGCTGCGATCATCCCCAGTAGGGAGACCAGCATCATTATAAAATACAATTCTGTCCGCATGCCGATTGTATCCGGGTTTCCTACGGATGGCGGCTTGGCAGGATACTTGATGCTTGGCACCACATATACTGCAATAATCCCGGTTATCGCCAACAGAACAGACACAACACGAGGGTCTGTGCTTTTCATGCGCCCATTTGCATAAGAAAATACAAGAGCGAAAAGCCCGCCAAACGCCGTCGAGTAAACCATTACACCTGTGAGCAATCCGTAACTGGCTTGAAGTTTCCGGCTTACAAGTTCCGGCTCTTCAACATCATGGATGCCTCGCTCCAGATCTGCCTTGGCTTTAGCCTCGTCCATGGCAGATTCAAATGCAATGGCATGATCGACCTGAGGTTCTCCAAAAACTTTTGCGAAACTGAATACCAGAATGCCGGCCAGAAAACCGACGAGCATTCCGCGAATAAGTAGGGTGCGGACCATCATTCTGTTTTCCATGTCAGTGGCAGGGGAAACCCAGAAGATGGCGACTGTCATGCACCCACTCGTGCACATACATGCCAGGAATAATTGATGTCGCCCCTTCCTCTGCGCCGACAAAATAAAGGGCCAGCAGCATCAGCAAGCCGAAAACCAACCACGGCGCTATCTCTCTGACGGGAATAGGCGCGGGAGAGGGGATAGCGTGGGAACCTATTGCAGTATCAGACATTTTATACGACTCCTCAAGAAAAATGCGTCCTGTTTCGCTCGGAACGGAGCCATGCGCGGGTCTGACTTTCGGGTAGAAAATTGTGTTCTACACCTGCTTACAGTGGCGCAACCGTGCCGGGATTTCACCGGCTTCCGCGTTTATGGCCTGCAGGGGTATAATCTACTCTCCCTTAATCTAAAACTCCTAAAAGAGCATAGCCTGACATAATTTGACATGAACTACCACGGCTGCAGGTGAAACGCCGAAGCGCAGGCGGTCAATATCCATCAGGAAGGGATTTCTCTAATTATCCTGTCTTGCCTTTTTGGGGATAAGAATTTTATAACACTGTCTATCAAGTCGACGGTCCCGTGCGAACGGGTGAAAAGGGAATGTCGTATAACTCTGGCTGGGGTAATTTCCCCGGGAGTTCAGTCGACAGCTGCCCCCGCAACTGTAGACGGCGAGCATTGTGTCCTCAGCTACCAGATTGGGTAGCAGCCACTGACTTCGGTTGGGAAGGCGGATGCAACGTGGTGACCCGTGAGTCAGGAGACCTACCGTCGAGTTCAGATATGTCGCCGGGCGGGTGGAGCCGGAGGCGGGTCAAGGCGTGATGCATTTTCTTCTTTGACGCTCTGTCGCGATGGCATGCGTGTTTGTTTCCCAGTCGGGAAATGACTGCATTCGGAATTGTTGCTCCTTTTACCGACGCTTCCCCGACAGGCTCCCTCCATGACATTTCTTGACTCTCCGGGCGTTACGCGACGCTCGGCTCGTGTGCTTTTTATCAATTCCACTCTGGTAGGAAGTCTCTTCGCATACTCAGCCGCTTATGCTCAGGCTCCTCAGACCCAGATCGAGGAAGATCGGGCGCGCCTTGGCAACTCCACTCCGCTGGTTGAGCAGATCGACCCAGCAACCATACGTGATTCGGAGCGCGCGCAAGCCGATGCTGCGGAGAAGGCGGCTGGTGACGATAAACTCGACACCAGTGGTAACCTGCTAGGCAATATGTGGGGCGCGCGGTCATGGATGTACAAGCACGGCATCAGCTTCGACATCCAGGAAGTCGATGAACTCTGGGGCAACGGGACTGGCGGTTCGGCTTCTGGTAATGATGGTGCAGGCGGATCAGGCACCGGCCCGTCCTACGACGGTGTAACCATGCCCACGCTGACCGTCGATACCGAGAAACTGTTCGGGCTGAAGGGGGGGGCTGTTCAATGTCAGCGCACTGCAGACACGCGGACGCTCGATCTCGCAGGACCATCTGGCCAATTTCAACCCTGTCAGCGGATTTGAGGCTGACCGTTCCACCCGCCTGTTCGAACTATGGTACCAGCAGTCTTTCCTTGGCGGCAAACTGGACGTAAAGATCGGCCAGCAGGATCTTGATACCGAGTTCCTGATCAGCGATTACGCCTCGCTTTACCTCAACGCCAATTTCGGCTGGCCCATGGCGCCCTCGGTCAACCTGTATGGCGGCGGGCCATCCTGGCCGCTGTCGTCTCCCGCCATCCGGATCCGCTACCGGCCGAGCGAGAAGTTCACCTTCATGTTTGCCGCAGCGGACGACAATCCGCCGGGTAACCGCTATAATTCTACCCCCATCCAGCAGGCTACCGGCTCCATCAGTGGCTATAATTCCGATCCCACCAGCCAGACCTATGATGGCGCCAACGGCACCAATTTCAACATGGGCACCGGCGCCCTGCTGATGACCGAACTGCAATACGCGCTTAACCCGCAGCCGGCCGACATGTCGAACGTGACCAAGAATCCTGGCCTGCCGGGCGTGTACAAGCTGGGCGGGTTCTATGATACCGCGAAGTTCGCCGACTATCGTTACAACCGCAATGGCGGTTCGTTAGGAGCAGCAGTGGCCAACGCCACTGCAGCCACGCCACAAAGTGACCTGACCCCGCGCTGGGACCGGGGTAACTGGATGGTGTATGGTATCATCGACCAGATGATCTGGCGGCCGTCGCTCACATCGGCCCGCTCGGTGGGCGTGTTCGTACGCGCCACGGGTAATGGCGGTGATCGTAACCAGATCAGCTTCGCCATTGACGCCGGCCTGAATCTTAAGGCGCCGTTCAAGGGGCGCGATAACGACACGATCGGTCTGGGCTGGGGCATTGGTCGCGCCAGTTCCGGCCTGCGGCAATTTGACCGCGACAGCCAGACGCTTGTGCAGGGCAATGAAAACCATCTTGAACTGACCTATCAGGCGCAGGTTACGCCGTGGATGGTCATGCAGCCTGATTTCCAGTACGTATGGCACCCTTCGGGCGGCGCGCCGGATTGGACCGGTTTGCGCCGCGTAGGTGACGAAGCGATTTTCGGCCTGCACAGCAGCATTACTTTTTAAGTATAAATACACGAACAGAAAGTAATAATTTATATTATTGTTAAATCATATAAAACGTATGAATATGATAAGACGTAGAGTGTACTTGGCCGTCTGATCAGCATTGAAAGGAAAACATTGCTGAAAAGTGGAAGGTGGTGGCATATTCGCCTTCTATATAGTCAGTGGTTCCGTGCAAACGGATGAAAAGGGAACACCGTTCCGCTTCGGCAGGGTCCATCCCGGAAGCCAGTCGGTGGCTGCTCCCGCAACTGTAAGCGGTATGGGGTCGTGTCGTCCATTTTCTGAGGGGAATGGGCCACTGTTGTATCAGCAACGGGAAGGTAGACACGATCTGCGATAATCCGTGAGCCAGGAGACCTGCCACTGTCGATCTCACGGCCGCCGGGCGGGATGAACCGGAGGCAGGAGCACGGCTTTGCAGCACTGCATAGGCTTGCCTGTCGCTGAACGACATGGCACTTCCACAATTACAAACTGGCATGATGATGCGCAGACCTGCGGTGAACCCTCATGCTACTGACCGGGACGCTTGGTCTCTCGGGTTTTGATACCCCCGCATTGACCGCTTTGCAGCGGCGTACAGGCGTCTCGCATGTAGCGTCCAATTCCTGCCCGGATGACTGGCATCGCGTGTGGCAGACAGCACAGATGGTGGGTGTGGGGAAGGCTCCTCAGTGCGGCAGGAAGCGCATGCCCGAACTGACAGATCAGACGTTCTTCCACTTATGCTGCAATCCTGTCCGCGATGCATTTGTTGATGCATGGCAACGCGGGATCGCGACTGTGCCTGTGCTTCTAGGGCCAGTGAGCTTTCTTGCCGCATGTGACCGGACTGACGGCACGGACCCTGTCCTGTTGTTATTGAAGCTTCTTCCGGTGTACATCGAGATTCTGCACGAACTCGCCACGGCAGGCTGTTTCTGGGTTCAGATTACGGAACCTGTCACAACGGCTGGTCCGATGTCGAAAGAACGCCAGACGGCGATGGAACTGGCATGGCGGAGCATGGCAGAGGTGGCATCCGGACATGCACTATCCCTCGTCTTCGTCGGGGGAGGTGGGGGCTTCTGGCGTAACCTGCCCCACGTCATGTCATTGCCGATGAATGGCCTTCATATTGATATGGTGCGCGGCGGCGCAGAACTTCCATCGGTGCTCTCTAATCTTAATCCGCGCTGTGACCTTCTTCTGGGAGTTGTGGACGGCCTGAATCGGATTCCAACGGATGTCTATAGCGCGCTGCGATGGATAGATAAGATCCGATCAGAATGTCCACGAAGGCGCGTGATTATTACACCGTCTACGACAATGCGTTTCACCAATAAGGACGGTAGGCAATTACCGCCTGAGGTTCACAATACACTTTCAGACCTGGCGAAGGTTCAACGTGCTTGCGTGGCGGCGACCTTCGTCCATTAACAAGATTTTGGAGGAATTGTCATGGGCATGACAGATACTCTACTGCAACCTTTTGATCCGGACCACAATGCACAATGGTATCCCGCTTTGCGCAGTGCAGATCTGAGACATCAAAAAGCAATCGGGGTTTATTGCGGCAGCAGACCGGTTGTCATTGTCCGTCCAGAGGCAGGGCTGGTGTTCGCACTTGATGACCGGTGTACGCATCGTCAGGTACCACTCAGTCGTGGCGTGGTCAGCGGAACCTTTATCAGATGTCCGTTGCATGGGATCAAGTTTGCACGCAGTGGCCGTTGCTATTCTCCTGATATGGTTCTGGAAGAAATGCCGCCGCGCGCGGAAGGCTGGGGATGTAGGGAGAAAGAAGGCTGGATATTCCTGTATTCAGGTAATGCCGAGGATGCAGACGAAGCGTTGATTCCCGCCATGACGCATCACGATGGTAAAGACTGGTGTCATGAAACATTCATACGCGAAATCAATGCGCCAGTTCCGCTTCTGATGGATCATGTACAACGCTTTGGGAGAAGGACGACATCAGGATCGGTAACCTATCTTGATCAGAACATTACCGAACAGCAGATTTCCAGTCATTACCGTGTTGTGGCTTCCACACCATTATCGGTTCTGCCTGGTATGGCACGGCCCTGGCGGGCGACGGTCGATACGACCCTGGTTGACCAGAACGTTTATTTTTCTTCCGAAGACGATGCCACACTATGCGCGGAGATATGGCTTGGTTACATGCCGACCGGACGTGACGGCCGAACACGTGTGTGCGGTAAAATATCCATACGGCAGGACCATACGCGTCTGCCAGGTCGCGTATCGGGTTCTCTTTGGGCGAAATTATTATGGAAACTGCTGTGGAAGGAGCAGAGCCTCCCGGAAGCGGAGTGGTCTGCCATCCAACAGTCTGGTCGAGTGGGGCACAGTGATTTCTTTCCGCCAGCACAAGCTATGCAGGATCTTGTAACTAAAAATAACCAAAGGATGGCTAAAGAAGGATAGATTTCATGTCGGATGCTGTTGCTGGTCGGCCATTTATCATTCGGGTTGGTAAAAAAGTGCGGCCTCTATTAAACACGCTGATTGCACACAATTCCCTTGTTCCCGATACGCCAGTTCTTGATACCAGTCTTTTCCCATGGATTTCCAACATGGAACAGCGGGCGTTCCGGATTATAGAGGAATTCAGGATCCTTATGACGCAAGGGGTAAGCAGTTTTCCCGCTCTGCGCGATATTTCGCCAGACCATACGCGTATTGCACCCGATACAAGATGGAAGTCATTTTTCCTTTACGGCTACGGGAACTGCGTTCTGGAGAACTGCCGGCGGATGCCCTGCACAGCACGGTTTGCTGCGGCCATTCCCGGACTGAACTCGGCCTTTGTTTCTTTCCTTGAACCTGGTGCGCGTATTCCGCTGCATAATGGAGTGACCAAAGGGCTGTTAACCTGTCATCTGGGTTTACAGGTGCCGCAGGACTACAGGGATTGCTGGATACGGATAGACGATCAAATGTTATGCTGGCAGGATGGAAAATGTATCCTGTTTGACGACACATACCCTCATGAAGTCCAGAACAATACATCGGATCATCGGGCAGTGTTGCTTATCCAGTTTGAACGGCCCACATACGGAGTTGGCCGTCTGGTTCAGGGTATGTTTCTCAAGGCCGTTCGTCGTTCGGCATTCGTGCAAGAAGCCAAAAACAATCTCGCACACTGGCATGCCCTCCACCATGAGATGGCCCGGACAGAACGCCAAACCAGCGGACTGACTGTTTGATCCAGTCATAGTAACAACGAGAAGGCGCAGAATGATAAAGTGTAAAAAGTGCGGTGCTGATTTTTCATGTCAGCCTGAAGGTGCGTGCTGGTGCATGGAAAAGCCCCGTGGCCTGCCGGTTCCGACGGATGATCAGACAGGGTGTCTCTGTCCTGTCTGTCTGGATGCCCTGACGAACCAAGGCCCTGAAACCGAAAGAAGATCATCTGGCAATAGCCAGTAACCCTCCAATATCCAGACTGCTTTCCATGATGGAAGCAACGGTTTCAAGGGCGCGTTCCACCCGCGCTGTGTAATCCAGTCCATCGGAGCGTGCGCCCCATCTGTCCAGCCATGCCGCGCGTTGGCCAGTCATGTCAAACAGACGGTGCACATAGCAGCCTGCAATACGACCGTCCGGGCTTATTGCTCCGTCCAACCGTCCGTCGTCGCATCTGATTAGGGGCATGACCCGGTGATGTGATCGAACTGTTTCCCCACAATGAATTTCGTAGCCACTGAATCGCGCGCTATCGGAAAGCGTCATGCCTGAAGTCTGGTTGATCTGCTTGTCACGGGTCAGAACGGTATCAACCTCCAGAAGTCCAAGTCCTGGTATCGTGGTCGGGTTCCCTTCTATTCCGTCGGGATCATTTATGGTCTGTCCCAGCATCTGATAGCCACCGCAGAGACCGAATACATATCCACCCCGCCTGACGTGTCCCGCCAGATCAATATCCCATCCCTGCCGCCTGAAAAATTGCAGGTCTGCTATTGTCGCCTTGCTACCAGGAAGGAACACGACATGCGCGGACGCGGGAAGGGGCTGCCCGGGCCGGATCCGTGTGATCTTTACATGCGTTTCACCTTCCAGCGCATCAAGATCATCGAAATTGGCAATGCGGGGCATAAGGGGGACGGCTATCTCGATCCGTGAGGCCGCGGAACAGTCAACATCTTCAGGAATACTGTCTTCAGAAGGCAGTTCACGTATACTGTCTATCCAAGGAAGAACGCCAAGCCCCTTCCAGCCGGTAAACTTTTCTATGAAGTCATACCCAGATTGGAAAATGCTGGCGTCTCCCCGGAGGCGATTAACGATGAATCCCTTGATCAACTCACGGTCATCTGGATCAAGAACAGCATGGGTACCGGCGAGTGACGCGATAACGCCGCCCCGGTCTATATCGCCGATCATGACGACCGGAACATTCGCGGCTCTGGCAAAGCCCATATTGGCGATGTCGCCCTGACGTAGATTGATTTCCGCCGGGCTGCCCGCGCCCTCGACAATCACGAGATCGGATTGGCTACATAATGTCCTGAAGGCGGTCAGAACCTCGGGCAGGAATGCGGCCCGGCCACCGATAAAATTCGAAGCGTGCAGGTGTCCTTTTGCGCGTCCACGGACGATAACCTGCGCTGTATGATCACTTTCCGGTTTCAGAAGGACCGGATTCATAAGGGTGGAAGGGGCAATACGGCAGGCCTGCGCCTGAAGTGCCTGCGCCCGACCGATTTCACCTCCATCTACCGTCACGGCGGCATTGTTCGACATATTCTGGGGTTTGAAAGGCCGGACCGTCAGGCCACGGTTAGCGAAAACCCGGCATAAACCTGCCGTCAAAACGGACTTTCCGACATCGGATCCCGTGCCCTGCAACATGATCGCTGTCATGGAATCAGCCGCAGTCCGTAGCGCTCTTGATCGTGTCGGCAGGCACAAATCGCTCCATGCCCTCGTGAGCCCGCGCTGCCATGCGAAGCAGTTCGATATGCATGCGCGCGCGACCACGTCTTGTAGCGGGTATTTTCAGATTTTCCGGTGTTCCATGTTGACGAACATGGGCCTGGAATGTGCCTGAAACCTGCAAGTCTTCCTCCATGCCGAATTCCTCAAGCAACGGCAGAAAGGATAGATCGGCAAGCCGGTCATAATCATGGGAATCATCATCGGACGGTCGGAACGGTGCCGCCGGATGAAGTGTCAGGAAAGGCTGCCAGCCTTCCGGAATGGGATCGAGAGCAGAGCAGGACCGTTTCAACTTCACCAGTTTTGGCAGCAGGTGGGTATGGGCACCGAGTGGAGAGTCTCCATCAGGCGCGGGAATGGGTCGGTAGACCTCCAGCCTGCCAGCAGGCGAAAGCATGACCCTGTGGGGCTGGGCTTCCATCAGAAGCGCAAATGCAGCCGTGACGACGGCCAATGGGTCATCCGTATCAACAGCAAGGGCTTCAACCAGGCGGGCATTTTCTGTCCTTACACACATCCGGACCTGACCCACGCCAATTCCAAGATCAATCAGCCACGCATCACGATCCTCTGGTCGGACAGCGTCCGCATCCTTTCCCAGAACCTTCAGGGTATGCTTCGCAGTCAGTTGTAACGGGCCGCATAACGCCATGCTATGCCGCCAGCGTCTGCCTTTTCCGACGAGAGAGTCCCACGCAAGGGCATGCAAGGGTTCGCTGGGACTAATGCGTATGGCACCGCGTTGGGTGACGATCTCCAGCCCGTCAGGACATGGGGTGAGGCAGACCCTATCATCCGGAACATGATGGAATTCGCCGATCGCACCAAATGTTCCAATGCTCCAGCCGTTACGGAGATCCAGCGCCAGTGAAGTCAGCATGGAAGGCGTGATACGTTTCATCGGAAATATCCTGTGATTCATCAATCAGGCTGAAAATAACAGCAATCCTGACAGGATACTGAAAGATTGAATGCGGGTTGACAAGAACACCCCATCCGATCAGAACCGTTCCGACGGTGTCCCCTTTCGGGGGGATGAAAAGGGAACAGAGTGCGGATTGCGATCCAATGCTCCGGCTGCCCCCGCAACTGTAAACGGTCTGTCCTTGCATTACCGGATGTCATGGTCCGGGCCACTGGAAACCGCGGTTTTCCGGGAAGGTTGTGCAGGACGCTACGCCGTGAGCCAGGAGACCTGCCGTCATGATGGTTGCGACCGGGAACTGTCGGGCGGGGTGTCCTGACGGTGTGGTGTTACAGGATTCCGTGCAGATCGGAAATCCTGTGGCAGCGCGCTCTCGTGGCAACGATGATGTGACCGCGAGACCTGAACCAGATGATCCTATTCCGTAATCTGCTGATTGCTTCCACCACGTTGATGACCATGGGGGTTGTAGTGGCGCGTGCCGATGATTCAGTCAGACAGCACGCGCCGCAAAAACAGTCCGCCAATCAGTACGTCATCGAGAATAAAAAATCGAAAGCCGTTGTTTCGTTGGGGGATACGGGTCTTCCCGAACTGATCAGCGTCAGTGCAGCCCGTCGGCCGACCTCCACCGATGATATCGGCACCAGCATGACCATCATCACGGAAAAGCAGATCCAGACCCAGCAGCGGCGCAGCCTGACGGATATTCTGGCACGCCAACCGGGCCTGAACGTGGTCCAGACAGGCGGCCCAGGGGGCACGTCATCCATTTTCATGCGTGGTAATAATTCCAACGAGGTCAAGGTCCGCCTGGATGGCATGGACATCAATGACGGAAGTTCCACCAATGGCATGTTCGATGCCGGTCAGTTTGTAACCGACGGCATGGGCCGGATCGAGATACTGCGTGGGCCTCAGAGCGGCCTGTACGGCGCCGACGCCATGGCGGGGGTTATCGACATTACCACGGCACAGGGGCAGGGCCGTTTCAAGCCGTTTGTCCGTATCGAAGGCGGTGGGTATGGTACCTTCAATCAGACCTTTGGCGCACGCGGCAGCAAGGGACGTTTTCATTATAATGTAGAATTCTCCCATTACCGGATGGATGGGTTCAACAATATCCCTTCCTATATCGAGCGTTATTATGGGGCCAACCGGCAGCAGCGGCATGAAGGCAACCGGAATGACAACCGTGGCGTCAATATCAGGCTGGGTTATGACGTCACCCATAATTTCGATCTTGGCCTGACCGCACGGCTGATACAGAGCAATTATCATTCCTACTCTCTGTATGACCTGCAAAGTGAAAATCTGTATGGTGATAAGGGTGTGCGGGAACAGAACAACCAGAACGAGGCCATCGTGCGCGGGACGGCCCATCTGGTTTCCTTTCACGGGCTTTTTGATCAGGTGCTTGGCCTTGGCTACATGACCAACCGCAACCGCTGGACGGAGACGGGCACGAGTTACGGCAGCCCGGTCAATCCAGACCCGGATTATTACCGTTCCAGCCGACTTAAGGTGGACTGGCACGGCACGTTCAATTTCAAGCAGTATGGCCAGCTTCTGATCGGTGCCGAACATTTCCATGATACGTTCAATACCAGCCATACGGCCTCAAGCATGTGGGACAGCGGATACGATACATCCGCCAGCATGGATACGACCGCAGGTTACGGGCAGTATCAGGGGAACTGGAACCATATTCTGTATGGTGCGGCCAATATTCGCTATGATGCCAATTCGCGCTACGGCAACCACGTGACATGGCGCGTGGCCCCGGCAATCCATGTGCCGGGCACCGGAACCATCATCAAGGCCAGCGCCGGTTCCGGTTTTCATGGTCCTTCGCTGTATCAGTTATTCGCAAATCAGGTGGGTGTGGGTTATTCGGAAAAGGGCAATCCCAACCTGAAGGCGGAACAGTTGATCGGCTATGACGCGGGTGTTGAGCAGAAACTGCTGCATGACCGTCTGAATTTCGGCGCAACCTGGTATGACAACCGGGTCAGGAACCTGATCCAGTCCTCGCTTTCGATTGATTCATCATATGACTACAACTACTCCTACGCCAATGTGGCGAAGGCGCGGATGTATGGTGTGGAAGCCTTCCTGAACTGGAAGGCGCTGAGCAATCTGGAATTTAACCTGAGCTATACCTGGACCCACGCCCGGGATGAGACGAACGACGTCCAGTTGCAACGCCGTCCCCAGCACAAGTTTAATTTCAATACGACATGGACCCCCATTCGCGACCTGACCTTTTCGGGCAATATCCTGTATACCAGTGGCTGGCGTGATCTGCCGGTTATTGGCAGCGAGTCCTGCAGCACATGCGCCAAGGGGCATGGTTATTTCACCATCGACGTGGCTGCCAATTACAAAATCAACCGCTACGTTTCCGTCTATGCCCGCGCCGACAACCTGCTGAACCGCCAGTTCGAGGACCCCATCGGCTATCTGCAGCCTGGTCGCGCCGGTTATGGCGGCTTCATGCTGAATTATTGACATGAAAAGCGTGGTCGCAGGGATGATGGCCGGTTTCCTTGCCTGTGTCCCGTTGGCACCGGCAAGGGCTCTCCCGCGCGTGGCTTCGCTTAATCTCTGCACCGACCAGTTGTTGCTGCTGCTGGCCGAACCGGGCCAGATCGTCGGTATTACGCCGCTCGCCCGGGATTGCTGGAGCGCGGTGCTGTGCGAACAGGCACGACAGGCTCCCGTATTGCGACCCACGGCGGAAAGCATCGTGGCATCCCATCCCGATGTCGTGCTGGGTGGCATCTATACCGCGGCCGTCGCGATGCAGGCGGGGCGGGAAGGGGGCGCACAGGTTGTAGCCCTGCCACCCGCCAAATCCCTGACGGATATTCCGGTCCAGATCATGACGGTCGCCAACGCCATCGGCGTTCCTGAGCGTGGGCAGCAACTGGCTATGGCCTTTGCCACGCGCCTGGCCTCCCTTTCGGTCGAGCCTGGTTCCACCGATCCCACAGCAGCCGTCTATGCGGCCAACGGCTTTGTCACCCATAAGGGCTCGCTTCCGGATGATGTCCTTGCCCATGCCGGCTTTCGTAATTACGCAACGATCATGGGGCACCAGTCATCTTCCCGTTTTTCCATGGAACTGCTGATTGCACGGCCACCCGATCTCCTGATCCTTGACCGTTCGGGGAAGGGAACGTCCCTTGCACAGTCCATGCTGGATCACCCGGCGTTGAAGCAGGCCTTTGCCGGGCCGCATCATCTGGATCTGCCCGCACGGCTTTGGTTGTGTGGCCTGCCACAGACACTGGATAGTGTCGTCATGCTGCGTAACGCACGGCACAACCTTGAAATGTCCGCCCCATGAAACCTGCCCATCAAACCATGCTGCTGAACGTCATGCTTCTGGCTGGTGTCATGGGGCTGTTTGTTACCTCGCTCATGTGGGGAGAAACCCGCATCATGTTTTCACATGCACTGGCGGACCTGCTGGCCGGGCGGCATACCGCAGGCGCGATCATTGTGGAGCGCCTGCGCCTGCCGCGTACCCTGCTGGCCATCCTGGTGGGCGGGACGCTTGGCCTGTCGGGGGCGGTTCTGCAGGGCTATCTACGCAATCCGCTGGCCGATCCCGGCATCCTGGGGGTATCAGGTGGAGCGGCACTTGGGGCGGTCAGCGTGTTCTATACCGGCCTCATGCAGGTGTCCATCGCGGCCCTGCCGCTGGGTGGGCTGACGGGGGCACTGTGTGCGGCGGCCGTGCTGATGGGACTGGTGGGACGTGGTGGCACGCTGGTGCTGCTGCTGGCGGGGGCTGCACTCAGCAGTTTTGCCGCAGCCCTGACAGCACTGGTGCTGAACCTTGTGCCCAGCCCCTATGCGTCATTCGAGATCATGCACTGGCTCATGGGGTCATTGACGGACCGGACCTTTACCCATGTCTGGATCTGCCTGCCGGGTGTGGTGTGTGGCACGCTGCTCATGCTGTCCGCGGGGCGTGCGCTGGATGCGCTGACATTGGGGGAGGATGTGGCCGCAAGCCTTGGCTTCCAGCTGCATGGCCCGCGCGGCGTCCAGACGCGTATCGTGCTGGGCGCGGCGCTAGCCGTCGGCTCATGCGTGGCGGTTTCAGGAGCGATCGGCTTTGTGGGGCTGGTGGTGCCGCATCTGTTGCGGCCGCTTGTGGGATATCAGCCATCGCGTCTGCTCCTGCCGTCATTTCTGGGGGGAGGCCTGCTGCTGCTGCTGGCGGATATGGTGGTGCGTGTGGTGGCGGTCGGGCCTGAACTGCAACTGGGTGTGCTAACGGCACTGGTGGGCGCACCGGTTTTCTTCGCCCGCGTCATCATGCTGAAAAGAACCGTGTCATGATCCTGCTGCAGGCACGCGACGTGTCGCTCCGGCGCGGGGATCGGGCTGTCGTCTCGGCCGCGTCCCTGACCCTTGCGCAGGGACGGGTCATTGGCCTGATCGGGCCGAATGGCGCGGGGAAAAGTACCTTCATGCGCCTGCTGGCGGGGCTGGAGGCACCCGATCATGGGGATGTCCGGATTCTTGATCGCAGCATGGGCCAGATCTCTTCCGCGCTGCGCGCCCGGCAACTTGCCTTCATCCCCCAGGACGGGGGGACGCCGCCACCCATGCCGGTGCGTGCGCTGGTCGCACTCGGACGCCTGCCGCATGGGCAGGCGGGCGACCATGCCGTCCGTCACCCGGCGGTGGGCCACGCCCTTGATGTCACCGGCTTGCAGGACCTGTGCGCCCGTCCGGCCAGCCACCTGTCAGGCGGGGAGCGGGCTCGCATGAATCTGGCGCGTGCGCTGGCGACCGATACGCCGGTCATACTGGCGGACGAGCCGATTGCGGCGCTCGATCCCGCTCATGCCCTGTCCATGATGCATCTGTTCCGCCAGCAGGCAGGGCAGGGAAAGGGGATCGTCGTCGTGCTGCATGATCTGGTTCTGGCGACCCGTTTCTGCGATGAACTGGTGCTGATGGATGATGGCGCCGTCATCCGCCATGGCCCGGCCCTGCAGGTGCTGGATGATGATATCATGCGCGTCGTGTACGGCGTAACGGTCCGGCGGGTCGAGGACGCGGTCCTTCCGTGGTCCCTGTGCCGCTAACGTGTGCGGCCCGCTGGGACATCCTGCCCATGACACCTTGCGTCCGGCCGCTCGGTTCGGGCACAATGTTGTCTTATCAAGTCGATGGTCCCACGCGAGTGGGTTAATAGGGAACGCCGTCACGCTCCGGCCGGGTCATGAACCCGGGAGCCAAGTCGGAGGCTGCTCCCGCAACTGTAGGCGGTATGCCGCCGGTTCATTTCACCCGGACGGGGTGAGTCACTGTTTCCGAAAAGGAAATGGGAAGGCAGAACCGGCTGGCCATGATCCGTAAGCCAGGAGACCTGCCATCGTCATATATCAAGCCGTCGGACGGGATGTGCCGAAGGCGGGAGAAGCTTAATGCCGGTATGGCAGAAAGCCGCGTGCCATGATGGCACGGCCGAAGGCGTGCCTGCGCGCCAGTATTCCATAGATCACTTCCCGAATATCGCCAGACTGCTTACGGCGACACTTGGTTTTCCCGATGCTGATGAGATGCGTGGGGTGCGATGCCAGCACGCGGCAGGCATTTCCCATATCGCTACGGCCAATAGCCCATGGCGGGACAGAGTTGTGCAGACTGCCCGCATGTTTGGCGTGGGCACCGACAATACAGTCACAGCCTGTGATCCGATGCACGGCAATTACAGAAAGCCCATCCTCAGACCGGGGCAGGCGTTCCATCTTGCGCGCAACTGGCCCCGCGACGCATTTCTTGCAGCGGAACAACTGGGTATCAGCACCCGGCCTGTTCTGCTGGGGCCGGTCAGTTTCCTTGCGTTATGCGGCATGACAAAGGGAGACAGTGTCGGCCAGGGACTGATGCGCCTGCTACCCGCCTATATTGAATGCTTCGAACAACTGAACAACGCGGGATGCTTCTGGATCCAGATTGATGAGCCAATCCTTGCCCATCCTGGCCTGCCCGCAGCCACGCTGACCCATATGGATGTTGCCTGGCATGTCCTCAGTGAAGCATCAAGGGGCACTTCACTTGTTCTGGTCGGAGGGAGCGGGGGCTTCGGGCGACATCTTCCTTTCGTGCTGCAGCTACCTTTTGGCGGCCTACATGTGGACGTTGTGCATGGCTATCGCGATTTCCCGTATGTCCTGCAGCATTTCCCGGCGCATCACTGGCTCTCGCTGGGGCTGGTCGATAGCTGCAGCGCGGCGCCTACCCACATCGGCATGGCGCACGGCATCGTGGAACAGACGCTGCGTTCGCATCGACCGGATCGTCTCATGATCGCGCCATCGGGTGCGCTAAGTGACAGCAATGCCCTGACCGATCCGGACATTACGAACGTCCTGCCGCAGAAAATGTCCGAAATCGTGGCCGTAGCCAGCCGACGCACGATAGCACGTCGCAGCGCATCCATCCGCGACTTTTGCGAAAATGATATCCGTTTTGTCCCATGCGCTGATAACAGCGTGAGACATTGAAAATATCATGACAGGAAATACATCGGAAACAGCCGCCCTGGATGGGGCTGCTTTGCCACAACAGGACATCCGTCGTGTCCGCAGCAATCCGGATTTCTGGTATCCGGTTGCATGGTCTCGCGAGCTTCGTCGGGGCAGGGCGATTGGCGTACGGTACGCGGGGCAACCCATCGTGGTGGTCAGGCCCGAGGCCGGGGCCATCTTTGCGCTGGATGATGTTTGCCCCCACCGGCAGTTACCACTCAGCAAGGGAGAAGTGTGTGGAGATTTCATTCGCTGTGCATACCATGGACTGAAATACAGTCGGCGTGGCCAGTGTTTTTCCCCCGGCATGAAGCTGGAAAACGAACCGCCACGACTGCGGACATGGGCATGCCGCGAGAAGGATGGTCTCATCTTTGTGTTCATGGGGGATCTGGAAAAATCCGATAGCATTGCGCTGCCGGACTTTCCACGTGTCCGTGACCCCCATTACCGTACCCGCCGGTTTGGAAAAGTCGTGCAATGTCACTACAGCTTCATGCATGAAAACCTGATGGACATGAACCACCAGATTCTGCACAGCCGACTGGTCGGAAGCATGAAGCCACGGTTTCTAGGCATGGATCGGGGTGAGGATTTTGTGGAGGCCCGCTATACCTTTGCCCGCACGTCTGGCAGGCAGCCGCTGAGCGAGGCTCTGATTTACGGGCAGCGTCGCAAGGATGGCCGGGATTTTGCCTATCGGGATGTCATGACCATCCGCACGCAGTATCCCTATCAGACATTGCGGATCGAGACGGAGGGGATTGATGAACCGGTCATGGAACTGTGGATTGCATATGTGCCACAGGACCGGGAAGAATTGATCAACCGGGTATTTGGCCTGCTCTCCATACGCAGGTTGAAAATACCATTTTTACTGGATCTGGCGTGGCCGCTGCTGATCGCCTTTACGGAGCGTGTTTTCACAGAAGATCGCGAAATTGTTGAACTGGAGCAGCAGGCCTGGCGGGAGCAGGACGGCGACCGGAATCAGGAGGTCTTTCCAGTTATCATGGCGCTGCGCCAACTGCTTATCCAGAATGGTATGCCGTCCCAGAAAGATATCGGATAATAAACTGATAGATGCCCATGCCCCGTCTCAAGGCGCATGGGCATCTTCTCCTGACCAGGCACCACGCAGATCAGGTGCTCATTTTGCAGTTCGGGCCGATATGACCGCTATAAGGAAGCCATGTCTGTGTCTGTCCGAACATCGGAATCCCGAGATAGCCCCGTAACTTGAGTTGTCCGGACTGGTTAACCCACATGCGCGCTTGATACACATGATTGGTATTGGGGTCGAGAATGGACCCGTTCCACCGGTCTGGTTGATCCGGATCCGGCACGAAGTCCCGCAGCATGGGCAACCCACATTCCGAACGGCCCGTCTGGTCGCGTGGGATGTCATTACTATAGTTCAGGCCAACCAGCTTTCCACACAGATGGTCGCCACACCGTGTGATCTCGAAAACACCCTTGTGATTTCTGGTGACCCATTGCCCCAGAACGGCGGGCGGAACTGTTGTCGCTGGAGGAACTTGTGCGTGAACAGCAGCCCCTCCAATCATGATACTGAGTATTAGCGAGACACAGGTTGCTTTTTGCGCAATATTCATGATGTGTCTTTCGTCGCTTCGTACATGACTAAAATTATGGAACATCGGCGGATCTATCGGAGAATTCGGATCGAAAAGCGCATGATTGATGCCCCGAGATGCGCGCCATGGGAATGAGCGGCGAGGGTGCTATCTACGCCATGGACGTTTTCCATGATAGCCTTGTCGCGCCTGCTGCCCATTGCTGCACCGGCTTGAAGGGCCCAGTAAGGGTCTTCAGCAACATGCGGGCGTTTCAGGCCGGTTGTCAGAAACGCGCCGGTCCCGCGATGCTGCATCACGATGTTTCCGCCAGAAACAGGAAACATGGGGGGCATTGATCGGCCGCATTGGTCTTCCCATGACGCATGGGAAATCTCCTGCCTTCGGTGCATCCCGCCCGACGACGTGGTTTGCAGACGATGGCAGGTCTCCTGGCTCACGGATCATGGCCAGCCAGTTCATGCCTTCCCATTCCCCAAGGGAAACAGTGGCTCACCCGCAGGTGAACGAACTGGTGGCATACCGCATACAGTTGCGGGAGCAGCCGCTGACTGGCTCCCGGAACAGAATTGTCCAGCCAGAGCGTTACAGCGTTCCCTTTTAACCCGCTCGCGCGGGGCCATCATCAATCAAGGGTCTCATTCCATTATGCGCGAAGTGAGAGGAACGCCCAATTCCTCGAAACGCGATGCCGGCCTGCATGGAACGAAGAGCTTGTTGATGCCAATCAAACTTGTCGCTCCGATCCAATAAGTGTAGGTCACTCAGTGTCTTCATCTTCGAAACACGCGGGCGGGGATACGCGCCCGCGCGTTAGCCACTATGTTATCAATCAGGCGTTCGGGCTTGATGCGCTATACAAGTGCATGGCGGCGTCACGCGCGCCAATTGTCCATTGCGCGGAAATATAGGCCTGAAGCAAGGCCATGAGCGCCTCGACCCCGTGCGTGTCCGATAAATCGCGGGCTGTATCCACATAGGCGAGAGCTTCTAATAGCAGGGGCGAAAACAGTTCCTCAAGATAGTCGCCCCGCGCCTTCGGCGCAGCGGGTAATCGGCCAGCGGAAGGTACCAGACGTAGGAATGTTTCAAATCCATCCGCACGAATGCGGTCTTCCGGATTGGGGGCAGGGAGTTCAGTCTTGGCTATTGCCTGAATTACATCTTCCCGCAGAGGTGCGGATTCCATAAGGCGGGATACCGAGACAGAACGCTGACGTCGCCGCTGTTGTATGAGAATAAAATCAGGCGAAGGGACGGGAGAGGCCATTTTTCGTTTCACCGGGAATCGGAGCGGATTAACTGGAAAGATCTGCATCGGACAGGCCTTCTTGAGTCAGGATGCGAGCATCCTCGTCACGCCATGCCGCGATCATGTCTGGGTTCTGACTGAGCCATCCAATTCTCTCGGCACAATATACAGGAACTCTGAATTTCTGGCCGCGCTGATTGTTCAGGATTGTTCCTGTCTGGTGCAGGCGCCCGTCTCGTGTCCAGAAAAGACGCTCCTGGTTGGTGATCCCCAGAATCCGTCGAACCTGTCGCGGCGTAAACGGACGAAAAGACAGCGCGGTGATCTGTTTTTCCACCGAGCTGGCAATAGCCTCCAGAGCATCTGTCCTTTCACGCATAATGGCGGCTATAAAGCGGGCGAAAAGCTGTTTTACCTCTGGCAGCCGCAGGCGAAGGGACGAGGATTGATCCAGACAGGCCGCAATAAGCATCCGAATTGCAACAACCGGCTCTGGCTCCGTAATGGTCGCCATTAGGCGCGACGCAATGGAAGGGGGTACCATGCTCATATCTGTGTTCATGGATATTTCTTTTTATCAGAATAAAACGTAGGTACCTGTGTCCTGGGGTCAGGAAAGTACATGCGAATTATAAGCCGCAGGCCGCGAGGTCTGTTGCTAAGGTTGCCTTACGAAGCCGGGATTCATTCAAGCACAGGCTAACGATCCGCATACATATGGAGGCTTGATAGATATATCGATACGCAAAAGAACGCGTCATAGCTGATCTCCTGTCACCGGTCGGTCCCGCCCGGTAGCACGGTTTGCGACGGTAGCAGGTTTCCTGGCTCACGGATCATGGCAGCTCGGTCCTGTCTTCCCACTCCCTTACTGGAAGCAGTGACCCATCTGAGCGGACATCAGATGATCGGATCCGGCTACATACCGCCTACAGTTGCGGGCGCAGCTACCGACTGGCTCCCGGATCATCGCAGATCCCGCCAGAGCTTACGGTATTCCCTATTCATCCGCTTGCGCGGCACTACCGACATAAAAGCTGGTCGCAATATGCGTCAGATTTCGTGATCTACGCAATATGGATTTTCTAAAAACCTGCGATGAAAGAGCATGGTATCCTTCACACAGACGGGAAGCTGGCAGACTTGCACTGCTCGCGGGCGTGCGTCACACTACCTCTACATCAAAGGCCCCGTGCGAACGGGTTAATAGGGAACGCCGTGCGTTCTGGCAGGACTTATCAGGGTCCGGGAACAAGTCGGTGGCTGCCCCCGCAACTGTAAGCGGAGAGATACCGGATCGTATGTCCTCTTAACAGGACCCGTCACTGGCTATGATCAACAGGCCGGGAAGACAGAACCGATATCAAGGACCCGTAAGCCAGGAGACCTGCCTTTGTGACGTAACCAGTTCTATCGGGCGGGGCGCCCGACAGACGGAGTGGCGATCATGTCTTTTGTTTTATCTGCTGCGTTTCCCATCCAGCGTGTTCTTTCCAGACCTGTTCTAAAAAATTACATCCATTGGCCAATGGCGTGTCGCGGGTCTAATCCCGTCAAACGCTACAAGGGGAACATGAGAAATGCGTACATATTTTGGCGGCAACCAGCGAAATGGCACAGGTCGATCTTATTTCGGATCGGAGAGCCTGACTCCCGCACAGAAACGGGCCATTCTGTCCCTGCCGAAAGACGGGGGGTATGGAACCTTGCTGGATGGAGGAAGCATCAGATCATCTCTCGTACTGATGGGCTTTATTGCAGGTGGATGTTCTGCGCGATGGGGGATGGGGCGTTCCCGCCTTACCGCACGCGGTCGGGAACTGCGACACAAACTCGAAGGCTGCGGATCTTAAAATCCTGTCGGCAGTATGCGTTGTGAGATAGGAACAGAGAATTTCTACGATACAGAGATCGCCGACCGGTTGGTCCACGGACAAATTTTCAGCGTTCACCATGACTTTATTTCGTGTCTCCGTCGTGAACTCCGGGACAGGAGAAAGACGCATCGACTCACCTGCCGGCGCTAAAAAAGTGACTGCGTCAGGCACGGATCACGCTATCCATCTGTCGCCAGGTCCAGCAGTGCTTATCATTTTCTATTCTTTATGACCCCGTACAGTCAGGCATGTCTTGACTCACTGATTCATACCCGCGAGTTCTATAAAATCGCGTAAATATTGAATGTCTTCATCCGTCTCGCGATGACCAAGAAAGATCTGTTTCGCAATACCGTTTATACCAAGTTTAACAGGATAAAGCTCAAAGCGAGAGGCATATTCTTCGACAAGCCATCGTGGAAGTGCTGCAACACCGCGGCCATGTGATACCATGACAAGCATGATATCGGTCGTTTCTATCTGCTTCTGCTGTCGCGGGGCTATGCCTGCGGGTTGCAAAAACTGAGTATAGATATCGAGGCGCTCTGACGGTACGGGGTATGTAATCAGTATTTCGCCAATGAGCTGATCTGGCAAAACATACTGTGAATTTCGCAAAGGATGTTCGGGGCCTACAACTAGTACCAGTTCATAGTCAAAAACCGGCGTAAATTTAAGGCCTGGCTTGTAGAGCGGATCCGGGGTCACAAGAATATCGATCTCGTTGCTGAATAGCGCACCTATTCCGCCAAACTGAAATTTCTGGCGCACATCTACATCTACCTTGGGCCATCTTTCCAGATAGGGCGACACTACTTTCAAAAGCCATTGATAGCAGGGATGACACTCCATCCCGATGCGAAGCGTTCCGCGCTCGCCAAGGGCGAACTGTTCAAGCCGATCTTCTGCCAGCGTGAATTGTGGAAGGAGACGGTTGGCAAGAGACAGGAGCCACTCTCCCGCCTGAGTGAGCACGAGAGAGCGTCCTTCACGTTGCCATATCTTCACGCCAAGCTGGCTTTCCAGCTTGCGGATGGAATGACTAAGCGCAGGCTGGGTCAGATTGAGGCGCGCTCCTGCAGCCGTCAATGAGCCTTCGCGCGCAACTTCCTGAATGATCGCCAAATGGCTGCGCTCAAGAATACTCATGTTCTACGCACCATATATGATTGCCGTTTATACATCTATGAAAACATATCATTTTTCTTCATATATCCGAAACCCTATCTTCCAGAAGCCATACATCATCTGGATAAATCTTCATGGTTACGACCCATAATCTCGGCTTCCCTCGCATCGGCTTCAAACGTGAACTCAAGTTCGCCCTTGAAGCTTACTGGAAAGGCCAGTCTTCCCTCGCCATGCTGGAGCAGGTTGGCACGGAACTACGCTCACGCCACTGGCGGGATCAGGCTGGTCTGGATTTCGCACCGGTCGGTGATTTTTCCTTTTACGATCAGGTGCTGGACACGAGCTTCATGCTTGGAAACCTGCCCACCCGTGTGCGTGACTTCCATGGTGACCAACTCGATAATTATTTCCGGGTTGCCCGCGGTCGCTCGGCAACGGTTGTTGAAGAAAAGCCCGGATGCTGCGGCGGTGTCGCCGCCGGTGAAATGACTAAATGGTTCGATACAAACTATCATTATATCGTTCCGGAATTTGATGCCGAGACGACGTTTACCCTTGATGCTTCGCGGTTGCTGAGCCAGTTGGACGAAGCGCGGAAGCAGGGTATCCGGACGAAGCCGGTCATTATCGGCCCGATAACCTATCTTGCACTCGGTAAGGCCAAAGATGGTTCGGACAAGCTGGATCTGCTGCCGCGACTGTTGCCCGTATATGCCAGACTGCTCGATGCGCTTGCTCAGGCGGGTGCCGGATGGGTGCAGATCGATGAGCCGGTTCTGGTAACGGAACTGGATGCATCGTGGCAGAACGCTTTCGTGCAGACCTATCAGGCGCTTGATACCCGCCGGGTCAAACTGCTGCTGGCCACGTACTTCGGTCAGCTGCGCGAAAATCTGGCCCTGGTGAGCAGGCTCCCCGTGCAGGGCGTGCATCTCGATACCATTAATGCGCGGGAGGAGGTCGCTGAACTGGTCAAGACGAGCCCGCCAGATCGGATAATTTCCCTCGGGATCGTCAATGGCCGAAATATCTGGAAGACGGACCTGGAAGCGACGCTGGACTGGCTGGAACCTGTGGCAAAGCTGCTGGGAGACCGGCTCTGGATCGCGCCGTCCTGTTCCCTGCTGCACGTGCCTGTGGATCTGGCGGCCGAAGAGAAGATGGACGCCGAGATCAGCTCGTGGCTGGCTTTTGCCGTGCAGAAGCTGGACGAAATCCGCGTGCTGGCCCTTGCTCTTGACCGGGGGCGTTCTGCTGTGACGTCAGAACTGGTTACCAATCGGGCTGCGCTGGACTCACGCCACAGTTCGCCCCGCGTAAACAATCCGAATGTAAAAAAAGCCATTGCGGCCATCACTGAATCGCTTGGCCGTCGGATGAGTGAATTTGGGGCTCGCGCAGCAAAACAGGCCGCACTGCTGCAACTGCCGCTTTACCCGACCACCACCATCGGCTCTTTTCCCCAAACCAGAGAAATCCGTCTCGCGCGCAGTCAGTTCAAATCCGGAAAAATTGACGAAGGAACATATAAGGCAACCATGCGTCGTGAAATCGAACATGCGGTGCGCGAGCAGGAAAAGCTGGGTCTGGACGTGCTGGTCCACGGCGAGGCGGAACGCAACGACATGGTCGAATATTTCGGTGAGCAGCTTGAGGGGTATGTGTTCAGCCAGAATGGATGGGTTCAGTCCTACGGTTCGCGCTGTGTGAAACCGCCGATCCTGTTCGGAGATATCAGCCGCCCCAAGGCAATGACGGTAGAGTGGATCAGCTACGCAGCATCCCTTACCGATAAACCAATGAAAGGCATGCTGACTGGGCCCGTCACGATTCTTAACTGGTCCTTTGTCCGAGATGACCAGCCCCGCTCGGCCTCATGCTTTCAGCTTGCGCTCGCCATCCGGGATGAGGTCCTGGATCTGGAAAAGGCTGGCATTCGCATCATCCAGATCGACGAGGCTGCCTTGCGTGAGGGCCTGCCGCTGCGCAAATCGCAATGGCGGGACTATCTGACGTGGGCGGTGGAGGCCTTCTGCATTGCAGCCAATGGTGTCGCTGATGAAACCCAGATCCACACACATATGTGTTATTCAGAGTTCAACGACATTATCGCCGCCATTGCTGCCATGGACGCAGACGTTATCACCATTGAAACCTCGCGCTCCGACATGGAGTTGCTTGATGTCTTCGAGACGTTCAACTACCCGAACCAGATTGGACCGGGGGTCTACGACATCCACTCACCCAACATCCCCACCGAAGCGCAGATGGTTACTTTGATCGAGAAAGCGAATGAGCGCATTCCAGCACAACGTCTGTGGGTGAATCCGGATTGCGGGCTCAAGACGCGCCAGTGGAACGAGGTCATCCCGGCACTCGTCAATATGGTACGCGCGGCCCGCACGCTGCGGGAGAAGTCGGCCTGAACCGCAGACTACACGTGGCGGACGCTGCAGTCGGGTGATTGTATCAAAGCTGTGACCATTCCCTGACGATAACATGAGAGACTGGTCGCACGTCACCGGAAAGCAATGCGTCTGACCGGCTCTCGCTATCAGGGACCGGGAAGACGCCCGGCATAGCTTTCGTCCATTCGTACTTATCGGTACAAAGCCATTGTTGGCATAACAAAACTTATGAGGCATATTGTGTCCAAGGGGTATTATGCACATTGACGAGCATAGCTTTATTTCTGAACATGAAACATGCAAATGCGATGACAGGAAGACTTGCGGTTGTTGAAGCGTAACGCTCGTAATCTTTAACGAGCCTACGACAACGTGTTGCCCATGCGAAAGATCGCTCGACAACCATCGGCGCGGCAGCAGGACAAAGCCACGTGTGGATTCGAGCAACCTGACGACCTCAAGGGATATCCCCTGGGCCCGTACTGTCCCGGTAGGTTTCTCGCCGGTATATCCCTGATCGACATAGGCCAGTTCAACGCTCTCGTCCGTCGCATCCTGAATGGCGGCGGCACGACGCCCCTGAACGGGGGGATCGAAAGCACGGCAGCGGCAGCGGCCGCGCTCAACCAGCTGTCCACGGGCACGCTGGTGGTCAGGAGTTTTTAAAATATTTAAGTGATGGTGCTGGAACTGGCAATACAAGCACTGTTATCATTAAAAAAGTAAATTGACCACTTCCAATAAACAGTCGACATGCAGGAACAGTATATCCGCTCGAGAAACTACCCACTGAGTTACAGAAGAAGTATCCAGAGAATGTTAAATTTAATAAAAATGGATGTTCAAATTTCTCGCCGCATGCTAGGAAGTCGATAACTATCGATGGTATGAATGGCGATTATAGTCATGATGCTAGTCCGACTAATAAAAATTTAGGCTATATTAGAACCCCTTTTGGATACACGTGGCATCATGTTGAAGACGATGAAACCCAACGGACATACATCAAGCAGTCCGCCATACCGGGGGGATCATCTATTTTTAGGTATAGAAACTAGGAGCTAACATGATTGATTTAGGTAACGCATCAAGGGAAATAAAAAATGAAGATATATTAGAGGTGGAAAAAAATATAGGTGCAAAATTTACACCTGAATATAAATATTTTATAGAAAATCATAACGGATCGCGCCCAGAATATAATATATGCAAGGTGTCAAATAATTGTTCTTGTGGTGTAGATAGATTTATAGATATAGACAACATTCAGAAGAGTATAGAAACTTTACAAGACAGAGAAGTGTCTAATGATTTTTTTCCATTTGCAGATGGAGAGTCATCTAATTATTTTATGATGAAAAAGAATGGTGAGCCAGATGTATATTTTTATGATCATGAATTTATGGGAAAGGAAGCTTTAATCCATGTAGCTTCCTCCTTCGATATTTTTTTAAATATGTTACGGAAACGTTCTACTTTAGATGTGGTATTGAAACCAGGGCAAGTAAAGCGCATATGGTCGGATCCGACATTTGTGCCGAAATTCGAAGAAGAATAGTCGTGTACGTTCTAGCAGCCCGTCGGGTTGGGCATTTTGCGGCTGATAACGCCGAGGGTAACCTGGCTTATGCTGTTTGAAGTCGTGCCATTCTCTTGCAGTTGTATGCGAGCGCAACGAGGGTCCATTCGGTCGTGACTTTTGCAAGACCACGCAGACTGAACCTTCTGAAGCCCATGATACTTTTGATAATTCCAAAGACCGGCTCCACGGTCTGCTTGCGTCGTCTGTAAAGATCTCCGGCTTCTGTAGTTTCCAGCCTGGCCTTCATGGCAAGCCGCCAGGGTTCGGTTATCCGGCGTGGCTCCCTTTCTGCGGGCCGGGGTCGGAAGTCGTAAGCCCTGCGGGCACGAGGCCGCCCAATGGCGACCAGCGGATCAATGCCTTTTTCCCGCAGTTTCCGGACCGCCTGTCCGCTGGCGTAACCGGTATCGGCAAGCACCTTCTCCGGGAGGCCGATTGTGTCTTCCATCGACAGCACCGTGTCCGCAAAGGAGGGCGCGTCCGCTGACGTGGCGACAACGCCGGTTGTCACGATCAACTGGCTGCCTTCGGCGCAGACTACGGCCTGAGCATTGTAAGCCTGCCGGAATTCATGGGCGTCCAAGCGCCGCATGAGGCGGCTGTCGGGATCAGTCAGGCTGATCTGCCGGTCGGATGGCGGTTCCTCATCAGGCGANTTTCGGCGCCCGGCCACGACGCCCTGTTTTCGCATCATAAGCGGCTTTCTTCTTCTCGTAGGCCGGACGCGCCGTTTCAGCCTGCTTCCTGGCATCAGCTTCCAGCCGGGCGCAGGCTTCGTCCAGCTTCGCTTTCANGTGTTTCCCGTCGGGCAAGCTCTTCCGGCAATGCCTGCGGATCGCTGTCTGTGGCATCCGCGTGCTCCGCCTGGTCCATCAGTTTCGCGATATCCACCGTCAGC
>NZ_QEXL01000011.1:2009-84051 GCF_003311635.1 Novacetimonas cocois | reverse complement strand
TGTTCGCGCAGCGCCCTGATCCGGTCGTAGCGCACCGAACGGTATTTCGAAGCGTCGGCATCGATTTTCGTGCCGTCGNATCGATACTACACCCAGACGCAGCAGACCCGTCTCGCGCGCCAGAAGCAGGACTTGCGCAAATGCAGCTTCAATGGCTGTCCGGTTCGTCCGGTGGAAGGTAGCAATCGTATCATGATCCGGATGCAGGTTCGCCGCCACGAAGCGTATGCTGATATCGCGATATGTTGCCCGCTCGATCCGGCGTGAGGAAAAAATCCCGTTCGCATAACTGACGATCAGAAGTGCGAGCATCAGACGCGGATGATACTGTGCCTTGCCACCCGTGCGTACTGGCATAGAAAACGCATTCATCGGAACCCGTTCAACGGCAGCTACAACGAAATGCGCCATATCATCAGCCGGAAGCCACGACTTTAGATCAGGAGGCAGAAGATACGGCTGAGACCGGTCAAACGGGATGAAGCTGCTCATCACGCCACCTTACAACCTCTCCCCTTCACAGGGTACCCCAATCCGACAGGCTGCTAGAGGGTGTTATGTACTTTTGTGCGTGGGGTTTGCGAACAGGCGCGACAGCAACTCAGGAAGGAACCGGACCTCGATCACCTTGAGGAGCGATTATGGATAGACCTACACCGACACGCACTGATGTCCATGATGGCCCAGGTCTTTCTCCGGTCCCGGCGCCCCACGGCGGTCGCCGGAAAAAAGGAGTTACCGGTCCACCTCCACAACCCGGTCTGCCAGCGATACGACAGGCCATTCTTGATCACATCCTGCGCCCCCCACCAGACAATGCCCGCACTGTAGAAACCATTTACTCCAGCCCCTCAACACATGCTGCCAGAGTAGTGCTAGGGGCCGTTCAATCTGACGATCGAAACCAGCAGCGCAAACGACACGGTCAAGGCCTGATCCTCGTCCGTGATAGCTAGTGGATACCGCGTTCCTTTCTTGCGATACTCCTATCGAGCAACGTCAGTCCATGCGATCATTTGCTCCGTCGTTTTGCAAAGACGAATGAGTTACAACATACTGGAATAACCAAAAAGTTTATAATAAACTCAATACAATATATACGATATATCTCTTACTTTTACCATAGTTTATGGATATTTTTATATTACCTTTATTGTAGTTATCTAACGGGTTTACCATTCCAATTGCAGGAATTGCAATTTCTTCTCTACTGAAAGAGGGTTTACCTAATAATATATGAACTTCATCTCTACTCATATTGAAATCAATCCCAAGAGGCAATTCTTCTGTATACCCTTTATATCCATTTCCATATTCATCACTATAAATGAAAATAGCATTTATATAATTTACATTCCCTTCCTTAGATAAACAAAAACCCTTATCATAAAACTCGTAATCGATTCTTCCATCTATATCCTCTAATTTATTATAGTATTTATTTTTTATACAATCTATTTTTTGTGGAATCTCTCCTATGACGCTCGCTATATCTATCATTTACACCATCCAAATTTTGTATTTATATCGATTATCTATTTTCTGCCCTTACTACCCTAATATTTTTTCCTGATATCTCTCCTGACCTTTTCAGCCGCTACGAGCAAGTCTTCGTGGTCGTCCTGAATTTTCTGAGGGCAATTAGATCCACCATATGTCCGCGATATTTTTTGATGATTACTTGCACACATCACCAGTATAGCAGCCCCTCACGCGGATCTCTCAGATTTGTCGGGTCGTAAGTGACACGCCTGTCGTCTCCACTGCAAATCTTTTTTTTGCTGCCACAAACGGAATATGATCGGGAACATATCGATCTTTCTTGCTTCTAAAGCGTGTCGCGATGCCTCTGAACTGCCTCAGTAAACAAAAAGAAATATCACAGATCAAGAAGGAGCATAAGCTTCGTGATGATCCGCCCAAACGTACAGCGGCCTGCCGTCAAGAATGTGCTGGCAGCAGCAATTGAACGTGACCCTGTTCAGCAATGCTGCACATCTCATGTCTCCGTTTTCTGGTGAAGAGGCCAACCTTGCCCAGTATGACGGTGTGGAACATGATCGATCGCTCATCGACCACGCGCATCCGGCGTCGAAACCAACAACACACGCCAGGAAGCCCGACAGGACATGCCTGACTACATCGAAATGTTCGGGATTCCCTGCTTTCCTCAACTAACCAGTAAGCTGACGAACTGCCTCAAGTTCCGTTGCCGAAACCTTTCCTTTGAGCTTGGCGTTCCGCACCCGCCAATCCAGACTTCTCACCTGATCAGAGAGGACCACACTGGCAGGTTTTACGACCACGGCCACTTCAAACGAATAGCCTGTGATTTTAGTGGTCATGTGGCAGCAAAGCATCATCCCCGCTTTGGCATTATAACTGGCAGGGCTGAGAAGCACCGCAGGCCGATGCACAGCCTGTTCCCGCCCCGCCTGAGGGATCAAATTCCAACCAGACAATGTAGCCGCAGTCAGGAAACCACGTGACTGCAATTTGGTGTTCACCTGCTTTCGTCACCTACAGACTGTCCAAAGTCAATTTCATCATGCCCGTTCAGATCGGTAATCTCGGCGACGAGATCTTCCAGTTTGAGCGGTGTGGCGCGAACTGGCTCAATGATAACTCGACCATCTTCCTCATGGACATTCATCATCTGATCATCCTGACGTTCGGGTGATGCATGGATGCCTGATTGCCTTATAGCCAAGCCCGATAGGCCGGGCTGATCAGTCAGCCCTCGGCCCTTTTTGCTTTCGTGCCGGTCTTCCGTACCGCACGCGGTCTCGCTGAAGTCTTGGAACCCGGCGTTTTCTTTGGCGATTCTGCGGAAGATCCGGTTTCAGTTGCCGACGACCTCGATCGCTTCGAAATCGTTTTTTTGGGGGGTACTACAGCCTCAGCAGTATCGACCAACACTTCTTTCGTCGCACTATCGACAGAAGGTGCTGCGGTTGCTTCGTCCACGAGAGCGGTCTGGGGCACCAAAACCTTACGTCCAAGGCCCGCGTCTCGCGCCAGAGCCGCCCGCATTTTGGCATACTCCGGAGCAACCATGGGATAATCCATAGGAAGCTGCCACTTCTCTCGGTATTGCGTTGGCGTCATTCCGTACCTTGTCTGCAGGTGACGCTTGAGCATTTTGAGTTTTTTGCCATCTTCCAGACAGACGATGTAGTCAGGGAATACCGACTGCTCGACTGGAACTGCGGGCTGCTGGGCCGGAATGCTACTGTTTGTCTCTGGGACCGGTGTTGTTTCGCGGATAGCAGCGTAGACATCGCGGATAAACGCCGGGACATGTTCTGTCGGCAGAGAGGTATTGGTATTGCCGAGATGCGCTGCCACGATGTCGCTCATGGCAATTACAATTGCCGGGGATAGGTCGTCCGATTGGTCCATGATAAAGCCTCTCCGCTATATTTTTACCGAATAACATTGCCGGAGTGTAAGTCTTTATGCAATCGGCAAAATATGGCGTATCGAAAGCTGAATTATATATTGCGGTACGTTGCCTACATCGATCACATTGCACCATGAACATCAAGTTTTACGCAAATTGTATGCGGCGGAGCCTGCCCCTGATTACGCTATCAGACGGCGTAAACTGGCTTATGCAGCGGGCCTTTCACGAAAACTACGGCTCACCTCAATGTCGATGATAAGTTTTTTAGTCCGAATATATCCACACACGAATTTTCCATGACGTGGGGAGCGGATACAGTATTTATCTCTATCACCTGTCTGATGATCACACCGGGTTACCCCTGCAGGTAATGCGGCCAGTCATGGCTGTGTAACGATATAGCCGCGTTTCAGGCGATAACGGATCATCGCGGTCAGAGCATTCACCGCGGCGCCTTCGTCGGGATAGAGATCCACGCGCTGGGTGCCAGCTGTCCCGATCCTGCCCCAGTTACGAACAAGTGCGGCGCCGCCAAACAGGTCGGGCTTAACTGACAGTCCGTAATACCGCCACTCATTGAAACTGGGTTGAATACGGCGCAACTGGACCGATAGCGGGAACAATCCAAGCTGTATTGTTTTCCCTGGGGGAACGGCGCTCCTTGATCTTCTGGATGTCATATTGGTCCTGCGCATCGCATGATGCTAACATGCTCTATTATCCAAGTACAGATATTCTGAACTCCTTTCAGTCTTTTGCAACGCTACGTGGAGCATGCATGGATCATTTCCTGCGATCTGTAGGTCGGATGGTACGATGCGGATGTCTTCCGATACGCCAATCATCCAGCACATTGGTGGTTGCCTCAAGCCATGACCCGGTCGGAAGATGACGTAGAAGACGCTTTTTCTCGCCACTCAGGCGTGAGTGTCAATCGATCGGCCAAGGAGCACTGTGCATGTTTCGAACATGCGTTGCCCGCAGAATACAGACGATACACTTGGTAACAATAATGAGATATACGTTACAACAAGACGGAATCGTGTAGATTGAGCAGCCTGATCATGAGTCCGTGGAGCTAGGTGACCAGATTAAATCACGACGGAAATCGTCAATAATAGCAAAGTATATCGGGTTATGCCGCTCCAGCGCTCCGTAAGAAACATGGCAACCGTGCACTGCGTTGCTTCAGTGTGTTCGTCTTGATCCGTGTGAGGATAACATGAAGTTTGATGAACTTCGCTCGCGTTTCGAGCTTATCGATGACGAACCATCCGGACAGCTATGTCTGACGCTGGTTCAGGCGATTTTAGCGCTGAGATGCAATATTGAATACATTGCTTCTCCAGCGAAAACATCAACTGCCAGGCGTGAACAGGCAAGATCATTGCACCCCATTCTGGTGCTGTGCCACGAAAAAGGCCGTCAGTTGAAAGACGACCATCCGAATTCCCATTATTTGCAACTCCGCGTTGATATTCTTGTAAAAATGATAAGCGAGATGTCGGTCGAGGAGTTAGGAAGCGAAGCAGGAGAGACGTTTATTCTCTTCCCGATCAACCCCCCTTTTGAAAATCCCCTGTCTCGAGAAAGGGGGAACGAAAAGGAATGATTTTTTAATCGCAGTCGCATGATCAGGGCGTACGGGACATAGGTATTGTCCGGAGTCCGCCATGCGCAGTTTCTACGTGTTGCCATTTCTCCTGCTCATGCACGTGCCGGCGCGAGGACAGCAATGCTCTGTGTCTACTCCGATTGAGTCCAGGAGCGACACCATAGGGCCGCCCTTGGAACACAATGATAAAGATAGGACGGATGCAGTCGCCCACCTTGGGGTCGCAGGGGCCAACATCGAAAAACTACCCGATCTCCACGGCTTCGAAGCTGGCATCGCCCATACCCGGAACGAACTCCTGGTCTTTTTCGCCCCGGAAAGCCACGCGATCGTGCTTAGCGGCACGCTGATTCCGGTACCCTACGACACGCTACGTTCCCTGGCCGGATCGCGCGCCCACGATCTCGCGCCGGTCGATGGCATCAGGGGAATGTTTGTTCGGGCGGATAATCGTTTTCAGGTCGTCTATGCGACCCCGGATGGCAAGGCAGCAGTCGCGGCCCGCATGTGGGGCGCCGCTGGACAGGACATCACGAAAAACCAGATCAGGGGCATTCCTGGAGCCGTCCCAGAAATCAGTATCTCTGGCGCTTCATCCGACGCTAACGAACAGTCCGGGCTCCAGGGTCTCGCGGGAGGCCTTATAGGGATACCTTCAGCCCCGGAAGTCATCATGTTCATAGACCCGCAATGCATTTACTCGACGAAGGCAATGCATATCCTTCAGCCCGCAATCGATGCGGGGAAAGTTCGCCTGAAAATAGTCCCGCTGTCATTGCTTGATTACGAGGATAACGGCGCCAGTACCGTCAATGCGAGAGCCATGCTGTCGCTTCCGGCACACGAAATGGCACAAGCGTGGGTCAACGGTCGTCTAAACCCGGGATTGGCTGCACCTGAACCGGATAGTGGGGAGAAGCTTGCCCGTAATACCCGGATTGCACGGCAGATAGGGCTCACAGGGACACCAACGTTCGTCTGGATGCACCGCAATGGCGGGATCGGCCGGCTCGACGGCGTTCCCACGGATGTCGCCACGTTTCTGACCTCGGTCTCGCAATGAAGACACGACAGGACCAGACCGGCCCGCGACGTTTTTTTGCAAGAACGCGCAAGCTTGCCCGCCTCGTGATTGGCGATCCACGTACATTGGTCGCCTGGTCCGATGTGACGAGAAATGCCGCGCTGATTGAAGCCCTCGGGAAGGCATTACTGAAGCCTAAAGCCGGCATGCAGAACCCGCGGGCGCCAGACGGTACCCCTATTGATATCGCCGCGATTGCTGCCGAATATGGCGTCGAACCCCGCGTTGTCGCGATCTTACTCGATCAGAGACAACATGAGACATACAGGCGGGCGCTCGCTGCCAGTATGCTCGCCGTTGTTCTGGTTCTTGGCTGGACCGGAGAAATGCTCCTTTCCCACTGGAAGGGCAGCCAAATCCTTGCTGCGCTGGAGTTCGCACCCTTCTGGACATTTCTGACACTTGTGGCGTTTCAGAACGCGTGGCTCAACTGGCAGATCCGCGAACGCCGCCTAGGTTCCGCTCGCCAATTTGTCGCCACCGCCGACAGCCTCATTCCCCGCAGGCCGTAAGCGTAAGTCCGTCTGCATTGCGCTGGTGAATAGACAGGATCGGCGGAGCACTCAGAACGTGCCGGGAGGCGCGTTCTTGTCGCCGCCCTGAGCGCCTGTTGCCCAAGAGGCGTGTTCATAATCCTCGCGCCCCGACATCGCCCGTGGATCATCAGGCCGGACGATCGTACCGGCGCGATCGTACGTGGGGGGTGTCCAGATTACGTGTGTCGATCCGTATGCAGCGTGCGGATCATAACGCGCATGCCTGGTTGGGGGAGCCTTTGGGCCATGCACATGGGCAGCGGATGACACGTTGCCAGCGCTGCATGCCGCAAGCCATGGGGAGAGGACAAGAGGCAGAATGAAATGTTTCACGAATGGTCTCCCGCGTAGAGGCGACCATCCTGACCAAAGATCTTGCGACTAGGGCTGCCGCTTTCTCCATTCATTTTCCATGGAAAGGTAGCCCCAAATCCGTCGTTCCATGTTCTCGGCTTTAGTCTTCAGCACTGTATGCTCATCGCTAAGTCGATGGTATTTGTCGTGGGCTGCCTCAAGATCGCACGCTAGGCGTTCCTCTCGGTCCCCAGCAGCCTTGAGTTGAGCTGCCTGCCGCGCAGTTGCTGCATCTGCAAGAGCGAGGGTGTCTTTCAGGTCTTTGATCTGAGCCTCCAGACCAGAAGCATATTCCCTGGATCTGAGCAGATGCTCCTCAAGTCTGTCAGATTCCGCGTTCTTCTGTCGCAGTAAACTTGTCATCTGCGAAAGCAGGTCAGCGAGTTCATCGGCTTCTGTCGGTCGCGCAGACCGTCGGCCGTAAAGCGCACGTTGTATGGAGTTTCCCAGCGTCTGTTCGTACTGGTGCGATGCACGTCCCAACATGAACGCTGCAGCCCCGCTCAGGCCACCATAGTTCGACATCTCAGTTCCTCCTGACCCTAAAGTCAGACGCTCTTTTTCATTGTTGTATCACTTATTAGAGCCCGAGCACCAGAAGATATGCCACCGTTGCCTTGTCCCGGCCCATTCTGATTATCTGCTTTATTTCCTGCCAGAGACTGCTGAATCGAGAGCAACGTGCCCGCCATACCGACAACGGCGGCGTCCCGGCTGAACTGGTCGATGTCGACCCGGTCCACGTCACCAAATCCGATCATGGCGGGAACCCGCTGGGGCAGGATCGAGATCATCCTGAATGAAATGAACGCCAGGGTGACGTGAATCATGACAAAGAGGCTAACCAGAACAATCATGCCGAGGAAGTTGCTGACAATCCAACCGTTTGACAGCACCAGTCCGGCCGCAATGCCGAAACACATGTGGATCAGCCACGACACTGAATCAAATATAAAATATCCAAGGAAAAGCCCGAACAGCATCAGCACCGGCCGGAAGATGACATTGAACAGAAGGGCATAACCCTGTTTTGCATGACCGTGCAGCCCCTCCCCGTTCATGGTCATATGCGCGAGCATCCACAGAGGCGCTGCAATCACGGACTCACAGACCATGATGAACCATCCAGCCACGGCAAACATCCACATGACAAACGGGATCATCGGGATGACATAGGCGATAGTGAGGCCTGGCATAAGCATGGCGAAACAGCCGCCGATAATCGGCGCGCCAAAAAAGTGCATCAGCGCGTGCCCGGCCCCTGCCGCTACAGCACCTTCAGGATTCCCGCTCAGAAGCGACAGCACGCCGATACCGACGGTCCCGGCCGTAGAAGAAAGAACCGACGCAGTGCCCATGGTGAGAAGGGCGGTCGTGATCATCCAGTTTCCAAGTGACATGAGATTGCCAAACGGATCTGTCCAATAGCCGTTCGTCCCGGACGGCTCGATAAATCCGGTCACAATCTGCAGGGCGTAATCGTTCAGGTGCAAGGCGCGGAACAGCTGGTCGAGCACACCTGCACCGTCTCCACCCGGTATCGCGCCCGTGTACAGGTCAGCATTCCCGCCCGGCGCGGTCACGCCATCCTGCGTCGCAACCATGCTGTCGATGTTTTCCATAAAAGTGTCCGCAGACTGCACAAGAGGCGCAATGTCCGAGGCAAGATAGTTTCCGAGACCGGAATAGGATGGCGTGGTGATGGTTGGCGTTGCGGTCATGAGAGACAGGGTCTGGCCGTTGAGGCGCGCAAATTCGAGATAGTAGGCTCCTGCGCCGGTCCATCCGAGAGTATCCATCTGGCTGCTGGTGTTGACCGCATCTCCGTTCGTCGAAATCCCCCATTGGTGAAGCGCGAGCGTCTGATTGTTGACCGTATCCTGAAGCTTAGACCGCAGTTGTGCCGCCTGCGTCGTGAGACGCGACGCATAATCGTTGGTGGCATTGACGATGATGGTCATGAGTGGGGCCAGTGACGCTGTCGTTTTCGTCTGCCAGTAATTCTGCGCGACCTGCGCAACCTGGCTGCGAATGTCGCCAAGGATCACGGAATCAAGGACCTGTTTTTGCATGCTCGCCTGGTCAACCTGGAAACCGGCCAGATTCACTGCGTCAGTGTTGGGCGCCTGCAGACTTACGGCCCCGCAAACCGGTGTCCCGTCTCCTGCGCCGGCTGCCATATTGTAAGAATAGTTGATGATTCCCATCTTCCCGCCGGTCACGGACAGGACGGTCTGCCCGGTCGGGGCCGCAATCAGGTTCGTGTTATTCGCAGCAATGTTAATAATGGCCCGGCAGAACTCATTTTTCACAAGACCGGTCACAATCCCTTTTGTGCCGGGGATAAGGGGCTGTGCGATGACCTTGCCGTCTGGTCCGATTGCTTGCTTCGCCTTGTCATAGACGACCTTCGCCATACCGATGCCCCAAAGCGAGCCCTGCACGACAACGGCCTGCGCCGCATTGAAGCCGGTTGTCGGAAGCGGCCACATCAGGATGGCCGCAATCCCGATCCGCACAATCGACATGCTGGTCTGGTTGTTGCCAAGGAGTTGCGCTGTTTCTGCCCCCCGGTGGATGTTCATGAAGTAGATATAGCTTACGACCGCCATCGCAAATGCCATGACAAACCCGGAGAACCACCCGATCATGGTTCCTATGACGGTCGCCTCGTTGCCGATGCTGGGCGCGCCCGTATCCTGGCCGAAAACCGGGAACACGGACCGGATGACCTGCGCCGCCCAGTCACTGCCTGGATCAAGCAGGTCCCATGTCACGTTATAGCCCGTGCTGCTGGCTGCATCTCCCGAACCGGTCGCAACAACCGTCTGCGCTGCAGCGGACACGGTAAGAGCCGACAGAAACAGGACTGGCAGGATCGCGAATACAGGGCGACGAAAGGGCGTCATGGTTTGTCCTCCAGCAGCACGGTCACGGCGCAGGACTGGCGGTGGGACCGGGATGCATCCGCGTCATGAAATCCGTGACCGCAGTCACGGCCTTGTGCATCATCTCGCGGACTTTCTCGCTCATGTCTTCCAGCGCACTGGCCCCCTCTTTTTTTCCGGGCACTTCGGCAGCAGTCCTGCCAATCTCAGCATCGATCTGGGTGAAGCGCTGCGTCACACTGCCGGACATTCCCATGCGCTGGCCTGTTGCCTCGGCGGCTTCCCTTCCCTTTCCGTAGGCTTCGAGCCTGCTGGTGACATTCTCCAGTTGCGCCGCGAACGCCTGGTTATTCTGTTTCTCCGTCACAAACTGGCTATGCAGATCGGCATACCGGCCACCGGCCTTCATCTCTGACAACACACCGGCAACACCGTCAGGGTCGCCCTTTCCTGCATCTGAAATCGCCGCCATGATGGAGGAAGCTGGCCGCTCCATGAGGTCACGCAGGGCCTCCACCGCCTGCTTTCCCAGACGTTCGGTCGCCTCCAAGCTCTTTTCGTCACGCGCGTTGTGCAGCCGGGTGCTGAAATCGACGGCCTTTTCCATCCATGATGATGCCGGGCTCGCAGGCTGGCTATCAATGCGCGAGGCAATCGCTTCCGCAAGGCGGGCAAAGCCGCCACCGCGAATAACCTTGACGTCCTCCTGATCCCTGGCCGCCGCGTTCATTTCCCGGGTGTTCGCTGCCGCATTTTCCTTTGTTCCGTTGCCATCCATCGTCGATCGGCTTTCCGGCGCATCTTTTGCCGGATCTGTCTGTTTCTCTCGAAAATCCTTCTGGGGATCCATCGTATGGGTCTGTCCGGGCTGGCTGCTGGCTGACTGCTCCGGTCCTGGCGGAGCGCCCTCCCCCGGGGACGCCATTCCTCGGGTTTTGTCCGGCTGACCTTTTTCATCGTGAGCAGACCCGGCCGCATGGTCATGCCCTGGCGCTGGCTGGTGCTCTGGTTCGGGAAAGACGGTCGCCCTCAGGTTCTCGATGGTGTGCGCGATGTCTGGGTGGTCTGGATCCTGACGTCCTTCAACCAGTTCGCTGGCAAGTGTCCGGATTGCGTTTACTTCTGGCTGCTGAAGGCGATGCGTTTCACGCATCATCGCAGCGACCACAGGTTCGTTCAGACCTGGGTAATGCGCCGCGCGCTCTGTCATCTCGGTGCGGAGAGGATGCTCCTTTTCAAGCGTCGGTCCCAAAAGGCGCTCTACATCCTGCACAGCGTATGCGACGCGCGTACGGAAGCCGGGATCATTATGAACGTCAGGCTCACGGGATTCCTGCCGTAGCCGATCATATGCGGCGGCCTGCCCGGGTGCCTGCTTCCTGTATTCGGACTGCACGCGATCAAGGGTTTTCAGCACATCCTCGATATCGCCTGTTTTCTGCTGGGCCTCAGACATGGCAAACCTCTAGGGATTGATCGTGGGGGAAGGCATCGGTGTCAGGCCGTCCTTGAAGGCGACCTCTTCTTCCTGCGCAACCCGGGCAGCTCCCATGGTCGCCAGGTAGAGCCCGAGACGGTAGTTCTGCAGCGCAAGGTAATTGGACTGCGCCATCTCGGTGGCAACTTCGCGCATGACGGACGCGGGAGGCATTGCCTGGAGCGAGGCGTTCCAGCTTACGCTGGAGACCCTGCGATTGACTTCCAGCGCCATGGCCTGCAGCCACGACGCCTTGTCGAGCGGCGTGAGCCCCTCGGCCGTCATTTCAGCCTTCTGGTCCCGCGTGAGCGCGACAGACGGAACACCAAGAGATGTGACGTAGCCCGTGACCCAGCGGGCAAGAGACATACGACTGTTGTACGACCGGCGCCGGGTTGCGGCTTCACGTCCCCGAAGGCTGGACAGCTGCTCGCCACGCAGGGCCGCCGGCGCTACCGGCTGGATGAGCGTGGTCGCATAATCATTGGCTGCATCCACTGCGCCATCCGCGGACAGGGTATCAGCGCCGAACAGGCTGGCAGCACGCTGGTCGGCGTTCGGCAGCCGGGACACGGAAGAGCAGAGCCCCTGCGCCACGTCGTCGGATGAACAGTAGCGCTTGAGGTGCAGGGACATGTTCGCATCCGTGCCCTGTGACTTGCCGTAATAGGAGGGCGTCCCCTGACCTGCCTCACCACGGGGATCGCTCACGGTCGCGATGGCGTACACTGCAGAGCGCGCCGCTTTGGACGCGGCCACGGTGGACTGCTGGGCATCAAGGCCCGCGCAGAATTCCGGATTCATCATATGCTCGTCCCGGATTCCGGTTTCCTGCTGACGCCGTAGAAATCCGGCCATCGCCGCGTCCTGGGCATCCATGAGTTGCGACTGGGCACCGACCTGGGCTTTCGCGTAATTGGCAACCTGCGTGAACCCCTTCGTCAGGAGAGACGCAACGGAATTCGGGTTTGTAAGGCTACTGAGATTTGAATCGATGCTGTCCGTCAGGTTTTTCGTCATCGTATTGAGGGCGTTGCCCGTGAACGCCTGAAGAAGCTTGATCGCTGCAACGACAGCGGCATCACTGAAAAGCGCGTATGCCGGACGCGGCGTGACTGCCAGCACGCAGACGCACGAAGCGGCACCAATGGCAACCATCTGAAGCCTGCGCATCAGAATACTCCGTCCACGAGATTGCTCAGGCTGTATCCGGTCGGAAGCTGGGGAGATCCGTTGATATACAGGTCAGTCGTACCGCTCGACGTCCCCGCAATGGCAGTCGCAATTGGTGGACCACCACCACCGAAGCTCAGGCTCGGGCACATGAGTCCGCTACTCGAGCCAAAACCGAGCCCCAGGTTAACGCCTGACAGACTGAGTCCACATTGGGTCGACCCCATGGCGTTCCCCCATGCCGCCTGTGCGGCCTGACAGACCTGGCCACCTATCTGGCCCTCGACGGCCTGCAGGAGGGCTGCGGGGTCAAGGCCGTTCGTGATGAGATTCAGTCCGGTGCCGTTGAAAAAATTGCTCAGGCAGGACAGGCCGTTGACGCTATCCGGCTGCTTTTCATAGGCGTCGTTGGCCTGGACGCGTTCGTTTACGGCTGTTGCCGCCGCCTGGGTCAGGGCGGCGCAGCCGACGCTTCCCGTAGATGTCGTGGCACCAGAGGCGGCTGATGACGTGGTCTGCGCATGCCCCTGTATCGATACCAGAGCGGCAGCCACTGACAACAGGACACGGAAGCGCAGACGGATCATGCGGCCTCCTGACGTATAGCCGGACGCGTCACAGCCTCCAGCAGGGCAATCCTTTCCGGAGCAAAAAGGCGATGAAGCGCCTGGCGCCTGCTTTCCGAGATCACGCCCCGTCCAAAAGGGCTGTCCGGCGACAACAGGTCCCTGCGGCCGCGCAGATAGGGGATCAGCGCGTCAAGGGAGCTGACCAGATCAGGCCATTCATGCGGCGCGACACCAGAGAGGATGGCGTGCCACGCCGTCCTCGCTGTCATGTCGTTGTCCAACATCGCGATGACATCCTCTCCGCCCCTGATGCGCCAGATCTCGCCGAGCGCATCCAGTGCAAGGGCGACATTGGGCATCGGGGAAGGAGGCCCGGATTTCCGGACGGATGAGGGCTTGTTCATGGAACCTTCCTCGGGTGATTACGACGAAGGTGTCGGGCCATCATGCGACCGGTCAGCGAATTCGACGTCGGACCGCGACTTTATTATGACCAACATCAATGACGTCGCCCGCCTGGGCTACCGTGGTCGCCAGAACCTTGTTCCATTCCCGGCCGCCCTGCCAGTCAACAGGAACGCTGGTGTCAACGTCCGCCGCGAACACGACACGCACCCCATGCGGAACGATCTGGCGTATGGCGAAGCCAAGTGGAACCTGCTTTCCGTATCCACTGGCGATATGGAAATATCGACGGGCTGGAACATTGCCGGATGTTCGAGGATCCGTACCAGTACCCAGCAATACGCCCGGCCCTTCCTGACCAGCATCTCCCGGTGAGGGTAAGGTCTCCCCGCCGGTCGTCCCCGTTGAGGGCAACGTCAATGCCAACTGGGGCGGAGTGTCCGGAGAGGTTGTCTGGACCAAATGAAACGCGGCAGGTGTGACAGATATGGGGCCAGAGGCCAGCGCCATAACCACAGCAGGCATAACAGGCATATGAGTGTCTCCATCAAGTTCTCCTGACCAGAGCAGCGGCCTTTGCGACCTCAGACACCTTTTTTACGGACGTCATCTCGACTATCATGACGTTCCATCACGGCTGATCCCCTGTCAGGACGCGGCCAGTCGATATCTTCTGGATGTTGGAAGTTTCTTTTGCTGAGGAAAATGCCCGCCGTGAGAGTAAACGAAAATGTCCCATGACAATGGCAAGATGCAAGCCGAGGCTTTATTTGCATCCGGCCAATTATATAGAGACATCGGGGAAATCATTTATGATAGGCGAGCTGCGCTTGACTGGACGCAGGTACACCTCGCCAAACTGGCACGGTTGAATGTATCGGTCATACGGAGCATCGAAGCCGGTCGTCCGGTTTCCCTGGAAACATTATCGGCGCTGCTACGAGTGTTTGAGATAGATCCGCGCGATATTCTTCCGCAAGGTGCACCAGAAGGTACATGGTTTGCCCATCTGGATCTGGTGGCATCCGCCACGCAGCTGAAAAAGACCATGAAGCAGTGTTCGGACTACAATCTGGCAATCCAGAAATTACGCGACATTATTGGCAATATTTCCAAGACGTTTAACCTGCCGGAAATACCGGCCAGATTGCCGATCGATCATTATTCACACAGTGTCGCCTTCACCTCGGGGGAACGGCAGGACCTCCTTGAGATATTTGGGCGCAGGATTCAGATCTTCAGAACGCTTCAGGGAGCAACAGCGAGCCAGATCGCTCATAAATCGCACGTTTCCCTGACCAGCCTGAGCCTGATCGAAGCAGGGCTGAGAAATCCGAGCCTTGAAACGGTTTATCGCATCGCCGAAGGCCTGGCCGTCTCCGTTTATTACCTGATCCCGGGAATACATGACGACGCAGATCTTTTGCGTTCCCTGGACATGACCGCGTGGGCAATGTCCGCGCAATCACAACTCGAAGCCCTCGCTGATCTCGAATCCATTATTGGTCACCTCGACGATATCGCAAACCACTGACCGGGTGCATGAAGGTATAAAGACTGTCAGGAAAGGGGTCTCTTTTCTTATGGCAGACCCTATGCCTTGGGCTGTCCATTCCAGGTGATGTGCCCCGGCGGATCACCAACGTGGACCGGAAACCGCGTCTGGAGTCATATTGGCGCGTTCTGCGCTATTTATTTCTTGACGGTTATATAACGCTTAAGAGATATTATTCCCAAAACACGCAGCCTATCCCGAAAACGCGATGACGAGGGCATACCGCCATGAAGTCAGCATCGTTCGGCCAGGTCATAAAACACGGTCTGTTTACATGGCTTCAGACCTATCCCACGCAAGAAATGACGCGCGCCCTCTATGCCAGGCTGTGCGACGAGGTCCTTGTAGCGACATTGCTTACCCTGACAGTGCAGGAGGTGAAGGAGTCAGTCGCGCAATGGGCCGACCGCCCCCAGAATGTTTTTTATGAAGCGCCTGCACGCAGGGGAGCATGGACAAGGACCCAGTTGCTCATCCTTGGCCAACGCTGGCTCTGTGGTGATAAAACCGCCGACATAGCCGAGATGCTTGGCCGCTCGGCCGGGAGCGTGCGTGCAAAAAGAAAGCAGCTTGGCCTGCCACCGCGCATCAGGCTCTCAAAAATACAGGCGGAGACCATACTTGCCGAAAAGCGGAGCGCCATTCCCGCAGATCCCGAAGCTGTCCTGACATGGGAACAGGCCTCCCTGCTTCCTCATGAAGCCCGACGGGGACGGACATGGCTTGTCAGGAACAGCCTCAACAGGCTGACCCTCACAGGACATAAGGGAGGAGACAAGGTACGGTGGCACGAGGCCGCCAACATTGAAATCGCCTACCGCCATTTTGCATTTCAGAACCCGCGTGAAATTGCACGGGACTTCCTTATTTCGGAAAGCGCGCTGAAATCCCAAAGCTGCTGGGAACAGCTTCCGCCACGACGCGGCGCCAAAGTGCCCTGGTTCATTCACGCGAGGGCCGAATATTATATCGGCGAACACCAGTACATCCGGCGGGAATGCCTCTGCAAGAGCGGATGCTTTTTCTGGACCACCCGCAAGGGTGGTGACCGGGTCAGCAGACGGTACCGCCGCAGCATTGCCGCCACGCATGGCATTGCCGCCTGAGTAGTAGCGGGAACCGTCAAAGAAAAAACGTGCCGGTCGCAAGATAGACTTCCAGCCTGCTCTCATCACCGTCGGGAAATGAGAGTAGAGTGATGATCACCTTTTTTCATGCCCCCGTAAGGGAGGCGCGCCATGCGGCTGTTTAATTCCGCAGTAACCAGGCGGCTTACCGACCCCGACTTTCAGGGGATTGTTGTAGACAGATCACTGCTGCTCAACATCGCACTGGCGGGCGTGGTCATCGTGTTCGCGGCGCACGACGCCTATATCCGTGCACACCCGCCCACACCCCTCTATTTCTACGTTGACGGCCAGAATGCTCCCCGACCGGCCGTGGCCCTCACCAGTCCGGTACTTGGCCAGGACCAGCTTCTCGGCTGGGCCGTCAAATGGGCGATCGCACCCTACAACATCAACTATCGTGATTTTCCAACCCAGATGAACACCGCGGGCGCTCACTACACGCTCAACGGATGGAACACCTTTGCAAAGTCTTTCATTACGCAGGGGAATCTGGCGAAACTCAGGGATGCAAAACTGCTCTGTTATGCGCAGCCGACACGGGCCGCGACCGTACGCGCCGAGACTGTCGTGCAGGGACATTCGCGCTACGTAATACAGTTCCCTTTCATCCAGACCTGCGAAAACGTCAACCAGCAGAATACGCAAATGCTGATGGCAACCGTGACGATTGATCGCGTGGAGGACCTGGATCACCCGGATGGACTGGCCATCGAACAGCTTGTCGTCTCGTCGGGTAGGGAGTGACAACCGTGCGAATTCTTTCTCTCTTTCCGCTGACCCTGTCCATCCTGCCACTTGCGGCACTCGCACAGCAGCCATCACAGCCCGGGCCTGCGGCAACGACACCTGCAGACGATCAGGATCAGGCAGCCGAAGATGAAGCCGAGCATGAGGCCATTCCGTTCACGCCCGAAGAAATCCTTCGGCTGGGGGAACGCCTGAAGGACGTGCGTCGTGCCACGGAGCAGGTCGGTACGGAATTCGCGACCCCTAATGCGCGCCCTGCGATCCGTGTCTCCTTTGCGCCTGGTCAGCAGACAAGCCTGATCTTTACGACAAAAGGCTATCCGACCGCATTGTCCTTCGTGGACAGCACGGGACAGCCCTGGCCGATCGCATGGAATACGTCTGGCAATTCCGCCAACCCGGACGGCAGCACGAACTGTGCTTCCGGCAAAAGCGGCGCATCAGCCGGAAATCCTGCGGTTGAGACAACAGGTTTCTATACCTGCGTCCCGTTCAAGGGCTCCAATACCATCAATATCGAACCGATGTCGCTCCAGCCCAGAGGTGGACTGCTCGTAACGCTTCAGAACGCGCCAAAGCCGGTCTCCTTCCTGCTGATCGCGGGGCGTGGATCCTACGATGACAACCTGACCGTTCGCATGTCCGAGGGAGGGCCCAATGCCCGGGAGCCGGTCGACAGCCGCCCCGGAGTGCCCGCGACAGGCGAGCCCTACATGAACGCCATGCTAAGCGGCATTCCACCAGCGTCAGCCGTTCCGCTGGCCGTCGAGGGTATTTCACCCGACGACGTGCGCGCCTGGCGGATTGGAAACGAGGTCTATCTTCGCACGCGCCTTCATCTCATGACGCCCTCCTCGGACAGCATGGAGCAGGGTGAAGGGGGATACACGCTCTATGCCTTCCATGAGTCCCCCGTTGTCCTTCTCTCCGATGCGGGACGGACGGTCTCGGCCCATATCAGGGACGCACAGTGATGAAACCCAGGTTCAACCAGCTGCTCAGTGATGCGTCGCGGGGCGGAAACCGGCGTCTGCTCGCAATCCTTGGGAGTATCGGCACCGTTCTTGGCGTCACGCTACTCATCTCCACCATCCACCGTAAGGAGCTTCCACGCTCGGACCCCGGCAGGCCGCCCGCCGCCAACCCCCTGCCCGGCGGCCTGAATTCCAATCCGCGCCAGCAGGAACTCCGCGAAGATCAGATCCGCGACGAGGCAGACCGGGCACAGACTGCGGGACAGTCGTATTCACCCGATATTGCACCGGGCACGCCCACCCATTCCGACGACAAGCTTCCCCCGCCTGCGGTTGCTCAGGAGGTCGGGGCGGACGTCAACCCGGCGATGGCCAGGGCCGCCGCGACGCCAGCCCCGCACGCGCCTGAGGTCGTACCAAGCGTTCCCGTCGTACCAGTACAGACGGATGCAGCCTTCCGTGCTGCCATGCCACGTGACCCGCAGCTCCAGAAAGACGCCATCACCGCATACAGACATGCGATCATGGATCTCGCTGGCCGTCTTGATGGACGCTTTCCGGTCACAAATGTCCTGTATGAAAAGACGGAAACCGGAAGGGAGCAGACAAAGAAACCGGTGGTCTCCCCTTCAATAACTTCGGCGGCGACAGCAAATTCCCAGACGGCCCTCTCCCGCGTCCTTGTTCCTGCCGGGCGGGGGATTTACGCCCATACGGTTTCAGCAACCAACAGCGATCTCGGGGGAGAAATCATCCTGGAAGCTGATTCAGGTCCACTCGCTGGCGACAGGATGAAAGCATCCGTCAGAAGGGCCGGGGGACATCTGAACAGGCTGGTTGTCCGCGTTGATCAGGTCTTCCATAAAAATGATCCAACCCCGATCCAGGTCGAAGGTATGGTGGTTGCGCCGGACACCATGGAAGCTGCGGTGGCCTCAAGCGTTGACCAGCTATACGTCGAGCGCTTTGTTCTTCCCGCCGCAGCCGCCTTTGTCCAAGGGCTCGGGCAGGCGATCGAGATGACGTCGAACACGACCGGTTCGATCGGAGCCCTCGGCAACGTCAACTACGTCCAGTCACTGAATTTTCCGCAACAACTGGGCGTGGCGGCCGGTGCAGCGGCCTCGCAGGTCAACAGCGCGCTCATGCAGCAGATGCCGACCCAGCCGCGCGTAAATCTTGCCGCTCAGGTCAGTGTTGGCGTGATCTTCATGTCGGACGTCGTCATGAAGAAGTAAGTTTTCGGGCACCGGTCGCATGATATCGGCGAATTCTGCACTCTCTACCAGAAGGCAGCATTCACCATGACTTCAGCCGCAACCGCAACGACGTCCCGGGATCCGTTCAGCGCGGATCGCGGCATTGAACCTGTTCCGTTCCGCAAGCTGGGCACAATGCCCGAGCCTGACCCTTCGCCCGAGGCGGACACAATTGCCGAGCCTCTCTCTCCTCACCCGCAACCTGTGACAGCAGCACCTGACAGAAACCGACCCGTTCCACATGCAATAGCCCTTTTCAGGGCGCTTCCGCGCCGCAGGCAGGTCATCATCGCGGGTACTGCCGTCGGCAGTCTGCTCTCCCTCTTCCTCGTGATGGGCATAACAAAGAGGCAGGCGTCTCCCGTGGGCCAGGAAGTCGGAATGATTTCCGCCCCGCTACCAGCAGGCCCCAAAGCGTCTCCAGCGCCAGGGCACTCACCTACATCATTGCCATCACCCCCGGCATCTCAGGTCTCGGCTACAGATGAGGATCTCAAGGCTCTCCTTGCTATGAAAAAGCCGCCCCATCCCGCCGTCCCAACACCGGCAACTCTGCCGACCGAGACCACGCCTGCGCAGAGACACGATATCGGCATCGAAAATGCTGTTCCGACCGACGATGCGGTCCAGAAAGCAACCCGCCTGCAAGCGGCTCCCATGACATCAGACGACCAGTTGCAGGTGCTGCAGCTTGTAACGGAAGAAGCAGCACTGGTGCAGCGGACCCGCAGCGACATCGCAGCGCTCCGGCAGGATCTTGACCGGCTGCGTATCGCCGATACGGCAAAGGCTTCGGATCTCAACCGCCGGATGTCGCTCCTCGAAGCGAAACGAGCCGTGGCCGACGCCGAAGCACCCCCGTCAGATGGACCGGCCGCCACACGCGCCGCGGCCGACAAGGCACGGGCAGCTCTGGAAGCCGCGGCAGCCGAGCCGCAGCCAACACCAACGCCGCCGCAATCTCCAGCGTCCCGGACAGCGAAAATGCGCCAGACGCCTCCTGCTCCGCCCCCGACATGGACGCCGCACTACCGGATACTTGCTGCATCTCCCCAGCTTGCCATGGTGCAGGACGATGCGGCGCCAGCCGGGCAACCGCCACAGTCCGAAATCGAAATCGGCACCGATCTCCGCGGATATGGTCGTGTGCGCGCCATCTCTCAACGCGGCACGATGTGGGTGATCCAGGCTGAACGCGGCATCATCCAGTAAGGCAAGGAGACATCGACGTGCAAGGTCTGGTCAACCTCGTCAACGATCTCGCTCTCGCCATGGCCTGGCTGCTGCCAATGGCCTGCTATATTGCAGCGTGGATTGCCTTCCTGACCGGGACATGGGGATTATGGCAGCAGCGCCAGCCCCAGAACCCGTTCGTCGGCCGTCCCTGGGTGCCCTGGATCGGGATTGTCCTCTCCGGCGTCTTCGCCACTTTTGACAGGATACTCACCAAATCCACCACCTCTGCCGGTCTCGATACGCAGGTTTCGCTGGGAGCTTCTGTCACCGGCTATACGGATGCCGCGACCGGAAGCGTCATTTCCGGGACCGGCCCAGAGGATGCCATCCTGTCAATCGTCAGTGATTTCGCCCTGTTCTTCGAAATGTTCGGCGCCTGGGCGGCGTTCATGGCGGTCGTTGCGTGGAACGCGTCGGCGACCGGAAAAACAAACCGCTCAAAACTCAGTTGCCTCATCCAGTTCGTTTTCGGCGTGATCCTCCTCAATCCCGTCAAGGAAGCAACCTGGATCCTGAGCCACTGGACAACGTCCGGCTAGGTCCTGTCCGCAAAGAAAGCGTTCGAAGTCGCATGTTGCCGACAGAACAATGATTTGGGGGACATGATCCCTCTTTCAACGGAGCCCTCGACCATGAACCTCTCTCGCACAGGCACCACCAGCGCGGCGCGACTGACGCGTCTGGTGACACAACGGGCCGGATACAGACAGCGTGCCGTCACGGCACTTGGCACATTGGCCGTCCCGATCCTCATTGCCAGCCATGCGCTGGCCCAATCCGCAACCGGCAGCGCAAACGGTATCGGGGCCCAGATGCAGGCCACCGCCCAGGAGGGACTGACAGCGGGCGGCTTTGTCGCTGCTGCATGCATGTATGTCGCTGCCTTCATCTGCTTCATCGGCGGCGTATGGGCGGCCTGGCAGAGCCGCAACGAACAGAACCGTTCGCCCGGAAAGGTCGGTATGGCAATCGCCGGCATCGTGCTGTGCGGTCTTTTCGCAACGGGTCCGCAGTGGATCAACAAGGCTGCCAACACCGCGTCCGGTGGCTCGGCAACCGTTGGTACGCAGGCTCAGGCCTATCAATTCACGAGCGGCGGCTAGGAACCCGATCGCAATGGCCCGTCTCACACAGTCTTTCCGGCTGCTGCCGCGCCCATGGGATCCGTCAGCGCCAGACGCCGGGGAGATGGGTGAGCCGGGCCTTTTCACATGTGCCTGCTGCGGCCTGATAACGCCTGGTCGCAGGTTTCCATGGCATGGTGACGGACCCGGGCCTGTCTGCGCCTTATGCAACATCCTGCAGGATCCAACCCGTCCGGCCATTGAACGCGAAGCCGTCCTGATATGGTGGCCGAAACTGCCGCAGGCCCGCATCATGACCCTGACCCGCTGCGCGCATCAAGCCCTCATGCAGACGCTCGGCAATGGGCCAAACGGACAGGATGTCGTCTGGCATCGTGCAATGGACGCGATCGCGTCAGGGTCGGACACCGCGATGATGCCTGCGCAATGCAAAAGCGCTCTCGCTGTGCTCCGCGCTCTGCACGCGCGAACGACCGAAGCCCGGCGGCGGCTGGAGACAACCTCTCCCCGACTGCTGGCGACTGCCCTGCTGATGGCGAACCGGGCTGACCCGCAGATCAATGAAAGCGCGACCGCCCTGATGGACGGCATCCGGCTCCTCCCCCTGGGCCGTCTCTACAACGGCCCCACCGACATCTACCCGGCGCTTGTCAGGGAATGGCTTGATGCCGATCCCCAACCGGTCATGACATGACAGGATCATATCAATGGGCGGTATTCTTTCCAGTCTGCTGGCCGGCATCAGCCTCGGGCTGCGCCAGCCCCTTGCCTCATTCTGCGATGTGGAAAGTACGCACGGGGACCATCTCATCACCAAACGCGGTGAATATGTCTCCGTACTACGCATCAATGGCCTGCGTCGCATGTGCACGCGGCAGGAAGTGGAAGCACTCGCCGAGCAGCAGCGTATAGAATTGCAGGGTCTCCTTGAAGAACGTGGCCATGCCATCGTGGGATGGTATATTTCCGATCCCGAGCGCTCAGGTATCGAGATTGACCGCCTGAGTCTCAATGGTTGCCGGTCCATAGCCAGACAGATCGGAGCAGACCTTTCGGACGTCATCGAAGAGAGGCGCCGGCGCTGGCCAAACGTCATGCGCTGGGAGGCCACTTGCTATGTCCTGTGGACCCGGCCCAGCGTGCTGACACGTGAGGACCGCAAACAGGTGGCAGAGGAGCGCCGGACCCTTGCCTCCCAATTTCCCCGCGTGGGCAATACCCAACGTTTTGCCCTGCGCTCCGATATCATGGCGGCCCGCCATGAATCGTTCATTTCACGCGTCCAGGCAGCCTTGCAGGGGTTCGACATTTCCTGCGAATTCCTCGGTCCACATCAGGCATTGCAGGTCGCGCGCGAAGCGACCTATCGTGAAACGGCGGGCTCCGCCTGGAAACCGACCCTGCTGGGTGACCGGGTCATGCCACGGCTTCCCGACGATCTGGATGATTCACAGCCACATCCGCAGGGCCTGCTCTGGCCGGCGATCCGGGACCAGATCTTCAATGCCGACGCCGAAACGAAAGGCGGACAACTCGTGACCGTGGGGGATTATACATACGCCCCGGTCGACATGACGATTGGCCCAGAGGATCCGCGCCCATTTTCCGAACTCTCCAGCGTGCTTGGCCGCAAGAGACTGCCATGGCGCAGCGCCATGATCCTGGAGGGTGGTGGCCGCGCCGCCTTCGGCTTCAAGGAAGCCGGAGCCGGGTTTCTGGCGATGTTCCCCGGAAATAGCGACATTCGACGGGCGTTTGCCGCACTCAAGCTGGAGCGCCAGAAAAACAACCATAATTCCGTGCGGATGCGCATGACCGCCACAACCTGGGCTCCGGTTGGAGCAGAGGCGAAGCTGCGACGGCAGGCGTCGGACCTCTCCCAGGCGATTGATGCGTGGGGCAACAGCAAGACAACGCGGATTTCCGGCGATCCTCTGGAAGCGGCCATGGGTTCTGTCCCTGCCCTGGCGCTCGGTTCGACTGCGACCTCATCGCTCGCCCTTGTCGGTGACGCGTTCTCCATGATGCCGTGGGCACGCAGTGCGTCACCGTGGCAGAAAGGATCCATCCTCTTCCGCAAGCCCGATGGTTCAATCTGGCCTTACGATCCGACCGGGGGCGGGCTACGCCCATCCGTCGTAGACATTATCATAGCCCCGCCTGGCGGCGGAAAATCCGTTCTGGCCAATACCATTCTGCTGGGCTTGATCCTCAGCAGCGCCGCGATCAGCAGCCACGGCACGAAGCTCCCCTATATCGGCAAGCTCGATATAGGGCCGTCCTCGCGCGGACTGATCGAGATGCTGCGCAACGCGCTTGGCCCCGAACGCCAGCACGAGGCGGTTTACGTCAAGATGCAGGCAATCCCGGGCTTCGAGGTCAATGTCTTCGATACCCAGGTCGGACTGGAATATCCCCTGCCACTCGAGCGCGTTTTCCTACAGAATTTCATCTCGCTCCTTGCCACGCCGCTGGATGGCAGGCCGTGGGAGGGCATGGACCATCTGGTAGAGGACGTGACTGATGAAGCCTACCGCCTCTGTACCGGGGTGCAGGGGGGCACGCCCAAAATCTACACTCCGGGGATCGAGCCCGACGTCGATGCCGCAATAACATCGCTGGGCATCAGCCTGCCCCACCATGCGGGAGAAGACGATCCGACATGGTGGCGGGATATCGTCGATGCCTTTGTCAATCTCAGGGAATACCGCCTTGCAGGTTTTGCCCAGCGCCATGCAGTACCGGTCCTGCAGGATCTGCTGATTGCGGCCCGCAGCCCGGAAATCGAAAAACGCTATTCCAAGATCACCCTGGAAACTGGAGAAAGCCTGATCGACACGTTTGATCGCTACATCATGAACGTGATCAAGAATTTTCCCATGCTGGCCTCCCCGACAAGGCTGGATATGGGGGACGCGCGCGTGATCGTTCTCGATCTTGCCGAGGTGGCACCATCCGGCTCTCCCGCGGCCAACCGCCAGACAGCGCTCATGTATATGCTTGGCCGCCATATCCTGGCCCGGAATTTCTTTCTGCATCCCGATTATGCGGACGACCCGCATATGCCCCCATCCATGCGGGACTATCATCTCGCCCGTTTCACGGAGATGTACGAAACGACGAAACGTGTCGACTTCGATGAGTGGCACCGCACCGAACCCGCGCCCCAGGTAGACAAGCAGGCTGTGCGCGATGGCCGCGAGGGACGCAAGCACAACGTCCAGCTCGCCTTCATTTCACAGAACCATACCGATTTCAGCGAGGACCTTTACAAGATATCAACCGCCCGATGGGTCCTCAAATGCGGTGATCAGGAGACGGCAGACAGCCTTATCCGACGCTTCAAGCTGTCCGATGCCAGCGCCTATGTGATCCGCAACGCACTGCCGGGACCGGGAAAGAATGGTGCGCCATTCTTCGTGGACATGTCGGCCGGAGAAGCAAAATATGAACAGCTTCTGGTGAACGTCCTGGGGCCAATCGAACTCTGGTCTTTCTCGACGACGCCTGGCGACACGGCGCTCCGTTCGCGCCTTTACAAACGGATCCACTTTGCCCGAGCCCTGCGGATGCTTGCCACCGTATTTCCCTCGGGAACAGCAAACAGCGAGATCGAACGCAGAAAAAGCGAGCGCATGAATGTTTTCGGTCTCGCGACCGATGAAGCGTTTGCCGGCGTTCTGGATGAACTGGCGGATGAGATCGTGGAAGGTAGAGGCGTGGCCGCAGGATTGTATGAAACCCTGCGCGCCATTGATGAACAATCGGAACTCGAATTTACCATTGGGTAGAACGTGACCGATATTTTCCTGACGGCCTCACATCCCGATCATTGCGGACACAATGATGTTGACCATGCTGTTCGATCAATAGCGCGGCGGCGTCTGGCAGGGATAGATTCGACAAATTTATGTGTCGTATCTGGCATATTATACGATATTATCAGTCATATGTGACTATCAGATCGTTAGCGCGATCCCGATCTGATCGTTTATGAAGGCGGCTTCATAATGACGCGCCATCGCCCCGGAAACACCAACCTCTCGCAGAGCAGGCCTCCACTCATCCGAAATTCGCCGCGCTGTCACGCGGATCATCTGCCGGGCCTCAGCAGGGGTAATTTCGAAGAATTCACACGCCTCCAGTGCCAGACGGATGGACCGATCATGCGGACCGCCCTCCAGTATCGCCGTTTCCAGATGCGGGTTACGGTCGGGTGCTGGATTCACATCGAAAACGGGGGATAACCGCCAGTGTCCAGCGCCCACATAGAGAAATCCGTGATTTTTCAGATGATCGTCCTTATTTGACACGAGAATAGTATAAACCAGACGCAGGAAGAGTTCGCGGAACTCTGCCTGGGGATCGGCGGCATAGGTCCGGATAAAATCGACAATCTCCGTATAGGAACCCAGTTCCGTTCCGGTTTTCCCCAGAGCAGTCCTCGCCGAAATATAAGGAATCCGGCCAGCCCCACGCCGATCAAACCGCTGGATCAGAGCCACAGGAAACGGCGTTTCAGCCAGTTCCAGCCTGACCTCTGGCGTCCGGATTCCGCATGCTCTTGCCAGACGAAGCGTGGCAACTTCAATACGTTCTATTGGCCACTGGTCGTGAACCGAGGTAAATTTTGCAAGCCAGAGCACATCGCCGTCCCGAACATTGGCCTTCGGTCGCGCCCCACCCGAACCACCTGCACCAGCGAGCGCCTGCATATCCCTTTCGGATATGTCCTTGCCCTGTTCATATGCCCGCGCGATAGCCGTAATAGCGGCAAGATCGACCAGACGCGGTATGATGTCATCGGCGCCGCCACGAATGATTTCTCCGTTATCATCGGCGAAACGAAGCGCACCCTGCCGACATACGTCATCCGACAGTGTGAGATATTCAAACTCGGAAAGCCCATTACCGTAGGCACGCTCGAGAAGCCTGCGCCCCCAGCTGTCGGGCGCAGCATCAGCAAAGACACCCGCAAGGGCATCGCGCACGTTCCCTGGTTGGCCAGCCGCATGAAACGGCCCAGAGCCAAGGGGAAAGGGGAAAGGTTGGCTGGATGGCAAAGGCCCGAGAATTCTCGACCCAGGCCGGATCATAAGTGAAGGTCGAAAACTGCCGTGGACCTGCCTGCGTAAAACGCAGTTGACCCACGGGAGTCAGGCTGTTGCCAAGAACGACATGGGCGCTGAAATCAGGCATCAGAACGAAGCACCGTCCATATCAATAACATCCGCTCCCCCATGCGTGGCCTTATCCTGCTGCCTGCGTAACGTGGTCGCAGAAGACCGGCCTCGACGAGGCTGACGTTCAGCAGCCAACGCCAGTCCCAGATCATCCTTGCGGATATCAATCAGGTCGGCCAACCGGTCCAGAAGACCAAGCACGACCAGCACGTCGGCCAGAGTGCCGATCCCCACACCCGGGTCTCCCTTTTCCAGGCGCGCGATGGAACTTGCTGACGTGCCGGCACGAGCGGCCAGGTCGGCTATCGCTATGCCGCGCCGCAGGCGCGCGCCACGAAGGTCACGCCCCAGTCGCTCAAGAGCCGCGCGGGATTTTGGTGAGCCCATTACTATCACTCATATTTGGCATATAAAGCGCCTTATAGCATCATATATGGAATTCTGTAAACTCCACAGCCTCTGCCCTTCACAACACGTTCCTGGCAGGAACTGGCACGTCGCGTAGAAAACGCTGGGCAGGCCGCCTGAATTCCACGGGCAGTTTCTGGTCGCGGGGCGATCATCACCCTATAAGTCTATTTTCCACCTTGAGGTCATGATGCCTGTGCCGCCAATCGATCCCTTCCACGCGCTGTCCATCAGCGCACTGGCACATGAACTGGCCGCGCAGGGGCGCAGCATCATTCATATGGAATTTGGCCAGCCTTCTACCGGCGCGCCAAGCGCGGCGATCGAACGCGCCCAGCACATACTGGCGACCGACCCCATGGGCTATTGGGAAAGCCAGCCCCTGAAGGAACGGATCGCCCTGCACTATGACGAAACATATGGCGTTTCGCTCCAGCCTGAACAGATTATCCTGACCTGTGGCGCATCACCCGCGCTGGTTCTGGCGCTCATGACCAGTTTTGTGCCCGGAGCGCATGTAGCCATGGCGCGACCGGGTTATGTGGCCTACCGCAATGTCGTGCGCTCGCTCCATATGAAACCGGTTGAAATTCCGTGTGGGGAAAAAGAACGCTTCCAGTTGACCCCCCACGCCATTGCCGCGCTTGAACCTGCTCCCGACGGGTTGATCCTGGCCAGTCCCGCCAACCCCACCGGTACCATCCTGTCTCCTGATGAAATACAGCGCATTGTTGACGTCTGTCGCGCGCACGGGATCTGCATCATATCGGATGAAATCTATCACGGCCTGAGTTTTGGCGAACGCGCGCACAGTATTCTGGAATATGATCCCGATGCGCTGGTGGTAAACAGTTTTTCCAAATACTTCAGCATGGCGCCGTGGCGGCTGGGGTGGCTGGTTGTCCCGCCAGCAAAGGTGGAAGCCGCCCGCGCGCGGATGGGTAATCTGTTCCTGCCGCCCGCCGCCCTCAGCCAGCACGCGGCCCTTGCCGCCTTCGATTGCCGCGATGAGCTTGAAGGGCATATGGAAACCTACCGGCGCAATCGTGACCTGCTGTTGCGTGCCCTGCCCGAAATGGGGCTGCGCCATATCGCGCCACCAGATGGAGCGTTCTATATCTATGCCGATATCCGGCACCTGACGGATGACAGCATGGCGTTTTGCAAGCGCCTGTTGCTGGATACGGGTGTTACGACAGCACCGGGCATTGATTTCGACCCCATAGACGGGAAATACTTCATCCGTTTCAGCTTTGCGGTCGCAACGGACCAGATTGAAGAAGCCATCCGCCGCATGGTCCCTTGGTTTCGTCACCAGAAGGACCGCTTACCCGTCAATGCAGTGACTTAAAGGGGGATATACGTCTGGAGCGCGTATGGCTGTGTTTCTGATCAGGAGACATGCGAATACGCACTTACCACGACCCACTACTACGGACCATGCAGGGGGTTTCTTCCAACTTAAGTTCTGCGGCACACGTCTTCATTATAGTCAGCCCCTGCTGCATGCCTTACCCAGATCAATACATTCATACCGAACCATTACCTGCCTGCGATATTACTACCTCAAGCCACTGCTGGAACTGAAATGCGAGGTGGCAAAACTATGCTTCAGCACGATCCCGTTACTCAACACAACAGTCAGCATCTTGCTTTTGTTATTTGATCTTTCTCCAAGCATGCCAAGTCCGACTACGTCCTGCGCTATTGAAAGACCATCCTCCCTGCCGGACGTAAAACTATAAATCCAGACCTCATAACCATCTTCATAGGTTTTCTGCCCCGGTTCACCGTAAATCTGACGCACCTGGGATGAAGTTGTCACACCATCATGAATATTCTGACCAACTTCCGCGATGGTTGTTTTTTTTATGGAAGCATCACCCGTGGACGAACAGGCACTCGTGCCTGCAATGATCGCCATCACGATGGCCGTTCTGATGATCTTCATCCTGCACTCTACCCTCTCGGCTACATATCATCGACATACCTCATTGTGTCCCATCGATACAGATTGTTCAGCGCACATCAGATGCTTGGTAGGACTGTCAGCAACATGGATGGCTGCCGGTGATCCCCTCACGTTCAGAGCCGAAAACAGAAAAGGGTTGCTCCTGTCCCACGCAATTCTGCGCGTCAATCCGGCGACAGCATACCCCAAAAGAGGACACGAATCTGCTCTCGGGGCCTGCATGAAAGAAAAAGCAACGCAGCCAATTTTTGCTGTAGCAGTCGCAAGATGATCTTCGAAGCTTCTCCCGTTATCCGGAGAAGCTCATGAAACATTCTCTGCTCATTTTTCTTTTGCCCATGGCGCTCAACGCCTGTGCGCAGAGCCTGTCGTCACCTTCTCCCATTGCGACGACCGGCATGGCCAATCCTGAACTGGCCTTGCAACGGTCAATAGCAGAGACCACGACTGATCTTCGGGAACTTGGCAGTATCCGCCCGTCTCCGGTCGTGGCATCTGCCAACCAGCCCGTGCTCCCCGATGACCTGACCCGCCGGATCTGGTTCGTGTGGGACGGCCCGCTGGGCAAGGCCGTCGCAAAACTCGGCCAGGAAATTGGCTACAGCGTGACGGTCACCGGCCATCCCCGAGCAATGCGCGTCGCGACCAACAGTGTTGCCGCCGTGGTGGATATCCTTCGAACATTGGGCGATCAGGCCGGAGATCAGGCCATGGTCTCGGTAGACCCGCTTCACCACGCGATAACGGTGGCGTGGCATGCGTAAGATGGCGCTCTTTCTATCTTCGGCCATCGTCGTGACGGCCGCAGGAAGCGCGACCCATGCGGCATCTGTCTCCACGGGGAAGGTTGTCATTGAGGAGGGGCAGCACGTCCGGCTACCGACATCGTCTCCATCTCCACCACCGGCCCGCAGCGACACATTGGTCCCGGAGCCACAGCCGCCCCAGCCGGATGCGGATCAGGTGGACGGAGCTGATCCCGCCCTTGCCAATCCCATCAATAAACCGGTGACAGGGGCCTCGACGCTCGACGAGGTGGTCGGCGGCGAAGCGCCACCTTCTCTTGAGGCCCTTGAGAACACCCGTCCCAATGACGAACCAGGCGATGACCTGAAACCCGGTCGAAGCGCCCAGCTTCGGGAAGCCGCGCATATTTACGGCGCGCAGGGCGGTCTGGCCGCCCGGGCATTCGCCATCAACGAGATGCTGCGGCGCCACGAGGAGACACTCGACGCCACTTATGATTTCCGGTCGATCGTGCTTCCGATCGGGAGTGGCCAGACCCTCATGCAGCCCCCCATCGTCACCGAGGCACAGATGGCCTTTGCGCTCAGTGACACCGGCCAGGTGGCGCACGAGACAGAATGTGTTTTCGAGATCACCCGGGAGGCACAACTGACATCCGCGCCCCCGGACTGGCGCACGTATCTCGTCCGGACATGGGGCAAACCGCATCACCCGGTAGCCGCGGCCCTGCCCCGCACAAAGGCGGAAGTGTCACACTGGAACCAGTGGGTGGCGGAAGGCTGGGCAGATGGAGAAAAGCAGGCGACCGAAATCTTCCTCTCCGATCTGTCGCGCCTGCAGCGCGACATTACCGGCATGGCCCGCTACCGGGTGCTGCTGAACGCCGGGCGCGTCGAAGAACCGCGCGTCGTGTTCGAGCACCAGGACGCCGTGGGAGGAGGAGACACCCTCCACCTCAATGACCGCACGATCCGGATCGCGAGCCAGCCGGGGCTTCAGGGCCACGTCCGGCGCGGAAGCGACTACGGTTATCCGGAGCATTGCCGATGAATATCACCATCCCCGTCACGACCGACGAACGCTGGCCGGATGAAGGCAGGAAAGCGTTTGCCTGGGTCGAGGAGCGACGGCGTAACGCGCCGGGGCTGGACTCCCTCCTTCGCTGGGCGCATGGCCTCGGCGCCTCGCGCATCGACATCAAGACCGGCCATCCGGTCACGATCAAGGTGCACGGCGTCATCCGCTACGCCACATGTAAAGCGACGGACTCCCTCGCGCTGGCGGATATCGTCGGCCATGTCTATGCCTCTGACGGGATGGCCATGCTTGGTGTCGGCCATATCCTCGATACGGCCTACAGCGTGGCACTGGACCGCAAGGTCAATCTGCGTTTCCGGATCAATCTTTCACCCATTTCGGTCAAGCGTGGCAGTGGCGTCCACATCGTCATGCGTCCGATCCCCGCCCGGCCCGCAAGCCTTGACCAGCAGATGGTCGAACAAGAAATCCGGGACACGAACAGGCTCAAAAGCGGCATGGTCCTGTTTGGTGGGGCAACCGGTTCCGGAAAGACCACGTTGCAATTCGGGCTCGCCATCGAAAAACTGATGGACCCGACCGTATACTGCGACATGGCAACCGGCGAGGAGCCCATCGAGTTCCTGCTGGACGACCTGCGTCCGCCTTCAGGATCGCGGATCAGCCAGACGGAGATCCGCCCCCCTACCCTGACTTTTCCCACCTTCACCCGCAGCCTGACACGCCGCGAGATGAGCGATGGCATCATCACGGAATGTCGGGACGGCGAGACCATGAATGCAGCCATCAATATCGCCATGATGGGCGGTATCCTGGGCACGACGCTGCATGCAGACAGCGTCTCCCTCATGATCCAGCGCGCGATCGCGCTCTGTCCCCCCTTGGAACGTGACAACCTGGTCTCGGCCCTCGCTCAGGCGCTCCGGTTCTGCATCAACCAGCGCCTTGTGCCCCGCAAGGGTGGCGGGCGTGTTGCGATCCGCGAATTCCTCACCTTCGATCGTGATCTGCGCCGCAAGCTGACCCGGACCGAGCCAACAGACTGGCCGGACGTCGTGGCCGACGCGGTCGAGGCGCAGGGCCAGTCCTTCGGCAGAGCCATCCGCAAACTGCTTGATGCCGATCTGATCACCGAAGACACCGCTCTGGCGGAAGAAAGGAGAGACGCGTGATGTGGCGTGCAACGGCCTATCCTGTCCGGGTTTTCATTCTCGACGCCCGCAGCTGCTTTCCCATTCTCATCTCCGTGACACACTGGAGCCTCACCACCCTGCTGATCGGGGTCTTCGGCGTGGTGTTTTTCGGGACGATCTCGTTTTTCGGGCTGACGCTGCCGGCCGCGATACGCTCCATCCGACGCTTTCTCATCGGGCCGGTCCGCACCGCCCTGCCGACATGGCAAAGGAGGCGGTTCTCATGAGCGCGATCGATCTGGCGGCGATCAGTGCGGCGCAGACACGGCTTCTGGCCGAAATCGGCAAGCCGATTGAACTGCTGGACCGTGGCACCGGAAAACGGGTGGTCGTATCACCAGCTGACGCAGCACACCCTGAAGCCTATCTGCCCATTTTCCTGATCAGTGCCGAAACCCTGTGGCTGGAACTGACGGGAACGGGCTTTGCCCTTGATGTCAGCAGGACGCCCGACAGCGCGCTCGGCTATGCCGTCCGCAAGGTGCGCGCCGGTTCATTTACGGTCGTGATGTTATGTCTGATCGATGTCACGATGAGGCTTGCGGAGATGGACGACGCGCTGGTCCTCAATCATCTGATCGACTTCTGGGGCGAAGCCCATGGTCGGATCGCTGATGTAGCGCCGACCTTGCAGGGGGCGACATGATCCCCCGTCTCGCTCTGGCGGCACTCGGGACGTTTCCCCTTTTTGCCGTCGGCACGACCGCCCGCGCCGCGAGCATCGAAGAAAATGGCCGCCAGATTGCAGCCTGTCTGGAGGCTTCGGCAAAAATCTCTAGTGTGCCCCGTGGCGTGCTGCTCGTCCTCCTCTATGTCGAGGCCGGCCGTCCCGGAATGGTCAGCCCGAACAGTAACGGCACGGCGGATCTCGGGCCGATGCAGGTCAACACGACATGGGTCGGCCGCATCGCAAAGCGATGGCACAGCACGCCCGCGCAAACATATGCGGCGCTGCGCGACAGTTCGTGCGCCAATATCGAGGCAGGCGCCTGGATCCTTGGTCAGGCGATGGACGAAGCACACGGCGACCTCTGGCAGGCCGTGGCATTCTATCACTCTCACACCCCACGCCATGGCAACGCCTATCTCCGGCGTTTCTACGACATCGCCCTCACGATGATGACCAGAAACCGCAGGGACGATCGCTCATGAGCACGAGCCGCGTCCCATGGTCATCCAGCGATGACTATCTGCTCTTTTCCTCGATCATCATCATCGTCGGGGTCCTGCTGTTCAGCTACATGGCCTGGAGCCTGTGGCATACGCAGATCACGGCCTTCTATCTGCGGGCCATGATGGGGCAGATCAACCTGCTGCATACGTCTAATCCCGACCTGATGCGCCTGCAGGTCCAGTTGCAGGCCGCGCAATATCGACCGGACCTGGTGCGGGCGATCCAGCTTTATTATGGCCTTGCGATCCTGGGCAATGCCCTGAAATGGCCGGTGGCCATCGTGATTGCCCTCCTGGGCGGGTTATGCATGTGGCGTGCTGCCCCCGGCCGATTTGCGAAAGCGCTCGATCTGGAAGGTCTGATCGCGGTCCAGGCAGAAATGTTTCCAACACTGAAAGGCTTCGTCCGACGCCGACTGGACAGGCTTGTAACGCCCACTGATGGTATCCCGCTGCCGGCAGACCCGGCCCTGACACGTGCCGAATGGGGCGCGCGCTTCGCTGTCGATGCACAGGGCCGCTACAGTGAAACCGGCGCGCTCGAGGCGTTCACGCGCCAGTTGGGCCACCACTGGTCCAGCATCAACGCCGCATCCCCTGTTGAACAGGTGCTTCTCGTTGCCTTTGCGATGCACTACCTCCAGAGGCGCCGGGACGCCCTCGCTCTGCTTGGTGAACTCTCTGCCGGCCTGGCCGACGCTGGCCTTGATGGTCCCCATGGTCCGCTGGCGCCGCTCACGGTGCCAGAGTCCGTTGTGCGAAGCGCTCGCTCTGCCCTGCAGGACAAGGAAATCACAAACTGTATCGATACGGTCTGCGAGCGCAGCGGATGGAGCGTGACCGCGCTCATGACCCTGCTGCACGAAGCCCGGCGTCAGGCGGGCGTACTGGCACCCTCCTCATTCGCCATCGTGAAGCTTATCGACCGATCATTGTGGTACGCGCTGCACTCACTCGGCTTTCCTGCTGAAATCCCGGCCGAAGACCTTCATCCCAATCCCCGCATCGAGGCCGCTGGCGCGCGTGCGCACTGGAGCGAAGAGCGACGCTACCAGCGTCCGATCTACATCCCTGCGGTTGAGAACGCACTCGCCATCCTGCGCCCGATGCCCGAAGCACAAGGATCTTCCCATGACCCGTATCATCCTCCACGCTGATGGCCGGGCGCCCATCAGCATTGAACTCGACGGGACAGGCTTACAGCCCCTCCATCTCCATCTCGGATCTGATTTCGGGCAGACGGAGACGAGCGATGCGGCACCGACTTTACCAGAAGCGGCAGCGGCACGGCGCGGGCGCCTGAAAAAGGCATTGCCCGCGCTCATCGCTGGAGGACTGGCCGCCATCCTGATCATCGGCACACGTCAGGCCATGGTTTCCGACCGCGCTGTTCCCGACACCGGGCCTGCGGGCATGCTACGACCGCCTGCAATTCTACCCCCACTCTCCGGCTTGCCCATGACGGACGAAGGCGCGCCAGGGGTCCGCTCAACCTATGTCCCGGGCGCGCGCATGCCGGTCGATGGAAATGTGGTCGGCAATCCCGACGGTCACCCGGCGAGCGCGGAAATCGATGCCGCACGACGCATCATGACGCAGCGGCCCGTCGTCACTTATCCGCACTCCCCAGGTAGCGCGCAGACAGCGCCGACGGCGTCGGTCTCCCCCACGGCACCAACAGCGCCCGTGGCGCCTACGATCGACACGGGAAAATCTCCTTTCGGGCTGGAAGACTGAAGCATGGTGAAGCGCGAGATCGGCGGACCGCAGGTCCACCAGCAACTGAAACACGGCTCCACCTATCGCGACACGCGTCCCTTCACGGTCCGGATCGCCGAAGAGCTGCAATCCAGCAGTTCCGGGTTCGCCCTCATGATTCTGGCAGGGCTCAGCGTGCTGGCTCCCGCGATCGTCGGGATCACCTTTCCCCTTGCCCTCTGCCTGACGCTCTGGGTCATGACCCGCCAGCCCGTGCTGCCTTTTCATCTGCCCAGGTATTCCGGCCTGAAGGACAAACACGATCTTGATCCCAAAACCCGTCGGCCGCGGGCGGCGGCAGGCATCATATATCTTGGAACGGACGGACTGACCGGCCAGCAACTCTGGCTTTCATCCGACGCGGGGCGCCAGCACGCCGCCGTGCCCGGCACAACGGGTGCAGGCAAAACGACATCCGCCATCTCCCTGCTGGCCAATCCTCTCGCGCATGGATCCGGGTTCATCCTGATCGACGGCAAGGGTGACAACACGGTCCACGGCGATGTACTGGCGCTTGCCCGCCGCTTCGGGCTGGACGACCAGGTGCTCAATCTCAATTTTCTGACCGCAAGCGGCATCCGCCAGTCCAATACGTTCAATCCGTTTGCGACCGGCAATGCCGACGCCATCCGTGAAATGCTGGTCAGCCAGCTTGGGGAGCCGTCCAGCAACGACGCCAACGGCGTCTTTCGGGACCGTGCCGTCGGCCTTGCCGGCACGATCGCCCCCGTGCTGACCTGGATGCGCGACACCCACGGCGTGCCGATCAACATCGAGACCATGCGCTACGCCATGGAACTGCGCTGGATCGGCACGCTGGCCCGGCATCGCGTATTCCTGATCCGCAATCCCGGCTCCGATCACCCCATCGAGATCAGCGTTCCCGAAATTCCCGATGATATCCTCTATCCGGCCCAGGCCTATCTGGGCGAACTGCCGGGGTATGATTCCTCGTTGGCGTGGAATGAGCAGAAAGAAAACAAACCGAGCGAGCAGCATGGCTACGCCAAGATGTATTTCACCCGGGTCTTCACGCAGCTTGGCGTCAGTCTCGGGCACATCTTCCGCGCCCAGATCCCTGATATCGACATGCGCGATGTGGTGCTGAACCGCCGCATTCTCGTCGTCACGCTGCCCGCGCTGGAGAATTCCTCGGATACGCTGGCCGGACTGGGCAAGATCGTGGTTGCTGCCGGTCGCGGCGTCATGGCCCAGCTTCTTGGCGCCCGCCTTGACGGCCCCGCCGAGCAGGTCTTCAAGCTCAAGGCAGGCAGCGGCGACGCGCCGTTCCATTTTTTCTACGACGAACTCTCCGCCTACGTCACGGACGGCATGGACCGGCAGCTGGCCATGGGACGCGGCCTGAACTGCATGTTCTGGCTGGGGTTTCAGGATCTTCCGGGTCTCACGACACGCATCGGCGACAAAGCCTTTACCCTGCTCGGCAACGCCAACCTCACCCACGCCATGCGCCTGCAGGATGCCGTGCGCACACGCGAGTGGATCGAAAAGCAGTCCGATCGGATCGAGGTCAGTCAGGCCACGCATTTTGAAGGCAACTCCGCGGGAAGTTACCGGGAAGGACGGGGTGCCGAAGTCCGGGAAGTCGCCCGTATCCCCTGGGCAGACCTTCAGTCGCTCATCGAAGGCGAGGCCATAACGATGTATGCCGGTCGCATTGTCCATTCGAAGACATTCTTTGCCGCCGTCAATGGGCGGTCAGGCGCAATCCGCATGGCCCAACCGGTCATGCTTGCAGCGCCGCTCGACCTGAATCGGGTGCCCCCGGACCAGCAGTTGCTCGCCCTCCTCGCGACGATCGAAGGCGGCCTGTTTCAGTCTGAACTGACCACGGTACACGACGAGCCGGATGTTTGTGCACTCCAGGAAGCAGTCGACCGCCTCGGTTCAGGTTCTCAAGACATCCTGCGCAATTTTGCACAAATTGGTGCAGCAGTCGCCGCCGTACCGCGCCGGGTTGCAACCGCCAATGACGATGAAGAGAATGAACACGCAGCCGGAACAGACATGCTGACACCATTTTCCTATATGTTGCGTGACGCTGCCTCCACCCCGAAACCCGGTTTTCAGACACAGCCCCGCACCATACCTCCCATCGACGGTCACCTGCTTGGACGCCTGGAGGCTATTGAACACCGCGTGGACCGGCAGCCTGGTATAGCCCGTCGTCAGGCACTGCTTATATTGGGTGTAAGTGACGCGATGACAAAAGGCGCACCGAAAGAGGGCGCGGCTGGCACCGGGATGACCGAAAAGGAAATCCTCGCCCAGATCAGGATATTGCGCGAAAAAACCTCGGCATGACCGGCACGATCATCATCCTTCCCGGCGGGGAAAGGTTCCAACTCGAATGGCGCCGGACCGACCCGGAGCGCTGGGAACGCCGCCTGAAGGCAAAATATGATGAGAGCCGGAGCGCGGAGCGTTCTGACAAGGCGCGATGCCTGTGCCAGCATCGCGGGGCCTCACTGCCTCTACAGATCCGTTACCGGGCGGACAGTCACAGTTATCACCTCGCCGTCTGGCCAAATGAAGGGCCGCTGCATGAGAAGACATGCCCCTTCTATAAGCCTGATCCAGAGAAAAGTGGGCGCGCCAGCTATGTAAATAGCGTAATTCGCGAGGGTGAGGATGGGGATGTCGCTGTGACCCTGTCGATCGGCCTGCGCCGCAAGGGGCCACCCCGGCCAGTCGATGACACGCCGCTGCCTGCTTCAGATCGGCCCGGACAGGCGCGACAGCGCCGAATGACGCCTCTCGGGCTGCTCCATCTCCTATGGGAACGGGCGGGGCTGAACGAATGGCGGCCGCAATTTGCCAGACACCGCACACCGACGGTTGCCCTGGGCCGGATTGCCTCTGCGGGAACCCGGATCCGGGCGCAGGGCAGACTGATCTCCGATCTTCTATGCCCTGTTGCCCCAGGGCATGAAAAGTTCGGACGGCGTCTCCATGCCGTTGTCAGGACAGAAGGACAGGAAAACCATCTGTTCCTGATCGGGTTCGTGGAGGCTCTGGAACCAGATCCCAGGGGCAATTTCACCATGACCCTGAGCGGCCAGCGCAACGGTTACCGCTGCTTTCTGACAGTGCCTGCGGCCGAGAGGAACCGTCTTGTCCGGTCGCACCAACTGGCGGCAGCCACACTCGCCCTGCCCGAAGCGGCGCGGCAGGCACATGTTGTGGCGTTGCTCTATGTGACGGCACGAAACATCGGAACGCCCAATAGCCGATGGAAGGGCTGGATCCAGGCGGAAGTCAGGACCGGTGCCCTGATGACCGTCTCTCGCAGCATGCTTCCTTTCGAAAGCAGCCATGAACTGGCGGTAGCCGATGCCCTCGTGGCAGCGGGACGCGCATTCGAAAAACCACTGCGTTTCGACGCGGAACGGGATCTCGTTTTCCCGGATTTCATCCTGCAGGACACGGCGCGGAATGACGGATATCCAATGGAAGTTTTCGGTCGCACGGACGAGGCCTACACTACCAGACGAGCCGAAAAGGAAAATTACTACGACGCGACCTTCGGAGCGGGTGGATGGTGGTCATGGGATGCGACAACAGGGAGCCGGATGCCGCCTTTTCCAGCAGGCAGGCTGAGATAAAACAGGGTGACTTCTTCACTTGGCTGCCTTATATGTAGCACCATGAAGCTAAACTCCCATCAAGTTGCTCTGGCAGCGATAAGAAAGCAAACCCTTGCGAACACGAAGAGCAAGCGGACAGCCCATGCGGCTTTGCTGCGAATGGGGATTATCGATAGCAAAGGCGCGGTTACCAAAGAGTACACGCGTGACCCACGCATTGAGGGCATGCTTAAAGCGTAACTGCGTTGACGGCTCTTCATACATCTTTTGTGCTCGGTTATCATGGTTGTTCTGAAGAGGTCGGCCGGAAACTGATTAACGGAGAAAGCGCGCCAACTCCGTCGGAGACGGACTACGATTGGCTTGGACCGGGTTTCTATGTCTGGGAATCCGACCCGTTACGTGCGCAAGAATGGGCATATCAGAAACAGCGCAGGGATTCCGGTTTCAAACCGTTCGTTATTGGCCTGGTCGTAGATCTGGGCAACTGTCTTGATTTAACGACACGCGAAGACCTGGAGATGCTCAAGACCGCCTATGAAGGCCTGCGAGAGACATTAAGCACGGATGATATACCGATGCCGGTGAATCATGATTCCCGGCACGACGTAAATAGTGATAAACTTTTTCGTAACCTCGACTGCGCTGTTATCAGGTACCTTCACGATTCTATTGAAGCCACAGAGTCTCATCTCGCACCGTATGATACGGTGCGCGGCCTTTTCCAGGAAGGCGGCGAACTCTATCCCGGTAGCGCCTTCCGGGAAAAGACACACACGCAGATCGCAATCCGCAATCTGGATTGTATAAAAGGAATCTTTCGTCTGCCGGACTCTAGCGTCGGGATATAAGGCAGACAGCCGTCTGTTCATCATCATGACTGAATCAAAGGACAGCCAAGCTGCCTCGTCTGACGGCGCACTCCGCTTTCAGTGGATGGCACTCTTTCTGCCCCGACGCTTCTCCTGCGACCTCTCTGGCAATGCCGGTTCCGTCGCCGACACCATCAGGTCCTGTAGCGGCAGACGTTATGTCTCGCCCCAATCCGATTTCTCGTACAAGTTCCGATCTGCGCGCTGTGTAATTGGGAGCGACCATAGGATAATGAGACGGAAGTCCCCACTTCCGCCGATATTCTTCAAGCGTCACGCCATAGGATGTTGATTTTCAATGAGAACTGATGGTGTGGACGGCTCGCAGTGGTCCTGAGAGGATGCTGAAGAGTTGACTGTCCAGTGGAGGAAACCATCACGCCACAGTTGATCCGTATCATCAGTTCTCAGTGAAAATCAACGCCGTGAGGGCGCTTCAGCGAATGGGAATTATTGATCACAAAGACGAAGTGACGGAAGCATACGCGTGGCCACGGCTGTCCATATATATTTTTTTACACAAGGCATCATTTATATGCGATTTTAAGCATCAATAAACGGTTTTGGACAACTCAGCAGGAATCTAAGTCCAATGGCGGACCCGATTGGCGGCATGTGGCTCGCACTGAAATATGATGCAGAACCATTCGGTGGACTGGCTGTCAAAAGCCAGCTTGGAAGTCGCCGGTCGAGCAGTCATCATAATTTATACAGCATCGAGACGTATCCTGAAAACATGCGTCCGGCCGACACCGCAGCCGCGCATCTGCAGTTTCATCTGCGACACGAACCCACCAGCCTTGAGTTGCTGGCGCGCGTCTTTGCGAAAACCGGACCAGGTTTTGTCCAGGAGTGGATAAACAGCGCACCGACCGGACAATACGCCAGACGGGCATCGTTCCTCTATGAATTCGTCACCGGACAAACGCTCGTGCCGCCAGTCGACCTCGGCGGCAACTACGTCTCCGCACTGGACGCATCTTTTCAGGTAACAGCTTCTCCGGACAAAATGAGCAACGTCAGCAGATGGCGCGTCCGTGACAACATGCCCGGGAACCGCTTTTTTTGTCCCTTTATCCCGCTTTCCAGTCAACTCAAGACGGCTGCGGAGATGGACGTGTCTGCCGGTTACGGTGAACTGGTGCAGGAGTTCGGCGAGAGCATGCTTGCCCGGGCCGCAGTGTGGCTGACAAATCGTGAAAGCAAGGCAAGTTTCATCATTGAAGGCGAGGAGCATCAACTTGACCGGATCCAGCGCTTCAGCCACGTACTCGCCACAAGAACCGGGCAAGGGACAGTCCCCCTGACAGATACTGACCTTGCCGAATTGCAACGCAACATCCTCGGTGACGTCACAATAACCGAGCATTTTGGCTTGCGGCTGTCACCAGTATTCGTTGGAGAATACACGATGAGGTACGAGAATGTTGTTCACTACCTCGCGCCTCCCGCACAAGACGTAGCGGATATGCTTGAGGGATTAAAAATTTTCCTCGACAGGACGGAAGGACAGTCTCCTGTCATGCGTAGCGCCGTGGCAGCCTTCGGGTTCGTCTACATCCATCCTCTTTCTGACGGAAACGGCCGTGTCCACCGGTTCCTGATAAACGACGTTCTCAGGCGGGACGGCGTCATCCCCGACCAGATCATCCTTCCCATCTCAGCCACCATCATTGGAGACCCGACGAGCAGGCGAAACTACGACCAGATTCTGGACAGGGTTTCAAAACCCCTGATGCGACAGATCACGGATCATGTCTCTTTCGATCGTGACATGAAGACCTATCCTGATGGGATAAAATCCAATCTCGACTTCTCGAACCCTGATCTGGCGAGACCGGCCTGGCGCTATATCAATTTCGCCCCCCACGTTATCTATCTCAGCGCAGCACTAGAGATGACCATCAAGCACCACATGAAAGAGGAAGCCATATATCTCCGGTCGCACCATAATGCCCGGCAGGCACTCAAGGAGCTTATTGAAATGCCGGATATGGATGCCGACCGCATCATCAGGTCATTACGGGATACTCGTTTCATACCCAGCGGCAAGATTCAGAAAGAATATCCCATGATCGGAAAATTCAGGCTTTGGAACGCCATCTCTGAGGCGCTGAGACGTTCCTTCTCTGAATGATTACACATGGACCGACCATGATAAGTAGAAAGCTGTTCGTCACCAGACATGGGATCTGAAAAAGGATTGTCCGAGTGGAAAAGGCAGGTTGCCCTCGTGAGAACACAACTTTGTAGACATCGCTTATGGATTTTCACTGAGAACTGAATTCTTTCACAAGGTGCATAACGCAAGGGCTTAGGATCGCGATCCGCAACCTGGATTGTATAAAAGGCATCTTTCGTCGGGATTTATCGACGTCACGCCCCGAACCGGATCATGGTCCGGTCAAATAGGAACATCCACTGTCGACACCAAACGGCATAGCGAAGAAGTTCTGCCTTCGCATATTGCTGCGTTCCTGAGCCAGGAGATCGCCGCGCCGCCCGGTCCGGCGGCGCGTTCCCCTTTTAGTGGACGGCCTTCTTTCTACCCCGGCGCCTTTCTTGTGGCTTGTCAGGCAATGCAGGATCCGTCACGCCCTCATCACCAGATTTGGTGGCAGTGGACATTATATCCCGCCCCAGCCCAATCTCTCTTGCAAGTTCCGATCGGCGTACTGTGTAATTGGGAGCGACCATAGGGTAATGAGATGGAAGTCCCCATTTCCGCCGATATTCTTCAGGCGTCATGCCATAGGACGCCTGCAGATGCCGTTTGAGCATTTTCAGCTTTTTCCCATCTTCAAGACATATGATATAATCCGGAAATACGGACCGCTTGATGGGAACGGCAGGTATCTGTTCTTTTACGCCCGAAGCAGTCGGGACGGACAATGAATTGTAAACAGTCCCAATCAGCCTGATAAGTTCGTCCGGCGATATTTTATTTTCCGATACATAAGCAGTTATGATTTCCACGGTCAGCGCCAGCTGTCTTTGTTGTTCTTCGGGCATTGTCCATCACCTTAACAGACGAAAAAAAACTCTGGCCCTGTATATAACACCGCTACTGGGAATAGTCCTCGACGTTTTCGAGGATTTGGCAGATTGCAAAACAGGTATGCTCTTGAGCAGATATCCAATAGGATCCTGTGCCTGCTCATCTGTATTTTATCTGACCGTCAACACTTCTTGCTTTCTACAGCAATCCTGTTACCCGTTTCCCGCCCAGCATCAAGACGCCGTATCTGCAATACGAAATCATCTGGAGCTGGTGTCAGCAGAACACTCAGACACAGCTTCCTCCTCGGTCCAGGAAGGTCTTGAGGCGTGAACATGCCCGGAAGCTTCAGTCGCGCCAATAATGCGCAGCAGACCTTCAGGGATCGGTTCACGCACAACATCATTGAACCGCGCACGCAATTCGTTCTTCAACCAACAGTCGAACGGATCAGGATCTCCCCGGAAAGACACATCGTCCATCATTGGCCTGTTATCTGCTGCTCCCCGCCTGCCTAACGATACGCATCCGACTTCGTTGCGCAAATGACCAAAGCGTGCGTCAGATCTGAGATGTTGTCGCGGTATGGCACATGGTCGGCAGGATTCAAATCCGGGTGAGAACAGCAGAAAGCCGGACGCTCTAGCTGGCGGCGCCTGGCGACGCAGATGGCACAGGGGGACGCCTGCCCAGCACCTGGGCGGCCCGTTGGCTCCGAAGCGTCTGCTCCGCACCCGTCATGACCGCTGGTGCGTTCCTGATCATGACCTGCAGCCTGGCGTCGATCTCGGCCAGACGCGCCTTATGCAGGCGCTCGGCCTGCCGCGCCTGCGTTTCCAGAATAATCTCGCTTCCATAGGGGCGACCTGACTTCGTCAGTGTCTCCTGCATGCGCCCAAGCGCGATCAGTTCCCGGATCCGCGCATCGCGGGCCTTGCGGGTTCGGGCAACCAGATCCGTACCCAATGATTTATAGGGTTTATGCGCCATTTTCTTTGCCACATGATTCCACAGGTCGTCACTGGTGATGGGCGTGGTATCCCCGAGCGGCCTCTGGTTCCGGACCGCCTCAAACGTCGCGCCATCGGAGATCATTGTCCATGTGGTTCCACGCGCCCGGCTTTCCGCGACGTATGAGGTAAATCCCGTCGCCAGTTCGACGCCTCGCGGCAGGGCATTGATGTGCTCATCTGAAGTAAGCCCCTGTGCCGCATCAATCGTCATGGCATGTCCGAACCCCAGCAACACCCGACCAGTCTTCGCGTCACGAAACCGCCGCCATTCAACATCAGCAACAAGCCCCTCCTTCGTGCGGACGCGAAGCCCCGCATCACCGTGGGCCAGAACTTCCACCACATCGCCGTTATTTCCGACTGTGGCGCCCTTTCCATCCACGCTGCCCCATGTCCGACGATACAGCCGAAGCCGGTCGCCCGTAGCGATCGCGAGATCATAGGTTTCGCCACGCTGATCAATAGCCTGCACGGTGATTTCATGCGTCGAGATCTCGCCGCGCTCCTGCAGGATTTTACGGACTGCCCGACTTAGATCGGCAGCATCCTGATTGGTTAGCGCCGACATGCTGATCGTCTTGGCCCGGCCTTGCCGCAAGCCGGCACCCTCGGCTATCAGGGCATCGCGACGCGTCACATACAGCCGGGCAATATCCTGCAGGACTTCCTCATGGTCGCCGCCGACCAGACGGATCGTTCCATCCGCCCGTTTCATATCAATCGCGTCCCGGACTTCCTTCAGATGGAACCTGTTACGGACGTCGTCATCATTTTCCTCGTCCGTATGCGCGTTGGCCGCAGCCCCCCTGAACTCGTGGGATTCCAGATCGCTCTCTTCCGGCTCTGCGCCACGAAACAGATCAGCAATCTGGCGATTTCTCGCAGATACCTGCCGGACACTGGACAGAAGTTCCGGCATATCTTCCGGATCCAGAACCCGGCGCAGCATCTCGATGGAGTCCCCTGCCTCGATATTCTGCGCCTGCTCATGGTCACCCAGCGCCTTGATCGTGCAACCGGTATCGCGCTGCAACTGTAACAGGCGAAGCATCTGGCGCGGGCCGACCTGACCGACCTCGTCAATCACCAGCACCGTATTCTGGTCCACATCAACGTCACCGCGCTCCAGCCGCGCCAGAAAGGGCAGCATCGCGCTCGTGTCAAAGATGCCGGCCTCACGTAATGCGTCCGCCTGACGCCAGGCATTGGCAATCCCGATAACCCTGCGACCATTCGTGTCATAACGCGTATCATGTTTCCACGCATCAACCAGCGGAGTCAGCAGGGCCGTCTTCCCGGAGCCCGCGACGCCCGTAAGCATGGAGAGCGCACCGCCCCGGCCAAGAGCGTAGATCGCAGCCTTCTGCGTCTTTCCATGATCGCTTGCGAAGTCGAGGGGTGATCGTCCGATCGCTTCCGTGATCTGGCGGTCCGACAGCGCCCCGCTTCGGTCTCCTGACGCACGAGCTGCCTGAATCGCGAGGTCCTCCTCGATGGCGATCTGCGCGGAATTCGTCACCCTCAGCCTGTCGCCACGCATCTCCTGAATCAGCGAGACCCGTTCCCCGTCGAGTTCAAGACCACGCTGTTCAATAAGGGCCACGACATGATCGATGTCCTTCACGCCGCCCTCGATGCCGGTGCCGATCAGGCCCCGGGCAGCATACGTTCTGAGCTTGTCGTGATCGATCACGGCGGCTGTTTCAAACTCCCTCGCGAGATGGCGCGCAGCGAAACGGTAGGCAATATCGTATCGTTGTTCTTTGGTGCCCACGGGCGCTGCTGGCGTGCCAAGCAGACTTTTTTCCTCCCAGTCAAGACGCCTGGCCTGTTCGCGCCATATCTCATGGTCGCTCGTGCCTTTGTCCTTGTCGAGCCGGGCTGCCAGGCCAGCCATGGACAGGATGCGGCGCTTGCGTTCGATCGGCATATGCGCCCAGTCCGCTCCTTCCGCCGCGGCATACTCCTTGGCCGCCCTGATGACGTTGCGTCGTCCCTTGCTGAAGAAATCCGATATATCCTGCGGCACGGCCGAGATGACCGTCGCCTGTTCATTCGCATCGTATTGCTGGGCAATGCCGATCCGGCGCAGTTCATCAGCGAGCTGTGCCTGAAAATATGCTCCAAATTCGTGAACGCGAGATCGCAGCCGCTTCGTGTCGAGTGAACCCACATGTCCCTCTTCCGTAACCACGACATTGAACAGGGCATTATGGATATGGGCATGGGGATCGCCGCCTGCTGGTGTATCGATCAGATAGGTCTGGCCTGTCCCCGCGTCACGCGCCTCGACCGTCGGGCGCGCGGTATCATGCCGGAATGACACCCAGGCGACCTCGCCTGGGTTGGCACCGTCTTCGCCCCCATGACCGCGCCGCGCGAAACCGATTTCCCGCGCGACATAAAGCATGGTGGCGTCGTTTGCCCGATCAATGGCGTGCCAGATGGCTGCCCTCTCGGCCTCGGTCGGCGCAAACTCGGCCGCAAGCGTCACCGATTTGTGTGGCGCAAGGGTCAGATCATAGGCACTGATCTTGCGGGCATTCCTTGACCAGTCATCGCCATTATCGGCCCTCTTTGCTTCAAACAGGCGATTGAGTTGCGCGTTCTTCGGTGGTGTCTTCGGATCAATGCCAAGAGCCGCTGCAATCTCAGGTCGCATGTCCGGTCGCCACGAGGCCCGCCCATCGCGACCGGTGTAATAGCTGGTCAGTCGGCCACCATCCGCGTCAGGCACTTTTCCGGGCTGGGTACGGAAATCGTGCTCTGGCTCTGGCAACTCCTGCGTGAAATAGGCAGTGATCAGGCGACCACTACTCTCAGCCGAGATTTTCCGGAACGTCATCATCAGACACCCGTTCCGTCCTTTTCCTCGGGTCGAGAGGTGAGGGGCGCCCGGCCCTCCTGAATATCGAGGGTTCTGCCGGTTGTGGCGTCAATATGCCTGAGAACAGGGCCCTGCGCGGCGACAAGTGTCACCAGTCGGCCGAGGATCTCATCAAGTGTCGGACCATCAGATTCCTTCGGGGCGAGAATTTCAATGATCAGGGACAGCTTGTCTTCGATCATTCGAAGCCGTTCCCGGATATCGTCGTCCCAACTTGCGGTCGTGTTAGGTTTTCCGACTGACTCGCTCATCATCGTCACCCCCCGTGTCAGAATCACGGGAAGCGTGACGCGGAATCATGCGACCGTTCAGGCCTTCTTCTGGTTGACCCCGGTGAGTTGGTCCTTGACGGCCTTGGCCGGCGCAAAAACCAGTTTGCGCGAGGCCGGAATCTGCATCTCAGCACCGGTCGCCGGATTGCGACCCATGCGGGCAGCGGTGTGCCGGACGGTAAACTTGCCAAAGCCGGGCAGCGATACCTCGTCACCGACCTCTGCAGCCTGAACGATAGAGGTCAGGACGGTCTCAAGAGCGGTCTTCGCATCGGCCTTCGTGCCGCCCGTGGCTTCGGCGATACGGTCAATCAGATCGGTACTTTTCATCAACGCTGTCTCTTTCAATTAAGGTGACACGGAAAGATCGAATCACAACCGTGGCGGCTTTATGATTTCTCTCGGGTGGGCACGATGATGCTGCGGGACAGGTCTACCCCGATGCGAATGGCGTCATCAAGCTGGCGACCAATACCACTCTGCAGAACGGCGGAACAATACATCACCCCGTCGATTTTGCGGCATACGCTCCAGACCGACCCGATCAGGTTCATGGCATGAACCAGCCCCTCCACGTCGTGACGATCCAGATCGCGAATGAACTGGTGAGGATCAACCTCCTCAATGTATGGCTCCTGTCCCGGCATCACAAAAACCATGTGAGGACCGGGCCGAGAAAGGCGCCTGAGAAGATCCATCTGGCTGCTGGTGACTGTAAGTTGCACGCCACTTCCGGGGCATCCACCGGGGATATAGGCACCGGTTCGACTGATCTGTGGCATCACCTCTCCAGTAATCCAGCGCCGAACCCGTTTGGCAACAGGCTTTCGAGAAATGAACGTCAGGTGATTGGCTCCGCTTTCACTAACGAAGAGTTGGTCCTGCATCCCGCCTGCCGTCACCACGCCAATACGGCAATATTCATCATCATCAAGCCGTTTGACCGTCGCAGAAGGATTGCTGAGGCCCAATATGGAGCAAATCTCCCGGGCCGAGATCCATCGCCTTCCGGTGACTTCCTGAACTGAGATGCGGGTGTCTTCGAATGTCAGATAGTCTCGTTCGCTTTTATGCAGAATAGGTTGAACCGGATCACTGACCGGCTTCCTGACTCGTGGCCTGTTAGGGATGGTATCTCGCATCTCATATCTCCCCTTTTCCTAAGGAGATTGTGCGCGGGGAACATGCGACCTCTTGTTAAAATGAGCTCAGCGGCATCCGGAAGGGTCTAAGCATTGCTTATACCCTTTCCAACTCCCCCGCTCCTGGCGGCGAAGCCGCCCGCACCAACGGTGCAATGGTGTATGAGGACCCGCTATTTATGGGTAGGCGCAATGTCGGCCTCGGGTATGTCGATGGGTCGTCGTAGGGTCGTGAAACAGTCGTTCCGTCCGTGCGTCAAGGGTAGGTATATGGGTCGCTCATGAGTATGCGCACGCAGATTACATGTGAGAATCTGCATGCTGACGAGGCTGCGACCCAGGTATGATCTGGCCGTATTGCATTCGATCGAGGATGCAGGAGGGGATGAATCATGACAAGCAGGTTCGGCAAGGAACGGCTGAAATCACTCATCGAGAACCATAGGGCCCGAGACAGTGCGACACCTCTCTATCGGTGGCTGCTCACCAACTGCGAGGACATAAGCGCACTGCGATCAAAAGGGGATTCCTGGGCTCCCTATGTTGCGGCAGCCCGAGCAGATGGCCTTGACCTTCCGGACGAAAAGGAAGCGATGAAGCGTATGGAACGCTATTGGCGCCGTATGGCCAACACCCGCCGCATGCACCCGGAAGCTGAACAGGTTCCTCAATCTCCTGACACCGAAAGCACCATGCAACCCAGCCGCTTCCCTCGCGGTTGGACGCCCGCTGTTGTCGATGACGGTCGCGTAAGCCGCGCGCCCGATGGAACTGGCGTTCCCACACAAATAGTGCCCGCCGAAAAAAACGCGCAGGTCGCATCATTGCCCGCGACAGTGCCAGCATGCTCGGGCAGCGAGACAACCGGGGAGAAGAACTTTCCCATTGGTCGCGCCCGGGCCGAGGCCATCAAGCGGGATCTTCTTGCGCGGCTGAAGCGAAAGGAGCCCGGTTTTCATCGGGAGTAAGGCATGGCATCCGCCACGATCACAGACGCCGCAGAACCAACGGTGCTGGTGACACGCCCAACCCTGCTCGTAGCCATCGGGCGCCAGCGGGTGGGAAAGACGACATTCCTCAAATCACTGGCCGAGATCACGGCCCAGCAGGGAGGAAGACCGGAGATCTGGAACACGGATTCCATGAACCGCTCGCATACGCTTTCATCGCTTGGTCCGCAGGTTCTGGAAGCGGACAGCATGTCCCCGACCGGGCAGGCTGCCTGGCTGGAAGGGCAGATCGAGAAGCTGGTTGAATCCCGCCATGATGCGATTCTCGACATCGGGGGAGGATGGACCGCGATGCACGAACTGATCCGCTCATCTCCCCTTGTCGCGGCGCTAAACGAACTCGGGATCTCGCTTGTGACGATCTTCATGATCGGCATGGAGAATGCGGACATCGACTATCTGCAGGACCTTCAGGAGCAGCATGGCTTCCTGCCGCCCCGCACGGCTATTGTCATAAATGAAGGCCTGCTTCCCGTCGGTATCGACACACCGCAGGCGGTAAGCCAGATCCTCGAAAACGAAGCGGTGCTCAACGCTCTGGACCGGGGAGCCGCGCACGGTGTGTTCCCCGCGATCAACGGGCTGAAGAAAATCGCGGATCGTGGGCAGTCGTTCATGGATTTTGCTGCAAACAAGCCGGTTCCCGGACAGCCGAAAAGCTCGGTCTTCGACAGGCTGCGGGTCAATCGCTGGCTCAAGCGGGACGTGCCCCTCTTCCTGCGCGACCTCGGAGCGGACTATCTGCCCCGGATGCCGAAGGGACTGCCCGACGTGGTTATGGAGAATGTCTGATGGCAGCCCAGGGCAACATCGAGGCGGCAGACCGTGAATTCGCGGTCCGAATGGAGAACCTGCGCCGGGTCGCCGCCCAGTGGGTCGAGCGTCCGATCGCGCCAGAAGTCGAAGTGCTTTCGGCGCTGGTCGCCGCGATAGACCAGATCGGCACCCTCTGCATTGAAGCCAGGCGCGCCTCCATCCGCTCCATTGCCGAGAGCAGGCTGGTGGCCGAACAGCAGCGCGAAACCCTGGCGCAGGACACGATCGCCATCCGCAGCCACCTCAGGGACGGCATTGAAGCGGTGCACACGCTGCGCACCATCAACGAAAAACTGGTCGAGAAGAAACTCCTCGCGATCACGGCGGATATGACGAAAGGATTAAGGGGCGCCATCGAGAGCCAGGCCACGGCCATGACCAGACGGTACAACCTGCAGACGGCCTTTCGCATCCTGGGCTACAGTTCCATCGTCCTGATAGCAGGATTTGCGCTCGGACGGATGCCCTGAGCGTGCCCATAACGGACACGCTCAGGGCCGGAACCGAAACGCCGTACAAAATACTGATACAGGTCGCATGATGCCGGCCGATCCTGTCCGCCTCGCAACAGGAGGCCAAGGTGACCCGGCTCCCCTTTCCATGCCGCCGCACGACGCAAGCGACCGTGGTCCTCGTAACGTGCGGCCTCGTCGCGCCGCCGATCGGGCACGCACAGACCGTAAACGTGCCGGGGGGGCTCCCGACACATGTCAACGCAACCTATCAGGAACCGGGGCTCGGTGGCTGGACCCCGGACACGACGGGCACAGCCCAGGCCACCAGCGGAAGCGGCGCCGTCACGCAGACAACGACAGCAGGCACGTCCGACAGCGATGCGCTCGAGACCCTATACCAGCAGTCATGGGGCTATGCGGCAGCCCAGAACGCCGAGGCGCTGGGCGTCAATCCATCAGCGCTCGCCGCAACCTGCGTGGTGGAATCCGGCTGCCAGAACCTCTACACGGCCGGAAACGGCAGTACGATCACCGGCGCATTCCAGATGAGCAACGGGACATACAGCCAGACCCTTGGAGAGGCACTGGCCGCAGACCCCTCGCTGGCCTCATCCATCACCAGCGGCACGGCGGGCCAGCAGGACCCAGCAACACAGGCGGTAGCTGCAGCGCAGTATCTCAAGGATGCCGCAACCAGCCTGCAGCACAGCGGCATCAGTAACCCGACAGCCCTTGATGCCCGGGCCTATTATAACTTTGGCCCGAGCGCTGGCGCTGAAATCGCTACGGCCGACGACAGCAGCCTCATGTCGTCCTACATATCGAGCACGGCAATGTCGGGGAACAATATCAGTTCAACCACCACGGTCGGCCAATGGCGCGCGGCGGTCGCAGCAAAAATGGGCAGTGCCGCGTCCAGTTCGATCCTGACCGGCTGACGAGGAGTCCAGCATGAGGTTTTCCCACCGGGCCGCGATCCTTGCGGCCCTCACCTGCAGCCTCAGCCACCCGGCCTTCGCGCTGCACAGAACCCCGGTCCGTGCGCTCGACGGGTACAGATGCATGGCCCTTGATGCGCCGGAGCGGGTCATGATGGACTTCAGGCATCCGATCCCGCTGCAGAGCGAACCACGGGACGGTGCCCCGAGCCTTGCGCCTGCGCTGGCGGTACTCCCGATCGCCACGGACGCACCGCCCACGAACGGCTACGTCCGGAGCATGACCCTTGCATTGCGTCCCGGCTGGGTCTCGACAAGATGGCTGAAACCCTACGACGCGGTCCATCCCGGCATGACCTGCACGCCCTACGTCATGAATGACGGCAAGCTTGGCTTCGTGTTCGGCAGGGCGACACAGTAGATTTGTCATCCCCACAGTCCGGCATGCTGCATGACCGACATTGTTTTTCCCGGGAGCGGAACAGGGAAGGCCGCTGCCCGCCGGGAGGGCCGCGAGGTGCCCGGGTCAAGCCTGAGGGCATGCCCCTGAGGTGGACCGGGTTGCCCGGAGCGCGGGGCACCGCCCTGCGATCCGGGCGGCCCTGTTCACTGAAAGGGGCGTGTCCTCACCGCGCGAAGCGCGGCGCGCAGCGGGCTTGAGGCGGGCACCTCGCGGCGACATGCTGGTTTCAGGGCATTTTTTTGCAAGCACGATGGCGACCCCGGACACCAGAAGCAGGAACCCGGTTTCCGGGCTCCTGCGGCGTGGTCTCTCAAGGCGTTGGATCGTCGGGCCACCAGGGGTCGGGGGCGTCCGCGATCTCGCGCGCTTTCGCTTCGGCTGCGGCGATGGCTGCGGCCCTTGCGGCCGTGGTCGCCTCCCGCCATGCGTCGATGCCGTGGTCGGCAATAAAGTCATGCGCGCCGTCATCTTCGGGATGCGGCATTTCCGGGCCGTGATAAAAAGGATTGCGATGCCAGACATCCCGGTCCGTCAGGACCCAGGCGTGGTGGGGCGCAGCACGCGAAAGCGCAAGGGCTTCGTCGCGGTCTGCCATGGATTCATATTCGCTCATGCGGGTCGATCCTTGCGGAAAGGTACCTTGCCGTGGGTGGCCGGACCCGCCGTGGGTCCGGCCGGGTCGGTCAGAAGCCGAGGGCGTCCATCTCGGCGGCTGCGGCCCGCTGGTCGATGGTGCGGGCGTTGCTGGCCGTGTAGGGCTTCCACGGGGTGCCGATCATGTCCTCGTAGGCGGCAAGGGCCCCGCGGGCGGACGCGACCAGAGCGGCGGCCTTGATCCCCTGCTCGGCTGCGAAGCGGCGGGCGTTGGCCGCCCTGTTTTCCAGCCCGTCGACGCCCATCCGGTCCTCTTCGCGATACTCGTTGAACTGTGAGGACAGTTCGCGGGCCTGCGCGCGCTTGGCGTCATAGAACTGGGCGGCCCCGAACGCGGACGCGACAGCGGCACCAGCCATGCGCTGGAGGTGCATTTCCAGCCCCTTGTCGTTCTGCTCGCCGTTCCATGTGGTCACGACCAGCACGGGCGAGAGGCTGCGGGCGATGACGGTGAAAGCCTGCCGGGCCGTTTCCGCGAGGGCGTCGGCGTCGAAGTCCTCAAGGCCGAAATGGGAAACGATCTTGGTGATCTGGTCGGGAACGGGGATCAGGGCTTCGGCGGCCTCTATGGTGATGACAGGCGCGCGCCGGGCCGCTTCCTCGAAACGGCGGGCGGCGGGGGCCTTCTGGCCCGCTTTTGCCTTGCTGGCGGCTTTCTTCTCTTGCGCGGAAGCGAGGGCGGCGGTCATTGTGTTGGTAGCGTTGGACATGAAACTAGGCCTTTCTGTCTGGCGTCAGCCCTGTCCGGTGTTGGAGCACCGGGCGGGGCGTCTGTGGCGGGAACCATTTCCCTCTCCACAAATAAAGAATAGTACAGACAGAATATAAATACAATAAAAAAGACAATATATTAAAAGTAAACATTAGTTTACTACTGTTTTTGTTCCCTTTATTTCCTTATGCCCATTTTATTAATCACAGTATTATCAAGCATCTCATAAGTATTCATCCTGAAGAACCCCCGGGCGAGCGGTCGAACCGTTGCGCGAAAGCGTGGAGACCCCGCAGGGGGCTCCAGTGAGGTTAGCGGCGCAGCCGCTTAGCGAACCAGAGTGAGAGAACCCCGAAGGGGCCGCCCCTGATTTTCTTTTTTTCCTGCTGAACAGAGATGTTTCCCGAACCGGGCCTTTCAGGAAAGGGAACCGTCTCCAGACGCCCAGGACTTACGCCGCGTTTTGCGGGCATGCGCTGCAGGGACACAGATCCAGTTCATCTGTGACCCGCGACATGACTTCAGATACTCTTGATGAAGCCGGAAGGCGTGCCTTCGGCAGGATTGACGAACACCACGTCATCCGGTGCCCGGCGCGGTGTGTCGATGGCAAGAAAAATGACAGGATCACGCAGGATACGCGGCACCGCATGCACCGCACGCCGCGGAAAGACCAGCAGGTGCCCGGGGACAAACGGTGCTTCTTCAGCCGGATCATCAATCCAGAATGTCCCTTCTCCGGAAAGCACATGGAGGACTTCATCACACTGGGTATGATAATGCGGCGGCACGTCCCGATAGATCCGGAACACCCTGATGCTGGCTTCCGGCCTGTCGGTCAGATAGGTATCCAGCAGCATCGTATCCGCGGTTTTCGGGAACGCTGCCGCAATCCTGTTGAGATCGAACCGCCCACCGGTACGGTTCAGGGTCATCAGGTGCTTTTCATCAGTCATGAGGCCTGTTCTCCGCCCATGTTCCACACCATGTCTCGTCGAGCGCTTTCATGGTCTTCTCCATTTCAGCCAGGAAAACCTTCGAGCACGATCTTGCCCTTTGCCTGACCGCTCTCGATCAGGGCATGGGCCTGCCGCAGGTTCGCCGCCTTGATCAGGCCGAGGTTCCTGCCAAGCGTGGTGCGGATACGCCCGTCATCCACGAGGCGTGAGACGTCGTTGAGAATCTTGCCCTGCCTGCCCATATCGGCTGTGCCGAACAGCGGGCGGGTGAACATCAGCTCCCAGTGCAGCGACAGGCTTTTTTTCTTCAGCGGCAGGGCGTCGAGCGCGGCCGGGTCATCAATCAGGCCGAAATGCCCCTGGGGCGCGATCAGCGCAACAATCTCTGGCATATGCCGGTCCGTCTGCGTCGTGGAAAAGACGAAGCCGGGCGCGCCGGTCGGAAGGGCGGCGACCTGCGCGGCAAGAGGCCTGCTGTGATCCACCACGTGATGTGCCCCGAGGGATTTTACCCACTCGCGCGTTTCTGGCCGGGAGGCGGTGGCGATGACCGTGACATCGGTCAGGACCCGGGCCAGCTGGATGGCGATGGAGCTGACCCCGCCCGCACCCCCGATAATCAGCACGGCCGGCTTCACGCCGGGGACTGGCCGACGGATGTCCAGGCGATCGAACAGCATCTCCCAGGCGGTGATCGCTGTCAGCGGCAGGGCCGCGGCTTCAGCCCAGTTCAGGGAACGGGGCTTACGGCCGACAATCCGCTCGTCGACCAGGTGGAATTCGGCATCGGTTCCCGGGCGATCGAGCGCGCCTGCGTAGAAAACCTCATCCCCGATGGCAAAATCCGTGACTTCAGGCCCGGTGCCGACAACGATCCCGGCGGCGTCCCAACCCAGAACCCGCCATTGACCCGCATCCGGCGTGGCGCTGCGACGGACTTTTGTATCGACCGGATTGACCGACACAGCCCTGATTTCCACCAGGAGATCCCGCCCTGAAGGGACCGGCTTCGGCAGATCGATGTCCTGAAGGGATGCGGGATTGTCGATCGGGAGAGGCGTCTGGTAACCGACGGCACGCATGATGTCTGCTCCTGTGTTGATGAAGGAGAACAGTGAGCATTATGCTGGGTTCGGACAAGAACGCACTTTTAACGCCCATAGTATCGGAAATGATACCGTCATGGCCCGTATCCGGCATAAATCACTTGATTGCAGTCCCGGCTGTGCCGTTGAAGCGACGCTTCAGCTGATCGACGGGAAATGGAAAGGGGTCATCCTCTACCACCTGCTTGAGGGAACCCTGCGCTTTAACGAAATCCGCAGGCGCCTGCCCAATATCACCCAGCGCATGCTGACGGCGCAGCTCCGCGAACTGGAGCAGGACGGGTTTGTCCAGCGGACGGTCTACGCCGAGGTGCCCCCGAAGGTGGAATACAGCCTGACGCCGCGGGGACGGACCCTGGAGCCGGTCATCATGGCCCTCAAGAAATGGGGGGACGAGAATACCGGGTTCAGGCGGGATCCTGAAGCCCCTGCGGATCTGGACGAGCCTGCCGCCGATTGTCCGGTCTCCTGCGTTCAGGCTGGCGGGTGAGCGGGCACTATTGGTGATCCGCATCCACGTTGCGGACATGCACCCGGACTCTCACCCGGAACATACGCGGTTCCCGGTATTTCCCGCCCCAGTCGCATGACGGACAGATATACGGGACACGCTATGGGGCCATGGAACCACAGGGGGAGACTGCGTGGTAAGACTTCGACGTCATCGCGTGAAGCTTCCCGGCAAATGTCGGCTGACAGCCCATGAGATGCAGGTATGGCGGTCCTTTCGCGCCGCCATCCAGGGCGAGAAAGGAGAGAGCGCCGTAGCCCACGTGCTCGACCGGAGCGGCCTGCCCGTGCTGCACAACGCCATACTGCCGGCAGGTGACGGCAGGACCACCCAGATTGACCACCTGTTCCTCAACCCGAGGGGCATCCATGTCGTGGAGACAAAGCGGTATGGCGGCGAACTGACCGGACACCCGGAAGATGAACGGTGGCGGCAGCGTTTCGCGGGCGAGGCACCCGACGCCCCGCCCCGGCTGATTTACAGCCCGGTGATGCAGAATGCCGCCCATTGCCGGGCCGTCTACGCGCTGGCCCGCCTCGTGGACCCGACCATCCAGGTCTTCAGCCACGTCGTGATGACGGGAACTGCGGTCCTGTCACCTGCGCTTGTCGCCTGCACCCTTTCCCTTTCCGGGTTGGAAACCCTGCTGCACGATCTTGAACGCAACGTGCCGCGGGGCACACTGATTGACGCATGGCGGCGCATCGGGCTTGCCTGCCATGCCAGCAGGCATCAGTAAGCGGCCTTCCTGTCGAGAAAATCGAGCAGTTCCGCGATTTCCCCGGTTGAAAGCATGCGCCCGCGACAGGCCTCGCCATCGCGGGGAAAGTCGAGTGGCTCACCACCATGGTCACGGTTGCCGGCACTGATCCAGAGTACCCGCTCCGGCTCCTCGGGATCATAATCGAGGCGAACCCCGAGGCCATCTCCAAGGTCGATGAAATCGGAGAACAGGTCGTCCTCACACCGCAGCGGAAGCGTGCCGATTTCCACACCGACCCATCTGTCGGGAAATCTGGCCCGGAGAAGTTCGGTGAGCTGGCGCGTATGCGGCCTGAGATCCGTCGGGTCCCGGACGGGCGGCGGTGGCTCCAGAGGTTGCAGGAAACCCGCCTCGTCGTCATCCCAGTCATCGGGCTCAATCGGCGGCACTGGCTTTTTCGCCATAAAGCAGACGTCCTTCGACCAAAAAGAAAAGCAATTTAAGACCGAAGCGTCGGACGGAACCAGCCTGTTTGGTGCAATGCCCCGGCCGTGCGAACGCATGTCGCCGCTACCGGAGCATGCATTGTCCGCATTCACAAGCCAAGCGCATTCAGTTCCGGATCAACCTGCCTCCAATGACCGTCAGACTGACGTGGTTCGTTCCTGCCGTGATTCCAGCCGCCGATCCGGTTCTCAAGTGGAATTTCGTCAATGAACCGGCTCGGACACGAAGATCCGCCCTGGCGATAATAACAGAACGTGATCGTGGCCTGCTCCATAGCCCGGGTCAGCGCCACATAGGCAAGGCGACGCTCCTCTTCGGAATTGCGCGACATCGCACCGGGGAAAATCGCCTCTTCCCACGCAGGAAGAAAGACGTGACGGAATTCCAGTCCTTTCGACCGGTGCATGGTCATGAGCTGAACGCGATCACGCCCTTTTTCTCCAGGTGCTCCGCCTGCCAGTGCCGCGTGCTCCAGGAGGTGTTCCACGCGCCGGAAACCCTGGGCCAGTTCGATCAGTTCCGCGAGGTTTTCGCGCTGGGTTGCAGCTTCATCCGAATCATCAGCCCGCAGCATGTCCAGATACCCTGTTGCCTCGAGCAGGCCGGTAAGGCGCCCCCCAAGGCTTTCCCCTTCCCGACATCCGATCTGTCTGAGAATCTGGACGAATCCCTGCAGCGCCACGGCACATCTCGGGGACAGCCGGGTCCGTGTGGCCGCCGCGCATAGCGACAGACCACCCGCCGAAGCCTCTATCTCGATTTTCCCCAGGCCCCTGGCGCCAAGGCCCCGCGGGGGCCGGTTGGCCATCCGCCGAAAGGCTTCGTCCGACCTGCGCTCATCGGGCCATGCACAAAGCGTCAGCAGGGCCAGAGCGTCCTTGACGGCGGTACGCCGATAGAAACCCACATCCCCGATGATCTCGTAGGGGACACGGGCGTGGAGCAATGCTTCCTCCAGCGTTCGGGAGAGCCGGTTCTGGCGGTAAATGATAGCCATGTCATGCCAGGCGACGCCGGTCGCTGCGCGACGGCCAATCTCCCGGACGATCGCCGCAGCTTCCTCGGTGGCGTAGGAGAACCCCAGAACCTCGATCGGGAGGCCCTCGCCCCGACGTGTAAACAGTGTCTTTTCGATCCGCGACGGGTCAAATGAAATCACCGCATTCGACGCATCAAGAATATTGCTGGTGGAACGGAAGTTCTCCTCGAGCTTGAACGTCTTCACAGCAGGAAACTCACGCGGGAAGTTCCGCAGGAAGCCGACTTTCGCCCCCCGCCAGGAATAGATGCTCTGGGAATCATCACCCACACAGAACAGTTCACCAGACGTCCTGCTGAGCAATGTGAGCCACAGGTACTGGGCGCGGTTCACATCCTGAAACTCGTCCGCCATCACGGCCGTAAAACGGGCGGACCACCGGCGATGGTATGCCGCATCATGCAGCATCGCGAGGGTCGGCCACATCAGCAGATCACCAAAATCCGCCGCGTTCTGCTCGCGCAGGATCGCCTGGTAACGACCATACAACCCGACGACAAAGCGCCAGCTTTCGTGATCCACATGGAGATTCGCCGACTGCCGCCTGCCGATCAGGCTTTCAACATGCGCGAAAGCAGCCACCGGTGTGATCAGATCCTCTTTCAGCCGCGCAATCCGCTCGGCCATTTTTTTGATCTGTCTCGCATCTCCTGGCGCTCCTTCCTGCGGCACGGGAAGCTTTTCCTTAGGGACAGTCCTGATCAGGCGGCGGACAATGGCGAGACTGTCCTCGGCGTCACGAATGTCAAAACCGCTACGCAATTGCGCCACTTCAGGCTCGGCCCGTAGCTGTCGGGCCGCCAGGGCATGAAACGTTCCAAGCCATGTGGGTACCGAGTGCGTCCCAAGAACGTCTCCGATGCGCTTGCGCATTTCCTGGGCGGCCTTGTTGGTAAAGGTTACACAGAGGATCTGGCCAGGAACCATGCCATGCAGTTCGACGCGGGTTGCGACCCCGGCTGTCAGGGTTTTGGTCTTGCCGGTGCCTGCCCCTGCCAGAACCAGAACATATCCCAGTGCCATCGCCGCACGCCGCTGTTCTGGCGTCAGACTGTCAAGGACTGGCGCAAGCGCGCGCGGAACGGGAAGATCACCGGTCATAGCTCTTCCAGCCCTTCCGCCACGCAACCCGGGGTGGTAGTGATCTTACCGGTCGAGAGCAGGATCGTCGCCGGATAGGAAAGATCCCAGTTCCCAAGCTGACCTTCCCAGCGTCCATCGATAACCAGGCCGACAGGACAGCCCGGCCGCTCGTAGAGGCGGACTGCACTTTGCGGTATCGGGGGATCATCTTCTGCCTGCGCCAAACGCTGGCGCAGGTGGCGGTTCCAGATGCCTCGAGCCGGGCGCGAGCGGGCAAACGTTCGTGCAAGGTCTGCCTTCATCGCCAGACGCGTAATCCCCAGATCCGCATAGTCTGAAACAGATCCCATGACCCTCTCCTATGTGAGATGATCCTGCGCGCAGGACCGTTCGGCGCCCGCCTCTGTGGCACGCTAGCCGTAAATGACGATCATCCCGTGATGCCGTCTGTCCGGTGAGCCCAAAGGACTCACGCTGGTTCACAAGGACAGCCCCGGTGATGAACCTGACCGTGGCCCAGCGGGCTTCCCCACACGTTCAGACGGCGCAGGCAATAACGGAGCCGAAACCCGCGGCGGCCGCTGCGTGCCGTGCGCCTCGGCCTGACCCAGCCATGACGGAGATACCGTCTCCGGCTGCGCTTTCGACCCCGAACCCAGGACTTCGGACAGGCGGCACAAGGGCGCAACGGGAACAGAACCTGCCTGCATTCCTTCCCTGCGGGTCCTCAGGACCGCGTTCCAGTCCTCTCCGGGCCCCTTCGGAGATACCCGTCCTGACCAGAGACCGACGTCTTGTGCCATCGCAGCGAATTTCCCGGCATAACGATCCCCCTGCAGGTCGTTATCAACGGCAACAACCAGTCGCGCTTCAGGCTGGGCGGCGACCTGCATCATGACCCGTTTCAGGTTCGCTTCGCTCTCTGGGCTCATGCCGCCCCCTGTCGAGGTGTAGAGCGTTCCCTTCGGAAAGCGATCGAGTGCAGCAAAGGACAGTGCATCAATGGCCGCCTCGGTGACGACAAGGCGCGTCACCGGTTCTTCTCCCCCGTCGGCCCGGAAACCGAAGAGACGCTTGCCAACCCCGCCCGTCGAAAACCCCTTGTAATCCGGCCCCCGCATTTCCATCCCGGTGAACTGCCCGTCCGCATCCCGGTGGCCGAACCAGGCGGTTCCGTGCGGGCCTTCCTTCAGCGCCCCCTGCTGTCCGGCAATCGCGATAATATGGTCGGGCAACCCACGGATCTCCGTCAGATAGCGCCATGCAGCCGTCCCCTGCCCGGGTGCGGTGCGACGGTTCCACAGTTTAGCGGGATCGCGCCGCGGTCTGTCAGCGGCTCCCTTCGTACGCTCGACAACTTCGAGCGTCGGGCTCCTGCCGATCAGGGCGCGAAGTTCCTGCCTGACATGACCGAGGTTCTTCGAGGGATCGAGATACTGGACAAGCTTGAAGACATCGCCCTTGCCGTCGCCCTTGGGGTCCCACCAGCCCTTGCCATCGTGATTGACAATAATGGCCTCACTGTCACGGCGAAATTTCAGGTTACGGGCGGAACGCTGCGCGGTGGCCTGCCGATCCAGCCGGAACCCGGCTTTCTCCAGAACAACGGCGCAGTTTACAGCATTGCGAAGCTCATCAAGTTCTCTTTGCTGTGCTTCTGGGGAAGACGTGTAAGCCATGAAAGACACTCCTTCACGAACAGCATGGATTGTGTTTCAGACCGCTCCGGTATTTACGGTGAGTATTTGAGATGATCGCGCGGAAACACACGACGACCTCTGTATGGTTCGTCGAGATATTGCGTCCTGATGATCCGCGTTGAGGTTTTTTATTCTGCGTGAACTGCAAAAGAATACAGGACGCACGAATGGCCGCAGTTTACGCGCGGCAGCAAACGGCACGTGCCCGCGCCACTGCGCACGCATTACCGGGACTATGGACGAGCGGGCATTCACGACGCCAGATACTCCCTGTGTAGGATCCTGCCTGCGCCCACATCATGCGACTGACGAAAAAATAAGGTTCACGAGCCCGTATAAAGGTCGATAGAGAAACAGGGGAGACACAGTTCATCCCCGATGTGGACGGACGACCGGCGTTCCAATATCGGCCGACAGGCTTTCCCGACAGCCCGCGCCATCAGGCCTGTCAGTCCTCACCAGTATTCATGACGGGAACTGGCGCGGCAGAAACCGCACTTTCTTCTCCCTGAACGGGCAAAATGCTCCGGGTCGTTGACGACCCGGAACACCGCGCGGCCTAAAACGGGATTTCGTCATCCAATTCCTGCGCGTTGGAAGTTGCGGCAGGAACGGGGCGCTGTGCAGCGCTCCGCGAGGGACGCTCTTCATCAAAACGTCCATCGCCAGTGCTTCGACCATTGGCCAGCACCTTCAGGTTTCCATCAAACCGATCAATGATGATCTCGGTCACATAACGGTCCTGTCCCTGCTGGTCGGTCCATTTGCGTGTCTCGAGATGGCCTTCGACATAGACCAGCGTTCCCTTCTGGCACCGACGTTCGATCACGGCTGAAAGGTGATCGTTGAAAGAGACGACGCGGTGCCACTGGGTTTTCTCCCGGCGCTCACCGCTAGCGCGATCGGTCCAGGTTTCACTTGTCGCCACGCCGAAGGATGCGATTTTGCCCTCCCCTTCCCTGCGTGCGGCAAGATCCGGATCCCGGCCCAGGTGACCGATGATGATGGCGCGATTGACTGACTGGCTCATGGTCTTGTTCCTTTTTTCCTTCCTGGTCGTCTCCGGCCCCTGCCGGATCTCTGACCTGGTGCGGTCGCGCGGAAGCGGGCCACAGGCGGCGGGCGCAACCTCTCGGGGCGGCAGTGGTGCGGAAGCCGCGCATGCGGCTTCATGGTGCCGTCCCGACCGCAGGCCTGGGGGTTGCGCCCGACGACGACCGCTTCAGACCGCAAAGACCAGGTCAGAGACCCGGCAGGGGGCCGAGGTCATGCTTTTGGATTTTGATTTCTGTTTTATTTTTCTATTTCGCTCATAATCGTGTCATTTATTCTTGTACAATTATGATAGTCGTCCTAGAATTTCCCTGTCTCTACATTGGGAGTTCATCATGGCGGTGATTACTGCGTCGGAAGGACGCATCACCCTGAAGGCCGACTTTCATCCCGAACTGGCAATCCAGGCCCGGCGTTACAGGGGACGATTTCTCGGCAAGGAAATCGGCTGGTCCTTCCTGCCCGAACATGAGCCGGCGATCCGCCAGCTCTGCCAGACCCTGTATGGCGTGGATGGCACGCCAGATGCATGGAATGACTGCTGCACCGTGCAGGTCGAAGTCGACGAGCAGGATGTCCGGGCACCGCTGTGGCGCCAGTTCAACGCCGATATTTACCTCGGTGGCCGTCACGTTGTGGGCGTTTTTGGTCCACGGCAGGCAGTTCGCACCGGCAGGGGCATAAAATTCCTGCGCGGCCAGCCGCATTGCGCTGCCCGGATCGGCGCCTACCACATGGAGGTACCCACCGGCAGCGTTCTGGAAATCCGGAAATATCCGCGTGCCGCACTGGCGTTCCTGGGCAGGTGCCTCGACGGGCATGGCTTCTGGCACATGGCCCAGGGCTAGAGCAGCCCGAGTTGCACGGTGGCCACGGATGCATCCGCTGCCGTCACTGTTCCCCCATGCTTTGCCTGCAGACGGGCCAATTCCGCTTTGTCACGCACGACGTGTTCTTTGCTGCGACCCGCACGTCAAATGGACATCAAGGATATTACGGCGCGACACTGGTGGATTTGGAAATTCTCAGTTAAAAAATAGCTAAATATCCTGGATATAAACTCGGATTTAATCGAACATGAATGCTTCAATAGACTCAGTTATAAACAAAATAAATCAAATTGACCCGCCTTCAGGGCGAAAAAGAACATTGCCGGACGACGAACTTATTGAAAAATATGAAAAAATGACCGGTTTCTTATTTAGCAATGATTACAAAAAAATTTTGAAAACCGTCAGTAATGCTTTTGTCGGAACATTGTCACTGCTCACCCTGGAGAGCGGGAAGAAAGATGTATACGGCGAACTCAAAACGACATGCGATGAGGCTCATGCTTTGGGCGTACCAAAAGCCTGGCTCCCCATTTGTGAAGATAACGGGGATTATTATTGCCTGACGCCTAATGGCATTGTGCGCTTCTGGGACCAGAATGGTTCATCTGATGAAACATGGCCAAATCTGGCAACCTGGGTGCAGGACGTCTGGCTGGAAGATGCATAATCCGAACGTGAGTATAATTGTTCTGCCATGATCACCCGGGATGCGCGCTGGCGGTCCTCTCACCGTAAAGCGTTACGGCAGCCGAGATTTCCGCGAGCGTCCGGGCTTCTGTCATCCCCCGTGCACCAAGGTGTTCCATAGGCAGCGCCTGAAGGATGGCGCAGCCGTCGGAACGGATGCGCACGGCGGGAGTGGCAATCAGGGAAAAGACAGGCATGATGAACTCCATCGCTCAGCGCGCCCTCGCGGGCGCACGGGTTTTCAGGGTTGGATGTCAGGCGGCAGACGCCACGTCCTCGACGGACGGCTGATGTGCCGATGGGCTGAAAATGTATTGGGCCGCGGCTGAAGCTGCGCTCGCTGCGGTGAAAATGGCGCGCTTGTCAGCCTTCAGCAGTTCCAGCCAGTTCCCGATGTAATTCGCATGGCGGACCGTCGGCTCGATCTGCAGTTCCGCGCATACGAAAGCAGATGTCATCTCTGCGACCAGTTCCTCGGCTGCGTAGGCATGGTCCCCGAACCGCCTGCCAAAGGTGCGCGACAGCCGACTTTCAGCCCCGGTCCAGTGCCCGATCTCATGAAAGACGGTTCGGTACCAGTCGATCTGGTTGAAATAGGACTGCTGAGGCGGAACCCGGATGAAGTCCGCATCCGGGGCATAAAATGCCTTGTCACCACCGATGCGAATATCCGCCCCGGTTTCGCGCATCAGCGCTTCCGCGTGCGGCACGATTTCGCGTTCCGGCAGCGGCGCGGTCGGCGCAACCATGCTCTCCGGCAGGTTCTCGCACTGCTCAACATTGAACACCGTAAACCGCTTTAGAAACGGAATCTGACGTGGCTCGTCGGAACCCGCTTCCGATTTTGGCGTGAAGCGGTCAGCATAAAATACTGTCGTTCCCTTCTCGCCTTTCCTGACATTGCCGCCCTGCGCATGCGCCTGGCGGAACGTCAGCCATTTCTGGGTAGAAAACCCGTGCATCTCTACCGAACCCCACAGCATCAGGATGTTGATCCCGGAATAGGCCCGATCGGTCGCGGCATTACGCGGCAGGGCAATGCCGCATTTCGCGCGGTTCCATGGGCAGACCCATGGCACGGTTCCCGCTTCAAGTTCGCGGATGATGCGGTCAGTGACGGACTGGTGGATGTCGGTACGTTCGGTCCTGGCCATAATCAGTCTCCAGAAAATACAGACGCCGCCCCGAAGGGCGGCGCGGATGGGCAGCGGATGGCGAGGGTGGTGTCACCTGAGATCGATGATGCCCGTGCACGGATCGAGGAAGACGTCGGGCAGCAGGAGGAAAGTGACCATGGAGGCCGTCCAGAGGAGCACGATGGCGACGAATTTGGCGATTTCGACGGCAGGGCGGGACGGCGGCGCGATGCGGTTCTGTGCCATTTCCAGATCCTTTTTTCGGGGGTTTCGACCCCTTCCGGCGACCGCAGGCCAGACTGGCGGGCAAGGGCGCCGCACAGCGGCGGCACCGGAGCCGCGCACAGATGGCGCAGCCATCGCGCACGGCGAGGAGCCACCCCTTGCGTGGCAGGCTGGACTGTGGTGCCTGCCTCCTTCCTTTACTGCTTCATTTATTTCTATATTTTATTTTTATTATATTTCTATTCAGATTTGGCCTTTCCAGAGCCGCCATCCGGTTGTCCGGATCGGGCTTTTTGCGGGGATGCCAGATAGGGGCAACTGATCCGCGCAGGCGTGACATCAATCCACAAACGATTGCCCGCAGTCGCTTCCAGTGCCTTGCGGATGGTGTCAGCGGAAAGAAATTCCGCGCCATCATCACCGCCAAACGATGCGCGTTTGACGTCGTACCAGTCGTCAGGACATGTGCGCGGGTCCGCTTCGACGGCATAGGCGACAAGGTTCCCCTGACCCTCAGCGTCACTGAAGTCCGGATAACCATTCGACAATAGGGTAGACGTGGACACCGCTCAGAGAGCAAATGCCACGTCCCCCTCCAAACCGTGCGGGCAGCTTTCACTGCACACGGCTTTCCACCCCCGATTACGCTCTCATTCGAAGATCACGTTGCCGCCCAGCATGGACATTGCGATGGCAATTTATGCAAAGCGGGATACGCTTCCTTTGGCGAGCAGCTCTGACCTGTGCCATCAAAGGCGAGTTGACGTGATCTTTCAGCTTTCTGACGTGGTGCACTTCAACGGGAAGATTTGATGTTCCGCAAAGCGCACATTCTTCAGAAAACAGTCGATCTACCAAGTCCGTGCGAGCAAAAGCCGCAATGTATCTTGGTAGTGCGTCGACCTTGGCGAATTTCACGGACGGACGAGTGAGATGCCGAAGCTTCCATACCCGCACCCTCCTTAATTTCCCACCTAAGTCTCGGCTAGCCACATACCACTCTCCATCCCTACTACGGACGGAAGTCAAAACCTTGGCCAACGAGCTATGTCGCTTATTGGCAAGTGTCTTGAGAAGGCTTGTCTGTACTACGAACTGAAGCGAACGAAGCTGCGCTTTCACATTCACGCACAGCGCGTAATATTGAACAAACCCGCGGTATTCCGCATTGAACTGTGAAGCGATCTCGTACTCGCTCGAATTGATCAATGCCGGTCGGTCAATACCCCAACGCGTGTCGGGGTAACCGTAGCCGTGGCGTTGACAGAACTGGCGGATTTTCGTCCGCGGAACATTCAACGTGATCAGACCGTCTGGATTACGCTTCGTGTAGTTGCGCCCCAGAGTGTCCCTCACGCTCCTTACTTGGTTTGAATTCCAAGTATGGATGTCATAGCCAAGAAATTCTACTCCGTCCGAGGCATGTCGAATGCCGCTCTTTTCCTCAGATACATTAAGTTTCAGGTTTCCAAGAAATTGTCGAACGGCATCCATCATTCTCCGGGCATCATCTTTGCTGCCGATAACACCAATGAGGAAATCATCAGCATACCGGACATAACGAAAGCGCCGATAATCCGGATCCTGTGATGCCAGCGCAGGCACAGATTTGCGAGCCTTATCGAGGACTTTTATATCCTGTTTGAGAGCCGCTATCCTGCCCTGATCTCCTACTGACAGACTTTCTTCTGATCGTACGATCCGACGAATTTGCATCTGTCTGTAATTGATCAACTTCGAAAGACGATTCCATTCTTGCTCCCGGCGACGTTTCACGCCCTTATTTTTAGCCTCCATCCATGTTTCCATGAACAAATCGAGTTCATGAAGATAGATGTTGGCCAAAATGGGCGAGACAATGCCACCTTGCGGAGTTCCACTGTAAGTCCTGCTGAACCTCCAGTTTTCAAGATATCCAGCTTCAAGAAAGCGTCTAATCAGATCAATGATCTTCTTATCAGCAATCCTCTTGCGAAGCAGGTTCACGAGAATGTCGTGGTCGATATTGTCAAAATACCCAACAATATCGACCTCAACGAACCATTTTGTCCCTCTCCACACCTTCTGGATATGCTCCAGTGCAGTATGACAGGACCTATTTGGACGAAACCCATGTGAGTGATTAGAGAAAATCGGCTCATATATGGTTTCAAGGATCGTCCTCAAAGTTTCCTGCACGAGGCGATCCCGAATACTCGGAATCCCCAACGGTCGGAGTTTACCGTTTGATTTTGGTATGTAGACCCGACGAACCGGATTTGGTCGGTAACGTCCTTCCACGACCTCGCTAATCAACGCTTCAAGCTTGTCGAGTGAAAACCCGTCAAGCGTATCTCCGTCAATACCGGGGGTCAGGGAGCCCGAGTTTTGGGCAACCTTCTCATATGCCGCTTTCCAGAGATCACGGCAGGTCATGAGGCGGAATAGGCCGTTAATCGACTTTCCGGCTTTCGAGAGCTTTGGAAGAGCATCCAATCTCTTCATGACGATAGCAGTTTGCATCAGCAGAACCCGTCTTCCGTTAGAGGATACTGTTTTGGGAGCTGCCACCCTTCACCCAAGACCTGACGCTTTCGGCGCGATCGCTCGTACCTTATACGGTGTCTTGCCCTGCTTAAACGCAGGTTGTCCGCCCCATTACAGGAAAGCATTTGGCTACTATGGTGACTCTGTAACCATGCAGGTTTAGGAAGCCTGTTTAGGTTATCCCGGCTTTGCGCTGATGAAAGATGCGACGCACTTAGGTCCTCTGTTCGTTTCATTCCTCGTATGGAGGCAGTGTCGCAAGACTGACATCCCCGGATAGACAGGGGCTTCGGACTGGGCAACCTCATGATACCCTTCCCTTGCGAAACAGTCGTATCAAACGGTTTAATGACTGCTATGGCGTTAATCATCACCGAAACTGGAGTTAAAGCAGTATAGCCTTGACCATATGCATCTTCCCCTGACCCTCTAAACCGTAACCGTTCTTGGCTATTCGGGCCTTGCTCCAACCATGCTATGTTCATTGTCACCTTTCGATTTCAACTAAGGTTGGTGGGGACGGGAGTCGTCAGTTCTCCCGGCGTTTGAAACGCACTTTCGATTCAGCGCCGAACCGGCGCACTCAGGTACACCCCATGATCGCCGACCAGCATGAGGCCTGCCGGTATCTTGGTACGGTCGACATCCGTACCGGTCGGATGGCGCGACGACACGCCAGCCTTGAGAAAGACCGGGTCAACAAGCTGATCATAGGTAGGGGAATGTTCGCTCGCGGCTTGCGCATGAGCGAGAAGACGCGCCACCAGGGCGTGGTCAAAATGAAGTTTCATGGCAGTATTCCTTTGTGTGAGCCCCTTGCGAGGACACAAAAAAGGCGGGACACCGAAGTATCCCGCCTTAAGAAATAACAACCGGCGCATCTGGCCCGAAGTGCCCCCCGATGCCGTTGCCGATCATTCATCTTCATCGTCATCAAAGAAACGAAGCGCGGCATCGACCGGGCCGTCCGCGTCAAACAGGACGTAATCACAGCCGTGATTCCGGGCCAGGGCAAGAATGGCCCGCAGTGACCGCGACCCCGGCCAATCATGGGAGTATGGATCCAGCGGGACATGGACAAACCATCCGTGCGGGCCGGACAGGCAGGTCAGCCCAAAGGAACCACCTGACCTTGCATATCTCTCAAGGTGTCCACGGTCCGACAGGGGGAGGTGGCCGGTGCTCAGGTCGAGGAATTTCCGGATCTGGAAAGGCGCTAACATCGGGTTTCTCCCTGCTTACGGATGAGGCGGGTCAGGCCGGCCCGGCGCTGTCGCCAAATGCGCCGGCGGGCAGGACCCATTGTTCGGGGGATGTGAGGACACAGCCACGCCAGCGGCGGCAGAGCGCGCGACGCACCAGACCCGGGTGCTGGCGCACGGGGCCGTAAACCGTGCCGCCATTGGCCAGCGTGCCGAGGTCCCGGTCGCGTCGGATGGTGCAGCCAAATGCGCGTTCCCACTCACACAGCCGGGCGAACCGATCCGGGTCCATGTGACGCAGCGTTGCAGCCTGATCAGCGGACATGAATACACATGCCAGGCAGGACAGACGGCCAAACCCGAGCTGATAGGGAAGCGGCGGAATCACGCCATGCCGACGCAGGATCTGCCAGACAGCCGCTTCACTCCAGGCATGTACCGGCCGCCAGTGATCGATATGCCGTCGGGCCCGACCATCACGACAGTCTGCCCGGTGCCGCTCAAAAACAGCGTAACGGGCACGGTTCGCGGACTCCGCCGCGCGTTCTCCGGTTACAAACAGGGTCCGGGCATGACTGAAGCGCGCCTGGTTCCGCAGGGCGCCATCCGCAACCATGATCTTGGCGTATGGGGAACACCAGCGGACCGACAGGTTCGCCGAAACCTGCGGGAAGCGGCGTCGCGTATTGGGCGGTCCCTTGCCACCAACAGTGACCCGCCCCGTCGGCGTATCGAACCAGACCGGTGCGGTCGGCACATTCTCGCGCAGCATTTCCCGCACGATCCCGCCCTGGCGGGCGGAAAAATACAGCCTGACGCCAAGGGCTGCAGCCAGATGCCGCCCGTAATCGGGCACATGCGGCCAGTCAAAAACGTCCCCGTCATCGTCCACAAGATGGTGCCACCACTCGATGCGCTGCGGCGCCACGCCCTTTTCGAGCAGGTGCAGCGTACTGGCGAGGGAATCCTTGCCAAAGGAACAGGCGACGATGACGTGATCATAACGCGCCAGATCAGGTATTTCTCCGGGCTCCGGCGCGACAGTTCCCTGGCGGGATGACAGGCTTGCTGTCACCATGGACATTCTCCTTGTCTGAATGTCTTCTGGCGGTCCGACGGGATATCGCGGGTCAAACGCGGCGCGTGCGCCGGCATCGCAGGCCCGCGGAGCGGGACAAGAGCCACCGTTTGAGGCGCGATGGCCCTTCGGGCATATTTTTTCCTGTGTCTTCCTGCTTTTCCTATGCGTCCGCGTTCAGGTATTCGTGCAGATACCGGCGCAGCACCATGCAGGCTGCATGGGTGTCCCGCTCACCGTCATCCGCAAGGACACGATCCATCACTCTGGCGAGAACGGCGGCTGCCTCTTGGCCCGGGCTGAAAACAAGGGAAAACCCAAACTGTCCCTGCAGCACGCCGGTCCCGGCATCGTGCACCATGGCCACGATCTCGCCATGGACGACTTCCTCGACCTCAAGGTCCACTTCCTGGCCGTCAGGCAGAATAGTGGTCCGGATCCCGTCAGAGTCCACACTGTCGGGGACGGCATTGAGGACGATCCGCGCAGCCGCCTCGGCATCCGTCGCCGTGACCCTGAAATCGCCGGCATCGGCTTCAAACAGGCGCTCAACCAGCGTGACACGAAAATCAGGCATTGCCGTCCTCCCTTACCAGGACAAATTCGCTCAGTGTCGTGGCTTCCCGCCATGGGCAGTGCCACACCATCACGTCTTTTCCGCAGATTTCGGCGACAGAGCCGCGCTCTCTCAGCCGGGCCAGTTCGTCCGACGTGACTCTGGGAACCGCCGTGAAAGCGGAAAATTCGACTACTGCCGCCTCCACGCTCTCATAGGGTCCCCGCCATCGGCGGGCCGCAGGCGGATAGATTTCAGGCGTCCGGATCAGAACCCCACCATCCGGGTGGAAGCCCAGTTCAACCACATACCTGCCGATCAGACGCTTTTCCGTCATGTATTCATGGGTCATCACGGTTCTCCTTCGCCGACGCAGGTGAACGCGTAACCTGACGTTCTGGATAAGCCCGGTTGGGGCACATCGTAGAATTTCCCGGTCGACGTCCTGCCTGAGGCCGTTGCTGGCTCACCGCCGGACGTCATCATGGGGGCGACGGGCCGTGAGCCAGGGCCGTACGGCGGCAACAGCCTCGCTCAGCTGAAACCTACAAACTCAACATGCGTCCTGAGGAATTCTTCAGGTGTCTGCGATGGCGGAGCCAGACTTTCCGCCCTGCCGTGCGGGACGTCATCCTCCTGATCTGCCGCCAGGTCTGTGGGCGTGTCAGTCACTTCATCGAGCTCAATGCCCGTCGCGGCAGGATCATCGGTTCCCGGGCCATCCGCCGGCGCACCAGCATCCGCGTCGTCTTCCGGGTAGATATCGTCGTCATGCGGCAGGTCCCCATCATCGTCATCCGCTCCGGATGACGGGGCGAGCGCTTCCGCGAAGGTGGCATTCAGCGCTGCGACATCGACCTGGAAACGCGCTGCAGGATGCACCCAGCTCCCCTGCCCGACATGATCCATCAGGGCGCGGCGCATTTCCTTGCCGGTATTGCGCGGCAGGATGCCTTCCGCCTTTATGGCCTTCGTGATGCCGGACTTACTGAGCGTTTTCAGGAAGTCTTCATCCGCCATGGCGGGCAGATGATCGTCCGCTTTCACGATATGGCCGACCAGGACACCCCAGTCGCCGCTATTCGTCGCGTTCTTCTCGCAGGACAGCACGGCTTTGAGCACGTCGACAGCAGCGCCACGCAGGACCGCCTCGTCCAGTGCCATCTCGCCATCCTGGAACAGTCCGGCGGCAGCCACGAGCCGGCGTGACGGACGGCGCTGCGGGTAGTGCGCGTTGGAATCCCCGTCCACCCGGACATTCTGCGCGTTGAGGGCCGCGATCATCAGCCCGACCAGGACCCATGGATCGGCAGAACCCCGCATGCCATCCAATGCGGCATGCAGCGCCTGGGTGCGGAAACTGCCGATCATGTCAAAACCGCGCCCCGAGATATCGGGCCGTTCCCGTGGCCCTTCGGGCTGGGCTTCAATGACCGCGGACGGCATCACGCGACCTGCCGCCTCGCTGCCCGGCAGGACGCACCAGCCCTCGCGAACCTTCAGGCGATGATCGAGCCAGAAGAATTTCGTGGCGCCCTCGCGCTGCCAGTAGATCCGCACCATGCCGGGTTCGAAGACCGGCTCGCCGTTCTCGTCGCTCTGCAGGATCGGTGCGTCTTCAGGCGTGTTCTGACCCAGCCACTGGCGCTGCGCCTTCTCATAGGCGAAGCCGTCATCGGTATAACGGCCGTCCTTCCCGGCTTCACCGAACAGATCTTCCTGCCAGGCGATCCGGCAGCTTTTTGCAATGGCGTCATCAAACGAGGCCTCGATTGCATAAAAACGGTCCTGCCGCAGGGCTGATGCAATCCGGTCCCAATCGGGGATGGCAGCACCGGGTTCCCAATTTCCGTCGGGCAGTTGCGCGCCCTCATCTTCGCAGGCTTCGACATCCTCGGGCGGCGCCGCGCCAACCGGAAACCCGAAATGGCCCCAGACCTGTTCCTGCAGCGCGGTTGACGCAAGGGCGATGCTCGCCAGTTCACGATTGCCAGGACCCTTGCCCGCCTCGATCCATGCAAGAATCTCAGGCAGGATGGCAGACAGGCGGCCGATCTGCTTCAGTTGCACCGGTGTGAGCATCAGCGCCTTGCAGATCGCGGTGTCATTCCACTTTTTTTCCTCCCGGAGCCTGGCGACAACCCGCCACTGTTCAACCTGGGTCATGGGCTGACGGATCATGTTCTCCGATGCGGCACGCATCCGGTCCAGTTCCGCATCGTCGCCTGCCACCGTCACCTGAATGGTTTTCAGGCCGGCCTTGACCGCGGCACGCCGGCGGCGATGCCCCGCAACGATCATCAGGCCGCCCGGGGTTTCGCGGACCAGAGGCGGGTGGATGATCCCGACGGCCTTGACGTTCAGCGCCAACTGGCGCTCTTCCGCCTCGTTGGGCGCGGATTTCCGCGGGTTTTCGGGGTTGTCGAGCAGGGTTTTCGGATCAACTTCGCGCAGTTCCATGGTTTTTACTCCGTGTTCTCAGGACGCCTTTCCTGATGCACTCCGGCTGCCAGCACCGGGCTGGCGGGGCAAGGGCGCCGCGCAGCGGCGGCACCGGACCCGCGCGCAGGCGGCGCAGACGCCGAGCACGGGGAGGCGCCACCCCTTGCGGCGCCTGACCGGAGATGGCAGCCCTTCTCAGGCTGCCGCCTCTTTTTCCTTCTCCCTGTCCTCGGTGTCGTCATGCACCGGGTCTTCATCGGTCGCGGTCGCCGCCAGATCGTCTTCCAGCGCTTTCAGCTCGGCGCGCTTTTCATCAAGCATCGCCTGTTCCGCGAACGGCAGGCCCAGACGGGCCCGGTAGGATGGCAGGCGACGCTGCGCTTCCTCCCGCATCCGGATTGCGTCACGGAGCGCGTCATCGATCCGAAGCAGCGCATGCTCGAGACGCGACGTCAGCCCAAGGCCCTTCGTGTCGTCCTCGACGGCGATTTCAATACGACCCGAGCGCGCGTCCACAAACAGCGTCACGTCGACCGCGCGCTTTTCGTAGTACACGCGACGGCCAGGCCCAGCTTCGCACATGACGGCGAACCCACCGATGCGTCCGAGGTTCCAGACCCCTGCCTCGCCGTTCTTCGCCGCCAGGCGGACCTGGGACAGGAGCCATGATCCGGCCTTCTCACGTTCGCTGACATCCCCCTTGTCCCTGCGCAATACGAACGCATCCCCCTTCGTGGGCTGACGGCTGGCAATATCCGCCTCGATGAGCGGGATCTGACGCTCCGCGCCCGCAATCTCACGCTCGGCCCGGTCGATGGCACGTTTTACGGCGAACTGGTCGTCATAATGGGCGGCCGCCAGTCTCTCGAGCCGCGCAAGATCGGCCTCCAGCCCGGCTTTCTGCATCAGCCGGGCATCGCCTGAGGCAAGCGCCTTGGCCATGGCGAACTGGTTTCCTCCTTCCCCGCCAATGTCCTCGATCCGGCGGATGGAACGGTCACCTGACATCGCAAGGCCAATAAAGCGCTGCTTGCGTTCGAGGAGCTGCCAGTTGGTCGCGTCAACGGAACCCTGCTGGGCGTAGGCGTAGAGTTCGATTTCCGCGTGCTGGTTGCCCTGCCGCTCGATACGTCCCTCGCGCTGGATGATGTCGGAGACCAGCCACGGCACGTCGAGATGGTGCAGGGCCTTGAGGCGCTGCTGGGCGTTGACGCCGGTGCCCATGGTCGCCGTCGAGCCGATCAGGATCCGCTTGCGGCCGGCATTGAGATCACCGAACAGCTTCTGCTTCGCCGCACTCTTCCTGTAGTGCTGCATGAACGCGATTTCCGCGCGCGGCACGCCCAGTCGGATCAGTTCATCGCGGATCCAGGTGTAGGCGGAAAAACCGCGTGTCTCCATCGCGCTCTCGGTGCCCAGATCCGAAAAGATCATCTGCACCGCCCCCGGCAGGTCGTACGCCCGACCGGTTTCAGGATCGCTGTAACGGCTTTCCGATGTCTCCTGCCAGATCCGGAACACGTTCCCGATCATCAGGTTGAGCTTCGACGTGTCATCATTCGCGGCGAGAGGGGCGACGAAGCGCAGGTCGATCGCGGCATGACGGGCATCCGTGATGACGGACAGGAGGATGTCATCGCCCTTCTGGGGACGCCCCTGGCGTGCTTCGATGGCGTTGATGCGGGCCGCCAGCGTCTTCTGGTAGGCCCTGAAGTTATCGTTTGTCGGTGCGACAATAATCTCGCGACGCCCGCCCCGGATTGCTGGCAGAGTCACGTACTGGCGCAGGTCATCGTGCTGCACGACATCCGCGAAGTCGCGATACATCGCCATGAGGTCGGCGACGTTGACGAACTCGGTGAAGCGCGTGACCGGCTTGTAAAGCCCGCTTGGCTGCAGTTCCAGTTCGGTACGGGTCTCGCCAAAATTGGCTGCCCAGGCATCGAATTCATGCAGGTAGCGCTTCTGCAGCGCCTCAAGATCCATATAGCGGCTGACCGTCCACATCTCGGCGAGCGTATTGGTGATCGGGGAGCCGGACGCCATGATCAGCGGGCGTTCCGGATTTTTTGCCGCCAGGTAGCGCGTCTTCACGAAGAGATCCCAGGCCCGCTGCGAGCCGTTCGGATCGACCCCCTTGAGGTCGGACTGGTTGGTTGCAAAACTCAGCTTCCGGAACTGCTGCGCTTCATCGACGAGGATCTGGTCGATACCGATCTCGCCCAGATGCACGAGATCGTCCTTGCGAGCGGAAAGGCCTTCCAGCTTCGCCTGCATTTTCTCCTTCATGCTCTCGACCCGCTTGCGCGACAGACGGTCTGACGCGTCGACGCTTTCCAGCACTTCCTCGTAAGACGCGATCTGCGCCTCGATCATCTGGCGCTCGAAATTCCCCTCCACCGGGATGAACCTGAATGCATCATGCGTGATGATGATCGCATCCCAGTTTCCGGTCGCGGCCCGCGCGAGGAACCGCTGGCGCTTTGCCTTCACGAAGTTCGTCTCGTCGGCGACGAGGATCCGTGCGGTCGGGTAGAGCATGAGGAATTCGCGAGCCATCTGGGCGAGGCAGTGACCGGGGACGGCGATCATCGCCTTGCTGATCAGGCCAAGCCGCTTCTGCTCCATGACAGCCGCAACCATCGAGAACGTCTTTCCGGAGCCGACCGCGTGCGCGATATACGTGCCGCCCGCGGCGATGATCCGCCAGATGACCCGTTTCTGGTGCGGGCGCAGGCTGATCGTGGTGCTTGCACCGGGCAGGCGCAGATGGGAGCCATCAAACGCGCGAGCCACGAGGTTGTTGTAGGTGTCGTTATACAGCCTGACCAGCCGCTCGGCCCGATCGCCATCCTGCCAGACCCATGTCTCGAACGCACGCCTGATCGCTGCCAGTTTTTCCTTTGCGGCTTCCGTCTCCTGTGTGTTCAGTTCGCGGTGCTCATTGCCATCGCCATCACGCCAGACATCCCATATTTTTGGCGATGCCTGCGTCAGGGCATCTTCCAGCAGTTCGCCGGCATGTCGCCGTTCCGTTCCCCAGACTGACGTTGCCTCGGCCTTGCCCATGAATGCCCGTTTCTCCACGGTCCAGCAGGCGACAGCAGGCGCGTGATAGATGACCGTTTCGACCCCGAGCACCTCGGCGGTAAACGCGATGATGTCGCTGACCGGCAACCACGGAGCGCCAAGGCGCGCGGTGATCTCCGACGGACGCAGATCGGCTGGCTGGACAGCTTCCAGCGCCGTGACGTTCCGGGCGTAGCGCCCATCGATCCGGGCCGCATCGCGTGCCTCTTCCAGCTTGGTACGCACGGCGCCGGAGAGCATTTCATCAGCCGTGACCCAGATATCGCGACCATCCACGCTCCGTACCGGATCGAGATAGACCGCATCCCCCAGCGCGGCCGCGACCTCGGCTTCGGACTGTCCCATGAGTTCCGCGATCCGCGGCATTTCCACGCCGCCTGTTTCATGCAGGCAGACGGCCAGGGCGTCGTGGGCGGAATGGATCTCGGGTTCGACAGGCGCATGAATGACCCGTTCCGAGAAAATTGGTCCCATCCGGCCTTTCTGTGTCGCCTCGTCGTATTCCTCGATGGACGAGACCAGCCAGACGTCGGGATCATCGTAAAATGGCGTAAGGTTCGGTCGCCGCTGGGTTTCGTTTTCGACCCCGGTTTCCGGATCGATTCGGACCGTCACATTCATCAGGTTGATCGGGCCGAACTGTCGGACAAAGCTGAAATAGGCACGCTTCAGGTCACCTTGCAGGCGTCCATAGGGCAGGTTCTCCATCTGCGCCCGCAGGACCGCGCGTGCCGCATCCCGGACGGGTATCAGCGCGGTAATGATCCGGGCATGCTTCTGGAAGAGGCCATCCTTCTGATCCCCCTTCCTGATGGCGACCGTGGTGGCCTGTCCGTCGCAGATCTGCTGCAGGACGCCTTTCGTGACGAAGTAGGAGCCCTCTTTCAGTTGGGCGCCATCGGCAGCCGTGCCGACCAGCACACCGGCTCCCACCGGCCGGACAATACGCTGGTCCAGGGGTTCCGGAAAGCGCACGTCCTGCCCGATCCGGCTCAGGGCCCCGGGCAACATCACATCGAGCCTGCCGTCGGCACGCGCGTCGCATGTGTAATCGGGACCGAACTGGGTGGTGGTCCAGCCGTGATGGCCAAGCACCTGCTCCGGATGGTCGAGAAAGTAGCGATTGACGAGGAGTGGACCGTTACCCTGGTCGCTATCCGTAAGGGCGTCGGTTTCCAGCCAGGTCTCGTCATCGGCCATGTCGCCGATCATGCGCTTGCGTAACACCAGTACGTCCACCACCACGTCCGTGCCGGCGTCATCGCGCATTGCCCCGGCGGGGAGCCGGACCGCCCCCACGAGGTCAGCCATCTCGGCGATGGTCCGGCGCGCGGTGCTGTCCGTCTTGTCCAGCGTATGGCGGGACGTCACGAACATTGCGATGCCGCCCGGGCGGAGTGCTTCGATGGATCGGGCGATGAAAAAATCATGCAGGCTCAGGCCAAGCCGTCCCAGACCTTCCGGGCCACGCACGGTGCGATTGGAAAAGGGTGGATTACCGATCGCAAGGTCATACCCGTCTGCGAGCTTCACTGTCGTGAAATCCTCGCTGCGGATCCACTGGTTCGGATAGAGCCTGCGTGCGATCCTTGCCGTAATCGGATCATTCTCGATCCCGGTAAAGGCGATGCGTCCCTCGAGCCTTTCCGGTCGGGCCGCGATGAAAAGACCGGTCCCGCAGCCGGGTTCAAGCACGGAACCGCCTCTGAAGCCCATCTGCAGCACTTTGTTCCAGAGTGCGTGCACGATCAGTTCAGGGGTAAAATGCGCATATTGTGTCGCGCGCTTCAGTCCTGCCCTCTCAATGTCTGTCGTGGAGACATGGATCGCCTCGCCAATCTCTTCCCAGCCCGGGCGGGCGCTATTGCTTCCGGATGGAAATAGGTTGTTCGCCAGTTCTCCTGCTCCAAAGCCGATGAAGCGTGAGAGGACGATCTGTTCGGGGGACGAGGCGTTTCGGTCTGCTTCTTCGATCTCCTTGAGCAGTTCGATTGCCAGTGCATTGTCACGGGCCCGCTGTTTCCAGGTGTCAGCGAGGCCTCGGTCGGCCACCATATGAAAGTCGATCTTGGGAAGGACCATTGCGGCCGGTGTGGCGGGCGGGACGGGGGACGCGCCGTCTTCGCCTTCAAGTTCGCCCCAGAAAAGGTCGTTCTGGGTATCTGCGAGAGCGGTTGTGCCGAAGAGGTTGAGCTGGAACGACATGGCCGTGCTCCGTACAAACGCCGGAGCCCGGCACTGCTTCTGCAGGCCGGGATGTTTCCGGGTCAGGTTTTCGGGATGTCAGGAACGGGCGTGCTAATCAGGTTGTGTCGCCTGATTACTCTTTCCTTCAGCTCTTATTGCGACCGGGTCGGGCAGTGCGGGGCAAGGGTGCCGCGTAGCGGCAGCACCGGACCCGCGCGCAGGCGACGCAGACGCCGAGCACGGGGAGGAGCTACCCCTTGCGGCGTGCTGGTCGATCTGGTGCTTTTACATACTGGCTTATAGTTCTATTATAGCTTTTTATTCTCGGTTTATTAGCTTTTGGATTCTCGAATCTAAATCATATCCCTAAAAGGGTGTTTCTTGATTGGTGTAGTTGCAGAGATTGCGACGTTAATTCAACGTCGAATAAGCTGCTTCTTCAAGGGGGAGGGAAAGCTGCTGCTTACATACCGAAAGATAATGCGTCTTAGCGCGAACTGAAGATGGAATGCAATGAACGCAGACTTATCCCCAACGGTCGAGTTAGAAGGTTATTTTTAAACTGTTAAAAAGTTAAAGGATGAAAAGCGCGTTTAATATCATTTGGTTAGGCGCTATTTCTGTGCGCGATGTTCCGATAAGGCGTGCGCGATATTCCGAAAGAAAACGTGCGCGATATTCCGTTGGGATGTGCGCGATGTTCCGATAAGACGTGCGTGATATTCCGAACGAGAATCGCGTTGCTGTGAATAATGGGAGTAATCATCGTCGACAGGGCAGAAGGCATACCTTGCGACCGTCAAGAACAACTGCAACAGGCCTCCAATTTTTGGGAATGGATATAAGAAAGAGAAAATTTCGGAATATCGCGCACATTAACGATCTTCACCTTGCTAATTCGGTTATCAAGTTCACGCCGATAGTTGCCCAAGGTGTTGATGAGGCGCAGTCTCTGCCAAAACGCCATGAATTCGGAACATCGCGCACGTTTAAGGTAGGTCTCTGGCGTTCGGACGTCCGTGCGTTTGATTCCTTAGGCGATGACAAGTTATGGCATCCGATAACTAGCAGGCTTGATATCTTGGGTATTTTGCGCTTCACAGCCGCCCAGGAAAACAAACGCGACAGCGTCTCATGGTTCGGAACATCGCGCACATGTCCTGCTCATATTTTATCGCTAAGATTGTGATTCTCGATGTTCAAAAATCACTACGGGACGCCCTCCCCTTGGACCTACTTCGAGGGATAGCTGATAATCGGGGATAACGTCATCGCCTATAATTTTGAGAAGATCTCTTTTGAAAAATCGTAATTCGCGTGTAGTACCGATTTTCTTGGCGAGTTTATCTAGACTAATTTTCCATATTTCTTGGTTACCAAGATGCTTTCGTCCGATCTCATAAATACGGCGACCCAACCCACTATCGAGACTAAAATAAGTGGGGTTAATTGTCAGCACCCTGCGTTCCTTGACGAGGGCACGAAACATCCAGTCATTGAGCGTAATTTCAATGGCTGCCATAATTTTACGTCCAGTCGATGTTTTCCGCTCGACTACGCGCCATGTCTCTATCCAGCCAAACCCGCGCCGGTCGCGTTCGTCTGCAGATTCGATTGTTGTCATGATGTTCGTAGATCTCAGACGATGAAGCGCATCGAGCAAAAGGTCGTAGCTGCGCTTACCTGTTCCTCGACCGGTGACGCGCAGGAGATCATGCGCAGCGAAGCGGACTGTATGGTCGACAGTCATCCCTCGCTCAATGCGTTCATTGATAAGAGAGACGACATAAAGAAGTATGTCTTTATCCCAAATCGTCGCAAGCCCTTTTGGGCCAGGTTCTATGGTAATTTGTATTTTCCCGTCGTCATATACCAGAGGCTCCATGCGCGGTTGCTTCTGGATGCTGAAGAACGGATATTCCATAAGGGCTCTGTCATCCTTTAACGGAGCCCCTATTAGGGAGTCGACAAACAGGTCAGCTTCGTTGCTAGCCATTATCTACCCCAGCCCTGCCTTTTGTGCGCGATGTTCCGAATGCAAACAAACCGGTTAATACAACCAGGGTCAATGATTCTCTCGTCAGTGTTACGTATTTTCGTCACCGAGCACCTGATCAATCTCGGCCCGGAGCCTTCGCAAGCGTTCACGGTCTTCCGAATTAAGCGGGAGTTGTTGGGCACGGACTTCACTTAGACGCTGGGCCATCCTGTCTACGGATGTAAACGTAAATCCGGAAGGTTTGCGGGTCGGTGCGGATTCCGGCCGTTCGAGGTCAGCTCGACCCAGTCGAATAGCTTTTACTGTGAGTTGTCCGGTTCTGGCTTGTTCAATGAGTTCTTGTTGTCTCACAGGATCCGGGACTCTTGCGAGTTCCACAAGGGTATTTCGTGCCACACCTCGCTCTGACGTCAACTCTTCAAGGATATCGGTTGGGAGCGTCAGGATTTTCAGGATAGAGCTAATTTCGCCGCGACTTTTTCCAAGAACTTCACCTGCCTGGCTCTGGTTCCAGCCTCTTTTTTCAATCAGTCGTTGGATGCCGGTTGCTTCTTCCAGAGGGTTTAGGTCCACTCTCTGAAGGTTCTCAATGAGCGCTGCGACTTCAGCATCACCGTCGTGTTCAATTGCAAGCATGCTGGACCAGCCAGCATGTTGCGCGGCTCGCCAACGGCGTTCGCCCGCGACTATGACCCACCGTTTGTCGGATTGTGAGTTCGTGACACGACGTACGAGAATGGGCTGAAGCTGTCCTTCAGCGACCATTGTTTCTGCCAGTGCTGCGATACTCTCGTCGTCAAAACTTTTTCGTGGTTGGTCCGGATCTGGCGCTACTTCTGTCAAAGGAATTTCGAATGTATGTCGAAATTTGCCGTCCTGGCGAACAAAACTGTTGCTGGCGTCGTCAATGAGCCCAGCGGCTACGCCAAGAATAGGAGATGGGGCTTTTGTTTTGCGTCGGGTTGCCATCACGCATTACCTTCAGGCTGTTCGATATCTGCAAGCGGAAAATCTGTCTTCGTTTGGAGTGCTTGTGCCAGCCGAAGGTACGGTGCCGTTGCGGCCGCTGAAGAAGAGGACTCCAACGCAATCCTGCCTGCGCGTGCAGCATGACCGTACACAGCGCTTGAAGGCACGGGTTCCAGAACTGGGGCGCGATCTTTCATCATGGAACATAAGTGTTGAAGGACTTCACGGTCCACAGATTTGCGTGCGTTATATTGCGTCGGTAAAATACCAAGAAGTCGAAGTCCTGGATTCAGACGACGCTGGATCTTGCCAATTGTGCCGATAATCAGGCCAACGCCCATTGTGTCGTAAGGCTCGGTTCTCACAGGGACAATTGCGTCATCGGCAGCAGCAAGGCTCATCCATGTAAGCATGCCGAGATTGGGAGGTGCATCGATCACGATCCAGTCGTAGTCCTCACGGACAGGATCAATGGCTTCCCGTAGCGCGGCGTCAAAACCGGGCTCTCTCCGGCCGTCCGTTTCAGCTAGGTCAATATGGCTGGCGATGAAATCGAAGGGCAGTTCGCGTCCGTCTGGTAGCGTGCCTGCCGCAACCACGATTTCAGAGAGAGGTTTCCCACCGAGAATGAGGTGGGCTGTCGTTTTGCCCTGATGATAAAGTTCAACACTGGCGCCAGCGAGTATTCCGGCTGTAGCTGTTGCTTGGGGATCCATATCAATGAGAAGAACGCGTCCTCCCAGTGATGACAACGCGTATGCAAGATTGAGCGAAGACGTTGTTTTCCCAACGCCGCCTTTTTGGTTTGCCAGCACAAGTATTCTTGCAGAATCTTGAACTGCGCCAGCCATATTACGTATCACCTCGGCGACATCATCCGGGATCGGTTCTTTATCGTTTTCCCAGCGGCTAATCTTGGGTTTATCATAGCTTCGGCCGAGTCTGCGGTTGAGTTCATCTTTGATGTCGGCCTGACTTAATCGCAAAGTCAGTCGGCTATTTCGAAATGTTTGACCGTTCATTATGGCTTCCCCAGACAGACTTTTGATGCGTAAAATAGCATCAACATCAACGATGATGGTTGATGTTGATTGTTATCAGTCTTTCTTGTCAAGGAAAAAATCGACGACATATGGGCTGATATGAAGCCCTAACAGCCTGTCGGGTTGGGGTACCCTATGAAGGGGAGAGGTTGTAAGGTGGTGTGATGAGCAGCTTCATCCCGTTTGACCGGTCTCAGCCGTATCTTCTGCCTCCTGATCTGAAGTTGTGGCTTCCGGCTGATGATATGGCGCATTTCGTTGTAGTTGCCGTTGAACGGGTTCCGATGAATGCGTTTTCCGTGCCAGTACGCACGGGTGGCAAGGCACAGTACCATCCGCGCCTGATGCTGGCCCTTCTGATCTTCAGCTATGCGAACGGGCTGTTTTCCTCACGCCGGATCGAGCGGGCGACATATCGCGACATAGGGGTGCGTTTCGTGGCGGCGAACCTGCATCCGGATCATGATACGATTGCGACCTTCCGCCGGACGAACCGGACAGCCATTGAAGCTACATTTGCGCAGNGTCCTGCTTCTGGCGCGCGAGACGGGTCTGCTGCGTCTGGGTGTAGTATCGATCGACGGCACGAAAATCGATGCCGAC
>NZ_QEXL01000011.1:0-1999 GCF_003311635.1 Novacetimonas cocois | reverse complement strand
GCTTCGAAATACCGTTCGGTGCGCTACGACCGGATCAGGGCGCTGCGCGAACAACTGGCTTTGGATATTGCGAAACTGATGGACCAGGCGGAGTACGCAGATGTNCACAGACAGCGATCCGCAGGCATTGCCGGAAGAGCTTGCCCGACGGGAAACACTGAAAGCGAAGCTGGACGAAGCCTGCGCCCGGCTGGAAGCTGATGCCAGGAAGCAGGCTGAAACGGCGCGTCCGGCCTACGAGANAGAAGAAAGCCGCTTATGATGCGAAAACAGGGCGTCGTGGCCGGGCGCCGAAACCGCCTGATGAGGAACCGCCACCCGACCGGCAGATCAGCCTGACTGATCCCGACAGCCGCCTCATGCGGCGCTCGGACGCCCATGAATTCCGGCAGGCTTACAATGCCCAGGCCGTGGTTTGCGCCGAAGGCAGCCAGTTGATCGTGACAACCGGCGTTGTCGCCACGTCAGCGGACGCGCCATCCTTTGCCGACACGGTACTGTCGATGGAAGACACAATCGGTCTCCCGGAGAAGGTGCTTGCCGACACCGGTTACGCCAGCGGANCAGGCGGTCCGGAAACTGCGGGAAAAGGGCATTGATCCGCTGGTCGCCATTGGGCGGCCCTGTGCCCGCAGGGCTTACGACTTCCGGCCCCGGCCCGAAGGAAGGGAGCCACGCCGGATAACCGAACCCTGGCGGCTCGCCATGAAGGACAGGTTGGAAACCACAGAAGCCGGAGATCTTTACAGACGACGCAAGCAGACCGTGGAGCCGGTCTTCGGAATTATCAAAAGCATCATGGGCTTCAGAAGATTCAGCCTGCGTGGCCTTGCAAAAGTCACAACTGAATGGACACTCGTCGCTCTCGCATACAACTGCAAGAGAATGGCACGGCTTCAAACAGCATAAGTCAGGTTACCCTCGGCTTTATGATCCTCCCAAAGGCCAACCCGACAGGCTGCTAAATTGGTCTTCGAAAGATACGATCAATGTGTGCCTGCTTCTCGTCGAAGATCTAATCCGGCCCAGGTGCGGCATGTTAGGACCGTATTATAGATTACTTGTGTCTTGAATGAGGCTTTGTCAAAGCGGACAAATCATTAAAACGAGGCATAAATCAGCTGAGGAGATAGCGATCAGAGATATAATGGAGGATGATATTTTGCTGTGCGGCGTGTTACGATAGTCTTCTGGTTCTAGTTCATCCTTATGCTCAATGTTCGGACGTCAGAACATTCTCAGACGGAATTTGTAAGGTCCTTCTCGGATGGGAGGAATACATTCCATCGCAAAATGCGCAAACTTCAGGGCATCGGAGCATATGCTGATGTTCGGACGTCAGAACATCAGAGGGCGCGTACCGGATTTTTATGAGCAGTGGTTCTGGACCTCGTTGGGCACCGAGATCGTGGTCGCCTCCTTGATTGCACTCCCACCAAGTTCAGGAAACCTATCGAACATGCATTCACCCTGACTGGGGACTTGGATAATGCATCGTTTTTCCTCATCGTCCACTGCGAGCGATCGCAAGGTGTGCGATGTCGATGAGGGGGCAGCAACCAATTCCGCTGCCTTCATGTGGCCGGCGTTTCATCCGAAAGATCGTCATGGAACGTACTCGCTGCAGTGAGACGTTCGCTGGACATGGTAAGACTGAGCATTGCCGCACCTTGGCGGCTCTAGCCTATGACAGCAAGACGGATCGCAGCATCGGGATAGACCAGGACGCTGCCATCGCGCTCATCCTCGAATGGTCAGGAGGCCGACCTGTTAATCACGTGGAGATGACGATACGGTACAAGCGGACCATCGACGTTCTTTTTCAAGGCATGAAAGAAGTGAGAGATAGGTCACGCTGCTACATATGCCGTTTTGCTTTGAACCAGGACGACGTACATCTGTCACGAGACCGAGACACCGGGCCTAAATGACCGGTTTCTTCAGGTTAGGGCCTGTTAGGGCTTGATCCAGTCTGCTGCGGCAGCGATGTGGATGACCG
>NZ_QEXL01000010.1 GCF_003311635.1 Novacetimonas cocois | reverse complement strand
CACATCGCAGCAAGCTTCATCTTCTATCTCAAAGAATGAGTCCTGAGCCTAGGCCTTCTCACCCATGAAGAAAATACCCGGCTCGACGCTGCAGGACTAAAATCAAAAATGCCTGCCAACTGGAATTATTTAGACGTTTTTGCACGCTATCATAACGTTGGGATTGACGCTGGCTGACCGAAATCTCCTCATCTGAGACGGAAAGACACTGCGACATTATTCATTAAAACGGAAATGGTCACGACAGTGGGGCGATAGCGTCCGCCCCGGCTTGTCGTTTCATGCCCACATGATAGCGTACGGCGTGATCCACGATTTCAGGGCAGGCATGATGGGGAACGGGCAGGCGCTTTCCGTGAAAGAAAAGACGGCCTACGGCTGTGGCGATGCTGCCTCCAACATGATGTGGGGCATGACGTCCTCCTACCTGATGTATTATTACACGGACATATATGGCCTGCCGCTGGCTGCCGTGTCGTGGATACTGCTGGTGGCGCGTGTCGTGGATGCCTTCTGCGATCCGGCCATCGGCTATGCTGTTGACCGGGTCGGCGGGCTGATCGTGCCGCGCCTGATCCGCGCGCTTGCCATTCCCTTTGGCATCACGGGTTTCCTGTGCTTTCTGGCCCTGCCGCTTTCGCCTGCGGGGAAAGTCGTGTGGGCAGGCGCGACCTATATCGTGTTCGGCGCAATCTATTCCTGCATCAATACGCCCTATGGCGCGCTGGCGGTCATGATCAGCCGTTCCGCCACCGGACGCGTTGGCCTGAACGCGTTCCGCATGATGGGGTGCCAGGCCGGATCGCTGCTTGTGGCGCTGCTGACCATTCCCGCCATCACGTGGCTGGGTGGCGGGGAAAGCGCGGCGCAGCACCGGTATGGCATGGCGGTCTATGTGCTGGTCCTGTCGGTTCTGGGCAGCATCCTGTGGCTGTGCGTGGCGCGCGGCTGCACCGTGCGGCACCCGCCGGCCCCCGTGCGGCAGGACCTTGTGGTCACGCTGCGAAATCTTTTCGGGAACCGGCAATGGGTGCTGAGCAACCTGCTCTCATTCTTCTATTTCGTGGGGCAGGCGGCCCTGTTCGGGTTTGCCCTGTATTATGCCCGCATCGTCCTTGGGGGGACGGAGCAGCTTGGCGCCAATATCATTACCTTCATCACCGTCCTGCTGTTCGCGGGCGTGCCCGCGTGCCTGCCGCTGGCAAGACGCGTGGGAACCGTCCGCAGCGGGATCATGTGCCTGATCGCGCAGGGCGCGGCCTATCTGGCGATGGCCGTGGCGGGGGCGTCCATGACAGGGTTTTTCCTGTCCGTGGCCCTGCTGGCGCTGGCGCAGGGCGTGATGTCCCCGCTGTATTACACCCTGCTGGCGGACGCCGTGGATGATGGCGATCCGCGGACCTCGACCGGGTCGGCGGGTCTGGCGTATTCGATCAACACATGGGTCACGAAGCTGGCGATGGGCCTGACCGGCTTCGTCCTGGCGCAGTTCCTGTCGCAGGGCCATTATGTCGAGGGCGGGGACGGGGTTGCGCAGCCACCGGATCTGTCATTCTGGATTACGGCCGGATTTGTGTGGCTGCCGCTGGGGGCGGTATGCATGCAGGCCCTGTGCCTTCTGGCGTGGCGGGAGAGGCTTTCGCCCGGTACGCCGGCGAGGCATCCGGCAACCGAGAGAACCTAACTCGGAACTGGGGGCATATTGGGGGCAGGATCAGTCTGCCTGATAATCCAGCTATGATGAAATTCCTGATATTCATCACCGCATTCAAAGTAACCGCGCCCAATAAGACGGGCCTTATCCTTACAAATACCGAATATTTTTTCTGGATCATGTCTGTTTGACGTCTTGGTTGAGTCATGCATCCAATCACGATATTTCTTGGTGAAATATTTTGAAAACGTCAATTTTCCAGCTTTATCCTCGACCCAACAACCATAAACCCCTGAAACTTTTTTTTCCTGAAACAACTGGAGAATTTCTTTCGTCACTGGAAGAAATTCAGCGCTTCCTGTAACGCGCGCCATATAAGCTTTATTGATTATGGCATGACGCGCGAGTTTGCTATGCGTCTTTTCCAAATACGTGATGAATTCGTGTGTCGTAAACCCGAAATCCAAGAATGACCAGTAGGTCAGGAGTAGCGCAATCTTTGACACAGCACGCATTACGACAGGAAACTGTTCCTGTTTTAAGCCGGGATCATCCCCATGCGCGATTTTATTACGAACCTTCTTGGTCAGTGTGAAATCGTCATCCGACAGATTGATGATTTTCATTATATCATCATCGGCATTTAAAGTGGCTATTTTATACTTTCTTTCGAAACTGAAGTCATCCGACCCGAATGCTTTTCTGGCAATCTCAACGACTTTCTCTCGCTCCTCAGCGGATATGACCGGCAGTTCGCTCATAAGATTTTGGCGGAATTTCTTCATCTTCCTCCCAGAAGGTGGCTGAGGTTCAGATGACTTTACTCCATTAAACCCGATGCTCAGGTATCTATCCAAAAGACTGAAATATCCGAGTACCTTGTACTCCCAGAATCCTTCGTATCTCTGCATGCCCGCCAGACGTACCCAACATACCTTTCTGTACCTGGATCGGTAGTAGTGATCGAAGATCGACTGCCACCGTCCGTCCAGATCCGGTTGCCAGATCCGGTTGCTGGATAAAACATGAAGCCCAGAAAGCATTGTTATCTTTGGCACGCTCCGGGCGTTCAAACGTGGGGAAATGGACGCGACAGGGATAACTGGTTCCCTGCGAAACAACGACGTTTGCAATTGTAACTGGATAGGCAAGAAGAATGGAAAGCAAGCATGAAAGTTCATGGCTCTTTGCCTTCACATCCGCGAGGCTGAACCGATTTTCCTTTGCTGAAAAAATGAACACCACATGCTCATTCAGCACAAGATCTTCACCCCGCTGGCCACGAGAGCCATAATACTTGCTTCGTAAATCGAACTGTTCTTCATCTGTTTTGACGCTGACATTGATATCATTCGGCATTTTTTGCCAGCTGAGCGTTTCACCAACCGAGCCATCAATCACCCGCCAGCGGAGAAACCACTCCGATACCTCACTGTAGCGCACCGAAATTGTATCAAACGTTGCCTCGTTCAGGTCGCCATTGATTACATAATCTGCATAAAGATTATTGACGTCAACCTTGCAATCACAAAGACAAAACGTAGTTCCTTGGTCGGTTATTGCCTTGACGAGATCAAATTTTGCGTCGTTCCTGCTTAATTCTTGGGATTTGTCCAAGATCTCGAGAGCGACATAAGCCCATTGATTGCCTCCGAAATACAGGACCCCAGATCCTAGTCGTCCGAGTTGATCATGATATAATTCGACATTAAATTGCTTCTGTTCTGGAATATAATCAGTTTTAGGCACGCAGTATCCTCACTGAGAATTACTTTTCCATGTTGGGAATTAAGTTGATCCAGATCCTCGGGGGAATTCATGATAGCAATTTAAACGTTTTGAAATCGGAATTACTATGCTGCTTTCATGCGGCAACATGCAATGGTCAAATTGCCGCCCAGAGCAACGGCACGATGTGCTTAAGACACCAGATGCCGACTGCATATCCAGGCGCAGATTCCAGATACGGCTCTGCCAAGAACCTGCCAACAAGCTGCCCATTCGCACCAGTATATGTGTCAGTCTGTGCAGGCATAATGGCCCGCAACAGTCATAAACGCGGCATCCGTCGGGGACACCCGGACCGCAGGAATGAACCGGCCCGGCCCGGCACATCCCTGCCAGAAGGGGGGGGATCAGCGGTGGCGGGTGGTCCGGGTGGTCTTTTCCGGCAGGGCCAGCCAGTGGATGCGCGCGTCGCGCAGTTCGAAATTGCGCTTCCCCTGCACGCCCATGTCGCCGAACGGGTCATAGACGATGCCCGTCACCTCGGCCTTGCACTGCGGGTGCATGCCGGTGTCGCCGCACATCTGCTGCGCCCTGTCCAGCGACGCGCCCTCCATCGATGCGCCATCCAGCGGCACGCTGCCGTTCCAGTTCACGTGATCGGGCAGGTCATCGATGCGAAAGGCCGAACAGGCCGCGCCGCCCGAACTGGCCGATGCGATGTAACAGGTCAGCGTCACGCGCCTGCCCACCAGCGACGGCCCCTGCGACAGCAGGGTGGGCACGTCCATGACCGGCACCGTGGCGGGGGTGGGGGCGGCGGCATGGCGGGGGCTGGTGGCATGGGCCACGTCCGCAAGCGTCATCCAGCCCGCGCACAGCGCCGGTGCGACGCCCGCCACACGCCATGCGCGCCCATGAAACAGTCGATTCACCTTGTCTGTCCTCCGTGGGGGTCGATGCAATGATGGGCGGGATTTTTTCCCATCCCATCCGCATTGTCACCACGGGACGACGGGCGAGCTGTCATGCGCTGACCGCGCGCCACCCCATCGCGGCGCGCGAGACGTCAGGCGGGCGCGCCGTCAGAACGGCGTCGCGCGCGCGTCCGGGGCACGGCCAAGGTCGGCGAAGTGGTTGGTTTCCGCGCATCCACGGAAACGGTCCAGCACCGGCGCGCTGCCGGTCAGGTCCATGTTGACCACCGTGCGCGACCCATATTGGACCGAGGCATTCTGCCCCTGTTCCATCCCGTCCAGCAGCGCGGCCATTTCTTTTGGCTTCAGGTCCACCGACAGGGTGGTCGCGTCGTTGGCCTGCATGTGAAAGACATGCTGGTACGCGCCGATGCGCACCGTCATGTCGCCCTTTGACCCCGGCGTCAGGGTCCAGTGGTCATCCGCGCTGCGCAGCTGGAGGGAATCCGCGTCGGCGCGGACCATCAGCACCTCGTTTTCCGCGCCTGCGATGCACAGGTCGGTATGCAGCCCATGATCGGGGGAATGATGGATGGCCACCCATCCGTCATGCCGTTCGTCGATGGTCATGGCCGGGGGCGCGGCCTGCTGCTGTGGCGTGGCGAGGGCCTGCCGCGCGCCGGCGGGGGCCTGCGTCCACTGGGTGCTGTCCTGAAGCTGCCCCGCCTCCTGCGCCGACGCGACCGCCGGCAGCATGGACAGAGCAACAACCCCTGCGAGAAAGCCTGTATGTATCTTCACTTCGTAACAATCCCGTGATTGCGGTCCATGACGCGCGGACATTGACAGCAGGAGCCTGCGGCCCCCCACCGCGCCGTCGTGACATACATTGTCACTTTATCTTGACGGAAAAAGGGCATACCAGAGATAGCCTGCATCCTGCACATGTTTTATAGGTCACGAAACATTACACGTTTATGATGGACGTCGTCCGCCATGTCATTGGCCTGTGGATAAACGGGGCAACGCAAGACCGCCATATTGTGAACGTATTTCGGTCATGATCTTTTGCCATGAACAGGGCGATGAAAAATATTAAACAAGATTTTTCAATCCACGATCCCGTGGCGCATGCGGCCTCCATGATCCGCCTGTTCGGGGAAAAGGCCTCCGGCATTGCGGGGCTGCGTTCGGGGATGTGTTTCAGCGTCGGCGACCTGGAAATGGCCGTGATGTGGGCGCGGGTGCACAATTCCATCAACAACCTCACCGATACGGAAACGGGCCCGCGCTCCGGCGTGCGTCACTGATCGCCCGCGTCCCCTGTCCCGGCACGGGACAGGTTATCTGCGACCGGCGGCCCGCATCAGTCCCCTGAAATCCATGCTTTCCAGAGGTCCGCGACCTTTGGCGGGGTTCAGGGGCAGCGTCCCTGTCCATGATCCCCAACCAAATCACCGTTATACGCGGGCAGGAACCACAGCCCCCTGCGCCCCATGACATCAGGGGCCAGGGGCAGCGTCCCGCGCGGCCTTGCCATGACGCGTCCGCGCCCCACCCCCATTGAGGCATGGCGGGCGGCGGGGTATCATGCCCGCGAAACCAGCGGGATGCTGGCATGGCCACAACACGATCATCACGCGGGGGACACTGGTCAGGATGCGCATTTTATCTGTCGCGGCCCTGACCGTTGGCGTAACCCTGGGAATTGCGGCATCCGGCCCGCACGGTGTCGCCGTGCCGCGCGCGCAGGCGCAGTCCGCAAGCCCCTCCGCCGTCGCGACACAGGACGCGGGATGGTCGTTTTCGCCCGACGGGGCGCAGGGCCAGCCGATGATCATCTCCCGCCAGAAAGACCTTGAAATCATCTTCTACCGCTCCTCCACCTCCGGCTCGCTGGGGATGGCGGTGCATGTCCTGCATCACCGTTACAAAAACCCGTCGGGCGTGCGGACCGCCGGCGTCGTGATCGGCAAGTTCGAACTGGTGCTGCAGATCTTCTCCAGCGGGCGGAAGTGGGACACGGCGGGCGGCGACATGACGCCCGGCGCCGTGGCCGACCTGATGCAGCAGCTGCAGGGCGTCACCACCGGCAACCTTGTGCCGCTGGAACATGACGCGGTGCCATTCTCGCTGGTCGGGGCGGCCAGCGCCCTGTCGCAGCTGGGCAATTTCGCCACCGCCCATGCCCTGTGGATGCCGCCGCCACTTGGCCCCGCCGCGACGCCCGCCAACGCGGCGCCGCCGCCGGATATCGAACAGCTGGCGCATCATCCCTATGACACGCTGCACGGGCGTCCCGTTTCCCTGCCACATTTCGCGATCGCGCAGAACTGTGCGCATGAACATGTGGAGATGGAGGATAGCGGCAATGACTGCGTCGGTTCGGAACAGAAAACCGAGGCCGCGCTGTCCGCCTCGTGGCGTCGTTATGACAGTGACCTGAAGACCGCCTGCATCGCCATGGCGAACGACCCGGAACGGCTGGAGAAATATCAGGCGCTGGACATGTGCCTGTCGCGGTATCAGGATGACCGCACGCAGTGGCAGATCGTCTCCGGCTCCTCCGGCAGCGACGACATCATGCCCCACGACCATCCCAACGCCCCGGCTCAGGCACCGGCCACCGCCGCGCCAGCCGCCACCCATCCCTGATCAGGTACAGCAAAGGGTCCGGCGGGTCTTTTTCCGGGTGCGCCGACAGACGCCGCCTTTTTGAAAAAAGGCGGCACCCAAAAACTTCTGTCACTTTCATCAGCCTGAAAAAACCGGCCCGGCAAATATCCTGAAAGTTTTTTGGTGAAGCTTTTTGCAAAAGCTTCGAAAGACGTCGCCTTCCGGGAACAGGCAACATCTGGAAATCGCCTACGCATCTCCATCAGAATATTGTTTTGAAACAGATTTTTAATGAAGGTCGCCCCCGCCATCGGCACGCGGCGTGACGTCAAGCGACCCGCGCAGAACGCGGCGCACGCGCACCCACGCGATGGCACGACGGAAATCCCCGACGCTGAGGAAGTAACCCGCGCGGGTCGTCGCGACCTCCAGCGCCTGTGGCCCAAGGGTCTTGAGCATATCGGACGCAAATTGCATCGGATCGTCAAACAGCCCCGCGTCAGGTGACGGCTTGGACTGTCCACGATCCCTGGCGTGCTCGGTCATCGGCATCAACCCGGTTCCGCATCTGGGCAGGGCAACAGACCGGCAACCGGGCGACGGAACGCACGGGCCATTCCCACAAAGACACAGGATTGCACCCTGTCCCCACATCAAGTCTAGGGACAGGGGACGTCCATACGTTGATATGTATCAAAGGTGGATTTAAAAAAATTTAACCTCGGCCCCCGGTTGCATGGTCAGGCAACCCTGGCGTGCATCCGCGCCTTTACCATCCGCATCCTGATAAAAGGGCGGATCTTTTTTATTTCCGCGTCAGCGACATGACAAAGAATACCACGCCGATCGCCAGAAGCCCGAACAATACAGCCAGTGGTTGCAGGTAAAGCAGCAGCAGGACCACGAACAGCACAAACAGCGACGCGTATTTGAGACGCCGGTCCTCGTCCGAGAAAAGGTCCCCCACCCCAAGGCGGATCATCGCCAGCGCCTGGCGGGCCTGCGTCGCGGCGGGGTCGGAGGCGATGACCTGAAATCCGGAGCGTTCCAGCCGTTCCAGCACCTCGCGCGCCTGGGCCTGGCGGGCGGCCTCGTTGGTGGCGATGGCGGCGGGTGCTGCGCCCGGCGCGGGGGCAAGGGCATCGGAAAGGGCGGCGACGATTCTGCTATCCATGTGTTTTCCCCACTTTCACGGCGCGATGCCGCCCCGTTCCCACATCGTTTTCCACATTACTGACGGACTTATCCACACGGTTACGCGTATGCCTATCCACCAATCTGTGGGTAACCCGGATCAGGGGCCGCACGCAATGCGCCGCCCGTCCTCCAGCGAGGGATCGACCGTCATTTCCCCACGCGGAACCGGCCCGTCCGCCAGCCTGTGCCCCCGGCCCATATGCCCCGACCACGTGGAATAGGACAGGGTGCGGTAGGTATTGGCGGCGCAGTTGTACAGGACCGAAAACCGGACGGAGGCGAACGGCAGGCCGTGGCTTATCATCTCGTCATCGAAATCCTGCACGAACGTGGCGGAGGCATGGGTCCCGCGCATCCGGACAGAGGAACGGTCGATATATTCCGTCACCTTGTTCTGGTATGGCGGCAGCTTCTGCAGGTTCGGCGGCGGTTCCGCAGCACCGGCGCGCGGACTGGCCGGGGCGGCGGTTTCGACCGAAACGGGGACAGCGGGGACAGCAGACGACGTCCCCGCGATGGCCGGGACGGTGGACATCATCAACATCGACACCATGCTCAGTGCCAGACGATCGTTCATACGCTGCTGTCTCCCTGCGCGCGTGATGACGCGGCATGCCTCATTTATTCATCCGCGCTGTATATCCCATACCCCATCCGGTTCGCATAGGCCCCGTCCCGCAACGCAGCCGGACGGCAGGGGAAATGCGACAGGGGAAACGCGGCGGGGAAAACGCGGCGGGGGAAACGCGGCCGGCCGTCACGTCCCCGACAGGTCGCGAAAGCGCGTCCACGACATCTTGTCGCGAAAGATGAACAGGACATAGTAATCTTTGTGCCGCGTCCGCGTCAGGGCGGCATTGGCGTAAAAGGGAAAGACGTCGAACGGCCCGTCATACCCCGCCGGCACCGGGTCGGAACGCGTCTGGCTGTTGACGCGGAACAGCGGGGAATAGGCATGGCTTGGCCCCGCGTTGCGCCGGACGTGATAGAGGTTCTTGCGAAAGCGGCGCAGCCGGTCGGGCAGGACGAAGATCATGTTGCGTTCGATGAAGCTGTCCACCGGGTCGCGGTTGCGCAGGTACTGCATGTCCGGCGTCATGTCGCAGAAGAAGTTGTAGTCCTGAATGATCATGCCGCTGCCTTTCCCATGCCGCCGGTCCCATGCCACCAGGCCGCACCACGGCCCGGATCGCCCTTCATATATGGGGCGCGGGACGCAAGTGACAGGCCCCGGCGCGCGGGCGCGTGCAATCCGGGCGGGAAACATCATGGGCGACGCGGCACCGCGCGGCCATCGGGGGACGTCTGCGCGGATGCCTGCCTCAAGGGGCCGCCGGGTTCTGTACCGATTGCGCCGCCGCCTTTACAGGCGGACCACGTCTTCTTTCGCGCACGCGAAAACGCCGTCATGGAAATCGCGGCCGTTGAAGGAAATGTTGCGCAGGCAGAGCACGTCGCCCCCGTCCGTAATGTCCTGCGCAACCAGTCGCGTTCCGGGCCGGATGTCAAACAGGCTGGCATTCGTGTCCCTGTCGATCAGGATCAGGCCGTTCCTGAAAAGGACCTCATTATCCATGAACGCCACGCTGTTCGTCGCGGAGATGGAGACACCCCTGTCGAGGCGCCGTCTGAGGAACATGCTCCTGTGATTGTAGATATGGTCCCTGTCGTCGGTTCCGTTGCGGCAGAACCTCTGCACGGACACCATGTTGGAAAATGTTGATTTCGTATTCCCGATGAACCTGGAATGGTTGATGCACAGTTCCATGTCGAGAAGCGATCTTTCGTTCGGCCTGAGCGCGTCATATTCGGACGGCCCGATAAAATCCGATTTGAACATGGAATGGATCCCGTACTCGGCCGACCGTTTTTTTATCACGTCCTTGACGACCGGCATGGCCGGTTCATCAACGCAGATGAACAGGTTGCGGAGATCGGGAAATGTATTCCTGATTTTATACAGTATGGCGTCGTAACCGACGTAAAGTTCGTCGCAGTCGGATGCCGTCTTGCTCAACTCGTTGCGACAGTGGACGATCCAGTCCCGCTCGATCCTGAACTGGCAGGACGCGACCTCCCCCACCCTGTTGCCTATGGCCTCCGACAGCCGCGCGAACAGGTCGGAGCCCGAGATTTTCGGCATGAAGATGTTGATGAGATCCACGAAAATGTCGCGCATCCCATCCGGTCCTGAAAACGGGTCTGATTCAAGGATGTGGAAGGTTTTCCAGAAAAACGCCTCATAACTTTCGTCGAATTCGTTGCCTTCGTCATATTCGACCATCCCTATCGCATGCCTGCGGCAGAACTCCTCGATGCCCTGCCTGTGGAACAGGACGTCAAACCCGTATTTTTCATAGTTCCCGTTGACCTGGTCCATTTCGGAAATGAGCGGGACGGAAAAGGGGATGCCTTTCTCCCTCGCGTTCATGAGGGCGCCCATGATGGCCATTTTCTGGTTATTGATGCCGCCGCCGCCGATCTGGTTATAGGAAGAAACAAGCATGCGATATCCCAAATCCTTGCGCCCCGTCGCGCAACGGCATCGATGATTAGCCGGCAACCGTAAACGAACAGGAAACGGGGCGGCCGGGTCCTGACAGGGCGATCAGGGGAATGGAAGTTTTCGGATGCCGCCTTTTTTCAAAAAGCCTGCGTCCTTCAAAGCTTTTTGAAAAAATCTTCACCAAAAACTTTCTCATGATGCCTGCGCGCGGCATTTCATCCCCACATCCCCACATCCCCACGGCGGCGTGGCTCATATCCATGATGTGTTCGGCCCTACAGGCCGTCATGGTTGCCCGCCCCGGCGAAGGGCGGCATGATCGGCCCGCCCCGACGTGCCCCACGGCAGGCACAGGCATCCCAGGCACAAGCGCAGGAAACAGCCCCATGTCCCATCCCCTCCGTCCCGTCCGCATGGCGCTGGCGGCCCTCCTGCCGGTGGCGGGCATCACCTGCGCCACCCTTGCGCAGGCCGCCCCGGCCGTCAGTTTCGAACGCGCCCCCTTTGGCACGACCGATGACGGGCGGCCCGTCGAACAGTACACCCTGCGCAACGCGCACGGCATGACGGTGCGGTTCATGACCTATGGCGGCATCATCACCGCGATCGAAACGCCGGACCGCCACGGCAACGCTGCCGACGTGGTGCTGGGCTTCTCCACGCTTGGGGGCTATACCCATGACAGCGCGCGCGGCGGCCTGTTCTTTGGCGCGATGATCGGGCGGTACGCCAACCGGCTGGCGCGCGGGACGTTCACGCTCGACGGCCATACCTATCACATCGCGGTCACCGCGCCGCCCAATGCGCTGCATGGCGGCAGGAAGGGGTTTGACAAGCAGGTCTGGACGTTCGAGGGCGAAACGCAGGACGATCATGGCACCAGCGTCACGCTGGGGCTGGTCAGTCCCGATGGCGACCAGGGCTTTCCCGGCACGCTGCATGTACATGTGACGTACCGGCTGGATGATACCAGCGCGCTCAGCCTGCATTACACCGCAACGACCGACCGGCCGACGGTGCTGAACCTGACGAACCACAGCTATTTCAACCTGGGCGGCGAAGGCAGCGGCAGCGTGGAAAACCAGATCCTGCGCATCAGTGCCGATACCTATACCCCAACGGACGCGACCTCCATCCCGCTTGGCCCGATCGCAAGCGTGGCGGGTACGCCGCTGGATTTCCGCACGTCCCACCGCATTGGCGAGCGCCTGCGCGACAATGACCCGCAGATGATGTACGCGCGCGGATACGACCATAACTGGATCGTCAACGGACAGGCCGGGACCACGCCCCGCCCTGCGGCACAGATCAGCGATCCCGCCACGGGCCGCACGATGGAGGTGCTGACGACGCAGCCGGGGCTGCAGGTCTATACCTCCAACTCGCTCGACGGGGGGTATGCGGGCGTTTCGGGACGCGCCTACCGCCAGACCGACGCCGTCGCGTTCGAGGCGGAGCATTTCCCCGACTCCCCCAACCATCCCGACTTCCCGACGACGGAACTCCGCCCCGGCGAAACGTTTGACCAGACGACAATCTTCCGCTTTGGCGTGACGAAGGCCAAGGGCCACTGACCCGCGGGCATCCATCGCGCATGCCGGTATTCAGTACAGATCCGCACGGAACATCTTTTTCTTTTGCCCATGCCTGACTAAAAACGTCACCAGAACGTGAGCATGAGGGATATTCGCGATGTGGACAGGTCTGACACGCGCGCTGTGCGCGATGATGCTGCTGGCGGGACTGGGCGCATGCGCGTCGCACAGCCCCCCCAGCGATCCCAGCGAAAGCGGCGGCGTGGGCGGCATGACCGGATCGCCGGGACAGGACGCGCCGTCCGACGGGCCGGGCGGTTCGGGCGGTCCGGGCATGGGATCATAAGGCGCCATCCCCGGCGGGCCTGCCGGGTGGATGCGCCGGACGGACACGCCCGATGAACGCGCCGGATACCACACGCGACACGCACCCCGACATGTCCCCGGACGCGCACGCGCCTGAACCGGCGACGGCCCCGCCGCCCGCCCCGGCGTGGAGCGCCCTGTTCACCGGGGCGAACGCCCTGCGCACCCTGATCCTTGCGGGCGGCGTCGTGCTGCATGCGGTGAACGTGTATGTCGCGGCCACCATCCTGCCCTCTGTCGTGCATGATATCGGCGGGCTGGAATATTACGCGTGGAATACGACGCTGTTCGTCACGGCGTCCATCGTCGGGGCCGCGCTGTCGTCGCGCGCGCTGGCGCTGTATGGCGGGCGGGGGACGTATGGCGCGGGGGCGGCGATCTTTGCCGTGGGTGCTGTGACATGCGCCCTGGCGGGGTCGATGCCGGTCATGCTGGCGGGACGCACGGTGCAGGGGTTTGGCGGCGGCCTGCTGCTGGCGCTGTCCTATGCCATGATCCGCATCGTCTATGACCCGTCGCTGTGGTCGCGCGCGGTGGGGCTGGTGTCGGCCATGTGGGGGGTCGCGACCCTGATCGGCCCCGCCGTGGGCGGCATGTTCGCACAGGCGCGTTTCTGGCGCGGGGCGTTCTGGTCGCTGGTGCCGGTGGCGGCGGGCTTCGCGCTGCTGGCGATGGCCGTCCTGCCCCGGCGCGCGGCGGCGCGGCCCACGACGTCCACACTGGCGCTGGGGCAGGTCGGGCTGATGGCGGCGGCGGTGCTCGCGCTTTCGGCCGGGGGGATCAGCCATGACGCGCGATCGGCAGCCGTGGGGCTGGCGGCATTCGTGGCGCTGATGGTGCCGTGGGTGTGGCTGGAACGGCGGGGGCGACAGCCGCTTCTGCCGGCAGGGGCGCTGCAGCCACGCAGCCAGCTCTGCGCGCTGTACCTGTCGATGGGCCTGCTGGCGGTCAGCGTCACCACAAGCGAGATTTTCGTGCCCCTGTTCCTGCAGGTGCTGCACCGCCAGTCGCCGCTGACGGCGGGATACCTTGCCGCGTCGATGTCGGCGGGATGGTCCGTCGGCTCCATCCTCAGCGCGGGGCGGCACGGGCGCGCCGTGCCGCGCGCGATGATGGCGGCCCCCGTGCTGGGGCTGATCGGCATGGGCATGCTGTGGGCGCTGCTGCCGGTGCCAGCGGCAGGAGGGTGGCGGGATGTCGCGCCCATCTGTGCCGCGCTGGTGATGGTGGGCCTTGGCGTCGGGCTGGCATGGCCGCACCTGCTGACCCGGGTCCTGCGCATCGCCCCGGCGGGACAGCGCGACCTGGCCTCGACCTCGCTGACGACGGTGCAGCTGTTCTGCACCGCGCTGGCGGCCGCGCTGGCCGGGCTGGTGGCGAACGCCGCCGGGCTGGACGCGCCCGGCGGGATCGCGGGCACCGCCAGCGCGGCATGGTGGCTGTTCGCGGTGTTCAGCCTGTGCCCGCTGGCATGCGTCGCCAGCGTGGCGCGGGTGCTGTACCTGTCGCGCTGACCACACCCGCGCGGTCCCGCGACGCACGCTCATTCCCGTGGCGGCCCCAGCGCGAAGCCCATGCGGTCGAAGTCGATGGCGTATGAACCGAACGCCCCCAGCACGTCCTGACCGATATTGCCAAGCCTGTCCTCGTCCTCTCCCTTGGGCGCGTCCGTCGCAATGGCGAGTTCCGGCAGCGTCAGCGACCGCGCGCCAATCGTGATGGCCACCTGCCTCCATATGGCGGTGTGCCGCACGACGGCCCCGCCCCCCGCGCCCATCAGCGTGTCCACCCCTGTCGGGAATGTCGCGACGAACGGGTGCAGCATGGCGAACCGGCTGGTCAGGCCGCTGCGACCCGCCCCGGTGTCGAGGTGCAGCGCCGTGGCAAATCCACCCACCCGCGCCAGCACATAAAGGTCATTGCCGCTGACGCGCAGGTTGTCCGTATCCAGCGCCGGTCCCGCCGCACGCCCCGCCGCAAAGCCGCCCGCATTATCGAACCGCACGCGGCCAAGCGCGCGGAACACGGGAAAGCCGATGATCGCGCCGATCTGATACCCCCCCGCGACCGGAAAGCTGAGCTGACCGTCATCCATCACCAGGAACACGACATGCGCCAGCGTGACGCCCGCGATGTCCAGCCGGTCGGCAATCGCCACGCGGGTCGCGACCTGACGCGCGGTCACGCTGGCGACGCTGCCGGCCCCGCCCAGGATCCGCAGTCCCAGCCGCCCGGCGGTGGAGGCCGCGACGACCGGCAGGTTGGCGCCGGTATCCAGCACCGCATCCTGCGCCACGCCATTGATGCGCACCATCGCGCGCACCAGCCCCACCCTGTCGCGGGACGTGGGAACCGTGCCGGGCGTCCCGCCGATGACGGCCTGTCGCGGTTGCGCCCGCAGCAGCCGCGCGATGGTCAGGGTCTGCGCCATGCTGGCCTCCTCCCCCGCATGCCATCCCGCGCGGGGCAGGCGCTGCCATGCCTCGATCGCGGTGGCGGCGGCGGCGTAATCACCTGCGGCAAAGGCAGCCTCGCCACGGGTTGCCCATGCGATCGCCTGACGCCGCGGGTCCGTGTCATGCGCGGCGAAATAGGCATCAAGCGCACGCTCCACCCCCGCCCGGTCCAGCCGCAACGCCGCAAGCCGCGCGCGCAGCAGCGCGGCCTGTGCCCCGTGCGCCCGCACCAATGCCCCGGTCAGCGGCGCCGGATCGCCCGCCGCCGCGCCGTCGATCACGGCGGCCACGTCGGTGACGGCGCGCGGATGCGGCGGCCGGGCGGACGCGCACCCCGCAAGCAGCGCCAGCGCCGCCAGACCGCCAATCAGGCGCATGGGCGGGGCGGACCGGGTTGCACATTTCGACCGCATGCCATAATCTCCGAATCGCAATAATAACTTTTCGTAAAACAGAAAGAATGTTTGCGCAATGACGAACCCCGTGGCCCTTGGCCGCTTTGCCCGCCGGCTTCGGCTGGCTGTGATGGCGGCCGGTTTCGCGCTGGTGCTGACGACGCTGGCCGGCGTGCTGTTTCCGGGTGTCGCTGCCATCAGGGTGGAGGCAGGCGGCCTGCCGCGCCCGTGGGCCTGCGCCATTTCGGTCGTGGAGGTCGCGCTGGCGGTGGCAGGCCTTGCCGCGCTGGCGCGGATGCTGCGCGCGGTCGGGGACGGGCATGTCTTTGCCCCTGCCACCACCGGCTGTTTCCGGCGGTTCGCGTTGCTGAACCTGCTGTGCGCGGGCGCGAATATCGCGCTGCCCCCTCTGGCGCAGTTCGCCATCGCCCTGCGGGCGCGGGGCGGGCATATCGACCTGGGCATCAGTGACGGGGGGCTGCTGGCGCTTCTGGTCGGTGTGCTCCTGTTCCTCGTGGCCCGGCTGTTTGACGAGGCCGCCCGCCTCGAAGAAGACAGCCGTTCGATCGTCTGAACCGCCATGGCGATCATTGTCCGCCTTGATGTCATGCTGGCGCTGCGCAAGGTCCGTTCAAAGGACCTTGCCGCGCATGTCGGCATTACCGAAAGCAACCTCTCCCTGCTCAAGTCGGGGAAGGTGCGCGGCATCCGGTTCGAGACGCTGAATGCGATCTGCGCCTACCTGTGCTGCCAGCCCGGCGACATACTGGCCTTTGAACCCGACCCGCCGGAAGATGGGTGAAAACAATAGAAGTTTTTGGTGAAGCTTTTTGCAAAAAGCTTCGTAAGACGCCGCCTTATCCAGACAAAGGCCGGGCCGATTGCGCAGCACCCCCATTTCGTTTACGTTAAGTAACGAGTGCAGGCGCCGGGTCCTGCGCCTGATCCGGCTGCGGGGGAAAGGCATGCTGAAACAGCAAAGAACATCACTTCTCCTTGCCGCGCTGAAGCAGCAGTGGAAATCATTTCTTGTGATCGCCCTGCTGATATCCCTGACCACGCTGACAAATATTGTTGAGCACGTCATGAAGGTCGATAAAAACAGCACGGCATCGGCGATCCCGTATGCATGTATCTGCATCATCGCGATTGGCTGGATGTGGCATGGCCGGGCATGGAAATCAAAAACGGGCGGGCCGTCGGTGAAATAATGGAAGTTTTTGGGTGTCGCCTTTTTTAAAAAGGTGACGTCTTTCGAAGCTTTTTGCAAAAAGCTTCACCAGAAACCTTTATTATTTTCCTGTCGGCGGGTCATTTCCGGACGGTCCCTTGTGATTTCGGGACGTGGCCGCGCATGGCCCCTCGCCAACATGGGGAATGTGGGCTAACTGTCTGGAATGACAGGTGTACGAAAAGGGAACATCGCACGGATCGCCAGGTTGGTGGCCGCCCTGTGCCTGACGGGCGCGCACGGGGCCAGCGCGCAGGCGGCGGCGGAAACGGCCGTGGGCGAAGCGGGCGCGCCCTATCACATCGTCGCCCATGCGCCGGGATGTTCCACCGCCGCCGCCGCGCGGCATCTGGCCCACGGGGCGATGGCGGCGGGATGCCACCGCATGGACGCCACGGCGGAACGCTGGACGCTGCTGTCGCGGGAGGGTGATGTCATCGCCCTGCGTGGGGAAACGCCACGCGCGGGGGCCGGACGCCATGAACGCATCATGTATTTCCGCGCCCGCGATGTCGCCCCTGCCGCCCCCGGCATCGTGGAATGGGCGCGCCGGCGCTGGCATGATGGCAGTACGGCGATACGCGGCCTGCTGTTCCCCGCGTCACCTGCGCCCGTAATGGACGCGACGGCGCGCGCCGCGGGCGGGGGGCCGCGCCACGGGCTGTCGCGCTGGCTGTCGTACTGGCTGTCGTACTGGCGCGGGGTGCTGGCGGCGGGGCTGGCGATGATGGTGGGGTGGCCGGTCCTGCGGGGGATGGTCCGGTGGCGGCGCGGGCGTCGGGCGCGGGCCATATGCGCCGCCCTGATCGCGCGGCATGCCGATACGCTGCGCCTGCGACGGCGGCAGCTGCTGGCGCGCAACAGCTATGGCGTGGCAAAGCCGGAGAAATGGCATCGCGAACGTGACGAATTCGCCGCCACCATCCTGCGGCCCGCCCTGCGCGCGGCGGGGCTGATGGCGCAGTGGCCGCGACTCGGCCCCTGGGTGGCGGCGCGCACTGAACAGGCCGCCGACGGCCCGGTTCCGCGCCCCGATATCGTGGGGCCGGGGATGGACCCGCTGGATTATGAACAGCACTGCGCGGCGGAACTGCGCCATGACGGATGGCGGGCCGACACCACCATCGGCAGCGGCGATCAGGGGGCGGACATCATCGCCACGCGGCGCGGCCTGCGCATGGTGGTGCAGTGCAAGCTGTACAGCCGCACGGTCGGGAACGAAGCGGTGCAGCAGGTCAGCGCGGCGCGTGCCCATTACGGCGCGGCGGTGGCCGTGGTGGTATCGAACGCGCCCTATACCCGCGCGGCGCAGCAGCTGGCGCGCACCAACGGGGTATGGCTGCTGCATCATGATGAGCTGCGGGGCCTGTCGCGGCGGCTGAAGGATGGCGGGACGCGGGCCACATCGGCCTGATGGCCGTATCCGTCACGTCCCGGCCGTCATGTCCCGGTCATCACGTCCCCGTCGCCATGCGGCAGACCGAAGGACGGACGGACATACAACCCGCCAGCGGCAATGTGCCGCCATGCGCCGCGCCAATATGTCAAAGTATGTTTCCGCCCCCCGGAACGCGCGTTATAACACGCACCCCGGGTCCATGTGCCCCCCGCATGCCAGTTTCCCATCGGAACCGGCGGCGCGGGACAGGGCACAGGCGACGGATCGCCCGGTTTTCCGGGCGTCAGTCCTGTTTGCGTGTGGTATCCTTCGGCAGCGGCTTTTCACGCGGCGCGCGACGGATGTTGATAAGAAGGTGGGCAATCATGCGTGCTGAGTTGCTCATGGCTCATGTCTCCTATCTCCTCTATACATATAAAATGCGTGGACAGGAAAAGTTTCATGCGCATCGGGACAAAAAACTTCATCCCCGCTTTGGCGGCCCGCGCATGGCCTGCCGGGCGGCAATCCTGTAAAGCCGACGCGGCACGGGGGCATCGCGCGCCCGCCGGCCACGACGCAAGGATGCCGCAATGCCTTATCTGTACCTGGCCATCGCCATCGGGGCGGAGGTCACGGCCACGTTTTTCCTGACACTGTCGGACGGATTCACCCGCCGGCTGCCATCATGCGTGACGGTGGTGGGATACCTGACCGCGTTTTACGCCCTGTCGCAGGCGCTGCGCGCGATTCCCACCGGCGTTGCCTATGCCATCTGGTCCGGGGTGGGCACGGTCGCGATTTCCGTGGTGTCGTGGATCTGGCTGGGGCAGAAGCTGGACATGGCCGCAATCGTGGGCATGGCGCTGATCATCGCAGGCGTCGCGGTCATGAACCTGTGTTCAGGCATGTCCGGCCACGGCTAGGCCCGGGTCCCTGCATGGCATGCAGAAGATGACGCCTGCCGCAAGGCGGATGGCCGGGAGGCAGGGTGGGCGCAGCGCCCGATCGCCCCAGGGCCGGTCCAGGGCCGGTTCAGTACAGGATCAGGCCGATCGCGCCACCGAACAGGATCATGCCCCAGAGCAGCATGATCACCAGCCTGTGGATCACGGCCCGCTGCGCAAGAAGCGTCATGAGGGGATCGGTGCCCGCGCCGTCGGGGCGTCCCCGGCGCCGGGAATGGCGGTCCCGTTCCTCCACCCCGACGGCGTCCATCCAGCGCGCGCGAAGGGCGAGGAGGTCCTCCCTGCGATAGAGCCTCACGTTCCGCACCTTCAGGGACGGCGCACCGCAGCCCAGCAGGCCGAGCGTGCGCATCATCCGGGGTTCGATCCCAAGGACCCTGCAGGCTTCGGCGCGATCAAGCAGCATCCTTTCGGAAGCCCGCAGCACGACGAGTTTCGAGGTCTCCTGTTCCTCATGCTTCATGACGCGTCCTTCCCTGTCGAGCTTCCCTGTCGCTCTTCGCCCGGAGTGATGAATAAGATGGATGTCCGTTTGCGATGGCACCGTGGCGTGCGGGGGCAATGTCGCGCCGGCATGACCGGCGCGCCCCCATCTCCGGGCATCGGGCGGTTGTCGGCAATACGGCCAAAGGGGTAGGATCGCCCGTCAGGGGGCGCTGGTGGCCCCGGTGCTGAAAAGGGGCAGTAGCGGCCGATGGCTATTTCCGACATGATCGCCGACAGCACTGTGGCCGCCGTGATCAGCAATCCGCGATTGCCGGACAATCCGATCATCGACTGCAACGCGGCGTTCGAGGCATTGACCGGCTATCCCCGGGAGGAGGTCATCGGTCGCAACTGCCGTTTCCTGACCGGCCAGGGCACGGAACCGCAGCTGGTGGAAGCCCTGCGCGCGGGCATCCGCGAACAGCGCCCGGTCATGGTCGAGATCCTCAATTACAGGAAGGACGGCCACCCTTTCCGCAATGCCGTGATGGTGGCGCCGGTATTCGATGGCGAGGGGAAACTCCAGTATTTCCTCGGCTCCCAGATGCGGATTCCCGACGGGCCCGGCGAAAGCCGCGCGGTGGCCGCGCGGGCCAGGGTCGAACGGCTGTCGCCGCGTCAGCGCGCGGTGCTGCTGGCGATGGCGCAGGGGCAGCTGAACAAGCAGATCGCCCATGCGCTGGGACTGTCCGAGCGTACGGTCAAAATGCATCGTGCCGCCATGTTTCGCGCCCTGGGCGTGCAGACGACCGCCGACGCCGTGCGCCTTGCGATCGAAGCGGGATTCTGACGGACGCCTGCCCCTGCTGGCTTCACGCCGGGGCACGCCGGCAATGCTGTCCCCCGCCGGTCAGGTCGAACGTGACCGGTAACACCGTGGCGCCGAAGCCGCCCGCCCCTTTATCGCAGCCATCGTTGCAGGACCGGCCGCACCGGCAAAAACCCGCGATAGGCCACCTCAAGCCCCCACAGGACCGGTGGCAGCCGGGCAAGTTCGCCAAGCGGCCGCAGCGCCGGAATGGCGCGCCACATGGCCGCGAAAGCGGCGGCGCCGTCGTAAATCACGGTGCCTTTCCGCGCATGGAAACGATCGAGCAGCAATTGCCGGTCGAGGGGGCAGGCCTGCGCCGGGTCGGTGAGATCGACGAAGTGGATACGCTTCGCACGGTCCCACCGGCGCATCAGCGCGATTTCGCGCAGGCACAGCGGGCAGCCACCATCGTACCATACGGTCAAGGTATCGTCGGATCTGTCATTCATGACCACATCCTGTGATACCCCGCGCCCTGTGACGACCTGACATTTGGGGAAGGTGACGGGCGACCATGCCCGAAGTGACGTGTTTCCCCTGTTGCGCCCGTACGGGATGATGCGGGACAGGATGATGCGGGCACGAAAACACGATGGAGGCGGCGCGGTGGTTGTTCTGGTGATGGGCGGGTCGCGGGGGATCGGGCTTGAGGCTGTCAGGGCGGCGCTTGGCCAGGGGCACAGGGTCAGGGCCTTTGCCCGCCATGCCTCGGGCATCGAACTGACGCATGACCGGCTTGAGAAATGCCCCGGCGATGCCCTGGCGCCAAAGGACGTGGAACGGGCGCTCGTCGGGGTCGATGCGGTGATACAGGTGCTGGGGATATCCAACCGCGACCTCTTCGGGCCGGTCGATCTGTTTTCCCGGGCCACGGCGGTCCTGTTGCCCCTGATGATCCGCCACGGCGTTCGCCGACTGGCGGCGGTAACCGGCTTTGGCGCGGGTGACAGTGCCGCCGCCGTGGGGCCGTTCCAGCGCCTGCCCTTTCGCATGCTGTTCGGCCGTGCCTATGACGACAAGACCCGTCAGGAAGAACTCATCATCGCGAGCGGTCTGGACTGGACCATCTGGCGGCCGGGCGTACTGATGAATGGCAAGGCCAGCGGCAGGGCCAGAATCCTGGTCGCGCCGTCACAGTGGCGAAACGGCATTGTTTCGCGGGCCGATGTTGCGGCCAGTATGGTATCGCATCTTGAAGATGCCGCGCTGCTGCACCAGAAGCCGGTCATCATACGGTTCTGACAAGGCAGGAAGACACCCCCTGAATCGCGGGAGACCACTGCCGACAGCCATGCCGTCGCGGTCGGGTCAGCCCATTTATCCCACCCCATTTATCCAAGGGGGCAAAACCTGTTTCAGATCCCGTAAGGAGACTGGAAACAAGGGATCCTCATTGGCTGGCGGGCGCGCGGATATCCTCCGCCCGCAGACCCTTTCCCCGAAAAGCCGGCAGGACGTGCGCTGATGACCGCCGCGTCCTGAGCGGGGCCATCCCTGTCAATCGGAACGGTCCGCGCCGGGCGTCGATGCCCCCGTCCGGTACTGCCGGGTGAATTGCGGTAATGCATTTTACCAGACGCCGACATGACCAGCCGGAAAAGGATGGAGGTTCATAAATGCAGATTGGCAGGCACGGGTTCATCCGTGTTTTTCCGTGCCATATTTTAAATAAACAGATGAGGCGCAATCATCCTTACCATACCCCCCATAAACGACTTTAATGAAGTTTTTCATGACAGGGCTATAGATAAATTCATTCCGGGTAAATTCAGGATTTCCCAGCGCAAAAATATTCGTAATCATTTTGCGAGATAAACATTTTCCACTTTTCCTTCCCCTTATGGAAACGAAAACTTCGCTAACATAGGGAGGATTATGGACCTTTAATTCCATTCCACTTAAAATATACCCGTCTGTAGTGTTGATTGTCCTGCTGACACGAGCTATGCCGCCACCTTCATCCCTGTTTTCGTAAAACATGTAAGTACTGTTGGGGGTATGGAATGACAGATGTTCATCAAACTGTCGCGAAAAATCCTCCACCCTTCGTGGCAGGAAAGATCCAGTATCCTCAATAAATTGAGTAACATCCATTTCATTGAACTGAACATCGGAATGTCCGGGCGCAGCTTCAGCAAGGCCCATAAATGCGGATTCGGCAAAAATCAAAAACAACAGTATAAAGGGTTTCATTACGTCACCTTATAGGTCGTTTTAAAATAACCATCTGATAAAAGCATGAAAAGTTTCCGGGCATCGCCTTCTTTCAAAAAGGTGACGTCTTTCGAAACCTTTGAAAAATATTCACCGGAAACCTTCATGACCCGCACGAAAAGAATACGCGGCAAAGGGGACCCATGGAATTTTCCCGAAAACCGGAGGCCGCAAACAGGATGTAGGCGGCGAAAGGGATCAGCGCCCCGAACCGTTCTCCGCCAGCATATCGCATCCTGCGGCGTCTGGGGCTGCATCTGCCACCGCCGCAGTTCAGGGGGAGCGCTGATTTCCTGACCGGGGCCGCGTTCCCTTCGCCGTGGGAATGGCCATTGCGATGGCAGCCTGGGCGGCATCGTGTCCGGCGCCATAATGGCGATCTGTTACAGGCGCGCGCGCATCAGATATTCGCTTCCCCAATGGGATGAATTCCCGTCATCGTAATCCGCCCGCCCTCCAGACCGGACCATCATCAAGCGGCCCGTACTTCCGGGGCAAATCGACGGCCGGCGCGGACCGTTCCGATTGACAGGGATGATCCTGCTCAGGACGCGGTGGTCATCAACCTGCGGACTGCCACGACCTTTCGGGGAAAGGGCCTGCGGACGGGACATCCACGCATCCGTCAGCCAGTGTGGGCCTCTCATTTCCAGTTCCTTCGCGGAAGCCTGAAACAGATTTTTCCCCCGGATCAACGGGGCCTGCCCCTACGCCACGCAATGCAGGCCGGACCAGCACGGCCCGGACAGGGGACCATGCGCGGGTGCCCCGGCCCACGGACGCATGCGACCAGGGCCGGGAACAGGATCGGGACAAGGGGCCGCCGTGCCCCCCTTGCGGGGAGGACACGACAGGCAGGGTAAAGGTCGTCGGTCGCGCGGGATCAGCGGTGTCCACCGCCGCCGTGGCCGCCACCGCCGCCACCGTGGCCACCACCACCCCCGCCATGACCGCCGCCGCCACCGTGGCCACCACCGCCGAATCCGCCGCCACCCGGTCCACCGCCGGGCCTGCCGCCCGGACCACCACCGGGGCCGCCACCATGACCGCCACCGTGGCCACCCCCGCCAAAGCCGCCGGGTCCACCCGGACCACCCGGACCGCCGCGATGATCGCGACCGTCACGACCGCCCGGTCCACCGCGCCTGTCGTGTCCGCCGCCATAGACATAATAGGGGTAACCCCCGTAATAATCGCCGTTGTAATAGCTGCCGCCATAGGCGCCATAGCCGCTGTAATTATCGTATCCGCCGTAATAACCGTCCCCGTATCCATAAGGACCACCCGGTCCGGCACAGGCGCACAGCGTGCCAGCAACTGCCAGCAACTGCCAGCAACTGCCAGAACTGGCACAAGTTTAATGGGATTCATGTCAATATCTTTCTGCTGTCCGTCCCGTATCACTGTAATCATCCGACAGAATGGGGATCGGAACAAGGCACGGACGTGACCATCGCATGGCATTCCCGGGCGGGAAGGCCCGTTCGGTCCCAACGCGCGCCACAACCGCGCGTCGCATGCAATGGCCGCATCCCGCGCGGGTTTTCCGGGCCTGCCGACGCGGGTCTGTCGCGCCTGACGTCCCGCCGCCTGCCCCGCCGCATCGATTATACCGGGCGATTGCATCCGCCCCCCTGCCTGCGACCGGCCATCCCGGCATGCCGCATTGCCGGGACGGGCCACGACATGCCGGGATACAGGGATGCGTGGACCGTGCCATGCGGGACGTGCGCAATGCAGGTCGTGATTGCGATATTTACTGCCCTGACCACGGGTTTCGCGAACATCGCGCCATGCGATCCGCCCTTCACGCTTCGCGGCGGCAGGCGCGCGGGCGCTTCCCAGGGCGGCGGGGGTGTGCCACCCTTTCGCCTGACGGAATGGCGGGGCCGCCGTCCCGCGCCGTACAGGAAAAGGTTGCTGCAATGAAACTCTTCTACACACCGGGGGCGTGTTCGCTTGCCTCGCACATCATCCTGAACGAAACGGGCCTGCCCCATCATCTGGAGCGGGTGGACCTGAAGACCAAGAAAACCGCGAACGGCCACGATTACCTGAAAATCAACCCGCGCGGCGCCGTCCCCGCGCTGGAGATTTCGCCGGGCCAGGTCCTGACGCAGAACGTGGCGGTCCTGACCTATATCGGGCGGAAATCCGACGTCGCGGCCTTTCGCCCCGCGCCGGATTCGGTGGAATTCTTCCGCCTGCTGGAGGCACTGGGCTTTTGCGAGGACGTGCACGGCGCGATCGGCCCGCTTTTCGCGCCTGACGTGCCCGACGTGGTGCGCGAACGCCAGCTTGCCCTTGTCACGCGCCGCATGACGCAGGTGGAGGCGATGCTGAACGCGCGCGACCACATGCTGCCGGTGGGCTTTACGCAGGCGGACGCGCTGATGGCCGTGATCCTGCACTGGACAACGCCGCTGAAGGTGGACATTTCCGCCTATCCCCGCGCCTGCGCCCTGCGCGACCGGGTCTTTGCCCGCCCGGCGGCGCAGAAGGCGCTGAAGGAAGAAGGGCTGGCCTGACCCCACGCCCCGGACAGAGGGAAATGCCCGGATGCCGCCTTTTTTGGAAAAGGCGGCATTCTTTTCCCACCCCCTCCGCCAAGGGGCCGCCTGCAACGGCCGTCCCGACAACACCCTGAAGTCATGAAAGTTTTTGGTGAAGCTTTTTTCAAAAAGCTTTGAAAAACGCCACATTCCTGAAATAAACCCGACACCCGGCAGCTTCTGCCATTCCCTGGCGGCAGGTCGTTTCAGACAGTCTTAAAAACTTTACCTGATCATGACACGATGTCGCGGACAGTCTTGTTGAAACCGACCGGCACGGGGAGCGGGAAGATCGGACAGGGGAAATCCGGACGGGGGAAATACAGGCCGAAGCATCCGTGGCTTTTCGCGGTGGCGGCGGTGCCGGTGCTGGCGTGTGTCGTGCGATATGCGACCGTCCCCGCGCGTCCGCACGGCGCGGCGGCGCGGGAGGTCTGGATGCAGGATGCCTATGTCTGGCAGCGCCAGTGGACGCCCGCCGTCGCGCGCGCCATCGACGACAGTGCGGCGGGGGTGCATGCGTGGCACGTCCTTGCCGCGGAACTGGACCGGACGGGACAGTGGCGCGACAGCAGGGTGGAGGCCGGGCCGCTGCCGCTGTCGGGGCGGCCGGTGATCGCGGTGTTCCGCATGGACGGGCAGCTTGCGGATGCGGACGTGCTGGCGCGCCATGTCGCGACGCGCGTGGACGCATGGGCGCGGCAGGGATGGCAGGTGGCGGGCGTGGAAATCGACCATGACTGCGCCACGTCGCGCCTGTCGGATTATGGCCGGTTCCTCGACCGGTTGCGCCAGGCGATGGGGGGACGCCACGCGCTGTGGATCACCGCGCTGCCGACATGGATGGACGCCCCGGTGCTGCCGGACGTGCTGTCCCGCGCGGACGAGGTCGTGCTGCAGGTCCATGCGGTACAGGACCCGCGCCTTGGCCTGTTCAATGCCGCGCGGGCGATGCGGTGGATGGCGCAGTTCGCGCGCCTGTCCCCCCGGCCGTGGCATGTCGCGCTGCCTGCCTATGGGTCGCGCGTGATCTGGGGGGCGGATGGCGGCATCAGCGCGGTCGAAAGCGAGACGCCGGCCATGATGGGCGACGCACCCGGCCATGACGAACTGGTGGCCGACCCCGCCGATGTCGCCCGCTTCATGACGGCGGCGGAGGACGCGCCGCCGCGCGGGTTCGCGGGATGGGTCTGGTTCCGCCTGCCCACGGGCGACGACCGGCGCGCGTGGAGCCCCGGCACATGGCGCGCCGTCATGGCGCATCGCCCGCTGACATACGCGATGCGCACGCGGGCGCTGCGGGACGCGCCGGGACTGTATGACATCGTGGTGGAAAACACGGGCGACATCGACGCCGCCCCGCCGGGGATGATCCGCGTGGACGGGGCCTGCCGGGGGGCGGGGGGACGCGGCGGCTACGGGCTGGAATATGATGCCCGTGGCCCGTGGCTGCGCCGGCGGGAACGGATGCTGCTTGCGCCGGGTGTTCCGCTTCTGGCGGGATGGGTGCGCTGCGATGGACAGGGGCCGGATGTCCATGCGGCCCCATGACGTACCTCCCCCGGATGGGCGCGCCCCTGATGGACGTGCTCCTGATGGACGCTCCCCTGACGGGCATGTGCCCCGACCTTCCTTCTTCCCCCTCCTGCTGAAAGGCGATCCGTTGGCAAGGATACCTCATGCCGCCGTGGCAAAAGCCATTCCGTTCGTTGCCCTGCCGGCGCTGGTCGCGGCGGGGATGGCGGCGGTCCATGCCTGTGGACCGGCATTTCCGACGCAGCTGCTCGACGACCGGGCGCATACGCTCAAGACCCTGCCGGCCGGGTCGTTCGGTTACGAGGCATCGCGCCTGCTGCCCCCCGAAAATCCCCGCCGCGATACGCCCCCTCCCCCGGCGGATGCCCCTGCCCTCACGCCCGACCATGCGCCGGGCGACGCGCCCCCGCCGGATGACGGGCTGGGGAACACGCCCGCCGGCCGGCTTTATGCCCGGGGGGCGGCGGCCTACCGCGCCGCCCATGCCGCGACCGCCAGCACGGCGGCCCCCGGTGCGGCAACCCCGGATACGGCAGAGCCCCGCACAACGGACCTGGGCACGGCGGAACATGCCGCAGGCGACGCCGGGGCGCAGGCGTTTGCCGCGATTCTGGACCTGCCTGCGGCACAGGCGGCCCCCCGCGCGGTAAAGGCGGCCTTCATGCTGGGGAAAATCCATGCGCAGCGGGGGCTTTCCCTGCCGCCCGACGGGTGGCCGCGCGAACGTGACGCGGCCATCGCGATGTTTACGCGCACGCGCGCCCTTGCCGCGCAGGGCGATCCCGACCCGGACGGGCTGGCCCTCGCATCGTGGGGGGAGCAGGCGCGGCTGTTCACCCGGCCCTTTGCATGGACGGATTTTGCCAGGGACGACCTTCCCACCGCCGCGATCGCGCCCGCCGACCTGTTGCAGGCCATCCACCTGTATGCACGGCAGGCGGCCGAGGAGTCCGTGACGGAGGCAGGCTCCACCGGGGTTGATTCCCTGCGCCTGATCGCGCGGTGGGCGCTGCGTGATTCCAGCCGCGTCGCGATGCTGGTTGACGACCCGCTGGCCCGGCGGCTGATGGTCGCCTATGCGCTGGCGCTGGCGGACGAGGACGACGGCGGCGGGGGGGAGGACGGCGCTGATGGCGCGGATAATGGCGGGGCGGCCACGGCGCGGCCCGCCCCGGTGCGGATGCTGGCCGATGCCATCCGCGCGCGCGGGCTGGTCCATGTGCCCGACGCCGACCGGCTGTCCGCGCTGGCCTATACCGCCGGGGATTACGACACCGCCCTGACGCTGGCGCGGCAGGAGGAGACGCCGCTTTCGGACTGGGTGCGGGCGAAACTTGCCATCCGCGACGGCGACATGGCGGGGGCGGCCGGTTTCTATGCCGCCGCGACCCGTGGCTTTCCCACGCTGGCCGCAACGCCGGAGGCCACGCTGGAGCCGAAGAACGTGGACACCCTGAAGGGGGAACAGGGCGTCCTGGCCCTGTCGCGCGGGGAGTATGTGCAGGCGTTCGCGTTCCTGTACGACGCGGCACGCGATGCCGGTCCCTATGGCGACAGCGGGGTGAGCGGCGACGCGGCCTATGTCGCGGAACGGGTCCTGACGATTGCGGAGCTGAAGGATTACGTGGACGCCCACATCCCCGCGCCCGTCCCGCCCGACGGTCACGACGGCAGCGGGGATGACATGCCGGACCATCCCCGCACGATGCCCGACGCCATCCGCGCGCTGCTGGCGCGGCGGCTGGTGCGCGTGGGCGACGTGGATGGCGCGATCGCCTATTTCCCGGCGGACAACGACCCGCGTTACGCCACCGCGATTATGGACGGCAACGGGCGGTGGACGGGGAAGTACGAACCCTCCATCCGGTCATGGGCGCGGGCGTACGGGGCGGCCCTGCGCCGGGTCGGGACGGCATGGACCGACACCGGACGTGCCGCCGCATGGTTTGACGTGGCGAACATCGCGCGCGCCCACGGCATGGACATCATGGGCACCGAACAGGACCCCGATTACGCCGCCACGGACGGGAATTTCGACTGGGGTGTCGGGCGGTACCTCTATCGTTTCAGGAATGATGACACAGACCTTACCCCCCTGCCGCAGACGGCGGGGCAACGCGCCGCGCAGGCACTGTCGGGGCCGTTCATACAGGACGGCGAACGCAGGCGGTACCTGCACAGCGAGGTCGTCCCCTACCAGCGGTTCCATTACCGCAATACCGCCGTCACGCAGGCACAGCGCGCCGCCGACCTGCTGCCGCCGCGTTCGCAGGCATTCGCCGCCGCCCTGTGCACGGCGGCGGGATGGGAAAGCGGGGATGAGGCCGACCTTTACGCGCGGTATGTCCGGCAGGGGGCCTATGTCCCCTTTGCCCGGCATTTCGGGAAGGACTGCCCCGCCCCCGATTTCCGCGCCGCCGCGTATTTCCCCTATCGCCAGGCATGGCGCAAGGCCCGCCACGACATCCGCCATGACTGGCTGCCCTTCGCGGGCGGGGCGTGCATCGTGGCCCTTGGCGCGGCCTTCGCATGGCGGAAGTGGAGGTGGTAGGGGAGTCAGGTGGGGCTGTCGTGTTGTCGCGAGGGGGATCTGGCGGGGGCTGTTGTGGAGACGGCCTGCGACTTCTTTTCGGAAATACAATGAAAAAATGTATTCATTCTGCCCTGTTTTTCCTTCTGTCTATCTGGTTTGGCATCCCCTTGGCCCGGGCCGAAAAAACAGGGCCATATATCCTTATGCCCGGTCATGCCGCTGATTTTGAGAAGGTCGGTCACACAGGACTGCCGCATGTTCCCTCTTATCTCAATCCACAGTTCTTCGTTATCAAACAGGACAATATGCCAATAGGGTATATTTATTCAGTCGACCCGGATCCGGGAGATGAGGCACATAGGTCAGGCTATCTGAGTGATTGCCAGATAACCTGGCTGGACGCCAAAAGCGGAAAAGTAAAAACCATAAAAACTCTTATCCGCCAGAACTATAATGCAGCGGCCGACTGTAACAGTTTATCTGAAATTGGTATTGTTTATCAAAATAAAACCCTCATAAAGATCGGTTTTATTTATGATGTCTCTTTATTCGCTGCAACGGCCGAAAACCCTTCGGCGGAAGATAAAGAACCGATGGTGATGACGCTTGATCCCCAGACCGGCACATGGGCATTTGACAAAGAAGATGCGGATAAGGTTTTCATGCTACGCGATATAACACTTGCCGGATTGAGGAAAATTCTTGCGCATTGAATGAAATGACCGGGTATGCCGACAACAGGTTCAATCGAATGTAGCGGTATGCCGGTTAATGCTGTTATCTTTTGGGAAAGCGGACAGGCAGTTGTCGCCTCATGCAAGACGTCCCCGAACCTCCTCTGACTTTCCGAAAGCAGACATCGCCCACCTCTGGGCGCCATCCGGAAATGGATGGGGTTATAAAAGGCTGCACGAAACCCGGCATCTGGTATCCGGTTTCAGATCCTGATGTCGCCATTCTGTATGGCGGTGCGTACGGCCTGCGCTGTCGTGGACGCGCCAAGCCTTTTGCGGATGCGGCGCAGGTGGTTCTCTACCGTGCGTTCCGAAAGTCCCAGGATTGCGGCAATATCAACCTGCCGGCGCCCGGCCGCGATCCATGACAGGACTTCCCGTTCCCTCTTCGACAGCCGGATGGCGATCCTCTCGCTCGGGCCGTCAAGCAGGCAACGTATTTTCGTGAATGCGGCGCCCGCAATCATGGACAGGGCAAGACGCGCAGTGACCGAAGCATCGATCCCGATCCCCCCGAGGCTCATCGCGCCTTCCAGCCCGAGTGGCCCGAAAACCGGAATCTGGATACCGTGGATCCCCTCTCCATGCGGCGTATCAACCATCCGATAGCACTCTTCGCTCGCGCCGGACGTCTTGGTCCAGAAAAACGCTTCGCGTGCCTCAAGCATATGGTGCGTGACAGGACAGCGCCGGACATAGCTGGCAGCGTCAACTTCCCTGCCATCGCCAAACCAGTCACCTTCGAGCCAGTAAATGCGATCAACGATTTCCTCCCGTGCGGAAGACGCCGCAAACAGCACGAAGCGATCATAGCCCAGCTTCCGCCCGAACGAGCGGACCTCGTCTTCGACAGCATCCTGCGTTTTCGCACGCAGGATCGTCAGCGCGGTTGTGAACGCGGTCCCGGCGACAGAACCGGTCATGGTTGCGCTCTGTCGTGATGCGGCCCGACCATCATCATATTGCCTTGCGGATAAATCATCACGGTGTTCCACATCGGAATATCCGGGCCTTGCGCCATGCGGATACACCGGGAGCATGCTGGAGGGTCCCACGGTCGCAGGCAACGGGATCTGCCTGCGACCGCGTGGGCGGGTTTATTTCTTGGCAGCCTCAAGCAGGACCTGGGCCGCCAGCTTGCCGAGATTGTTCGACGCCAGCGGGCTATCGCCCGTCAGCAGGTGACGATCACGGTGCACCTGGCCGGTGATCCCCGTATTGACAATCTTTACGTTGTATCCACGAAGTTTTTCACCGACCAGCCACGCCAGCGGACCCGGGATGTAGCCGATTTCGATATTGGCCCCGGTATCCAGACTGTCTGGAAATACGCACATCTCATAGCCTTCGTATGCGAACCTGCCACCATCGACCGCTGTAGCCAGCAGGCTGGCAGGTCCATGACAGAGCGAGATCGTGAAGCGCCCGTTGGTCTGTGCCCAACGCAGGATATCACCGACCTGCCTGCTGAATGGCACACCATTGAGAACGCCATGACCACCCGGAATGAACACGCCGAGATACGGCGTTTCGGCGGTGAAGCCTTCGCCTGTCACGTCAGCAAGCGCCTTCGGCGCCTTGAGCTGCTTTTCGTATTTCTTGTAGATTGACCTGACGGCCTCATCTTCATGCGGGAACGCCCACCACTCGAACTTCACCGGATCGCCGGAGATGGTCGCGATATCGATCTCAAACCCCGCCGCGTCCAGATGATACATGGGCAGAAGCATTTCGACCGGATGATTGCCCGTCGAGAAAAACTCGCCGTCTTTCATCATCAGATACCGCTCCTGCGTGCCGATCATCAGGATCTTCCACTTTCCGCCCGTATAGGGTTCAGGATAGGTGGTGCCATCAAAATCGGTCCTCGAAGACGTATATTGGGTCAGGGAATATTCCGACGGGAAGAAGGCGTTGTCCTCTGCCCGGTCGGGCACCGGCCTGCGGCTCGGCTGTTCATCATTCATGGGTATTCTCCTGTTGTCAGCCTGTCGCGGGCGCCCGGCTTACGGCCAGACCTTGCGGCGTCTCCTCAATCAGAAAGTGCGGCAGGGTATACAGGGAACCATACGTTGCTTCGCGGAAGAGATGAATGAGGGAAATCCCTCAACACCGGATTGTCGCAAAGGGCGCTCATATGACTGTCCGATAGCCGACAGCCTGATCGCCCATGTGCCTTCCAGAAATCAGGATCAACACTATCGCATTGAAACCCTTCATGATCTCCCGAATTCCCTGCGGGTCCGGGGTCATGAAACGCAGAGCGCGTCAGCGATGCCTTGCGGGACGGGACACGGTCGAAACCGGGGCCGCTTCATGGTCCGCCATCCGTTCGCGCGACAGCGCCCCCGGCAGGGCAAGACAGGCCAGAAGTCCCGCCAGCAGCAGTAGAAACAGGCCGGACCACCAGCCATACAGGAACGCCCCGGCAATACCGCCCAGCGTGAAGGAAAGGACGATTGCGGCATGAAGGCCCAGCCGTTCGCATGTACCCGCCCGCCGGGCCGGGCTGACCGGATGAAAGAACCCATCCAGCCAGTCCGCCAGTTCCAGCCCGACATCGGTCAGCATTCCCGTCATGTGGGTGGTGCGGACGCGCGCGCCGGAAATACGCGTGACCGTGGCATTCTGCAGCCCCATGAGAAAGCTCAGCCCATAGGCCAGCGTCGGGCCGCGTGGCTGGACCGAGAACAGCAGGTCCACCGCCCCCAGCAGCCCGAGCAGGCAGCCCTCCAGAAGGATACTGCGGGCATAGATCGACGGCAGGCGGCGACGTCGCCCCGCATTGACCAGCAGCGCCGACAGCACGGCGCCAGCGACAAAGGCCACAACCAGACCACAGCAGGACAGGACCAGTCCCATGCGGCCTTCATGCAGGCCGCCTGCCAGGGCCGAGACATTTCCGGTCATGTTGGCCGAATAATAACCGACGGCAAGAAACCCGGCGGCGTTCACCGCACCGGCAATGGCAGCCAGAGAGCAGCCCAGACGCCTGTCGATGATGGCGTTGCGCTCTTCCGCTTCATGAACAAGCACCCGCCCCTCCCGCTTTTGCCAGCCACGACCGAAGACACCGTGCATATCCGCCCTGGCCGGCACAATGCCCCGTTTTACAAATCCATTTTACAGAAGCATTACCCGCGTATCCGCACACGGCAGGACCGCCAATAAAAAACGGGGCCGGACCCAGTGGATCCGACCCCGTTCGCGTCATGCCGGAAAAGGCATTCAGGCGACGGTGCGACCGTCTTCCTTCGCCAGTTCCTTGATGCGGCGCAGGAACGACACCGCGTAATCCTCGCCTTCCATCTTGGAGGAGAAGCCGCCGATCGTCGCCGTCACGCCACCCACGCTGACCGCGAGGGAGAACTTGCCCTGGGCGTCGGGGCCCTGTGTCTCGGCTTTTGTGCTCATGTCCGTTATCCTTGCAACTTAAGGTGCCGTATCATTCACGGCGTCGGTCATAGTATGGGGATGATCCCACCATGCTTCCATAGGCGCGTGCTGCATGACTGTGCGGTGGGATGGGCATGCGCATGTTTGACCGAAATCATGGCACGGGGAACCGGACACCCGGTACCCGCCGCCGTCATGGCGCACGGCGCGCGCCTATTTCCACACCCACTTGCCCACAACGCGGCCATTGATGACCAGGTCCTCGGCATTGACCTCGTCCATGGGATAGGTCTGGTTGACGCTGATGATGCGGATGCGCGGCGGGTTGGAATGCGGCACCAGCATCAATTGTTTCAGCACGACGCCCAGCCCGTTCCACAGCACGTACACCCCGTCGGGCGAGGGCACGCGGTGCGCGGTATCCACCAGCACCCGGTCGCCCGCCATGAAATCGGGCTCCATCGAATTGCCCGACACCCGGATGATCGCAAGCGATGACGGGTCGGAGACATAGTTTTCGACAAACGCGCGCGGCATGTGCCACGCCGCCACGCTGGGGTGGCTTTCGCCCGACCCGCTGGCGGTTTCCTCCACGATCGCGCCGCTGCCGGCGTGGGGGGTGATGTCGTATTCGTTGATGGTGATCGTCCCGTCGGCGTTGCGGCGCGGGGCCTGCGCGCGGGTGGCGCGCGCGATGCCGTCATTCAGGTCCGACCCGCCGGGAATCACCCCCGACAGGGCCCAGACCTCGCTTGCGGTAATGGGCGGGTCGCCGCGTTCACACAGCAGCGGGACAAGCCGGCGCACCAGGTCAACCGGCAGGTATTCCTTCTTCAGCTTCTGTTCGTAAAAGGAATAGCTGGAGAATTTGTGCCCCATCCCCAGATCCTGCGCCAGCGCGCGGATGCTGTAGCCGGCGCGTTCGCGCAATGCCTTGAGCCGCGCGGACACCGGCTGCTGTTCAGGGAAAGGCGGGGGGGATGAGGATACGGCCATGGGCAATGTCTTGTCGGCAGGGGGCGGGAAATGTCCAGACCTTTGTTGCGGTACAGGGTTCGGGCCTTCGCGCATCCTTTCACCCGGCGGCGTCCTTCGCAAGGGTCATGGCCCCGCGCCACGCCCGTCCGGGCGGCGGGCGGGCGTGGCGCGGCGGGGGATGAACTTTCTCCCCGCCGGGGGGCGTGATAGGATGGGACGGCCCGCCACCGGCACGGCGCGCGCCTTGCGGACCGCGCATGGGCCGCCCGCCTGTCCCCCTGAACCCCAGCCCCCTTTCCTCCCCAGAGTCCCAGACCCCCGTTCCAAGGATTGGATGCGCCCGATGATGACGCGCCTGCCCGGCCTGTTCCGGATTTCCCACCTGTTCGACCTGTTCGAGGAAGGCGTCATGCTGGTGCTGACGCTGCTGATCATCATCATCGCGGGCACGTCGCTGGTGCATGTCGTGATCGCGGTGGGGGAAATGCTGCTTGGCACCGGGCTGACCCCCACCAGCCCCGAAGTGATCCAGAGCATATTCGGCATGTTCTTTACCGTGCTGATCGCGCTGGAATTCAGGCATTCGATCCTTGTCCTGCCCGATGCGCAGCCACACAGCATGATCCGCATGCGCTCCGTCCTGCTGATCGGCATGCTGGCGACGGTGCGCAAGTTCATCGTCCTTGACCTCAAGGAGGTGAACGTCATGGAAATGCTGGCGCTGTCGGCCTCCATCCTGTCGCTGGGCATCGTTTACTGGCTGGTGCGCCCGCAGCCCGCCCCCGTGGTCGAGGACGCCCCACACGACCCCGCGACACATGAATGACGGGCCGTGACGAACCGGGGGGCATGCCTTCCGCCGCCGCGACATCGACGCAGGGACGCCGCCGCTGATCCCCTGCGGAAAAGGGCACGGCCCCCTGGCTGACCCTGCCCCATGCGGGGGCGCGATGGGGAAATGGCCCCGCGCCTGACCGCCACGGGCGGGGCGCGGCCATGCGATCACGCCTTCTTGACGCGGCGGCGGGGGGCGGCTTTCCTTGGGGCAGCGGATCAACCACAGATGAGAGGGACAGGATGGCTTTCAAGGACGGGGATGTCGTCGTGGTGCGCAAGGATGCGGTGTCCGACCCCCATTGGGAGGGCGCGCGCGGCACGGTCGTGGAAATCATCGATAACGGACAGATGCGCGTCCGCAGCGACCAGACCGGCGATGACAAATGGTTTACCCCCGATCAGCTCGCGGCGGGCTGAAGGCTGCCTTTCCTGCCCCGCCCACAGGGTCGAGCACTGCGCCGCGCGGATGCGCGCCATGTTGCGCATGCGGGTCGGTTTGGACGTGGGCCGCGCCGTGGTGATAGGGTGGTCGAGGTTGCCCGGTTTCCGGGCCGACCGTCGGAGGCGTAAGGCAGGAATACAATGAATCGCGGCAAGATCGTAAAATGGGGCACCATCCTTTCGCTGTTGCTGATGGTCGGCAGCATCGGCGTGCTGGTGCGCGGCATGACGGCCGAAGGCATCGGCCCGATGGCATGGATGGTGGCCGAGGGACTGGCCGGGCTTGGCCTGCTGGGCCTCGGGATCATCAACATCACCGGCGGCCGCGACAAGCAGTAACGCCCACCCGTCATCGCGTGCGTTTCAGGGGTGGGCCGGGGATGCCCCAAGGCATGGTCCGCCACACAGCCCGCTGTCCATATCCTGCAAGATATCGTCGCCATGTCCCGCCATCGCGCCACGCGGGTGCGCAGCGTGCGTTGCAGGGGTGGCCTGAAAATATCCTGCCGATAAAATAACAACAGTTTTCTGCTGTCGTCCTTTATCTAAAAAGGCGATGTCCTTTCGAAGCTTTTTGCAAAAAGCTTCACCAAAAACCTTTATGATTTCACGGTATTCCTGAGGCTGTCTTTCCGAACACGGATCGGTCGGCGGCCTAGACCGCCATGCCCGCCGGGTCGTCCGACAGGATGGCCCAGCGTTCGTGGTCGCGCCATGCGCCGTCGATGAACAGGTAGCGCGGCGAAAACCCCTCGCACCGGAACCCCACGCGCCGCACCAGCGCGATGGAGGGCTGGTTGGCGGGCTGGATGTTGGCCTCCAGCCGGTGCAGGCCCAGCAGGTCAAAGGCATGGCGCACCGTCATGCGCAGCGCCTGCGTCATCAGGCCCCGCCCCGCCTGCGGCTGCATGGCGTAATATCCCAGATAGGCGCTGCAGAACGTGCCGTGGGTAATCTGGCTCAATGTCAGGACGCCGATCACCGCCCCGCTTAGGCCATCGCCCGGACCATCGGCGGCCTGCGCGTCGGCGCGGCGGGCCACCAGCGCGACATTCGCCCCGGTCACCACCTGCTGGAACCATGCGTCGAACCCGTCGCGGTCGGTAAACGGGGCGACCCACGGGGCGTGGAAATCCCGGCTGGCGCGGTTGCCCGCGATCAGGTCGTCCGCATCCATGCGCGTGACGGGGGACAGCATGACCCCCACCTCCAGCGCATCGGGGCGGACGGATTCAGCCACGGCCGCCACACCCCGCGCCACTCCCCTTTGCGGCGTCCATGTCCGGGCCGGGCGTTTCGCCGGACGGGGCGGCATCGCGCCGTGGCATCGCGCCCAGGTGGGACTGCCCCCGCGCCGCCGCCAGACGGGTCTGGCGTTCGCGTTCGGCATACCGCGCGCGGCGGGTCGCGTCGCGCCGGTCATGGCAGGCGGGACAGCTGACGCCCGGCACGTAATGGGGGGATGCCTGGTCCGCCACGCTGACGGGCATGCGGCAGGCATGGCACAGTTCGTGCGTGCCGCGTTCAAGGTCGTGGGTGACCGTCACGCGCTGGTCAAAGACGAAACACTCGCCCTCCCACAAACTCTGCGCCCTTGGCACGGTCTCGAGGTATTTCAGGATGCCGCCGCGCAGGTGGAACACGTTGTCGATCCCTTCCGCCCGGACAAAGGCGGTCGCCTTTTCACACCGGATCCCGCCGGTGCAGAACATCGCGATTTTCGGCACGCGCCCCTGCGACAGCAGTTCCGCGCGGCGGGCGCGGAACCAGTCGGGGAATTCGCGGAACGTCCGGGTGCGCGGGTTGATCGCCCCGGCAAAGGTGCCGACCGCGACCTCGTAATCATTGCGGGTGTCGATCACGATGGTATCGGGGTCCGAAATCAGGTCGTTCCACTGCGCCGCCTCCACATAATGGCCCGCGTCGTGGCGGGGGTCGATGCCGGGCACGCCCATCGTCACGATCTCACGCTTGAGCCGTACCTTCATGCGATGGAACGGCAGGTTGGCGGCGCGGGTTTCCTTGACATCCAGATCGGCGCAGCCCGGCAGGGCACGGATATGCGACAGGACATGGCCGATGCCCGCATCACTGCCCGCGATGGTGCCGTTGATTCCCTCAGCCGCCAGCAGCAGCGTCCCGCGCACGCCCTGGGCGACGCATTCGCGTTCCAGCACGCCGCGCAGGGCCACGGGATCGGCCATGGGGGTGAACTGGTACAGCGCCGCGATCCGCACCGGCAGGTCCGCGTCCGATGCGACGTCATGGAGGGCGGCGTCATGGGGCGCGGGGCTGTGGGGCAGGGCTGGCGCAGGGTCGCGCGCGGGGTCAGTCACGGGGCAAAACCATCCGAACGGTCTGTGGGGCACGGTCCCCCGCCATATCAGGGCGGGGGACGATCGCCAAGCGGCGACATGCGCGTAGGCGCCCCGACACCCGCAAAACATGGCGCGTGATGTAAAAAGGGTTTTTGGTGAAGCTTTTTGCAAAAAGCTTCAAAGGACGCCGCCTTTTTGGAAAAAAGGCAGCACCCAAAAACTTTTATTCCTTTTATATCAGTTTGTTATGACATCCCCACCCCCGCATGCCACACCCCGGCGGGACACCATCGCGCCGGGCGGGCGATATTGCGGAACGTTTCAGTCCCCCCGTCCCCATTGCGCATCCGTGACGACACATGCTGTCCTGCGGCAAACTTCATCGCCGGGTCCATGACAGCCGCCTCCATCCTTCGCAGGTTCACGCACGCACGCCATCGGGATTTCGGGTTCTGGATCCTTGTCACGCTGGCGCTTTCGCCCTCCGTCCTGTCGCTGCATGGCATCATGCGCAGCGTCGCGATGGAGATGCTGCTCATGGCGCTGCTGGGGCGGCGGCTGGTGGTGGCGGCGATGCTGCCGGCGCTGCTGCTGCTGCCGATGACGCTGTATTACGTCCACCTGACCGGCCACCTGCCGGGGGTGCAGCTGTGGCTGGTGCTGTTCTACTGCTCCGTCCCGGTCATCATCGGCTACCTGCATACCTTCGCGCCGTGGCTGCTGGCGTGGGCGGTGGTGTGCCTTGGCGGGGTCGGGGTCTATCTGTCGCGCCCGCGCGGGCCGGTCCTGCCGGGGGGATGGGGACGCCATGGCTGGCTGCGGTGGTTCACGCTGCTGCTGGCGCTGCCGATGGGCGCGCGGGTCATGCAGTTCAACCGCGAGGATTTCCACAGGGCCGTCAACTACAACCCCTTTTACGGGATGGAGGATTACTACGACCATTCCTATCCCTGGAACCTGGCGACGGGATACATGGCCGGGCGGCACGAGACACGGCGCGTGACCGACATGGCGCGGCGGATGAACCACCAGCCGGTGCGTTTCGCGGCCCCGCCCGAAAGCGACCCGCCGCATGTCGTGGTGCTGGTGATTGGCGAAAGCGCGCGGCGCGATCACATGCACCTGTATGGTTACGGCGTGCCCGACACGCCGGAGATGGAGCGCGAGGACGGACTGCTGCGCTTTGGCGACATGGTGACGCCCTTTGACTATACGGTCGGGGCGGTGCCGGTCATCCTGTCGCAATATGACCGGGTGCTGACGTCGCGCATCACGGAACATGACCTGATTTCGGTGTTCAACGCGGCGGGATACGACACATGGTGGATCAGCAACCATCCCCGGCTTGGCCCGTATGACAGCGTGATCGGGGCCTATTCCGAACAGGCGCGGCACATCATCTATACCACCGCCAGCGGCGGGATGATGAGCCGCCCGCAACTTGACGAAGTCCTCCTCCCCCACGTCGCGGATGCCATACGGGGGGCGCGGGGCAATACCTTCATCGTCGTGCATGTCTTTGGCAGCCACGAATATGTGGGCGACCGCTATCCCCCGTCCTTTGCACATTTCGGGTCGGAATATGACAACAGCATCGCCTATGGCGACCATATCCTGGCGCAGGTGACGGACATGCTGCGGGCCGCGCCGGGGGAAAACATGCTGTTCAGCGTGGCGGACCACGGGGTCCGGGTGGATGAATGCACCCCCGGCCACCCGCAGCATGGCGACCTGAAACAGTCCTATGCCGTGCCGTTCCTGATGTGGCTGTCACCGCAGTGGATCGCCCGCCACCCGGCGCAGTACGACACCGTGCGCACGCATCTGGACGCGCCGCTGATGACGTGGAACCTGCCCGACAGCATCACCGAGGCGGCGGGACTGCACCTTGCGGACGCGGATGCGACGAAATCCGTGTTCTCGCCCCTGCTGGCGCGTCCGCGCCGGATGGTGCATGGCGATGGCGACAACCTCAATGTCGATTACGACCACAGCCACAACACGGCGCAGTGCCATATCATGCCGGACTGATCGCCATCATGCCGGGGTTACGGGCGCGGTGGGCATCGACGCCGGCATAACGGACGCCGGGGCGCGCCTTACGGCTGGTGCGCGGCCTCAGGATGGGTGCGGACATAGGCGTCATAGCGACGCTGGTCCACGCAGAAGGCAAGGTTCTTGTAAAGCTGGATATGGCGCTGCGTCGTGACCTGCTTCTGGCAGGCCACCTTGTCCGCGTCGCGGTATTCGTCCCATACGCCGCGCAGGACGGCGGCCTTTTCCTTTTCCGCCGAAACGCAGGCGTACTTGATTTCATCGCCAAATTCGTTGTTGCAGTCGGCGTCGATGTCATATTCGGGAAAGGCCGGGCTGGCCGCCGGCAGGTGGACCGACGGGTCGATATACAGGGAATCCAGCATCGCCTCCGACACCGCATGGGCGGGATGCGCCCCCGCCATCAGCGAAACCGCCACAACCGACAGCACTGCCGCCACGCCACCTGTTTTCCTCATGTCCGCAACATCCCTTTTACGCACATTCCGGCTGACCCCATGCGGGCCGGCCGCGCGGCGCACTGTGATGGAGTTCGGGGAAATTGAAAAGCCCAAAATCCATCCGGCGGCCCATGCCGCCATGATGCCCGCCACGGACGGGACCCGCCCCGTCCCGGCGAACACGCCCGTCAATGCACCCGTGGACGCGCCCGCCACGCGCGCGGTTGCGACTGGACAGCGCGGGGCGTTGCCGCGATGATGCTGGCCGCCCGGGGTGGGCCGGAACCATGCGATGGAAACCATGCAGTAGCCGGGGCCACGACCCGGCCCGCGCCATGAGGGAGCCGACCGCAATGACCGCATCCCCCCGACCGCCGCCCTCCGCCATTCCTGCCGCGACACCCACGCGCGCCGCGCCGCCCATCCGCATCGCCATCATCGGCACCGGGACGATCGCCCATACGCAGCATGTGCCGGTCATCCGCGCCCATGCGGGATTCGAGCTTGTGGCCGGGGTCAACCCCACGCCCGTCGCATGGTGGGCAGAGGCGACCGGCGGCCTCAAGCTGTTTTCATCGATGGACAGCCTGATACGATCGGGCATGGCGGTGGACGCGGTGGCGATCTGCACGCCGCCGGCCACCCATTACGCGCTGGCGGCGCAGGGGCTGGCGGCCGGGTGGCACGTGATGCTGGAAAAACCGCCCACCCCCATCCTGGCCCAGGCGATGGACCTGCACCGGCTGGCGCACGCGGCGGGGCGCACCCTGATGACGTCGTGGCATGCCGCCTGCGCCCCGGCCATCGACCCGGCGCGGCAGATCCTGGCGTCGGGCGGCGTGCGGGGCATGCGCGTCACGTGGCGCGAAAACGTGCGCAAATGGCATCCGGGCGCGGACTGGTTCTGGAAACCCGGCGGCCACGGCGTGTTCGACGCGGGCATCAACGCGCTGTCGATCGCATGCGCCGTCATGGACGAACCCCTGTTCGTGACCGGGGCCACGCTGGACATCCCGGCGGGGGCCGCCACCCCCTGCACCGCGCAGGTGCGGTGGGCCACGCCGTCCCTGCCGGACGGGGTGGAGGGGATATTCGACTGGACCCATCGCGGGACCGAGGTCTGGGACATCGCATGGACCCTGGACAATGGCCGCAGGCTGCTGCTGTCGCAGGGCGGCGGCGGGCTGTCGCTGGACGGGGTGGCGGTCACGCTGCGCGGGGCGCATGAATATGAATGCGTCTACAGCCGGTTTGAAAAGCTGGTCCATGCGGGCGCGTCCGACATCGATTACCGTCCCGTCGCCCTGGTGGAGGATATCCTGTCGGCGGGACAGCGCCGCCCCGCCGACCCGTCATTCCGCATCCTTCCCTGACGGCGGCCCCCGCCATCGGGCAGGGCGCGCGCGCCCACAGCCATAACGCCGCGTGATGGAGGCCCTGCATCACGGGTGCTGCCATGTGGGGGAAAACCGTTCTATAACCCCGCGTGCGATACGCGTACGACACTGCGGACCCAACTGGCGAAATGGACGGCAATTCAGGTGACTTGGGTGACATGGGGAGAGTTCCAGGCAATCGTGCAGCTTTCCGCGGGGCTGAACATGGCGATCCTGAGCTTTGTGGACATCAGCCTGCCCGCGATAAAGGAACGCCGCCGCGTCTTTGAAAAGGCGCAGCAGGAACTGGAACGCCACAAGAAGACCACGCGCCACCAGGACGAGGAATCGCAGGCCGCGCACGTAAAACGCGTCAGCGAGATGGACCAGAAGATGTACCTGCTGTGGAAGGAGGCGTCCGCCTTCAGCAACGAGGAGGACTCCCTCCTCAAATCCACGGGCGTGATGGGGGTGGTCGGTTCCGTCGTCAGCCTGGTGCTGCTGTGGTATTCGGCGCAGCATTACAATGACCCGATCTCCACGCTGGGCAAGGTGCTGGTCGCGCTGTCGTTCGGTTCGCTGATCGGGGCGTTCGTCATCAATTTCATGACCGCATCACAGGCGGGAATGCTGACGCGCAAATGCAACGCCATCCGCAGCGAAATGCACGACCGCCTGTAAAAATCACATCAAAACAACCCACTGACAAAAAGAATAAAAGTTTTTGGGTGCCGCCTTTTTCCAAAAAGGCGGCGTCCTGCCCCCCACTTTCCACACATAACGCCCCCCGACGACAGCCCTTCCCCACGGGCCGGGGTGCGCAAATTCGCCCCGCGCCGCCGGACGTGGTATCGCCCTGTCACCGCCCGCGCGGCATGCGCCGCGTGGCGGACGACCATCCCCGCCCCAAGAAAGGCATTCCTGATGAACGCAACCGAAATCCGCACGCGCTTCCTTGCGGCGCTGGACAACATCCTGTCCGATGACGAGGTCCCGGCCGAAGGCCGCGCCCTGCCGACCGCCCTGTCGGAGGCGCTGATCGATTACCGCCTGTCGGCCGCAAAGCCGGGGCAGGACCTGACGGTCGCCGACATCACCATGCCCGACATCACGCAGATCGACCGGCTGAAGGCGGGCACCGACGCCACCGCCGCAACCCTGCGCAAGATCACGCAGGGGCAGGATGACCGCGCGCTGCGCCTTGCCTTCCTGTATTACTGCCAGGCCATCACCCGCATGACGTCCTGATCCCCCCGTTTCGTATCCCGGCCGGGGCCGCGACCGGTGCGCCCCCCTCGCCACGCGCGGCCAAAGGGACTAGACCGAAACGACATGAGGGAGGGCAGGCACGCCTGCGTGCCGCACGGACAGGACTTTCGCCAAGATGACGCATTTTCCGCACAGGGCGCGCCCGTCGCGCATTTTTCCACGCTCCCTGGCGGGGGGCATGCTGGCCCTCGGGCTGGTGGCCGCGACGGGTCTGGCCACCGGCACCGCCCATGCGCAGCAGGCGCGGCAGGTCCAGACGCGTTTCGGCACCGTCGCCATCCGCAACGACCGCATCACATGGCGCGGGCATGTCGTCCATCCCACCCTGGCGGGCAACAGCGGCCTGATGCTGGCGCAGGTCCTGCCGATGGGCGACAGCGACATCGTGCTGGTGCAGAGCATCGGCGGTTCCCTGTGTCCCGCGACCTATGCCGTGATGCAGGTCAGCGGGAAAAAGGAACGCCACACCAATTTCTTCGGCACCTGTTCCGACACCCCGCGTGCCAGCGTGCAGGGCGATACGCTGACGATCCGCATGCCGTCGGTGCATCATGACGGCATGCAACACACCTATACCTACCACGCCGGGCTGGTGAGCAAGGACGGAGTTCTGCTGAATTCGCAGTGTACCAAAGGAACATGTGAAAACTACTTTGGCGATGACTGAGGATTCTTACATTATGGCAACATAAAGTTACAGTCAGTTACATAGCCACGTTTCCCCGGACATGCGACAAGACGCCGTCATCATGCACGGAGAACCCGATGAACAAGCTTGTCCCGCTGCTTGGCGGTATGGCGCTGCTGGCGGGATGCGCCGCCAGCCCCAAGGACGTCCAGCCCACCTATGTTCCCGATTCGGCCTATTCCAGCCTCAGCTGCCAGCAGCTGGGCGAGGCGGAACTGAAGGAAGGCGACGTACTGCAGACCCTGACGGACAAGCAGCACCGCGCGCACAAGACCGACACGTGGGGCGTCCTGATGGTGGGGCTGCCGCTGTCGGAAATGACCGGCAGCGACGTCAAGGGACTGCTGGCGCGTGAAAAGGGCAAGATGGAGGCCCTGCACCGTGTTCAGGAGGCCAAGGGATGCGCGGGCACGACAGGCGCGGGCATCACGGGCGCGCGGACGACGGGCACGGGCTTTCCCGGTTACGGGTCCGGCGTCACCACGGGATACGGCACGACGGGATATGGCGCCACGGGATACGGCACCGGGACAAATGGCACCGGCGCCGGGACGGGTGCGTATGACGGCGGCGGCGCGTATGGCGCGGGGTCGTCGGGCGCGTCCACCACAGGTGGCATGATCAACGATCCGGGCGGGATCGGCACGACCACCACGCCGGCATCGAACCTGCCGGGCGCGGCGGACTTCCGCCACTGATCCGTCGGGGGCAGGATGGCCCGGTTCCCCTGCCGGACAGGATCCCGGCGGGCCGGACCGGCAGGCATCCCCGCCCCCTGTTCGCGCAGGCCCCGACGCCGCGATACATCACGTCGCAACAGGCCGGGGCGGTATTCACGTCCGGGATTTGTATGAAAATGAGGAAATATTTCCTGCTCCTGCTCTCCGCATGCGTGCTTCCCACGCTGGCGTCGTGCTCCTCCGGCCCGACACAGCAGCAGCGCGTGCAGGAACAGCTGTCGATCATGCGTGGCAAGACCATTGCGTGCAAACAGCAGTTCCCCCCCATCAAGGGCAATTTCGAACGCCGCGCAACGTGCGAGGCATCCGCCATGTACGAGGCCGGGGCCAATGCGGGGATCAGCTATGACGCGATCAACGAACTGGCCGGGACGATGAAACGGCTGGGGGCGGAGCTGGATCAGGGCACCATTTCGCGCGAGGACGCGAGGAACCAGCTGAACGAGGCGGTGCACAAGGCCTATGCCCATGCCGCGTCGGATGCGCAGGCGCAGAACCTTGAACTGCGCGAACATCAGGAACACTGCACTTCCATGCCGCTTGCCGACGGGCTGGTCACAACCGACTGCTCCCCCTGAGCAGGGCCCGGGGGGCAGGATTCCCTGAAGCTTTCCGGGGAAAGGGTTTCACCAGAAACTTTTCTGGATCTGTCTGGAAAGAAGTCGCTGACAGAACGCAGTAAAAGTTTCCGGGTGTCGCCTTCTGTCTGGACAGGGCGACATCTTTCGAAGCTTTTTGCAAAAAGCTTCACCAAAAACTTTTATGATTTCAATGTATTATCTGGGCTGCCTGAAAAGGCAGCCTTCTGGATGACGTGGCATGGCGGGCGTCAGGCATCCGGGTCGTCGGGATCCGCGATGTCCTCGTCGCCGTCCACGTCTTCGTCCTCGCCGCCTTCGTTATCCCACGTATCCACGTCCGTATGTTCCGGCAGCTGCAGGGGCTCGGGCAGGTCGTCGTCCTCCCCACCTGGCGGAAGGGCAGGATCCTGGTCTTCGGGATGCGGGTCGGGCGGGGCCTCCGGCGGGATGCCAAGGCCGGGACCGGGACGGTTCGCAAGAAAATCGATGGATGATGCAGGGCGCATGGGCGTTGTCCTTACCACTGTGCCGGGACAACCCGCCATGCGCGGCAAAGTTCCCGCACGACCGTGCGCGTACCGGACGGTTGGCAATACCGCCGCCATGACGTGAATCCTTTGGCACGGGACCGGGAACTTCGCCGTTCCTGTGGGGTTATCGCGGGACGAGGTCGCCACGCATGCCGATGCGGCGACGCCCCCATCCCGAAGGTCCGAACAATGAACAACATCCTTCTTGTCGTCATCGTCATCCTGCTGATCGGGGCCCTGCCGACATGGCCATACAGTTCGGGATGGGGATATTACCCCTCGGGCGCGCTGGGCCTTGTCGTGCTGGTGCTGGTGGTGCTGATGATCATGGGGCGAATATGACGCCCGCCGCCACGGCGCGGACAGGCAAAAGGCGGCGGGACCATTCCTGCCGCCTTTTTTCGTGACAGGCCACGCGATGACGGCGGCCGATCCGGTGTGTACCGTTCGGGACAGGACGGGGCCGCGCATCAGGCACCGCGCGTCCGGCACAGGGGGCATGTCCGGACATGATGCAGGCTTCCCGATGCTTTCTGGCAGGGAGGCTTCTGCCGGAAACTTCCTTGACGATCATGGGACATTTCGTGATTACATGACAGCGGCGGGTGCAACCGGGCGGCGGAATCGGTTATGATTGCGTATCATGACCGTGACATGCGGCCAGGACACCCGGACGGGACCGGGCGGCGTGTCACGACGCCGACGCGTCCAAACCATGCCGGGAATGCCAGCACCGATGCCACAGCCCATCACACTCCACACCAGCGCGCCAATCCCCGCCCCCGTGTCGCTGCCGGACGGGCATGTGGAATTCGTCATCGGCGACGTGCATGGCGAACGCGCGCACCTGACGGCGCTGCTGCGGTTCTGCGCCGAACATTTTCCCACCGCGACCTGCACCTCGCTCGGCGATGTGATCGACCGGGGACCGGACAGCATCGGCTGCCTTGTCGATACGCTGGAATACGCGCGGCGCGGACGGCTGCCGGGGACGGACATCGCGTTCTTCGCCCTGCCGGGCAATCATGAACAGATGCTGTTCGCGCCGATGTTCAACCGCGATTATCCCAAAATCTTCTTCCGCAATGGTGGCGGCTGGCTGACACCGTGGATCAGCACGCCCGACGACCGGCGCGGCGCACTGATCCGTGCGGCGGTCAGCACCGGCCTCGGCGCGGAGGAGGCGCGTTCGCTGATCGATTATGGCATTTCCCGATGGCGGCCCGGCGCGGACGGGCGTCCGCCCATCGCCGTCTTCCGCGCCATCGGCTCGCTTCTGGTGATGCATGCCGGCATCGACCCCACCGTGCCCGACCCGGTCGCGTGGGCGCGGGCCTATAACCCGCTCCTCCTCGATGACGAGGACAATCCCCTGTGGGTCCGCGAGGCGTTTTACGATGCCCCCACCCCGTGGCCCGGCAACTGGTTCGTGGTGCACGGCCATACGTTCGAACACCGGATTCCCGTGGGGCCGGACCATGTCTGCAAGGAAATCGGGGACCTGCGCCCCGAAGGCCACCGCCTGGGCCTGGATGCGGGGTCGAGCGTGACGGGAATCGTCGCCGCCGCCGCGATCACCAACGGCGCGGTGCGGATCATCACCGCGCGGGGCGGCGGGACGAATCTGGAAAAGAAGCGCCCCCACGCGGGCTGAAACACCCACAGAGAGAGACTGCCGACAACAGAAATAAAAGTTTTTGGTGAAGCTTTTTGCAAAAAGCTTCAAAGAACGCCGCCTTTCCAGAAAAAAGGCGACACCCAAAACCTTCATCATTTCAAGGAATGACCGGGACCACCTTTTCCAGACAATCCCTGAATCGCCGCGCCGCCGTCAGGCGCCAGAGGGCGCGGCGCAGGGCCGTTCGGCGCACAGCGCCTGTTCCATCACGTCCTTGACCACGGTACGATTCGGCCATTCCCGCAGGGCGGGCCGGCCGGTGCGATTCCAGGCATGCACCAGCGTCTGTTTCCATTCGTCGCGGATTTCGCGCGGAATCTGTCGGATCGAGCGTTTCATGGCGTAACCTCCGTCATGCAGCGGTAACCAGCACTGTATGAAAGGCAGCATATCGCAATCGCCCATCCTACAATGTGGATTTTTCATGAATTCGCGTCGCCGCCGATCATAAGAATGTCATGGCGACAGTGACATAAGCCGCATTGACAGGGACCGCCACGCCGTGGGCGCGATATTGCGGACGCCGTCATCCGGTCATCCCCGCCGCACGCATGTTTCCATGATGCAGGGCCCCATCACACGGGGCACATCCGGCCGCATCACATTCCGGGGCCACCCGCGCTACCGGGGCCGCCGCCCGCCTGCTGTGGCGATCCGCTGACGCCGCCCATGCCGTTGGGGGCGCTGCTGCCACCCGGCGGGGCGGCATGCCGTGCGGAACAGGCGGCCACCCCCACCAGCATGAGGATACATACAATACGCGTCATCGCGTGGTGCATCGGGGCGTGGCGCATGGGGACATGGCGCATCGGGCACTCCATAATTTTTTACTGACCGGGAAATCCCGCCGCGCAGCGCGTACGCGCCATCCATCGCCGGATACCGCCTGTCGCGATACCGGACGCGTCGAAAGCAGATGGGGACGGGATGAAAGCAGGATGGAAAAGGGGGGGGAAAATTATCCCCTATTGCGGCGCCGTGCCGCCATGGGTGCTGACGCCGGGGCCGCCCCCGTCATCGGACCCGCCGCCATGCGGCTTGGGCTTGTCACACGCCGCCAGGGCGCCCAGCAGGGCGAAAGCCGCCGTGATTTTCGTGATGCGTCCCATAAAACGCCTCTCCTTCAACCGTGTTGACATGGGTAATTGCTCACCCCATCCATAAGGTGCCAACAGATCGCGCCGGGGGGAGTTGCGTATAAAATCCGGCCGGTTTCACAAAGGACATCTTCATGACAGGACAAACCCACAGATTTTCTGGCAAGGTGGCGGTCGTCACCGGGGCGGCAGGCAATATCGGGCTGGCATGCGCAAAACGGCTGGCGCAGTCGGGCGCGGCGGTGGCGCTGCTGGACATGAATGCCGACGCGCTGAAATCCGCCGTGGCGGATGTCGCGGCGCATGGCGTGGCGGCGCGTCCGTACATCTGCGACGTGACCGACATCGGGGCGGTGCGCGACACCATCGCCGCCGTCGTGGCCGATTTCGGCGCCATTGACTTCCTGTTCAACAATGCCGGGTACCAGGGCGCGTTCGCACCGGTACAGGATTACCCCGAGGACGATTTCGCCCGCGTCATGGACATCAACGTGCGCGGCGCGTTCCATGTCCTGCGCACCGTGGCGCGGCACATGATCGACCGTCGCTTCGGGCGCATCGTCAACACCGCCAGCATGGCCGGCGTGCAGGGGCCGCCGAACATGGCGGCCTATGCCGCGTCGAAATTCGCGATCGTCGGCCTGACGGAAGTGGCGTCCAAGGACCTTGCGCCCTACAACATCCGCGTCAACGCCATCAGCCCCGCCTTCATGGGGCCGGGCATGATGTGGGACCGGCAGGTGGAACTGCAGGCGAAGGTCGGCAGCCAGTATTTCTCCACCGACCCCAAAGAGGTCGCGAAACAGATGATCGGCAGCGTGCCGATGCGCCGTTATGGCAATATCGACGAAATCCCCGGCGTGGTGGAATTCCTGCTGGGCGAGGATTCAAGCTACATGACCGGCGTGAATCTGCCGATCGCGGGCGGCATCCTGTAAGAGGCTGTCTGAAAACAGCCCGCTGATGAAAAGCGATACGAGCTTCCACGTGTCGCTTTTTCACGAAAGGCAATGTTTTACGAAGCTTTTTGCAAAAAGCTTCACCAGAAACCTTTACAATTTTCAGGATATTGCCGGATCTGTATCCCCAGACGATTTCCAAGGATACAGCCCGGCAGTCATGTCGTGACGAAAAGCCGGTAAAGGTTTTCGGGTGCCGCCTTTTTTCAAAAAAGCGGCGTCTTCGCAAAGCATCACCAGAAACTGCTTTTCCGTTTTCACCCGCCCCCGGAACAGGGAAACCGGTTTTTCGAAACCTTCCGTCCATAACGGGAACGTTTCCTTCTGTGCCATCCTGTCCGCATGCCCGTCGAACCCGCTGTTGCGTTATGCGTTGGGCACCCGAACCCAGTGATTGTGACCTGATCGGGACGGGCATGCGACGATTTCCATTTCTGATGACCGCGATGCTGCTTGGCGGCGTGCTCGGCACGTTTCCGGCAATGGGCAGGGACAACGCCACCCGCCAGCGACAGGCCAGCGCGTGCCAGGGCGACGCGCTGCGCCTGTGCGCGACGTCCATCCCCGACGAAGGGCGGATCGCCGCATGCCTGCAGCGCAAGAGCGATCGCCTGTCACCGCGCTGCCGCGCCATGTTCCATCCCGCCACCCCCGACAGCACGATGCCCCCCGCCCCGGCGCAGAAGGCGCCCTCCGGCGATCACGTCTGACGTGACGGGGGGCACGCGAAAACCCCGCCCCGCAGGCAACCGGATGTCAGGGCAGGCGTTTTGCGTACTCCTTTATCTGGAGCCAACCCAACCATGAAAACCACACGCGCCATGACCATCCTGACGCTGTCGCTTACGCTGGCGTGTACCGGCCTTGCCGGATGCAAGCGGCATCATGAAACAGCGGGGGAAAAGGTGGACCACTTCGGAAACAAGGTTCAGGACACCCTTGACCCGCCCAAGGGACCGGCGGAAAAGGCGGGGCGCAGCCTCGACCGCGCCACAGGCAACGACTGACCTTCCCCCTCCCCCACCCGCGCGCCGGATATCGCATTCGATGGCGGGGCGACATCATGGACGGTCGCGACAGCCTTTTGGCATCATCGCGGCCATCCATCCCCATCCGGCCTGGCGTACCGTCCGTTCCGGCGGTTTTTTCATCGCGCCATCAACATGGCCGAAATCCGCCACATTTCCCCGGCACCTCATGTTCCTGCCCCGTTCGTCTCCGCCCTGTGCAAGGGGGGAACGGGGCGGACCCATGCCACGAAAAGGGGGAATGGAGGATCATGCGCAGGACAGGCAACCCTGCATCCGGCCATCCGTTCCCTTTCATGAATCCGGGCGCGTATCCACATGCGCCTGCGTTTGGGGCCCATGACGGGCCACGGGACATATCATCATGACAACATCCGGCCCATTCCCCACCATCGCGCAACGCCATCACGCTGTCATGCGCGCGCATGTCCGCCGGGGAAGCATTTTCATGACATGGCTGCGCCCGATTGCGATTTTCGCGTGCTTCATGTCGCTGGCGGGCTGTTACGGCGGCCGCGACTGGCATCACCACCACCGCGACGGATATTATCGCGACGGGTATCATGGCGGTGGCCAGTATGGCGGCCGTCCCGGCGGTCCCTCGCCCGGCCGGGGGTGGTAGGGCACGGCCCGCCGCACCGCGCCCCACCGGCACATGACGACCCACCGGCAATACCCCGCCTTGTCACCTGTTTCGCGCGACCTTAATGATCTGCTGAAAAAACCTTCGGCAGATCGGGAAGGAAACAGGGATGAAGGAACAGCTTATCGAGGGGATGGTTTCCCTTGCCGTCGCAATGGCATTCCTGGTGGCGCTGCGCCTGATGCTCGGCTGACCGCCATCAGGACCGTGCCCCGTTCCCTCCCCACTGTTGCCGCAATCGTTCTGTCGGATGGCACATGACCGACCCGTTGTGGAGATTGACGATGAACAGGAAAATACTCGGCGCGCTGGCGCTGCTGCTGGTCGGGATGTCGCCCGTCCTTGCGATGGCGCGACCCCCCGGTTATTACTACGGCCCCCGCCATGAACGGCGATGGCACCGGCCCCCGCCGCCAGTCTGGCGCAGGCCGCCGCCGCCCATCTGGGGCTATGGCCCGCCACCGCCTCCACCGCCGCCGCCGGTCTATCCCTACTGGTAAGGAGGCATTGCGACGGGCGAAGCATCCCGCCCGTCGCGACGATGTTCCCGCTGTGGGAATTTTCCGGAAAACCGATATGGACGCCGTGTTTTTCAAAAATATGGAAACCGGGAACCTCCGCCGTTTTCCTTCATGACGGCCACCGGGCGGGCGGGATGGATGTTCCGCCCGCCCTATCCGCACAGCGGCATGGTGCTGCATGAACAGACATTGTCATGTTTCAGGTTTTGTCCTGAAACAGGCTGCCGATCGAAACAGATGTTTCTTTTTTGAAAGATGTCATGTCTTTCGAAGCTTTTGCAAAAATCTTCACCAGAACCTTTTATGATTCCGGGATACTGTCGGGTTCAGTATCGCAGATATGTGTAAATAAATCATGAATAAAGATTCATGAAATACATGGAAACGGACAGTAAATTCGGATTATTTTTTGTCGGTCCACATGCAACCCCGCATCGGGCACGACGTTTGAACCATATGGCCGACCGATCCGGTCCGGTCATCGGACATACTGACCGACGTATCGGCGCGAACGCGCTGGCACGGGCAGGCCCGGTCCGAACATAATGGAATCAGGAATCGCAATCATGGGTGAATTCACCGACAAGATGAAGGGCACGGCCGACAGGACCGTTGGCTCCATCAAGGAAAGCGTCGGCAAGGCAACCGGCAACGAGGAACTGGAGGCCAAGGGCACCGCCCAGAAGCTGAAGGGCAGCGCCGAAAAAGCCGTCGGCGGCGTCAAGGGCACGATCAACAAGATCTAGCCCCCCTGCGACCGGAGGAGACGGATCGTCAATTCCGTCCCCCCTGTTGCCCGTGTCCCCGCCATCCCCCACGGTGCGGGACAGCAGGGCCGGGTCCGGCCAACCGGGGCGCAGAAATTACTTCACGCATGTCATGGTCCCCCCCCGTGGCATGCGTTTTTTATGCCCTCCATCGTCGGGACGTTCCGGACACCACCCCCAAAAACCCCGCATCATCACAAAAGAAGTTTTTGGTGAAGCTTTTTTCAAAAAGCTTCAGAAGAACATCACATTTCCAAAAAACGGCAACACCCGGAAACCATCCCCCCCTTTTCCACCAGGCTCAGGCCCGCGCGACGCAGGCACTGCCCGATGGCGCGGGAACATCCGTCGCCCCCAGCCATTGCCCGTCCCGCGCCACCCGCCCGGCGGACACGTCCAGCGCGCAGTTGACGACAATGCGCCCGTCGCCCGGCGGGATCACCGCATCGAGGCGGATGGTGTCCGGTCCGCTCATGACATCGAACGTACCGATCGGTCCATGCGCCTGACGCAGCCACGCCGTCGCAGCCCCCTGCCCCGGCAGCAGGCGCACGTCCCCCGCCCGCACCAGCAGTTCCGCCACGCCATCCGGCCCGCCCGCCATGACGGGCCGCACATCGGGCAGGTCCGCGATGAAGCGTCCCCCCACAACCCGCCCGGCAAGGCGCGTGACCTCGCCCATGAACTCCATGGCAAAGGGGGTCGCGGGCGTGTCGAGCAGCTGTTGCGGGCTGCCGGCCTGCACGATCCGCCCGTCGCGCATCAGGGCGATGGCATCCGCCAGCTCGCACGCCTCGTGCCGGTCGTGGGTGACAAGGATGGTGGTCAGGCCCAGACGGTCATGCAGATCACGCAGCCAGCCGCGGATCCGCCGCCGCACCAGCGGGTCCAGCGCGCCGAACGGTTCATCCAGCAGCAGCACGCGCGGCCCCGTCGCCAGCGCGCGGGCCAGCGCCACGCGCTGCCGCTGTCCGCCCGACAGTTCGTGCGGATACCGTCCCCCCATGCCCGGCAGGTGCATCAGTTCCAGCAGTTCCTCCACCCGCGCGGCGATGCCCGCGCGATCGGGCCGCAGGGCGCGGGGACGGATCGACAGGCCGAATCCGATGTTGCGCGCGACCGTCATATGATCGAACAGGGCGTAATTCTGGAACACGAAACCGATGTTGCGCGACCGTGCCTCCATCATGTCCACGCGCTGCGCATTGATGAACACGCGCCCGTCGCAATGCGCGTCCAGCCCGGCGATGATCCGCAGCAGCGACGTCTTGCCCGCGCCCGACGGCCCCAGCAGCGCGGTAAAGCTGCCGTCCGCGACCTCCAGCGAGACGTCATCGACAATCGGGCGGCCATGCCGCGCGACGCGGCGCGTCAGATGTTCAAGGCGTAAGCTCATGCCATGTCCCCAATCCCGCGGGCCGCGACGTCCCCGCCGCTCCTGCCCATGCGCCCGACCACGCCGCGCGCCGCGACGACACCCATCGCCATAAGCGCAAGCAGCGCCGCCATCGCAAAGGCGGCGACCGTCTGGTACCCGTTATACAATGTCTCGATATGCAGGGGCATCGTTTCCGTCAGGCCGGGAATATGGCCCGACACGACCGACACCGCGCCGAATTCGCCCATCGCCCGCGCCGTGGTCATCAGCACCCCCGACAGCAGCGCCGAACGCGCCCCCGGCAGGGTCACGTGCCACAGGACCCGCCACATCCCGGCCCCCAGCATCACGGCGGCCTCCTCCTGCGCGCGGCCCATGTGGCGCAGCATCGGCATCATCGTGCGCGTGACATAGGGGAAGGTGACAAACAGCGTCGCCAGCAGGATGCCCGGCGGGGCGAACATGACGGGAAAGCCCAAGCGTTCCAGCACCGCCCCCCACCATCCCTGCGTCCCGAACACCAGCAGCCACACCAGCCCCCCCACCACGGGCGATACGCTGAGCGGCAGTTCCACCAGCACGATCAGCAGCCCGCGCCCCGGAAAGGAAAACCGCGCCAGCGTCCATGCCGCCATCACGCCAAAGAACGTGTTGATCGCCACCGCCAGCCCCGTCATCACCAGCGTCAGGCGGATGGCCGACAGCGCATCGGGATCGCGCAGGGTATCGAGCGCGGCAACCAGGCCGTGGCGCAGCGCGGTGGCGAACACCAGCGCGGGCGGCAGCACCACCATGACCCCCACCAGCAGCCACACCAGCGCGGCAAAGGCCCAGCGCCCGGCCCGCGTCGTCATGTCGCCCGTCCTTATCATACGCCACCCCCCGGCCCGCCCCGCGCGACGCGCCGGCGCAGCCATGCGATCCCCCCGAGCGAGGCCAGGGCCACCGCCACCAGCACCACCCCGATCAGGCTGGCGCCCCGCGTGTCATATTCCTGCAGGCGGATGACAATCAGCAGCGGCGCGATTTCGGTATGGTACGGCTGGTTCCCCGCGATGAAGATGACCGACCCGTATTCGCCCACCCCGCGCGCGAACGCCATGGCGAACGCCGTCAGCAGCGCGGGATACAGCGCGGGGACGATGATACGCGCGATCACCTGCACCCGCGTCGCGCCAAGGGTGCGGGCCGCCTCCTCCGCCTCGCGCGGCAGGGCGCGCAGCACGGGGGCCACGGTGCGCACCACGAACGGCAGGCCCACGAACATCAGCGCCACGACAATCCCCGCCGGGGTGAACGCGACCTTCAGCCCCAGCCGCGCCAGCGGCCCGCCGATCCAGCCATGCGGGCCATACAGCGTCGCCATCGTGATGCCCACCACCGCCGTCGGCAGCGCAAAGGGCAGTTCGATCAGCGCATCGATGACCCGCCGCCCCGGAATGTCCCCACGCGTCAGCGCCCATGCGATCACCACGCCGGGCAGCAGGTCCGCCGCCGCCGCCACAAGGGCGGAGACGAAGCTGACCCGCAGCGCGGCGAGCATCCGCCCGTCATGCAGCATGTGCCAGAACACGGCGAGGCCACTGCCCATCCCATCCGCCCACGGCCGCGCCAGCAGTGCCGCCAGCGGCAGGACCACCAGCGCCCCCAGCCACGCCAGCGTCAGCGACAGCCCGACCCGCAGGCCCGGCAGGCCATCACGCCCGCGCGGGGCGATGCGGGCCCGCGCCCACGCCGCCGTGGCGGTCATGGCGTTACGCGCCGTCATCGGGGCGACATCATCGGGCATAGATGCCGTCAAAGACGCCGCCTTCGGCGAAATGCGTCCTGTGCACCTGCGCCCACCCGCCCAGCGAGGCGATGTCGAATGTCGCGGTATCGGCAAAGGTCGCGCGGTTTTCCGACAGGATGGCGGGCGTGACGGGCCGGAAATAATGTTTCGCCCCGATCCGCTGTCCCGCGTCGGTGAACAGGAAATCCAGGTACGCCCCCGCCAGTTCCGTCGTGCCATGCGCCTTCGCATTGCGGTCCACCACCGCGACCGGCGGTTCGGCAAGGATGGTCAGCGGCGGCACCACGATATCGAACTGGTCCGGCCCGATGTCGCGCGTCGCCATCAGGGCCTCGTCCTCCCACGCCAGCAGGACATCGCCCGATCCGCGCTGAACGAAGCTGTTGGTCGCGCCGCGCGCGCCGGTTTCCAGCACCGGGACATGCGAAAACAGCGACCGTAGGTACGCCCGCGCCGTGTCCGGCGTGCCGCCCGGCTGGCGCAGCGCCCATCCCCACGCGGCAAGGTAGTTCCAGCGCGCCCCGCCCGATGTCTTGGGGTTGGGGGTGACGACCTCCACCCCGTCACGGATCAGGTCGGGCCAGTCATGGATGTTCTTCGGATTGCCCTTGCGCACCAGAAAGACGATCGTGCTGGTGAACGGCGTCGAATTGTGCGGCAGCCGCCCCTGCCAGTCGGCGGACAGCAGGCCGCTGGCAGCCAGCATGTCGATGTCATAGGCAAGGCCCAGCGTCACCACGTCCGCGGGCGCGCCCTCCAGCACGGAGCGGGCCTGCGCGCCCGATCCCCCGTGGGAGGTCCGCACCATGACCGCCGCGCCGCCATGCGCGCGCGCCCACTGCGCGGAAAATGCGCGGTCAATCTCCTGATACAGTTCGCGCGTCGGGTCGTAGGAGACGTTGAGCAGCCCCGTCGCCGCCCGCGCCGCGCGCGGCCGCCACGCCAGCAGCGCGGCCCCGCCCAGCCCCGCGCCAAGCACATCGCGACGTGTGAAAAAGGACGATGGTTTCATGATAGGATTTTCCCGTCGGCATCCCGCGTGGCGCGTCCCGTCCCCGCGCGCCGCCTATGGGCCGCGCCACCGGGATCGGGAGGGTGGATAATAAACCATATTCAATCGTTTAATACCCTAATTTACACGCCGGAAACCTGTCAATAATCATCTTTCAGGTTCGTGTTTCGTGTAAATTACATATGTATGTGTGGTATATGCGCCACGGGGATGGCGGCCCAGATGTTCATGTTTATTGTTATATATCATATAGTTATTTTCATTTCATGATTCCGGCCTCGGTAGCGTTTTACGTAATTACTTTCATTGTGTTGTGTTTCATAAACTAACGTCGTTGACCGTATTATAAAAACACATTACGGATATCCCTGCCTTTCCATTCCCCCTTCGCAAAGATGGCCCGTCCCCCCATGGCACCTTTTCCACGGTCAGCAGCGACAGGCCCGCAGGCCATCATTTCCCACACCGCCAATGGTCCCGTCGCCAATGGGGGCATCACCAGTGGGGACATCGCCAGCAGACACATCGCCAGCGTCCCCTTTGCCGGCGTTCGCGGCGCGCGGGGCCTGCTTGTCCGGCCGGCGGCGGCCTTCGCGCTGGTCCTGCCGCTGGGGGCCATGGGCACGATGGCGGGCACGCGCGCCCACGCGGCCACGGACGTGACGCCCACCCACCGCCTGTCCACCCATGCGGCACCGGGCGCACGCGAGGTTGCGAAAACATCCGCCACGGCGACGCCCGCCCCCGCGACGCCGGGCACGTCCGCCGGGACACAATCCACCGGGGGACAGCCCGAAAACCTGACGGTGCATGTCGGCCCACGTCCGCCGATCCAGACCTATCCCCACGCCAACCCGGTGGGACAGCCGATCGTCATGACCGGGGCGCAGAACCGCATCAACGGCCATCCCTATGACTGGGGCGTGTTCAATCGCGGCAATGGGGAGGCCGCGGGCTTTGGCCCGGTGGGCCAGTACGGCGTCGCCCCCTGGGCCGAGGACTGGAGCCGTCTGCGCAACAGCACGAAACATGGCGACCCGTTCGACGTGCTGAAATACATCCCCCTCAATTCCAGCGGGTCGGTGTGGATCAGCTTCTCGGGGGAGACGCGGCTGCGCAACTGGTTCGAATCCCGCCCCAACCTCGGCACGCAGAAACCCAACGATTCCGGGCGCTTTGGCGTGCGCAACCTGTATGGCGCGGACCTGCATATCGGCACGCACCTGCGTTTCTTCGGACAGCTGATCAATGCCGATGCGGCCGGGTGGGGCGGATACGGCTATGGCTCCACCTATCGCAAGCGGCTGGATGCGCAGCAGGCGTTCGTGGAGACGAAGTGGAACCTGCTGGGGGCCAAGACAGGATTCATGTTCGGACGCCAGCAGTTCCTCGATGCGCCGTCCTACATGCTGTACAACCGTGAAACGCCCAACGTGCCACTGTCATGGGACGGGTTTCGCGCTTATGCCATCTGGAAACGCATCCGCATTGATGCGTGGGATTTCGTGCAGACGAACGACAGCGAAAACAAGATGTTCCATGATACGGAAAATTACGCCACGCGCCTGTACGGCTTCGACACCACATGGGCGCCGCCGGATTTCCGCTTCCTTGGCGAACGGGGCTATTCCTTCGTCGATGCGTTCTATATCGGCTACAAGCTGTCGGGCTCGGCCGGGGCGATTTCAACGGCGACCGGCACGGCGCAGGGATCGAACACGCGCAACAATTTCGGCGTGCGCTGGCACGGACAGGCCGGGCCGATCGAATTTTCAGTCGGCGGCATATGGCAGGGCGGCGTCTTCCGTTACGCCGGCACCAACGTCGCGCGCAATGTCAGCGCCTATGCCATCAACTCCATCGTCGGCTACCGCGTGCCAAAGGACCACCTGCATACGTTTGCCGGGATCCAGACGGACGTGTATTCGGGCGGCAATGACGCCCGGAAAAGCGGGGATATCGGGACCTACATCTCGCCTTTCAATCCGCAGACGAACTACCTCGACACCACGACCTACATGACGGCGTCCAACCTCATCAGCTTTGCGCCGCTGGTGCGCATCACGCCCTTCAAATCCGTCAGCATCCAGATCAAGTATCCCCTGTTCTGGCGCGACAGCACGAACGACCGGGTTTACAAATCCTCTGGCGCATACAGCTTTTCTGGGAATTTCGGGGGAAAGTTCATCGGCATGGCGCCGCAGGCGTCGCTGGCGTGGCAGATCAATACCCACCTGTCATGGACGCAGTATGTCTCGCGCTTCATGACCTCGCGCGCCCTGAACGCGGCGGGCGGGTCAAGCGGAACCTATTACCAGTCCAACCTGGTGTTCCGGTTCTGACGGCACGGTGACAAAGCATCGTGTCATCACAAAAGTTTTTTGGAAAACTGCCCGGAGACCGCCTGAAAAGATCGGCCTGACAATACCCTGAAATCATAAAAGTTTTTGGTGAAGTTTTTTCAAAAAAACTTCGAAGAACGTCGCCTTTCTGAAAAAAGGCAACCCCCGGAAACTTTTGTCGTTTTTATCTGAGGCCGGTATCTGGGGCCGGTCATCCGCAGCATGACTGGCAGCGGATGACCGACACCGTACATTGATTTCATGTTGCGCCGGACAGGGATTATCCTGAACGGGACAATCCGGCCCCGCTCAGGGCGTGGTGGCGCGGAACAGGCGGGCCACGCGCCGGCGCAGGCTGCCAAGGTCGGGCAGCACGGCGTTATGCAGGGCGCGCACCCGGTCGTGGGTGGCGTAAAACCGTCGGCCCGCAACGTTCGCCAGCACGATCGCGGTTCCGACAAAGATGCCGTCAATTTCAATGATTGTTGATTCAAGCATGATCTGTAATCCGAAAAAATCCTGTGCCATTCCGGGACGATTCCGACAGATCCGATGACTGCCTATCGCGCCGGGGGGGAATATCCGGGGTGTGCCCGCATGACGGGTCCCCAACATCGGCCATAGCCACGCATGCATATCGTCATGATGCTGATCCCTGGATGGAAAATACCGTCCTGATGACGTCCGCACCCTATCAGCGGGGGATGGGATGTCAAGCATAAAACGAATCTGTGATGTTTTATTTAAAAACAACTATTATTTTTGTTGTTTTTGAAATCATGATTTTATTGTTTATATATAACAATATATCAGAAACACGTGTTTCATGACAGACTTGTGCCCGACAGTCATTCTGGCGGGGAATGACGAATCCCCCATCACGGGAACAAACATACAAAATGCGGCGTGATTTCGTGGGGTCCCGCCGCGATACATGCGCGATGATACATTCCCTGACATCCCGCCCCCCTGACAGGAACGGGCGGAACGGGTATGCATGTCACCGTGCGCTGTCCCGTTCCTGCGGCGGCGCATCCGTCACCATCATGGAATAAATCTGTATATCATAAGCATGTTTTACTTCTCGCATGTTGCGCTAGACTTGCCACGCATGTCCATGAACCCATCCCCCCGCGCCGGAACTGATCGCCCGTAATGGCCGCCACCCCGATGCAATCCGCCACCCGTCTGCTGCTGCTGGAACAGGCATGGCCCCTGGTCGCGCAGCGGGGCTTTGCCAGCACCAGCATCAATGACGTGCTTGCCGCAGCCCACGTGCCCAAGGGATCGTTCTATTACTATTTCGCGTCAAAGGACGTGTTCGGACAGGAACTGCTGCGGCACGGCATTGCCGAACATGTGGCGACGCTTCGCGGGTTCCTGTCGCGCACCCACCTGTCGGGGCGGGATCGGCTGATGGAATACTGGTCATCATGGGTGGCGTGCGAAACCGGCCCCGACCCGCGGCAGAAATGCCTGATCGTCAAGATCGGTGCGGAGGTCAGCGAGTTTTCCGAAGACATGCGCAGGGTGATGGTGGACGGGATCGAAATGCTGGTCTCGCTCCTCGACGGGGGGATCCGCGCGGGGGTGGCGGACGGATCGATCTGTCCGGTCACTGACCCGGCGGACGTGGCGCGCGAACTGTTCCATTACTGGCTGGGAAACGCGGTGGCGTTCAGGATCCACCGCGAACCGGGCCGCCTGGCCCGCGCGTTGCGGACAACGCGGGACATCCTGATGGGCGTGCGCCCCTATCGCACGTCGGCGGTGGCGGGCTGAACGCACGCGATGTCGCGACATTCGCCATGCCCCAGCGTGGTGAAGGCATCGGGCGGCAGTCCCGCCGCCGCCACGGCGCGCGCCAGCCTGCGCACGGGTTCGTCCATCGGTTCGTCCGTCAGGCGGAACGTGCCGAAATGCATCCCCACGCCCCGCCGCGCGCCCAGTTCCATGAACCCCGCGCATGCCTCCTCCGGTGTTGCATGGACGGACGCCATCAGGTCGCGCGGGTCATAGGCCCCGACCGGCAGCAGCGCCACGTCCGGCGCGTCCAGCCGGTCGCGGATCATGCCCCAGTGACGGCCATGCGCCGTATCCCCGGCAAAGAATGCCTGCCGCACGCCCTGCGGCCCCGCCACCCGCAGCATGAAGCCCGCCCACAGGCTGCGGTTGCGGTCGAACGGCGTGCGGGCGGCGGCATGACGCGCGGGCGTCGCGGTGATGCGCGTATCCGCAAGCTCCACACTGTCCCACCAGTCCAGTTCGACCACGCGCCGCAGCCCGGTGCGGCGCAGGTGCCGCGCGTTGCCCGACGGCACGACCACCAGCGGGTCATCCCCCCGACGCGCCAGCGCGCGCAGCGACGGCAGGTCCATATGATCGTAATGGCAGTGGGAGACGAGGATGACGTCAACCGGCGGCAGGTCCGCCATCCGCCGCCCCGGCGCGCGCACGCGGCGCGGCCCGGCCCATTGCACCGGCGAACAGCGCATGGAAAAGATCGGGTCCGTCAGGACCGTCAGCACCGACCCGTCGGCCCGCGCGATACGCAGCAGGAAGGTGCTGTGGCCGATGAAGGTCACCTGAATCGCGCCTGCCGGCGGTGGCTGGCGCGGGTCGCCGGTGGGAACGGGATTGTCGATCCATGCGGGCCAGTCGGAGGGCGGGCGATTGCGCTGCCATTTCCAGATGTCCCACGCCCGCAGCCCGCGCGGACGCCATCCGGGCGGCAGAATGCTGGCGGGGTTATAAAAACGGGCTCCGTCACAATGGTCGGACACGCGAAACAGGGACATGCAGGCACTCTCCGGCGAAGGGGACAGTATGTCGCCTGCATCGGGGGCATGGCAAATCCTGTCGCCAGCCCTGTCCACAAAACCCTGAAATCATGAAAGTTTTTGGTAAAGCTTTTTTCAAAAAGCTTTGAAAGACGTCGCCTTTTTGAAAAAAGGCGACACCCAAAAACTTTTATCATCAACAGGTTGTTTTGAAATAGCCCTTCCCAGCCGGGCGCGGCCGTCAGTTACGCGCCGGCTGCATCAGCCATCCACCGACGCGTTTCCACACCGTTTCCGACAGGACCCAGTGCCCGTGCTGCGACGGATGGGTGTAATCCGCGAACCAGTACGTCCGGTTGCCCACGTCGGCCATCGGCTGCCCCGGCGCAAAGGGGTCGATTTCCGCGTCCACCGTGATCATGTGGCTGTCGATCGCCTTCTGGATCTCCGCGCGCGGCGCGCCGGTGGTGTTCGCCTCCGCGATGATGACGACATGGAATCCCGCCGCCTTCAGCCGCCGCGTGATCTGCGCAAGGTTGCGCAGCGTCTCGTCCACCGGGATGTGGTTGTATGGCAGGTGGTCGTTCACCCCGCCGAACACCACCGCGACCCTGGACGACGCGTTGCGTCCCGCCGCCTCGGCCGCGGGCAGCATGCCCACCATCTGCCGCGTCGTCGCCCCCGACACCCCGAAATCATAGCTCTGGTACCGGCCGTGGCGCTGCATCAGATAGGGCCAGTTGCGGCCATCCGCCAGCAGGAATCCCTCCGTCCGGCTGTCGCCGATCGCAACGAACACCGAACGCAGCTGCGGCATGTAATCGCCCGCCACGGCGGCGGCGGCCTGAAACGCGCGGACCTGCTCGCGGCGCGGCGCGACATCGGCGATGACGATGCCCGTCCACTGCCCGGTGTTGCGGCCCTGCACGAACCATTCGCCCCCGTCGGCATTGTATCCGACATACCCGCCCGACAGCATCCCCGTGGGCATCGCGCCGCGCATGTACGTGCCGGCCGAGTTCGCGGCATCGAGGTGATAGCCGTCATGGTCGCCATACACGCTGACGGCGGCGGGGGAGTTCATGACCACAAGGTCCGTGCGGTGGTCGGGGTCCATCCCGTCGGCCACATGCGCGAAGCCGTCAAGGCTGTAGCTGCCGAAAAACAGCTTGAAGGTGTTTTTCTGTCCCGCCTCGCCCAGCAGGACCGGCACGGGAAACGCCGAGAACCCGGAATTGGAGGAGGCATAGGTCCCCGTCGTGCCGAAAAAGAAGCCATCGCCGCGCACCCGCACCCCGGCAGGCAGGATGAAGCCGCCGGGGCCGTTGGCCTCCCCCCACGAAATGGCGTCATGGCCCGCGATGCGGACCTCCCCCACATGCACGACATGCTGCGGCGTTGCCACCAGGTGGTTGCCATGCCCCGACTGGTCATACACCCGCACGACATTGGCGAACGTCCCGCCGTCGCGCCGCGCCAGCGCCGCGCGCAGGGCGGCATGGTCCAGATCCCCGTCCGCGCCGATGCCGATCGTGACCACGGCGGGCTGTCCGCCCTGCGTGACCTCCACATCCAGCGCGGGACCGTGATAGCCCGAGACCATCTGCATCGGCCCGCCGGCGAACAGGGCGTGCGCGCCGAACGTGTCGGCGGGGCGCGTGGGCGTCATGCGGGTCCAGCGCGCCTGCCCCGCCGTCACGGTTTCCGCCTGCCAGACCTGCCCGTGCGCCTGCCACAGGTCACCCGCGCGATATCCCGCGCGCGCGTCGTCGCGGGCAGTCGGCGCACGGTCCATCCCGGCGGATGCCGCATCGGTGGCGGGCATGCACAGGCCCTGCGTGCCATCGCCCGCGTCGGGGCATGCCTGCGCCCACGCGACCTGCGGCAACGCCGCCAGCGCAAGGGCTGCGAACAGGGTGGTGCGGCGTTGCGCCATCTTTTTCATCGCGGTGGCCTTTTTACGCGTCCGTGTCATGCAGCAGGCTCCTTACTGTCCGTCGAATGCGTAGTGGAACAGTAGCATCCCGTCCGATTCAGACCATGTTCCCGCGCGGGTGTATCCCCCCTCCAGCCCGATGCGGAAACGGTGGTCCACCTGATAGACCACGCGCCCGCGCACATTGCCCGCCAGTCCGCTGGCCCCGTACCCGCCATAGGAATTGGGGGTCGAAACCGTCGTCTGCAGCAGGGAGCTTGTCGGGTAATAGGGCGCGCCGTTGCTGTGGTAATTCTGGTATCCCGCCTCCCCCCGCAGGAACCAGGTCCAGTGTTCGGTGTGGCCCGACCATTCGACCGGCACCATCGCCCCGAAATAGTCACGCGGGGAGAAGTAGCCCCCCTGCCCCCATGTGAAGAAGTAGCTGTCGCGCTTGTAGCCGAAATACATCAGGTCCCCACCGACACGCAGGCGCTGACGACCCTTTTCCTCCCACACGGTGGCGCTGCCGCCGGCCCCGGCCTCGGTCTCGGTATTGCCGATGACGTTATGCCCCTCCAGATAGGCAAAGCCGCCCCCGGCATAGACGTTCCATCCCGCCTCGGACCATTCCAGCGCGCCGTGGCCGAAATTGCGCGTCACCCCGCCCCATGTCCGCCCGGTGCCGGGGTCGCGTTCCCCGGCATAGGACAGTTCGCTGTCGGTCACCATGCGCCGCCCGCCGCTGACACGCAGCGTCAGGTTACGCGTCAGGTGCGGGGCGAATTCGACCCCGCCCACCACGTTGGTGATGGGGAAGCCAAGGGGTGAGGACCCGACATCCGCGCTGAACCAGCGGTTGAAATAGCTGAGGTTCAGGCCCACGCCCTGCGTATAGTAATGATGGTATCCCCACGGCCGCGCGCCGTTGACCGCCACGGTCCCGAACTGCCGCGCCGAATTGGGATTGCGCAGCGGGTCGCCGGTGAACAGCAGCGTCGGCGTCACGGAAAATGACAGCCGGTGGTCCCACGTCCCGAACGGGATGGTCCCGGTGATGGGAACGGCGAATTCCGTCAGCTGCCCCAGCCCCACGCGACCGGTGCGGCTGCGCACGAAGGTGTTGGCGTCGATCTGCGGCGACACCGAATCCCGCAGATAGACCATCTGCCGGGTGGTCGCCTGTATCTGGTCGTCCTGCTGCAGGTAATGGTACGTATCGGGCAGCGTCGCGCCACGCAGGTTGACATATTCGCTGTCGATGTCGGGCCAGCGGTAATCGGCGCGAAAGTTTTCATGCGGGGCGCAGTTCACGGTGCCGGGCATGTCGCACTGCTGTTCATGCACGTGGTCAAGGTCCGCCAGCTGCGTGCGCGAATCGCGGTCGATGCGGGCCATTTCCGCGCGGATTTCCCACGTGACGGGGGCATCGGGCTGCAGGTCGGACAGATGCCGGGCATAGCCGCGCGCTGCCGCCAGTTCGCCCGCGCCGCCCGCGTCGCGCGCCGCCGACGCCAGCGCATAGACGTTGTTGGGCCGGATCGCCAGCGCGGCCCGGTCTTCGGCCAGCGCGCGCTGCGCCTCGCCCCGGGCCTGGTACACGCGGCCCATCGCAAGGTGCACGTCCACCGAATCCGGATACCGCGTCATCAGCGGCGCCAGCACCTCTTTCGCGCGGGCGGGATGGCCGTGATTGTCCATCTGGTCCGCCGTCAGGATCTGCGCCGCCAGACCCAGCTGTTCACGCAGGCGCGCCTGATCGGCGGTGACCTGCGCGCCAGGCTGCTGGCCCAGCCGGTCGAACGCGTCAAGGCAGCGGCGCGCGTCGGCAATGTCGTGTACCTGAAGGTACAGCCCGGCATAGGACAGCATTTCCTGCGGCTGGGGCGCCTGTGTCATGCGTTCTTCCGAAAGCAGCACCTCACGCACGGACTGGGGCATGTTGTGATCGATCAGGGCGTTGCCGATCATCGTGCCGCGCACGCCGGTCGGGTCGGCGCGGTCCGCCAGCCCCATCAGCGCCTTGCGGTCGAAATGGTGGGCCGCCTCGATATCGTGCACCTCCTGCGCAAGGTCGGCCTGCTGCGACAGCGCGTCGATGTCCACCGTGCGCTGGCTGTCGGGGATGCGCGCCAGCAGGCGCTGCGCCGTTGCGGTGTCATGCTGGCTCAGCGCATAGATCACGCCCGCCTGCAACGCCTGCACGCCCGCGCGCGGCGGGGCGGTCAGGTCGTTCATGATGCGCGCGGCCTCCGCCCGGTTGGCGGCGTCTTCGGTGTTGTACAGCGTCTGGGCAAGGCGCAGGCGCAGCCACGGGTTGCGCGGATCGGTCGCCACCGCGCGGCGCAGCAGGTCGATGCGCGCCGCGTCGGTGGGGGCCTGCGCCGCCTCCGACGCCAGAAGCTCGGCCTGCAGGTGATCGACCATCGCGCGATGCCCGCTGCCAAAGCGCGGCAGCATGGCGCGCGCCTCCTCCCCGTGGCCGCTGGCGATCAGCAGGTCGGCAAGGTTGAACAGCGCGTCGGTATTGCCCGGCCAGCGGGCAAGGATCGCGCGATAGGCCATCATGGCCTCCGCCGTGTTGCCCTCGCGCCGTGCCAGCGCGCCCTGCAGCGACAGCAGCGTCAGCGCGCTGTTGCGGCGACGCGCCAGACGTTCCAGCCCGGCATGCGCCTGGGCGAAGTCCCCCACGGCGATGTCATGGGCGATCCCCGCCACCAGCGGGTCGCTGCGCATGCCGCCGGACATCTTCCAGCTGTTCAGCCCCTGGATCGCCTTCTGCCAGCGGTCGGCATGGTCGGGATCAAGGCTCAGCGCCTTTTCGAAATAGGCCCGCGCCTGATCGCGCTGCCCGCGCGCCTGCGCCACGAGGCCCATGCCGCCCAGCGCGTCGATATCGTTGGGATCGACCGCCAGCGCCTTGCGGAACAGGGATTCCGAATCCCCGAACCGCCGCTGCGCCATCAGGGTGTATCCCTCCATCCGGTCATTGGCCGCATCGAACGTGGCCTGCGTCTCCAGCGCCTTGATCAGGCGGGCATGCACCTCCGCGTCGTCGGGATGCCCCGACAGCCATTCCTTGTACAGCGGGACCGTATCGCCGATGATCGGCTCCCACAGCAGCGCCTCGCGCCAGGCGCGCAGGGCCTCTTCATGGATGCCGGTGGGCACATGGCCGTTGATCAGATGCTCCAGCCCGGTCATCCCCTCGGTGCGCGAGGTCACGCGATAGGTCAGCACCCGGTAATAGGTCAGCGCCGCGTCAAGATCGTGCGGATTGTGCGCGACATAGGCCGCAAGCTTGGTCCGCGCCTCCTGATAGCCAAGGATGGTCGCGCCAAGGACGCGGTAATATTCCAGCGCCATGTCCGGCGGCGGGTCGCCGTTCTTGAACAGGGCCTTGTACTTGAACATCGCGGGCATCATCTTGCCCGACGCGGCCAGTGCCCGCGCCTCCGCCAGCAGCTTGGGATCCACCGGCCCGGCCTTGATCATCCCGCGCAGCTGCGCCACCTCGTCCGACATGCGCCCCGACTGCGCCAGCCGGTCCGTCAGCGCCTGCGCCTGCGCCATCTGCCCCATCGAAATGTCGATCCGCGCCTGAAGGTACAGGGCCTCCGGGCTGGTCGGGTCGATCTGCAGCGCGCGGCTGACCGCCTCGTGCCCGCGGCGCAGGTCGTGATGCGTCAGCCAGTAGCTGCCTTCATCGAGCAGCAGGTCGAACACCTCCGTCGCGTGTGCGAGGCGCTGCACGCTGGCATCGACCGCCTGCGTTTCCGACGGGTTGGACGGGACAAGGTCGGTCGGCGGCGCGGCCACGGGGGCGTCGGCGGGTTCATCCACGTCGGACACGGCATAGGGATGCGCCGCCTCCTCGTCCTGGGGCGTGGGATGGGCGGCGCGTTCGATCGCCTCGTCCTCCGCATCGGGGGCGGCGGGCGATGCGACCGGCGGGGCGGCCGCGGGCTGCGAGCGCGCCCATGCGCCATGCGGCACGCAGAGCAGCCCGACCGTCGCCACCCCCCACAGCGCCGTAACCCCCAGCAGGCCGGCACGGCCAGGCATGGACCTTATGCAGGGCAGCCCTGTCATGGCTTTATGTTGCCGCATCATGTCCCCGCCCGCAGGCATTGCACGATAGAAAGATGTGTTTCAGTGAACACGCGAAACATACGAAACATACGCAAGCACGCTGGCGAGCAGCCCGCAGGCCGCAACCAGCGCGACCGCGCCGCGATTGCGCACCGCAGGCGTCACCCTGCCTTCGTAATCAAGGAAGACGCGCTCGACGAAAACGTAGCTCAGCAGGCTGATGACCATGACAAGGCCCAGCACGCCGGCCATCGTCGCGCCAAACACCTGGAACGACAGCAGGTAGTTCGCCATCACGATGGCGGGCCAGTGCCACAGGTAGATCGAATAGGAAATCACCCCCACCGGCGATACCGGCACAAGGGTAAAGCGCGCGACATCCGTCTGCGGCAGCATGATGATCCCCACCACCGCAAGGCAGGGGAACAGCATCATGTACGACGGACAGGCGAATTCCAGCACATAGAACAGGCACGATCCCACCAGCACCGCCAGCGCCAGCAGGTACAGCACGTTGGCCAGCGCCCGCGACAGCTGCGGACGGGGGAAGATCCAGATCATCGTCCCCATGGAAAACTGCCACATGCGGTCAAGGATGTTGTAATATCCCTGCGTGTCGCCAACCACATGGCTGTAGATGCTGTAGCCCAGCGACATGGCGAAGATGCCGCTGATCGCAAGCTTGCGGTGCCGGGTGAACGGCAGCACCAGCGCCATGAGGAAAATGATCGTATAGAACTGCATTTCCAGCGACAGCGACCATGTATGCAGGAACGGATAGGCGATGGCCTGCCCCTGGAAATATCCCACATGGCCCGATGCCCAGAAATTGGACAGGTACACCAGCGCGTACGCCCCGTTGATCGCGATGTCGGCGCGGTCGCTCTGCAGCACCCACCACAGCATGCTGGCCGATACGATGGCGATCATGCAGAACAGCGCGGGCAACAGGCGGTACAGGCGGCGGCAGACAAAGCGCGCGGGCTGGAACGGCTGCTGCATCAGGGCGGAGCGCCCCATGAAATAGCCTGAAATGACGACAAAGATGTCAACGCCGACAAAACCGCCCTTCAGCCAGCCGGCATGAAACAGCACGACCGCGATGATCGCGAGCGCACGCAGCCCGTCGATGTCGCGGCGGCGGTCCTTGGGAAAGAACTCATGCTGGAGCATATGTTGCCATTTGCTCTGGGCGGGCATGACGGCTGTAGTCTGTTGCATCGGGCAGTTTTCCACGTGTGATGCCGTAAATACCACCGGCATCTGCGTGGCGGCATATCGATACCGCCACACATCTCTGTTTTATTGAATGATTACTGCGCGGCAGCCGGGGCCGCGTCCTTCATCTTTTCCAGTTCGGGGGTCGTCGCCTTGACGATCGCGTCACCCCATTCCTTGTAGCTGGCGGGCGTCGCATGGATGCCGTCGATGGTGTTGACGCTGCCCTGCTTCATCAGCTGCGTGCCGTCGATATAGGTGCACGGCGCGACCTCGCTCTTGAGCAACGTCGCCATTTCGGTCGCGCGCTGGTCGGTCTTGCCATAACGGGGGCTGTACTGGCCCCATGTCGGGCCGACCCAGATGCATGACGTCTTGCCGATGGCATAGGTCAGGGTCTTGACCTGTTCATCCAGCCAGTCCTTGGACACCGCGTTCTGACCGTAAGAGGCCATCGTGTCGCCAAGGATGACCATGACCACGTTCGGATGCCACTTTTCAATCAGGCCGGTGACCGGCGGCGGCGACGCGGGCTTCATGTTCGGCGCGCCGATCGGTTCGTCACCGATGCGCTGCGCCGCGCCACAGCCGTTGTTCGGGTTCGGGACCACCCAGTCCGCCGCCGTGGACGAACACACGCCATAGGTCACGACCTTGGCGCCCTGCTTTGAAAATTCCTCAGGCAGCACGGACAAAAGCGAGTCCTTGAAGGTGACATGGCTGTCGCCAATAATCAGCAGCGTAAGGCCGGCAAGAAGTGCACTCATTTCTATCAAAACTCCACAATACGTACGAATAACGTCAGTTCTGGCGGCAGCCATTTCTTCGGAAGTGGCAGGGATACTTACATCCCCGCGCCACAATTCCGGTGGCATGCCGCCCCTGCACCGGTTTCTAGTCCGTTTCGGACGGGGTTTCCTTGATCTGTTCCCCTTCTTCCATCCGTTTACGGGCACGACGACGCAGCATGCGCACCACGGCTGCGGCCAGCATTCCCGCACCGGCAAGGCCCAGCACATAGACGGTCAGTGGACGCGTCCCGAGGTACCAGTCCATCCACATCCACCACGGCAGCGAGCCCATCGTGTAGGTCGGCGCCGTGCGGTAGCTGGTCAGCTTGTCACCGTTGCGCAGCACGAGGTCACCCTGGATGTGCGGGACGTCGTCCTTGTTACGCAGGCCCATGACAAGGTCGTGCATGCGCGCGGGCGTGTCGCCCATCAGCGCCACGACGGAGCGGTGCGACTGGAACGGCGACTGCGCGCCAAGCAGCACGCCCGCCCCCGCGATCGGCGCGTTCAGGTTGGCCTGCACGCCGTCCTTGACGCCGTTATGGTCATGATCCTGGAACAGGTACCAGATCCCCTGCAGGCCCATATGTTCGCCCACGCGGATGTGCCCGTCCGACAGGACATAGGGAGAGCGCGACAGCAGGTCGTCGAATTTCGGGGCGTTCGACGCGGTCGAAAGCACCAGCACGTCGCCATCGGGCGGGTGGGAGGACACTTCGTTCACATCCATCAGCTGCACGCCGGCGGCCGGATACCATGTCGTCGCGCCGAAAAAGCCCATCAGGTCCATGAAGGTGCCTGCCGTGCCCGCATCCATCTGGTGCGGCAGGACCACCGTGGTTTCCGACAGGTCGGCCATGCGGGAGAAGGGAAAGCCCGCCTCCGCGAAATAGGACAGGTTCGGCAGCGTGGTGAAGTGATAGGCGCGGCGGAAATCCAGCGTCGAATCCGAATCCACGCTCATGTGGATGTCGCCGGGGGTGCGGCGGCAGACGCCACGGTCGATCGGGCGGGCGTCAAAGCCGAACTGGACCTGGTTCTGCCCGAACAGAAGCCATGACGGCAGGGAGGCCATATGCTCCACCGCGCCCGCATGCTGGTTGACCATGCGTTCGGACCACGAGGTCCACAGCCCCGGCGGCTTGAGGGTGAAGCTGGTGAGGTAGTTGTTGTTCAGGCTGACATCCAGGCGCGACGTCTCCAGGTCCACCACGGGACCACCCGGCGCGCGGATCCACAGGTCCATCGGATACGGACGGTTGCGCCAGGTATAGAGGTCGGGCGGCATGTGGAACGGCAGCGCCATGACCGGCGGGGCGAAACCGCCCGCCTGAAGGTCGCTTGCAGCCACCAGCTCGCCAAAGCGTACCGGGCGGTTCGTGGGCACGAAGGCGGGCGCGTCATAGGGCTGGCGCGGCTCCAGCGTCACGTCGTTGACCACCTTGCTCGACACCGCGCCCAGCGTATCGGACGAAAAGGCCAGCACGCGGGCCGCGACCTCGACCTCGGCCGCGTTGCGCCCCGTCACCACGAGGATGGTGCCCAGGCGGTCGTTGGGGTTTTCCACTTCCGACAGGGTCGGCCCCGCCGGACGGTTATTGTGCGCATCCACCGGCAGGTTCTCGCCAATCGCGATCGCGTTGCCCGATGCCGGCAGCGTGGTGGAAACGGGGAACGACACCTTGCGGAAATCGGCCAGCTTGCCAAACCACGACGCCACCAGCGCGGATGCCTTCAGCGCGCCGTGCGAATTGGGATTGGGCATGACCACCGGCACGCGCAGCGGCGTGCGCAGGTTGGGGTCATAGAACGGCGCGGGCAGGTACGACAGCTTGCGGTCAGGCGCGATGCGCGTGGTCGTCAGCGTCACCGTGGAAAAATCCGAAATCCGCGCCCACAGGACCTCGTTGTACAGGTCGTTGCAGTCACGGCGGTATTCGCCGGCGAAATGGAAGTTCAGCTTGTTGTCGCCGGTGAAATACAGCGGATCGATGTCAAAGGTGATCGGCCCGAAACGCGGGTGGTCGGGATCGACCCTGATCGTGCCGACATACTGTTCGTTCAACGTAACGCTGACCGCGCTCGCCTCCGGCAGGAGGGACGGCGACAGCGCGCCCGACAGGGTGATCTTGGCATGCGTGACGACGCGGTTGGCCGGCACGATGACATCCAGCCCCTGCAGCGGGGAGAAGCCGCGCAGCGTCAGCGGCCCGGTGGACAGGCCAAGGTCGCGGAAGGTGGAGGTCCGGGTGATTTCCCCGTCCGCGACGCGCGCCGCGTCCGCCGGGTCGATCGGGGGGGCCGTCGGGTCGGCGGGCAGCGCGCCGGTATTGGTGTCGCCAAAGGGGGCCGCAGGCGACACGCCGGTCCGTTCGGACAGGCGTTCGCGCGCCTGCAGCGTCGCGGGGCCGGGCGGCAGCACGACGGCGGGCGACGGGGCCGGCGCCGCGTCGGTGGCAGCGGCAGCAGCAGGAGCCGGCGCATCCCCGCCACCCGTCGCGGCAGGCGCGGCGCCCGGCGTCGCGGCCACGGGCGCGTCATGGGAAGGAACCTGCGCAAAGGAAGGCGCACTTGCGATCGGCAGTCCCAGCAGCACGATGAGGGAGGCCGTGGCGCCACATTGAGCGCCCCGTCGGACGGGTTTCAGCACGAGGCTCTTCTTCTCCAGTTTCTCTTCTTTGACTTGGGGGGCTGCCGCCGCGGACGGCGCTTCCTGCGGGGCCTGCCAGCGGAACGGCCTTTCGCCCCGGCGGAACAGGCCACCAATGCTGCGCAGGACCATCAGGAAACTGCGCAGGGGACGGTCGGGCTGGAAATCGTCCCAGTTGCTCCACGCATCGTTGCGGCCAAACATGAACTCGACGATCTGGCGTTCGACTTCCAGGTTGTCCACGCACCACTGCAGGTGAAGCTGGTCGGCCTTGGCAAACAGGATGACGGCCGGGATGCGCACGTCGATGCCGTCCTTTTCATCATGGAACAGCATGGTGACGCGCGAATGCGGCGTCAGCCCGTGCTCCACCGACACATGCGCCGCGATGCCGCCAAGCGAGATGTCGCTTGTATGGGCGTGGTAATGCTGCCCGTCCTCATCCACCAGGGTGATCGGCAGGCGGGCGCGCACGCGCGGCTTGTGGCGGATCTGGCGCGTCTCGCGTCCCACGGCGATGGAGGCGAGGACGATGATCAGGCTGATGGCGACCCACAGCGTGTTGAGGATGAAGGACTGCAGCGCCAGCCGGTCGTGGAATTCCCAGAAGATGCCGCCAATCCCGCGCAGCATCGCAAGCCCCAGCACCCCGGCGAGGAAGACGTTGGGATAAACCGCGTTCAGGTCGAAATACCCGCTCTGCAGCAGGCCGCCCTTGTCCGTCACGTTGAACTCCCCCTTGTGAGGGTTCAGCAGCGTCATGATCGTCACGCGCACAAGGAACAGCGCCAGCGTGGTCTCGTAAATCTCGCTCCAGAAGGAATAGCGCCAGCGTCCCTCGATCCGCGAAAGCGTCGCGATGGAGTGGTAGATGTGCGGCAGCGCATAGACCATGATCGCAAGCGGAGAGGCGGCGATGATGTTCTGGCCCAGGAACAGGTAAGCCAGGGGCGAGGCGAGGAAGACCAGCCGCGGGATCGCGAACAGGAAGTGCGACATCGCCGACAGGTAGCACAGGCGCTGTTCCCACCGCAGTCCGGGGCCCAGCAGCGGGTTGTCCACGCGCATGATCTGCAGCATACCGCGCGCCCAGCGCACGCGCTGCCCGATATGCAGCATCAGGCGTTCGGTGGACAGGCCCGCCGCCAGCGGTTCGCGCAGATAGGCCGTCCGCCATCCCTCGCGCTGCATCTTGAGCGCGGTATGCGCGTCCTCGGTCACGGTTTCGGTGGCGAACCCGCCGATGCTCAGCACCGCCGAGCGGCGGATCGCGGCACACGACCCGCAGAAGAAGGTCGCATCCCAGAAATCATTGCCGTCCTGCACCAGCCCGTAGAACATGTTGCCCTCTGGCGGGACATGCTGGCCGGATGCGAGGTTACGCTGGAACGGGTCGGGGGAATAGAAATGGTGCGGCGTCTGCAGCAGCGCCAGCTTGGGATCGGCCATCATCCAGCCGATCGTCTTTTTAAGGAATCCGCGCGTGGGAATGTGGTCGCAGTCGAAAATGACCACGAATTCCCCCTCCGTCACGCGCAGGGCGTGATTGAGGTTGCCGGCCTTGGCATGATTGTTCTGCGAGCGGATGATGTAGCCCGCGCCCGCCTCCATCGCGAATTCGCAGAAGCTTTTGCGCCGCCCGTCGTCAAGGATGTAGACGTTGAGCTTGTCCTCCGGCCAGTCGAGGGCCAGCGCGCCCAGCACGGTCGAACGCACCAGCGACAGTTCCTCGTTATACGAGGGGACATAGACGTCGACCACGGGCCAGTCGGCCGTGTCCTCCGGCAGTTTCAGCGGCTTGCGCCCCAGCGGCCAGGCCATCTGGAAATAGCTGAGGCACAGCGTCATCAGCGCGTAGAGTTCCGCCAGCACCAGCAGCAGCGACAGCACGGCCTGCAACGGTGAATGCAGCTGCAGCGTGGAACTGAGCCGCCAGAACATGTAGCGCAGAGACACCATCAGCGACAGCATCATCAGGAAACAGGTGATGCCGCGCCCCTTGCGGCGGTTCAGCACAAGGAACAGCCCGACGGTCCCCACCGACACCATCGCCTGACGTTCGGGCGACATCGTGACGCCGCCCACCATCATCAGCAGGAAGATCCCGCCCGCCATCAGCAGCGCCGTGCCCCCGACGATCGCCAGTGACGATTGGGCCAGAGACTCAAGACCCAGGCGTTTCAGGATCGCCTTGTACATCGTTGCGAAATTCCAATAATCCAAAACAGACGGTCGCTCCCGGTCCATCATGGAGATGACGGCCGCTTTGCACGACCGGGAACACCCCACACGGCACCGGCGGCGCTTCCCGGATCAGCCAAAAGGTATCATGCTGGAATCAGGGACGATTCCATCACCAGAAATCTCAATTACAACAGGACGTCGAAACGGGTTGGGGACGGTCACAATCAGCATGACAGATGGTTGTGAACATCGTTAATATTGCACGCAAAACCATCTACCGATCGTCTCGAAACGTGTCAAGCACCACACCCCCAAAAAAGGCGCCTCGGTCATAGTGTGAACACAATTCGTCATCATTCTGAAAGCATCTTTATATCAGGCTGCCCCGTGCCGCATGGGGCAGCCCCATGTTCACGCACAATTTGAGGAATATATTCCTCTTCCCCCTCATGGACTTAGGGGCGATGACCATGCTTAAAGGATGAATAATCATGTTTCAGGATTCATCTCTCCCCCTTGCCGACCCGACCTTTCCTGTTCCGCGATCGCGGGACGTGCGTTCGTGGCGCCGGCCCGCCACAATTCCGCCACGATATCCGTCCGGGAAAGTATGGGGCATGCCACAGATCAAACTTAACCATTTTTTACAGGAATAAGGCGTAGGAACCATACACGCGCCAGAAGCAGACGACGGCCGCGCCATATGCTGGCATATAAACAGGACAAGGCGCAGGCAAACATCCGTTCCCGCAGGCGTTACAGGATACCCGGACGCAAGGTCACGCAAAGTTACCAACATGCAAAAATCCGCTGCCAGAGATGTGATATCTGAAAAAAGCCCGGCTTCCTCATGGCCGCGTCCGATGGTGCGCGCCTATCACAAGGGCAATGTGGCGGAAGATCTGCGGCTGACCACGCTGCGCATCCTGCAGACGGAACGGCTGGAGGATCTGTCGGTCCGCCGCCTGACGCGCGAGGTACGGGTCGCGCCAGCCAATTTCTACAATCATTACGATTCGCTCAATACGCTGCTTCTGGAAATCGCGGCCGACTGCCTGGAGGATTTTGCCACCACGATCGGCCATATCGCCCGCCGCAGCCCCAACCGCCATGACGCCCTGAAGCGCACGGTGACGCATTATGTCGAATTCGCCTGCCGCCATACGCAGCTCTATCGCGTGGTGTTCGGCTACCTGACCGATTCGGCGCAGCATTCCCGTTATGACGCGGCGACGCAGCGCACCTTCGACCGCCTGCGCGCGCTGGTGGAGGGGGAGGAATTCCCCCGGATCGAATCGGACGAGACCGACCCCGAGCCCCCCGCGCGGGACACGGCCCATATCGGGCACTGCATTTTCGCCATGGCCCACGGCCTTGCGGGAATGATCGCCCACGGCCATGTCAACGTGCCGCATGAAAACGACACGAGGATCCAGGACTTCGTCGAACGGATCATCGACCTGTTCACCCACAATCCCCTGACCCGGCGCCAGACCACGGCCTGCGCGTTCGGTCACTGAGGTCCGCAGGCAACCGCCACCCCCTGCCATCCGTGCGGGGTCGCGCCCTGATAATCATGCCGATGTAACAGCACGTTACCGGGCGGCGGCTGGAAAAACGGCTTTTTTCTTAAAATCCGTTTTACCCGGGCAGGTATGTTCCGAAAATCCTTAAATAAAAATACATATTTTATTGACACATTACAGGCACGATGCTGATATCCAGAGGTCTGTCCGTGGTCGATTTCCTCCCTTTCCTGCCGCCAGTGGGGCGACAGGGCGCCCAGGATGCTTGCGATGTCCGGCATGGCGCGGCCCGCGGGTCCGCATCATCCAGCGACAACAGGAACAGAAGACGCGCCACCGCCATGAAAGGCATGCTCCCCCTTTCCCCAGGCAGAAGAAGACAGCATCGTGACGCCTCCCCTTTCCCATCACCATTCCCCGGCGGATCACACCGGCCTGCCGTCGCTTTCCCCCATGCCTGACCGCCTGTGCCACGACATCGTGAATTTCTGCACCAAGCACCACGCCACCTGCCGGGAGGCACGCTTCGCCCCCCGAAGCATCATCATCGAGGAAAGTGCCACCGCCCATTACACCTTCCTCGTGCGGCGCGGCACGGTGAAACTGTCGAAATCCATGCCCAACGGGCGCAGCCAGATCGTCGGCTTTGTCGGCGCGGGGCACATCCTGGGCACCAGTTCGCAGGAACTTTACATGTTCCGGGCGGAGGCGATCACCGATGTCACGGTCAACCGGCTGAGCCGCACGATGTTCGAGGACATACTGGTCAACGCGCCCGACATCCTGTCGCGCCTGCTGGAGGAAACGACGGCGCAGCTGGTGACGATCCAGGAACGCCTGCTGGCGCTGGGGCGCAAGACCGCGCGGGAGAAGCTGGCCTCCTTCCTGCTGCGCGAGGCCACGCGCAATAACGGCGCCAACGTCCACCTTCCGTTCTCGCTCCAGATGTCGCGCGCCGACATCGCGGACTATCTGGGCCTGTCCACCGAGACGGTGTCGCGGCTGATGAGCATTTTCCATCAGGAAAAGATGATCCACCGTTCCCGTCAGGAAGTACGGCTTCTCGCGCCCTCGCGCCTTGCCTCCATGGCCTGCACGATCCTGTAGGCAACGCGGCTGCCGCGCGCCTGTCGGGCCGTCCACGAACACAGGTGGAACACCGCCGGGGAACAAAGCGGGAAATACGGCGCGATACCCCCCGCGATCCCCATGACCGACAAACTATACACAAAGTTATCCACAGACCTCTCCCGGAATCTGTGGGAAACGGATGGGCGGCGGCTGGAAACGCGACTCTGAAAAATGGCGGAAAACAGCCAAGGAATCGTATCGCCTGCGAAAAAGGGAACGGTTATATGGCCTGACAGGCCAATATACGAGTCCCCATTGTCAAAAAGAATCCACACCCGTGGCGCGACGGCTGGCGAAGCGGCAACGACTCGTGATGGCAGCTATGTCCACCCCCTTTCGTGCGGGGTGGAATCACATGACCCGTCACCCGTTTTCCCCATCCCCGGTCATCGGCGTCCGCACGGGGCGCGCCGCCCGCGCGCATGGCCCGGATGGCATGGGCGGGGCACGCGCACGTCACCCCACATGCACGTCACCCCTGCCGCGACGACGCTGGCGAGGGAGCGGGGGAATCGGGCATCCTGTTCCCGACGCGCAGGATGCGCATGACAGAAGGAAACACATGATGAACCACGACGTCAGTCACAGCTTTGGCGATACCCGCCTGCGCGCCACGGTGAACCTGCACGGGGCGGAACTGTGCGCCCTGCGTGACGCGGTGGCGGGCTGCGACCTGCTGTGGGATGCCGGGCCGGCCTGGAAACGCCATTCGCCGGTGCTGTTCCCCATCGTGGGGCGGCTGGACAATGACACGGCGGTGTTCGATGGCCGTCCGTATCGCATCACGCAGCATGGCTTTGCCCGCGACATGGATTTCCGCTGGATCGAACGCAATGCCGACAGCTGCGTGCTGGAACTGTCGGACAATGACCGCACGCGCGCCCTTTTCCCATCCGCCTTCAGGCTGAAGATCGGATACCGCATCGCCAATGGCGGGCTGACGGTGACGTACCGCGTCATCAATCCCGACCCGGCGCGCACGCTGTCGGCGTCGCTGGGGGCGCATCCCGCCTTTGTCTGGCCGCTGCGTCCCGGCGTGGCAAAGACCGACCATGTCATCGAATTCGACCATCCCGAACCCGAAAAGGTCCGCCGGATCAGCGGCGGCCTGCTGTCGCCCGACCTGTTCCCCACCCCGATCCGGGGCCGCGAGCTGCCCCTGTCCGAGGATCTGTTCACGGCGGACGCGCTGATCCTGGACCATCCCGCCAGCCACGGCCTGACCTATCGCATCATCAACGGCCCCGGCCTGCGCGTGACGTGGAAGGGATTCCGCCAGCTGGGCCTGTGGATGAAGCCGGGGGCGGATTTCCTGTGCATCGAACCGTGGTACGGCATGACCAGCCCGCAGGATTTCAGCGGCGAATTCGCGAAAAAGCCCGGCCTGTTCCACCTGCCGCCCGGACAGGAATGGCACGCGGAATGGTCTGTCGCCCCGGTCTGAGAAAGGGTCCGGCGACAGCCCTGCAAAAACATCATGGGACGGGGCCGACCGCTGCGAAAATATCATATTGCGCGGGGCTGAATCAGGCGTAGCGTCCGCCGCAGGAGCAGCTTGCGGCAATCGTGCCCGCCAAGGCTCATGGAAATCACTCAGATGGGTACTTTTCACCTTGTCCCCGCCACCGGCCTCCCCCCCGGCACGCAGCAGACCCGCCATGCGGGCGACAGCATCGCCGCATGGTTCGCCGCCGCCTTCAAACGTCGCGGCATGATGGAAATCGCGACGCTCAACAGCGTCGCGGTGCCGGAGTCCGCCCGCACGGCGATCGAGGCGACCGGGCGCGCCTGAACGCCGCGTCCGGCGTCCCGACGGGCACGCCGGCGCGATATGGCGCATCGGATAATGCTTTTCCCTGTCCATGATGCCATAATGGTGGCGGCGCAGCGATGCGCCGCCACATCTGTTTTTGCAATCTGCATCGGGGGAGGAGAAAACCGGCGTGACCGATCGAAACAGGCACGGGCGCACCTGATGGGACAGCCCTTTCGCCGCCGCCCCGCTGCGGGCGCGCTGACGCTGTTCATGGGGAGTGTCCTGATCACGGGCGTGACCATGCTGCCTTCCCCCGCCGCCCGCGCGGCGAGCGAGATCCCCGGACTTGGCGAATATGCGCAGTTCGGGATGAGCGTGACCGGCAACGGGACGTTCGGGCGCTGCACGGTGCGCGTCAGCTTCGACGCCGGGCGTTTCGCCGGCAGCGCCAAGGTGCTGGACAGCATGGGCATCCTGGATAACGTCGATGCCACCATGCTGCGGCGGCGGACGAATTACTACATGCGCGTCACGGCGGAAGAGCTGGCCCCCATCGTGGTCGATCACGCCTTTCAGCGTTTTGGCCATTCCGACCTCTGCCACTTCGAATTCGCCTCGCAGGACAGCTGGATGTATGGCGCGGGCCAGAAGACGGTCTTCATGAAATTCACCATCACCGGCCGCACCGCAACGCAGGTGGACTGGTACAAGGCCAGTTTCGACGAACTGCATGAGGTGGCGAGCGGATTCTGGGAGGACGTGGGCTTCACCGGCCCGGCCCCGAATGACCCCGCCCAGGGGGAGGAGACGTCCTATGCCCATCGCGGACTCACGGCGGAGGATCCGCTGCAAAGGATACGGCCATGACCCCGCCCGGCTTTTCCCCCGCCTTTGACGCCGAATTCCACGACCTGCTGCGCTGGCGGCGCGACGTGCGGCATTTCCGGCGCGACCGCGTCCCTGGCCCCGTCCTTGACGGGCTGCTGGCGACGGCCTGCCTTGCCCCGTCGGTGGGGCTGAGCGAGCCGTGGCGCTTCGTCCGGGTGGACGACCCGGCGCGGCGGCGCGCGGTGCGTGACGATTTCGCGCACTGCAACGCCCGTGCCCTGGCCGCGCGCGACGGGTCGGACGCCAGCGATTACGCGCGGCTGAAGCTGGCGGGGCTGGACGATGCGCCGCACCATGTCGCGGTATTTTCGGACAACGACCCGGCACAGGGACGCGGGCTGGGGCGTGGCACCATGCCGCAGACCACCACATGGTCCACCGTCATGGCCATCCACACCTTCTGGCTGGCGGCGACGGTGGCGGGCGTGGGCGTGGGGTGGGTTTCCATCATCGACCCGGCACGGGTCAGCGCCATGCTTGACGTCGATCCGGGCTGGGAACTGGTGGCCTATCTGTGCGTGGGTTATCCGCAGGACCCGTCCGATACGCCGGAACTGCAACGGCGCGGGTGGGAACGCCGCGCCCCCGAACGCCAGCACTGGATCGAACGCTGAACGCGCCGCGCACATGCCGCGCCGGACGTCACGTTCCCTGTTCCATCGGCACAATGTCCATCGGCGCGATCGCGGCCCTCGCCACGGTCCTGTCGGCCTGCGCCACCGCCGCGCGGGCACAGGCATGGGGAAATGCCGGATGGCCCGGCGCGGTTTCCTCCCCCATGGCGGGCATCATGCACCAGCAGTCGCAATCGGGCGCGGGCGCGTGGCACGACACGCTGTCGCACATGCGCGCGCAACGTGACGGCGCGCGCGCGTCATGGGCCGCCGGGGCCGCCGCCGACCGCGCGGCCCGCGCGGACATGAACCGCCCCGCGCCCGAGCTGGAGGACCCGCACGCCACCGGCGCGGAAAGGCGCACGGAAGAAGGCGGCCCGGTGCAGCGGGGCGAGGACCCCTATGCCCGCGACTGGTCGCATTTCGAGCGGGAAGAGGCGCGCGTGCGCCAGCAGATGCAGGCGGGCCATCCCGCGCCATGAGCGGGGGGAGCGGAATAACCTTCTGATATGAATAAAAGTTTTTGGGTGTCGCCTTTTTTCAAAAAGGTGACGTCTTTCGAAGCTTTTTGCAAAAAGCTTCACCAAAAACTTCTTTACAATATAATGGATGTTTCATGGGCGACTGTGACGCGATGCGGGTGGGCGCGACGCCATCGCATATCGATCACAGGTATGATACGCTGAAATGCTCGCGCCCGGCCCCCGCCGGTCCTGCCCCAGTCTGGAGAGTTCCCGCGTGTCGGCTGCCGTTCCGTCCTGCCACCCGCCTTCATTCTCATCATCGTGCCTGCCTGATGTCGCGGCGGTCTATGACAGGCGTCCCGCGCTTGCGGCGTTGCGGCGCAGCGGGGCCATCGCGGACGCGCACGCCATCACCGCCGAATTCTGGGCCACCGATTACATGATCGGGTTCATGGGCCACAACGACCCCTTCATGGAACGCGACCCGCGTGGCCGCACGACACATGATGGACCGTCCCGCAGCCGGCTGGGCGCGATCGAGCGGTACAAATACATCCGCGCCGCCATCGGTGGCCGGTGCGAGAAACTGCTGATCCTGCTGATGGTGGAGGGACGTTCCATGCCCGCCATCGCCAGCCATTTCGGCACGGAACAGACACATGTCGCCGGCGCGCTGGCGCTGCTGCTGGACATGCTGATGGACCATTACGATGAAATGCCCGGCCCCCTGTGGAAGGGATAGGACACAACGCCATGGACACGACCATTACCGGAAGCTGCCTGTGTGGCGGCGTCGAATACGAAATCACCGCGCCGCCGCTGGATTTCGTGCTGTGCCACTGCAGCCGCTGCCGCAAGGCCAGCGGTTCGTCCTTTGCCGCCAACCTGATCGTCCGCCCCGCCGACCTGCACTGGCGCACCGGCGCGAAACAGGTGCAGCGGTGGGACCTGCCCACGGCCCGCAGCTTCGCCACCGCGACATGCGCCACCTGTCACACGCCACTGCCACATCGCACGCGCGACGGAACGCGCATGATCGTACCGGCCGGTACCCTGGACACCGATCCGGGCCTGACGCCGCGCCACCAGATCTTCAGCACGTCAAAGGCACGCTGGTGCATCGACGTGGAGGATATCCCCGCGACGTCATGACACGCCGTCGGCCTGCTGCGGGGGATCGTGGTGTTCGCAGGCATGGCGGTTTGGCGGTAGTGAGCGGAAGGTCGGCTATGGGATTCCTGAATACCGGAAGCTGACAGGTAGCATCGCACCGCAGACAGCAAACGCCTTCCAGCAACCGGGTTCAGGGTCGAGATGTCTATTTGCCCGGTGCCATATTGTTCCTGATAATATTACAGGCGGCCTCGGGACGGTTATGATTTTCAAAACCACCCGCGCACATACTGGCGACATAGTCAGTATTGGCATGTTCAGCCTCGGTTCTGTAAAAAGGGGCAACTTTTTCTGCACAGTGGCCGCCATTGCGCAGGTCCATATCAACCGCGCTCAGGAATATTTGGGTGGGAACCATACCAGCATAGAGTGAGTCGTAGGGTTCCTTGCCTTTCCTGATGATATCAAGATATTTTACAGAAAATGCACAAAATGGCGCATAGAGTCCACGATGATTGAGGAGATGTGCATCAAGCCGCTTTCCTGCCCTTACAAGCCGACCTGTTCCCGTAATGCTGGCAATACCGTTTGCCTCGCCTGCCTGATAAAGTGCTGCATTACGGACAAGATAATCGAGAAGGATCATGGACTTGCAGTCTTCCGTCCTACAATGCAAGGCCTTGGCTTGTGCTGCGGCCCCTTCCAGCGCTTCGAACGTGGAGGGGATGGGAACATTTACCGGCGCAGGGGATAATGTGTCTGCGAGGGCGGCAGGCATTACCATCAGAAATGACAAAAGAAGGAATAGATATCGCATATCTTGTTACTCTTTATAGAACTTGAATTTGTATTCTGGAATGCCTGGCGTAAAGATGCGTCTCGCGGGATAGGCCCAGCTTGGAACATAATTCCTGATGGGTTTTCCGTTTTTGCTTACCCCATCAACTGTTTCCAATCCTCTTTGAGTATCATACTTGGAGAGATCTGTTTCTTTCTCCTTTGGCATACTGATTGGCGAATAGAAAAGGGTCGCGCCCTGGCTGATATCAGGTGCCTGACCAGACAGCAGGCTTGCTGCGATACGTCGACTCATGGCCGTGCCGGACTGATTGTGTGCATAGTTGCCGTGCTGCCAGACAGTTGACACCGACTTGAGATGACGGCGCTTCATCCTGTTGATGACTGTCCACCCGACCATGAGTTGTGCTGTCTCATTCGAATTACTGGCTTCCGAAGCGATAATACGGGCGAGATCCTCAATATTTTTCCTGGCAAGTTTTTCATCATGAGAACAGGACAGAGAAGAAGACGAACGACCAAAAGCAGGTTTTAAGGAGGACATGCCGCCTGCCTTTCCCGAATGTTATTGCATCTTCAAATGTTTCTAATTTGTTCCTGATAAGGTATCAAGAATCATCGTATATGTACTCCTGAGTATGAGAATGTTTAGCCGACAGGCGGTTACCATGTCCGCTTTAAGGAATAATGCCGAGGTGTTTTCCATCTCAGATGAAGGCGCAAGCAGACATCCCTGCCGATGGTATATGATCCCCACCTCCCTTTCCCATGACAGGACCTTCTTTCATGACCATGTCCCCCATGGATGCTCGCCCGCCGGGCCATGTCGCCATCGTTGGCAGCATCAATGTCGATTTCGTCTGCCGCGTCGCGCATTTCCCCCACCCGGGGGAGACGATGCATGTCCGCGACACGACGACCGGGCCGGGTGGCAAGGGCGCGAATCAGGCCATTGCCGTGGCGCGTCTGGGCATGCCGGTCGAACTGGCGGGACAGATGGGTGATGACCCGCTGGCGCAGGTGGCGCGCGACGCCCTGTCGGATGCGGGGGTCGGCACCCGTTTCGTGCGGGTGCAGCAGGGGGGCGGGACAGGACGCGCCTTCATCACCGTCAACGACGCGGGCGAAAACCAGATCCTTGTTCATGGCGGCGCCAACATGGCCCTGCATCCCGATGACGTGCCCGGCCTGGCCCGCGTGCTGGACGGGGCGCGGGTGCTGATGGTGCAGATGGAAATCCCGGCCGACATCGTGGTGCGCATCTGCGATCAGGCACGGGCGCATGACATCGTCATCATTGTCGATCCCGCCCCCGTCCCGCCCGATGGCATCCCCGACGCGCTGTTCACGCTCGCCACCGTCATGACCCCGAACGAGACGGAGACGCAGGCCCTGACCGGCGTGCTGCCCACCGATGCCGACAGCGCCCGCGCGGCGGCGGATATCCTGCACGGGCGGGGCGTGGAATGCGCGATCATCAAGATGGGCGCACGCGGCGTGTTCCATTCCACCCGCGACGGCGCATCGGGGTTTGTCCCGCCCTTTGCGGTCACGGCCATCGACAGCGTCGCGGCGGGCGACTGTTTCGGGGCGGGGCTGGCGCGGATGCTGGCGGCGGGCGCGCCGATGGACCGGGCCGTGCGGTACGCGGCGGCCTGTGGCGCGCTGGCGACGACACGCCCCGGCGCTGCGGACGCCGCCCCCACGGCGGCCGAGGTGGAGGAACTGCTGGCGCGGGAATAGGCGGCCCCGTGGCCCGATGTCGCGGGCGGGTTGCACGCCAAAGTGAATTCCCTGCCCCTTCCCCGGTCGGTAGGCTTGACGGGATGAAGCACGCACCCGCCGCATCCTGATGCAACGGACCGGACGCCCGATCCGCGCATGGCGGTTACGCCGCCGTCGGCCCCGCCAGCCCGGTACGGGCGGCACAGATGGGGAGGGGCAGGCATCCACTCCCCTTTCCCACGCACGAACCGCCGGAACGCGCGGTTGCCGGGATGTCCACCATGCACGACAGGGCGACGCGGCGGCGGGCAACATTGCCATGTCCCGACCGGACCGTCGCCATGATGGCGGCATGGCGGGAAACCGCCATGGACGTGCCTTAACGATGTCCCGCCCGGCCACGCGCGGGCGGGATCGCAACCACCCCGACCACCAGAGGAACAAGCCCCATGATGATGGACTGGAACACCTATCGCACGCAGCTGGAACAGGGATTTGGCAAGGTCGCGACCCTGTCGCCCGGCACGGTGGAGGGCGTCGTCACCGCCAGCGAGGCCGGGGCGAAAACCGGGCATCTGGATGCGAAAACGCGGGAACTGATCGCCCTTGCGGTCGCGGCGACGACGCGTTGCGATGGCTGCATCACCGTCCATTCGGCCGAAGCGGTCAAGGCCGGCGCCACGCGGGAGGAAATTGCCGAGGCCCTGGGCGTGGCCGTGGCGATGAACGCGGGCGCGGCCCTTGTCTATTCCGCGCGCATCCTTGATGCGGTGGACGCGCTGAAGGGCTGATCCCCTCGCCCTGAAAACCGTTTCAGGACACCGCCTTTTTTCATGAAGGCGGTGTCCTGCCGGGGAACCGTTTGAAAACAACAAACAAAAGTTTCTGGGTGTCGCCTTTTTTTAAAAAGGCGACGTCTTTCAAAGCTTTTTGCAAAAAGCTTTACCAAAAACTTCTTTACGGTCACGGGATGAACCCGCCGGTCCCGTCCTGCTATCGCGATCGTGCGGTCATAAACATGGCGGCAGGTGCATATGGCCGGTTGCCTGCGGGCGGGCGCGGGCATATCCCTGTGCGCCATGACCATACGCCTTCGCCATCCCCGACTGGTTGCCCTGTGGGCCAGCGTGGCCCTGCTGTCATGGGGCAGCGCCTATCCCATCGTCCGCATCGTCATGCACGATATCGCGCCGGTGCCCCTGGCCGCCGTGCGCTATGCCATCGCCGCGCTGCTGTCGGTGGTGTGGCTGCTGGCAAAGCGCGCGCCGCTGCCGCGCATGGCCGACATCCCGCGCCTTGTCGCGTGCGGGGGCATCGGCATCAGCCTGTACAACGTGCTGTTCAATACCGGCGAACTCAGCGTTTCCGCCGGGGCGGCCAGCCTGCTCATCAGTTCCGCGCCCCTGATGGCCGCCGCCATCGCCGTGGCGGTGATGGGCGAACGGCTGACGCCGTGGGGATGGGCAGGCTCGCTCATCAGCTTTGCGGGCGTCATCACCATCGCGGGGGGCGAACCGGGGGGACTGTCCTTTGGGTCCGGCACGACGCTTGTCCTTGGCGCGGCACTGGCAAGCGCGCTTTACACCACGATGCAGAAACGCCTGATCCAGACATATGGCGCGATGAACACGACGGCATACGTGCTGATCGTCGGCGCGCTTGTCCTGCTGCCGTGGCTGCCCCGCGCGCTGGCGACCGTGCCGCACATGCCGGTGATGGGCAGGCTCGGGATCCTGCAGCTTGGCGTCCTGCCGGCCTTTGTCGGGTACGCGGCATGGACATGGGTCGTGGGCGAAATGGGCGTCGCGCGGGCGTCGGGGCTGCTGTACCTGCTGCCGCCTGTCACGCTGGTGGAATCGTTCGTGCTGGTGCACGAGGTCCCGGAACCGCGCACCCTGCTGGGCGGCGGCGTGGTGATGGCGGGCGTGTTCCTTGCCAACACGCTGGGCCGCGCGCCGGTGCGACGGCTGCCGCCGGGCGGGGAATGACGCGCCCCGCCATCGCGGTCGGGCCACAAGGCGATGCGCGGGCGATGACAGGTCATTCCGGATTGGAATGACTACAGTTCCGAATATCGTTTTGCACCGCATCCGATCGAAAATACCCTCCCCCCGCCGCGGCCATGAAACCGGCGGGGCCACAGGAAAACCGGCCCCCGGAACTCATGGCCTGAACATCACGGCCACAGGGCGACGGCCACAGGGGGAATGTGCATGCAGAACGACCCGCGCAGTCACGGTCTTTGGGAACTGACCGCGCCACCCGCGCCATCGACGACGCTTCTGTACGGACATGTGGATACCGATGTCGCCATCATCGGCGCGGGCTATACCGGGCTGTCGGCGGCGCTGCACCTTGCGCAGGAATCGCACGATGTCGTGGTGCTGGAGGCCGAGGAAATCGGCTTTGGCGGGTCGGGTCGCAATGTCGGGCTGGTGAATGCGGGGCTGTGGGTCATGCCGCAGGACCTGATGGCGACGCTGGGGGCGACGATGGGCCGGCGCGTGCTGGACCTGCTGGGCAACGGGCCGCGTCTGGTGTTCGACCTGGTGGAAAAACACGCCATCGCGTGCGAGGCCACGCCGACCGGCACCCTGCACTGCGCCGTGGGGAATGGCGGGCTGGAAAACCTGCGCGAACGCGAACGCCAGTGGCAGGCGCTTGGCGCGCCGGTGCGCCTGATGGACGCGACCGAGGCCGCGCGCCATATCGGCAGCACCGCCTATACCGGCGCGCTTCTGGATGAACGCGCGGGCACGATACAGCCGCTGGCCTATGCCCGGGGGCTGGCGCGCGCCGCGATCGGGGCGGGGGCGCGCATCCACACCCATACCCGCGTCACCGGCGCGCAGCAGGCGGGCGAATGGTGGCACCTGCGCACCAGCGGCGGCGGGTCGGTGCGCGCGCGCTGGATCATCGTGGCAACCAATGCCTATACCACCAACATGTGGCCCGAACTGCGCGCGGAACTGGTCCACCTTCCGTATTTCAACCTTGCCACGCGTCCCCTTCCCCCCCGGCTGCTGGAGACGATCCTGCCCCAGCGGCAGGGCGCATGGGACACGCGCGAAATCCTGACCTCGTTCCGGCTGGACCAGGCGGGCCGCATGGTCCTTGGCAGCGTCGGCGCCCTTGACCGCGCGGGGCGGGCCATCCACCATGCGTGGGGACGCCGGGCGCTGGGCCGGATTTTCCCGCAGCTGAAGCACGAACCCTTTGAAACCGAATGGTACGGCAGCATCGGCATGACCACCGACGCGGTGCCGCGTTTCCATCAGCTGGCGCCCAACGTGGTGTCCATCAGCGGCTATAACGGGCGGGGGATTTCACCGGGGACGGCCTTTGGCATGGTGCTGGCGCAACTGATATGCGGCCAGATCACCATGGCCCAGATGCCCCTGCCCCGCAGCACGACGCAGCCGGCCCGCGCCCGCGCGGCGCGCGAGGCCTTTTATACCGTGGGCTCGGCCGTTGCCCACGCCGGGACGGGATGGCTGTAGCCGCCGCGCGCACATCCCGCACAGGACTGAAGAAACAGGAAGACATATGACCATCGTATCCGACGTACATGCCCTTTTGCAGAAGCTCGGCGTCCCGCGTGAGGCCTATACCGGCGGCGACCTGATCGTGCGCACCCCCATCACGGGGGAGGAGATCGCGCGCGTTCCCACCGTGTCCGTCAAAGAAGTGGAGGGCGTGATCGCCCGCGCCGCCGACGCCTTTGTCGCATGGCGCAGGATGCCCGCCCCCCGGCGTGGCGAACTGGTGCGCATCCTGGGCAACGTCCTGCGTGAAAACAAGGAGGCGCTGGGCCGTCTCGTCTCGTTCGAGGCGGGCAAGGTCGTGTCGGAAGGACAGGGCGAAGTCCAGGAAATGATCGACATCTGCGACTTCGCCGTCGGCCTGTCGCGCCAGCTTTACGGCCTGACGATCCAGTCCGAACGCCCCGACCACCGCCTGATCGAGCAGTGGCACCCCGCGGGCGTGGTCGGCATCATCTCCGCCTTCAACTTCCCCGTCGCCGTGTGGTCGTGGAATGCGGCGCTGGCGCTGGTGTGTGGCGACCCGTGCATCTGGAAGCCGTCGGAAAAGACCCCGCTGACCGCCCTTGCCACCCATGCCCTGTTTGACGAGGCCCTGCGCCGCTTTGGCGCGGATGCGCCGGCCGGGCTGTCGGCGCTGGTCATCGGTGATGGCGCGATCGGGCAGATGCTGGTCGATGACGGGCGCCTGCCGGTCATTTCCGCCACCGGATCGACCCGCATGGGCCGTATCGTGGGCGAACGCGTGGCGCGCCGCTTTGGCCGTTCCATCCTTGAACTCGGCGGCAACAACGCCTCCATCGTCACGCCGTCGGCCGACCTTGACCTGACGCTGCGCGCGGTGGCGTTCGGCGCGATGGGCACGGCGGGACAGCGCTGCACCACGCTGCGCCGCCTGATCGTGCATGAAAGCGTGTATGACGCCCTGATCGGGAAGCTGAAGCAGGTGTACGCGAACATTTCCGTCGGCTGCCCCGTCACCGGCGACGCGCTGGTCGGTCCGCTGATTGATCAGGCCGCGTTCACCGCGATGCAGGACAGCCTGAAGGCCGCGAAAGCCGCCGGCGGCACCGTCCATGGCGGCGAACGCGTGGACGTCAACGGTCCGGGATCGTTCTATGTCCGCCCCGCGCTGGTGGAAATGCCCGCGCAGGTCGGCCCGGTGGTGGAGGAAACCTTCGCCCCGATCCTGTACGTGCTGAAATACAGCGACCTTGACCAGGCGATCGCGCTGCAGAACGACGTGCCGCAGGGCCTGTCCTCCTCCATCTTCGGCACCAACCTTCTGGAGGTGGAGCAGTTCCTGTCCGCCGCCGGGTCCGACTGCGGCATCGCCAACGTCAATATCGGCCCATCCGGCGCGGAAATCGGCGGGGCGTTCGGCGGGGAGAAGGAGACCGGCGGCGGCCGCGAATCCGGATCCGACGCATGGCGCGGCTATATGCGCCGTCAGACGAACACCATCAATTACGGCCGCACCCTGCCGCTGGCGCAGGGCGTGAAGTTCGACGTGGGCTGAGGCCATACGCAGGGGCGCTGCCCCTGCACCCCGCCAGAGGTCGCGGACCTCTGGACACCATGACCTGAAACGGCAGAAACCTCCGGGCGTTGCCTTTCGATGCCTTTCCCGGGCCTGCCCTTCAGGTATCAGGGTGCAAGGAGCCGCGCTCCCTGCCGGGTCCGGGCAGCGCCCGGATATCCCCGCACGCAATGGCGTCACACATTCAGGGGCTTTGCCCCCGAACCCCCACCAGAGGTCACGGACCTCTGGACACCATGACCTGTCGGGGATCCGCCGCTTCGCCGCGAAGCCAGTCGCGGAACGCCACCAGCGGGGCGTAGCGTGCGCGGTTGACGGGCCAGACGAGGTAATAGGCTTCCTCCGCCATGTGCGGCGCGGGGGGCGCGACCTCCACCAGTTCGCCGCGCGACAGTTCTTCCGCAATCAGGAAGCGCGGCAGCAGCGCCAGCCCCGCGCCCGCGCGCGCCGCCTGCGTGATGGTCGCGAACTGATCGCACAGCATGCCATGAATCTGGCGCGCATCGACATCATGGGCATGGAACCAGCGTTCCCACGCATCGGGCCGCGACACCAGATGCAGCAGCGGCGCGCGCAGCAGGTCCGCCGGGGCGCGAAAGTGGAAATGTCCCGCCATGTCGGGGCTGCACACCGGGACGACCTGTTCATGCATCAGGAATTCCATCTCTGCCCCCGGCCAGTCGGCAAGGCCGTAATGGATGGCCGCGTCCAGCATTTCCGCCGCGAATTCAAACGGGACGGGACGGGTGAACAGGTTGATGGTGATGTCCGGATGCAGCCGCTGGAACACGGGCACGCGCGGGGCCAGCCATCGCGCGCCAAAGGTCGGCAGCACCGCAAGGTTGAAGGTGCCGCCACTGGGGCTGGCGCGAAAGCCCAGCGTCGCGGTGGAGATGTGTTTCAGCGCCTCGCGGATTTCACGGGCATAGACCTCGCCCGCGATGGTCAGGCGCACGGTCTGGCGTTCGCGGATGAACAGTTCCGCGCCAAGCTGTGCCTCCAGCGCGCGGATATGGCGGCTGATGGCGCTTTGCGTCAGGTGCAGTTCGGTCGCCGCCGTGGTGAAGTTCTGGTGACGGGCCGCCGCCTCGAACGAACAGAGCAGCGAAATCGAGGGGAGAAACCGTCTTGCCAGCGCCACGTCGCCACACCGTCCACGTCAGGAACACCGGCGGCGATGATATGGCATTCCCGTCCGCCCGTCACGCCGGACCGTCACGGGAACGCCGGCGGCGCATCGGCTGGCGCGATGGCTGGTGCCATTATTGCACACTGTTACCCCCTGCGCCGATGGGATATAGGTGCGCCCCATCATGTCACTGCCCGCCCTGCCCGCGCATCACAGGAGACGTTCCGGCGCCCCTGGCACCGCCGCCGGAAAATGCGCGGCGGCCATCGGGTCCCTGCCCGCCATGCCAGCCGCCGGGACACGCCAGAGGTGAAACCGCGCCCATGACCCGCCGCCTGCCCCCCTGCCCGCGCGGCGGCATTTCCCGCGCCGCCCTGCTGACGATACTGGCGGCCGCAGCCTGCGTGCTTGCGTCGCCGGGCGTGTCCGCCCATGCGCAGGTCCCGCGCACGCAGGTTGCGCAGGGACGCGCACGGCTGGGCAATTCCACCCCCCTGATTTCGCAGATCGATCCCGCGACGGTGCACGATTCGACCGCCGCCCCGGCGGAAGGGGACGTCGACACGCTGGATACCAGCGGCAACCTGCTGGGCAACATGGGCGGATTGCGGCCGTGGCTGTACAAACATGGCATCACCTTCGGCCTTCAGGACGTGGAGGAGCTGTGGGGCAACGCGACCGGCGGCGCGCCCAGCGGCAACGACGCCGGCAGCGGGTCGGGCACCGGCCCGGCCTATGACGCGGTGACCGCGCCGACCCTGACGGTGGACCTTGAAAAGCTGTTCGGGCTGAGGGGCGGGCTGTTCAATGTCAGCGCGCTGCAGACGCGCGGCCGTTCGATTTCGCAGGACCATCTTTACGACTACAACCCCGTCAGCGGGTTCGAGGCCGACCGTTCCACCCGCCTGTTCGAGCTGTGGTACCAGCAGTCCTTCCTGAACGGGAAGCTCGACGTCAAGGTCGGGCAGCAGGACCTCGATACCGAATTCCTCATCAGCGATTACGGGTCGCTCTACCTCAACGCCAATTTCGGCTGGCCGATGGGGCCGTCGCTCAACCTGTATGCGGGCGGCCCGTCATGGCCGCTGGCCTCCCCCGCGGTCCGGCTGCGTTACCGGCCGACCGACGCCTTTACCTTCATGTTCGCCGCAGCGGACGACAACCCGCCAGGCAACCGGCGGGACTCCTTCACCATCCAGAACGGCGGCAATACGGCCGACCCGACAAGCCAGACCACCAATGACGGCAGCGGCACCCGGTTCAACATGGGCACCGGCGCGCTGCTGATCACCGAACTGCAATACGCGCTCAACCCGCAGCCCGCCGACATGGCGCACGCCACGAAAAATCCCGGCCTGCCAGGGGTGTACAAGCTTGGCGGGTATTACGACACGGCGAAATTCCCCGACTACCGCTACAACACGCAGGGGGGATCGCTGGGGGGCGCGGTGCTGGCGGGGGGCGATACCACGCCACGGTGGGACCGGGGGAACTGGCTGATCTATGGCATCATCGACCAGATGCTGTGGCGGCCGTCACTGACCTCGCCGCAGTCGGTGGGGGTCTTCGCACGCGCCACCGGCAATGGCGGTGACCGCAACCTCATCAGCTTTGCCATCGACGCGGGCGTCAACCTCAAGGCCCCGTTCAGGGGACGCGACAACGACACGGTGGGACTGGGCTGGGGCATCGGGCGGGCCAGTCCGGGCATGCGCGATTATGACCGCGCGTCCCACACCATGAAGCAGGGAAGCGAGAACCATCTGGAACTGACCTATCAGGCGCAGGTGACGCCCTGGCTGGTGCTGCAGCCCGATTTCCAGTACGTCTGGCACCCTTCGGGCGACGTGCAGGACCCGCGTTACGCCACCCCCCACCGGGTAGGCGACGAAGCGGTCTTCGGAATCCACACGAACGTCACCTTCTGAGGGGATGCCTGAAGACTGCTGATAAAAGACATGACAGTTTTTTTGGTGAAGCTTTTTGCAGAAAGCTTCGAAAGACGTCGCCTTTCTGAAAAAAGGCGACACCCGGAAACTTCTATGGTTTCAGGGTATTATTGAGCCCGCCTTGTCAGGCAGCCCCCGATATCACCGGATCGGAAACAGCCGGAACCGGGGGGAAACGCCCCAGTTCTGGCACGTGCGGGTTCTAGTTGCGCAGGCGAATGGTCAGACGTTCCACCGAGAAGGCAAGCCGCGCGCCCGTACTGCGGGAGGTGAACTTGATCCGCACGCCGTTATTGTTTTCCATGACCGCGCCGCCCGTGCCCGCGCCCATCGTGGCCTCCCCCTGGACGGACCAGTACGTACCCTCCAGATCCTGCGCGCGATAGAGGTTGAAGACGGTCCCCTTCGCATGGATGTGTGAAAACCCGATGGCCGCGCCGGACCCGCCACGAATGCCGAAATTATAGGTATGTCCCTGGAATGTCAGGGTTCCCTTTCCCCATGACATGCCCGCGCCAAGGTCGGCGGCCGACAGGGTGAAGACGACCTCGCCCGTGCGTTCGCCAAGGGCGTCGGTGGCCGGGGCGGCATGGGCATGAACGGGAAAGAGGGCAGGCAGAACAGCGACGGCCGAAAGGGCGGCAACAGATGCAAGACGCAACGTAAACTCCTTCTTCACGCGGTGTCGCCCGACAGTTTCAGCTGGTGGTAGGCCACCAGCCTGGAAACGCGCACGGGGAGTGGGTCAATCCGGTCCGGGCCATGCGGATATGCGATATCATACATGTAATCCGCGAAACGCGAAGCGGATTGTTCCGCCTGCAGTTTCATCCGTTTGCCGTGCCGCGTTCACCGTGACTGCGCCGAAAGCTGTGCCCGTGCCTCCCCATTGGGATAGGCATCGGTATGCAGGTTGACATAGACCTGTCCCGTCATCAGGGCGTGCGCCTGTTCCGACGACAGCAGCACCGACCCGCGCAGGGGAGAGACATATGGCCCCTCCACCGGGGCCAGCACGTCGGCCTCCTGCCCCGGGGCGGCGGGGCCGTGGAAATGGATCGCCGTGACCTTGCCGCTCAGCCCCGTCCATTTGATCGTATAGGTCACGAGGTTGGTCTTGGGATTGAGCCATGCCATCACCCCGCCCGACGGCGTGGTGGTCGCGCCATGTTCGGTCGCGAACTGCCCCGATATATGAACACTGCGGGCCTGTGCCGGGGCAATGGCGGCCACCGTGATGGCACAGCCCAGCCCCATCGCGGGCAGGATGGATGAACGCAACATCAGCGCTTTCTCCGTCATGGGCGTTGACCGCCCTGTTATTCCACGCATCCCGCAACGGGAACGGAACGCGGCACCCCTGTCCCGCGCGGGGATGGTGCGCCATCCATCAGATGCCGAAAATGCGGCCCCGCGCAACCCGAATCACGATTCTGCCCCCTGCCACGGGCCCATGACCCGATATCGTGATCAGATATCCAGCGGGCGCGGCCGTTCCAGCGCCGCCATTTCACGCGCCATCCACCCGGCATGCCGCCGGCCCGGCGCGCGCGACAGCAGCGCGCACGCACGGCCCAGCCCGATACCCGCCACCAATGCCACCGCCATTGCCATCGTGCCCATGTCCATCCCCGTTCATCCGTCCCTGTTGCGCGTCGTCATGATCGCGATCGTCAGGCGCGGCTGTGATGAAATGATGGCGGGAATATTACTTTTGTGCAGCACGCGGCAGGGGTGGCATACAGGGGCGGCGGGCGGTTCACCACGGATGCGAATTGGCGACGTCGCGGCCCGTCTGCATCGCCATGTCAAGGACCATGTAGCAGAACATCGCCGCCAGCAGCATCACGCAGATTATCAGGACATAACGCATGCCCCCTGTGTGCCAGCATGCGCGGCGATGCGAAAGCCCCGATGCCGCGCCATGCTGGCGCATGACGTGCCTTGGGGGCCATTTGGTCATGGCAGGTTCGATAATGTCCCGGGATCAATGACAGTTTCTGATCAATGACAGTTTTCTGGGGACGCCTTTTCTCTGGAAACGTCACAGGGACGTCGCCTTTTTGGAAAAAAGGCGACACCCAGAAACTTCTATCCGTTTACCGACAGTCTGTTTTCAGACGGTTTCCTATCCCACGCCGGTGCCGCCCGATGCGGCATAGACCTGCCCGGTGATGTAGCTTGCCTCCGCCGAGGCGAGGAGCACATAGACCGGGGCCAGTTCGGCGGGCTGTCCCGCGCGGCCCATCGGGGTTTCGGCCCCGAACTGGTGGATATGGTCCTGCGTCTGTCCGCCGCTGACCTGCAGCGCGGTCCAGAACGGGCCGGGGGCGACGGCGTTGACACGGATCCCCTTGTGCACCATCTGCTTCGCCAGCGATTTGACCAGCGCCACGATCGCGCCCTTGGTCGCGGAATAATCCAGCAGGATTTCCGACGGGCTGAAGGCGTTGACCGACGCGGTCGCGATGATCGCGCTGCCGGGCGGCATCAGCGGGATCGCCGCGCGGGCAAGGAAAAACAGGGCATAGATGTTGGTGCGGAACGTCTCGTCAAACTGTTCCGTGGTGATGTCGACGATGGATGCCTGATGCACCTGCCGCCCCGCATTGCTGACAAGGATGTCCAGCCCGCCCAGCTCCGCATGCGCCTTCGCCACCAGATCCTTGCAGTACTGTTCGTCACGCAGGTCGCCCGGAATTGCCACCGCCTTGCGCCCGGCCTCGCGGATCAGGGCGATGACTTCCTTTGCATCGGGTTCCTCCTGCGGCAGGTAGGCGATGGCGACATCCGCCCCCTCACGCGCATAGGCGATGGCCGCCGCCCGCCCGATACCCGAATCGCCGCCGGTGATCAGCGCCTTGCGCCCTGCCAGACGGCCTGAACCGCGATAGCTTTTTTCCCCGTGGTCGGGACGCGGGTCCATCTTCCCCGCGAGGCCGGGCCAGGGCTGGGACTGTCGTGGGAAAGGGGGACGGGGGTACCGGGTTTCGGGATTGACCAGCGGCGCCGCCGTGGGGGCCGCGTCACCGGGACTGTCGGCGGCATCCGCCGCCGCAGGTGCCGCCGCTGCGGCAGTGACAAGGCCTGCCGCCATGCCCTGAAGCACGTTGCGACGCGAAGAAGGGGGGGAACTGATATCGTCGGCCATGGGGCGTCGTCTCCTGTCATGTATCGTCCCAACATAACAGCCCCCGCGCCCCGGGGTTGCCTCCTACGTCCGTGCGACGGGCGGCAGGGCGGCGATTCCGGTCATTTCCACCCGCCAGCGCGGATCGGCCAGCCGTGCCTCCACCGTGGCGCGGGCGGGCTTGTTCGCCGTGTCCAGCCACGCATCCCACGCCCGGTTCATCGCCGCCATGTCGCCCATGTCGGCAAGGAAAATCTGCATGGAAATCAGGCGGCTCCTGTCCGTGCCCGCCTCCGCCAGCAGGGCATCGACCTGGCGCAGGATATCGGCGGCCTGCCCCTCGGCATCGGCGTCCGGGTCATCGGCGACCTGCCCGGCAAGGTGGACAAGGCCGTTATGCACCACCGCGCCCGTCAGGCGTGCCTCGGGCTGCAGGCGTTTGATCGACATGTGGCGTCTCCTTGGTGTTCAGAGAAAGAGAAAGAAGTTTTTGGTGAAGCTTTTTGCAAGAAGCTTCACAAGACGCCGCCTTTTTAGAGAAAAGGCGGCACCCAAAAACTTTTGTATGTTTATCAATGATTTGTTGTGAAACCCACGCCCGGGATGTCATTCCCCCCGCGGGCGCGACATTTCATACAGTGCGACGGCAGCGGCGTTGGAGACGTTGAGGCTTTCCATATCGCCCGACATCGCAAGGCCCGCGATTTCGTCGCAATGTTCGCGCGTCAGGCGGCGCAGGCCCGCGCCCTCCGCCCCCAGCACCAGGGCCACGCGCCGCTGCCGGAAGGACGCGCCGTCAAGGATGCCGCCCCCCGCGTCCAGCCCCACCGTCCACATGCCGTGGGATTTCAGCGCGTCGATCGTGCGCGACAGGTTGACCACGCGCACCAGCGGCACGACCTCCAGCGCGCCGGACGCGGCCTTGGCCAGCGCGCCGGTTTCCTCCGGCGCATTGCGGTCCTGCACGACGACCGCCGCCGCGCCAAAGGCCGCCGCCGAACGCAGGATCGCCCCGATATTGCGCGGGTCCGTCACCTGATCCAGCAGCAGGACGGGGCCGGGACGTTCGACAATATCCTCCAGCGCCGGAACCTCCAGCAGGTCCGCCAGCAGGGCGACCCCCTGATGCACGGCGTCGCGGCCACAGATGGCGTCGATGCGCGCGCGATCCACCCGCTGCGGCTGGATCGGAAGGCCGCCTTCCACCCGTGCCTCCAGCGTTGCCTGCGCCTCGCCCGTCACCAGCAGCTGGCGCAGCCTGCGGTGCGGGTTGGACAGCGCGGCCACCACCGCGTGCGTGCCATACAGCCAGCATGTCCCGCGCGGCGCGACCTCCGCCCGGCCACCACGTTCCGCCCCCCGGTCGGGCGCGGGCCGACGGCCACGCGACGGGGTGGCCGGGACGGCAGGAGCAGCGGAAGGCGACGAATCGGATGCCCCCACGGGGCGGCCCGGGCGACGGCGGGAAGGACGCATGTTCATGCGGGGGTTTTAGGCATAACCACGCCGCGCGTCATCCGTAATTCTCGCGCCCTTTTTGGTCAGGGGCATTGACACCCCGGCAACGAATGATTATCCACGCCATCAACCCGGAGGGATGCCCGAGTGGCTAAAGGGGGCGGACTGTAAATCCGCTGGCGTACGCCTACGTTGGTTCGAATCCAACTCCCTCCACCAGGGTTTTTCTTTTTCCTGATATATCATGCTGCGTCGAAGCGCCGGTTTTCGGCGTTTTTTTGTATATTGTCCGCCCCGGACCGCCGGGAGGCCTCATGCATCAGACCTGTCCAGCAGCCGGGCAAGCGCATCAATGTCAAGCCAGGGACGTTGGGCATGGATCATGCGGTGACAGTTGGCACAGACAAGGGCCAGGTCATCCAGACGTGTCTTCGTCTCGTCAGGCAGTTCTGACAGGGGGCGGATATGATGACACTCGATGAATCCGTGGCCCCGTTCGCCATACCGCTCCGCAAAATCGAAGCCGCATGCTTCGCACGCTAGGCGTCCCGTTTTTGCTAGAACATGCTTCTTTTTCGCCTGGATAATTTTTCTTGATCGTTCGCGACCATGATGCAGCATCGTAAGAACGCGTCCCTCTGATGCTTCGACTTCCTCAAAATCTACTGTCCCGTCATGCTCTTGGTCAGCCGAGGAGAGTAGTTTTTCCTCAATGGCACGGCGTATGGCGTGGGCTGTTTCTTTCAGATATTGCGGCTTTTCCTCAAAATCTTTCCATACTTCCAATTCCAACCGATTGCCTGCCTTTAATCCCGCCCGATTGGCATAGGCAGGATCATGAGCACGCAGATTCATAAGCTTCATGCGGATACCATTGTCATTGCGCAACGTAGCGCCATCGAATCCTTGGGAACGCCAAAAACTGTTGAGGAGGTTACTTAGGGCCGCAACACGTGGATCTCCTACCCGTGGCCATCCACCCTCCAACTCATGATAAAGTTCAAGCAGAAGAATCAATTCGTCACGTGTCCACGGTGGATTACGCTTCGTTTCCGCCACACCAAAGCCCCCGTAAAATCTGGAAATACAGGCTAATAAGAGAAACTGGCGAAAACCAGCCCCTTTCCCTTTGCGCCCTGTCTGACACGATGGGTCAGCACAACGCAAAAACCCCGGCAACATGAATTGCCGGGGTTCCACCGAAAAGACGAAGGGAGAACCTGCAGCAGGTTTCCTCTTCGTTATTCAGAAGGCTTTTACGCCACGATACGCAGATGGTGCGGCGCCTGCTCCACGTCCGCCACAGACTGCGGCGCAACCCAGGCGCGGCTGGCTTCCGGACGGAAATCGAGGCTGAACATGACATACGAACGGCAGTCCGCCCACAGCTCCGCCGGCAGGGTCGCGACCGTCTTGGTCCAGCACCATCCGCAGTCCGCCTGCGCTTCTTCCGCATGAAAGAGCGTTTCCAGACGCGGGTCATTCAGCGCAAGCGCCATGTCACAGCGCAGGCCGTCGCTGATGCGCAGGCCATCGACACACAGACCCAGCGCACGGACGTCGCTCGTGGCGGCCCATTCGCTCGGGCGGAAGGTACGGGAAACAAGCTGTACCGTCCGTGCGGTGGCCGGGAAGATGAAGCAGGCGCGATCGCCATCCACGTCCGCGTCCACGCGCTGCCCATCGACCACCAGGTGCACGTCCATGTCGTGTGTCATGCCCCAGCCCATCTGTTCGGCACGGTCTGACAGGCGGGCGCGGACCGCGTCCACCACCGGGCCGACATTGACGAACGGGCGGGCATAATCCGCCAGCGTCGCGGCATCATGCACGGGGTCCACGTTCCCTTCACCAATGGTGAAGGTGGCGCGGTTGCCAACGTTGATATAGCTCTCACTCGGCAGGCCGCTGGAAAGCAGCACGTCATGGCTGTCGAGTTCGACATGCCAGTAGGACACGTCCTCACACGGGACCTGCGCGATGGTCGCACCGTTGATCAGTTCTCCGGCGGGGATGAACACCTCGTCCATCACTCGCACGGCGATGGAATGCCCCGGCGAGACGAATACGTCGCGTTCCGGCACATTCGGCGCAAAGGCGTGGGCGGCGATGCGCACCGGCCACATGCGGTGCGCCGCGCCATCGGCCGGAATGCCGCAACGCACGCGGCTGTGGCCGACCCAGCGCACGGGACGCGCCTCGCCCGAGGCGGTCATCACCAGATCGCCTTCCGCCAGCTCTTCCACCGCAACCTCGCCCGCAGGCGTGGCGATGCGCGTGCCGGACACGAAACAGGCGACAACCGTGGTGCTGAGCGCACCGTTGTCAAACGTCTGCCCCGAATTATTGGTAACCGTGATCTGGGTCGGCGTCGCGGCGGTCGAGGTGCCCGCCAGATAATAGGTACCGCCGTCAGAGGCGGAGGTCAGGACAATGCCGTTCGCGCTCTGGAAATTCGTGGAGCTGAAATTGCCCAGGTTATTGGTGGTGGTATCACCATGCCCGTCATAATTGACATAAGTGGCATTCACCTGGAACGTACCGGGCGTCGAGGTACTGGTGAACGTCAGGGTGGTCGCGCCAGTCGTGTCCGAGTTGAACTGCGGCGTAAAGGTCATGCTGTTGCCAGCTGACGGCACGGACTCGTTTACTGAAAAAAGCTGACCGCCTGATGCGGTATATACTACGGATCCACTCATGACTGGTTTCGATTCCTTGGATACAGCGCGTTTTTATTTGCGTTAATTTTAATGTAAGGATTTGTATCTATTGTAACGAGATAGAGCGGACAGGTTGCATGTTCAATGAGTTATGCAACCATTTTATTAGATAACGCTTATTATTATTTCGTATGACTGATCCCGCTGCATATATTATGTAATATATTGCGTGATGAATTTTCCCTGCCGCTCCCTGCCCCGGAACATGGGCAAGACGTGATTCTGTCGCCTGCAAGTATTGTGAAATTTTCGGAACATGGAACGTGCCCAGCTCCGCCATTACTGAAGATTAGGCATAGTCTTCATAAAAAACCTGACAGTATTGTTATTATAGTTCATCGCGAAGGTGAAAGTATTCCGACAGATAGAACGGACAACTCCCGGCATACAGCCACACGACACGGCATGAGGCACAGCACATCAACAGGCCATCATTTTGCCATACTCTGTTCTCATACTTATCCGGTTAATAAAATCCTTGCAAGAACAACTCCCCTTCCCTGAAGACTCAGGGAATCCTGTCAGGGTATTTTCTTGAAGCAGGATTTTTACGAAAATATTTTCAGAATATTTTTTGGATACTATAAATATAAACGAAATATATATTTTTGGTATATAGGAATACATCCCGGATACAATTAGAAAATCTCCATATCATCCCGCATGAATATTTACGCATGCCGGTCTGGTGCCAACGCACCGGGAACATCCGGGAAGAAGTTTTTGGTGAAGCTTTTTACAAAAAGCTTCAAAAAACGTCGCCTTCCTGAACGAAAGGCCACCCCCAAAACGCCTGTCGTTTTTATCAACAGGCCACCCGCAGGCAATCTTTTGAAACATTTTTGGGACCATCCGGTCGAAATTCCACGACCCCGGACCGGGCGGTTCCGGCCTGTCCCGACATGCGCCGGAACTGTTGCCGGCCTGATGCGATATCGCCATGACAGGGAAATCCTGACATACGAACGCCAGGGAATCGGGAGACTCGCCCATGATGCGGACCCGCAGAAGACAGTCCTTGCCTCTTGCGCTTATTCTCCTGCCCATGGGCATGGCGCTGTCCCTTGCCGGGTGCGGCAGCGACGATACGCATGACCGGACGGTCATCGTGGTGCCGCAGGGATCGAAAGTCGTCTGCGCCGATGGCAGCGCCCCGCCCTGCCCGACGGAGTGACACCACCCGCAGCCCCTGACGTGCCGGATATCATGATGCCATTCAGGTTTTTTGTGGATATCACGTCATGCAACATGTTCGCGTGCACTCTTCGGTCCGCCGTCCGGTCACGGGCTGGCCGGCCGTAACCGTCCTCGTGCTGTCGTGCCTGTCGCTTGCGGGCGGGATGGCCCCGGCATGGGCGCAGAAACACCCCAACGACCCCAGCGTGGACCGCCCGGGCGACGATTCCCCCTCGGCCCTGCAACGGCTCCAGCCCTATTCGCGCAAGACGGAGCCACTGCCCGCCAAACCGACCCATCCGCTGCCGCGCCTGCCCGCGACCGAAAGCGCGCCCCGCGCGACACCGCCCGCCACGACAGGCGCATCCCCGTCCCGACCGGAAAGCCAGCCCCCGCCACCCGAAGCCCCCTGAAAGGGAGCACATAACCGGCCGATAAAGTCATAAGAAGTTTTTGGGTGCCGCCTTTTCCCTAAAAAGGCAGCGTCCTTGTGAAGCTTTTTGCAAAAAGCTTCACCAAAAACTTTCCTGGGATTTACAAGGCGTTGCGCGGGCGCGGGGTGAGGTGAATTCCCGCCAGCATGCAGCGCACCGAACCGCCCGCCAGTTCGATCGTCGGAACCTCCAGCGCCAGGACATGGGCAAACCGTTCGATCACCGCCTGCTGCGACGGGGTCAGGGACGCCCATGCCCGACGCGAAAGCGCCAGCACGGGCCCGTCCCGTCCCGCCAGTTCAATGGCGTTGCCCGCGAATTGAGCCACCTGTTCATGCGACAGGTCCACCAGTTCACGTCCGTTATCGCACAGGCGCTGCGCGATTTCCGCCCGGCGCGTGGGATCGGTAATGGACGACAGGCTTACCATCGCGAAACCGGTGCCGATGCACATCAGGACATTGGTGTGATAGATGCGGCGGCCGGCCGCATCCGCCGCGTCGAACACGATGGGTTCGAAATTGAAGTGGGTACAGAACCGCTCCAGCGCGACTTCGTTGGTGCGGTTGGATTTCGCGGCATAGGCCACGCGTTCGATATGGTCGAGGACCATAGCCCCCGTGCCCTCAAGGAAGACATTGTCCTGTTCCAGCCCGGAATAATCGATCACGTCCTGCACCCGATACCGGTGCTTGAGCATCTCTATGATGTCGCTGCGCCGTTCGCGGCGGCGGCTGGGCGAAAACATCGGGTACAGCGCGACATGCCCGCCCGCATGGGTTGAAAACCAGTTGTTGGGAAAGACGGAATCCGGCGTCTGGCGGCCTTCGTCCTCGAACATGTGCACGCTGACGCCCGCATCCTGCAGGCGCTGCGCGACCTGCGTGACCTCGGCATGGGCCTGAGCCGCGATACGTTCGGCCGTGCGGGTGGCGTCGCGGGACTGGAACGCGTTGTCGGATTCGGTTTCGGGGTTGGGGTGGAAATGATGCGGACGGATCATCACCACGCCCCGGGGGGCCTGCACGGACATTGTTTTCATATGGAATTCCCTGCCTCTGGTTCATGAAGGTCAAGCAGCCCGAACAGGTCGCGCGGATCGCGCGGCGCTGTCAGAAGGTCGATGTCGGCACAGAAATCCGTTCCTGCCACGCCGTCGCGGACATAACGCAGGGCGGAAAAATCCTCGGTCGCGAATCCCACGGAATCAAAGATGGTGATGTCGTGGTCCGATACGCGCCCCGGTTCGTGCCCGGCCAGGACCCGCCATATTTCCGTGACGGGAAAATCATCGGGCATCTGCTGGATCTCCCCCTCCACGCGTGTCTGTTCCGGCAGTTCCACAAACACCCGGCCCCGCGACAGGATCCCGGGCTGCAGCTCCGTCTTGCCGGGGCAGTCACCGCCCACCGCGTTGATGTGGACGCCGGGGCCGACCATGTTGTCCGACAGGACCGTCGCCTGCTGCTTGTCCGCCGTGATCGTGGTGATGATGTCCGCCCCCATCACGGCGCCGGTGCTGGTGGGCATCAGTGTGACCTCCATCCCCGCACGGGCCATGTTGCGCATGAACTTGCGCGCCGCGGCCGGGTCGGTGTCATGGACCTGGAGGCGGCGCACATCCGTCAGCGCCCGGAACGCCATCGCCTGGAATTCCGACTGCGCGCCCAGCCCGATCATCGCCATGACCCGCGACCCGCGCCGCGCAAGGCTGCGCGCCACCAGCGCCGATGTCGCCGCCGTGCGCAGCGCCGTCAGCAGCGTCATTTCCGACAGCAGCAGCGGATAGCCCGTCGCGACATCCGACAGGACGCCAAACGCCGTGACCGTCTGCAGCCCGGCGGCGGTATTGCACGGGTGGCCGTTGACATACTTGAACGCATACAGCGCGCCGTCGCTGGTGGGCATCAGTTCGATCACGCCACTGGCGGAATGGCTGGCAAGGCGGGGTATCTTCTCGAATTGGGGCCAGCGGCGGAAATCGTCCTCGATATACCCGGCCAGCCCGCGCAGGAATGCCTCCAGCCCGACATGCCTGACCAGCCGGGCAAGATTGGTCGTGCCGACATACTGGACCATGCTTCACCCACCCCATCATCGCCATTCCATGCAATCGTGCCCTGTCAGGATGTCAGGGGGAATATCAACATTATCATGATCCGGGCCAAATTCCTTTCATATTGCGCATCGCTGCCTTACAGATCGCCGCATGTACACGCCCGATGCCCCTGACCGGAAACTGATCGCCCTGCTGCGCGCGGACGGGCGCGCGCCCATCGCGCAGCTTGCCCTCGCGCTGGGGATTTCACGCGCGACGGTGCAGACGCGCCTTGACCGGCTGCTCGACAGCGGGACGATCCTTGGCTTCACCATCCGCGCGCGGCGCGAACATGACGAAATCCGCGCCGTCATGCTGATCGAGGTGGCGGGTAAATCCACCACCGAAATCATCCGCCAGCTGCGCGGCATGCCCGAACTCCATACCCTGCACACGACGAACGGGGCGTGGGACCTGATCGCGGAAATCCGGGCCGACAACCTGCGCGATTTCGACCGCGTCCTGCGCGAGGTTCGCACGATCGACGGGGTCCTAAACTCCGAAACCAGCATCATGCTGAGTTCCGTCTGACGGGCCGTTCCTCTTCATCCCGCCCGCGCATGGTGTGGCTTTCATGTCACGATTTCGCAATGAATCGGGAGGATCCTCTCATCGTACTATTGATATAGTATAACATTACACATAGGGTGCGTCGCAGAAGCCATTCCGCATGATCCCTAACGCAGGCCTTACAATGAACGTTTCCGGTTGCGCCCTGTCATTTTCCACGCTGCCACTGTCCTGCCTGCTGGCGGGAACGGTATGCCTGCCGGTCGTGCTGTCGGGCGTGGCCCGTGCCGCCGACGTCACGCCCCAGGGTGCCCGTACCTCCTTCGACAGCGCACAGCCCGCCGACAACGCGCAGCCCACAGACGACGCACAGCACTCCACGCACCCGAAACAGACCGTCACCAGCTTTTCCGACAGCAAGGGCGAACATATTAACGTCAATGCGCGGCTGGACCGCATGCGTTCGGCCCTGCAGCCGGCGACGGGGGCCACCACCTACCGCTTTTCGCGCAGGGATATCGAAACCATCCCCGGTGGCGACAACGCCCCGATGAACGCCGTCCTGCTGCAGGCGCCGGGCGTGGCGCAGGACAGTTACGGGCAGATCCACATCCGCGGCGACCATAACGAGGTTCAGTTCCGCCTCGATGGCGTGCAGCTGCCCGAGGGGCTGAGCGTCTTCGGGCAGACGCTGATGACGCGCTTTGCCCATTCCATGTCGCTGACGACCGGCGCGCTGCCCAGCGAATACGGCTTCCAGCAGGCGGGCGTCATCGACATCACGACCAAGGACGGCAGCGCCGATCCGGGGGGCGAGGTCTCGATCTATGGCGGGGCGCGGGATTACTTCTTTCCCTCGCTGCAATATGGCGGAAGTCATGGGAAGTGGGATTACTTCGTCACCGCCGATTTCGTGCATGACCGCGTGGGCATCGAAAACACCACCCCAAAGTTCAATGCCCTGCATGACCTGAGCAACCAGTACCATTTCCTTGGCCACCTGCGGTACACGGTTGACGACACCACGCGCATCAGCTTTACCGCCGGGGTTTCCAACGCCTATTACCAGCTTCCGAACAATCCCGGACAGCAGAGGCAGTTTGCGAACCCCGACTTCCTCAACAGCCAGCTTGCGCAGCAGGTCTATGGCACGGGCGACAGCGCCAGCCTGAATGAACGGCAGAAGGAAATCACCGATTTCGCGATCCTGTCGCTGCAGAAGGAAATCGGGAATTTTAGCCTGCAGTCATCGGTTTTCTCGCGTTACAGCTCGCTTGGCTATTCACCCGACCCGCTTGGGGACCTTGTCTATAACGGCATCGCGCAGAACGCGCAGCGATCGGTGATGTCCACCGGATCGCAAAGTGACGTGACATGGCACGCGGCCCCCCACCATACGGTGCGTTTCGGGTACCAGGCCTATGTCGAACGCACGGTGTCGCAGACGGATTCCACCGTCTATCCCCAGACCGGGACCGACAGCGACGGAAACGCGATCTTCAGCGGCGCGACCGAAACCATTCACGACGGCAATGGCCGGACCGGGTGGATGTACGGCCTGTATGCGCAGGACGAGTGGCAGCCGGTGCGCAACCTTACGATCAATTACGGCCTGCGTTTTGACGGCGTGGACGAATACACCCATTCCAAGCAGGTCAGCCCGCGCATCAACGTCGTGTGGCAGCCCTGGCATGGCGGCACGCTGCATGCGGGATATTCACGGTACTTCACCCCGCCGCCATTCGAACTGGTGGGGGGCACGTCGCTGGACAAATTCGCCAATACCTCGGCCGCACCCGGCACGTTGCAGGACACCACCGTCAAGGCGGAGCGCGACCATTATTTCGACGCGGGCATTTCACAGATGCTGCTGCCGGGATGGCACGCGTCCTTTGACGCGTATCTGAAGCTTGCGCGCAACATGATCGACGAAGGGCAGTTCGGTTCCCCCATCATCCTGTCGGCCTTCAATTACCGCAAGGGCAAGGCCCATGGTTACGAATTCGCCACCGATTATACCCATGGTCCCTTTTCCGTTTACGGCAATTTCGCATGGTCCCGCGCGATGGGGGAGGACATTACCAGCGCGCAGTGGAATTTCGATCCCGCCGACCTGTCCTATATCCGCAACCACTGGATCCACCTTGACCATGACCAGCGGTGGACCGCCTCCGCCGGGGGAAGCTATACCGCGTTTTACCAGACCGGGCACCCGACGCGCCTGTCCGCCACCATGGTGTATGGCAGCGGCCTGCGTGCCGATGGCGCCATCCCCAACGGGGCAAAGGTTCCGCAATACGTGACGTTCAACCTGTCGCTGGTGCAGTCGTTCCAGGACCTTTTCCATGTCAGCTTCCTGAAACGCACGCAGCTGCGGCTGGATGTCATCAACCTGTTCGACCGGCGCTATGAACTGCGCGATGGCAGCGGGATTGGCGTCGGTGCACCGCAATACGGGCTGCGCCGCACCATCCTGACGGGCCTGTCACAGCGGTTCTGACGACCCCGCGCGCCCTTGGGCAAATCGTAAAGAAGTTTTTGGTGAAGCTTTTTTCAAAAAGCTTTAAAGAACGCCGCCTTTTTGAAAAAAGGCGGCACCCAAAAACTTTCAATCAATAATGCCTGTCAGGACCAGTTTTACTGGGCGGTATATCCGCCGTCGATCACCAGTTCGCTGCCGGTCATGAACTTGGATTCGTCAGAGGCAAGGAACAGGATGCCATAGGCGATGTCATCCGGTTCCCCCAGATGACCCAGCGGATGCAGCGCGATCAGCCTCTGGCGCGCCGCCTCCTGATCGGGGGTATCATGGGTCAGCCCCTGGACCATCGGCGTCCAGATATAGCCGGGATGCACGGAATTGACCCGGATGTTATAGCCGGATTTCGCGCAGTGCAGGGCGGCGGATTTCGTGAACAGGCGCACGCCGCCCTTGCTGGCGTTATAGGCGGCAAGGGTGGGATCGCCCACCAGCCCCTCGATGGAGGACAGGTTGACGATCGAACCCGACCTGTGCGGTTTCATCGCCTCCACCGCGTATTTCGTGCCAAGAAACACACCGTCAAGGTTGATCGACTGCACCCGCCGCCATGTCGCAAGGTCCGTGCTTTCCACCGTGCCCGACCACGCGATGCCCGCGTTGTTGACCGCGATGTCCAGACGCCCGAAACGCGCGAGGATGGCCGCCATCGCCTTTTTCCAGTCCTCCTCGTCCGCCACGTTCAGTTCGACGAACATGGCCTCCCCTCCGGCGGCCTCAATTTCCGCGACGGCGGCGTGGCCTTCCGCCGTCTTGAGGTCGCCGATGACGACCTTCGCCCCTTCTTTCGCCAGAAGCCCCGCCGTCGCCCTGCCGATACCCAGCGCCGCGCCAGTTACCAGCGCGACTTTTCCCGATACGCGCATCATCGTGTCCTCCTGCTGATGTGGGACAATCCTATACCGTCCGGCGGGAATGGGGGACCATAACCTGCATCAACGTCCGTTGAACGCGACGTCCCGGCTGACGGCGTTCCCCCGCGCCGGTGGCCTGATGCCGACACGGGCGGCCCATGACGCAAACGTGGGGGAATATTGCGGGCTTTTTCGCCGGGCGGTCATGCTCCTGTATTGACATTGATAATTATTCTCATATCCTTGGCACGTTCATCGGGACCTGCCGCGCCGATGGCGCGCGGGCATGTTCCACCATTATCACATGTTCGTATCTTCATTGATGATTTCACGACTTTTCCGCGCACCATCGCCGGATGCGCCGGGGGACATGACCGGCCGCGGATGTTCCCCATCCCCCATTCCTGCTGACAGAGGTTGAAAAACATGCAGTTCGCAAAAGGTCTTATGGCCGCCGGCCTTGTAACGGGCCTTGCCGCGACGGTTTCACAGGCACAGGCCCGTGAATACCCGATCGGCGGGCCGGTACAGGCCCATGACATGGAAATCGCCGCAAGCTACCTTATCGGGGTGGACATGGCGCCCATGCCCGCCGACATGCCGATGGGCAATGACACGATCCATCTTGAAACCGATGTCCACGCCACGGCGGACAATGTCTGGGGGTATCCGGATGGGGCATGGATCCCCTATCTGACAATCGACTATACCCTGACGAAGGAGGGATCTTCCTTTAGCAGCAGCGGCACGATGCGCGCGATGACGGCCAAGGACGGCCCGCATTACGCCAACAACGTGCGCATGGCCGGCCCCGGCAGATATACGGTGGAACTCCGCTACTCCTCGCCGGAACATAACGGCTTCCTGCATCACGTGGATCAGGAAACCGGCACGCCGGGCTTCTGGGAGCCGTTTACCGAAAAGTTCACCTTCTCCTATCCGCAGAAATAGGATCGTGCGGAACGGGCCGGGACATGGGCGACCATGCCCGGCCCCTGCGCATCAGGAAAAGAAGTTTTTGGTGAAGCTTTTTTCAAAAAGCTTATAAGAACGCCGCCTTTCTGAAAAAAGGCGGCACCCCAAAACTTCCGTCATCATCCATGAACCGTTTTCAGGCCGTCCCCTGCGGCATGCGTCCCGCGGGCCTGCGTTCCGCCAGCCGGGTGGCGACGACCATCACCGCCAGCGTCACGACCCACGCGATCAGCTGGATGCCCATGGGACGGTCGGAATACCCGAACAGCGCCTTGGCCGCGCGGCCGATCATGCTGCCATCGGACAGCAGCCACGACGTATCCCACATTTCATACCCGCATGCCGGAATGAGGTCATCCCCCGCCAGCAGCGCCGCCGCCTGGCTGGCCATTCCCGCGGCAAGGAAGGCGATCAGCATGGCGGTCACGCCGAACAGGCGATGCAGCGGAATGATGATCAGGCCGCGATACAGCAGCCACGACACCCCGCCCCCCGCGACAATGCCCAGCAGCCCGCCCGTCAGCATCGCCAGCGGGCCGGAATGGGTGGAAACGGCAATGCCGTACAGGAACAGCACGACCTCCATCCCTTCACGCAGGACGGCGACCGCGACAACCACCGCCATCGCGCTCAGGGAACGTTCGCCCGATGCGACCTCCGCCCCCAGCGCGCGCATGTCGCCCGCCATTTCGCGGCCGTGGCGCGTCATCCATATGGTATGCCAGCCCAGCATCACGACCGCGAGGCACAGGATGGACGCCGAAAAGACATCCTGCCCGTTGCCCGACAGCGCCTGCGACAGGCGACCGGCGAACAGTGCGACAATCCCCGCGCCAAGGGCGCCCGCCGCGATGCCCCCGGCGACCCAGCGGCCGCGGCGGGGAATGCCCTGTGTCGCGGCCAGCACGATCCCCACGATCAGCCCGGCCTCCAGCACCTCGCGAAAAACGATGAGCAGACTTCCCAGCATTGCCTATGGTCCCTGCGTGGCGGTTACGGTCCCGGTCGCCTGATCCGGGTGATAATCGTCGAAGAATTTGTAGGTCTCCGGATGCAGCGGTCCCGCATGCACCGTAATCGTGCCGCCGGGGACGACGATCTTTTCAAACTTCAGGTCATAGCTTTCGAATTCGTCGGTCGTGTCGTCCTGATTGGTCAGGGAAATCAGGAAACGCTGCCCGGCGGGCACGTCAATGTGATCGGGGACGAAATGATGGTCCTTGACGATCAGATGGACAGGTTCCTGCGCCCGTGCCGGCGCAACAGGCCAGCCGGGGACCCAGCCGGGGACAAGGGCGGCAAGGCCGACACATGACAGGAGGGTCGTCGCGTGGCGCATGGCAGTCGTGAACTCCGCTATTGGCGCGATACTATGCGACTTATTCTCATTGTCAACCGGATGTGCTACAGCCCCCTCACGGCAAGTGAGGTTCCTATGATTTCCCATCCCCTGGCGTTCATGCGGCTGCCCTATGACCTGCTCGTGGCGCTCGACAGCCGCATGTTCCATTTCTGGATGCAGCCCGTCCATTATCTTGTCCGCCTGGTACACATTCTTGCGATGGCGGTCTTTTTCGGCATGGACGTGCTGTTTGACCTGTCCCTCATGCGTCGTGATTACCGGGCGGAACGCGCCATCGTCGCGCGCCTGACATTCTGGTGGATGCACTGGCTGTTCGCCGTCACCATGGTTTCTGGCGTGCTGCTGTTCTTCTACGACCCGGTGCATATCGGCAGCCGTGGCTACCTGTCGCCAAAGCTGCTGCTGATGACGCTTGCGCTGATCAATGCCGCGATCTGCCACAACCGCCTGTATATCCCCGCCCTGCGCGGACAGGCCGTCAGCCTGGTGCGCGCACGCACGGGGGCGGGCATTTCGCTGGCGCTGTGGACCGGGGTCATCATCATGTCGTGCCTCAATAGCGAAGGCGTGCCCAAGGTTTTCCTGCGCGGGTGACGCCCCGGCGGCCCCGCCGCCGACACGGCATCCCTGCAAGGGAAACCCGGTTTCCATTCCGGCATCCAGGATATGGTGCAATCCGTGGCCCCGTCCTGTAAGAGACAGCGTGAAAACAACCCTTTGATAAACAAAAGTAAAAGTTTTCGGGTGTCACCTTTTTTCAGGAAGGTGACGTTCCCTGAAGCTTTTTGGAAAAAGCTTCACCAAAAACTTTTATGATTTCAGGGTATTATCGGGCCTGCCTTTTCAAGCCGCCTTTGATCCGGCCTGTCACTTCACGTTTCCTTTGAACGGAGCCTTTCATGACCAAGCAGGATGCTCCCCTTCATCCCCTCATGCGCCAGCCGGGCGCGGACAATGCCCGCGTGATGAACGAGGAGCTGTTTTTTGACCTGGTCTATGTCTTCCTTGTCACCCAGATCAGTCATGGCCTGCTGCACCATCTGACGCCGGCAGGCGGGATGCAGACCCTCATCCTGTGGTTCGCGGCGTGGCTGGGATGGCAATATACGGGCTGGGTCACGAACTGGTTCGACCCGCGCGTGCCGGCCCTGCGCGGGGTCCTGTTCCTGACCATGGCGCTGGCCCTTGTCTGCGGCGCGGCGGCGCCAGAGGCATTCGGCGCGCGCGGACTGGCCTTTGCGCTGTGTTACGCCGGCATGCAGGTCGGGCGTTCCGCGTTTATCGTATGCAGCCTTCCGGCGTCCCACCCGCTTGCCCCCAATTACCGCCGCATTCTGGGCTGGGGCATCGTGGCCGCCTGTTTCTGGATTGCGGGCGGTCTGGCCTCGCCACAGGCGCGCGTGCCGCTGTGGGCCGTGGGCGTGGCATGCGAATATGTCTCGCCCATGTTCGGGTTCTGGCTGCCGGGGCTGGGGCGTTCGCACACATCGGACTGGACCATTTCAGGCAGCCACATCGTCGAACGCTGTCAGCTTTTCGTGATCGTGGCGCTGGGTGAAACGATCATGGCCTCCGGCCTTTCCCTTGCGCAGAGCGAACACTGGTCATGGATCGAACTGGGCGGTTTCGCGGCCAGCTTCCTGTGCACCATCGCCATGTGGTGGCTTTATTTCGAAACCTCCAGCGAGGAAGCCGAACACGCCATCGCCAGTTCCCCTGACCCGGGACGGATGGGCGCGTATTTCCATTACCTGCATGTCGTCCTGATCGGCGGGATCATCGTCACCGCGGTTGCCATGGACCTGCTGCTGGAAAACCCGCTTGAGGAAGCTCGGGGCGCGCCCGCGTTGGTCATGACGCTTGGCCCGGTGCTGTACCTTCTGGCCAGCACCGCCTATCGATGGGTTGCGACGCGCCGCCTGATGTTGGGCCAGATGGCGGGCGCCGGCGTGCTGATTGTGGCGGGATTCGCCGGACAGGACCTTCCCATGTGGGGTCTGGCATTCTGCGAAACGACGCTTTTCCTGACCATCAGCATCCTGTGTTCCGGAAAAATCCCCCGCAACAGGGCATGCATCTGAACGCCTGCATGACAGTCCCCGGCCCGGACGGTGGCGAAACAGGCATCGCCCCGTCGGGCCGGGGCGGCATCCGCGCCCACTGACTGTCACGCGGGCCCTGCCCCCGCACCCGCCTGCTGATCCTGCCGGCATGAAAGGCGCGATCCATCGCCATTGCGCCCCGGGCAACCCGCGACGTCTGCCCCCATCCCGCGCTTCATGTTTCTGTGCGATATTTCAGTTATTTATCCGTCCCCGGGCCGGAAATTCCGGATGTCGCAATCGCATCCGGCCCCCATTGCCCTGCCCCCCATTGGCATGGCCGGTAAATATTTCTTCCGAACACAATCCAGTCACAAATGACATGCGGCGGGTTGTCATAACGGGAAATGCCCTGTAAATGCGAATCACTCTCATTATGAATGAGACAGGCATCCACCGGAGAATCAGCAAAGTGATAACGATATCCAGCCCGACGGCACGGCCTTCCGAATCACGCGCCCATATCGTTTCACGCTCCTCCGCCACTGCGCGTCGCAGGCGCCCCCCCTCGGTCCTTGTGCTGGGTGGCACGATCGTCGTCCTACTGGGTCATGGCATTTTCACTACTGCCCGCGCGCAGGACATTCCCCCCACCGAAATCCAGAAGGAACGCCACGAACTGGGCAATTCCGGTCCCGCCGTCAATGAAACCGACATCGCGACGGTGGAACAGTCGCAGGCCCCGGCCGAACCCAGCGATGGCGGCACGCTGGATACCAGCGGCAACCTGCTGGGCAACATGGGTGGATTGCGGCCGTGGCTGTACAAACATGGCATCACCTTCAACCTTCAGGATGTGGAGGAGCTGTGGGGCAACACGACCGGCGGCGCGCCCAGCGGCAATGATATCGGCAGCGGATCGGGCACCGGCCCGGCCTATGACGCGGTGACCGCGCCGACCCTGACGGTGGACCTTGAAAAGCTGTTCGGGCTGAAGGGCGGGCTGTTCAATGTCAGTGCGCTGCAGACGCGCGGCCGTTCGATTTCGCAGGACCATCTTTACAACTACAACCCGATCAGCGGGTTCGAGGCCGACCGCTCCACCCGCCTGTTCGAGCTGTGGTACCAGCAGTCCTTCCTGAACGGGAAACTTGACGTGAAAATCGGGCAGCAGGACCTCGATACCGAATTCCTCATCAGCGATTACGGATCGCTTTACCTCAATTCCAACTTCGGCTGGCCGATGGCGCCTTCGGTCAACCTGTATGGCGGCGGGCCGTCGTGGCCGCTGGCCTCCCCCGCGATCCGGCTGCGTTACCGGCCGACCGATACCTTTACCGTCATGTTCGCCGCCGCGGACGACAATCCGCCGGGCAACCAGTACAATTCCTTTGGCATTCAGGATGGCGGCAACGGGGCCGACCCCACGAACCAGACCACCAATGACGGCAGCGGCACCCGGTTCAACATGGGCACCGGCGCGCTGCTGATGACCGAACTGCAATACGCGCTCAACCCGCAGCCGGATGACATGGCGCACGCCACGAAAAATCCCGGCCTGCCGGGGATCTACAAACTCGGCGGCTTTTACGATACGGCGAAATTCCCCGATTACCGCTATAACCGGCAGGGCGGCTCCCTTGGTGCACAGGGGGGCTATCCCCGGTGGGACCGGGGGAACTGGATGGTCTATGGCATCATCGACCAGATGCTGTGGCGACCGTCGCTGACCTCGCCGCAGTCGGTAGGGATTTTCGTGCGCGCCACCGGCAACAGCGGCGACCGCAACCTCATCAGCTTCGCCGCCGATGCGGGCATCAACCTCAAGGCCCCGTTCAGGGGACGCGACAACGACACGGTGGGCGTGGGCTGGGGCATCGGCCGGTCCAGTTCGGGCTGGCGGCAGTATAACCGCGCGGCCGGGTCGATGGTGCCGGGCAACGAAAACCATCTGGAGGTCACCTATCAGGCGCAGGTGACGCCCTGGCTGGTGCTGCAGCCCGATTTCCAGTACGTCTGGCACCCGCAGGGGGGCACCCCCGACCCGCGTTACGCCAGCGGCCTGAAGCGCGTGGGCAATGAGACGATTTTCGGAATCCATACGAACATCAACTTCTGACGCCCGCCCGAACGAAGGCTGCGGCAGACACGACACGCAGGCCGCCTGCGGTTTTCCCCCGCCTTATGGCCCAAAAACAACACATCCCCCATGCTGCCGCGTCCCGTCATGAACGACGCCCCGCGCCACAGGGATGATGTTTTCCAATATCCCCTGATACCATCAATATTTTTCCATTTCCCTGTCACCCCATATTTCCCGCGTGTCGCGACATGACAGGCGCGGACGCATGCTGTCCGGCATCGTGACGGGAGCGCATGTTTTCATTGTCATTCTGTAATTTTCAGGAATACGGGATGGATTTCGCAAATACGCAACACCCCTTTTTGCCGCCGTCCTGACGGGTTGGGAAATACAAAACATCCATTGGCCGCAGCCCGTGTCGTAAAAACACGCCGGAACCCGCAGGAAAGGGAACATTCAACCCTGGAAACAGTCATGAACACCTCGATAAATACCAAATAAAAACAAAGTATATATGTAATGACATGGTGTCATAATAATGTAACCTGAGTGTCATCAAAATATAACGAGACACCATGAAACCCGAAACATAGGGTGCGCAGCGTCATCACCGATCGAAACAACCGGGGCCTCTTCACGAGGGATCACGCTGCATGAAAAAGAGCAAATTTCTTCTTCTGACAACATGCATGAGTTCCGTGCTCATCCATGCCGCACACGGCGCGAATATGACGTCCGCCCCGGCCCCCGCGCGGCATGCGAAGCAGGGAACGGCCACCCCGGCCGCGACCGCCACCACGCGCCCTGTTACGATGAAAACGGCAGACCGGAAAACGGCGGACCGGGCGGATTCGGTGCGCGCGACCCAGCCGGAATCGATCATCGTGCTGGGCGCGGGCGCCGCGCGTGAAACGCAGACGCTGTCGCATACCGACATCCAGCAGACCACGCCAGGCACAAGCCCGCTCAAGGCGCTGTCGAAACTGCCGGGGGTGATGTTCACGTCATCGGACCCGCTGGGATCGTATGAATGGTCGCAGCAGATCATCATCCGTGGTTTCGACCAGAGCCGCCTTGGCTTCACCATGGATGGCGTCCCGCTGGGCAACCTTGCCTATGGCAATGACAACGGGCTTTCGATCGGGCGTGCGCTGCAGACAGAAAATAACGGTCCCGCGACGCTGGCGCAGGGGGCCGGGGCGGTCGGCGTCGCCGCGTCGAACGACCTTGGCGGCGCGCTGGAGTTCACGTCCATCGACCCGACGAAACAGTTCGGTGTCGATGTCGCGGGCACCGTCGGGTCATATGGCACGTGGCGCACCTTTGCCCGGGTCAATACCGGCACGATGAAGGGCGGCGGCCGGCTGTACCTTTCCTATGACTATCAGGACGCAAACAAGTGGAAGGGCGACGGCATCCAGCAGCAGCAGCAGGCCAATGCCAAGTTCATCCAGCCGCTGGGCCGGCATGTCAAACTGACGCTGTTTGGCGATTACAGCCAGCGCGCGGAAAACGATTACCAGGACCTGTCGCTGCACCTGATCAATACCAAAGGGTACAACGTCGATAACGTGACCGGCAATTACGGGCTGGCGCAGCAGATCGCCACGGCGTACCAGAACGGCACGGCCATGCCCGCGGGCATCGAAAACCAGGACCAGTCCTATTACAATTCCGCCGGGCTGCGTCAGGATATCCTTGGCTATGGCAAGCTGGATTTCAACATCACCAGCCGACTGAAGGGCGCCTTTACCTTCTATGGCCACACCAACACGGGCGAAGGCGTATGGGTCACCCCCTATACCCCGACGCCGGCGTCGCTGGGGGGATCGCCGCTTTCGACGCGCACCACGGAATACGACATCCACCGCGAGGGCCTGATCGCCAGCCTGTCCTACAATATCGGCCATCACACGATCGAGGGCGGGTTCTGGTTTGAAAACAACGATTTCGAACAGGCCCGCCGTTACTATCCCCTCGGCATGGACAAATATACCGGCAGTTCGGTCCACTGGTTCGGCAACGATGCTTTTGAAACCCAGTGGCAGGGCAATTTCAACACCCGGACCTATCAGTTCCATATTCAGGACACATGGCAGATCACCCCGCGCCTGAAGCTCAATTACGGGTTCAAGTCGCTGGTGGTGGACAACACCGCGCAGGCCCTGCCGGGCAATTACATGGGCACGCCAACGGCCAACCCCTACGCATCCGGCTCCATCACCTCGGCCAACGGGTTCCTGCCGCAGATCGGGGCGAATTACCGCATCAACCACAATAACGAAATCTTTGCCGATTTTTCGCGCAACATGGCGGCGTTCGACAACTCCTCCACCGGTGCGACCAGCCCGTTCGCGACCACGGTCGCGGGATATGCCGCGATCCGCAACAAAATCCATCCCGAAATGTCGTATAGCGAGGAAATCGGCTACCGCTTCCACAACAAGCGCATACAGGCCTCCCTGACCGGCTATTACGTGGAGTTCGAGGACCGGCTGCTGTCGATCACGCAGGGCGTGGGCATCCAGGGCAATCCCTCCGTCCTGACCAACGTGGGGGGTGTGACCGCGCGCGGCATCGATGCTGCGTTCAATTACCGCTTTGCCGACAACTGGTCGGTCTATGCGTCCTATTCGTTCAACGACTCACGCTATGACGACAACCTGACCACCGGCGGCGTGACCTACAGCACGAAGGGCAAGCAGGTGGTGGCGATGCCCAGCAACCTTGCCAACGTGCAGGTCAGCTATGACGACGGCACCATCTGGGGCAATTTCCAGATGCAGTACCAGGGACGCCGCACCTATACCTATACCAATGACCAGTGGGTAAAGCCGAACGACATCTTCAACCTCAACCTCGGCTACCGTTTCCACAGCCACAACTGGGCGCTGCATGGGCTGGATGCGCAGATCAACGTGACCAACCTGTTTGACAAGCGATATGTCGCGACGGTCGGCAGCAACGGGTTCGAGGTTTCAGATCCCAAGGGCACGTTCCAGACCCTGCAGGCCGGCGCGCCGCGCATGGTGTTCTTTACCCTGCGCAAGCATTTCTGACATTGTCGGTCACAGCAGACAGCCACGGATGACACCGCCATGCCCAATTCGCCCAGCCGCCGGCAGTTCCTGAAATTCGGCGCGGCGGCGGCGGCCGGCGCCGCCCTGCCGGACAACCTGCAACGCGCCCTTGCGGTGGCCCCCAACCGGGTTACCGGCACGATACGCGACGTGGAACATGTCGTCATCCTGATGCAGGAAAACAGGTCGTTCGACCATTATTTCGGCTGCCTTCGGGGGGTGCGCGGATATGGCGACCCGCGCGCGGAAACATGCCCCGACGGCCACAGCGTCTTTTCACAGCCGGACGGCAGGGGCGGGCGCGTCATGCCGTTTGTGCTCAGCACCGCCCAGACCTCGGCCGCCTGCATCGCAAGCCTCGACCACAGCTGGAAGGGCACGCAGGCGGCATGGAACGACTGGAACACGTGGGTTGCGCACAAGACGCCCATGACCATGGGGCATTTCACCCGCGCGGAAATCCCGTACTATTACGCGCTGGCCGATGCCTTTACGATCTGCGATGCCTATCATGCCTCCATCTTCGGGCCGACCAACCCCAACCGCCTGTTCCTGTTCACCGGGACGAACGGGCTGGCGGTGGGCAATGCGGGCCCGCAGGCGATCCGCAATGTCGATGACGGCAACTGGTCGGCGGACATGGCCCATGACCGCGCGGATTTCCAGCCCTTTGACTGGACCACCTATCCCGAAAACCTCCAGGCGGCGGGCGTCTCGTGGAAGGTCTATCAGGAATATGACAATTTCGGCGACAACCCGCTGGCGTCCTTTGCGCGGTTCCGCAACCTTGACCGCAAATCGTGGGCGTACCGTCGCGGGCGCATGATCGTGGCGGGATCAACCGCGGCAAACCGTCAGGAGTCGGAGGGACGCCATCTCATCTCCGCGTTCGAACGTGATGTCGCGCGCGGCACGCTGCCGCAGGTGTCATGGATCGTGCCGCCCGCCGCCCTGTCGGAACATCCCGACGCGCCGCCGGGATATGGCGAATACCTGATATCGCAGCTGATGGACGTGTTCGTGCGCCATCCCGATGTGTGGGCAAAAACCGTCTTCATCCTCAATTACGATGAAAATGACGGCTTCTTCGACCATGTGCCCCCGCCCGTCCCCGCGCTGGACGCAACGCAGGGCGCGGGCACGGTGCCGACCGATGGCGAATCCTTCGACGGCATTCCGGTCGGGCTGGGCCCGCGCGTGCCCGCGATCGTGGTATCCCCGTGGACCAAGGGCGGATGGGTCAATTCGCAGGTGTTCGACCATACCTCCGTCCTGCGCTTTCTCGAGGCACGCTTTGGCGTGGCGGCCCCCAACATCACCGCGTGGCGACGCGCCGTATGCGGGGACATGACCTCCATCTTCGACTTTGCGCAGACCGACCGCCGGTGGGTCGCGCAACTGCCGCTCACCGAAACGTACCTGGCCGATACCCGGAAATCGTGTCAGCTGCCCAGACCCGTCATTCCCGCCGAACAGGCCCTGCCCCGGCAGGAAACCGGCCAGCGTCCCGCCCGCGCCCTGCCCTACGACATGCAGGCCGACCTTGCCACAGCCGACAGCCTGCGGATCGCGAATACGGGGGCGCAGGGCGTCGTGCTGCGGATCCGTGACGCAGGCGGCGCGCGGCATTACACGCTGGCGGCGGGGACCACCATGATGGTGCGCGTGACCACCCATGCCACGGGGCCGGTGACGGTGCACGGGCCGAACGGGTTTTTCCGTCAGTTCCACGGCGCGGACCTGCCGCAGGCGACCCTGCGTTACGACCCGGCGGGCAACATGATCGTGCTGTCGCTGCGCCATCAGGGGACAGGGATGCGCAGGCTGAGGGTCGAGGACGCCTATGACGGCACCATGCGGGAGCTGGTACTGCCGCCGGGCAACACGGTCGAGGCGACATGGCCCGCGGCCACGCATGACCACTGGTATGACCTGATCCTTCATGATTTGCGTCACGCGCACGCCATCGTGCGGTTGGCCGGTCACATGGAAAATGGCAGACCCAGTCAGACCGATCCACATATGGGACAGATACAGGCATGACGTTTCTTGGCCGCCGCGGTGCCCTCGGGCTGGGTATGCGACTTGGCATGGGGCTGGGCATGGCGGCCACCATGGCCCCGACCTTTTCCGCCCGTGCCGGCACGGACGGGTGCGGGCGGCTCGCCCCGCTGAAATGGGCGCCGCGCACGCGCCGGGTGATGGAAAACCTGATCACCGCCCACGGCAGCGCCAGCCCCGCCTATGACCCGGCCCGTCCACCCTATGCCGTGTTTGACTGGGACAATACCTGCATCACGGGCGATTGCGAGGAAACGCTGCTGCATTACACCGCCAGCCGTTTCCTGTTCGCCATGCCGGTCGAAACCTTTGCGCAGGCGACGGCGCGCGACGTGCCGCATCGCACGTTTTCCGCCTTTCGCACCGTCGATGGACATGACGTGCGCTTTGCCGACCTGCATGCCGACCTGTGCGCGGATTACGCCACGCTGGCGACACGCGCCCGCCCGCCCGCGCCGGACGACCCGGCCCTGCTGAGCCTGCGCTCCAAGCTGGTGTACGCCTATGACGCCATCAGCGCGACATGCGATGGGGAGGTGGCGTGCCGCTGGATCATCCGGCTGCTGGCGGGACATGACGCGACGGGCCTTGCGACGCTGGCGCGGGCGTCGAACACGTGGCACCTGGGACAGGCCATCCGGCGCGAGACATGGATCACGCCGGCCACGCGTCCCGGCCGCGCGGGCATCATCGCCCGCCCCGTGCGGATGGGGCTGCGCCTGTCGCCCGAAATCGCGGACCTGCAGTCGGTGCTGCGCGCGGCAGGGATCGAGGTGTATGTCTGCTCCGCCTCGCTGGAGGAGGTGGTGGCGGTCTTCGCCACCGATCCCGACTATGGCTATGACCTGCCACGCGCCAATGTCCTTGGCGTGCGGATGCAGTGGCCCGATGGCCGGCTGGGCCTGGGGGCCGCGCCGCACTGGCCCGTGACCTATCACGCGGGCAAGGTCCGGGCGATCCGCCAGGCGCTGGCGCGGCGGCACGGCCGGGGGCCCCTGCTGGTCTGTGGCGACAGCAGCGGCGATTACGACATGCTGACGGCATTTCCCGACACGCGGCTGGGCCTCATCATCAACCGGCTTTCCTCTGGACCGATCGGTACTCTGGCGGCGCGGGCAATCGCGCAGATGTCGTCGGACCAGCCGCGTTTCGTCCTGCAGGGACGCGACGGCAATACCGGCGAATGGCGCCCCTCCGAACAGACAATCCCGCTGGGCCATGACGTGGCGCAGCTTTCAGGACCCGTGCGCGCGACATAGCGCCGCGATTTCAGCGATGCCGCCTTTTTTCAAAAAGGTGGCACCCTGATGAAGCTTTTTGCAAAAAGCTCCACCAGAAATCCCACTGAAAAATATGATGCGGCGCGCGCGCAGGATATCCACGTCGGCGGGACGTGATATCCGCCGGCAACACCTGCATCGGGTTCAATCCTGATATGCCAGACTTGCAAGTGATATTGCTTTATCCTGCGTCGCGCCCCACATCCGCCCAAAAATTACTTTATATATCCACCATCCATTTCGCATGTCCCTGCGTTATGGCCGCAATCCAGCGACAGGCGGAACCCGTGGCCCCGGACACGGCCTGTTCCGGCATTATCCGGAGCGTGACGGCATGTCCGCAGAAACATTGAAGGAAAGTCATGAAACTGAGTGATAGAGGGTGGAAAGTTCCTTTCGTGCGCAAATCCCTCTTCCAGATCGGAAAGGATCTGCGCCCGAAGATCGACCGGCTCATCATGCGTCATTCGCTGTTGCCAGATCAGGCCATTATCGAAAAAGACTATTTCCCGTGGATCGATGTCCTCGAACGCAACTGGGAACATATCCGCGACGAGGCGGTGCGCATCCGCACGCAGGAAATCCCCTCGCTCGGGGAGATTTCGCCCGATCACGGCCGGATCGCAGCCGACAGGCGGTGGCGTTCCTTCTTTCTGGAGGGGTATGGATACCGGCGGGCCGAAAACTGCGCCCGCGCGCCCTTTACGACGTCGCTGCTGGACCGGATTCCCAATCTGGTGACGGCGTGCTTTTCCGTGCTGGAGGCCGGATGCCACATCCCGCGCCATTACGGCATGACCAAGGGGATGCTGACCTATCACCTTGCGCTGCAGGCCCCCACGGACCGCGCGAACTGCCACATCAACATCGAAGGTCCCGACAGGCTGCATGTCATCTCGTGGGAAAACGGCAATTCCTTCATGTTCGATGACATGTACAATCACGAGGTCTGGAACGACACCAGCGAGGACCGCTATATCCTGCTGATCCAGGTGCAGCGCCCGTGCCGGGGCGTGGCGAAGCTGATCCAGAATTTCTTCCTGTTCTGCGTCCGGCATTCCCGCTTCGTCCAGGATATCAAGCGCCAGCTCGACCATCAGGCCGACCGCCACCACGCCCCGGCCTAGGGGCTGGCTGAAGACAAGAAATAAAGGTTTTTTGGTGAAGCTTTTTGCAAAAAGCTTCGAAAGGATGACGCCTTTTCAGATAAAAGGCGGCACCCGAAAACTTTTGAAATTTCAGGGGATGACCGGACTGGCCTTCCCCCATCCCGGCGGGCGCAGAATGGGGAACGCCGCGCCCCTTCCGCGATGGAAGCGGCACGGACATTCCCCGTGCGTGGCCGTGGGGATCAGAACGCGGCCTGCAGGCGGCCCGCCACCGAATTGCCGTCGCGACCCATCAGGTTATACAGTTCGCTGTTGCGGGTGACGATGAAGTGGTTGAAGTCCAGCATGAAGCGGAAATGCCGGTTGGGATACCAGTTCAGCCCCGCCGACCACACCGTCTGCTGTCCGCCCCGCACCGCGCTGGCGGTGCCGAGGTTGCTGTTCAGGTCCGCCACGCTGTAACGGGCCGACAGTTCCAGCGCGCCCCAGTATCCGTGCACCGGGTCGAAGGGATGTTCCACGCCAGGGGCGGAGAACGCACCTTCCTTGATGTTGTAGGCACGTCCCTTGCCGAACAGGGTATAGTTGGCCGCGCCGTAATACCCTTCGAAGTTCGTGGCGGGCATGTTGCCGGTGTCGGCCCCGCCCTTGCGCTGCACGCCGATATGGTAATATTCGCCCTTCAGCACCAGCCGCTTCCACCGGAAGCCCAGTTCGGGGCCGGCCGACCAGACAGTGCCCGCATCACCCACCGTGGCACTCAGCAGCTTGGTCGTCGTCAGGTTGACCTCCGGCGCCTCGCTGGGGGAATAGACGCGGCCCTGCGCGCCTTCGTTCACCTTGAACGCGCTGATGGCCGACAGGCCGACATGCACGTCGATGTCACGCGATACGTAAGGCCGTCCCGCGACGCGGAAGGTCGCGCCCGTCTGGCTGTCGCTGATGGGATTGGTGGAGGACGAACGGTTGCCATAGGTCTGGCCCGTCAGATATCCCGCGATCCACCAGCGCTTGGCGTAATGCAGGCCGCCGACGCTGAACCGGGCGTCGCCCGCGGCGATGTTGCGCACGATGTCGGTGATGGCCGGACGTTCCATCATCTCGAATTCGTTGGAGCTTTCGGAATCTTCTTCCGTCACGCGCGGCTGGAAGTAACCGGCGGTCAGCACCGTGTTGTGGATGCCGGCGTAGTTCAGGTTCGCCTCATACAGCGTGACCGCGCCATCGGCGCTGCCGGACCCGAAATCGGGCGTGATGTTCGCGATCCAGTTCTTGTAACGGAAGGAGATGGGAATACGCAGCCGCCGCGCATTTTCCGTCAGCCCGGGGAACAGGCCCTTCGTCTCGCCCGCGCGGGGCGACATGCCCATGAACCCGCCGACATCCTCGTGGAACGCCAGGCCGATCTGCACGGCATAGGCGCCATCATCGGACGAAATGGTAAAGCGCCCGCCGGGGAAGCCGACCATCATGCCGCCGAAATGCAGGCTTTCCTCCTTTTCCGTCGCGGCACGGAACGACTTCCACGAGGAATCGATCCCGCGATCCGATGGCGGCGTGCCAAGGTCGGCCGAACGCATCATCCCACTGACGGACCCGTTCAGGCCGCTGCCGCCACCGCCGATGGCGATGTCATTCGCCATGCCCGGGGACATCGGCGGACCCTGCGGCGGCACCATCGCATGGCGCACCGCCTGTCCGCGCGTGGCGGTGGCCGCATGTCCCTCGGCCTTGGCAAGGCGCTGGCGCAGGGCGCTGATCTGACCCGACATTTCGCGCCGCATTTCCAGCATTTCACGCTGCAGGGCCTGGATCTGGGCATCTTCGGCAGATGCCGCATGGGCGTGCTGGACCGGCACAACACTCCATAACGCAGAAGAAGTCAGAAACAGCGAAACCACGGACCGGCGAATCATCTGGATCATTCCGTAAATGAAAGATGATTGTGGTGTAGTGCGCGTTTACTTTTTTGTGTGTTATGTTTCCAAGACAGTTTCGTTACCGTTTTATGACATCGCCGGACATGAAAAAACCTGCCCGTTTCGGGGCAGGTTTATCGCGATTATTTCCCGGCGACATTACATCGGCGGTATTTTATTTCGCATTGTCCCACTGCTGCAGGATATCGGTCTTTACATTGGCGGGAACCGGGACGTAATCCAGACGGTATGCCGTCCTGTCCCCCGCCTGCAGCGCATGGCCAAAGAATTTGCGCACCGCCGCGCCATGTTCCGCGCTGCTGACCGGCACATAGACCAGTACATAGGTGGGCGAGACGATGGGCCACGCGCCCTCGCCCGACGTATCGATCAGGTCAACCGCGAAATGTGACGCGTCCTTCCAGTCGGCGGCTTCGGCCGCGCGGCTGAAACTGTCCAGTCCGGGGGCGACATACGCGCCGCTGTGGTTCTTCAGCTTTACCGTCGCCATGTGGGTGTTGGCGGCGAATGCGTATTCCACGTACCCGATCGCGCCTTCGGTATTGCGCACCGACGCCGCCACGCCGTCATTGCCACGCGCGCCGATCCCGCCGGGCCACGCGATGGAGGCGCCAGCCCCCTGTCCCGTTTTCCATTCCGGCGAAACCCGCGCGAGATAGGCGGTAAAGACCGCCGTCGTGCCCGAACCATCCGCGCGATGCACGGTGGCGATGGCGGTGTCAGGCAGGTTCAGCCCCGGATTGCACGCCGCGATCTTCGGGTCGTTCCACTGCGTGATTTCACCGCGATAGATGGCCGCCAGCGTCGGGCCATCCAGCTGCAGCTTGCCCGGCGCGATGCCCGGCACGTTGACGACCGGCACGATGCCGCCCATCACGGTGGGGAACTGGAACAGGTGCGCGGCCTCCAGCTTCTGCGTGTCCATCGGCACGTCGGAGGCGCCGAAATCCACCGTCCTGGCAAGGATCTGGTTCTGCCCCGCGCTGGACCCGACGGTCTGGTAATTCAGGCTGATACCGATCGCGCCACGACTTTCCGCGCCCCACGCGCCATAGATGGGCGCGGCAAAGCTGGAACCAGCCCCCGTGATGTCGGCGGCATGCGCCATGACAGGGACGGCGCCCGCCAGCAGCGCGCATGTCAGGAATCGGACAGGAAAAGACATAATACTTGTGTTCCCCAATACAACAACCGGATACCGAGTGAATATCCAGTGAACGCGGGTGAATATAATGATGAAATGAAGGGACAGGATTATATCTGCGTGACAGTTTCATGACACTATTATGACAGTCCCGGGCGGCATGTCCCCTAGCATGTTCCCCAGGGACCGGGCCAAAACATCCTGCATCCATAAGAAAGTTTTTGGTGAAGCTTTTTTCAAAAAGCTTCGAAAGAACGCCGCCTTTCTAAAAAAAGGCAGCACCCAAAAACTTCTGTTACCTTTTCATCAAAGGATCGGTTTCAAACAGTCTTTACAGCCCCTGATCCGCGATGCCGCCGCGCGGGCGCAGGACCGGCAGGATACGGCCCGTGGCGGCGTAATAGACGCGTTCGCAGATATTGGTGGCATGATCGCCGATGCGTTCCAGGTTCTTGGCAACAAACAGCAGATGGGTGCAGGGCCCGATATTGCGCGGGTCCTCCATCATGTAGGTCACAAGTTCGCGGAACATGGAAACATAGAGTTCATCGACCGCCATGTCCGACTGCCACACGCTGCGCGCCAGTTCGGAATCGCGCCGGTCCATGGCGTCGATGGTGCGGCGCAGGTTTTCCTGTACCATCCGTCCCATACTGAACAGCCCCGTCATGGAAACGGGATAGGACAGAAGCTCGCTGCGCAGGGCGCGGCGGGCGATCGATGTGGCGCAGTCACCGATGCGTTCAAGATCGCCCGAAATCTTCAGCGCCGCCACCACCTCGCGCAGGTCGCCCGCCATGGGCGCACGCAGCGCAAGCAGCCGGATCACCAGTGCCTCCGTCTGGCGTTCAAGGTCGTCAACCTTCGGGTCCAGCTCGGGAACCTCCAGGGCCGCGACCTCGTCATGATCCGCAACGGCGGCGATCGCCTGCGCCGTCTGGCGTTCCACAAGGCCGCCCATCTGGCTGATGAGGGAGCGCAGATGTTCCAGCTCCTGCTCGTAACTCTGGACCGTATGTGCTGATTCGTGCGGCATCATCAAGGGTTCCTGTCTCAGCCAAAGCGGCCGGTGATATAGTCCTGCGTCTGCTTTTCCCGTGGCGCGGTGAACATCTGGTCGGCGCTGTCGACCTCCACAAGCCTGCCCATGTAGAAAAAGGCCACGCGATCGGCGCAGCGCGCCGCCTGCTGGAGGTTGTGCGTCACGATGGCGATGGAGAATTCACGCTTGAGTTCGTCCAGAAGCTCCTCGATCCGGGCGGTGGATACGGGATCAAGCGCGCTGGTCGGTTCATCCAGCAGGATGACCTCCGGCCGGGTGGCGATGGTGCGCGCGATGCACAGGCGCTGCTGCTGTCCGCCCGACAGGGCGGCGGCCGACGCGCCAAGGCGGTCCTTGACCTCCGGCCACAGGGCGACGCGACGCAGCACGTCCTCGACCCGCTGGTCCATTTCCGCGCGGGAGATGCGTTCATGCAGCCGCACGCCAAAGGCGATGTTGTCGTATATGGACATCGGAAACGGCGTCGGTTTCTGGAACACCATGCCGATGCGCGAACGCAGGACATTCACGTCCACACCCGGCGCGATGATGTTGCGCCCGTCGAAAATGACCTCCCCCGTGGCGCGCTGCCCCGGATAAAGGTCGTACATGCGGTTGAGCACCCGCAGCAGTGTCGATTTGCCACAGCCCGACGGGCCGATCATGCCCGTGACCTGACGGACGGGAAAATCCAGCGAGATCCCCTTGAGCGCATGATTCGCGCCATACCAGAAATCGAGGTCGCGTATGGACAGGGCGGGTTCGGCCGTGACCTTTTGGGCGACGTCCGCGATGACAGTCATGTTCATTATCGTGCAGATCCATTACGCAGAAGCCACCAGCGGGCGAGGATGCTGGTCGCAAGAACAGCAGCGGTAATCAGCAGCGCGCCGGTCCACGCCATCTGCACCCAGTCGTCATAGGCCGATCCCGCGTACTGGTAGATCGTGACGGGAAGGCTTGCCATCGGGGCGTTCAGGCTGGTGGACCAGTTCAGGTTGCCAAGGGAGGTAAACAGCAGGGGCGCGGTTTCCCCGGAAATACGCGCCAGCGCCAGCAGGATGCCGGTCATGATGCCGCCCCGCGCCGCCCGCAGGCAGATGCTGGCGATCACCCGCCATCCCGGCGCGCCCAGCGCATAGGCCGCCTCGCGCATGGCGCGCGGGACAAGGCGCAGCATGTCCTCCGTCGTGCGCACGACGACGGGGATGAACAGGATGGCAAGGGCGAACACGCCCGCCCATCCCGAAAAATGCCCGGCAGGTTCGACAAAGATCAGATAGACAAACAGGCCGACAAGGATCGATGGCACCGAAAGCATCATGTCCGACACGAACCGGACCAGCGGGACGATGCGCCCGTCGCGGGAAAATTCCGCCAGATAGACGCCGGCCATCATGCCGACCGGCGTGCCGATCAGCGCGGCCAGCCCGGTCTGTTCCAGGCTGCCGACAATGGCGTTCGCAAGGCCGCCGCCGGTGCCGGGTGCTGCCGTACTGTGCACGAAGGTGGGCAGCGACAGCCCCCCCGCCCCACGCGCGACCAGCGTCCACAGGATCGAAAACAGCAGGTAGAGGACCACGATGGTCGCCCCGCCGCACGCGATGCCGACGGCGCGGTCAACCACGCGGCGACGGATCGCCTGCGCGCCGCCACGCTGCCAGCCGTTGGTGGGCATGGCGGCCGCTCCGGGGAGGGATGTTTCAGCCGGCATTGGCCGTGCCCTTTCCTTATTCCGCCGCGCCGCGCCGCAGGAAAATGCGCGAGCAGGCCAGCGTGATGAACGAGATGATCATCAGGATCGCACCAAGCGCCAGCAGCGCCGACAGCTTGAGGCTTCCGGCGGGGCTTTCGGGAAATTCCAGCGCGATCAGCGACGCGATCGTGTTGCCCGGCGCGAACAGCGACCATCCCATGTGGTTGGCGTTGCCGATGACGAAGGTGACGGCCATCGTCTCGCCCAGCGCGCGGCCGGTGCCCAGCATGATGCCGCCCATGACCGCCTGTCGCGACCACGGCATCACCACCTTGCGCATGACCTCCCACCGGGTCGCGCCCAGTCCGAAGGCGCTTTCCTTCAGCACGGCAGGGATGGAGACGAAGACGTCCGTCATCACCGAACAGATGAACGGCGTCACCATCAGCGCCAGCACCACGCCCCCCGTCAGCAGGCCGGTGCCATAGGGTGCGCCGCTGAACAGCAGCCCGATCCCCGGCACATGGCCCAGCAGGTGCTTTGTCGCGGGTTCGACATGGTGCGCCATGAACGGCACGACGATGAAAAAGCCCCACATGCCAAAGATGATCGACGGCACGGCGGCAAGAAGCTGCACGGCGGTTTCGATCACCCGCGCCAGCGCCGGGGGCGCCATTTCCACCAGCCAGAAGGCCACGCCAAACGCGAACGGCACGGCAAAGACCAGCGCGACCAGCGTGGTCACCAGCGTGCCGAAGATGGAGGTCGCGGCGCCGAAATGCTGCGAAACGGGGTTCCACGCCGTGCTGGTGAGGAAAGCGGGCCCGAAACTGACGAGCGCGCGCCATCCCCCCGCGACAAGGACGATCACGATCCCCGCCATGACCAGCAGGATGGTCCATCCGGCCATACGCGCCAGCAGGCGGAACACGACATCGCCCCGGCCACCGGGCACGACCCTGTCGCGCGCGGGAGTATCCGAAGCTGTCAGCGGGGGCATGTATTGCGCCATGTCTTTTCCTGATATGCGTAACGCAGGGTCAGGGTTAGACAACATCAGGCCACGTTATCAATAATAATCCGGGAATGTATGTGTGAAGTTTTTATGACAGGACGCATTTTTACTGTCATAAAATATTCATTTATTTCCTGCGCCTGTGCATTCATCATCCCCCGACATGACAGGCAGGCCCGACAATATCCTGAAAATATAAAAGGATTTTTGGTGAAGCTTTTTGCAAAAAGCTTCGAAAGACATCGCTTTTCCAAAAAAGGCAACACCTGGAAACTGCTGTCATCTCCACCAACAGCCTATTGTCAAACAGACCCTGAAACGGAGGGAGCGGAGAACTGCCTCAGCCCGGCGCGTCAAGCAGCGCGCGCACAAGATACAGGCACGACATCGCGGCCTGCATGTCACGCGCCGCCTGCGGGGCGGGGTCCATCGCCCGCACATGCGCCATCCGGTGTTCGACAAGCGCCAGCGTGTCATGCGCGCGCACGTCGCCACGGCCCCACCGATGCAGGAACACCGCCAGCGCCTGCCGGGCGGCGGGTGGTATCCGGTCGCGGCGGGCGATATCGCGCAGGGCGATGACACTCAGCCCCAGCGTCATCGCACGTAGCTGCGCGCGCATGTATGCCTCCACCCTGTCGGGCGGGATGCCGGCGGAATTGCGCAATATGCGCACAAGGCTGCCCGCGCAGGCCGCCAGCCACTGGTGCGGCGACGTGTGCGCCCGCGTGCCGCCCAGGTCACGCAGCCGCCGCGCCGTCCATGCCGCCGTGCGGCGCATGTGGGAATCAATGCGGAAAGGCACGATGGCGCGATAGGTCAGGATCGCGAACAGGATGCTGCACAGGAAGGCCATCGTCCCGTTCAGGAACGCCACCTCGTCAATGCGTCCCTGGTTCATCGGCCCGATCAGCACCGGCAGGAACATGTTGAACGAAAATGCATACCCCGCCGTCGCCGCGTTACGCGCCGCAAGGCCGCCGATGGTCATGGGCACCAGCAGCGCCATCACCAGCATTTCCGGCGCGGTAATGGCGGGAATGACCCAGAACGCCATCGCGGTCGCAACCGTCGCGCACCACAGCGCCCCCTTGAAAAAGGGCATGCCCGCGATGACCGGGTTTTCACGCGTGGCCAGCAGGCCGTACACCAGCGCAAGGAAGGAAATGAAGGCCGGTCCCTGCGGCCAGGCCGTCACCTCCCACACCAGCCACGCGCCAATGATCGCGCAGCACGCCCGCACCCCGTTTTCCGCCGCCTCCAGCGCATGGCGGCGGGAAATGACGCGAAAGCGGAAATGGTCGTGGCGTACCGGATGGTCGCTGGCAACGATCCGTGACAGGGCATTGTCCACCTCCTCCAGCAGTTCGGCGAACAGGGCGGCCATGGCCGGATCGGCCGCCGCAGCCTGCCGGTTGCGCCAGGCGTGCCGCAGCCCATCCACCCGCGCGCGCAACATCGCGGGGTCCGCCGCCACGTCACGCAGCAACGCGCCAAGTTCGCGCACATAGGGACGCATGCCCGGCGCATGGGCATGCTGCGCGCCCAGCAATATCGACAGCCCCCGCGCCCGCGCCAGCATGACCAGCATCGCCGCAAGGGCGGCGCGCGCATGGTCGCCGGTCCTGCTGCCGGGTTCAAGCTCCAGCTCGCTGAATTCGACCTGGCTGTTGAACGCCACCAGTTCGCCCAGCGTGCGGCCCATCACGGCGGACGGTACCTCGCCCTCCAGCAGGTCGGCCACCCGCGCGGCCGTGTCGCGAAACGCCCGCATCAGCCGCGCATGCAGAAGCTGGCGCGCATGCGGCGCGACAGAGGGCATGAACATCACCGCCAGCGTCGCCTCGCACACCACGCCAAGGATGATGTAGCTGGTGCGCGCGACGCTGATGTCGAACACATGGTCGGGTTCAAGGATCGCGCCCGTCGCGATGATGGCCGAGGTAAACCCCGTCAGCACAAGGCCATAGGCACGGTAATTGTCCAGCAGCGTCGCCCCGGCGCAGCACAGCCCGATCCAGATCGCCAGCGCGCAGAAAAACAGGCCCGACGCCTGCGGGAACGCCGCGATCAGCGTCATGGCCGCGACCGAACCCAGCAGCGTGCCCGCCACGCGCCAGCGCGCCTTCGCCAGGCTTTCCCCGCGGGAGGACTGCGCCACCACCCACACCGTCAGCGGCGCCCACTGGGGGGAGTCGAGTTCCATCCACATGGCGATCAGCAGCGAAAGGATCGCCGCCAGCGCGGTACGCACCGCAAAGGCGAAATCCGCCAGCGTGGGCGCATACAGCCACGAAAGCCGCCGCAGCACATGCAGGATGGCGGGGGGCGTGGCGTCATCTGGGCGGGCGTGCGCGGTCATCACGGCCCCGACCATGCGCACAGCCCCCGCATGGGTCCAATCGTTTGTTCTGATGACGTGATAAAGGCCGTTTATGATGGAACGGGATGGCGGCACGCCGGGTCAGGGGGCTTCTTTGGGATATCCTGATAATCCCCGGGAAGGTTTTTGCAGGACGCGGTCGGGGAACGCCGCCTTTTTGAAAAAAGGGGGCACCCGAAAAAACTTTTTATTATTATCAATGGGTTGTTTTCAGATAATTTTCCAGGCTGGCGCGTCGGCCCGTCCGTGTGATGCGAAGATGTGATGATCCGCGTCCGGCGCACGATGTTACGGATGGCGACAGTGATGGCACGTGGAAAGTAAAAGCCCTTTGTCCTGTTGGTTGCGGGTTACGCTCGCGGCGTTCGCGCTCCCTGTCCTGGCCTGTTCCCCCCTTTCCGCGCAGAGCGTCCCCAGCGTGAACCTGTCCGGCGTGGTGATCCGGCCCTATGCCACGGACCAGCTGGACGTGGGCGGCTTTGCCGGGTCGGCCCCCACGCCTATGGGCACGGGGGCGCGTGGCGCGCGCCTGCGTAACGGCGTGCGGGTCACGATCCACAATCAGGTGGAAATCGGCGCGATATGGGATTTCGGCCCCGCCCCCAACGGACAGATGCGCCTGTTCGAGGGGCAGGTATCGTATGTGGGGCTTAAACATTTCGTCTTTACCGCGGGGATTTTCAAACCCAGCTTCGGCCTTGAATCCATGCAGGCGCAGGGCGACACGATCTTTGTCGAACGTTCCAGCATTTCCACGATAACGCGCAACCTGGCGACGGGCATCGAACGTCAGGCCGTGCAGGCCGAAACCTATGGCAGGCGTTACCACTTTGCCATTTCGGCCACGGCGGGCACGGCCGGTCCCGGCGATAACGGCAACCAGCGGGGCATGGCGTTCCGCCTGGTGGGTCTGCCGGTCAGGACGCATTCCCTGCTGGTGCATCTGGGCATTTCGGGGGAATGGGTGTTCCGCCCGGCCTCCGTCCCCGGCGAAAGCCCGGCCCTGTCGTTTGGCGACAGTCCCGAAATCAATCCCGGCACCGTGTCGCAGTACCTCCATACCGGGCAGATCCGCGCCGACAGCGCCGGAGCCTTCGGGGCGGAAGCCGCCGTGGCGTGGAAAAGGCTGCTGTTCCAGGGGGAAGGATACGACATCCACGTCAACAGCCGCGCGAACGGCACGGGGTACGGGCGGCAGCTGGACTTTCACGGCTGGTATGGCGATGTTGCCTATACCATCAATGGACGCCCGCGCGCGTGGAAGGGACGTTCGGCGGCGTTCTCCTCCCCTTCATGCGACACGAAGCAGCACGTGCTGTGCCACGGGTACGGCGTGCTGGAGGTCGCGGCACGCTATTCGCAGGCGGACCTGCAATCCGCGCCGGTTTATGGCGGCGACCAGAAAACCGTATCGCTGGGGGTCAACTGGTGGCCCACCGATATCATCCGCATGACGCTGCAATACGAATACGGGCGGATCGCGGGGGGGCGGGATCCGGAACATTTCCATGGCGTCATGTCCCTGTTCCAGGTGAAATTCTGACCGCCCGTCCCGTACCACGTTCCCTGAAATACCGTGGTGGGGAAATGATCTTTCGCAATGACGCTTCGCAGCCCGGCTGCATGGGACAGCACCCGTGGCATGCCGCCGGTCACGATGACGGCTGCCATCGCGGGTCCGCCTGCTGCTGCCCGTGATATTTCCCGATGCGGGGGTTTTTGCCATTGCCTTCATGAAGCGCGATGAACAGGACGAAACGTCATGTTCCCATTACCGGCATGTCGGGGTTCACATACATGTGGATAAAATAATAACAGGGAAACTTTTCAGGTATCCACCGCGATGAATACATAAGATGTGTCAGGCCGGGATGTTTTCCAAAATGTGGCATATGCGACCAGATAGTGTCCATCATGTAATGGTATGTAACATCCCTGTATTGATGTACAGTCATGACAGGAAACCAAAGACATCATGGAATCCCGGACCTGCATTCAGTAATTGCGTATTGTGGGCCTTGGCATTATTATCAGCGTAACGGTCGAAGTTTTTCTATATCTTTTATGTGAATGGTGAAAAATTGGACAAAAAAATCATTCAGAACTCTGAAATCATGTCGATGACAACGGATATCGTTTCAGCGTACATGACCAATAACAGCCTGCCGCCCGAACGCGTGCCGGAACTGATCCGCAATGTCTTTGACGCGCTGGGTCGCACCGGCACCACCGCCGGGGAAAAGGCCGAACCCCCGCAGCCCGCCGTGCCGATCAAGAAATCCGTCTTTCCTGATTATATCATCTGTCTTGAGGACGGAAAGAAGCTCAAGATGCTCAAGCGGCATCTGGACCGGGCCTATGGCATGACCCCGGACCAGTATCGTGAAAAGTGGGGACTGCCGCCCCATTATCCGATGACGGCCCCCAATTACGCCGCGAAACGTTCCGCCCTTGCACAGCAGAGCGGCCTGGGACGCAACATCACCGCCACCAAGGCCCCGCCGGCGGAGAAAAGCGAGGAGCCGAAGCCGAAATCACGTGGCCGCCGCAAGAAAAACGCGGAAGACTGAGACCGGTCCGCCTGCGGCCCAGTCCCTCCATGCCCTGCCGCGTGGGCCATGATACCACCATGCCGCGCGGCAGGAAGGCATGGCGGGGGAAGATGACAGCGAACAGCCCCGGCAGGGCCGCATGAACAGCGGTCGCGTCTGTACGTGACTGGTGATGTGATCGCCGGGCATGCACCCGGCCGCATTGCCTGCGGATCCATGATTTCGCAGCACCCGCGCTGCATGCCCGTCCCGTGTTTTCGGGACATGCCCGCACACGATACCACGCACACGATCCCAGGTCAGGGGGCCGGGAACAGCTGCCCGCCCAGCAGCCGGCGCTCATGCTCCGTCAGGGCATCGGCCAGCGTGTAATGATCCAGCACCGCCATGAAATTGCCCAGCGCCTCGTCCAGCACCCCGCGCAGGAAACAGCCACCGACCAGCAGGCATGACTTTGACCCGTCCGTCGGCGGGGGCTGCATGCAGGCGACAAGGCCGATATCTTCCTCGGTATAGCGCACGATATCGCCCAGCCGGATTTCCTCCGCCGGGCGACCAAGGCGCAATCCGCCCTTGCGTCCGCGACTGGTCTCGATAAAGCCGCCGCGCCCCAGGCGGTGGATGATCTTCACCAGATGATTTTCCGAAATGCCATAGGCCTGCGCGATCTCGTGGATGGAGGTCAGGCGGTCCGTATGGAGTCCCAGATAAATCATTGTTCTAAGGGCATAGTCGGTATGCAGGGTCAGACGCATCCGCGCTAGGTATCCCAAGATTGACATACTTAGCCAGCGATATAAAAGATGTGCGGATTACACATCTTAAAACGGAGTTCCCCATGGCAAGCCCACTTGATGACAGGACGCGCGCGATCATCAGCGCCTGCGTCCCTGCGCTGCAGGCCCATGGCCTTGCCATCACGACGGAAATGTATCGCCGTCTCCTGTCCAGTCCGGACATCCGCGGCCTGTTCAACATGTCGCACCAGCGCGACGGGGAACAGCCCCGCGCGCTGGCGCTGGCGGTACTGGCCTATGCGCGCAACATCGACAGTCCCGGCGCGCTGTCGGCCATGGTGGAACGGATCGCGCAAAAGCATGCCGGCCTGAACATCCTGCCGCAGCATTACCCCTATGTGGCCGAGGCCCTGCTGGGCGCCATCGCGCACGTGCTGGGCGATGCCGCAACGCCCGAGATCATGGAGGCATGGGGCAAGGCGTACTGGTTCCTTGCCGAAATCCTGATCGGGCGGGAGGAACAGATTTACGTCGCCCATGCGGCGGCCCCCGGCGGATGGGTCGGCTGGCGCGCGTTTCGCGTCCGCGACCGCCAGGCCGAAAGCGCGGACGTGACCTCTTTCGAACTGGTGCCGCAGGATGGCGGGCCGGTGATGCGCCACGTGCCGGGGCAGTATCTCGGCTTTCGCCTCGACGTGCCGGGACAGGGGGAAGAATGCCGCAATTACAGCATTTCCTCCGCGCCCGATGACCGGCATTACCGCATCAGCGTGCGCCGCATCGACAAAGGCATCGTCTCCGACTGGCTGCATGACAGCGTGGACGAGGGAACCGTCGTGCAGGTTTCCGCCCCGGCGGGTGATTTCACGCTGGACAGCCCGCCGCCGGGCCCGATCGTCTTCCTCAGCGCGGGCGTGGGCCTGACACCGTTCATTTCCATGCTTGGCGCGCTGGACGCGGCGGGGGCAACGGTGCCGGTGCGCTACATCCACGGCACGCGCGGCCCGAAGGCGGAGGCATTTGGCGATTATATCCGCGACCTTGCCGCGCGCGGGCGGATCCGGGCGGACATCTTCTACAGCCGCGAGACCCCGCCGCAGGCGGGATCGGCCCCGGCGGGTGTGACGTGGCATGACGGACGCATCACGCCGCAATGGCTGAAGACGCAGGTCGATCCGCGCGCGACCTGTTACATATGCGGCCCCGATGGCTTCATGCGCGACATGATCGCCACGCTGAAGGCGGCCGGCGTGCCCGAGGCACGGATCCGGTATGAATTCTTCGGTCCCGCCGCCGATGCGGCGCTGGCGGGATGACGGATGCGCCCGTGATACGGATCAGGCGGATTTACGACCCGCCCGGTCCCGACGATGGCCGGCGCGTGCTGGTCGATCGCCTGTGGCCGCGCGGCATCAGCCATGAACGCGCGGACCTGACGCTGTGGCTGAAGGACATCGCGCCCAGCACGGAACTGCGCAGGTGGTTCGGCCACGACCCGGCCCGGTGGGAGGAATTCCGCACCCGCTATGTCGCGGAACTGCGTGCCAGTCCCGATGCCGTGCGCCAGATCCTCTCCCTGCCCGGACGGGGACCGATCACCCTGCTGTATGGCGCGCGCGACACCCGGCATAACGAGGCGGTCGTCCTGGCGGATTACCTGCGCGGGCTGGAAAATACGCACACATAACGAACGCATGGGCGCGATGCCCACGCATGCCTGTCACGCAGGCGGGGCGTCCGGACCGGCGGGGTTGTCTGCGGGTGTTGGCAATGGGATCATGCGCGCGTCCCTGCCGGAGTTCGCCTGATGCCAAAGCCCCCCGTCCCGCCAACATTCACGCGGTCAGATTTCACGCAGGCCGATTTCGTGCGGGTGCGCGGGGCGCGGGAACACAACCTGCGCGATGTCAGCATCGACGTGCCGCGCAACACCATGGTCGTGTTCACCGGCGTGTCGGGATCGGGCAAGTCCTCGCTGGCGTTCGGCACGCTGTATGCGGAGGCGCAGCGCCGCTATCTTGAATCCGTCTCCCCCTACGCCCGGCGGCTGTTCCAGCAGATGCCGGTGCCCGATGTCGATACGGTCGATGGCCTGCCCCCCGCCATCGCCCTGCAGCAGCAGCGCGGCGGCAGTTCGGGGCGTTCGTCGGTCGGCAGCATCACCACGCTGTCGAACCTGCTGCGGATGCTGTATTCGCGGGCCGGGACCTATCCCCCCGGCCTTGCGCGGCTGGAGGCGGAATCCTTCTCCCCCAATACCCCCATGGGGGCATGCCCGCGCTGCCACGGGCTGGGCCGCGTCCATGAGGCGACCGAGGCCACGATGGTTCCCGACGACAGCCTGTCGATCCGCGAACGCGCCGTCGCCGCATGGCCCACCGCGTGGCAGGGGCAGAACCTGCGCGACATCCTGATCACCATGGGCATCGACGTGGACTGCCCTTGGCGCGACCTGCCGCGCAAGACGCGCGACTGGATCCTGTTCACCGACGAAACCCCCACCGTCCCGGTCTATCCCGGCCTGACGCACGCGCAGGTGCAGGCCGCGATCGCCAGCGGGGTGGAACCCGCCTATCAGGGGACGTTCACCGGCGCGCGGCGTTACGTCACCCAGACATTCGCCAATTCGCAGAGTGCGAACATGCGCAACCGGGCGGCGTCGTTCATGATTTCCACCGACTGTCCCGTCTGTCATGGACAGCGCCTGAACCCCGATGCCCTGCGCGTTACCTTCGCGGGGATGAACATCGCGACCATGGGCGCGCTGCCGCTGGGCCGGATCGCCGGGGTGCTGTCGGGGGTGGCGGACGCGCCCGGCACCCCGGACGACGATGCCGTCGCGATCGCCGCGCGGCGCATCGCCGCCGACATGATCGCGCGCATCGACGTGCTGGCGCGGCTGGGGCTGGGATACCTGCAGATGGATCGCGGGGTGCAGACCCTTTCCCCCGGCGAGTACCAGCGCCTGCGCCTTGGCACGCAGATCCATTCCAGCCTGTTCGGCGTGGTCTATGTTTTGGACGAACCGTCATCGGGGCTGCACCCGGCGGATACGCAGGCGCTGCTTGCCGCGCTGGAGAAGCTGTGCGCGGCGGGCAATTCGCTGTTCCTTGTCGAACACAACCTCGACGTCATCCGCCATGCCGCATGGATCGTCGATGTCGGGCCGGATGCGGGGGAACGTGGCGGGGAAATCGTGTATTGCGGCCCGCCGGAAGGACTGCGCGATGTCGCGGCGTCGCGCACGCGCAGATACCTGTTCGCCACGTCGCAGGCCATCGCCCGCACGCCGCGCGCGCCACAGGGGTGGCTGCGGCTGAATGATGTGCGGTGGAACAACCTCGACGGGCTGGACGTGGCCTTTCCGCTGGGGACGTTCACCTCCGTCACCGGGATATCGGGATCGGGCAAGTCGTCACTGGTCAGCCACGCGCTGACGTTGATCGTGGCGCGCGCGCTGGGCCAGGCCCTGCCCGTGGCGGAAGAGGAGGAGGACGCGGACGCGCCGCCAGCCCCGCAGGCCGAAATCCGCCAGCCCGAGGGACGCGTGGTGTCCGGGCTAGAGGGGATCGGCCGGCTGGTGGTGATCGACCAGAAGCCCATCGGCCGCACCCCGCGTTCCAACCTTGCGACCTATACCGGCCTGTTCGACATCGTGCGCAGGCTTTATGCCCGCACCGACCTTGCCCGCGCGCGCAAGTACGATGCCGGGTGGTTTTCCTTCAACCTTGCCAAGGGACGCTGCCCGCGCTGTCAGGGGGCGGGGTCGGTGATGGTCGAACTGCTGTTCCTGCCCAGCGTCCATGCCCCGTGCCCCACCTGCCACGGCGCGCGTTACCGGCCAGAGGTACTGGAGGTCACGTACCACGACCGCTCCATCGCCGACCTGCTGGCGATGAATGTCGATCAGGCGCTGGAATTCCTTGCCGATGTGCCCGCCGCCACGGCCGCCCTGTCCACCCTGCAGCGCAGCGGACTGGGCCATCTGCGGCTGGGACAGCCCGCGACCGAACTGTCGGGGGGCGAGGCACAGCGGATCAAGCTTGCCACCGAACTGCACAGGCAGCGGCGGGGCCATACGCTGTACGTGCTGGACGAACCGACGACCGGGCTGCACCCGGCGGACGTGGACCGTCTGGCGACCCACCTGCATGAACTGGTGGATCAGGGAAATACGGTGATCGTGGCCGAACATGACATGCGCGTGGTCGCGGGCGGCGACTGGGTGATCGACATGGGTCCCGGCGCGGGGGAAGACGGCGGCAGGGTCGTTGCCGCCGGGACGCCGCGTGACGTGGCGCATGCCGCCGGCAGCGCCACGGCCCCGTTCCTTGCGCGGTATGTTGGATAACCGTTTGATAGAAACAAAAAGTTTTCGGGTGTCGCCTTTTTTCAAAAGGGCGACGTTTCCTGAAGCTTTTTGCAAAAAGCTTCACCAAAAACTTCATTGACTCTTTATGGTGTGCGGAATGTTTCCGCCATTCCCCGACCTGACTGACATGCCGTGTTCCTGCGCCAGCTGACCTACCTGATCGCCCTTGACCGTTTCCGCCATTTTTCGCGGGCGGCGGAACATTGCGGCGTCTCGCAGCCCGCGCTGTCGGCGGGGATCAGGCAGCTTGAAAACGAACTCGGCGTGTCGGTCATCCAGCGTAACCGCCGTTTCCTCGGCCTGACGGCAGAAGGCCAGCGCGTTCTGGCATGGGCCAAGCAGACGCTGGCCGCCCTTGACGGCCTGAAGCAGGAGGCCGCGTTCGCGCAGGACGTGTCGGGCGGGTCACTGTCGATCGGGGTGATGCCGCCCGCGCTGCTTGGCATCCCGCTGCTGATGGAAAGTTTCCGCACCGCCATTCCCAGCCTGCATCAGGAGGTACGCTCGGCCGCGGCGGGCGACATCGCGCGGATGCTGCGTGAACATCAGGTGCATCTGGGCGTGACCTATCTGGACCAGATCCCGCCGGGCGATGCGTTCGAGGTACGGCCCCTTTATGCCGAACAGTACGTGCTGGCGGGCGCGACGTCCGCCCCCATGCCGACCGGCCCCCGCTGCAACTGGGCGGAGGTCGCATCCATTCCGCTGTGCCTTTTCACGCGCAACCTGCGCAGCCGGCAGATCATTGACGCCGGTTTCCGTGACGCGGGCGTAACGCCCACCATCATGGTGGAGACGGATTCCATCAGCCTGCTGCATTCCGAACTGCGCGCCGGGCGGCTGTGCAGCATCCTGCCGGTCGCCGCCCTGCCCGAAACGGTGGGCGGCGCAGGCCTGCGGACCTGTCCCATCGTGCCCTGCCCCGCGCCACAGGTGGGCGTCGTACGCCTGCGCCAGCCCAATCCCTCCGCCGTGCTGGAACGGATATGGGAGGTCTGCACCCACCTGCGCGCGGACGACATCTTCCACGTCTAGCACGGCCCCCCTGAGACATCGTAAGGAAGTTTTTGGTGAAGCTTTTTTCAAAAAGCTTCAGGAAACGCCGCCCTTTTGAAAAAAGGCGGCACCCGGAAACCTTTACCGTTCATCAGGAAAACTGTTGCAGACCATCTAGCGATCCGCGTCAGTCCTGTGCCCGGGCGCTGTCATCTCCCAACGCCACGTCGGCGGGCGGCAGCCACAGCATGCAGCGCGTGCCCTGCCCCTCGGTGCTTTCGATCAGCAGGCGGCCCCCGTGGCGGTCCACAATATGCTTGACGATCGCAAGGCCCAGCCCCGTGCCCTGCTGCGTCTGTCCGGGCACGCGATAGAACTGTTCCGTCACGCGCGGCAGGTAACGCGCGGGAATGCCGGGGCCGTTGTCGGATACCGTCACCACCACGCCACCCCCGGCAGGCCACGGCGCATGCGGCCCGCCATCGCGGCCGGGCGCGTTCGCCACGCCGATATCGACATGGGCCTTGCGTCCCGGCACGCCGGGGGCATACCGGATGGCATTGCCCACAAGGTTGAGCATCACCTGCACGATCTGGTCGCCATCGGCCATGACGGGCACGACCCCCGGCGCGACATTCAGGGCACAGGTGATGTCCGCCCCCTCCAGCAGGGGGCGTGCCTCGTCCATCGCGCGGGCGACGACGGCGGCGATATCGACGCGCGTGCGCGGGCGCTGGTGTTCGACCATCTGCACCCGCGACAGGTAGGACAGGCGTTCGATCAGCCGCAGCATCCGCTCCGCCTGTCCCGCCATGATGCCCAGGAAGCGCGCGCGCGCGGGCGCGTCGTTGGCGGCCGGCCCGCGCAGGGTTTCGATGAACCCCGACAGGGCCGCCAGCGGCGTGCGCAGTTCGTGGCTGGCATGGGCAACGAAATCGCCCCGCATGCGATCCAGCGCGTCCTGTCCCGTCCGGTCCTCCAGCAGGGCGACCACGACGCCGCGCGGGCTGGCGTTGCGACCGGACGGCGTGGCAATCCGGCGCATCAGCACACGCACCACCCGACGCACCGGCACATCGAGCGCGACGGTCGTTTCCGCCGTGGTGGACAGCTGTTCCAGAAGCTGCTGGGTCGCGGGATGCCGCACGATCGCGCCCAGCGTATCGCCAAACATGTCCCGCGCGGAGGAAGAGGCATAGGCAAGATCCCCACGCGGGCCAAAGATGATGCACGCGCCGGGCAGCAGGTCGAGCATGTGCGGCAGCGCCGCGACCGGGTCGGCCAAGGCCGCGGCCGTGCCCGCGCCGGACTGGCCGCCATTGCCCCGACCGCCATTGTCCCGGTTTCCGTCGCGCCGGCTTCCGTCGTCCCGCGTCGCCTCGCCCCGCGCCGGGGCCACGCGCGCCTGTTCGCGGGGGGCGTCATCATCGCGATGGCGCGGGCGGCGGATACGCGTCACCACGGCATGGAGCAGCGCATACCCCCCGCCACCGGCAACGAGACCCGCCAGCAGGTCATGCATGCAGGCGCGCCGCCCCACGCGGCATCGTCATGATGATGCCCCCACGGAACAATGAACCCGCGCCCACGGCCCCATGGCCGCCATCAGAGCGTCACGTGGCCGGATACGTCGTCAAGGGCATACCCGCTGGCGCGGACGGTGCGGATCAGGTCCGGCAGTCCCCCTTCGTTCAGGACGCGGCGCAGGCGGCGGATATGCACGTCCACCGTACGCGATTCCACATGCACCCCGCGTTCCCAGACCGAACGCAACAGATCCTCGCGCGAGAAGACGCGGTTGGGGTTGCGCATGAAGAATTCCAGCAGGCGGTATTCCGTCGGGCCAAGCGCAAGCACGCGCCCCGCGCGCGTCACGCGGTGGCTGACGGGATCAAGCACGATATCGACGAAGCGCAGGACCGCCGTCGCATCATCCTGCACGATGGAGGGGGCCGTCCCGCCCGTGGACGCCACGCTGCGCCGCAGCAGCGCGCGGACGCGGGCATTGAGCGTCTCCATCCCGCAGGGCTTGGTCAGGTAATCATCCGCGCCGGTATCAAGGGCGTGGATGCTGTCATTTTCCGCCGTGCGCGCCGTCAGCATCAGCACCGGCACGTCGGACATGTTACCGCCGCGCGCGCGCAGCCTGCGGCACAGGTCCACCCCCGACAGCCCCGGCAGCATCCAGTCGAGCACCAGCAGGTCGGGCTGCCACGATCCCACCTGTTCCAGCGCGTCCAGCCCATCGGCCACGGCCCGCACCTCGTACCCCGCGGCCTCCAGGTTATAGGTGACAAGGACCGAAAGTGCCTCGTCATCCTCGGCCACGAGGATCCGGGCGCGACGATCGGGCAGCGCGCGTTCCGGCGGGCCATCGGCGGCGGGGGAAACGGATGGTGGCGTCACGGATGGCGGCGTCACTGCGCGTCATCTCCCGACGGGGGGGGCGCTGCGGCGGAAAAACCGCCCCGCGGCCGCACGACCGGCAGGATGTCGCCCGTTACGGTGTAATAGACGCGCTCGGCAATATTGGTGGCGTGATCGCCGATGCGTTCCAGGTTCTTGGCGATGAACAGCAGGTGGGTGCAGGGCCCGATATTGCGCGGGTCCTCCATCATGTAGGTCACAAGTTCGCGGAACATCGCGGTATAGAGTTCATCGACCGCCGTGTCGGACTGCCATACCTCGTACGCCTTTTCGGGGTCACGCTGGGTCATGGCGTCGATCGCGCGGCGCAGGTTGTCCTGTACCAGCCGTCCCATGCCCCGCAGCCCGCTGAGCGAGACGCGCGTGCCCAGCAGTTCCGTGCGCAGCGAACGCCGCGCGATGGAGGCCGCGCAGTCGCCGATGCGTTCCATGTCGCCCGTGATCTTGAGGGCGGAGACCACCTCGCGCAGGTCGCCCGCCACGGGGGAGCGCAGGGCGAGGATGCGGATCACCATCGCCTCCATATCGCGTTCAAGGACATCGACCTGCGGGTCGAGTTCCGGGGCGGCGGCGGCGGCGTTCTCGTCATGGTCGACAACGGCGGCGACCGCCTGCGACGTCTGGCGTTCCACCAGCCCGCCCATGCGAACCATCATAGCGCGCAGCCGTTCAAGTTCCTGCTCGAAACTGCTGACGATATGCGTGGATTCCTGTCCCATCTGCCCCCGTTCCATTCCCGTGTCCGCCCCGCGCCCGGCCGTGGGGCGCGCATCTCACCTTGTTTTCAGGGCTTACCGACGTGCCTTTGGATATATTATATCGGCCGGATGTTTCTTCAAGACACAAAGCCCCGGTCCGCGACATTGTCATCTTTCTGAAACATAACTGTTTTTTCAGACCTTTTCCGTAAGGATTCCCCGAACCGATGCCCCTTCGCGTTCCTCCATCGCGCCGCCTGGCAGATACCCGCGCGGTATCGCGTCCCGTACTGGTCGCCGTGATGGTGGTCATCGGGGGGACGAACGGCACGGCATGGGCGGCGGCCAGCCCCGGCGCGCGCGCCCATTCCCCCGCGAACGCCCCGTCGGACGCCACCGCCCACGCGGGACCGGCACGACCGGCGACAGGGGCGGCAACGCGAATGCGCGGATCGCAGGCGCACGGACAACAGACACACGGGCCACAGACACACGGGCAACAGACACACGGGCAACAGGCGCATCCCCCCACGCCCGGAACGACGCACGAACATATTTCCGTCACCGGCATGCACACCCACGGCCACCAGCCCGGCGGCGGCCTGCTGCGTGAGGAAAAGGCGGCAAAGTCCCTCAGTACCATCGGCACCGATTTCATGGACAAGCAGGCCCCCTCGGCCACGGCGTTCGACATGGTCGCGATGCTGCCGGGCGCGAATGTCGCGACCTCCGACCCGCTGGGCTTTTCGCCGCAGACCAACATCAACGTGCGCGGCATGGGCGGGGATTCGATCGGATACCTGCTGGAGGGGATGCCGCTTAATGACATCGCCTATTACAATGGCTATCCGGGGCAGTTCGCGGATACGGAGAATTACGAGACCGTATCGCTGGCGCAGGGATCGGCGGATCTGGACGCACCGGTACTCAACGCGGCCGGCGGCCTGATGGAAATGACGTTCCGCGACCCGTCCGAACATGCCGGCGGCTTTGCCGACGTGTCGTACGGGTCCTACAACACCAATCGCGAATTCCTGCGGCTGGAGACCGGGAATATCGGGCATACCGGCATCCGGGGCTTCGTCTCCTACTCCCACGGCTATACCGACAACTGGCGCGGGCCGGGGCATGACGAACGCCAGCATATCGATTTCAAGTTCCTGCGCGAATGGGGCGACGACAACCGCATTTCCGTCATCGGCACGTGGAACAGCATGGTCGCCAGCTATTACCCGCTGGTGGACAAGGCGGACTGGGGCCGATCGGGACCGTTCGGGGCGGCGGACAACCTTGCACGCACCTATGACACCAGTGACGCGGCGGGCGGGGCGGATTACTGGAAGCTCTATCGCCAGCCCGAACGCATCTTCTATGTCGCGGCACCCGCGCGCTTCAACCTGACGCACGGGCTGCGCCTGAAGATGACGCCCTATGCGCAGTGGAGCTATGGCAACGACCCGTCGGGCACCACGCTGGCGGACGCGGGCATGTATGCCGAAGGTCAGGCGACGCCGCGCGGCGTGCCGGGCGTGGATGACATCGTGCGCGCCAACTGGACGCAGAACAGCTATCGCGCCGGGGTGAACGCCACGCTGGACTGGCACATCGCCAACCATGACCTCGTCCTTGGGGCATGGTACGACTATTCCGATGATAATGAAAAGCAGCCCTTTACCGCCGTCAACGCGCAGGGGGATGCCGCCGACATCTGGGTGGACCGCATCAGCCGCACCATCCTGACCCCCGACGGGCGGCAGCTGCAGGCGGGGGGATTCCATTCCATCGCGCAGACCAACGCCCTGTATGTGGGCGACCGGATGACGTTCCTGCACAAGCGCCTGCATCTGGAGGTGGGGTTCAAGGACGTGATGCTCGACCGGCACGGCAGCACCACGGATGCGGCGTGGAACCAGACCAACGTGGGCACCAACACCTCCATCCCGCTGCCGCGCATGGCCATCAGTTACCAGATCACCCCGCGCCACCAGGTGTTCTTCAACACCACCACCAGTTTCCGCACCCCCGATGAATCGGCGCTGTTCACCACCTACAGCCCCATTACCGGGTCGCTGGACCCCAACCGGGTGAAAAACCAGTATTCCGTGTCGGAGGAGCTGGGATACCGCTATTCCGGGACGTGGCTGATGGGCGGGGTCACGCTGTTCAACTATGACTTCACCAACCGTGAAATCCAGACCACCATCGACGTGAACAACGCGACCGTGGCCTCCACCCTCAATGGCGGAGGGCAGACCTCACGCGGGGTGGACGTGGAAATCGGCACCCGCCCCTGGCATCACTGGAGCCCCTATCTTTCGGGCGAGTACCTGCACGCCACCATCGACGACGACATTTCCGTGGGCGGCGACCTGCTGGCGACGCGGGGGCGGACCGCGGTCAACAGCCCGACGCTACAGGCCTCGGCAGGGATCAGCTATGACGACGGGCATTTCTTTGGCATGGCGAGCGTCAAGTATGTCGGCCACCAGTACGCGACCTTCACCAATGACGAACGGCTGTCGGACCACGCCACGGGCAACCTTGCGTTCGGATACCGCATGGACAGCCACTATTTCCTGTCGCGGCCGGAATTTCGCATGAATTTCATCAACATCACCAACCAGCATTACCTGTCCGGCGTGGCCGCCCCCACCTTCAACGCCCATGATACGACCGGCGTGCATGGCACCACCATCGCGGGACAGGCCCCGACCTATTACGTGGGCGGCGGGCTTGCGGTGCTGTTCACGGCGTCCACCGGGTTCTGACCCTGACGCGCGGGTGGCGCCGCCACGGGTGCGGCCACGGGCGCGGGACACAGCAGCAGCACCATCGCCCCCGCGCCAAGGAAGGCGCAGGCCGGAATGGCAAGGAACCCGACGCCAATGCCCGCGCGCGCGGCCGCCGCCTGCGCATGGTCGCCCGCCACCAGGCCCGATCCCGCCAGCAGCCACGCCAGCATGCTGCCCCCGCCGTCAAAGGCGAGCTTCGACGCGGTGGAATTGAGCGCCCACGCCAGCCCTGCCGTGCGCACGCCGCTGCGCCGCGCGCCATCTTCGACATAATCCGCCAGCAGCGCGAAACAGGCCGGGTTGCACACCCCCATGCACGCGCCGAACAGGCACGTCGCGGCGATCGTCACCCCCCAGCCCGGCGGGGCCAGCCACGCCAGCACCAGCCACGTCCCGCACAGGCATGTCCCCACCCCCATGACGCCGCGGTTGCCCCACCGCCGCGCCAGCGCGCCGCTCGACAGGCTGCCGCACAGGCCCAGCACATTCATCGCGCCCAGCATCCACCCCGCGTCATGGTCGCTGCCGCGCAGCACGAAACGGACGTAATAGACCAGCGCGCCGAACATGAAGGTCGAGCCGAGCATGACAAGGATCATCGCCCCCGTCAGCCGCAGCCACCCGCCATTGCGCAGCAGGGCGCGCGCCAGCACGCGCACCGGCTGGCGGCCGGAATGCGCGCCGACGCGTTCATGGCACAGCCGCGCCGCAAGCCACAGCAGGGCGGCGACAACCACGGCCACGCCCATCATGAACAGCATGAAGCCACGCCGCCTGTCGCCATGACCCAGCCAGTCCACGCAGGGCATCGTCAGCACCGCGATCAGCAGGGCGCCAAGCCCCGCGCCCACCATACGCGCGCTGGCAAGGCGCAGGCGGATTTCGGGCCGCGCGGAAATCAGGCTGGTCAGCGCGCCATAGGCGGTGTTGGTCACGCTGTAGGCCACGCACAGGCCCATATACGTCACGCAGGCCCAGACATACCGCCCAGCCCCCGCCGCCGCGCCGCCACCAACCGGCACGAAGGTCAGCACGATCATGAGGGCGAACGGCACAAGCCCCATCCGCAGCAGCGGCAGTGCCTGCCGCCCCGCCGGACGCCGGTCGATCACCATGCCGACCAGCGGGTCGGTCACGATGCTGAGCCCGCGCGCGCACAGCAGGATCAGCGCGACGGAGGCGGGGGGAAACAGGCAGATGTCGGTATAGAAATATTCCAGGTAGCTGAGCATCAGCCCCCAGATGATGTTGAACGCAAGGTCCCCCGCCCCGAACGCCAGCAGTTCGCGCCGCCCGAAGGGGGGCGGCCGCGCCGCGTCGGCCATTACAGGGGAAAGGGGAAGGATCCGCACCGCGCCATCACTGCCGTATCAGGAAGGGATCAGCATGCCATGATTTTCCCGCCCGCGCCCTGTTTTATCCCCTAGCGGCCGGTTCCGAAACACTGCGCGTCGGTGGGGAAGCGGCGGTGACGCACGTCATCGGCGTAACGCGCGACGGCATCGTCGATCATCGCCCCCACCTCGGCATAACGTCGGACAAAGCGGGGCGTGAAATCGCCGAACGCGCCGATCAGGTCATCGACCACCAGCACCTGCCCGTCGCAGGCGACGGACGCGCCGATCCCGATGGTCGGCACGGACAGCGAGGTCGTGATTTCACGCGCCACGGGTTCGACCGTGCCCTCGATCACGACGGCAAAGGCGCCCGCTTCGGCAATGGCGTGGGCGTCGGCGCGGACCTTTGCCGCCTGCTGCGCGTCGCGGCCCTGCGTGCGGAAACCGCCGGTCGTGTTGACCGCCTGCGGCATCAGGCCGACATGCCCGCAGACCGGCACCCCACGCTGCGTCAGGAAACGCACCGTTTCGGCCATTTCCGTCCCGCCCTCCAGCTTGACCGCGCCGCAGCCGGTTTCCGCCATGATCCGCGCGGCATTGCGAAAGGCCTGCGCCGGGGATTCCTGGTAGGAGCCGAACGGCATGTCCACCACCACCAGCGCACGGTGCGAGGCACGGACCACCGCCGCGCCATGGGCGATCATCATGTCCATCGTGACACCCACCGTGCTGGGCAGGCCATAGACCACCATGCCCAGCGAATCCCCCACCAGCATGACATCCACATGCGGGTCGAGCCGCTGGGCCACGGGGGCGGTATATGCCGTCAGCCATACACCCGGCACGTCGCCCTTGGTCACGTCACGGATGGTGCGGCGACGCGTCTGTGTGGTGGTACTCAATCAACCCTCCCGGCATGCGGGCGCGAAAATCCCGTCAGGACCCCGCGCGCCATTCTCCCTTTTCCGATATCGCAGCACGCATGTCCTTGTAAATGCACACCCACGCCATGGCCGCGCCGGGCCATGCCGGGCATCCATGATCCGGCCCCCTGCGGCGCATCACGTGCAACGCGCGCGCCTGCAATCCGCTCCGGGCAATACGCTTTGGGCAATGCACTCCGGGCAACGCGCCCCATGCAATCCGGGCGGACATGCCATAGGATGGACCCCGTCCCCCATCACCGCAGGACAACGACGATGCAGCATCCCTCCACACTGGACGCCTCCACGCTGGCCCGCCTGCGCCAGCTTGCGGCGCATTTTGCCACGCGCGCCCCCGCGCATGACCGCAGCGGCGACATCGCGACCGAAAACCTGGCGGAACTGCACCATGCCGGGCTTCTGGGGCTGAGCGTTCCCGTCGCCCATGGCGGGCGCGGGGCGCCGCTGCGCGATCTTGTCACGGTCGTGGCGACGCTGGCGGGGGGCGACCCGTCGACGGCCCTGATCGTGGCGATGCAGTACCTGCAGCACGCCGCCATCGCGGCCGCCGCCACATGGCCGGAGGACCTGCGCCGCAGGGTCGGGGAAAGTGCTGTGCGCGAGGGCGCGCTGCTCAACGCCCTGCGGGTGGAACCCGACCTTGGCACGCCATCGCGCGGCGGGCGGCCCGCGACGCGCCTGCGGCGGGAGGAGGGGCAATGGCGGCTGGACGGGACCAAGATCTATTCCACCGGCTCGACCGCCCTGCGCTGGGGTCTGGCATGGGTCAGCACGGAAGAGGATCCCTTCCGCACCGGGCAGGTGCTGGTGGACATGCGCGCGCCGGGCATCCGGATCGAGGCGACATGGCACCAGATGGGCATGCGCGCGACCGGTAGCAACACGGTCATCTTCGACAACGTCACCGTGCCCGACGACGCGATCGTGGACCTGCGGCCGCCGGATGCGTGGAAGGACGGCGACAGCTTTACCGCGCGATGGCACGCCATCCTTGTCGCAGCACTGTATGACGCGGTGGCGCGGTCGGGACGCGACTGGCTGGTGTCGTTCCTGCATGAACGCGTGCCCTGCGCCCTGGGGCAGCCGCTGGCGACGCTGCCGCGTTTCGAGATCCTGATGGGTGAAATCGACTCGCTTCTGATGTCGAACGCGGCCGTCCTGTCGCATGCCCTGTCGCGGGAGGAGGACGGGACGCTCGACCTTGCCGACGCGAACCTGGCCAAGTACGTGATGACCGAAAATGCGATCCGCGCCACCGAACGCGCCATCGCGGCCATCGGCAATCCGGGGCTGAGCCAGGACAACCCGCTGGAACGGCATTACCGCAACGTGCTGTGCGGGCGCATCCACACGCCGCAGTCCGATACGGCGCTGATGCTGTCGGGACGCAAGGCGTTGAACGAACGTCTGAAAGGTGCCTGATGAAAGGCAGCAAAAAGCTTCGGAGGCGACTTTTTTCAGAAAGGCTGCGTTCTTCTGAATCTTTCTGAAAAAAGCTTCACCAGAAACTTCCATCTGATTTACAGGATGTTTCAAAAGGGTCCCGGCCATGGTCCCGCGCGCCATCCGTGATAGAATCCCGCATCACCAGCAGGCCATCGCGGCGCGGACAGGCGGGAGAGGAGACAGCCATGGGACTTGGACGGACGGATATCTGGCGCACGGGCATTGTCCACGCCCCGATGGCGCAGATCCTGCGCGATGGCGGCGTGGCAGGGCACGAGGTCACGTGGCTGGACAATCCGGGGCGGTTCCGCTTCATCGCCGACCCGTTCGGCGTGTGGCGCGACGGACGCCTTTACCTTTTTGCCGAGGTCTATGATTACCGCGTCAAGATCGGACGCATCGACGTGTTCGTGTTCGACCGCGACCTGACGCTGCTTGAACACTGCCCGGTCCTGAACGAACCGTGGCACCTGTCCTATCCGGTAATGGTGCATGATACGGACGGCACGCTTTACATGATGCCGGAATCGGGAAAATCGGGGCAGCAGCATTTGTACCGCGCCATCGACTTTCCCTATCGCTGGGAACGCGTGGACGATTTCCGGTTTCCCGGCGCCATCGTCGATGCGTCGCCCATATTCCATGACGGGCGATGGTGGATGTTTTATGCCCCCTGGGGCCAGTGCGCCACCGACCGCATCAGCCTGCTGCATGTCGCGTGGGCCGAACGCCTGACGGGGCCGTGGAACCCGCATCCGGGCAACCCGGTGCGCCACGACATCCGCAGCACACGCCCCGGCGGCACGCCCATCGTGACCGAAACCGGGCTGGTGCTGCCGACGCAGGACTGCGCCCTGACCTATGGCGGGGCGATCACGCCGCTGCATGTCACGGTGCTGACCCCTGAACGCTTCGAGGCCGAGGCAGGACTACCGCTGACGCCGCCGCTCACGTTTGCCCCGTATGATGACGGGATGCACACGCTGTCGGCGGCAGGGGATGTCACGCTGATCGACGTCAAGCATACCGATCCGTCCGTGGCGGGACGCGCCATCGTGGAGCTTGACCGCCTGGTCCTGCGCCGGGCGCGACGGGCGGTGGGGCTGTGACAGGCCCCTTTCCAAGTAATATTATGTAAACTTCCGTGACATATAGGGAATGGGAATGGATATTCCTGTATAACCTTATATAATTTTTTACACAGCCGCATGAACGCGCATGATACGCCGCCAGCCCCCCAACAATATTTATCAATTTGGGAACTTATATCTGATTGCGGCATAAGCGGCAGGCATGTCATCCTGCCCGCAACGGGCGGAATCCTGCATATCCATCATGAAATTCCCTGTTCCCAGCCCTGATGTCCGACAGGCATCGCCCGACAGGCCGCCATTTCAGGGCATGCGGAAAAAACGGACCTGTCCGATTTTTAACTTGATGTTGAGAACTGTTATCAATAAACGATAAAGGACATCATTGCCCGGACATTCCCCATCGCGGTAGCCCCGGCGGCACGGCGAAAAGGCGGAGGACCAGATGGCCGGGACGATGATGCAGCCGCAACGCGTCATGGCGCGCGCCCACGCCTGCCCCTTCCCTGCCGCGGGGAAGGACGCATCAGCCACACAATACCGGCCCCGCCTGTCCGGGGCCCATGTCAAACGCCTTATGTCCCGTACTCCCGCCTACTGACCCTCCCTGCCCGACGGATCTGCCGCCAGGGGCCAAGAAGGATCTTACGATGCGCGAACTCCACAGCACCCGCGACACCTGGCACCTGACGCATTCCCGCCCGGACGTTCTGGTTGACTATTTCAATCCGTGGACGCCGATGACCCGCCAGATCAGCCAGCTGACGCACCGCTTCGGCATGGTTTCGGCCCTGTGCGAACAGGTCAGCGTGGATGAAAAGCTGCTGGAACTGCGCAACGCGCTGGCGTTTCACCTGCTGCGGGCGGCCACGTGGTGGCGGATGGATTTCGCCGCCCCGCGCGTCGCGGGCATGCCGACGACGCGCTTCATGGCCCATATCCACGCCCATATCGACCGCGTCGCCATGGATGAAACCCTGTTCGACGTGCTGACATGGCAGCACCACATGCGCCGCGACGATCCGTCGCACGTCATGGTACTGGGCACGGACCCGCTGTGCCGGGGTGGCACGTCGATCCTGTACGGCCTCGACGGGCAGCGGCGCTTCCGCTTTGCCCTGCATGCCGCCGATACGCCGCACGTGACGGAATGGGACGATGCGGCGCATACGGATTTCGTGTCCACCTGCCTGGCCGCGCGGGCACGTCACGGCGTGGTCGAAACCGGGCGCGAGGCGCTGGGCGAATGGGACGACGCGCGCCTTGAACACGCGCGCGCGGCGAAATACCACACCCTGTATTTCCGTCAGGACACCACGCGGCCGGTCATCGACCGCTATATCGAGGTGCTGGGCGAAATGACGCGCTGCCGCTCGCGCTTCGGGCAGTTCGAATTCGGCAACATCCTGAACCACGTCGCCTTTCAGCTGGTGCGTACGGCCCATGAACGCCAGGTGTCCATCGCCGATGTCCTGCGGGAGGGCACGACGCAGCCCATCAACCTGCGCGTGGCCAACAGCATCAAGAAACGCGCCCGCGCCCACGTCGCCCATGGGGTCGATCCCCTGCTGCGGGAGGGACTGGACGCCATGCTCGACAATGTCGTGGCGGGTTACTCCCTGTCCGATCAGTTTTAGAGACAGTTAGGTCTTGAATGACAGAATGGGCGACATGGCTGTTTGTAACGAGCATGATGCAATCTATCTTCCTGATCAGATTTAGTCTGTTTGGAAGTTGCTGATCGAGGAAATCCGTCCAAAGGGACAGACTGTGCCGAAAAGTTTTAAGTTACATTTAGTTAATTGTTTTATGCAATTTATACATATTTTATCGAAAATATATAGCCAATGTAGTTTAGAAAATGTTGCACGAACGTCCAATATACCATATTAGGAAAATATGGCCGTATTTAAGGACGGTTCAGTTTCGTGTTTTCACTGTCAAGGCAAAATGTGTGACTACTGATTGCGAGTTTCATAATCTGGGCTCCTACGGTAAGCCACCACGGCGTCTTGCCAGCATATCGGAGCAACATAGTTGCCACCAATATGATAGCATACACGGCATGGTCGAAAAAAACGCAACCGACAAAATAGCGGGGGCGGAAATGTTAAAGGTTATGCGTTAGCCTGATGTTCCGCCTCCATTCACATTGAATAATATGACCAAAAATTTTAATTTCACTCAAGATGATTTAAAAAAATATCCGCACTTTGATGCGCCAATTTCGTTGAAAAACATCAAACGTCTAGTTACATCGCCCGATAGAGTTGCAAAAAATACTTTCTATCCTCTGTTTTTATATCACAAAAGTTGGCAACCCTTTCGATTGAAAGGACATTTTCGTCCCTCTAAGAAGATACGACCTATCCGCTATGGGGCCAGAAGGGATGCCTATATTTTCTCACACTATAGAAATATATTATCTGATCTTTACGAAAAAAGATTACATGAGATGGATATTTCTTCATGCCCAATTGCATATAGAAAAATTAAAAGACCAGATGGAAGGGGAAAGTGCAATATAGATTTTGCAAAAGATGCCTTTGACACCATTGATTTTCTTGGAAACTGTGTCGCAATATGTCTTGACATAAAAGGTTATTTTGAAAGTTTAGATCACCTTCAAATTAAACAGATATGGTGTGATTTATTAGGAGTTACCAAGCTTCCTGCTGACCACTATGCTGTTTTTAAAAACATTACACAATATCATTATGTTGATCAAAAAAATGTTTATACTCGCTTAGGATATTGGGGTGTTTTGGATCCTTCTAAACCTCTGGTTGAAGGTCCATTAAAGAGTATACCTATACAAATCTGTACTCCTAAAGAATTTAGAGAAAAAATATGTGGCCTAGATGGAAAATCAGGCCCCTCCTTAATTGAAAAAAATTCATACAATTATGGAATACCTCAGGGCGCTCCAATATCAGATATTATTGCCAATTTTTATTTATTATATTTTGATAAAAAAATAAATGATTACGTTAGAAGCCAAGGTGGAAAATACCTAAGATACTCAGATGATATATTGATAATACTTCCAAAAAATTCATTAAACTTAAAGTATACGATTGATTTTGTTTCGGATGAATTAGCAAAAAATGGGAAGAATGTGAGCATAAAAAAAGAAAAGACGTCTATAGTAGAGTTTTTTCTGAATAATGGCTTACGTTCAAACAAAACAATTGCATATGATGGGTTCATTAATAATAAAGATGGGCTAGAATATCTAGGCTTCAGATATGATGGAAACAATGTTTATGTAAGAGAAGGAACTGTCTCAAGATTTTACAGGAAAATATCTATTGGCGCAAAAAAATACTCTAGGGAATATGTAAAAGATAATCCGAAGAAAGATATCCCAACACTTATTAATGATTTTAATTTTTCTATTTTTTATCAAAAATATGGGAAAGTTAATAAAAAATATTATATCGAGAACGATTATAAAAGCTGGACTTTTTACTCATACATAAAGCGATCTTGTGATATATTTGAAGAAAAAGGAAAAATTATACGAAAACAATTTTCTAATTTCCAGAAATTCGTCAAGAAAAAAGTTTCAAATGCTATTGTTAAGTCGTGGAACAAAAAAAACAATTTTCCCTAAGACTGATCTTTTAAAAAATCACCCATATAGCAAAACATTATGTTTCTAATAATTATTATTTAAAAAGTAATTTGTTTCTGTAAAAATAATAAAAGTTTTTGCCAAAAACCTTTGAGACTTCAGGACCTGTCAGGGATGGGGCTCCGTTCCCGTGGCGAGCCGTGTCAGGTATGCCGCGAACATGTCGGCCAAGCCGCTCTATCCCGATATCCTCGCCCTGCTGGAAGGCAGGCTGCGTCCCGGCGCCATGATCGTCGCGGACAATGCCGATTACAGCCCCGAATATCTGGCGCGCGTGCGCTCCGCGCCTGCGGGCCATCTTTCCCTGCCTTTCGCCGAAGATGTTGAACTGTCCGCAAAACTTTCCTGAATACAGCTGAATTTTTTAGGCATGCCATCGCGGAAAAATCCGGAAACCGAAAGTGTTTCAGCCCCCACCACGACACATCGCGCATGATGAAAAGTTTTTGGTGAAGCTTTTTTCAAAAAGCTTCGAAAAACCGACGTCTTTTTGAAAAAATACAACACCCGGAAACTTCTCTCATTTTCATTCCCGGTCCCCTTCACAGGCACGGACAGATCGGGGCCGTGCCTTGACGGTAATGGGGCGTCCCGTCCAAATGGCGCCATGATGGAACGTAACCGGCCGTTTGAGGCCGCCTTATGATTGAGGATTGTGACTGGTAAC
>NZ_QEXL01000001.1 GCF_003311635.1 Novacetimonas cocois | reverse complement strand
CAGGCTGCTGCCGCTACCGCCGCGCCCGCGGCCGCCCCTGCCGCGTCGCAGGCGGCGCCGGCATCGGCCCCGCAACCCACGCCGGTCCCGCATGTCCCGGCGGGTGCCACGCCCCTTCGCCAGGCTGGCACGCCCCCTTCGGCGCCATCGCCGCATGCCGTGCCGCCCCAGGTCGCGCAGGCACAGCGCGGGTCGCCACGTTCCTCCCTGTTCTCGGACGGTAGCAAATCCGCGGAAGCACAGCCGCAGCCCCAGCAGCCCCGCAGCCTGTTCGGTCTGGTGACCGGTGCGCTGCGACGCCATTCCGCCCCCCCGCAGCAGGCGGAGCCGCAGGCCCCCGCAGCCGCACCGCAGCCGCGCGCGGAACCCTCCCTGCAGCAGCCGCAGGCAACGCGTCCCAGCCCGAACCCGCAGCAGCAGGGCGGTACGCCTGAGGATAACGGACTGGATATCCCGGCCTTCCTGCGTCGCGGTTCGCCGTAGGAAGAAACAGCCCGGAAGAACGATGGGGTCACGGACTGCGTTGCATAATGTAACGTATTGTCCGGCCTCGTTTTTTCATGTCTGCAGGTATGGTAACGGTTGGCAATAATCATTGACTGGTTAAACAGGACGCGACCGGCCTAGTATCTCCAGACCTGCCCTGTAGCCAACAGATTCACCTGTCTCGAGGGATGCGCATAATGGATGGCATGTCGATAGGTCCGCTTGAAATGACGGATTCGTGCCTTTCCGAAACGGTCGTACCCACGCAGACGGCCACCGCAGGTCCGTGCCAGCATACATTGCGGCGGTCCATCTGCGGCATCGGCATCGGCCTTCATACCGGCCAGCGCATTTCCCTGTCGCTTTCCCCCGCCCCCGTGAATACCGGCATCATATTCCGTCGCACAGACCTTGACGGCTACATGATCCCCGCGACTTATGACCATGTCATCGACACGCGCCTCAGCACCGTAATCGGCGTCCCCGCGCAGGGGGCTGCGACCCGCGTCGCAACCATCGAGCACCTGATGGCGGCCCTGTCCGGATGCGGGATCGACAATGCCTATATCGATCTCGACGGGCCGGAGGTGCCGGTATTTGACGGGTCCGCTTCGGAATTCATGTTCCTTCTGGACTGCGCGGGACGCGCGCCGCAGGCAGCGCCCCGCGCGACGCTGGAAATCCTGCGCACGGTGCGGGTGGAGGATGGCGATGCCTTTGCCGAACTCTGCCCCCCCACGACGGACGGGCTGAACATCAGCATGTCGATCGAATTCGCGGCACAGGCCATCGGACGGCAGATTTTTTCAGCGCAGGTCAGCGCCTCCTCTTTCCGCCGGGATCTGGAAAACTGCCGCACCTTTACCCTACGCCAGGAAATCGATGCCCTGCATGCGGCGGGCCTTGCACGCGGCGGGTCGCTGGAAAATGCGATCGTGGTTGACGATGACCGCATCCTCAATCCCACCGGCCTGCGCCGCCCGGACGAATTCGTGCGGCACAAGGTCGTGGACGTGATCGGCGACCTCTACCTCTGCGGCGCGGTCATCCATGGCGATTTTCATGGGCATAAATCCGGCCATACCCTGAATAACCGCCTGTTGCGGGCGCTGATGGCCAACCCGTCCGCATGGCGGCTGCATGGGCATGTCCCGCAGAAGAGGCAGATTGGCCGCGCCGCCGCATGAAGCGCACGAAAACGCCCGGAGGCTCTTCACCCCGCTTGCGCACATGATATAAAACAGGCGCAACTGGAAGAGCCGGCATGTCACCACGCAGATCTCGATACTCCCTCCGTCTCCGCCGTCCGGGCGGCGTTGTCGCATGGCTGCTCATGGCGCCTGCAATCAGTCTTCTGGTGGCGTGCAATGGCAACAGCGCCATTACCGAAAATGCTCCGCGCGTCGGATCTGCCGAAACCCTGTATAATCATGGCGTTGATGCGCTGCGCAGCAACCGCTACCTTCTGGCCACCATCCAGTTCGAGGTGCTGCAGCGCAACTATCCCTATTCCCAGTACACCGCCAACGCACAGCTGATGGAAGGGTATGCGGACTATCTGCAGAGCAAATATCCCGAAGCCGTGCAGCAGCTTGACCGATTCCTTGAACTGCATCCCACCAGCACGGATGCGGCCTATGCCTTCTATCTGGAGGCGCTGTGTTATTACGAACAGATCGCCGATGTGCAGCGCGACCAGCAGGGCACCGTCGAGGCGATGGATGCGCTGGAACAGGTCATCACCCGCTTTCCCCAGACCCCGTACGCCCGTGATGCGCAGCTGAAGATCGACCTGTGCCGCGACCATCTGGCGGGCAAGGAAATGCTAGTCGGCCGTTTCTATCAGGAACAGCGCAATTACCAGGCGGCGGTCAACCGTTACCAGCGCGTGGTGCAGGATTTCCAGACCACCAACCATGTGCCGGAAGCACTCGAACGTCTTGTGGAGGTCTATCTGGATCTCGGCCTGCTGGAACAGGCGCGCAAGACGGGCGCGGTTCTGGCCTATAACTATCCCGACAGCAAATGGTATCGTGACGCCTATGATCATTTGCGTGACCACAACCTTATCAAGGGTATCTCCCCCCGGACCCACAAGCAGGGACGTAACGCCCTTTCGCGGGCATGGAATTCGATCTTCTAGGTCCCGCCCCTTTCGCCTGACCTGATCGGATTGTCCGCATGCTGACACATCTCTCGATTCGCGATGTCGTCCTGATCGAGAAGCTCGACCTGTCCTTCATCGCCGGCCTGACGGTCCTGACGGGGGAAACCGGGGCCGGGAAATCCATCCTGCTCGACAGTCTGGGGCTGGCGCTGGGTGAGCGCGCCAGCGCGTCGCTTGTCCGCGCCGGGGCGGATCAGGCCAGCGTCAGCGCGAGCTTCGACATCGCGGCGGACCATCCCCTGCACCAGCTTCTTGCGGAACAGGGAATCGTCATCGACGAACCCCACGAACCCATCCTGCTGCGTCGCATCGTGACGGTGGACGGGCGTTCGCGCGCCTATATCAATGACCAGCCGGTCGGCGTAACCCTGCTGCGCCGGGCGGCGTCCCTGCTGGTGGAAATACAGGGACAGCACGAACAGATGGGGCTGGCGGACCAGGGCACGCACCTTGACCTGCTTGACGCGTTTGGCGTGCCGGCCACGCTGCGCACCCAGACCGCCAGCGCCTATCGCGCATGGATCGAGGCCACCGCGGAACTTGCCGCCGCGCGCGCGGAGATGGAGAGCGCCGCGCGGGAGGAGGACTGGCTGCGTCAGGCGGTCGAGGACCTGTCCACCCTTGCCCCGCAGGAAGACGAGGAGACGCAGCTTGCCGGGCTGCGCCAGTCCCTCCAGCAGGGCGAGCGCCGGGCGGAAGCGATTGCCGCCGCCCTGAGCGACCTGTCGCCGCGCGAACGCCGGGGCGTCAATCCCGCCTCCGCCCTGCGCAACGCCAGCCGCGCCCTGCAACGCCTGCTGCCCGCGCCGACCGACTTCAACCCCGCCGCCATCGGCGCGGAGGAACAGGCCGCAGCACAGGAGGCGCTGAACGCGCTGGAACGCGCGGAAGAGGCCCTGGCCGAAGCGGAAAGCCTGCTGTCACGCCTCGCCTCCGACGCGCAGGCTGATCCGCGCCTGCTGGAACAGACCGAGGAGCGCCTGTTCGCCCTGCGTGCCGAAGCCCGGAAGCATGGGGTTTCCGTGCCGGAACTGCCGGGGCTGCTGACGGTCTTTACCGAACGGCTCAGCGCCCTTGATTCCGGCAATGCCCGGATCGAGGTCCTGGAACAGGCCGTGGCGCGGACCCGTGAAAAGTTCGAGGAAACCGCCCAGAAGCTGACAGCCGCGCGCGAAAAGGCGGCCCGCAGGCTGGAGACGGCGGTGATGGCGGAACTGCGGCCGCTGCGGCTGGAACGCGCGCGCTTCATCGTCGAACTGGTCCCCCTGCCGCCGGAGGCATGGAACCTGCGCGGCAAGGAACAGGCTTCCTTCCTGATCGCCGCCAATCCAGGCCAGCCGCCCGGGCCGCTGGCCAAGGTTGCCTCGGGCGGGGAACTGTCGCGGCTGATGCTGGCGCTGAAGGTCGTGCTGGCGGGACGTTCGGCCATTCCCACCCTTGTCTTTGACGAGGTCGATTCAGGTGTCGGCGGGGCGACGGCATCCGCCATTGGCGAGCGTCTCTATATGGTCGGGCGCGACGTGCAGGTGCTGGTTGTCACCCACAGCCCGCAGGTCGCGGCACGGGGGGATGCACACCTGCGCATCAGCAAGAAGGTCACGCGCGACCGGACGGAAACCCATGCCGCCCCCCTCGACAGCGCGGCACGGCTTGAGGAAATTGCCCGCATGCTGTCTGGCGACACGATCACGCCCGCGGCGCGCGCCGCCGCCGCCAGCCTTGTGAAAGGTGAATAGGAATGCCCGACACCACCGAGGACCTTGCCCGGACCTGTCAGGACATCCTTGACCGGACGCAGGCGGGCGGCGAACTGTCTCACGAGGATGCGGCACGGGAACTGGCGCTGCTGGCCGATGTGATCGCGCGGCTGGATCACGCCTATCACCATGATGACGCGCCCGTGGTGACGGACGCGGTCTATGACGCGCTGCGTCGGCGCAATCTGGAACTGGAACGTGCCCATCCCGGCCTGCGCCGCAAGGACAGTCCCGAAAGCCGGGTGGGCGCCCCCGCCGCCGGGGCCTTCCGCCGCCATCGCCACCTGACGCCGATGCTGTCGCTGGACAATGTTTTCAGCCGCGAGGAATTCGAGGGCTTCATAAGCCGCGCCGTCCGTTTCCTTGGCCTGAGCGAAGAGCAGGCGAACGGGCTGGATTTCGTGGCCGAACCCAAGATTGACGGGCTTTCGATCAGCCTGACCTATGAAAAGGGTGCGTTCGTGCGCGGCACGACCCGTGGCGACGGAACCGAAGGCGAAGACGTCACCGCGAACCTGCGCACATTGCACAACCTGCCGCAGCAGTTACAGGGCCCGGCCCCCGACCTGCTGGAAATCCGGGGCGAGGTCTTCCTTGCGAAGTCGGATTTCCTTACCCTCAATGCCGCACAGGTCGCGGCGGGACAGAAACCCTTTGCCAACCCGCGCAATGCAGCGGCGGGTTCGCTGCGCCAGCTTGATCCCGCCATCACCCGCCAGCGTCCGCTGTCGCTGTTCGCCTATGCGATGGGATATTCCAGCAGCCCCGTCGCGGAGACGCATCTGGAGTATCTGCGACAGCTCGAGGCATGGGGGTTCAGCGTCAGCCCGCTCTGCACGCTGGTCACCAGCGTGGCGGAGGCCGAAGCGTTCATGGAACGGATCGCGCGCATCCGCTCCGGCCTCGATTACGATATCGACGGGGTGGTGTACAAGATCAACGAACGCACGCTGCAGGACCGCCTCGGCTTTGCGGGGCGCGCGCCGCGATGGGCCGTGGCGTGGAAATTCGCGGCCGAGCAGGCGATCACGCGCCTGACAAAAATCGAGATACAGGTGGGACGCACCGGCGCGCTGACCCCGGTCGCGATACTGGAGCCGGTGAATGTGGGGGGCGTGATCGTAACCCGCGCCAGCCTGCATAACGAGGACGAGATCGCCCGCAAGGACGTGCAGGAAGGCGACCTTGTGCGCATCCAGCGCGCAGGCGACGTGATCCCGCAGATCCTCGACGTCGTGCTGCCGCGCGATCATCCGCCGCATCCCTTTGTCTTTCCCCATGAATGCCCGGTCTGCCACGCCCGCGCCGAACGGCCGGAGGGCGAGGTCGTCTGGCGCTGTTCCGGCGGCCTGACCTGTCCGGCGCAGCTGGTGGAGCGGCTGATCCATTTCGTATCGCGCGATGCCTTTGACATCGAGGGGCTGGGCGATCGCACGATTGCCGAATTCCATGCGGACGGGCTTCTGTCCACGCCGGCCGACATCTTCCGCCTGCCCCGCGCCGAGGACGCCATCGCCAGCCGTCCCGGCTGGGGCACGCTTTCGGCGCGCAACCTGATGAACGCGATCGAGGCACGGCGGACGATTTCCCTGTCGCGCTTCATCTATGCGCTGGGCATACGGCGGATCGGGATCAATACGGCGCGTCTGCTGGCGCGTCATTACGGGTCCTATGAAAACTGGTCGCGCCAGATGCTGCGTGCCACCACGGTGGGATCCGACGAACGGCTGGAACTGGGCAGCATCACGGGAATCGGCAGCGCCATCGCCGATGAACTGGCGGCCTTCTTTTCCGAGGCGCACAACCGCCAGACGCTGGCGGACCTGACGCAGGTGCTGCACGCCATCACGGATGAGGAGATGCTGGCGCAGGGGGAACTGTCGGGAAAGGTCATTGTCTTTACCGGCACCCTGAAGACCATGAGCCGCCCCGAAGCCCGCGCGATTGCCGAACGCATGGGCGCGCGCGTGTCGGACAGCGTCTCGCGCAAGACCGATATCGTGGTCCTGGGGGAAAAGGCGGGGTCAAAGGCGCGCAAGGCGGAGGAACTGGACCTGCACACGGTGGACGAGGCGGGATGGCGCAGGCTGGCCGGCCTGCCGGAAAATCCGTGACGACCTTCCCCGCCATCGGTCATCGCGACGCGCTGCTGATCATCGATGTGCAGAATGATTTCCTGCCGGGAGGCACGCTAGCGGTGGAAGATGGCGCGCGGATCATCCCGATGATCAACCGCCTGCAGTCCCTGCCCTTTGGCCGCGTCGTGGCGACACAGGACTGGCACCCGCGCGATCATGTCTCGTTCACCACTACGACGGAAAAGGGCGATACCGGGGACCGGTGGCCGCCGCACTGCATCGCTGCGACATGGGGCGCGGCCTTTGCCGATACGCTGGAGCAGGCGCATATCGGGCTGATCGTGCGCAAGGGGATCAATCCCGGCATCGACAGTTATTCCGCGTTCCGCGACAACGATGGCGGGAATGAAACCGGCCTGTCGCAATGGCTGTCGGCCTGTGGCGTGGAGCGTGTCTTCATCTGCGGAATCGCGCTGGAATACTGCGTGCGGGCCACCGCACGTGACGCGCGGCGGGACGGTTTTGAAACTTTTGTACTCGACGCCGCCTGCGCCGCAATCAATGATGACAGGCGCGGCATTCATCATGACCTGCGCGCCGCCGGGATCACCATCGCGGATGCGCGGACACTGCTGAGGGACCGTCTGAAAAGACAGCCCAGCAATACACTGAAATGATAAGAAGTTTTTTGGTGAAGCTTTTTGCAAAAGGCTTCGAAAGGCGACACCGGAACGCTTTTGTTATTTTCAAACAGTCCCTGAAGGAAAACGGCACTTCATAACAGTTGCGATACGGCGTTACCGTGGGGGCGACGCCATCATGACCGGGGGAACGGAACAGCATGCATGTTACAGGGTCGCGGGGGCGGCTACTGACATCACGGCGCTCCCTGCTCGGGCTGGCGGGGGTGGCAGCGGGAACGTCGCTGCTGCCCCGGGCGGGACGGGCGGACGCAGCGTCCACCATCGTACCGCGACGGCCGATCGCGCCGGCGGACGCGCTGATCGCATTCGGCCATACCGGCCCGATTACCGATGGCGGGTGGAGCATGGTGCATGATCGCGGGGTACAGGCCGTGCGCCGTGCCTTTCCGGGGATTCGCACCGTCTATGTCGAAAGCGTCCCCTACTCCGCCGATGCGACGCGCATCTTCCGCCAATTCGTGGCGGAAGGGGCGAACATGGTTTTCGCCACCTCCGAATACGGTGATTTCATCAAGGATGTCTCCGACCGTGCGCCGGACGTGGCCTTCATGGAATGCGACGGCACGACGTTGACGCCCAATCTGGGCTGGTATTACGTCAGCCACTGGTATGCCAGCTATATCATCGGGATCGCGGCGGGGCTGATGTCGAAAACGGGCAGGCTGGGCTTTATCGGCGCGTTTCCGATCCCCTCCGTCTATGCCAGCGCGAATGCGACCCTGCTGGGGGCACAGTCGGTCAATCCGGCCATGACGCTGCAGGGCATCACCATCAATGCGTGGTTCGACCCCCAGGCCGCGACGCAGGCGGCTACCGCGCTGGTGGATAATGGCTGCGACTTCCTGTGCGGGATCATGGATGAACCGGCCTATCTGCGGGTTGCGGTGGCGCGGGGCGTCAGGGCTGCGATGTGGAATACCGGCATGCTGAAATACGGGCCGGAAGCCTATGTCAGTTCCGTCGTGCTGGATTTCAACGATTTCTATGTCGCGCAGGTGCGCGCGCTTCTGGATGGGACATGGCGGCCCTCCGCCGCTTTCCTGACGCTGGGGCACGGCGTGGACCGCGACGCATGGGGGCCCGGCGTGCCGGAAGGGGTCGCACGGCAGGCGGATGACATGCGCGACCGCATGCTGGCGGGCTACAACCCGTTCCGTGGCCCGATCCATGACAATCATGGACGGTTGCGCGTTCCGGCGGGCGTGACGCTGGATGATGCGGCGATCTATCACTGTGACTGGGCCGTGGCGGGGGTATCGGGCCTTGGCTGACGCTTATGACCGCCCGCCCGTCGCACCGGGCACCCCGCCGATCCTGCAACTGCGCGGGATCGGAAAATTCTTTCCCGGCGTCATCGCCAACAAGGACGTGGACCTGGAGGTCTGGCCCGGCGAAATCCATGCCCTGCTGGGCGAGAACGGGGCGGGAAAATCCACCCTGATGAACGTCGTGACCGGCATCTATCAGCCTGAGGAGGGGGAAATCATCCTCGATGGCTATGGTCGGTCCTTTGCCTCCCCGCAGGAGGCGATACGCGCCGGAATTGGCATGGTGCACCAGCATTTCAAGCTGGTGCAGGCGTTCAGCGTGGCGGAGAACATCCATCTGGGCTGGGACGAGGCGCCGCGCCGTATCTCCGCCCGCGTGATGGAGGAACGCACCCGCGCCATTTCCGAACGCTTCGGCTTTCCCGTGCGTCCCGACGCGCGGGTGGCCGACCTGTCGGCGGGGGAGCAGCAGCGGGTGGAGATCCTGCGCGTACTGTCGCGTCGGGCGCGCCTGCTGATCATGGACGAACCCACCGCGGTCCTGACGCCGGAGGAAACGCGCGAACTGTTCCGCGCCCTGCGGGCCTTTCGCGCACAGGGGAACGCCGTCATCATCATCAGCCACAAGCTGGACGAGGTGATGGAAATCTCCGACCGGGTCAGCATCCTGCGCCACGGACGGCGGATCGCCACGTTCGACACCGGCGACTGCACGCCCTCCATGCTGGCGACAACCATGGTCGGGCGCGAAATCGTACGCCGGAACATGCGCGCCCGCCCGCCCGGCGCGCAGCCTGTCAGCGCAACACCCGTCATGGGGCTGCGCAACGTGACCACGCTGGATGCGCGCGGGGTGGAAAGCCTGCGTGACGTGTCGCTGGATCTGCATGGTGGCGAAATCCTCGGGATCGCGGGGGTGGCGGGCAACGGACAGCGGGAACTGACGCAGGTCCTGACGGGGCTGGCGGCGCCGGCGACGGGACAGGTGCGGCTGGATGGCGCGGTCATGGCACGCCCGGACCCGGCGGCATTCGCGCGCGCGGGCGTGGGGCATGTCCCCGAAGACCGCCTGCGCAGCGCGCTTGCCCCCTCCCTTTCCATCACGGACAACATGGCGCTGCGCGAATACGCCATCCCGCCGATCGGCCGGCGCGAACTGTATGACAGCAGGGCCGCCGACACGCTGGCGCGTGACATCGCGCGGGTCGCAACCGTCGACATTCCCGATTTCGCCATGCCGGTGCGCAACCTGTCGGGCGGAAACCAGCAACGCCTGGTCGCGCGACGTGAAATCCGCATCGCGCACCGGGTGCTGATCGCGGCCTATCCCGCACGGGGGCTGGATATCGGGGCGATCGCCACCATGCTGGGATACCTGACGGAATTGCGCGATCAGGGGGTGGCGGTGGTCTTCATTTCCGAGGATCTGGAGGATCTGCTCAACGTTTCCGACCGGATCGGGGTGATGTTCCACGGTCGCCTGATGGCGGTGGTCGATGCGGCGGATACGGACATGGAGACGATCGGCCTGCTGATGGGCGGACGCGATGGTGCCCCCATGTCCGCGCGGGGGGAGCAGTAATGTCCAGACAGGCGGCTTTCCAGCGCATGCCCAGCGTCCCGGGCCGCCGCATCCTGATCTGGCGGGCCGGTGCGATCGTCTGCGCCCTGCTGGTTACGGCGGCCATCCTCGCGCTGTCTGGATACAGCCCGCCTGACCTCGCGCTGCTGGTGGCGCGTTCCACCGTGGGGTCGCGTTTCGGGATGGAGGACCTCGCCCTTTTCATGTCGCCACTGCTGCTGACCGGGGCGGCCGTGACCGTCTGCAACCGGATCGGGCTGTGGAATATCGGGGCGGAGGGACAGTTCTATGCCGGGGCGATCGGGGCGGCGGCCATCGGGCTGTTCGTCCCTGCCCCCGCCTTTGTCCTGCTGCCCCTGATGGCGGTGGCCGGGATCGTGGCGGGCATGGGCTGGATCGCCATTCCCACGCTGGCGCGTGCCTATGCCGGGGTGAACGAGATCATAACCACCCTTCTGCTGAACTTCGTGGCCTCCCTTCTGACCTATTACCTGACAACGGGGCCGTGGCGCGATCGCGTGACGGGCGCGCAGGTTTCCAGCGCGCGCCTGCCGGTTTCCATTCCCGAAATATGGGGGATCGTGCACTGGGGCTTCCCGATCGGGCTGCTGATCGTCGTGGTGCTGGCGGCGATCATGGCGCATACGCGATGGGGCTATGAAATCAGGATCGGGGGGGCCAACCCCGATGCCGCCCGTTACGCCGGAATACCGGTGCGCGCGCGCATCATCGTCGTCATGCTGCTGTCGGGCGGGCTGGCGGGACTGGCGGGGATGTTCGAACTGGCGGGAACGGTGCATCGCCTTCAGGGCGGGATGGCCAATAATTTCGGCTATCTGGGGATCGTGGTCGCGGTGCTGGCGCGGGGATCCTGCCTGGATGTCATTCCGGCCGCCCTGCTGATGGCGTTCATCCTTGATGCCGGCATCGTGCTGCAGACCCAGCAGCTGACAGCGTCGGTCGTGCTGGCGATCACGGGGCTGATGCTGTTCATGATCGCCATCGCCGACGAACTGGCCCATTACCGGCCCGTCGCCCGCATGAAAAAGGAAACCGCGCCATGATCGCCCTGCTGAGCGGAATGTTCGCCACGGCCCTGCTGGCGGGCGGCGTGCTGGCGCTGGCGGCGCTGGGCGAGGTCATGGCCGAACGTACTGGCGTCACCAACCTTGGGGTCGAGGGGCTGATGGCGCTGGGCGCCGTCGTCGCGATCATGACGGTCGCGAATGTTCCAAATCCATGGGCCGGGCTGCTGGCGGCCGCCCTTGTCGGGGCGCTGGGCGGGATGGTGTTCGCCCTTGGCGCGGTCATCATGCGCGCCAGTCAGGTCCTGTGCGGGCTGGCGGTCACATTCATGGGGCTGGGCCTGTCAACGGCGCTGGGCCACGGTTACGCGGGGCAGCCCTCGCCGGTCGTGTTCGGGCATGTGCACGTGCCGCTGCTGTCCTCCATCCCCGTGATCGGACCTGCCCTGTTCGGACAGAACATCCTTATCATCCCCATCTATGTCGTGCTGCCGCTGCTGGTGCATTTCGTCATGTTCCGCACCCGCCACGGGCTGAACATGCGCGCGGTCGGCGAAAATCCGGCGGCGGCGGACGCGGCGGGCATTCCGGTCATGGCCATGCGCTTTGGCTATGTCACGCTGGGCGGTGCTATGGCCGGCATGGCGGGGGGATACCTGACGCTGACCTACGTTCCCGTCTGGTCCGAGGGGATGGTCGCCGGACGCGGCTGGATCGCGCTGGCGCTGGTGATCTTCGCCGGATACAGGCCCGTCATGGTGACATGCGCGGCGCTGCTGTTCGGGCTGGTGACGACGCTGGCCTTTGTCGGGCAGGCGCGTAACTGGCCGATTGATCCGGCCTTCCTGAACATGCTGCCGTATCTGGGGACGATGGCCTGCATCATCGTGCCCGTGCTGGTGTGGCGCCGCATGCGCCGCGTCATGGCCGCGCCTGCCGCGCTGGCGCAACCCTATTACCGCGATGTCCGCTGAATCCCATGTCATGCGATCAGGGAACCACCGCTCCCCGATGCAGCAGGTCGGTTGAAATGGCGCGTGCGTAGCCAGCCGAGTCCAGCGTATCGGGAAAGCGGCCCAGCAGCTTCATCTCGTCCACGTACTGCGCCAGTTGGACGCGGAAATCGTGGCCGGTGGGACAGATGCCCAGGACCTCGTGACGCATCATGGCGATGATCGCGTCCGGCTCCATCCCCTCGATATGGCCCGCAAGCAGGCTGGCGGTTTCGGGAATATGGGTCTTGAGCCATCTGGCCGCGTCCTGCAGGGCCACGACAAGTGCCGCAGCCGCCGCCGGGTCCTGATCCAGCATGTCCCGTGCCACGCCGAGTGCAAGGTTCGTCCGTTGCGCGTAAAGGCCATTCACGCTGTTGACCAGTTCGACCACCCCCAGCGACGGATCATTCAGCAGCCGCCACGCCAGCGGATCATGCACCGCCAGCGCATCGACATCCCCCGCCCGGATCGCCCCGGCCATGTCCTGTGGCGCAAGCACCCGCCATTGCGGCCCCGTGTCAGGATTCATGCCCTTGCGTCGCAGGACAACGGAAAAGAACAGGCGGTCGGCCATGTCGGGATTGGTGATCGCGATGCGGCGGCCAACCATGTCCTCCACCCGGCTCAGCTTCAGGCGACGGCGCACCAGCAGTCGGAACGTGCCCGCCTGCAATCCCATGACCAGTCGCGCCTGCACCTCCCCTTCATGCAGCCTGTCCAGCCATGACAGCACGGGAGCCACGACCACACGGCTTCGCCCGGCCTGCAGGTCGCCGATCGCGTCACGCCCCGTCACGCCACCGCCCGTCAATCGGACATCCAGCAGGTACCGCGCAAAGAACCCCTGCTGCTGCGCCAAGTTGAACAGGATGGATGTCGGGGCGGAAGGCCATGACAGGTCGATCTGGTGGGGCTGCCCATCCAGTTCCGGTCCGGCGGACAGGACGCCGGACCGGCGCTGCCGGTCGCGCCAGCCCCACAGCCCCGCGCCGGCGACCACAGCAGCCCCCCCCAGCCCAACCATGAGCCGACGGCGCGGGATTACCGCCATGACAGTACTGGCACGCCCATTATGATCCGCTCCCCCGTCATGATTTAATGCCACATCTACAGGACGTTATGACACAGAACACCGATTTTGGGCATCCGGCAAAAAAAGTCGAGAAAGGGGGTTTACGATCCCCGGTCACTGTGGCTATAAGCTGCTCACGCTGTTCCCGAATAGCTCAGTTGGTAGAGCAAGCGACTGTTAATCGCTGGGTCGTAGGTTCGAGTCCTACTTCGGGAGCCACGTTTCCTTAAAATTGATGATGCGCCATTTGTCGCTCGGTTTTCCTGACTCTGTCGTCTGGACGATCCATGGATCTGCGACGTCGTTCAGGCAATATGTGCCTGTCCCACTCTCCTGACATGGCCAATCATCCGCCTTTCGATACGGATCGTGGCCTGCATCCTGCCAGCGCCGGAATGAAATTGCGAGGGCGGATTGGGGCCATCAGACCCAGACATGGCGATACGCCCGATGTTGTCCGGATACCCCCATATTCGCATGTCCGCGCGCCTATTTCATTGGCACGAAAGTGGAAAAAATCGTAAGGTGATTTTCCACAAATCAGAAGCGCAGGCCATTTCCCATGCTGATTTCGACAAATGGCCGGGACTGTTCATGTCCATGCTCCGCAGGTGATAAATCCCTGCCCGCGTTCCATGCCCTTCCCTGTCGATTGACGGAAAATCATGGAATAAAAAACGTCCGGCGCGCCTGCCAAAACTGATGAGCAATGATGTCGGGGACGTCCTGACATCATTTAAAAACGACCTGACCTGAAACCGTTTCGGCAGCCGTGCATTCCTGCATGACCATTCAGGACCGCGCCTGTCAGGTATGCTTTGTGCACATGTAACCTCCTTCTGCCATGCAGCGTTATCCACCCAGCGCGACAGGAACGTAAGCCAGGATCATGTCCGACAGAAAAGCCATTCAAGACGGCGTCCCCTTTCCCGCAGGCACCAGCATCCCCTTTGCCCTGTGGGTCAGGACATCGCTGCGCCAGCAGTTCGCTGATGTGGTTGCCGAACCGGTTCCAAAGGAACTGATCGATATCCTGTTTCCCACCGGCACGCACAATGAAGATGGTATCCCCCCGGCCCAGACCGCCACGCCCGCGCAGGAAACCGCACGGGAAGAGCCGGCTACCGCACCGGGTTCGGAAGAGCGGAAAATCCGGGTAGATGCCGGCTAGACAGACGCCCCAGACAGAAACCTGCCGGGGCCTGCGCATGCGATACGGCGCATGAGACGCGTTTCCCTGCCGTTTCGCGCCATGCCTCCCTGCGGTTCTTTGTGAAGAATATTACAGTAAATTAAAATTTCAGACTTGGGAAATGGCAGAACGTTCTTTGAACGATTCCCCGATATACTGCCGGTTTCAGTATCCATCGGTCCATTTTTGCCATTGCTTTCGGGGGCGCGTAACATGGTCTTTCAGACGCTGTGGTCGAAAGCCATGTTACCCATCTGGTTCGGCCATGTTCGCCAGGTGTGATCGAAAAGCAGGAACACCTGATGCCTTCCCCCCGACATGTTCCGGCCCGTGCCCTAATGGCCGTGGCCCTGATTTCCCTGCCTGTCTGTTCCGCCATGGCTGGGTCCGGCGATTTCACTGAACTGTTCGATACCGATACGGCCCTGCCCGCCCGCCATGTGCCGGGACTGACTGCGGCGATCACCAATGGGCCCGACCGCGCCGAAGCCCTGACCGCGCATGCCGGCAGCGGTTTCACCGGCCTGCATGCCCTGCGCTATGACGTGGAACATCCGGACGGGCGCACGCGCTCCGTCATCCTGCGCCAGGTGCATCTGCCGGTCAGTGCGGATACACGCCTGTCATACATGGTGTTTCCCGTGGCCGATCCGGCGTCGCTGACGGACCCGGCGACCTTTGTCTCGCTGGATCTGGTCTTTGCCGATGGCTCCACCCTGTCCGGGCGCGACGCGCGGGACTGGCAGGGGGTATCCCTTTCGCCACTGGCGCAGGGGAAGGGGAATGCGTTGTACCCGAACCAGTGGAACCGGGTTTCCGTTGACATCGGGCATGTGGCGGCAGGCAGGACCGTGACGGCCATCGTATTACGTACCGCGCCGCAGGCCGGAACGGTGGCCTGTCATGGCTATGTGGATGATATCCGCATTGGCGCGGCATCAGAAGATAATGGAACCGCAGACCCGGCGGATCTGGTGGATACGCGGCGTGGCACGAACGCCAACGGTCATTTTTCCCGTGGCAACAACTTCCCTGCCGTAGCAATGCCGCACGGATTCAATTTCTGGACCCCGGTCACCAATGCCGGTTCCAAATGGCTGTATCAGTATCAGGAACGTAACGGGCCGGATAACCGCCCCCGGATCGAGGCCTTTTCCCTCAGCCATGAACCCAGCCCGTGGATGGGCGACCGCCAGACCTTCCAGATCATGCCCGCGCCGGCTGGCGATGTCGTGCTGGATCGAGAAAAACGCGCCCTTGGTTTTGTTCATGAGGACGAGGTCGCGCGTCCTTACTGGTACAGGGTAAATCTGGATCATGGCATCACGGGCGAAATGACGCCCACCAGCCATGCCGCGATGATGCGTTTCACCTTTCCCGCGGCGCGCGGGCAACTTGTGTTCGATAACCTGAAGGACCTGGGCGGGATCACGCTGCATCCTGACCGGCGGTCACTGGACGCATATTCGGATGTGGCGAGCGACCTGTCCACCGGGGCGACACGCATGTACATTCATGTCGAATTCGACCGCCCCGTCGTCGCATCGGGCCGGATAAAGGGACAGGGCCGCGATCATGTCGCCGCATGGATGCGTTTTGATACCGGAACGGACCGCCGGGTCAACCTGCGGATCGCGACATCGCTGATCAGCGCGGAACAGGCGCGACGCAACATGCGGCTGGAACTGTCGGACGCCGATACGTTCGAAAGCGTGCGCGAACGCGCGCGGGTGGCATGGGATGCCCTGCTGCGCCATGTTTCCCTTCCCGACGCGCCCGTCCATGATCGCGCCGTCCTTTATGGCAATCTTTACAGGCTTTTCCTGTATCCGAACGAACTGGCGGAAAATGTAGGCACGGCCGCGCGGCCGGATTACCGCTATGCCAGCCCGTTTTCCCCCCGCCGCCACGCCGATGGCCCCCGCAGGACCGGCGCCCCGGTCCGTGCGGGACAGCCCTATGTCAATAACGGCTTCTGGGACACGTACCGGGCCGCGTGGCCTGCCTATGTCCTGCTGACGCCGGATGACGCGGGACGCATGATCGACGGGTTTGTGCAGCAGTATCGGGAGGCAGGCTGGATCGCGCGGTGGAGTTCACCCGGCTATGCCGATCTGATGACAGGCACCAGCGCCGATATCGCCTTTGCCGATGCGTGGCTGAAGGGCGTGCGGAATTTCGACGTGCATGCATTTTACCAGGCAGCCCTGAAGGACGGAACGGTTGTCGCCGATCAGGCAGGCGTGGGACGCAAGGCGCTGGGACGCACGATCTTTCGCGGCTATACCGATACCGCGACGGAAGAGGGCCTGTCATGGTCGTCGGCGGCCAACCTGAACGATTTCGGCATCGGGGCGCTGGCCCGGGCCATGGCGGACCAGTCGCCCCAAGATGACGCGCATGGCGCGCAATATGCGGCAGATGCGCGTTATTTCCTGAACAGGTCACGCAATTACCTGAACCTGTTTGACCGGGATGTCGGTTTCTTCGTGGGACGCAATCCCGATGGGCACTGGCGCACGGATGCCGCCCATTTCGATCCCATCGCATGGGGCGGCGATTATACCGAGACGAATGCATGGAACATGGCGTTCGATCCCGTGCATGACGGGGCAGGCCTCGCGGCGCTGTATGGCGGCCGGGCGGGGCTGGCGCGCAAGCTGGATGAACTGCTCAGAACGCCCGGCGCGTATCACGTCGGTGCATATGGCAGCGTGATTCACGAAATGCGCGAACTCCATGACGTGCGCATGGGCCAGTATGGTCATGGGAACCAGCCCGCGCACCATATCCTTTACATGTATGACGTCGCGGGCCAGCCGTGGAAGGCGCAGGATCACCTGCGCGAGGCCATGGACCGGCTTTATGAAGGAACGGAAATCGGCCAGGGCTATCCCGGCGATGAAGATAATGGCGAGATGTCGGCATGGTGGCTGTTCAGCGCCGCCGGGTTCTATCCCCTGCAGATGGGAACAGCAACCTATGCCATCGGCGCGCCGCATTTCTCCCGCATGGTCATCACGCTGGAAGGTGGCCGCAGCCTGACCATCCTTGCCCCCGGCGTCAGTGATCGAAACCGTTATATTCAGTCTGTCCGGCTCAATGGCCGTCCCATCGACCGGACATGGATCAGCCATGCCGACATCATGGCGGGCGGGGTGCTGGAGTTCACGATGGGCCCACATCCGTCGCGATGGGGAACGGCGGTTTCGGCCGCGCCCCCTTCCCTCATGCCTTACGAAGGCACGGTTCCCGCCCCCCTGCGCGATGCGACCGACATGCCGGGCGCGGACAATGGCGCGGCCCCGGCCGCCCTGTTCGACAATGATTCCGACACTGACGCCATGATCCCGGCGCAGGGGATCACAACGCGCCTGCCGGAACCGCATCGCGTCACGCTCTATACCCTCACCTCCGCCAAGATCGCGAAGGCGGATCCTGCCGCGTGGCGCATCGAGGGTTCGGCTGATGGCACGCACTGGGACATTGTGGACCGGCGGGCCGGGGAATCCTTTGCATGGCGGCAGCAGACGCGTGTTTTCGCCATCGCCAGCCCCGGCATCTACCGCACCTACCGGCTTGTCCCGGAAAACGGGCGGAAGCGTCTGGCGGAAATCGAATGGCTGGCAGAAGGCGTGCTGCAGACCCTGCCCTGATATCGCACGTCCCCCCTGCCAAGTGCATCCGTCGTCATGCGTCCGGCATCATGCCGCCGTGGCGGATGCCCCGGCCGGAACAGGGCCGCGCGGTCGGGGGAGAATGGAAATTGTGGCCTGCAACTCCTGTCATAACGAAACGTTGGACAGGCGGGCCGGACATCGCCCGGCACCCGATCGCACGGGCAATGCCCCGGGGACGACCATTGCGGTCACCGGTTCCTGACTGGACGGAATGGACGACATTCATGACCGTAATTGTGAAATGTTTTTCATCGTGCCGCCATGTTTGACATATTAACGCCATATTCATAACAAAACTTACACACGGAATATCAGGGCCTTATCCTGCATGGACCAGATCGAAAAAACGCTTACGTGATAGTGGATTTATCGAACCTGCCCAGAGCGGATGCCCTTTATTTCCTGAACCGGAACGCAACTCCGAGGCTGGGCATCAGCGGCGTGCATGCCTGCCACTTGGGACAAGGGAACAGTCGAGATGTCCGCCATTGCTCCGCATCGGTTACGGAAGTTACCGCAGGAATCCGCGAATGTTGGTGTCGTCATCGTCGATGAGGATAACGCCATCCTTGTTTTCAATGATGTCGCCGAACGCATGTCCGGACATGAACGCGATACCGTCGTGGGGCAACACAGCAGAACCGTCCTGCCCACCGAAATCCATGATTCCGTTTCCGAATCAGGGGAAAATGCAACTTCGTCCCTGCGGACGGGACTGCACCGACTGGAGGTCACGCGACGCGACGGAACACGTTTCAGTGCGGAGCTGGAGGTTTCCTCCCTCACGGCGGGCGGACGTCGGCTGCATGTCGTGACCCTGCGCGACGTTTCCCCGGCGGAGGGACAGGTTCTCGATAACGAAATCTGCGCCACGATCGTGCATGAAACCGACCGGGGCATTGTCGTTCTGGATGCCGAAAGCCGGATCACCCATGTCAATCCGGCTTTCGGCATCCTGTCGGGCTATTCGGAAGATGAAGTCGCGGGCAACGATTTTTCCATCCTGTTTTCCGGCCACGGGCGCGATATCCGCACGCTGCAGCAGTTCCGCCAGCAGGTCGCCGAAGGCCGCAGCTTCGAACTCGACATACAGGCGCGTCGCCGCGATGGCGGCAACATATGGCTGCGCGCGGCGGTGACGCCGGTTCATGACGAACATGGCAGTCTGGAACAGGTCGTCGTCATCCTCAGCGACGTCAGCCGCGACCGCGACCTGCGCTACCTTCAGCAGGACGTGGTCGAGGCACTGGCGAGTGGACTGTCGCTGCGTGAAATCATGGATTTCATCTGCCGCAGGATCGAACGCATCGTCCCGGACGTGCAGGCGCTGGTCATGATGACGGAAGATGCGCAGGTCATGCACCCGCTGGGTCGGGCCTCCCTCCCCCGGGCGGTGGTGGAACAGTATGACGGGGCACGGATCGGCCCTGCCGCCGGGTCATGTGGGACCGCGATTTACCGGCGCGAGGAAGTCATCGTGCCCGACATCGCGGACTCCCCCCTGTGGGCGGGGCTGGGCGCCGTTCCGCTGGAATACGGGCTGCGGGCCTGCTGGGCGCGTCCCATCATCCTGCGTGATGGCCGCGTGGCGGGGGCTTTCACCCTTTTTTCGCGCGAACCGGGCTATCCCAGCACATGGTGCCGCCGCGTCGTCGGGGCATGCGTGCATCTGTGCATGCTCGCCATCATTCAGGAACAGGCGCGCCGGTCCATTGACCATCTGGCGCATTACGACGACCTGACCGGCCTGCCCAACCGCACATGGCTGCGTGAGTATCTTGAGCAGCCACGTCCCCACCAGACGACACGCGCGCTCATGGTCCTCAACCTGGACCGGTTCCAGAAAATAAAGGAAGCCCTGGGCCATGCGGCGGGCGACACGCTGCTGATGAAAGTGGCGCGTCGCCTGCGCGGCGCGCTGGCACCCGACGACATCGCAACCCGGACGGATGGCGATGAATTCGTGATCGTGACGGAAGACACGCCGGAACAGGCCGCCATCCTGGCCGAACGCCTGCTGCGGCGGCTGGATGNAACCTGTCATGATCGAACAGGTGGAAATCCGGCCCAACGCCAGCATCGNGCATCGGCATCAATGACGCCTCCACCCCGGACGAGGATATGAAGGCGACCCTGAAGAACGCCTATTCCGCCCTGCTGCAGGCCAAGGATGCAGGGCGCAACTGCTATCGTTTCTTCAGTCCGGAAATGAACCGCGCGGCGGATGACCGCATCATGCTGGCGGCCGCGTTGCGTCGTGCCATTGCCGATGACCGGCTGAGCCTTGTCTATCAGCCGCAGATCACGGCCGACAGCGAAAGCCTGCATGGGGTGGAGGCACTGGCGCGATGGAATGATCCGGAACTGGGCTTCATCTCGCCGGGGCGCTTCATCCCGCTGGCCGAGGAAACCGGACAGATCGAGGCGCTGGGCGAATGGTCGCTCCGCACGGCATGCAGCCAGATGACGTCATGGATGGCGCAGGGCATCAACGTGCCGATCGTATCGGTCAACCTGTCCGCCATCCATTTCCGCGACCGCGCCCTGCCGGACACCATCGCGCGTATCCTCAAGAGCACCGGCATGCCCCCCGAGCGGCTGATGATCGAGCTGACCGAAAGCACGATGATCGAGAATTTCGAACAGACGGTCGAAATTGTCACCGCGATCCGCGCGCTGGGCTGCGGGGTGTCGATGGACGATTTCGGCACCGGATTTTCCAGCCTGTCGAATCTCGCCAGCCTTCCGGTCAGCGAGGTCAANGATCGACCAGAGCTTCATGAAAGGCTTCGAGGAAGCGTCGGGCAAGATCTATNNNNTATTCCGTCGTGCGCGCCATCGTGCGGATCGGGCAGAGCCTAGGCATGAACGTCGTGGCCGAAGGGGTGGAAACCCAGACGCAGTACAAACTGCTGAAGGACATGCAGTGCGATGTCATTCAGGGCTATCTGTTCTCGCGCCCCCTGCCGCCGGCGGAACTGGCGCAGTGGTGTCATCTTCGGAAAACTTCCAAATCCGAAGCGCCCGTGCATGCCTGATGGGATGGGGTGGCATGATTGACATGCCGTCCCCATTATCATGACAGGATGGTCGCCATCCTGTTCCCGTTTCCATTCAGGCAGATATCCAGACATGAAACAGCATAAGGTCATGATGGGGGAGTGTGTCCTGTATCAGGCCGCGCAGCTTTCCCACGCCCGCCGCTTTGCCGCAGCCCGACGCGCGGAAGGGGTGGACTGCCATGTTGTACCCGATACCACGACACGGAACCGGCGGGTCCGCATCAATGCGCTGACCGGCAAACCCTATGGCAGACGCACCCCGTAGCAATCGGCGGACACGACCCTCCCTTTCCCGACATAACTGAATAAGACAGAATTGGATATCGAATATAACCAGACCAATATGGTACGCGTTCTGATCCAACCTGCACTCAGGACATGAGCAGGAGCAAAAAAGAGCGCGATTATGTCAGACGAGTTCGCCAGACCAGTTACCTTCCCCATCATGCAATCCGGCATTCCGGAATGGGTTCACACGACACTGAGCCGCCAGTATGCCGGCATAATCGACGAACCCATCCCGATGACGCTGATCAACCTGTTATTATCGGACACGGAACAGGCTTTTCCTGACAGGGCAACAGTGGACATGCCACCATCCCTGTACCCGGACCTGCAGGCCGTGATGGAAGGCGTCACGCTGACGCCATCATCATGACCGTCCATTCACAGGCGGACATCACAGGATCAGGATGGAAACAGAAAGGCGGCCAGCGCGTGCGCCTGCTGGCGGATTTCAGGAATGGCCGTCGTTTCAAACAGGTTTCCCGCACGCAGTGGCCCAATTGCATATAGTCGGGTTGACGGTTTCCCATCCGCTCCAACAAGCGCGCCATTCGCATCCGTTGCAAAAGTGACATCAAGGTCGCCGGGAACGGCCATGCCCGTGTCAAACAGGCAATGGAGCAGCGGACTGCCCACACGGCGGAAATTCGTGTCCGGCGCCGTACAGTTCATGACCATATCGGCCGCCAGTTTCTCCTCCCCGTCTCGTGTCCTTACATGGACCGTCAGGTCATGGGCATTTCCCGAAAGGGCCGCCACGTGTCCCCGTCGCACGACAAGACGGCCCATGGCGATTTCTTCGGTGATACGCCGCGCGACGGGGGGCGCCATGCGGTGACGCGCCGTATGCCAGCGGTGGAAGAGATGTCGCCGGAACCGCCGTCGTTCCGCATCCGGCAGACGTGCCCACAGGGCATTGCTGCATGGTCGCAATGAATCCACCGCCGCACGCCAGGACACGCCGTTTTTCAGGGCCATGCGCACATGACGCAGATACTGCCGCGCCGTGGGTGGCGTGTCCGCGGGAATGACGGGCGATGGCACGGGTTCGACCGGTCCGTGCGCGCGGGGCAGCAGACCATGACGCGATATCATCGTAATGACGCCGCCATATCCCCCGCTTCGCAGACGCAGCAGGACATCAATGGCCGTCAGGCCGGAACCGACAAGGACAACCGGAGTATCTCTCCTGGGCCAGCGCGACCATGTGCCCCATACGGAACGAACGTAGCGTCCTGAATCCCGCGCGATGCTGTCAACGCCCGGAATATCCACCGGCAGCGCATGTCCCGTGGCCAGAACCGCTATCTCGGCCTCTACGGTGCTGCCATCATCCAGATGGAGGATGGTCGTCCCGCCATGCGCCTCCAGCTGCGTCACGTGCCGCCCATGGAGGACCGGAATACCGGTCGCGGCAAAACGTTCGGCCAGATAGTCGCCCCATACCATGCGTGGCATGAAGCGCGTGCCATCAGCGGCGTCCGGCCCGCGCTGCGCAAGCCACGAAACAAAATCCCCCGGCCCGTCGGCCAGGGCGCCCATGTTGCTGGCCCTGACATTCAGCAGATGGACGGGCTCAGACGTTGAATAGGCAACGCCGCGCGCGATACGCACGCGAGGTTCGATCACCATTATCCCTTTGGGATCGGTTCTTTGCGCCAGATGAATGGCGGCCAGAACACCACCAGCCCCGCCCCCGACAATCGCGATCCGGGTTTTCATGTGATCCCTTTCCGAAAGAGTCGTTCCTTATGACGAACGATCCATCATTCGACATGCCTTCATCCACCGCAGTCAATCTGTTGGAAAGAAACGAAGTTTTTCAGTGATATCAGCCGGGTTGATGCTGGCGACGGCCCTGTGCCGGCCGATGATGACATGCCTGCCTCCAGATGGTTTCGAGATCGAAAATATTCCGGCCATTCGCCATCATGCGCCGCCTTCATGTCGTGCGATCGGCAAAGGACGCGGCCATCGTGACCCGACCCCGTGCCCCGATCGGAAGGGTGTGGTTGCAGGTCATCAGGATAATTACAAAATATTACTCATGTAACAAAAACCTTCTCCCGGACATCTCGTTACGAGGCAGATTCATCTGAAATGGATTTGCGGCATGAAAAGCATAATCGACAATCCTGTCCCGGTTTCAGAAATTCCAGTCATCCCCGGATCTTTTCTGAACATACGCAGGCAGATTGCCGCACGGTGCAGGGTCGTTGATGCACTGCTGCTTGATTTTCTAAAAAAACATGGGGAAGCCACCCTGTACCGGACATCCGGCCTGGGGATCATGTCCGGATTTTTAATAAATGGCATCAGGAAGACTCTGTTCCGGTCCATGGCGGAAGATTGGAAAAATCCTCGATCATCGCTCGATATTATCCGGCGCGCCTATGTCCGGCATTACTGGCGGCCGGAGGAACGAAGTGAGTGGCTGGATATCGCTGTTGCCTTCATGCTCTGGATACCAGGCATTATCGTGCTTTCGATAATATCCACGCATCGCAACGCATCATATGCACGCAGGAATTTCGGAAAAACGATACCGCATCAGTTCCTGGACCAGATAATCATTGGGATGACGACGGGAATACTTCCACCATGGTATTACATATTTGATCTTTATAAAAAAGATCACAGAAGCTCCTACCTGTCCTATATCGGACGTGGCGAGACCAAGGCCGGCGCATATGTGGTGCTGAGCGATGTTTCAAGAAAATATTGCATACTGGGGAACAAGGATATCTTCGCCGCGCACTGCCGCAAGTTCAACCTTCGTGCTGTTGAGCCGGTTGCCATCGTGGATGATGGACACATCATGTTTTCGGATACATCCCTGACACGCCTGCCCGCGTGCGACCTGTTTATCAAACCCGCGCGGGGCAGCGGCGGACGTGGCGCGGAACGCTGGCGCTGGCAGGGAAAAGATACACAGGGGCAGGACATATATACTGACGCCACCGGACATCTTGCCGAAGAGGAACTTCGCCAGCGGCTTGTGCTCCGTTCGAATGGCCGCAGGACAATCATACAGCGCTGCCTCAGCAATCACCCGGATATCGAGCAGCTGGCGGGCCAAGCCGTTGCAACCGTCCGCATGGTAACCTGCCTGAACGAGGAAGGAATGCCGGAAATTACGGACGCCATTTTCCGCATGGCGACCCGCCTTGACTGCGTCGTGGACAATATTCATGCAGGCGGGATCGGGGCCCCGATCGACATTTCATGCGGCCAACTGGGGTGCGCAAGCAATCTGGGCATGGATGCAAGCTATGGCCGCCTGCGTCACCATCCCGACACCAATCGCGTCATAGAGGGCGTCAGGCTCCCCTTCTGGGGCGAGGTCTGTGCATTGGCATGCGCGGCCCATGCCACACTGACATCCTACGTCATTGTGGGGTGGGACATCGCCCTGACCGGGACCGGTCCCGTTCTGGTCGAGGGGAATAGCGGCCCCTGCCTGGACATCATGCAACGCATGGCGGACCGCCCGCTGGGCGATGGTCGTCTTGCCCACCTTCTGGCCCATCACCTGCAACAGGGACGACAGTCGATGCCGGACGTTCGGCAGGACAGCGCCATGTCCGCATGATGACAGGCTGAAACCTGGCCGGTCCTGCGGCCCTGCGGCGCGTTATGCACGTCATCCTTGCCGGCTGCCGTTGCGCGCGTGGAAGAGGAACCGCCCTGCCCATGTATTCGTTGATCTCAGGCCGACGCAATGCATGACGGATGGTGCAAGGCGTCCCCGTGCATCAGGAGGCTTTCATGGCTAACCACGGAAACATAAGGCTGGCGTGCATGGCCATGCTGGTCTGTGGCGTTCCCCTGACGGCACATGCGCAGTTTGCGGCACCGCGCTCTTCACCGGGAAAGCCGGTGGCCCCGACGCCCCCCATACACGATAAGACCGATCCGGACTCGATGCCCGGACCATCAGCCCATCGACACCGCAAACCCCATGGACAGGCCGACCATGAACAGGCCGGGCAGTCTCCGTCAGGTCAGCCATCAGCAGGACAGGAACCGGCCATGCCCCCGCAGTAACGACGGGCACTGCATCCGTCAGGACCTTCTCCGCAACCCGGCCTGCCAGCAATATGACAGACCACTCCTGATCGCAGCCCGCGACCTTCCCTCCGGCCATGCCCGCACGGGAACTGTTTCGGCAAGAAAAGCCACCAACAGCACCACGACCCTCATCAACAGAGACCGTGCGTCAGGCGCTTACCGACATGCAGATATAAAAAACAGCACCGGGACCGAGAGATCTGCAGGTCCCCCCCGATCACAGCCATGCCATGGGCGCCGTGGATGGGCCAATTTTGCAATGAGCCATGCCGCACGGCAAACCGTGTGCATTTTTGACGGCTAAATCATTGAAAAATGGCGCGCCCTGTTGGATTCGAACCAACGACCCACAGCTTAGAAGGCTGTTGCTCTATCCAACTGAGCTAAGGGCGCGGAACACCGCGTTGTGCCAGATGGAAGCTAGTGCGTCCAGTTCTGGATACGGTCACAGCGAAAATTATCGGCATAGGCCTTTGGCTTGCGGATGCGCGGAACAGGCAGTTCCAGATCATATCCGATGCCATTATGCGTGGCATAGGCAACGGCGGCTTCCTGGGAGGGGAACAGCAGGCGCACCTGCGACAGCGTGTCGCGGCTTCCGGTCCAGCCCATCAGCGTGTCGACATGCCGGGGCTGTGTCTGGCCATATTCCAGAACCCACGTATGCGTGTTCACCTGGCCTGACTGGGTTGCTGTTTTTGATTCCTGATAAACGCGGGCACGCATGAAAACGATCTCCCATTATGGTGGTCGGGGCGCCCGGACTCGAACCGGGGGCCTCGTGTACCCAAAACACGCGCGCTACCAGGCTGCGCCACGCCCCGTCACCATGGAGGGGGAAGCTATGTGTCATTGGCCGCTCTGGCAAGCACCTTGTTGAAAAAAAATATCGCCCCCGCACACCACCTGACAAGTCGGCCTGCCATCAAAAGCCGCTGGCATGACAACGCATTCACGTGAACATCGCCGCCATGCCGACAGTACGGCGACTTCAGGAACGTGACGTATCGTCCCTGCGCGCCAGCGGCGGAATGAACAGCGGCGCGGTGTCCCACGGGAACAGCACCCAGGTTTCCTGCGGTACCTCCACCACGAACATGTCCGTCAGGGGACGGCCCGTCGGCTTTGCATACAGGCATGCGAACAGCGCCTTGGGCAGCATCCTGCGCACCAGTTCCGCCGTGACGCCCGAATCCACCAGATCGTCGATGATCAGGAACCCTTCGCCATCGCCCGCGGCTTCCGGCCGCTTGATGACCGTGGCCTCGCCCTGCTTTTCCTCGTCATAGGTCACGACGGAAACCGTCTCGATCAGGCGGCAGTCCAGTTCCCGCGCGATGATGGCGGCGGGGATCAGGCCGCCACGTGTGATCGCCACGATTCCCTTAAAGGGGCCACGCGGCATGAGCTCCGCCGCCAGCTGACGGGCATCGCGATGAAGCTGGTCCCACGTCACGGTCGCATAACTGGTTGCCATCAGAACAGTTTTCCTCCGTCGGGGACGCGGCTGTCCGGACGGATCAGCACGGCCTCCCCCTTGTTGTCGCGCATGCTCAGGGTCAGGACCTCGCTGCGGAAGGGCCCGATCTGGCGTGGCGGCACATTCACGATTGCACAGACCTGCCGCCCCGCCAGCCGCGACGGGGTATAGCGGTGATTGACCCGCACGGCGGACGTGCGCGTTCCAAGATGGGAACCGAAATCGATTCGCAGTCGATAGGTATCGCGGTACGTATCCGGAAGCGGGCTGGCCTCCAGGATCGTGCCGACCCGGATATCCAGATACCCGGTGCCGCCATCGCTGGCTGGCATGTCCGATACAGGCGGCGCAAGGTCTGTCATGGAAATGTTTCTGCCCATGTTCGCGTCATATTGTAAACCTGCGATCAATCCTTTTCGACATGGAATTTTCACCGGGGATTTCATGCCGGATTCAATCGCGCGCCTGCTATAGCTTGGAACATCATGACACGACCGAAGAATTTTTCCCCCACGGCGGAGGAAACATCCAGACCGGATCCGCAGGCCGGCGGCCTTCTGCGTCATCCCGGCCTCATGGCGTTCCTGATGGCGCGGACCTCCTCCTCCTTCTCCTCATGCGTGCAGGCGGTGGCCGTGGGGTGGCAGATCTATGCCCTGACCCACAGTACCCGTTCCCTCGCGCTGGTGGGGCTGGCGCAGTTCTTTCCCATGATCTGCCTGACGATGCTGGCGGGACACGCAGCCGATCACATGAACCGTCGCCGGATCGCCATGACCTGCCAGGGGATCGAGGCCGGCTCGGCACTGCTCATGGCGATGGCGGCGTTCGGGGGATGGACCACGCCGGGCATGATCTATGCCATGGTCATGGTCTTCGGCACGGCGCGGGCCTTTGAAATGCCGTGCCAGCAGACCTTCCTTCCCTCCATCGTGCCGCCCCACATGTTCCCCCGCGCCGCGGCCGTCTCCTCCTCGCTGTTCCAGGCGGCGGCGGTGACGGGGCCATCGGTGGGCGGCCTGCTGTACGGCGCGGGCGCGGGCCTGTGCTACATGATCTGCGCGCTTGGCTTCGCGCTTGCCATGCTGGGCACCTTCCTGCTGCCGCTGCGCAATATCGCGCGCCCGCGCCAGCCGATGTCGCTGTCGCTGTCGATGTTCATGGATGTCTGGCACTTCATGCGGAAACGGCCGGATATGCTCGGGGCGATTTCGCTGGACCTGTTCGCCGTGCTGCTGGGGGGTGCTACGGCCATGCTGCCGGTCTATGCCAGCGACATCCTGCATGCCGGTCCCATGGGGCTGGGCCTGCTGCGGGCCGCGCCAGCCATGGGGGCGGTCGCCTGCGCGGTGTTTTTCGTGTGGAAGCCCCTCAACCATCGCGCCGGGCCGTCCATGTTCGCCGCCGTCGCGACATTTGGCGTGGCGACGATCGTCTTTGCCCTTTCCACATCCATGCCGTTATCCATCGTCGCCCTGGCGGTGCTCGGGGCTGCCGATGTCGTCAGCGTGGTGGTGCGCGGGGCGCTGGTGCAGCTGCGCACGCCGGATTCGATGCGGGGACGGGTGTCTGCCGTCAACATGCTGTTCATCGGATCGTCCAACCAGCTGGGGGAATTCGAAAGCGGCATGCTCGCCAGCGCGATTGGCCCGGTGGAGGCCGTGGCTCTGGGCGGGGTCGGAACGATTGCGGTCACGCTGCTGTGGATGGCCATGTTCCCCAGCCTGCGGCGCCTCGACCGGCTGGATGACATCCGCGCGGAATAGGTGTGCGGGGCGTCATCGAAAGTTCATTCGGAACCGATGTGCGTTTTTTATTGCATATCAGGCATGCAATATGTTCCCCTTGTCATGGGCGCCCGTTAAGTGCGGCCACCATCAAGGAGAAAGTGACATGTATCAGTTCACGGACATGCTCTTCGCCAAGACAAACATTCTGCTGGGGCAGCTTAAACACGAAATTGGACGTGCTGCCGGCAGCAGAAACCTCCAGGCACGGGGCATCGCGCAGAAACGTCGCGGACGCCGTCATTCCGAACGGGTGGACCGCATCCATCAGGCCATCCTTGAACAGGGTGGCGCCTATGACCTGGGCCGCGACCGGCGGCACAGCCACCAGATCCATTTCCAGTAACCCGATATCGGGCGGTCCCGGCGGCACATGCGGCCGGGACCAGCCGTGCCGGGCGGTTCAGTCCAGATGCCGCTCGTCAGTCGTGCCCACCTCCATGATGCCCGGCATGTCGGACAATGTGGCGATCAGCCGCGCAATGGGCGTGGGGCCATTCACCTGCATCGATAAACGCACCTGACGCCTTGCCGCCCCCGACATCGGGGGAATCCGCATCTCCGTCCCCTCGTAATCCGCCTGATCCTCCAGGGCTTCGCGCGCCGTTTCATACAGGCCCTCGCGCTCGATACGCACATGGTCCACCCTGAAACGCAGGCGGGTGCATTCCACCAATATGTGTCTCAGCACGCCTTTGCCGTCGGCATAGGTGATGCCGATATTCGTGACGGCCTGCCGTTCATGCGGGATATGACGCAACAGGCGTGGAAAGATGAACATGATGACGAAGTGGCCAAGCGTCGTGGCGATCGCCAGCGCCAGCAGCCCCGCCCCGCATGCCATTCCCAGCGCCGCCGTCAACCACACCGACGCCGCCGTCGTCAGGCCGCGCACCACGTTGCGGCGCATGAAAATCACGCCGCCACCGATAAAACCGATCCCCGATACGATCTGGGCCGCGACCCGCGACGGGTCGAGGATGACCCGTTCCTTTTCCAGAACGTCGTTGAATCCGTATTTGGACACCAGCATGAACAGTGCCGCCGCCACACCGACCAGTGTATAGGTACGCAGTCCCGCGCTTTTCTGGCGGATCTCCCGCTCCAGCCCCACCAGCCCCGAAAGCAGGAACGCCAGGCCGAGTTCACCCAGCTGGACCCAGCCTTCGCCGGGCGCATGCGTCATGACCATGCGTCAGATATTACCTTGTCCCAGCCATTGTCATTCATGTTCCGATGCCGGGATTTGTCGTCCCCTGCGGTACCTGCCGTCACCGACAGGTACCGATCATGGAAATCCCCTGCCCTGTTTCAGGACTTTACACCCCACCGGAACAGGCATGACCCATACATGGGAACATGCTGTATATGTAAGGAGTTTTCACGTTTCCGGCTTCCGTCACATCCCACCACCACAGGCAGCACGACATTACGGAAATACCCGACCTGCAAAAAGCTCAGGTCGCCTCATCAGGAACGCGCAACTGCCTTCTTTTCCGGTCCCGCGCGCAGAGCGGCACGATAACCTTGAGTATTTCCATCGCGGCAGGCGCCGACAGCCCCGTTTCGTCGGAAAATCTCCTGATTTCCGCATCGGAAAACAGTGTGCGGATCATGCTTTCCGTGGTGGCAGGGGGCTTGTCCTGCTGCTGCCATTGCGACACGGTATCAAACACCTCCGGCGTTTTTGACCGTGCCTCCAGCCGGGTGGGCTGGTCCTTTCGGGTAATCGGCCCCAGTATTTCGTTCAATACTGTAATCAGCCCGGAATGATCGCCTGTCGCGCCTGTCAGGAAATCACCGGCACGGGTAAAGAAATTCGATTCAGTCATTGAGTGTCTCCCCTTTCTGGGAATTACTTCGGATGACCTCAGCCCAACGCAGGCGCTTTTGCCTGAGTTCCCCTCCCTGCCTTCACACTCCCGCGTGGGCGATCTCCGCTCGGCATATCTGAAACCGGCCTGAAGACAGTTTGAAAACAACCTGCTGATAAAAAACAATAAACGTTTTTGGGTATCGGCTTTTTTCAAACGGGCGACGTTATCTGAAGCTTTTTGAAAAAAGCTTCACCAAAAACTTTCGGATGATCCACCGGTGCCGCATGAACGGCATTGCGCTCCCCTGATCCGGGGGGCGCAATGATCGGTCCAAGCAACTGTCAATCCGGATTGCCGTAGGCGGAGCCTAGAACTGTTCCACGCGCCCGACGCCATCAATCGACTTGATCATCTGCGCGATGCGCGGGGTCACGCGGTAACGTTCGCTCAGCGTCACTTCCACATCACGGGTTTCCGCGACGGAGGGATGGAGGATGATGCGACCACGTCCCCCGCCATGCCCATCGAGGATCTCGCGGATGGGCGCGATGGCATCGGCACGATCGAACCAGATCCGTAGTTCCGCCGCCGCATCGGCCGCCGCCTGCTCAAGCTCCATGACGTCAGACGCGGTAATGCGCAGTGCCTCGCCATCAAGGCGCAGGTCCGCCGTCACGACCACCGCATTCCCGGCGGTCAGGATCTCGCGCGAACGCAGCAGGACTTCGGAGAAAAACGTCACCTCGCATCCACCGCTGGCATCCGACAGCCTGACCCACGCCATCTTGCTGCCGGTGCGGGTCGGGCGTTCCTTGCGGTCGACCACGCATCCGGCAATTTTCACGCGGGTGATCCCCGCCTGTGCCGCCGCTTCCAGTCCCGTGGATTTCACCACGCCCAGACGCCGCATCAACGGGCCATAGGAATCCAGCGGGTGCGCCGTCAGGTGGAACCCGATGGCGTCGGCCTCCATGCTCAGCCGGTCGAATTCGGGCCAGTCCGGCACCGATGGCAGACGCAGCGTCTCGCGCGCCGGGCCTGCCCCGCCGCCGCCAAACAGGCCGATCTGCCCGCTCGCCGCTTCCTGCGCGTGCGACTGCGCCCGGCGCAGGATCATTTCAGCCGACGCGCAGGCCTGGGCGCGGTTGGGAAGAAGGGTATCGAACGCACCGGCGCGCGCCAGATTTTCCAGCTGCATCTTGTTGATATTGCGCGGGTCGATACGCGCGGCGATATCCGCCATGTCGGCAAAGGGACGATCGCCGCGCGACGCGACCAGTGACTGCATCGCAGCCAGCCCCACCTTCTTGACCGCCGCAAGGGCATAGCGGATCCCGTACTGCCCGTCCGGCAGCTTTTCCACCGTGAAATCCGCGTCGGAGGCATTGATGTCCGGCGGCAGGACACTGATGCCCAGCCGTTCGGCCTCCTGCCGCAGGGCCGCCAGCTTTTCGGTCTTTTCACGCGCCAGCGACATGCACGCCGCAAGAAACGCCACCGGATGGTTGGCCTTCATCCATGCCGTCTGGTACGACACAAGGGCATAGGCCGCGGCATGGGATTTGTTGAAGCCGTAATCAGCGAACTTCGCCATCAGGTCGAAGACCTCGACCGCCTTTTCATGGTCGATGCCCCGCTTGACCGCGCCTTCGGTAAAGATCACGCGCTGCTTATCCATTTCCGCGCGGATCTTCTTGCCCATCGCGCGGCGCAGCAGGTCCGCCCCGCCAAGGCTGTAGCCCGCCATCTTCTGCGCGATCTGCATCACCTGTTCCTGATAGACCATGATGCCATAGGTCTCTGACAGGATATCGCGGATTTCCTCGTGCGGGGGTTCCCACGGCTCCCCGTGCTTGCGACGGCAGTAATCGGGAATGTTGGCCATCGGACCCGGTCGGTACAACGCAACCGCCGCAATCAGGTCCTCCAGCCGGGTCGGGCGCATCTGCTTAAGGACATCGCGCATCCCCGCGCCTTCAAACTGGAACACGCCCCCCGTATCCCCCCGGGCGAGCATGTCATAGGTCAGCTTGTCATCCAGCGGCAGCGCGGCAAGGTCCACCTGCACTCCGAGCCTGTCAAGGAACTGCACCGCACGCTGGAGGATCGTAAGCGTGGTCAGGCCGAGGAAGTCGAACTTCACCAGTCCGGCCTGCTCCACGAATTTCATGTTATACTGCGTGACCAGCATGTCGCTTTTGGGATCGCGATACAGCGGCACCAGTTCCACCAGTTCGCGATCGCCGATCACCACGCCCGCAGCATGCGTGCTGGCATGCCGGAACAGCCCCTCCAGCTGGAGGGCGATTTCCATCAGCCTGCGCAGCGCCTCGTCATTGTCGCGCATTTCCTGAAGGCGCGGTTCCCCGTCGATCGCCTGTTTCAGGGTGACGGGCTTGGCCGGGTTGTTGGGGATCAGTTCGGCAACCCTGTTGACCATGCCGAACGACAGGCCCAGCACGCGCCCCACGTCGCGCACCGCCGCGCGGGCCTGCAACTTTCCGAACGTGATGATCTGCGCCACGCGGTCGGGGCCATATTCCTGCCGGACGTAACGGATGACCTCATCACGCCGGTCCTGGCAGAAATCGATGTCGAAGTCGGGCATCGACACGCGTTCGGGATTGAGGAAACGTTCGAACAGCAGATTGAACGGAATGGGGTCGATGTCCGTGATCGTCAGCGCCCATGCCGCCAGCGACCCCGCGCCCGACCCACGCCCCGGCCCCACGGGGATGTCATGCGCCTTTGCCCACTGGATGAAGTCGGCAACGATCATGAAATAGCCGGGAAAGCCCATGCGCGCGATGATGTCGAGTTCGAAGGCCAGCCGCTCCTCATAGGTCCGGCGGGTCTGTTCATCGACATTCATGCGCGAAAGGCGACGTTCCAGCCCGTCACGCGCCATGCCGCGCAGGGTTTCCTCCTCCGTCGCGCCGGGCGCCACCTTGGGACAGACCGGCAGCAGCGGCTTGCGCGTCTCCACCTTGATGGCGCACAGGCGCGCGATCTCCAGCGTGTTGTCGCACGCCTCCGGCAGGTCCTTGAACAGTTCGCGCATCATGTGCGGCGGCTTGAACCAGTGTTCGGGCGTCACCCGCCAGCGATCCTGTTCGGCCATGGTGCGTCCCTGCGCGATGCACAGCAGCGCGTCGTGCGCCTCGTACATGTCCGGGCGGGGAAAGAAACATTCGTTTGTCGCCACCAGCGGGATTCCCGCCCCGTCGGCCAGGGCGATCAGGCCCGGCTCCACCGCCTGTTCCGCAGGCAGGCCATGACGATGCAGTTCCACCGCCATATTGCGGCCAAAGGCCTCATGCAGGCGCGACAGCAGGCGTCGCGCATCGGCCTCCAGACCTTCGGCAAGCATGCGGAACAGCGGCCCGCGCGTGCCGCCCGTCATCAGGAACAGTCCTTCGGCACGTTCGCACAGCAGGTCGAGGGAGACTGTCGGTTCATCCGTCTCATGCTGCAGGAACCCGGCAGAGGACAGGTACTGCAGGTTCATCAGGCCGGTTTCATCACGCGCCAGCAGGGCCATCGGCTCCGCCGGGCTGCCGGGCTTGTCGCATCGCGCGGGCAGCGCGACCTGGCAGCCAATGATCGGCTGGATGCCCTTTTTCGAACAGTACTGGGAAAATTCCAGTGCCCCGAACATGTTGCCGGTGTCGGTTATGGCAACGCCGGGCATGCGCATTTCATGCGCCAGGCTGACAATCTCGGGCACGCGGATCGCGCCCTGGCTGAGGGAATAGGCGGAGTGGACACGCAGGTGAATGAAATCGGCATGTGACATGGCCTGATCCTACCGCACCATGCCGATTCTGCGCCAATGCTCTGTCAGAATCTGTCTAACCTGAAATTGTAAAAGTTTTTGGTGAAGCTTTTTTCAAAAAGCCTTGAAAGACGTCACCTTTTAAAAAAAGGCGACACCCGGAAACTTTTGTTTTTTATCACAGGCTGTTTTCAAATAGTCTCTGCACGCGGGGGCGCGACCTCATGCAGCTTCCCGTCACGCAGCGTCACGATGCGGTCCATGCGCACCGCAAGGTCCATGTTGTGCGTGGCGATCAGGGCGGCGACCCCATGGTCGCGCACCATCGCGATCAGGGCGTCGAACACCGTATCCGATGTCTGCACATCCAGATTGCCCGTCGGCTCGTCCGCCAGCAGGATGCGCGGACGGTTTGCCAGCGCGCGCGCGATGGCCACGCGCTGTTTTTCCCCGCCCGACAGCTTGCCCGGCAGGTGATCCAGACGGTGTTCCAGCCCGAATGCACACAGCAGTTCATCCGCGCGTGTCTTTGCCTTGCGACGCGACACCCCCGCGATCATCTGGGGCAGGATGACATTTTCCCGCGCCGTGAATTCCGCCAAAAGGTGATGGAACTGATAGACGAAGCCGATGCGGTCGCGCCTGATTTCGGTGCGCTGCGTATCATTCAGCCGCCCGGCATCCACGCCATCGATCACCACCCGCCCGCCATCGGGATATTCCAGCAGCCCCGCCAGATGCAGCAACGTGGACTTGCCCGTGCCCGACGGTGCGACAAGGGCCACGATTTCGCCCGGACGCAGCACAAGGTCCGCCCCTTTGAGGACGTGAAGCGTTTCCTCGCCACTGCGATAGGAACGGCAGACGCCCTCCAGATGCAGCGGGAGGGAATGATGCTCATTCATGGCGCAGGGCCTCCACCGGGTCGGTCCGCGCCGCCCGCCATGACGGATACAGCGTCGCCAGCAGCGACAGGACCAGCGCCATGATGATCACCTCCAGCACCTGCGACCAGACCAGTTTCGCGGGCAGGTGTTCAAGGTAATACACCTCAGCATTGAACAGGTCCGTGCCGGTGATTTTCTGCAGGCCCTGGCGGATACGCTCGATATTGAGGCAGAAGACGATGCCCAGCAGCGTTCCCGCGATGGTTCCCGTCACCCCGACGGATGCCCCGCACATCAGGAAGATGCGCATGATCGCCCCACGCGTCGCCCCGATGGTGCGCAGGACCGCGATATCGGCGGTCTTGTCCTTGACCATCATGATCAGCGACGAAATCACGTTGAAGGCCGCGACAAGGATAATCAGCGTCAGGATCAGGAACATGACGTTCTGTTCCACCTGCACCGCGCCGAAAAAGGCGTTGTTGCTCTGCGTCCAGTCCATGACACGCACCTGCGTCTCGCCCAGCGCCTGTTCGATGCGGTTCCTGACCGGGCCGACATTTTCCGCGTCATGGGTCATGACCTGGATCTGCGTCACCTGCCCCGGCATCTGGAAATAGATCTGCGCGGCATGAAGCGGCAGGAACACATAGCTTGCGTTGTAATCGTTCACGCCCGCGTCGAAAATCGCCACCACATGATAGGCCCGCACCCGTGGCATGGTGCCAAAGGCCGTCGCCGCCCCGTTTGGCGAGACAAGCGTCAGGCGCGCGCCCACCGTCAGGCCCGCGCGTTCCGCCAGCGTCGTGCCGACCACGATGCTGTCGTCCGATCCGAAATCATCCAGCGATCCGGCCACCAGCGACCCGCTGATTTCCTTCAGCCCCAGCAGGTCGTCACGCGTCATCCCGCGCACCAGCCCCCCGGCATTGTATCCCCCGGAATTGAGCAGGACCTGCGCCTCGATCAGGGGGCTGGCGCTGTCCACGCCCGGCACCCGGCGCACCCGTCCCGCCAGCGCGTCGTAATCGGAAATGGTGCGCGAAATGCCATAGACGCTGAGATCGCCATTCAGCCCGAGGATACGCCCCAGCAGATCGGCCTTGAACCCGTTCATGACCGACATGACGATAATCAGCGTCGCGACACCCAGCGCGATCCCGACGAGGGAGAAGATCGCGATGACGGACACGAACCGCTCCCCCCGCCGGGCATGCAGGTAACGCCCGGCGACGGCACGTTCAAACGGACCGAACATTCCGCTCAGGCACCCGCGCCGATACGCGCCAGCGCGACGTCAATATCCAGTTCGCTGCGTTCGCCGGTGTGGCGGTTCTTCAGTTCGACAATCCCCGCCTTCGCGCCACGGGGGCCGACGATGACCTGCCACGGATGGCCCATCAGGTCCGCATCGGCGAACTTGACGCCCGCGCGTTCCGGACGGTCGTCATACAGCAGGCGATCCGGGGCCGCCGCATACAGCCGTTCGCAGATTTCATCACACTGCGCGTCGCCATTTTTCAGGTTGATGATGACCGCGGCAAACGGCGCGACCGTTTCGGGCCAGATGATGCCCTGATCGTCATGGCTCGCCTCGATGATCGCGGCGACAAGGCGCGAGACCCCGATCCCATAGGACCCCATTTCGGGGAACAGCGGCGCCCCGTCCGGCCCGCTGACGGAAATATCCATCGATTCCGTATATTTACGGCCAAAATGGAAGATGTGCCCGACCTCGATCCCGCGCCCTTCCCTGCGACGTTCGACCGGCACCTTCGCCCATTGCGCCTCGTCATGCTTCTCATCCGTCGCGGCATAGAACGAGGTCATGCGCCGGAAGAATTTCTCAAGCGACGTCCGGTCCGAAATATCCACCGGTTCCGACAGCCAGTCCTGTTCCTCAAGCGCGCCATCAAAGAACACGCCGCTTTCGCCCGTGGGGGCAAGGACAAGGAATTCGTGGCTGAGTTCGCCGCCGATCGGCCCCGTATCGGCCACCATGGGGATCGCCTTGACCCCAAGGCGCTGGAACGTGCGCAGATAGGCCAGCATCATGCGGCGATAGCTGTCGACCGCCGCGTCGTAATCGGCATCGAAGCTGTAGGCGTCCTTCATATAGAACTCGCGCCCACGCATCACGCCAAAGCGAGGACGTACCTCGTCGCGGAATTTCCACTGCACGTGATACAGAACCTGCGGCAGCTCGCGATAGGACTTGACCACCTGTCCGAACAGGTCCGTCACCATTTCCTCGTTGGTCGGTCCATACAGCAGGTCGCGTTCGTGGCGGTCACGGATACGCAGCATTTCGGGACCATAGGCGTCATAGCGGCCCGAACGCTTCCACAGTTCGGACGACTGCAGCGTGGGCATCAGCATTTCCTGCGCGCCGATGGCGTTCTGTTCCGCGCGCACGATGTCGGCAATGTTGCGCAGGACCCGCAGGCCCGCCGGCAGCCATGCATAAATCCCCGCCGATGTCTGGCGGATCAGGCCAGCCCGCAGCATGAGACGGTGCGAGGTGATCTGCGCCTCGGCGGGATTTTCCTTGAGGGTGGGAAGAAAGCTGCGGGACAGACGCATGTGCGTATCAACCTTATATTCAGAACCGATCCAGACGGCGCGAACCGTAACCCAATAATATCACCCGTGGAATGGGGCATATGCACGCCCGGCGACGACAGGTTCCCCCACCACACCCAAGCGTGATCGAAAACCCGGCCGCCAGCCGTTCAACATCCCCGTGAGGCAGGTGACACGCCCGGTCGGTCATGTCTAGATTACCCCCACGATCCGAGTGTCGAAAACGCCGCCGGGTTTAGGGAAAAAACGTCCTGTAATAAAAAACGTCCTGTAATAAAAGAATGGCAGGAGACGGAACACCGTCTCCTGCCATAATCATTTCCATCTTCCGCCAGCGGACGGAACGGATCTCACACTCGCAGCAGGTGGACATCCACCAGCGGACGCTTCTGCAGCTTGCGCCCCAGCGCGCGGCGCAGCGCCGTCTTGGCCGCGTCGCGGAAGGTCACGTCATTTTCGCGCAGCTCATCAGGAATTTCATCCAGCGCATTGCCGAATTCCTCGGTCACGCGGGCGGTTTCGGGATCTTCGGCATCCAGCAGTCCGGGCGCGCTGACCTTGGGGTCGCCGATCAGGTAGCCTTCCTCATCCACCGCAAAACTGCCAAGCACGATGCCGTTGAACAGCATGCGCCGACGCGCCGAAAGCACGCCGCCATTCATCTGCAGCAGGCGCCCGCCATCCAGCACGAGACGGCCGGTCGGCGCGGTATCGACGACCTCGAACGCTGATTCCTTCATGCTCAGGATATCGCCATCCTCCAGCAGGACCGGCGCGATATCGAGTTCCTGCGCGATGGCGGCATTGGCGGTCAGGTGGCGCCATTCGCCATGAACCGGAACGAGGTATTTCGGACGCACCATTTCATACAGGCGCCGCACGTCCCCACCCGTCGCATGTCCCGACACATGGACCAGATGATCGCGGTCGGTAATCACGTTGATGCCGCGCCGCGTCAGGTTGTCCTGCACCTGGATGACCGCCTGTTCGTTACCGGGGATCATGCGGCTGCTATAGATGACGTTATCCCCCTCGCCCAGCGAGATGTTGGGATGGGTATCCACCGCAATGCGCGACAGGGCCGAACGGGGTTCCCCCTGGCTGCCGGTCACGATCAGCAGAAGCTGGTTGTCCGGAACGGAATTGGCCTCCTGTTCCGAAAGGAAGGGCGGAATATCGGCCAGATAGCCACATTCGCGCGCCGCGACCTCCAGATTGCGCAGGGAACGGCCCACGACGGCCACGACGCGGTTGGCGGCCCGCGCCGCCTTGGCGATCGTTTCCACGCGCGCGACGTTACTGGCGAAACAGGTCACCGCGACCCGTCCCTCCAGCGTCGCGATCAGCTTCGTGATCTCGCGACGGACATCGGCTTCGGATGCGGAGGGACCCTCGGTGCGGACGTTGGTGCTGTCGCATACCATCGCCAGCACGCCCTCGCGGCCCAGCGCCTCGAACGCCGCGATGTCGGTCGGCGGGCCGACCTGCGGTTCGGGGTCGAACTTCCAGTCACCGGTATGGACCACGATCCCCTGCGGGGTACGCAGGACCAGCGCCTGCGCCTCCGGCACGGAATGGGTGACGGGGATGAAGCTCAGGTCGAAATCGCCAACGCGGAACGCGCCGCCGGGGGGAATGGTGTGGATCGGCACCTGCTGGAGCAGCTGCGCCTCCCCCAGCTTGCGGCGCAGCACGGCGGCAGCGAACGGCGTGGCATAGACCGGGCAGCCAAGCTGCGGCCACAGATGGGCGACAGCGCCCAGATGATCCTCATGCGCGTGGGTGATGACCAGCCCAACCAGCGCCTTGCGGCGTTCGGCAATGAATACCGGATCGGGCAGCAGGATTTCGGCCTCCGGCGTGTCGTTGCCGCTGAAGCCGATGCCGCAATCCACCGCCAGCCAGCTTTCGCCCTGCCGGTAGAGATTGAGGTTCATCCCGATTTCACCTGTCCCCCCCAGCGGGAGGAATTCCAGATCTGTCATGTCATTCATATGATACCCTGCTGTTCACTGTTCACACCTTTCGATTCAGACAGGCGGGAGAGCGTCCCCCGCCAGAATTCCTGTCATTCCGTGCCTCGGTTCGAGGCAAAACCCGTATCCCGCGCCCTTTGAAGCGCCTGTGGACCCCACATCCCCACGAAGCCGCGCCCGTCCCGCACATGACCGCCAGTGGCGGCATCCCGCGGGATCCGGGGGCTCGACGCAGGTCATAGACCCACTTCTACCCTTAATATGGGTGACAAGGGATTAACATGTAATCCCCCATGCTCAAACGCATTATGAATTCCACGTACGGAACGGGCGGGCAATCGCCCTCCTCCGTCCCCCATTCATGCGCCCAGAAGGACTTCACCCGTCGAAACCCGGCGCACGCCATCCGGGGTGCGCAGATGCAGCAGCCCGTCCTCCCCGATCCCGTCGAACGTCCCCTGAACCATCCCCCCGCGTGCCATGACACGGATGGGCGTTCCCACGGGATGCCCGCGATCCAGCCATGCCGCCCGCACCGGCGCAAACCCGTCGCTGGCATGGCGTGCGATCCAGACGTCGAGCATCGTCAGAACCGCGCGCGCCACCTTCCCGACGTCGGGCACGGGACCGCCCTGCGCCATGCAGGCAAGATCACGGCCCTCGATCACCGGAGCGACACGCAGGTTCGCCCCCATGCCGATCGACAGCCACCGTCCCGCATCGCCATCCCCCCCCTCGATCAGGATGCCGGCCACCTTGCGCCCGTCCAGCAGAAGGTCATTGGGCCATTTCAGGGTCAGGCGGTGCCCCTCCTCCAGCCACGGCGCCAGCGCGTCGTGAAAGGCCAGCCCGGCAATGAACGGCCACAGCCCGATCGGGGTTGCATCCATGCCCGGCCGCAGCAGCACCGACATCGACAGGTTTCCGCCCGGATCGACCCAGCCACGCCCCCTGCTGCCGCGTCCCTGCGTCTGTTTCAGGGCAAGGATCGCCAGCCCTTCCGCCGCACCTTCCCCTGCCCGGCGCAGGCACAGGTCAGAGGTGGAGCCAAGCGTGTCATAAATTTCAAGATGCCACGGACCCCCAAGGATCCGTGGCACCTCCATGACCGTAACGGGAATGGAAGGATCCATTACCTCAGCAACGCCTGCGCCGCCGCCTGCGCCGCCGTGGACACCGGGCCAAACGCCACGATGAACAGGCACGTCACCAGCCCCATGCCAACGGAGATGAAGGACAGGGAAACAGGAGGACGGTCAAACGCGGCCTCCGCCGTATCGAAGAACATGACCTTCACGATCCGCACGTAATAATAGGCACCGATAATGCTGCTCAGCACGCCAATGACCGCCAGAACATACAGGTGCGCGTTGATGGCGGCATAGAAAACCATCAATTTGCCGAAAAATCCAGCCAGCGGCGGTGCGCCCGCCATGCTGAACATGAAAATGGCCATGGCGGCGGCCATTCCCGGCGCCGTCTTGCCCAGGCCGGCAAGGTCGGAAATCCGCGTCATGGCGAACCCCTTGCGCCGCATGGCGACAATCCCGGCAAACGCGCCGACATTCATGAACAGGTAGGTGACGAGATAGATCAGCGTCCCGCGCGTTCCCTCCGGCGTGGCAGCGGCCATGCCCATCATCGCGTATCCCATGTGCCCGATGGAGGAATAGGCCATCAGCCGCTTGATATCCGTCTGGGCGATCGCGGCGATGGAGCCGAACAGCATGGAAGCAATGGAAACCAGTTCGATCAGCAGCCGCCACTGGTCCGTCATATGACCGAACGGACCGATCATCACGCGCAGCAGCACGGCAAAGGCCGCGATCTTGGGCGCGCCCGCCATATAGGCCGTGACCGAGGACGGGGAGCCCTGGTACACATCAGGCGTCCACATGTGAAACGGCACCGCCGACAGCTTGAACGACAGCCCGACCAGCATGAATACGATGCCGATCATAAGGCCGGTCGGCAACGCCGCCGTGCCTGCCACCGCCGTCTGGAGCCCGCCATATTCCAGCGTTCCGGCAAAGCCGTACACCAGGGCGATCCCATACAGCAGCAGCCCCGAGGCCAGCGATCCCAGCACGAAATATTTCAGCCCCGCTTCCGCCGCGCGGACCTGATCGCGGGCAAAGGCGCACAGGATATAGATCGCAAGCGACGACAGTTCGAGCCCGACAAACAGCGTCATCAGGTTGCCCGATGACGCCATCATCATCGTGCCCAGCGTGGAAAACAGGATCAGGACGGGGAATTCGAACTTCGCGACCTCCATTTCCCGGGCATAGCCCACGGTCATCATGGTCGCGAGGAACGCCCCGCACAGGGAAAGGATTTTCATGAAGCGGGCAAAGTCGTCATTCACGAAAATCCGGTTGTATCCCACCCCGTCAGGCGTAAACAGCACCAGTACGCCGGTTACGAAGAACGCCGCCATCGCCAGCATGGAGCACGAAAAAAACGGATTTTCCTTTTTCTGCACCACCCCGAACACCAGGATGGCGAGGCCCGAGATCGCGAGCACGATTTCAGGCAGAGCAAGTGTCCAGTTCATAGGTTCACCCTCGTCATCATGGCGTCAGTGCGCGAACAGCATGGTGGACAGCAGCACCACCAGGCCGATCAGCATCGTAAAGGCATAGACCGCGATCGATCCTGTCTGGATCCGCACCGCCTGTCCGGCGGACGCCACGGTCATGCGGGCCAGCCCTTCGGGAATGCCCTCGACCACGCCTTCGTCCACGTCCTTCCACAGCACGCGCGCAAGCGCCTTGTACGGACGGATCAGTATCAGGTCATACAGTTCGTCGAAATACCACTTGTTCAGCAGGAACAGGTAAAGCGGCCGCAGCGCACGGGCCATCGCCCCCGGGATCGCGGGCTGCAGGATATAGCAGACATAGGCGATCAGGATGCCGCCAACGGCCGCGATGCTCGGCACGAGGGAAATGAAGCCCGGCGCATGTTCCATCATTTCGATGATGTTGTTGCCCGGCGCGTTCGCGATCGCCCCGTTCCAGAACGCCACCTGGTCTTTGCCGATGTAATGTGGCGCCAGCAGGATACCGCCCAGCACCGCGCCAAAGCCCAGCACGATGACCGGACCGGTCATGGAAATCGGGCTTTCATGCGCGCCTTCATGCAGGTGGGCATCACGCGGCTTACCATGGAAGACCAGGAAGATCAGCCGCCAGCTGTACAGCGCGGTCAGGAACGCGGTCACGCAGCCCATGGTCCAGCCATACCGTCCCAGCGTCGCGGGCGACATCCATGCGGCATCAAGGATCGCATCCTTCGACCAGTACCCGGCGAAGGGGAAAATCCCCGCCAGCGCAAGGCTGCCGATCCACATGCAGACATAGGTCAGCGGGATCTTGCGCCACAGCCCGCCCATGCGGAACATGTCCTGTTCATCATGCACGGCATGGATCACGCAGCCCGCACCAAGGAACAGCAGCGCCTTGAAGAACGCATGCGTCGTCAGGTGGAACATCGCCGCCTGATAGGCCCCGACCCCGACCGCAACGAACATGTAGCCCAGCTGCGAACAGGTGGAATATGCGATCGTGCGCTTGATGTCCGGCTGCACCAGTCCGACCGTCGCCGCGAAGAAGCAGGTGGTGCCGCCGATCAGGATGATGAAGTCACGCGTCATCGGCGCAAATTCGACCAGCGGCGACATCCGCGCCATCAGGAACACGCCCGCCGTGACCATCGTGGCCGCATGGATCAGGGCGGATACGGGGGTCGGTCCCTCCATCGCGTCAGGCAGCCATGTATGCAGGAACAGCTGCGCCGATTTGCCCATCGCCCCGATGAACAGCAGCATGCAGATCACCTCCATGGCGCGATGGGCGCCAAACAGGTGATACACATCATTCATGTGGGCAGGCACCATCGCGAAGATGTCGTCATACGTCACGGTGCCGAATTCGACATACAGCAGCGCGATCCCGACCAGGAAAAACAGGTCCGCCACGCGGTTGACGACAAACGCCTTGATCGCGGCGGCGGCGGCGGATGGCCGCGTGTACCAGTACCCGATCAGCAGATAACTGGCGAGGCCGACGCCTTCCCAGCCAAAGAACAGCTGAAGCAGGTCATTCGACGTCACCAGCATCAGCATCGCGAACGTAAACAGCGACAGGTAGGAAAAGAAGCGGAAGCGCGGCATGGTCTCATGCGCCATGTATCCCGTGCTGTAGATATGCACGAGGGTCGAGACCACGCAGACCATCGCCACGATCGACACCGACAGTGCGTCCATGCGCAATCCCCACGCGACATGGAAATTACCGGCCTGGATCCAGTCGGCCACGGGCACAAGCGCGGTCACCATTCCGACCTGCCCCTCGATCATGAGGGTGCCGATCGCGGCCATGCTGGCAATGAGCATCAGGATGATCGTCAGCGCCTGCGACAGGGCGTCGCCAATGATGCGGCCCCCCATCCCCGCGGTCAGGAAACCGATCAGGGGCGCGAAAACCGCGATTTCAAAAAGGCAGGATGCCGTTTGCATGATCCGATCACCCTTTCATCATCGTAATGCGGTCGACCTCGATCGAGCCGCGATTACGGAAATAGACAGTGACGATGGCAAGGCCGATCGCGGATTCCGCCGCCGCGATCGTCAGCACGAACAGGGTGAAGACCTGTCCCGACAGATCGCCCAGCGCCGCCGAAAACGCCACGAAATTGATATTGGCCGACAGCAGGATCAGTTCGATCGACATCAGGATGATGATGACGTTCTTGCGGTTCAGGAAAATACCGAACACGCCCAGGACCAGCAGGATCGCACTGATGACAAGGTACGGCGTGACGCCAATTGTGGCGATTGCACTATTCATTGTCCCGACTTTCGTTTTTCGTGACGTCCTCGACCACGACCAGCGCGGTGGACTCCTCCAGCCGCTGTTCCTCCTCGCGATAGGCCTGGGTGCCATAGGTCCCCGGCACGGCCGCGACGTCATAGGACTGGTGCGGGCGCAGGAACCCGCCCAGCGCATCGACACTCTGGCCCAGGGGAAGCGACAGCAGTTCCATGGAATCCGCCGCCTGGCGTTCATGCTGGCGTTCGATGTCCTGGCGTCGTCCCGTCGGCCGGTCACGCAGCGTCAGCACGATCGCGCCGATCATCGCCACCAGCAGCACCAGCGCGCAGGCCTGGAACAGGAAGATGTAGTGCGTATAAAGCACATCCCCCAGCGCGGCCGTGTTCGAACGCGTGGGCGAGGACGGGACAAGGTGCCCCACATCGCCAATGTTGGACGCAAAGCGCCAGTGCATGAACGCCAGCACCAGTTCCGCCAGAAGCACACCGCCCAGCGCCGCGCCGATCGGGGCATAGCGTTGCAGCCCCTCGCGCGCCTGGGCGATGCGGATGTCAAGCATCATGACGACAAACAGGAACAGCACCGCGACGGCGCCGACATAGACGATGACAAGGATCATCGCCAGGAATTCGGCCCCCGCGATCAGGAACAGTCCCGCCGCGTTGAAAAACGCCAGTATCAGGAACAGGACCGAATGCACGGGATTGCGGGCGCTGACCACCATCGAGGCAGAAAGAACCAGGACCGCCGCAAATATGTAAAAGACGATTTGGGTCATCATGGGTGACCTTCCTGCCGCATGGATATTTCCTCCTGCTGCCCGCATGTCCACCTGCCATCGCGCGGATGGAAGGGGGACATGCGATCCGCCACGTCAACGATACGGCGCATCCAGCTCCAGCCGGCGCGCAAGAACGCTTTCCCAGCGATCGCCATTGGCGAGCAGCTTGTCCTTGTTGTACATAAGTTCTTCGCGCGTCTCGGTCGCGAATTCATAGTTGGGGCCTTCAACGATCGCATCCACGGGGCATGCTTCCTCGCACAGTCCACAATAGATGCACTTGGTCATGTCGATGTCGTACCGGGTGGTACGACGCGAACCGTCGTCGCGGGGCTCGGCCTCGATCGTGATGGCCTCCGCCGGGCATGTCGCCTCGCACAGCTTGCACGCGATGCAGCGCTCTTCTCCGTTGGGATAGCGGCGCAGCGCATGCTCGCCCCTGAAACGCGGCGACAGCGGCCCCTTTTCATAGGGATAGTTGATCGTCGCCTTGGGCTTGAAAAACGCCTTCAGCGTCACGCTCATGCCCGAGACCAGTTCGCTCAGCAGGAACGACCGGGCGGTACGGCTCAGATATCCCATCAGCTTGCTCCTCCGGGCAGCAGGCCCGTCACCATCAGAAAACCGGCCGTCAGAACCATCCACGCCAGGGAGAACGGCAGGAACACCTTCCACCCCAGCCGCATCAGCTGGTCATAGCGATAGCGGGGGAAGGTCGCGCGCACCCAGATGAAGACGAACAGGCAGAACAGGATCTTGGCAATCAGCCACAGCGGCCCCGGAATCCATGTCAGCGGCGCGACATCCAGCGGCGGCAGCCAGCCACCAAGGAACAGGATGCTGACCATGCCCGACATCAGGAACATGTTGGCATATTCACCAAGGAAGAAGAGCCCGAACGCCAGCGCCGAATATTCGACGAAAAAGCCCGCCACCAGTTCGCTCTCCCCTTCGGGAAGGTCAAAGGGCGCGCGGTTGGTTTCCGCCAGCGCGGAGATGAAGAAGACGATGAACATCGGGAACATCGGCAGGCAGAACCAGACATGGCGCTGCGCCAGCACGATGTCGTTGAGGTTCAGACTGCCGACCGCCAGCAGGACGGAGACGATCACAAGGCCGATCGAGACCTCGTAGGACACCATCTGCGCCGCCGAACGCAGGCCGCCAAGGAAGGCATATTTCGAATTGGACGCCCAGCCCGCGATCAGGATGCCGTAAACCCCGAGCGAGGAAATCGCCAGCAGGTAAAGCACCCCGACATTGATGTCGGCGATCGCAAGGCCGTTGCCCGTCGGGATGACCGCCCATGCCACCATCGCCAGTGAAAAGGTCAGGAAAGGCGCGAACAGGAACAGCATGCGGTTCGCGCCCGCCGGGATGACCGTTTCCTTGGTCAGCATCTTGATCGCGTCGGCAAAGGCCTGCAGCACGCCGAACGGACCGTTGACGTTCGGCCCCTTGCGCAGCTGCATCGCGGCCATCACCTTGCGTTCGGCCAGGGTCAGGTACGCAACCCCCAGCAGAAGCGGCACAAGCACGGCCAGCGTTTCCAGAACGATCAGCAGAACCTGGCCCACGACCGTATGTAAAAAGAAATGCGTCACCTCACCTTACTCCGCTGCCTGGGCCGGGGGATGGACATAGGTCCGCGAACAGGTCTCCATCGTCGGGCTGGCGCGGCAGATGGGACTGGTCTGGTAATAATCCGCGATCACCGGAACAAAGGGGGTGGAGGCAATCGCCACCTTTCCCCCATCGGGACTGATGCCCTGCGGTGGCGCGAACCGGGGATGACCCTGCCGCGCGAAAACCGGATTGACCTGCGCCAGACGCGCGCGCAGCGCCTCGAGCGTGTCATAGGGCAGCGTATGCCCCACCACTTCGGAAAACGCGCGCACGATACGCCAGTCCTCGCGCGCGTCACCCGGCGGCATGACCGCGCGGAACGACTGCTGCACGCGGCCTTCGGTATTGACGTAGGTGCCGGGCTTTTCCGCATACAGCGCGCCGGGCAGGATCACGTCCGCCCGCGCGGCGCCCGCATCGCCATGGTGTCCCTGATAGATGACGAAGGTATCGTTGCCGATGCGATCGACCGGGAATTCATCCGCGCCCAGCAGCCACAGGACTTCCACCCCGTCATTGAGCATGCCCGCGACATCGCGGCCGCCCTTTTGCGGGACAAAGCCCATATCCAGACCGGCGACGCGACTGGCGGCCGTGTGCAGGACGTTGAAGCCATGCCACTGCGCATCCAGCGCACCCACCTGTCCCGCAAGGTCCCATGCCGCCTTGAGGATCGCGCGTGCGTCAGGCCGCGTCAGCGCCCCGTGCCCGACGATGATCATCGGCCGCTCGGCCTTTTTCAGGACATCGAGGAACGGCGAACGCCCTGCCGCAAGGTCCGCCAGCGCATCCGGCCCGTCGCCCAGCACTTCGACGGCATAGGTGGGATCGGCCTGCGGCGCGCCGATCATCGCGATCGGGAACTTGCCCCGGCCGGCGGTGACGAAACGCTTGCGAATGCGCGCGTTCAGGACGGGGGCCTCCTGCCGGGGAATGGCCCCGACAATCAGCAGTGCGTCCGCGTCCTCGATGCCGGTGATGCCGGTATTGAACGTATAGAAATCGCGGTGCGACAGGTCGTAATCCGCCCCGTCCTGACGGCAGTCGATGTTCGGCGATCCCAGCGCGCCCATCAGGTCCTTCAGCGCCAGCATGCTTTCGGCATCGCACAGGTCACCGGCAATCGCGCCGATCCGTTCCCCCGGAACGCCCTTGAGCCGCTTTGCCAGCGCGACGAAGACATCCTGCCATGACGCGGGCTGCAGCTTGCCATGCACCCGCACCCAGGGCCGGTCGAGGCGACGGTGACGGAAGCCGTCCACGACGAAACGCCCCTTGTCCGCCAGCCATTCCTCGTTCACCTCGTCATTGGTGCGCGGCACGATACGCAGCACGCTGGCGCCACGGGCCTGCATCACGATGTTGGTGCCGACCGCGTCGCACACGTCGATCGAGTCCGTGCGCTTGAGCTCCCAAGGACGCGCGGTAAAGGCATACGGCTTGGACGTCAGCGCGCCCACCGGGCAGATGTCGATCAGGTTGCCCGACAGTTCGGAAGTCAGCGCCTTTTCGACGTAGTTGGTTACTTCCATGTTTTCGCCGCGCGAGACGGCGCCAAGTTCCGGCACGCCCGCGACCTCGGTCGCGAAACGGATGCAGCGCGTGCACTGGATGCAGCGCGTCATGACCGTCTTGACCAGCGGGCCAAGATACTTGTCCGTCACCGCGCGCTTGTTTTCGAGATAGCGCGAATGGTCCGCGCCATACCCGAACGCCTGGTCCTGAAGGTCGCATTCGCCGCCCTGATCGCAGATCGGGCAGTCAAGCGGATGGTTGATGAGCAGGAATTCCATGACCGCCCGCCGCGCCTTGCGCACGACCTCGGTATCGGTCAGGATCTGCATCCCCTCGCCCACCGGAAAGCCGCACGACGCCACCGGCTTGGGCGCGCGGACCACCTGCACAAGGCACATGCGGCAGTTGCCCGCCACCGACAGCCGTTCGTGGAAGCAGAAACGCGGGATTTCCTTGCCCGCGGCCTCGCAGGCCTGAAGGGCGCTGGACCCGGCCGGGACTTCGACGGGAATGCCGTCAACGGTTACTTTTACCATGCCACTCACTCCGCCGCGCTCGGAAGGTCGGCGGGAACCTGCACCAGACGCCCACCGCCATGGGCGGCCTTGTAGGCGCGGATGCGTTCCTCCATCACCGGGCGGAACCGCCGGATCAGCCCCTGGATGGGCCATGCCGCCGCATCGCCCAGGGCGCAGATCGTATGACCTTCAACCTGGCGCGTTACCTGTTCGAGCATGTCAATCTCCTCGATCTCCGCGCGGCCTTCGACCATGCGTTGCATGACACGCATCATCCATCCCGTGCCCTCGCGGCAGGGGGTGCACTGACCACAGCTCTCATGCTTGAAAAACTGGGAAAAACGGGCGATGGCGCGGATGATGTCGGTGGATTTGTCCATCACGATCATGCAGGCCGTGCCAAGGCCTGAACCTTCGGCGCGCAGGCTGTCGTAATCCATCAGGACCGTGTCACATACCTCACGCGGCAGCATCGGCACGGAACAGCCGCCCGGAATGACCGCCAGCAGGTTGTCCCAGCCGCCACGCACGCCGCCGCCATGTTTTTCGATGATGTCCTTGAGCGGCACGCCAAGTTCTTCCTCGAACACGCAGGGCGTGTTGACGTGGCCGGAAATGGCCATCAGCTTCGTGCCCGCGTTGTTCGGACGGCCCAACCCGGAAAACCACGACGCCCCGCGCCGCATGATCGTCGAGGTCACGGCAATGCTTTCGACATTGTTGACCGTGGTCGGACAGCCATACAGCCCCATCGCCGCGGGGAATGGCGGCTTCATGCGGGGCTGCCCCTTCTTGCCCTCGAGACTTTCGAGCAGGGCCGTCTCCTCGCCGCAGATATAGGCACCCGCCCCGCGATGGATATAGAAATCGAAATCCCATCCCGACCCGGCGGCGTTTGGACCGATCAGTCCAGCCTCGTATGCCTCGTCGATCGCATGCTGCAGATGCCGCGCCTCGTTAAAGAATTCGCCGCGGATGTAGATATAGGATTTGTGCGCCCCCATCGCGAAGGAAGCGATCAGCGCGCTTTCGATCAGCTTGTGCGGATCGTGGCGCAGGATCTCGCGGTCCTTGCAGGTGCCGGGTTCGGATTCATCACCGTTGATGACCAGATAATGCGGCCGCCCGTCCGATGTCTTGGGCATGAATGACCATTTGACCCCGGTGGGGAAACCCGCGCCGCCACGGCCGCGCAGGCCGGATGCCTTCATCTCCGCGATGATTGCATCACGCCCGCGCGCCAGGATGGCGGCGGTATCGTTCCAGTCGCCACGCTGTCGCGCACCCGCCAGCCGCCAGTCGTTCTGACCGTACAGATTGGTAAAAATCCGGTCCTTGTCCTCAAGCATGTCCCGTCTTTCCTACCCGTTATCCTGCGTGCCGCCGGCCTGCTGCCCCGCAGTGTCCAGCAGCGTCTTGCGCCCCCCGACCGGGGCGGAATCCATGCGATCGATGGTGGGGCCGGGCTTCGGACGCTCACCCCGGCGCAGGGCCGCGATCAGTTCCGTCGTGCGCGGACCGTCCATGTCCTCGTAATAATCATCGTCAACCTGAAGGATCGGCGCATTGGCGCAGGCGCCAAGGCATTCGACCTCGGTCATGGTGAACAGGCCATCCGCGCTGGTTTCGCCAAAGGAATGGATGCCTGTCGCGGCCTTGCATGCCGCCGTCACGTCGTCCGATCCCCGCAGCCAGCACGACGTCGTCGTGCAGACCTGAAGATGGTATTTGCCGATCGGCTTCGTATTGAACATCAGGTAGAAGGTGGCGACCTCGTAAACCCGGATGGGCGCCATCTCCAGCCGGTGCGCCACCGCGTCCATCGCGACACGGGGAACCCATGCGCTGCCGGTCTGGCGTCCCATCTGCTTCTGCACCACGTAAAGCAGCGGGATGACGCCGCTGGCCTTACGTTCGGGGGGATACTTCGCGAGTATCTGCGCGATCTGCTGCTCACTTTCGGAATCGAACGTGAATTCAGCAGGTTCCGCGTTATGAGGTGTGTTGGAATCCGCGGACATGTCGTTCACCTGTCTATTTCGCCGAACACCAGATCAAGCGAACCGATGATCGCAACCGCGTCGGCCAGCATGTGCCGCCGCGCCATCACGTCCATGGCCTGCAGATGGGCAAATCCGGTGGGGCGAATCTTGCATCGATAGGGCCGGTTGCTGCCATCGGCGACCAGATAGACGCCGAATTCCCCTTTCGGGCTTTCAACGGCGGTATAGGTCGCGCCCGGCGGCACGTGGTACCCTTCGGTAAACAGCTTGAAATGATGGATCAGGGCTTCCATCGACCGTTTCATTTCCCGCCGCGGGGGCGGGGCGATCTTGCGATCCTGGACCTTGATCGGTCCCGGCTTCATCTGCGCCAGGCACTGCTCGATGATCCTGACGCTTTCGCGCATTTCCGCGACGCGCACCAGATACCGGTCGTAACAGTCGCCCTGACGCGCCACCGGCACGTTGAATTCGACCTTGTCGTAATTGTCATAGGGCTGCGACCGGCGCAGGTCCCACGGCACGCCGGACGCCCGCAGGCACGGCCCGCTGAATCCCCATGCCAGCGCCTGTTCCGTGGTAAAGACGCCAATACCGACCGTGCGCTGTTTCCAGATACGGTTGTTGGTCAGCAGGGATTCGAGGTCATCGATCCAGCGCGGGAATTCCGTCGTCCATTCCGCGATACGGTCCTCAAGCCCGGCCGGAAGGTCACGCGCGACGCCGCCGGGACGGAAATAGTTGGCGTGGAAGCGCGCGCCGGACGCGGCCTCATAAAACTCCAGCAGCTTTTCACGTTCCTCATACCCCCACAGGGCAGGTGTCAGCGCGCCGCAGTCCAGCCCGAACGAGGTCAGGTTGAGGATATGGTTCAGGATCCGCGTGATTTCCGCGAACATGACGCGGATCCATTTCGCGCGGTCCGGGATTTCGAGGTTCAGCAGCTTTTCCGTCGCCAGGGCGAACGCCTGCTCCTCACACATGGGGGAGACGTAATCGAGACGGTCGAAATACGGCAGGGCCTTGGGATAGGTCTTGTATTCAATCAGCTTTTCTGTGCCGCGATGCAAAAGCCCGACATGCGGAATGGCACGGGTAACGACCTCGCCCTCCATTTCCAGCACCAGACGCAGCACGCCATGGGCCGAAGGATGCTGGGGACCGAAATTCAGCGCATGCGAATCGATTTCGACGACATGCTTCCTGACATCGCCGTCGCTGTCTTCGGGAAGCAGCGCTTCAGGAATATCCTCCTGCAGGGTCACGTCACTCATCGTTCTATTTCCCTATTCCTGACGCTTGATGTTCTGGCGGAACGCATGCGCCTTCTCGTCCCCCGGCAGGGTCAGGATACCCTCCCACGGGGATTCAAAATCGAAATTGCGGAAGTCCTGCGTCAGCTGCACCGGCTCATAGACGACCTGCCGCCGCTCCTCGTCGTAACGGGTCTCGACATAGCCGGTCAGGGGGAAGTCCTTGCGCAGGGGATGCCCTTCGAACCCGTAATCGGTCAGGATGCGCCGCAGGTCCGGCTGGTCCGCGAACAGGATGCCGAACAGGTCATAACATTCGCGTTCCCACCAGGTGGCGGACGGCCACAGGCGATGCACCGACGGCACGGGCTGTGTCTCGTCCGTGGTGACGATCACGCGGATGCGGTGATTATGGGTTACCGACAGCAGGTTATAGACAATGTCGAAACGTTCCGCGCGATCGGGATAGTCCACGCCGCACAGGTCCATCATCTGTTCGCACGCGTAACGCGGATCGTCGCGCAGCATCGCCATGATCGCCAGCAGGTAGGGCCGCGTCGTGCGGACCACCAGTTCCCCGCCCTCGATCCCGGCGGAAATGATGCCCGGCACCGACGTGGCGAGCGTGAATGTCAGCGAACCCAGCGACGCCTGCGCCTGCGACTGCACCGCCGGAAGGGTGTTTGATGCCTCAGCCACGGAGAATCGTCCCTGTCCTGCGAATTTTCTTCTGGAGCTGGAGGATGCCGTAAATCAGCGCCTCCGCCGTCGGGGGACAGCCCGGGACATACACGTCAACCGGTACGATCCGGTCGCAGCCACGCACCACCGAATAGGAATAATGGTAATACCCGCCGCCGTTGGCGCATGACCCCATGGAAATGACCCAGCGCGGCTCGGCCATCTGGTCGTACACGCGGCGCAGGGCCGGGGCCATCTTGTTCGTCAGCGTCCCGGCGACGATCATCACGTCCGACTGACGTGGCGAGCCGCGCGGGATGATGCCCATGCGGTCAAGGTCGTAACGCGGCATGTAGGCGTGGATCATTTCCACCGCGCAGCACGCCAGACCGAATGACATCGGCCACAGGCTGCCGGTGCGCCCCCAGTTCACGATCTTGTCCAGGCTGGCGACGACAAAGCCCTTTTCCGTGATCTCGCCCGTGACACCACGAATTACGGCGTCTTGTTCCGGTCCCGGCGGCAGCATTTCGCGATTCCATGCGATGCTGTCGGACGGACGCCCCTGCCCTGATGAACTGCTGCTCATGCTTCCTGTCTCCCTTCCCTGCTGCCTCAATCCCACTCCAGCGCGCCCTTGCACCATTCGTAGATGAAGCCGACCGTCAGGACCGTCAGGAAACCCATCATCGACAGGAAACCGAACCATCCGATCCGCGACAGGCTCACCGCCCACGGGAACAGGAAAGCCACCTCGAGGTCGAAAATAATGAAGAGGATGGCCACAAGATAAAACCGGACGTCGAATCGCCGCCGCGTGTCATCAAAGGGCTCAAACCCGCATTCGTACGCGGATGTTTTTTCCGAATATGGCTTCTGCCACCCGAAAAGCAGCGAACTTCCCAACATGGCGCCCGCGATTACAACCGCGATCGCGCCGAATATCAGTACAGGGAAATAATCCGCGATGACGGAATGCATGGTCCATGTCCCCAACCTGTTGATTGAACCATCCGTGTCTTGAACGACTTCTGTATGGCTGGAGGCAAAGTTAGACCCAAACCGCCGCATACGAACAGACGGTTAGCCTATACCCGGGCGGGAACATTACCGTGATGTTAGGAAATGCCGCAGAAATACAGTCGTTGCGCCCGAATTACTTATCGGGAACTTTTTGTTGTCTTCATATTTCTGTGTAGTGGGAAAAACGCCATGGTTTCCGGCAATCCGGAACGCAGGACACATCCGGCCTGCTGCATGCCACAGCGGGACGAAGGATGGATTTTCCTGGAAATGATATCGGGAAGTGGCGCGAGTGACGGGGCTCGAACCCGCGACCTCCGGCGTGACAGGCCGGCGCTCTAACCAACTGAGCTACACCCGCGCAGGTGTTGTCCGGGGCATCTCTACCGATCCATCCGGACTGCGTCAACAGACGATGACGCCTGAAATTCCGATCCCTAAAAGCCATATAATTGGCCGGGTCGGGTAATCACATGACCTGAATACCCATAGTTAAGGGGCATCATCCATGGTGGGCGATGACGGGATCGAACCGCCGACCCTCTCGGTGTAAACGAGACGCTCTACCGCTGAGCTAATCGCCCGTATGTCCGCATCAAAGCCGAGGGGTCGACAATCCATGCGGATCCGGACCCCTCACCTGATGCAAGCTGCTTATTTGCTTACAGCTTCTTTCAGATTTTTGCCAGGCTTGAAACGCACGGAGGTCGAGGCCGGGATATCGATCTCTTCGCCTGTGCGGGGGTTGCGGCCCTTGGCAGCCTTACGGGTGGCGGTCACGAACGTACCGAAACCGACCAGACGCACTTCCTGTCCGTTGGACAGGGCCTTTTCGATCGCGCCGAACACAGCATCGACCACTTCGCCCGCCTTTGCCTTTGCCAGATCGGCGTTCTCGGCGACAGCAGCAACGAGTTCCTGCTTGTTAAGTGGCTTCTCCATTTTACGCCTTTCTCTGTAACTGACTGCGACCGCTTCTCACGCGTGTTTTGGCGTCGCATTTTCTGCCTGCACTATGCCGCTGTTTTCTCTCACGTCAACCGACCGAAGGGCGGGAATGACCCACAAAATCGGTCATTCCCGCCTGTCATGACAATTTTGCTACGCTTGACAGGCTCTTCAATCAGTGCGGTAGCGACGTCAGGGCCGGTTCGGACACCGGATTGGCGGGCACGCCTTCCTGCGGCTCGACCCATTCGATGGGCTCCGGCGGGGTGGCAAGCGCCTTGGAAATCACCTCGTCCACGTGGGCGACCGGGATGATTGTCAGTTCCCCCGTCACCGACTTGGGGATATCCACCAGATCCTTCTCGTTATCCTTGGGGATGAAGACCGTGCGGATACCCGCGCGATGCGCCGCCAGCAGCTTTTCCTTCAGGCCGCCAATCGGCAGGACACGCCCGCGCAGCGTGATTTCCCCCGTCATGCCGACATCACGACGAACCGGGATGCCCGTCATCACGCTGACCAGCGATGTCGCCATCGCGATACCCGCCGACGGACCATCCTTGGGAGTCGCGCCCTCGGGCACATGGACGTGCAGGTCGCGCTTCTCAAACAGGGTCGGCTTGATGCCAAACGTCGCGGCCCGGCTGCGGACATAGGACAGAGCAGCCGCCACGCTTTCCTTCATCACGTCGCCCAGCTTGCCCGTCAGCTTGATATTGCCCTTGCCAGGCACCATCACGCTTTCGATCGTCAGGATTTCGCCACCAACCTCGGTCCATGCCAGCCCGGTGACGACCCCGACCATATCCTCGGCCTCGGTCTCGCCGTGGCGGAAACGCTTCACGCCGGCATATTTTTCAAGGTTGTCCTTCGTGATGGCGACGGTCTTGGCCTTGCCCGTCACGATTTCCGTCACGGCCTTGCGCGCCAGGGTGGCGATTTCGCGTTCCAGGTTACGCACCCCGGCCTCGCGGGTGTAGCTGCGGACCAGTTCAAGCAGGGCATCGTCACTGACCGACCATTCGCCGGGCTTGAGGTTGTTGGCCTCCGCCTGCTTGGTCAGCAGGTGACGCTTCGCGATTTCGACCTTCTCATCCTCGGTATAGCCAGACAGGCGGATGATCTCCATGCGGTCCAGCAGGGGCTGGGGCATGTTCAGGCTGTTGGCCGTGGTGATGAACATCACGTCCGACAGGTCGTAATCCACCTCCAGGTAATGATCGCCAAAGGTCGCGTTCTGCTCGGGGTCGAGAACCTCCAGCAGGGCGGACGACGGGTCCCCGCGCCAGTCAGCGCCGAGCTTGTCGATTTCATCCAGCAGGAACAGCGGATTCGACGTCTTCGCCTTCTTCATGCCCTGGATGATCTTGCCAGGCATCGAACCGATATAGGTCCGGCGATGACCACGGATTTCCGCCTCGTCCCGCATGCCGCCCAGCGACATGCGCACATACTGGCGGCCGGTCGCCTTGGCGATCGAACGCGCCAGCGAGGTCTTGCCCACGCCCGGCGGCCCGACAAGGCACAGGATCGGCCCCTTCAGCTTCTGGGCGCGGCTCTGCACCGCCAGATATTCAAGGATGCGTTCCTTGACCTTTTCCAGGCCGTAATGATCCGTATCGAGGATCTTTTCGGCTTCCGGCAGGTTGTGACGGACCTTGGAACGCTTCTTCCACGGAATGCCCAGCAGCCAGTCGAGGTAGTTGCGCACCACCGTCGATTCGGCGGACATCGGGCTCATGGTGCGCAGCTTCTTCAGCTCGGCCACCGCCTTGTCGCGCGCTTCCTTGCTCAGCTTGGTCTTGGCGATCTTTTCCTCAAGCTCGGCGGTCTCGTCCTTGCCGTCCTCGCCTTCGCCCAGTTCCTTCTGGATCGCCTTGAGCTGCTCGTTCAGGTAGTACTCGCGCTGCGTCTTTTCCATCTGCCGCTTGACGCGGTTGCGAATGCGCTTTTCGACCTGCAGGACCCCGATCTCGGCTTCCATGTGGGCGAAAACGCGTTCCAGACGCGCATTGACGTCCTGAATTTCAAGGATTTCCTGCTTTTCGGAAATCTTGAGGTTCAGGTGGCTGGCAATCGTATCCGCCAGCTTCGACAGGTTGTCGATCTGGTTGAGGGAGACGAGGACTTCCGGCGCGATCTTCTTGTTCAGCTTGATGTACTGCTCGAACTGGGAAATCGTCGTGCGGCCCAGCGCTTCCGCTTCCTTGCCGTCGGTTTCCTCTTCGGACACTTCCTCGATCTCGGCCTCGAAATGACCGTCGATCTCATGCAGCGTCGAAATGCGCGCCCGACGGCCGCCTTCCACCAGCACCTTGACCGTGCCATCAGGCAGCTTCAGCAGCTGCAGGATCGTGGAAACCGTGCCGTAACGATAGATGTCATCGACCGAGGGATCATCCTGGGACGCGTTCTTCTGCGCCACCAGCAGGATCTGCTTGTCGTTCTTCGTAACCGCTTCAAGCGCGCGGACGGATTTTTCCCGCCCGACAAACAGCGGCACGATCATGTGGGGAAACACCACGATGTCACGCAACGGCAGAACCGCCATCGTATCCTTTTCACGGGGCGTGAGATCCTGATCTTCCTGAGACGCCACGGATACCGGAACGGCTTTTTCCGTATTTTCGGTAGTGCCCGGCACCTGGTCCAGTCTTTCGGATTCAGACATGTAACTTGACCTCCTGATGGACGATCCCGGGTCCACACCCGCCCGGCGGCCTGCGGACCCGTAACACCGCACATGCGATGACCTGATGAGTCATGTTGTCATTTGCCCCCGCCGACACAAGGCAGGCATGGGGCAAATGGCCGACATCATCAAAAACGAAAAAGCTTTTCCAAAAGCAAATCCAGCGCAAAATCAGGCGGACTGCTCTTCGGGCTCGGCCTTGCCATAGACATAGACCGGGGGCGCCTTGTTCTCCGCGGCATCCTTGTTGACGACGATCTCTTCCACGTTTTTCAGGCCCGGAAGCTCGAACATCGTCGACAGCAGGATACTTTCAAGGATGGCACGCAGGCCACGCGCGCCGGTCCGGCGGGCAATCGCCCGCTGCGCGATCGCGCTCAGCGCATCCTCGGAGAAGGTCAGCTTCACGTCTTCCATCTGGAACAGGCGCGCATACTGCTTGACCAGTGCGTTCTTGGGCTTGGTCAGGATTTCGATCAGCGCGGCCTCGTCCAGGTCCTCCAGCGTCGCCAGCACCGGCAGGCGACCGATGAATTCGGGAATCAGGCCGAACTTCAGCAGATCTTCCGGCTCGATATCGCGCAGGATCGCGCCCGTGCGCCGGTCGTCGGGGGACTGCACATCCGCACCGAACCCGATTCCCGACCCCTTGCCGCGCGCGCTGATGATCTTGTCGAGCCCCGCGAACGCGCCACCGCAGATGAACAGCATGTTGGTGGTGTCCACCTGCAGGAATTCCTGCTGCGGATGCTTGCGCCCCCCCTGCGGCGGGACGGAAGCCACCGTGCCTTCCATGATCTTGAGCAACGCCTGCTGCACGCCCTCGCCGCTGACATCACGGGTGATGGACGGATTGTCGGACTTGCGCGAAATCTTGTCGATTTCATCGATATAGACGATGCCGCGCTGCGCCTTTTCCACGTTGTAATCGGCGGCCTGCAGCAGCTTGAGGATGATGTTCTCGACATCCTCGCCCACATAGCCCGCTTCGGTCAGGGTGGTGGCATCGGCCATGGTGAAGGGCACGTCAAGGATGCGCGCCAGCGTCTGCGCCAGAAGCGTCTTGCCCGACCCGGTCGGGCCGATCAGCATGATGTTCGACTTCGCGATCTCGACATCATTGTTCTTCTGGCTGTGGGCCAGGCGCTTGTAATGGTTGTGGACCGCGACCGACAGCACCTTTTTCGCATGCATCTGGCCGATGACGTAATCGTCCAGGATCTTGCAGATCTCACGCGGGGTCGGCACGCCGTCGCGCGACTTCACAAGGTGCGTCTTGTGCTCCTCGCGGATGATGTCCATGCACAGTTCGACGCATTCATCGCAAATGAACACGGTGGGACCGGCGATGAGCTTCCGGACCTCGTGCTGGGACTTGCCACAGAACGAGCAATAAAGGGTATTTTTGGAATCGCCGGATTTGTTGTTCATAACCGCTCCTATTCCCCCGCAAGGGGGAACCTGTCCATTCCCGGCGACCGGAACTTCCCACCGGTTCCGGCGCGCCGCAGCTTATTCAGTCGCCTCAGGATAGGAGAAACGCCGCACGGCGCAATCCCCTGCCCTCCCGCATCATCACGGGGCGCCGCTCCCTCGTCGGGATCTCTCATCCCCGACGCCGCGCGATGCCCCGATCCTTTCCATGGGCTTTCGGGCCGGGCGCCATGTCACGCCGCGGCCGTCAGTCCCCGGATGTCAGTCGGCGGCCTTTTCCGCCGCATGGTTGCGCACGACCTCGTCCACGATGCCAAAGGCGCAGGCTTCTTCCGCCGACATGTAGCTGTCACGCTCCAGCTTGCGCTCGATCTCTTCAAGCGTGCGGCCGGTATGCACTTCGTAGATTTCGTTCAGACGCTTGCGGATGGTCAGGATTTCCGTCGCCTGGATCTCGATGTCACTTGCCTGTCCCTGCGCGCCGCCGGAGGGCTGGTGCACCATCACCCGCGAATTCGGCAGGGCAAAGCGACGTCCCTTTTCCCCACCCGCCAGCAGCAGCGAACCCATCGACGCCGCCTGACCGATACACACGGTGCTGACGGGGCTGCGGATGTACTGCATCGTGTCGTAAATCGCGAGACCAGCCGACACCACCCCGCCCGGGCTGTTGATGTAGAACGAGATTTCCTTGGTCGGGTTCACGCTTTCCAGATACAGAAGCTGCGCGGACACGACCGCCGAAACCTGATCATAGACCGGCCCGGTCAGAAAGATGATGCGCTCCTGCAGCAGGCGGGAATAAATATCGAATGCCCGCTCCCCGCGAGAGGTCTGTTCGACCACCATCGGCACAAGAGCATTATTGAAGATCTCTACGGGATTGCGATCCCTCATAGCCATATTCCCGATCCTGAAAAGCAAAAGCCCGACCCGCCCTGATTTTCCGGCACGCACAGGCGCGCCATCAAAACGGAGCAGCCGGACTTTCCCCGGTTACTTATGACAAAATAGAGACAAACACGCCAGATACCACCCCATTGCCGTCATTTTAGACAATATGATGCGAACATGGCCTGTCTGGCCCGGTCACGACGAACGGGGAAGGCACGGAAACCCGCAGAAGTTCCCATGCCCCACCCGGTTGTGCGTCAAGGCCTGGAATCGTGCCCTCAGACGGTGGCTTCCGGCATTTCCGCCAGTTCCTCGGGCGTGACTTCCTTGTCTTCGACCTTCGCAAGCTCGACGATATAGTCGATGACCTTGTTTTCAAAGATCGGGCCACGCAGGCTGTCGGCGGCCTGCGGGTTCTTCCCGAAAAATTCAAACACGGCCTGTTCCTGACCGGGATAGCGCATGGCTTCGGCGCGGATGGCCTGCAGCATCTCGTCCTGGGTGACGGTGATGTTGTTGACGCGTCCGATTTCAGCCAGCAGCAGCCCCAGCTTCACGCGGCGTTCGGCGATCTTGCGATAATCCGCGCGCAGCGTTTCCTCGTCCTTGTCCTTGTCCTCGTCATCAAGGCGACCGGCCTTGCGGTCTTCCTCGATGCGGTTCCAGATCTGGGCGAACTCCGCGTCCACCATGCCCGGGGGCGCCTCGAACGCGGTCTTCTCGGCCAGCTGGTCCAGAAGGTCGCGCTTCAGGCGCAGGCGCGACAGCTGCTCGTATTCCTGCTCGACCTGCTTGGTGATCAGTTCGCGCACCTGATCCAGCCCCTCGAAGCCGAGCTTCTTGGCCAGTTCGTCATCGATCTTGACTTCGACCGGACGCTTCAGCGCCTTGCCCTTGATGTCGAAGGTGGCTTCCTTGCCCGCAAGGTTCTCCGCCTGGTAATCGGCGGGGAACGTGACGGTGATCACCTTTTCGTCACCGGCCTTCATGCCCTCGAGCTGCTCGGCAAAGCCGGGGATGAAGCCGGCGCCGCCGATTTCCACGTTCACATCGTCGGCGGAACCGCCGTCAAAGGCGACGCCATCGATCTTGCCCACGAAATCCACCGTCAGGACATCGCCCTTTGCGGCGGGGCGGTCTTCGGTGATGGTCTCGAACTCACGCTGGCGGCCGGCGATTTCCTTCAGCGCCTTGTCCACCGTCTCGGCGTTGACCGCGGACTTCAGCCGCGTCAGCGACAGGCTCGACAGGTCAGGCACCGGAATTTCCGGCAGCACCTCGAACTCGACCTTGAATTCAAGGTCGGACTTGCTGTCGGGTTCCCCGCCGGAGACGATGTCAACCTTCGGCTGCATCGCCGGGCGCAGCCCGCGCTCGTCCAGAAGCTTGCGCGTCGCGTCGCCGACGACCTGCTCCAGGATCTCTCCCTGGACTTCGGTCCCGAAACGCTGCTTGACGATGCTCAGCGGCACCTTGCCGGGACGGAACCCCGGCAGCTTCATGGACTGTCCAACTTCTTTCAGGCGCGCGCTGCGCTTGCTTTCAATTTCCTGCGCCGGAACCGTGACGGTAAACCCGCGCTTCAGGCCATCGGAAAGCGTTTCAGTAACCTGCATCTGCCAGGCCATCCTCTCGGTCAGAACGTGTCAAAGAACGCAAGAGGCCGGTTGGGCCACCACGTCTGCTCGCATAACGCGAATTGCCGGGTTTTATGGTACGGGCGAAGGGACTTGAACCCCCACGACTTGCGTCACCAGAACCTAAATCTGGCGTGTCTACCAATTCCACCACGCCCGCACATTGCCCAAGCTACAAGCGCGCGGCTTTAGCGCAGAGTAGCCATCGGGGCAAGACGTGAACCGCAACGCCGCCCTGTCATCCCTGCATTTTCCCGCCTGGCATTTTCTTCCCCGGCGTTTCCTTGCCCAGTGCCTCGGCTTTCGCGCGTGCCGCGCCCAGATGCAGGTCGAACTGTTCCGCGATGGGCCACGGGCCGGCGCGCATCGCGGCCTCCCCATGCAGCCACACGGCAGCACAGGCCCCTTCCCACGCGGGCATCCCGGCCGCCAGCATGGCGCCGACAATGCCGGTCAGCGTATCGCCCGACCCCGCCGTGCCCAGCGCAGGCGTGGCATGATCGTTGATGGCGACGCGCCCGTCGGGCGAGGCGATGATGGTGTCAGGCCCCTTCATCACCACGACCGCGCCGGTCCGGACCGCCGCTTGGCGCGCGGCAGCCGGGCGGTCCGCGCCGGGATGGCCGAACACGCGGGCGAACTCCCCCGCGTGGGGCGTGATCACCGTCGCCCCGCGCAGGCGGTCGGGCTGTCCCGCCGCCATGGAAAATGCCCCGGCATCGGCCACGACCTGCCGACCCGCCGCCACAAGAGTGGAAAATGTGGCGGCAACCTCGTCCACCGTCAGGCCGGGCCCGCAGATCCAGACCTTGCGGCGCGCGTCATGCAGCAGATCCTCCAGCGGCGCGGAATCGACAATCAGTCCCGCCGGGGCCTGCATGCGGTACAGGTCCGCCGCAGGTCCCGCCGCCAGCCGCACCAGCCCTGCGCCGCTGCCCCGCGCGCCCGCGGCCGACAGGCGGGCCGCACCGGGCATCTGCCCGCCGCCACAGATGCTGACGACCCCGCGGCTGTATTTATAGCTTTCCACCCCGCAATGCGGCACCTGCCACAGGCCGGGCGCGTTGCGCCATGTCCGCACCTGCGCCGGCGCGATCACGCTTTCGGGAATCCCGATATCCGCCAGTTCGCTACGGCCGCACAGCTCCCGTCCCGGCAGCAGCAGGTGCCCCGGCTTGAGACGGCAGAACGTCACCGTCAGTTCCGCCGGCACCGCATATCCCCACACGGACCCGGTGGCGCCATCCACCCCTGTTGGCATGTCGATGGCGACGATCCGGCGGCCCGCACGCAGGACGGCGGCCACGTCCTCCCCGACCGGGCGCGACAGCCCCGCGCCGAAGACCGCGTCGATCACAAGGTCATAACGCGCGACCTCTTCCGCCGTGAACGGCACGCGCGGCCCCGTCCACAGGGCCGCGACGTCAGCCGCGTCCCCGCCCGGATGCGGCGGGGCAAGGGCCGCGACGCTGACGGCCCATCCCGCTTCCGCCAGCCTGCGGGCGGCGACATAGCCATCGCCGCCGTTATTGCCCGGACCGCACAGGACCACGACGCGACAGGGCCGCATGTGACGACGCACCGCGCGCGCCACCGCCCGGCCCGCATTTTCCATCAGCGTGCGAATCGGGACCTGCCGCGCGGCAAGGGCATCGATCTGCCCCATCTGGTGCGGATCGGGCAGAAGCAGCTGACATTCGGCATCGTTCATAATCGGATCTCCTTTGCCAAAACACGGCCAGTGGCATGCAATATCTTGCATTATGGATGGAGAATCGGGAAACAACCCACCATCCTTTTACTGGCGGGCGCCATGCTGACGGCGCATTCGCCCATCCCATCGTTTTCCAAGAACCGGAGGCGTCATGTCCCACTCCCCGCTCTGGAGCCTTGTGCTCGCCGTTCACCTGATTGGCATGGCCGCATGGGTGGGCGGCATGATGTATGCCGTTTTTGTCCTCAAACCGAGTCTCAGCCTGCTTGACCCGACGCAGCGCGCGTCCGTCCACCTGCAGACGCTCAGCCGTTTCTTCCGGATCGTGTGGCACAGCATGCCGATGGTGCTGGTGACCGGCTGGCTGATGATCTTCCACGAAGGGGGCTTTGCCACCGTCGGATGGCAGATCAACCTGATGCAGCTTCTCGGCCTTGTGATGGCGCTGATTTTCGCGCGGATCTATTTCGGCCCCTATCAGAAGGCCCGGCGGGCGCTGCGTCCCCAGCCCTCCATCTTCGATTCGATCCGCGCGCAGATCCTGGTGAATATCGGGCTGGGTGTTGTGACAATCGTGGCGGCGTCGCTTGCCCATCCTTTCTGAACGCATGAAAATGCCTGTGATTGATGCACCCCCTCACAGGCATCCTTGATTTTCATACGGGATACAGATAGGCAGGAGGCGTGTGGAATCGAGGGATTCGCCTTTGGTCCACAGGCCCCTGCGTTGCTGCAGGCGATCAGGCGCGGTAACCTGATAGGCGGTATGGTAGCAATCCGGACGGGACCTCACCACTGACACGTTCGAGAGAATTTTGAGCGCCAAAAAGAACACAGCATCCGCCCGGGCCGGTTCCGCCAAGGCGGGACAGCGCGCTGCCGCAACGGCAGGCGAAATCATGCCGATCTCCGATATTGAAATCGTTACCCCGCCGGAAACGGAAGACGCGCCACAGCCCCTCTTTTCCGAACTGGGCCTTTCCGCGCCGATCCAGAAGGCGATCGACGAGATGGGATACCGTCACCCGACGCCCATCCAGGCGCAGGCGATCCCCTATGTGCTGATGGGACGCGACGTCCTTGGCGTGGCGCAGACCGGCACGGGCAAGACCGCGTCGTTCACCCTGCCGATGCTGGAGATCCTGTCGGGATCACGCGCCCGCGCACGCATGCCGCGTTCGCTCATCCTTGAGCCGACGCGGGAACTCGCCCTGCAGGTCGCGGAAAATTTCGTCAATTATGGCAAATACCTCAAGCTGAACCATGCGCTGCTGATCGGCGGCGAAAGCATGGCCGAGCAGAAAGAGGTGCTCAACCGTGGCGTTGACGTGCTGATCGCGACGCCGGGGCGCCTGATCGACCTGTTCGAACGCGGCGGCCTGCTGCTGACGCAGACGAAGCTGCTGGTCATCGACGAGGCGGACCGCATGCTCGACATGGGATTCATCCCCGATATCGAGAAGATCGTGGGCATGCTGTCGCCGCTGCGCCAGACGCTCTTTTTCTCCGCCACGATGGCGCCGGAGATCCGGCGCCTGGCGGATATGTTCCTGCAAAATCCCAAGGAAATCACCGTCAGCCGCCCCTCCTCCGTCGCTTCGACCATCGAGACGGGGCTGGTGATCGTGGAGGAAGACGACAAGCGGCGCGCCCTGCGCAAGCTGCTGCGCGACAGCGACATGCAGAACGCCATCATTTTCTGCAATCGCAAGCGCGACGTCGATATCCTGTGCAAATCACTGGTCAAGCACGGCTTTTCCGTAGGCGCGCTGCATGGCGACCTGCCGCAGTCGGTCCGCTTTTCCACGCTGGAAGCCTTCAAGTCGGGCGAGCTGAAGCTGCTGGTCTGCTCCGACATCGCGGCGCGCGGCATTGATATCGGCGGCCTGTCGCATGTCTTCAATTTCGACCTGCCATTCCATGCGGAGGATTATGTCCATCGCATCGGCCGGACAGGGCGCGCGGGACGTACCGGTCATGCCTACAGCCTAGCCACCCCTTATGAGCAGGCTCTGGCCGAAGCGATCGAGAAGCTGACCGGCAAGCCGATAGAACGGCTGGAGGTCAAGGGAATCGATCAGGCCGAATGGTCTGACGAACCCCGCCCACGCGGTCGCAAGCGCACGGGCAAGTCGACCGAACGCACTGCCGCGCCAGCCCCGCGCAAGGCATCCGCCGAATCGCGGCCCGCAGAATCGCGTCCTACGGAATCGCGCCCTGCCGAATCGCGCAAGGCCACCCCGCCGCGCAAGGCCGCGATCACCCCGCGCGAAGAGCATCCCGCCACGGAAGGCCCGCAGACGGGCTTTGGCGGGGATGTCCCGGCCTTCATGCTGCTGCCGCGTCGGCTGGCCCCCGTCATTCCCTCGGCCGAGGATGAAAACCGGTCGGACTGATCCACAGGCCGACCCGAAAGACTTTGCCCGTGTCTGAAATCATGCAGGTTCATATCGACGCCCTTGGCGCGGAAGGGCATGGCCTTGCGCGCCTGCCCGATGGCGGGACGCTTTTCGTTCCCGGCGCGCTGCCGGGCGAGGCTGTCCGGGTCCTTCCCACCGGGGGCGGCCAGGCACTGCTGGAGGAAATCATTACTCCCTCGCCCGATCGGGTCGATCCCGTCTGCGCCCTGTTCGGGCGGTGCGGGGGGTGTTCGGTGCAGTACATGTCCCTGCCGCTGTCGCTGCGGTGGAAGGTGGATATCGTTACCCGCGCCCTGCAGGCCGCAGGCTACGCCGATGTTCCGGTCATGACACCGTGGCAGGCCCTTCCCCGGACGCGGCGGCGCGTTGACCTTGCCTTCCGTCGCGTGGATCAGGGCATCGCGCTGGGACTGCACCGCAGACGTGGCGATGTCGTGGACATGACGGAATGTCACGTGCTGGAACCCGCGCTGTTCGCGCTGCTCGCCCCCCTGCGGCAGATGCTGCATTCCCTGCCGGCGGTACGACGCGGGGGCGACCTTCAGATCAACATGCTCGACAGCGGGCCAGACCTGCTGCTGGCGACGGACGGGCCACCCGGTAACGATGATCGTCGCATCCTTGCCCACTTTGCTGGCGAACAGCGTATCCCGCGCATTTCCTACCGTCCGCCCGCTTCCCACGACGTGCCGGAAACCGTGGCGCAGACCGCAACCGTATGGCACGAATTTTCTGGCGTGCGCACGGCCCCGCCCCCCGGCGCGTTCCTGCAGCCCAGCCGGAGTGGAGAGGACGCCATCAGGCAGGCCGTCCTGCATTCCCTGCCCGCAAAGCGGATCAAGGGCGACATCATCGAACTTTATGCCGGTTGCGGCACGCTTTCCTTCGCGCTTGCAACGCGGGGACGGGTCATGGCCCATGAGGGGGACGAGGCGGCGTTCAACTGTCTCCGCCAGGCCTGCGGCGGCACACGCGTGCAGGCGTTCCACCGGGACCTGAACCGGCAGCCCGTAATGGCGAACGTGCTGGCAAAAGCAGGGGCCGTGGTGCTGGATCCGCCCCATGCGGGGGCGGGCGCGCAGCTTGCGCAGATCACCGACGGCAAACCGCTTCACGTCATCTATGTCAGCTGTAATCCCACGGCGCTGCGCCGTGACGCCGCCGCCCTGCGGCAGGCGGGATACCGGCTGGAGCGCCTGACGGTCATCGACCAGTTCCTGTGGTCAACCGAGGTTGAAAGCGTCTGCCTGTTCACGCGGCCGCCCCCGCCGCGACGGCGCTGAAGTTTCCCTAGGGACTGTCTGAAACACCCAGTTGGTAAAAAACAACATAAGTTTTCGGGGCCGCCTTTTTTCAAAAAGGCGACGTCTTACGAAGCTTCCTGGGAAAAGCTTCGCCGAAAACTTTTATGATTTCAGGGTATTATCGAGACCGCCTTTTCAACCGGTCTCTTGCCGGAATTACCTTCCGGCGAAGATCAGACGTGAAAGCTTTCGCCACAGCCGCAGCGGCCCTTTTCATTGGGATTTGAAAAGGTAAAGCCGGATTCGAGCTGCCTGACCTCATAATCCATGACGGAACCGATCAGGAACAGCGTCGCCTTGCGGTCCACCAGCAGGGTAAGGCCATGATCCCTGATGACTTCATCGCCCGGCCCCGCCTCGTTCACGAAGGTCATGTCATAGGCGTGGCCTGAACAGCCCTTGGTCGAAATGGCGATCCGCAGCAGCTGTCCCGCATGGGCGCTAGCGTAAAGTTCTGCCAGACGTTTCGCCGCGCGGTCCGTCAGCGTCATCAGGGGCGGCAGTTCCCGCCGGGCAGGCGCCGCACCCGAAGCGGGGCTGGTGACGGAAGATGGGGCATCGGTATTGGTTGTCATCACTATATCCCTGCGGGTCAGAACATGTTCAGGGTCAGGCGGGCATCCTCGCTCATGCGCGACATGTCCCACGGCGGTTCCCACACGATTTCGACGGTGGCGGAGGTCACCGTGTCGATCTTTTCCACGGCTTCCTTCACCTGCGCGGGAAGTTCCTGCGCACTGGGACAGTTGGGGGCGGTCAGCGTCATTTCAATCTTGACGCTGCCGTCATCGTGCAGGTCGATCGCGTAAATCAGCCCGAGTTCATAGATGTTAACGGGGATTTCCGGATCATAGACAGTCGCGATGGCCTCGATCACCGCGTCTTCGGACACGATGCCGTCACCTGCGGGCGCCGTGGGCTGCGCGCCATCAGGGGTCCAGACCGAAAGGGCCTCGCCCTCCGGGGCGGCGGCATGTCCGTCCTCAAGGGAAAAGGATGCCTTTTCCCCGGCTTCCTCCCGCCCGGATGCGGATCGCGTATCGTCGGATTTTACTTCCATGACGCTTTACCTGTCTTTCAAATCATTCAGCATCGCAGTCAGCGCGGTCCACGGCAGCGTTGCGCAACGGATGCGCGAACGATGCTGGTGCAGGGGCGCGAAAACCGCCAGTTCGCCTGTCCCGGCTTCGGGTTCCCCGGTCTTCAGCATTCTTTCGAACACCTCGGACAGGGCCGCCACCTGTTGCGCGTCATATCCGGCGACATGTTCCGCCATCAGATCCGCCGACGCCGCGCAGATCGCGCATCCACGGGTTTCATGGCGGATGCTGTCGATATGACCCGCGGGCGTCATGGACGCCGTCAGCCGCACCCGGTCGCCACACAGGGGATTTGTCCCCTCGCCCTGCGCCTGTGCATCCGCGACCTGTCCCGCGAACAGGGGATCACGTGCACGCTCCACCACAAGACGACGATAAAGATCCCCCTGCTCCATCACGTTCTTACACAAAGAACTTACGAATCTGTTCAAGGGTCTGCGCAAGAAAATCTATTTCCTCACGCGTGGTGTAGATCCCGAAACTCGCCCGTGCCGTCGCACTCAGCCCCAGACGGCGCATCAGCGGCTCGGCACAGTGATGTCCCGCCCGCACCGCGATGCCGTTACGGTCCAGCAGGGTCGCGATATCATGGGGATGGACATCATCCATCGTAAAGGAAATCACCCCGCCCCGGTCACGCGCGGTCCCCACGAGGTTCAGGCCAGGCACCTGCGTCAGCCGCGCCAGCGCATGTTCCGTCAGCGCCGCCTCATGCGCGCCGATCGCGTCAAAGCCGATGGATTCGATATAGGCCAGCGCCGCGCCAAGGCCGATGACCTCCACGATCGCGGGGGTCCCGGCCTCGAACTTGTGCGGGACAGGCGCCCATGTGGAACGTTCGAAGGAGACGGAGGAAATCATGTCCCCCCCGCCCATGAACGGCGGCATCTGTTCCAGGATCTCACGCCGTGCCCACAGGAAACCCACCCCCGTCGGACCATACAGCTTGTGCCCGGTCACGACATAGAAATCCGCCTCCAGCGCCTGCACGTCCACCCGGCGATGCACCGCAAGCTGGCTGCCGTCGAACAGCACCCGCGCGCCGGCCGCATGCGCCATGTCCGCAATGGCGCGGGCATCGGTAATGGTGCCCAGGACATTGGACATGTGGGTGATCGCCACCAGCGCGACATTCCCGTCCGCCAGCAGGGCGGCAAGCGAGTCCATGTCCAGTTCGCCACTGTCGGTCACGGCGGCGACGCGCAGTTCGATCCCGGCGCGGTCACGCAGCATCTGCCACGGCACGAGGTTGGCGTGATGTTCCATTTCGGAAATCACGACAGCCTGTCCCGGTTTCAGCAGCGAACCATAGGACTGCGCGACGAGGTTGATGGCCTCCGTGCTGTTGCGGGTGAAGACGATTTCCTCGCGCCCGGCAGCATTGATGAAGGCCGCGACCTGATCGCGCACGGCCTCGTACGCCTCGGTCGTGCGTTCGCTCATCCAGTACAGGCCGCGATGGATGTTGGCGTACTGGGTGCGCATCGTGTCGGCCATCGTGTCGATGACCTGTCGCGGCTTCTGCGCCGACGCCGCGCTGTCGAGGAAGACGAGCGGCTTGCCATGCACCTGCTGCGACAGGATCGGGAAATCGGCGCGGAGATGCCGCAGGGCCTCGGCCGCATCCACCGTCCGTTTCTGCACGAGGGTCTTGTCCATTACGCGTTCCTCTGGTTCCACCATGCCTCGACGGCAAGGTCGAGGCTGTCACGCAGTCGCGTATCCTCCAGCAGATGCACCACATCATGCAGAAAGGCACGGATCAGCATCGAACGTGCATCCGCCAGCGCGATGCCGCGACTGCGCAGATAGAAAAGCTGATCAGGGTCGATCGCCCCAACCGTGGCGCCATGGCTGCACTTGACGTCATCGGCATAGATTTCAAGTTCGGGCTTGGCATCGATTTCCGCCGTATCCGACAGCAGAAGCGCCTGATTCATCTGGTAGCCATCGGTCTGCTGCGCAATGCGCTCGACATGGATCTTGCCCTGGAATACCCCGCGCGCATGGCCCGCCAGCACGTTCTTGACCGTCTGGCGCGACACGCAGCCCGGTGCCGCGTGTGTGATGATGCTGCTCAGGTCGCCATGCTGGCGGCCGTCGAGCAGCTGCGCCCCGTTGACATGCACGCAGGCACGCTCGCCCGTCAGGGCGGCATGGACTTCATGGCGGCTCAGCACCGCGCCAAGCGTCAGATTGAAACTGTCATACAGGCCGGCCGAAGCCACCCGCGCATGGGTCACCGCGATCTGCGACGCCTTTTCCCCTTCCGCCTGCAGGCGGGCATGGGTCAGGTGCGCGCTGTCGGCCACATCGACCTCGAACACGGGATTATGCAGGTAATTGCCGGTGCCGACCGTGGCCTCCAGCACCGCAAGGCGCGCGCCACGGGCCAGCGTCATGCGATGGCGCGGATGGAACGAGATGGGCGCGTCGTCATGGCTTACGCCGATGCTGACCAGCAGCATCGTCCCCGCATCCACGTCCGTGTCCACATGCAGGCTGACGCCATCCTCGGCCATCAGGGTATTGAGCGCGGTGCCGACATCGCCACGCGGATCGATCCAGTCGGCAAAGACGGGGTCCGCCGCAAAGGTTCCGACCCGCACGCCATCGGGCAGGCGCGACAGCGCCGCGTCGAAACGCCCGTTGACAAGGACGACGCGTCCCGCCCCATCCCCCAGTCCGGAGACGGTTTCCACCATCGCCAGCAGGCGCGCGACCTCCGCCCCGTCCACCTGCGCGGGCGGCGTGGCGTAAGGCACGTCCGCCAGCGCGCGCAGGGAGGTATATTTCCATGCCTCCACCCCCGCGCGGGGCAGGCCCGCCTGCGTCAGGACGTCCGCCGCCGCGCGGCGTTCGGGCGTATCGTGCTTCCCCCGGCCAAGGAAGGCTGCCGCACTGATCCCGACCGGTGCGATGGCGTTCACGCCGCCTCCGCCAGGAACTTGGCGTAACCCTGGGCCTCCAGTTCGCGGGCCAGTTCGGGTCCGCCGCTGTGGATGATGCGTCCCTTTGCCATCACATGGATGCGGTCCGGCACGATATAGTCCAGCAGGCGCTGGTGATGGGTGATGACCAGCGCGGAAAAATCGGGCGAACGCAGGGAATTGACCCCCTCCGCCACGATGCGCAGGGCATCGATGTCCAGGCCGCTGTCGGTTTCGTCAAGGATGGCGAACGACGGCTGGAGCATGCGCATCTGCAGCACCTCGTTGCGCTTCTTCTCGCCGCCCGAAAAGCCGACATTCACGTTGCGCTTGAGCATGTCGTCGGACATGGACAGGTGCTTCGTCTCCTTGCGCACGGCCTTGAGGAAGCCGACCGCGTCAAGCTCCTCCTGCCCGCGGGCGCGGCGCACGGCGTTGACGGCGGTGCGCAGGAAGTTGGCGTTGTTCACGCCCGGCAGCTCGACCGGCGACTGGAAGGCGAGGAACAGGCCAAGGGCCGCGCGCTCCTCCGGCTCCAGCGCCAGCAGGTCCTGCCCCTTGAAGGACGCGCTGCCACCCGTGACCTCGTAATCCTCACGCCCGGCAAGCACGTAGGACAGCGTCGACTTGCCCGATCCGTTGGGGCCCATGATGGCATGGACTTCACCTGCGGGGATTTCCAGATCGACACCGCGCAGGATTTCCTTGGGCGTCCCGGCGTCCGAAATGCGGGCACACAGGCCGTCGATCCTTACAAATTCGTTACTCACGTCTCTAATCCCTGTTCAACCGACGCTGCCTTCAAGGCTGATCTGCAGAAGCTTCTGCGCTTCCACCGCGAATTCCATCGGCAGTTCCTTGAGCACATCCTTGCAGAATCCGTTGACGATCAGGCCAACGGCGTCTTCTTCCGACAGGCCGCGCTGCCGGCAGTAGAACAGCTGATCCTCGGAAATCTTGGATGTGGTCGCTTCATGTTCGATGCTGGCGGACATGTTGCGGCTTTCGATATAGGGCACGGTATGTGCCCCGCACCGGTCGCCGATCAGCAGGCTGTCGCACTGCGTGAAGTTACGCCCGCCCGATGCCTTGGGCATCATGCGCACCAGCCCGCGATAGGTGCTGTCGGACTGTCCCGCGCTGATGGTCTTGGCGATGATCGTCGAACGCGTGTTGCGCCCGATATGGATCATCTTCGTGCCCGTATCCGCCTGCTGGTGGTTGTTCGTCACCGCCACGGAATAGAACTCCCCCACCGAGCCTTCGCCCTGCAGGATGCATGAGGGGTATTTCCATGTGATGGCGGAACCGGTTTCCACCTGCGTCCACGAAATCTTGGACCGCGCGCCACGGCACGCCCCGCGCTTGGTCACGAAGTTGTAGATGCCACCGCGCCCGTTTTCATCCCCCGGATACCAGTTCTGGACCGTGGAATACTTGATCGACGCATCCTCCATCGCCACCAGTTCGACCACGGCGGCATGAAGCTGGTTCTCGTCACGCATCGGCGCGGTGCAGCCCTCCAGATAGGAAACGGACGCGCCGTCCTCCACCACGATCAGGGTGCGCTCGAACTGCCCGGTGTTGCGGGCGTTGATGCGGAAATAGGTCGAAAGCTCCATCGGGCAGCGCACGCCCTTCGGCACGTACACGAACGACCCGTCGGTAAAGACGGCGGCGTTCAGCGCGGCATAGAAATTGTCGGTCACCGGCACGACGGAGCCGAGGTACTTCCGCACCAGTTCGGGATGTTCCTGCACGGCCTCCGAAATGGGGCAGAAGATCACGCCGGCCTCGGACAGGGTCTTGCGGAAGGTCGTCGCGACCGACACGCTGTCGAACACGGCGTCAACTGCCACCGGCGGGCGGGCTTCCTCCCCTTCCGGGATCTCCACGCCAGCCAGCAGGGCCTGTTCATGCAGCGGAATGCCCAGCTTTTCGTATGTGCGCAGGAGTTCGGGGTCGACCTCCTCCAGCGATTTCGGGCCCGGCTTCTTCTTCGGCGCGGCGTAGTAATGCACGTCCTGGTAATCGATGGGCGGATGATGGACCTTCGCCCATGTCGGCTCGCGCATTTCCAGCCATGAATGATAGGCCTTCAGCCGCCATTCCAGCATCCATTCCGGCTCGTTCTTGCGGGTGGAAATCAGCCGGATGATATCTTCATTCAGACCCTTGGGGGCGATATCCATCTCGATATCGGTCTCGAACCCCCATTTGTAGGTGTTCTGGCCCAGCGTCTCGACGGTCTTGCGGGTCTCGGCAACTGCTGGCATGTCTTCAACTCCTCCTTCAGGCCGTGGCCAGGGGGCCGAGGGCCGCGGACGGGGAACCGGGGTCCCGCCGGGGTGTCACGGTATGATTCTGCATGTCGGACAGGGAAATGGCCGACAGGGCGCCCAGGATGGCGCTGTTGACCGCGTCCCACTGCCCCACCAGTCCGCATGTCGAACGCGCATCGCATTCGCCGCCATCCACGCATGTCGTAAGCGAGATCGGACCGTCGATCGCCTGTATGACGGCCGCGACCGATATCTTTTCCAGTGGCCGGGCAAGGCGGTATCCCCCCCGCGCGCCGCGCTGCGAAATGACGATCCCCTGCGCGGCCAGCACCTTCAGGACCTTAGCGATGGTCGGTTCGGGAATGCCGGTGGAACGCGACAGCACGGGCGAGGTCGTGACTTCCTCTTTCTGTCCAAGACGGACCAGCGCCACGACGGCATAATCGGTCAGCTTTGAAAGTTTCAGCATTCTGCTCCCCCGTACCGGCACGGTCCATAAATGGACCAGACTGGTACTGATTTACTCAGTTCCAGATGAGGCACCCATCGCGGTTCGTCAAGTTCATTTGCCACGCCATGATGCGTTTCCTATCCGATGCCGGTGCCGAATATCAGTTGTAGTAACACGGACAGGCCGCATCCGGCCAGAAACCCGACCAGCGTTCCGTTAAAGCGTACATACTGCAGATCGCGCCCCACGCGCAGTTCCAGCCGGTCGCTGAGCGCGTTGGCATCCCACCCCGCCACGACCGAAGCAATAAAACGTGACATGCTGTCACGCAGGAACGGCAGGCTGCCGTTGACCATGCGCTGGGCCGTGCCGGTCACGCGCTGGCGCATCTGGGGATCATGATACATCTGTTCCGCCAGGCGATGCAGCGCGTCGCGCACGATGGAGGCGGTCCAGCCTTCCTCTCCGCGCGCGACATCGGTCTCTATGACCCGGCGCAGGCGATGCCAGACGTCGCCGCTCCATCCCCGGATGCTGTCATGCGACAGGACACCCATGATCGTGCCCGTCAGTTCCCGCCGGCGTTGCGGGTCCTGTTCGATCCGGTCGATCTCCGAACGGACCCAGGTGGTGAAACCTTCGCGCAGGTCGGAGTTCTGCGGGTCGATGCGATCGAGCTCCTCGCTCGCCGCGGTCAGGACCTTCGTCGCGATGGAACCGCCGATCGCCCATCCCAGCAGGCGGCCGCCCTGTTCGCGCACCCGCTCCTCGATCATCTGGCGCAGCGACTGCTCCTTGGATTTCAGCCCGTCCTTGAGGCGCAGCAGCAGGAAGGACAGGACCTCCTGATGGCGGTCCCCATCGACCAGCGCGCGCATGCTGCGAATCACGATCGGGGCGATTTCCTCCCCCCCCAGCAGGCTGGGGATCAGGCGCGAGATCGCGTTGCTGGCCCGCCCGTCCTCCAGCCGGTCGAGGACATGGGGCACCGCGCCGATGACCGCGCGGTTTACGGTGGCCACCGTTTCGGGGTCCTGCAGGATGTCCCCGATCACGCTGGGCAGGTCGATGCGCTGCATCGCCGCCGCCACGTCCTTTTCGGTAAAGACATTGGTGGAGACGAACCGCCCCAGCGCCTGGGCCAGGCGTTCCTGCTGCGCCGGCAGGATGGCGGTATGCGGGATGGGCAGGCCCATGGGACGGCGGAACAGGGCGGTGACCGCGAACCAGTCCGCAAGTCCGCCGACCACCCCGGCCTTTGCCCCCGACCGCAGGACGTCGAGCCACGCGTGATCGGCCATCACCCCCGACGCCGGAAGGGCATAGCCCGCCACCGTCAGGCCGGCCATGCCGATCAACAGCCCTGTCGCCGACCATTTGTAACGTTGCAGGACGCGCCACGCATCCCTGTCGGCCTGTGGAATGTTGTTCATGAACCTTTTGATACCATTGTGTGTCTCCATCCCCAAGGTGTCGGGCAAGGGATCGTCCAAATAGACGTGAACACAACCGCGTGGCGATTGCGAAGCCGTGTCGAACATGGGACGCTAATACATTATGCAATTTTCACGACAGGACCTCATGATGTCTCAGGCCTCTGCCCCTCATGCGACAGACATGCTGCAGCAGCAGGCCAGGGAGCTGGTGGCGATCCCGGCCCTTTCGGACAACCCCGTCATGATGCTGGCACGCAGCATCGGACAGCAGATCGACAGGGGCGTGCTGTCGATCGACGCGCTGGAGGAATGGGTGCGTCAGCTGCGCGATCGCGCCTTTGGCCATCGCGCCTGCCACATCGCCGCCTATGTCGGGGGCGTGGATGACGCGGTGATCGAGGAGCGGATGCGCGACGTGGCGCGGCGAATCGTGCAGCCGGATCCCAATGACAGCCCCGTTCCCATCGCCCGGTTCCGCGCCGCGACCGAACGCAGCCGCTTTGCCGCCGTGTTTACCGCCCATCCGACCTTCGCGCTGGCGAACCCGGTCTATGAATGCCTTGCCGACATGGCGACGCACAATCCGCAGCAGCCCCCCGCCGACATCCCCGCCTTCCTGACGCACCGCCGCGCCGCGCCGCCCACGCTGAACGAGGAATTTACCCTTGCGACGCAGGCCATCCTGCGCGGGCGCAACGCGCTGGACCGCCTGACGCGCATCCTCCTGACCGAGGCACGGACCCACTGGCCGCAGCTGTGGGTGACGCTGATCCCGCGCCCGGTCATCATGACAAGCTGGGTCGGATACGACACGGACGGCCGCACGGATATCGGATGGTGGGACACGCTGCGGCTGCGGCTGCGCATGAAGCACATGCAGCTGACGCGCCTGCGCGGGCAGATAGCATCCGTCACCTCGCCCCCCGTGAACGATCTGCTGGAACGCGTGATGCGCGCGGCCGACGCGGTGGAGGCACAGATCGCCGCCTGTCCGGACAGCCCCGACCCGCAGGCGGTCGCGGATTTCGCCGGCGTGCTGATCGACCGGCGGGATGAGGCCCTGATCAGCAGCAACGAACTGCTTCCCGCCTTTGGGGAAGCCATCGACGCGGCCCTTCCCGATGACAAGATGACGCTGTCCATCGCGCGCGCGGGGTTCATGGCGCATGGCCTGTCGGCCGCGCATACGCATGTCCGCCTCAATTCGACGCAGCTGCATAACGTCGCGCGCCAGCGGCTTGGCATCACCGACAATCCCGACATCCACGTGCAGCGCCGCGCCCTGATCGCCCAGATTGACGAGGCACTGGGCACGACACAGCCCATCGACATCGATTTCGGCTCCCTGCTGGTGGAACAGTCGACGGCGGGGCGGCTGATGATGACGGTGCGCCAGATCCTGCATCATATCGACCGCACCACCCCCATCCGCTTCCTGATCGCGGAGACGGAAACCGGATACACCCTGCTGACCGCGCTGTGGCTGGCGCGCCTGCTGGGGGTGGAGGACATGATCGAGATCTCCCCCCTGTTCGAAACGCAGGAGGCGCTTGAAAAAGGCGAACATGTCATCGAGGAGGCCCTGCGCTCCCCGCACTGGCGGGCCTACCTGCAGCGCACGCGCAAGCTGAGCCTGCAGTTCGGCTTTTCCGATTCGGGGCGTTACGTGGGGCAGCTGGCCGCGACCTACCTGATCGAACGCCTGCGGCTGAAGATCTGCGACCTGCTGCGGCAGTGGGACCTCGCCTTTGTTGAGGTGATCCTGTTCGACACGCATGGGGAAAGCATCGGACGCGGCGCGCATCCCTACAGCCTTGCCGAACGTTTCGACTACCTCTCCCCGCCGCACGCGCGCATGCGCTTCCTTCAGGCGGGCATCCGCCTGCGGGAGGAAACGGCGTTCCAGGGGGGCGATGGCTACCTGCTGTTCGGGACCCAGCCTCTGGCCGATGCGACGGTCAGCGTGATCGCAGAGCACGCCTTCGCCCCGACCTCCATCGACGAGGACCCGGTTTATGACGAGCCGGACTTTTCAGCCGATTTCTTTTCCACCATCGCGCGGGGCATGACGGGACTGGTGGAAGATCCGGGCTATGCCGCGCTGCTTGGCGCGTTCGGGCCGTCGCTGATCGACAAGACGGGATCGCGTCCCTCCGCCCGGCAGAGCGATGCCGCGGCCATCACCACGCGCATCCGCCATCCCAGCCAGCTGCGCGCCATTCCCAACAATGCCATCCTCCAGCAGCTGGCATGGTGCGCCAATACGCTTCAGGGGCTGGGGACGGCGGCGACCCGCCATCCCGATACGTTCGAACGCTACCTCACCGACAGTCCGCGCTTCCGCCGGGCGCTGGATTTCGCGGCCCATGCGCTGGCCCATTCCTGCGATGGCGTCCTGCGCGGGGTGATCCGCCTGCTGGATCCGGACATGTGGCTGCAGCGCGCCACGTCGCAGCAGGACCCGAAACGTCAGGAGGCATGCCTGACGCTGATGCATGGGCTGGAACGGCTGGATTTCTGGGCCAGTACGCAATCCATGTTCCGCCGAATCCAGTCCGACCATCTGGCGTTACGCAATGCATGGCCCAACGCCCCCCGGATGGAGGCCGACGAGATGCTGCTGCACGCCATCCGCATCGCGGTGATCGAGCAGATATGGATGCTGTCAACGAAAATCCCCTATTTCGCGCCTCGCAACGCCTTTACCCGCGACGTGCTGACGGCCAAGGTCCTGTGCCTGGAAATTCCCGGCGTCCTCAAGGAACTGGAACAGATTTTCCCCTATCGCGCCGATCGCAGCTTTGACCTGGATTTCCATGAACCGCACGGCCCGCGTGACGAAGGCGCCTATACCCGCGAATATACGGAAATATTCGAACCCATGCAGCGCCTGTTCGCGCTGGTGCGTGAAATCAGCACGGGCGTGATGCACCATGTCGGGGCTTTCGGCTAATCCCATGTCCCGCCATGACTGGCGCGTCGTCGAACCGCCGCCCCCCTATGGTCAGGCGCTGCCCGTCACTGCGGGCATACGCCGTGTTGTCGCCAACAATCCCGGCCCCATGACGGGAAATGGCACCAATACGTGGATCGTGGATCATGACGGGGGCGCCGCCGTCATCGATCCCGGCGTCACGGACGCGGCGCATCTGGACGCGGTGGAGCGCGCGCTGAACGGGCGCAGGCTGACCCATATCATCCTGACCCATACCCATCACGACCATCTGGACGGCGCCGCCCCCCTGTCGCAACGCAGCGGTGCCTCGATACATGCCTGGCACAGCAGCGCCGAGCCCACCTTCTCCCCCGATGTGGGCCTGCATGACCTGGACGAGGTCGCGGGGCTGCGGGTGCTGTACACGCCCGGCCATGCCACGGATCATATCTGCCTTGAAACCGGGGATGGCATCATCTTCACCGGCGATCATGTCATGGGATGGTCCACGACTCTGGTGCCCCCTGCCCCGCATGGATCGGTGCAGCTGTTCCTCGACAGCATGGAGCGGCTGATCGGGCGTGGCTCGCGCCTGCTGCTGTCCGCCCATGGCCCGGCCATTGAACAGCCCGAAACCTGCATGCGGGGACTGATGGCGCATCGCCTTGCACGCCACGAAAGCATCGCCGCCCTGCTGCGGCCACAGCCGCGCACGGTGGAACAGATCGTCGATGCCGCCTATTTCCGGCTGCGCCCCGGCCTGCGACGGGCGGCGACGCTCAACCTGCGGGCACATCTTGAAAAACTGCGCGACGATGGCCGCGCCATCCAGACGGGCGACAGCTGGGCCGCGGCCCCGGCCTGATCTCGCGAAAGGCTGCCTTTAAAAAGAAGTTTTTGGTGAAGCTTTTTTCCAAAAAGCTTTGAAAGACGCCGTCTTTTTGAAAAAGGCGGCACCCAAAAACTTTTACTCCTTTTTTATCAATGCGCTGTTTTCAGACCATCTCTGGACAGCATCTTCCCGGCGGATACGCCGCAACAGGCCGGTCCGGCACGCATTTCCATCCATCCAGACGAAAAAGGCCGGCCCCCGAAGGAGCCGGCCCATTCCCGTATGTCGTTGCGCGCCTTTATCAGGCGGACTTGGACATGATTTCCTCGGCCACGTTGCGCGGCACCGGATCATAGTGATGGAACTGCATCGTGAAGGATGCACGACCCTTCGTCATCGAACGCAGGTGCGAGATGTAGCCGAACATTTCCTTCAGCGGCACCTGAGCGCGAACCATGACGGTCGAGCCCGAGCTTTCCTGGTTCTGGATCATGCCACGACGACGGTTCAGGTCACCCACCACATCACCGACATGGTCGTTCGGGGTGGTGATTTCCACGTCCATGATCGGCTCGAGGATGACCGGACCGGCCTTCTTCATGCCTTCACGGAAGCAGGCCTTCGCCGCGATTTCGAACGCCAGAGCGGACGAGTCGACGTCATGGTACTTGCCGTCAAGCAGCGTGAACTTGAAGTCCACCGTCGGGAAGCCCGCCAGGACGCCGGTCGTGGCCTGCGCCATGATGCCCTTGTCAACCGCCGGGATATATTCCTTCGGCACGGCGCCACCGACGACCTTGTTCTCGAAGGAGATGCCTTCGTTACGCTCGACCGGCGCGAACTCGATCTTCACTTCGGCGAACTGACCCGAACCACCCGACTGCTTCTTGTGGGTATAGGTTTCGGTGTGCGCCTGCGTGATCGTCTCGCGATACGCAACCTGCGGCGCACCGATGTTCGCATCCACGCCATATTCGCGGCGCAGGCGGTCGATGATGATATCCAGATGCAGTTCGCCCATGCCCGACAGGATCGTCTGGCCGGTTTCCTGATCGGTCTTCAGGCGCAGCGAGGGATCTTCGCCCGACAGCTTCTGCAGCGCCAGCGTCATCTTCTCCACCGCGTCCTTCGTCTTCGGCTCGACGGAGATGTCGATGACGGGAACCGGGAAGGTCATGCGTTCCAGCACCACCGGATCGGCGGGATCGGCCAGCGTATCACCCGTCTGGGTGTCCTTCAGGCCAACGAACGCCGCGATGTCACCGGCATGGACTTCCTTGAGTTCCTCACGCTTGTCAGCGTGCATCTGGAAGATGCGGCCGATACGTTCCTTGTGGCCCTTCGTGGTGTTCAGGACGGTGTCACCGGTCCGCAGGACGCCACGATAGACGCGCACGAAGGTCAGCGTGCCATACTTGTCGTTGATGATCTTGAACGCCAGGCCCGCGAACTTCCCGTCGGGATCGACCGGGATGATCGGCAGCTTGTTCTCGTCAACTTCCTCGTCTTCCGGCGGCGCGATGCGGATGCCTTCCACGTCGTCAGGCGCGGGCAGGAAGTCGATGACCGCGTCCAGCAGCGGCTGAACGCCCTTGTTCTTGAACGCCGTGCCGCACAGGACGGGACGGAATTCGCCAGAGATGGTGCCCTTCTTGATGCAGCGCTTCAGCGTCGCGACATCGACATCACCCTTGTCGAAATATTCTTCCATCGCGGCGTCATCGACGGCCAGCGCGGTGTCGAGCAGGTTCTGACGGGCTTCCTTCGCCTTTTCCAGCAGGTCGGCGGGGATTTCCTCGTCATGGAACTTCGCGCCCAGTTCGCCGCCTTCCCAGACGATGGCCTTCATCTCGATCAGGTCGACGACACCGACGAAATTCTCTTCCGTGCCGATCGGCAGCTGCAGCGGGATCGCGACGATATCCAGCTTTTCCTTCAGCGTGTCGAACGCGTGATAGAAATCGGCGCCGGTACGGTCGAGCTTGTTGATGAAGATGATGCGCGGGACGTTATAGCGGTCAGCCAGACGCCAGTTGGTTTCCGACTGCGGCTGCACGCCGGCGACGCCCTCGATGATGAACACCGCGCCATCGAGCACGCGCAGCGAGCGGTTGACCTCGATGTTGAAGTCAATGTGGCCCGGGGTGTCGATGATGTTGATACGATGGCCTTCCCATTCGCATGTCACGGCGGCGGACGTGATGGTGATACCGCGCTCACGCTCCTGCGCCATGTAGTCGGTGGTGGTGTTGCCCTCATGGACTTCACCGATCTTGTGCGACACACCGGTGTAATAAAGGATACGTTCGGTCGTCGTGGTCTTACCGGCGTCGATATGCGCGGTAATACCGATATTGCGAATCAGGGACAGATCAGACTTGTCGGACACGGGAGAACCTCCACAAGACAACGTGGGCGCGAACGGGACTGCATGCCCTTCGCGCCTGCCGGGACCGTGAGCTGCCCCCGCCCCTGGCCGCAAGGGCTGGACGATGCAGACCGGCACGACGGAATAATGAACCTGACGTCGGCCAGGCTTTACGCCATGACCCGCATTCCCGCGCCGTTCGTGGCGGGAATGCGGGTCATGCGCGCCCTAAATCAGGCTGCTGCGGCGGCCTTGCGGCCCTGCACGCGCAGGATGCGACGCTTGACGGTCATCGCCTCGGGCGTCAGCTTGCGATTGGGCGTGGACAGCAGGAACGCGTCCAGACCGCCATTATGCTCGACCGTGCGGATCCCGTTGGTGCTCAGGCGCAGGCGCACCGGCGTTCCCAGGATATCGGACAGGAGCGAGGTTTCCTGCAGGTTCGGAAGGAAACGGCGGCGGGACTTGTTGTTGGCGTGGCTGACGTTGTTTCCTGTCAGCACGCCTTTGCCCGTGATCTGGCAACGGCGAGACATAGTATCATCCTCGGATAAGACTGGGGCCGAGGCACTAATGCCCGGCTAAGGATCTTCTAGATTAGGCGCGGCTTATCGCCAAACCACCGCGATCCGTCAAGACGGATATACCATGATTCGGCGTTTTTTGTCTGAAAACAGGGTTTTTCAGCCTCTGTTCCCCTGATTCGGGCGGAACCTCATGGCCTAGGGCACCATGATGCCAGCCGCCCGTGAAAATGCGTATCAGCCCTTGGCGACACGATCATGATCGGGATGCAGTTCTCCTGCCTGGACGCTGTGCAGCGCGTTTTCAAGCATCGCCTGCATGGTTTCCTTGCCCATGGTCCGCGACAGCAGGCCCAGCGCACCACCCAGCAGGGCGGAGGAAATGGCGACCGGCGGCAGGTTTTCACCCAGCATGTATTCAATCGCCTTGTCCACCACGGCGCCGCAATGGCTCAGTTCCGCGGGGATCCCGCCTTCCTGTTCCGCGCCCGCCGCGTCATGGGGCGTATTCTTTGTATCCGTCATTTCAGGAAAGCTCCCTCTTGGCTATCGGTTCGTGCCTTTCATATGGACCCTGGGTGCGCCGCTGACCAGAGGGCGTCCACGCGCCGCGCGGAACAGCGTCGCGGGCCGCGTGGCGCGACATGACCGCCATTCAGTCCTGCGTCACGTGCGCCTTTGCGTTCTCTTCCGCCTGCGCGGCCCACATCGTGGCATACAGCCCCCCGAGTTCGAGCAGCGCGCGATGGCACCCGCGTTCGCGTATCACGCCCTTTTCCATCACGAGGATTTCATCCGCATCAATCACGGTGGAGAGGCGGTGGGCGATGATGATGGTCGTCCGGTGGGCCGCGACCGTGCGCAGCGCGGACTGGATTTCCTGTTCCGTGCGGGTGTCGAGCGCGCTTGTCGCCTCGTCCAGCAGCAGGATGCGCGGGTTCTTGAGGATGGTGCGCGCGATCGCCACGCGCTGCTTTTCCCCGCCCGACAGCTTCAGCCCCCGTTCGCCGACGCGCGTGGCGTATCCCTCCGGCAGCGAGACGATGAAATCGTGAATCTGCGCAAGCTTCGCCGCCTCCTCGATTTCGGCCTGCGTCGCGCCAAGGCGGCCGTACCCGATATTGTAGCCGATGGTATCGTTGAACAGGATGGTGTCCTGCGGCACCACGCCGATGGCGGCGCGCAGGGCGGCCTGCGAATAGTCGCGGACATCATGACCGTCGACCTCGATCACGCCCGCATCGACATCATAGAAGCGGAACAGCAGACGGCTGATGGTGGATTTCCCCGCCCCCGTCGGCCCGACGATGGCGACACGGCTGCCGGCCCGCACGTGGAAACTGATATCGTGCAGGATTTCGCGCCCGGGGCGATAGCCAAAGCGCACGTGGCGGAAACGCACGTCGGCGGCCGGGGCCTCATCCAGCCGGGCCTTCAGCACGCGGGCGCCCGGACGGTCCACCACGTCGGAACGTTCGTCCATCAGCGCGAACATATGTTCGAGATCCACCAGGGAATTGCGCAGCGAGGAATAGATACTGCCAAGGAAGTTCAGCGGCAGGTAGAGCTGCATCAGGTAGGTGTTGACCAGCACGAAATGCCCGACGCTCAGGCGTCCGGCCTCCACATCGTGTGCTGCCATCAGCATGACCGCGATCAGGGCCAGGGCAATGATCGCCGCCTGCCCGAAATTCAGTCCGTTGAGCGAAAGCTGCGTGCTTATGGCCGCCTTTTCATAACGGATCTGCGCATCCTCGTACCTGTCGCGCTCATGCGCTTCGTTGCCGAAATACTTGACCGTCTCGTAATTGAGCAGGCTGTCGAGCGCCTTCCAGCTGGCCTCGCTGTTGATTTCGTTCATGCGGCGGCGCAGGCCGATCCGCCAGGAGGTAAAGGACACCGTAAAGATCACATAGGCCGCGACCGCCACCAGCATGATGGCGGCATAGCGCCAGTCAAACAGCCGCCATATCACGATGATGACCATCAGTGCTTCGATCAGGGTGGGCACCACGTTGAACACACCGACCCGCAGCAGCGTCTCGATCGCTTCGGTGCCGCGCGCGATGGCGCGGGTCACGCTGCCGGACTGGCGATTGAGGTGAAAGCGCAGGGAAAGCTGGTGCATATGTTCAAAGCTGCGGATCGCGGCGATGCGGCTGATGCGGAAACGCAGCGGCGCGAACAGCGCGTCACGCAGTTCCCCCAGCCCGGCCGCCAGCATCCGCAGCCCGCCATATCCCACGATCAGCAGCAGCGGCAGCATCCCCGCCGACGGCCCCGGATGCAGGGCGTCGATCACCCTGCTATAGAGATAGGGCACGCAGATGGTCGCGACCTTGGCCAGCACGAGCAGCACGCAGACACATGCCACCCGCAGCCGCACGCGCGGTTCATGCGGCGGCCACAGGTAAGGCAGCAGGGCACGCAGGGTTGTCAGGGCGGAAGTTCTGGTCGCCGTGGCACGGCGGTCGGAAGCACGGGAAGCGGTCATGAATTGGGATGTGACATGCCATTCGTGATTTGCAAGCCATATTTCCGGCCGGGGACCAGTCAGGCGAAAGGTGCTCCCTGTCATGGCCGCCGCGTGCCGTCCTGATCCGCGCAAAGGATTGTCAGCCCCGGGACCAGCCGTTATGGCAACGATGCCCCGGCAACAGATGCCCCGGTCGTGAAACGCCCCAGCAGGAAATGATGGTTCCATGTCCCCCGACCTGACTCCCTTTTTCCGTCACATCGCCGCCTGCAACACGGCCAGCCTGCCCGGCCGGCGGATTGCCTTCCACCTGGGCGGGGCACCTGCGGGCTGGGTCGCGCCGGAACTGCTGCCTGTCCTGCTGGACCACGGCATGACGCATGATCGCGGCGTCGTGACGCTGACCGATCCCGCGCGGCTGGAAGGCATTGGCGAGGCGATGGCCCGCGAGGGCGTCTACCGCTCCCACCATGAACTGTTCGATGTCCGCACGGATGTGGACCAGCCCGCCATCGCGCGCATCGATCGCGGGGCGCTGCCCCTGTTCGGGCTGATGGCGCAGGGCGTGCACCTCAATGGCCTCGTGCGCCGCGCGGAGGGGCTGCACCTGTGGATCGCGCGCCGCTCGATGAGCAAGCGGCTCGACCCCGGCAAGCTGGACCACCTTGTGGCGGGGGGCATCCCGGCGGGCCACACCCCGGCGCAGGCCCTGCAAAAGGAAGCGGCGGAAGAGGCCAGCCTGCCCGCCAGCCTGCTGGCGCGCGCAACGCCCACGGTCACCATACGTTATGCCCTTGACCGGCCGGAGGGGCTGCGCCGCGATATCCTCCACTGTTTTGAGCTGCTGCTGCCCGAGGATTTCATCCCCCGCCCCGCCGATGGGGAGGTGGAGGAATTTTCCCTGATCCCGCTGGCCGAAGCCTTCCGGCTGGTGCGCGATACCGATGCCTTCAAGTTCAACGTCAATCTTGTCCTGATCGACCTGTTCCTGCGCACGGGCCTGATCGATCCCGCGACCGAGGAAGGCCAGCGCCTGCGCGCGGGACTGGACGGGTGGCGTTTCTTTGCCGGGCGGTCCGGCCATGTCCCGTCCGGGCCGACGCCCTCCGCACCCGCGACATGACCGGCCATCGCGACAGTTCGTTATTGCCATTCCACGCCGGACATGCCGCCATGGCCCGTGCCATGCCGCATTCCGCCCCTGTCACCGACCCGAAAGACCGATGCCCATGACCACGCCCCCCGTCGCGCGCAAGGTTCTCCACCGCATAGAGCAGCTTGGCCGCGTGCGGGAGGACGAATACGCATGGATGAAGGACGATAACTGGCAGGCCGTGCTGCGCGATCCCTCGCTCCTGCGTGAAGACATCGCAGAGCATCTGAGGGCGGAAAACGCCTATACGGCGGCGGTGCTGTCCGGCACCACGGACCTTCAGGAAAAGCTGGTCGCGGAAATGAAGGGACGGATGCAGGAGGTGGAATCCTATCCCGCCGTGCCCCACGGGCCGTGGTACTATTACTCCCGCTATGACCGGGGGGCGCAGTATCCCGTCCATGCCCGCCATGCCGCCGATGCCCCGGAACGCGAACAGGTGCTGCTGGATGTGAACGCGTGCGCCGCCCGGCATGAATATTTCGCGGTTGCCGCCGCGACCCACAGCCCCGACCACCGGCTTTTCGCCTATGCCGAGGACACGCAGGGCTCCGAAATCTATCGCGTGCGGATCAATGACATCGCCACCGGCGCGACCGTGGGCGCACCGATCGAAAACTGCAGCGGGGCCTTCGTCTTCGCCCCCGACAGCCGCCACCTGTTCTGGATCTGGCGCGATGACCATGGCCGCCCCGCGCGCGTCTATCGCCGCGAAATCGGATCGGATGCCGATACGCTGGTGTATGAGGAAAAGGACGCCGGCTTTTTCGTCGGCGTGTCGGCCACGCGGTCGGGACAGTGGATCATCATTACATCGGGCAACCACGATACCTCTGAATCATGGCTGATCCCGGCCGCGACCCCTGACGCGCCGCCCGCATGCGTCGAACCACGCCATGAGGGCGTGATGTACGACCTGCATCACTGGGGGACGGATTTCGTCGTCCTGACCAATGCCGGCGGGGCCATTGACTTCACGCTGAAACTGGCGCCGCAGGATGCCCCCGCGCGGGCGAACTGGCGCGAACTGGTGCCCCATGAACCCGGACGCTACATCACCGCGTGCTGCACCTTCGCCGACTGGCTGGTCTGGCGGGAACGGCATGAGGCCAACTGCCGTATCGTCATGCAGACGCGACAGGGGGAACGTCATGTGCTGGGATCAGGGGAAGCGGCCTATGACCTCTCCCTCTCCGGGGGGTATGAATATGACACCACCGAACTGCGCTACATCTATCAGTCGCCCACGACGCCGCGGCAGTGGTTCGCCTATGACATGCAAAAGCGCGCGCGCCGCCTGCTGAAACAGCAGGATGTCCCCTCCGGCCACAATCCCGCCGATTACCGCTGCTGGCGCCTGATGGCCCGCGCCCCTGACGGGCAGGAGGTGCCGATTACCGTCCTTGGCCGCCACGATACGCCCCGCGACGGGTCCGCGCCGCTGCTCCTGTACGGGTACGGGTCATACGGGTATGCGATCGAGCCTGATTTTTCCACCCGCACGCTCAGCCTTGTCGACCGGGGATGGTTTCATGCCATCGCCCATGTACGCGGCGGTTCGGAAAAAGGGTGGGGCTGGTTCCTTGGCGGGCGCGGCAGGAACAAGGTCAACAGCTTTACCGATTTCATCGCCTGCGCCGAACACCTGATCGGACAGGGTTTCGCGGCGAAGGGGAAAATCGTGGCCGATGGCCGATCCGCCGGGGGGATGGTCATGGGGGCCATCGCCAACATGCGCCCCGACCTGTTCGCCGGAATCGTGGCGGTCGTGCCGTTCGTCGATGAACTCAACACCATGTCCGACGCCTCCCTGCCGCTGACGCCGCCGGAATGGCCCGAATGGGGCAACCCGCTGGAGGATGCGGCGGCCTATGACCTGATCGAAAGCTATGCCGCCTATGAACAGGTGCGGCCGCGTGACTATCCCGCCATCCTGGCGATGGGGGGACTGACGGACCCGCGCGTGACCTATTGGGAGCCCGCGAAATGGGTGGCGCGCCTGCGTGAAAATACGCTTTCATCACGCCCGGTCATGTTACGCACCAACATGGAGGCGGGACACCGGGGCGCGACGGGACGTTTCGACTCCCTCAAGGACGCGGCCCTGATCCATGCCTTTGCCATCTGGGCCATCGAAACCGCCTGACCCCGCCCCATCGCTCCCCGCCCGGCCCAGTTGGCCGGACGGGGGACATCACAAGGATGACCATGCCGGATCACAAGATCGCCGATGCCGAATCCCACCTGCCGGACCCCGGACTGGAAGGTAACGGGCAGTCACTTCGCACTTTCCGTTCCTTTCGCGAAACACAGCGGGCGCAGCGGATCGCACGGGGGCTGCTGGCGCTGTTTTTCGTCGCGATGGCGCTTTATACGGTTCGCGGTTTCCTGCCGTCGCTGATCTGGGGGGGAATCTTTGCCATCGCGTCATGGCCGCTTTATGTCCGTGCCCGCATCCGCTGGCATGCCGCCACGCACCAGCTTCTGCTGCCGGCGGCCTTTACGCTGGGCATCGCGCTGATTTTCCTGGTGCCTGTGACCCTGTTCGGGATAGAGGCCGCGCGCGATGCCGAAAGCGTCCTTCACCTTCTGAACAATGCGCGGCATTCGGGCCTGCCGGTTCCGCCGTGGGTCGATCACCTGCCCGTCGGCGCGCAGAGCATGCGGTCATGGTGGGAAGGCCACCTGCAGGACCCTGATGACTTTTCCGCCCTGCTGGGCTCCCTGCGGATCGGGCAGAGCGTGAAGATGACGCAGCAGCTGGGCTCCCAGGTGATGCACCGGGGCATCCTGTTCATCTTTTCCATCCTGACCCTGTTCTTCCTGCTCAAGGACGGGGATTCGGTCATCCGGCAGTGTCTGGTGGTGTCGCGTCGCGCCTTTGGCAAACGGGGGGAAAGGATCGCGCTGCAGATCATCGCCTCCATCCACGGCACGGTGGCGGGGCTGGTCCTTGTGGGGATGGGCGAAGGACTGCTGATGGGCATTGCCTACCTGATCGCGGGCGCGCCGCATCCCTTCCTGTTCGGGGTGGTGACCGCCGTGGCCGCCATGATCCCATTCTGCGCCGCGATCGCCATAGGGATCGTGTCGATCCTCCTGCTGATCAAGGGCAGCGCCATGGTCGCCATCGCCATCATGCTGATCGGGCTGGCTGTCATTTTCCTGGCGGACCACCTTGTGCGCCCTGCCCTGATCGGCGGATCGACGCAACTGCCGTTCCTGTGGGTCCTGACCGGCATCCTTGGTGGCGCGGAAAGCTGGAACCTGCTGGGGCTGTTCATGGGGCCGGCCATCATGTCCGTGCTGCACATGATATGGCGCAACTGGACGCGCGTCCGCGACTGAACGGCGGACGCAGGATGCCCCTGACGGGCATGGAATAAAAACAACGATTTCAGGGATATCTTATCGCAGACAGGGATATCGGGCAGGCGGGATTCGAACCCACGACCCCCAGTCCCCCAGACTGATGCGCTACCAGGCTGCGCTACTGCCCGCCTGTCTGCGATGACGCATCGTGTAGCAGGCCCACCGGGGGGCTGCAAGCCATCTTCTTCATCTGACAGCAAAAATTAAACCCGTAAAAACACAAAGGGGGCAGGAACGCCTGGTCCCTGCCCCCTTCTTTCCCGGTATCTCCCCGATCGCTAGACCGGCACCATTTCACGCAAGGCCTGAAGTTCGACCAGTATCCCGCGCAGGTTTTCGCGCAGTATCGTATTTTCAGCGCGCAGCCGTTCCAGTTCCAGCATCACAAGCTGTTCCAGCGGGGCTTCGTCCTCATCTTCCCCCGATTCCGCAATCGGCGTATTCACGGACGCATCCTGCGCGGAAATATCTTCCTGCGTGGATGCTTCGGCTACCCCCTCAGGCTGCGCATCCGGGGCGCAATCGTGCGACTGTGCCACGCCAACCGGCGGCGCATCCGGTTCCTGCGATTCGCGCAACGCGGCAGCGGCGTCCCCGTCTTCCCCATCCCCCATCAGCGGGGCATCCGCCATCGCCTCGGGTTCCGCGGGTACGGCCTGATCTTCTTCAGCCGACGCATCGCCGGATACGGGCGCGGCTTCGTCCTGCTGCACCTCCTCCACGATGGTGACTTCCTCGATCCGCACGTCGGTAATTTCGACAACCGGACCCGCTTCGGGCATCGGCGCGGACGCAGCCGGAGGAGCGGCCACATGGAGCGTGTCGTCCCGGGCCTCGTCCGGTCCCGTCAGGATGCGCTGCACCTCCCCCAGGGAGAGATGGCGGACATACAGCATATCGGAAATCCGGCGCAGCAGCGCCACGTCCTCCGGCCGGTACAGACGGCGGCCACTTGGCCCACGAATGGGCTGAAGCTGGGGAAAGCGGTTTTCCCACGTGCGTAGAACATGCTGCGCGATCCCGAGCTGACGCGCGACCTCGTAAATCGGCAGGGCGTCGTCGCTGCTTTCCGCAGATGCTGCGGAAAGGTTCCTCATGCCATCCGGGGCGGGGTCTTGGACATTCATTCGTCGTCCTCTGCGTTCGTATGGCCGGTGGTACCGTTCACATGCGCCCGCAACAGCTGACTGGGCCGAAAGACCAGGACGGAACGCGGCAGAATCGGCACCTCAACCCCGGTTTTCGGGTTGCGGCCCGTGCGGCGCCCCTTCTTGCGGACGGAAAACGTCCCGAATCCGCTGATCTTTACGGTGTCCCCGGTTTCGAGTGCATGGGCCACTTTTTCCAGGACGTGTTCGAGGATATCGGCGGACTCATGACGGGAAAGTCCAACCTGACTATAGATTTGTTCTGCCAGAGTGGCGCGGGTCACTGTGCTCATGCGGTAACGTTATGCATGCCATCAGCCACCGTCAATTCAATGTGTTGACAGGTTCGTTTTTTTCTTGCGTCCGCATTCCGCCGGACACGGTCGCACGCCGGCCGCCTACATCCGCGCCAGCGCCGCCCCCCATGTCAGGCCACCGCCCAGCGCCTCCATCAGCACGAGGTCGCCGGTGCGAATCCGCCCGTCGCGCACGGCCTCGTTCAGGGCCAGCGGGATCGACGCGGCAGAAGTATTGGCATGCCGGTCCACCGTGATCACGACCCGTTCGGGCGGCAGGCGCAGCTTGCGCGCCACGCCGTCAATGATCCGCAGGTTCGCCTGATGCGGCACCAGCCACGACACGTCCTCGTACTGCAGGCCGTTCGCCGCCAGGACCTCATCCACCGAGGAGGACAGCTTGGCCACCGCATGGCGGAAAACGTCGCGTCCCTGCATTTTCAGGTGGGCGCTTTTGTCGGACTGGCCGATCGCGCCATCGACATACAGCAGGTCGCCATAACGACCGTCGGAATGGAGGTGGGTCGACAGGATCCCCTGCCCGTCCGCGTCATCCGTTGCCTGCATGAAGACAGCACCCGCACCGTCGCCGAACAGGACAAAGGTCGAACGGTCATCAGGGTCGAGAATACGCGAATAGACCTCGCTGCCGATCACCAGCGCAGAACGCGCCTGCCCGCTGCGGATCAGGGCATCGGCGGTGGAAAGCGCATAAATGAAGCCCGAGCAGGCCGCCGCGACATCAAAACCGAACCCGGTCGTAATGCCGAGTTCCGCCTGTACCCTCACTGCGGTGGAGGGGAATGCCTGATCCGGCGTGCTTGTCGCCACGATGATGGCATCGACATCGTCAGGGCTGACCCTGGCATAATCCAGCGCCTGCTGTCCCGCCCGCGCCGCCATGCTGACGGCGGTGTCTTCCGGCCCGGCGACATGGCGCTGCGCGATTCCGGTGCGGGCGCGAATCCACTCGTCCGAGGTTTCCAGCCGGGTGGCCAGTTCATCGTTGGTCACGATCCTGTCCGGCAGATAACCACCGAAACCCTTCAGCAGCGAGTGTCTCGCCTTCATGCGTGTCTGTCCAAACCTGTTGGGAGCAGGGCGGCACGTATCGCACCCCACAGGCACGAGAGGCTTTCCTTGCCCACCCCAGCGACTCAGGAAGCCGAAACCGCCTGCGTCGACTCCTTTTCGTTACTGAACCTGCTGGCCGTCAGGCTTCCCATGCGGGCAAGCTGGTCACGGATACCGGCATTGAAATCATGGGTGACCATGTCGATCGCCACATCCACGGCAGAGGCGAACCCTTCGGCGTCGGTGCCCCCATGCGACTTCACCACCACGCCGTTCAGTCCGACGAATACCGCGCCGTTATAACGACGCGGATCCAGCCATTCCTTCATGCGTTCCAGCCCGGGCCGCACCAGCAGGTAGCCGATCCGGCCAAGCAGGCCGGAACTGAAGACCTGACGCAGCAGGGTAAAGGCCATCTTCAGCGCCCCTTCCCCGGTCTTGAGCGCGACATTGCCGGTAAAGCCGTCCGTGACCACCACGTCGGTGGTGCCGGCGGTGATGTCATGACCTTCGACAAACCCGTGGAACTGACGCGCAAGCGGGCTGCCACGCAGCACTTCGGCCGCCTGACGCAGCCGCTCGTCGCCCTTGAGTTCCTCCGACCCGACATTGAGAAGCCCGATGGTCGGCGCGGGCAGGCCCAGCACGGCCTTGGCGAAGGCTTCGCCCATCACGGCGAATTCCACCAGGTTGCGCCAGTCGCACGCCACGTTCGCGCCGAGGTCGAGCATGACCACGTCGCCCTTTGTCGTGGGGCTGATGGCGGCCATGGCGGGACGGGAAATCCCCGGCAGCGTCTTTATCACGATCTTGGCAAGGGCAAGCATCGCGCCGCTGTTTCCAGCGGAAACCACGCCCATCGCCTCCCCGTTGGAGACGGCGTCCATCGACAGGCGCAGCGAGGAATCGCGCACCCGCAATGCGGCCGTGGGTTTCATTTCCATGGAAATGGCGGAACCGGCGGGGCGGACGGTGCATATCGCGGCCGCCTGCGGATACTGCGCCAGAAGGGTGCGCAACCGGTTTTCGTCGCCAATCAGAAGAATTCTGGCGGATGGATGTCGGTCAGCGGCAATCGCCAGTCCGGCCACCACGACTTCCGGACCGCCATCCCCACCCATTCCATCAATGGCCAGAGTGTAGGACTGTGTCGCGGAAAAAGAGGAACCTGTCTCGGTCATGCTCGTCTTGTGCCGGGTGAAGATAAAACGCGCAAGTGGCAACGGGGAAGCTTTCCCCTGCCGGATATCTCCCTGCGCGATCCGGACGGGTCGGGATGTATCTGACTACCACTCCCGCGCCACATCAATGGCTCCCCCCGTCCCGACAGATTGCCGCGCCGGAAGCTGTCAGGCGCGGACCGCAGTTTTCAGCGCCTTGCCTGCGGATGCGACTTCACGGCCGTCATAATGCCCGCAATGGCTGCATACATGATGGGGGCGCTTCAGTTCGCCACAGTTGGAGCATTCCGCGTGCGCCTGCACCGGCAGCGCAGCATGGCTGCGACGCATGCCACGACGGGACGGCGAAGTTTTTCTCTTAGGTACAGCCATGGGCCTGGGCCCCTCCGATCTGGGATCACAACCCGGCAAGGCCAGTCAGGCATCACCCGGTCAGTTATCAACAATTGAGGGGGGCACTCTAGCAGACCATATGACATTCCGCAAGAGACGATCTTGCGATCTGCCGGTCCGCCGCCGCCCCCGCGCGTGGTTCCGGCCCTTCAGTTATGCTTTTTCTTCAGGTCCGCAAGGGCCGCGAAAGGCTGTCGCCGGGGTTCCTCGTCCTCCTCCCCGTCGTCGTCTTCCCCGTCCAGAAGTTCGGCCGGGATCACGCTTCCGGGCTTGTGCGGATAGGGGTCGAGACCCAGCGAAAGCTCCTCCGCCGCCAGCTCGCCGATATCGATGCTCTCGCGTTCATAGGGCACCTCGTCGATGCTGAACGGATCGACCTCGTCATCCTCGCGGAAACGTTCCGCGGGGATGCAGCGCACGGTAAAGGATTCGGCGATCGCGTCCTCGAACGGCTCAAGGCTGATGACGCATTCCTGCGTCACGTGCGCCGTCAGCCACCCTTCGGCCATGACCTCCCCCTGCGGGCCGGGGACAAGGCGATAGCGGCAGGCGAGATCGCGGATCGCGGGAATCCTGAAACGCCGCGCGAGGGCGGCGCATTCGTCGGGCGTGGCCTCGATGGAGGTTTCCATTCCCTTGAGCGCGATGCGCCCCACCGGGACGCGGCGGGAAAATTCTGGCTCCATGTTCGTATCTTCTCCTGCTGTTCCGACAGGCCGCCACGCCGACCCGGCCGGGAGGGGATCCAACGCGATGCTTACCGCCATCGGGCCGCCGCCGGATGTGTTTTTCCGCCTTGCGTCCGATCTGCAATTGACTTCATTTCGCCAATAAGGCACCCGGAATGACGGATTGTCTATCTGCCGCATCTTATCAGGACGCTTTACCCGATCATGAGGTCACCGCAGCACATCTTTTCCCGCCCCCGTTCCTTACGCCTGTTTTCGTGCGCTGTCATCGGGGTTGGCCTGTCGCTGTCGGGATGCGCCGTGTTCAAGCCCAGCGTGATCCAGCGTGGCTCCCTGGTGCAGCCGGATGATTACAAACAGCTGAAGACAGGGACCAGTTCGCGATCCGACGTGATGGACCTCCTCGGCTCCCCCACCAGCCGCGCGACCTTTGACGACAATACGTGGATCTATATCTCCATGAAGCAGAAGCTGGTCCCCATCAGCTTCCCGAACATCGAAAAACAGCAGGTGGTGGTCCTGACCTTTGACGACGGGGGCATCCTGCGCAACCTGCGGACGCTGAACAAGGATGACGCCCGTTACGTCAGCATGGCGGCAGGCAGCACGCCGACGCCGGGCACCAAGATCAACGTCATGCAGCAGATCCTGGGCAATGTCGGACGCTACAACCCCATGAGCCAGATGATGTCCAACAGCGCCTATGGCGGCAGCACGGGCCCGATGAACAGCATGAATGGCGGTCCGGGTCATGGCGGCGCAGGCAACAGCCTGCCCTGATCCCATCAGTTCGGGACGATGATCCTGACACGCAGCCCGCCGGACGGGCTGCTTTCCAGCCTGATTTCGCCGCCATGGGCGTGAATGATGTCGCGCGCGATGGCAAGCCCAAGGCCTGTCCCCCCGTCGCGCCCGCTTTCGAACGGGCGGAAGACGCTTTCACGACGGGATTCGTCAATGCCGCAGCCGTCATCATCGATATAGATGACGGTGCTGTTGCGCTTCTGCCGGGCGCTCAGCCAGATGTGCGTGGCATGCCGTCGCGCATTTTCGACAATATTGGACAGCACGCGCCGGAATGCCGCCACCCGCACCACAATCTCCATCCGGCGCGGCACGCTGACCGTGACTTCGTGCATGCCGATACGCCGCACCCCCGCCGCAACCTCATCAAGAAGATCGCGGACATCCACCTGTGACGGAACCTCGGCCCCTTCCCCCCGGGCGAAGGAGAGGTAGCCTTCGATCATATGCTCCATCTCGCCCACGTCGGCGATCATGTCCTCGATATCCGGCCTGAGGTCTTCCCCCCGGATGTCCCCCTCCCTCGGCAGCATTGCCAGCGTCAGGCGCAGGCGCGTCAGCGGGGTGCGCAGATCGTGGGACACCCCCGCCAGCACTGACGTCCGCTGCTCCACAAAGCGGAAGATGCGATCGCGCATGCGGTTGAACGCCACCGCCGCCTTGCGGATTTCCTGCGCCCCTTCGGGCTGGATCGGGTCGATGTCGCGCCCCAGCCCGAACAGTTCCGCCGCGCGGGCCAGCCGCCGTATGGCGCGCACCTGGTTGCGCATGAAAAACGCCGCGATGCAGAACAGCAGCAGGGCGCTGCCGGTCGCCCACGCGACAAACAGCCACACCGGCGCCACGTCCAGCCGCTTGCGCGGGGTATCGACGCGCAGGACACCGTCCGGCATCTGGATGAAGACCGACACGATATGGCGGTCGCTTTTCCAGTCCACGAAGGTCGGCCGCCCGATGGCGCCGCGCAGATCGCGGACAAGGTCGTCATCCACCGGCCCCAGCACGTGGTTCGTTCCGACCCGCGCAAGGTTTTCCCCCTCCCGCCAGGTCATCAGCAGCTGCGCGCGCTGATGGACATCGTCCAGGATCCATGCACGGTCCGCCGGCGCGGGATAACGTTCCATCATGTCGATGGTCATGGCGATATTGTTCACCACACCCGCCGACAGACGGCGCGAGACGATTTTCAGGTAATTTCCGTAAAACAGTTCCAGCGAAATCCCCTGCGTCACCAGCAGGGGAATGAACCCGATCAGCAGCATGCGCCCCAGCAGCGAACGCGGCAGGACGCGCCGCACCAGACGGTCGGCGCGGGCGCCGATGGCGGATCGGCCCGCGACCGGCGACGGGGGATCTTTACGCTGCGTCATGCCCTATCCAGCCGCCCGACATAAAAAAAGCCGACCCCATGCGGAAGCCGGCCTTTCCCACGGGCGGTGCCCGGTATCTGAAAACAGATCAGAACCCTTCGCGTTCCAGACGCTTGCGCTCCATCTTGCGCGCACGGCGCACGGCTTCTGCAGCTTCGCGCGCCTTGCGCTCAGACGGCTTTTCATAGTGCCGACGCAGCTTCATTTCCCGGAAGATGCCTTCACGCTGCATCTTCTTCTTGAGGGCCTTGAGAGCCTGATCGACGTTATTATCACGAACGAGAACCTGCACTGGGTCGTCAACTCCTGCTTTAGCCGTCACTTGCGCCGGCGGCGATGGGTATCTGTAATGGGGGATGACCGCCCGAGGCCATTCCCTGCGTGCGATTCCCAAACGGGCCGCACCTATATCACAGCCCGATCGGCCAACACAAATATTTCCGGTGGTTTTATATCGCGCCGGGACAGGTTATTTCACGACCGTCCCATGCATGAAACGCAGGCGACGCGTTTTACCACCCGATGCAAAGGATCAACGCCGTCATGACCCTGCTCAAGATCGCACGCATGGGCCATCCCGTGCTGCTACGTCGCGCCGATGAGGTCACGGACCCCACCCATCCCGACATCCGCCAGCTGGTGGCCGACATGATCGAAACGATGGAGGATGCGGGTGGCGTCGGCCTTGCCGCGCCGCAGATCCACCGTTCATGCCGGATATTTGTCTATCGTGTGCCGCAGGCACGTAACACCGGCGCCGAGGATGACCAGCCCTGCGGGCCGTCAGTGCTGATAAATCCGCAGATCACCCCGCTGGATGAAGAAACCGTCCTGCGGCTGGAGGGATGCCTGTCGATTCCGGGAATGCGGGGATGGGTGCCGCGCCATGCCCGCATCGGCTATAGTGGCCTTGATGCGCAGGGACAGCCTGTCGCGGGCACCGCGTCGGGTTTTCTGGCGAATGTGATGCAACATGAATATGATCACCTCGACGGCATATTGTACCCGATGCGAATGAACGATCTCCGACTGATGGGGTTTGACACTGAAATGGCACGTTACGGAGCACAGCAGGCATGATCGGATCCTTCATCACGGCGTCGGCCGCATCATGCCTCACTCCCCCGCCCGTCGATCATTCCCCCGCCCGCGACGCCGCCATCCGCCAGATGATGTCCGGGGTGGGACATCGGGAATGGTCCATGGCCATCGTGCGGCAGGTGGCGGGCAACAATGCCGACCTGCTGTTTCCCGGCGGCATCGCCGACGTGGCCGAAGCCAGCTTCGACCTGGCCGATCGCGACATGCTGGCCGCAGCGCACGGTTTCCATTCCCGTAAACTGAGCCGCCGGGTCCGTGCCGCGATCATGTTCCGCCTTGAACAGGCAGTCCCCCACCGCCCCGCCGTGCGCCATGCCCTGGCGGTGCTGATGATGCCGGGACATGCCCATATCCTGGCACGCACCATCGCGCGCACGGTCAATGCCATCTGGACGGCGGCCGGCGACGATTCGCAGGGTTTTACCCACGCGACCAAACGCATTTCGCTGACGGGGATCTATGTCTCCACCCTGCTGTTCTGGCTGGCGCGTGGCGGCAACATGGCCGCGGTGGAAGAATTCCTCGACCGCAGGCTGGCGGATATCGCGCGCATCACCCGCCTGAAGAACCGCCTGATGGGCCGGCCCTTCTGATACGCCCCTCTCCCCTTTCCCCCTTTCCCTGACCGAGCAGCGATTGCCCCCTCCCCCGATTCCCCCCCGCGCACGCGCCCGTGCGGGCGTGGAACTCCTGTTCCTGCGCGACGAGGACATGCGTCAGGCGCAGATCCTGATGACGCTGGCCTGCCGGAGTTTTGGAAGCCTGCTGGATCCCCTGCTGGAGGAAATGCAGATCGGGCATGCCCATCAGCGAATCTTACAGTTTGTAAAAAACGAACCCGATATTTCCGTGGGCGCGCTTCTGGACATTCTGGCCATTACCAAGCAAAGCATGGCGCGTGCCCTGCACGACCTGCTGCGGCGCGGACTGATCCATCAACGCACCAGCCCGCGCGACCGGCGCATGCGCCTGCTGCGCCTGACCGAGGCAGGATGCGAGATGGAGCGTCGCCTGTTCGAAAAACAGCGTGAAGTCCTGTTGCGCGTCTATCGCGATGCGGGCGGTCCGGCTGTCGAGGGATTCCGTCGGGTCATGCAGGGGCTGATTGACGAATCGAATCGCGTGGCACACCACCGCGATGCCGTAGCGCCCGGTCAGACACAACGGAGTCGTGAATGAACAGGTCCCCCCGTCCCGCCGCCTCCCCCGCGCTGCGTGAACCCGCCGCGCTCGACGCGCATATCGTGGTGGTTGATGACGATCCGCGCCTGCGCCGGCTGCTGCAGCGCTATCTGACGGAACAGGGATTCCGCGTCAGCATCGCCGCATCCGCGCAGGAGGCACGTCAGGTCCTTGGCTTCATGCAGCCCGACGCGCTGGTGCTGGACATCACGATGCCGGGCGAAAATGGGCTGGAACTGACACGGGACCTGCGTAACGAAGGGCTGGATTTCCCCATCCTGCTGCTGACCGCGCGCGGAGAGCCCGAAGACAGGATCATCGGTCTGGAAGCCGGCGCGGACGATTACCTTGGCAAGCCCTTCGAACCCCGCGAGCTCCTGCTGCGGCTCAAGGCGCACCTGCGGCGTTTCGCACCGCCGCCGCCGACCAACAACCTGCGGATCGTCCGGCTGGGCGAACTGGAATTCGACCCGGCCCGTAGCCTGCTGAGCGGCAAGGACGGTACGGTTCACCTGACAGGCGGGGAATCCGCGCTGCTGGCGGTTCTGGCGCGCCATCCCAACGAAGTGCTCTCACGCCTTGAAATCGCCCAGACGCTGGAGATGGACGAGATCGGCGAACGCGCCGTTGACGTGCAGGTGACGCGCCTGCGCCGCCGTATCGAACCCGACCCGAGGGAGCCGCGCTTCCTCCAGACGGTACGGGGCAAGGGATATGTCCTCAAGCCTGGCCTGTAAGAGGCTGTTTGAAAAACAACGGAGTTTCCGGGTGTCACCCTTTCCCCAAAAGGCGACGTCTTCATGAAGCTTTTTGCAAAAAGCTTCACCAAAAACTTCTATAAATTCAGATTATTGGTGGCCCTGCCTTTTCAGACAACTTTCGAAAGGCGGACCGGATCGTCCTGATCCCTGCCATCGGGGATCAGGCAGCATGGCGGACGGACAGGGGGCCGCCCGCCATGCGGATGGCGTGATCAGCCCTGCTGCAGCTTGTCGAGTTCGCGCACCACGGCCTCTCCCATGACCTCGGTGCCCACGACGGCCATGCCGGGGCTCATGATATCGGCCGTCCGCAGACCGCTGGCCAGCACGTTTGCCACCGCGGTTTCGATCAGGGCCGCATCTTCATGCATGTCGAACGAATACCGCAGCAGCATCGCGAAGGAGAGGATCTGCGCCAGCGGATTGGCCTGCCCCTTGCCCGCGATATCGGGCGCGCTGCCGTGGATCGGTTCATACAGGGCGGGACGCTTCCCGTTGGCATCCACGGCGCCTAGCGTGGCCGAAGGCAGCATGCCAAGGCTGCCGGTCAGCATGGAGGCAAGATCCGACAGCAAGTCACCAAACAGGTTCCCCGTGACGATCACGTCGAACTGGCGCGGATTGCGCACCAGCTGCATGGCGCAGTTGTCCGCCAGCATGTGCGTCAGTTCGACACGGGCGTATTCACGTGCATGCAGGTCGGTCACGACCTCTTTCCACAACAGGCCGCTTTCCATCACGTTGCACTTCTCGACCGAACAGACGCGATTGCCACGCTTGCGCGCAAGGTCGAACGCAACGCGGGCCACGCGTTCGATTTCCGGCGTCGTATAGACTTCGGTATTGATGCCGCGCCGCGAACCGTCCGGCAGGGTTTCAATGCCACGCGGATTGCCGAAATAGATCCCGCCCACCGTTTCGCGCACGATCATGATGTCCAGCCCGCGTACCACCTCGGGCTTCAGCGTGCTGGCCTCGGCCAGGGCGTCGAACACCTTTGCCGGGCGCAGGTTGGCAAACAGGCCAAGTTCCTGCCGCAGCTTGAGGATCGCGATTTCGGGACGCCGGTCAAATCCGGCGGACACCCATTTCGGGTCCCCCACCGAACCGAACAGCACCGCATCGACGGCCCGGGCCTTGTCAATGACTTCCTGACGGATGGGCACCCCATGCACCGCCAGCGACGCGCCGCCCACCAGGTCCTCGGTAATGTCGAAATTGATCCCGCGCGCGCGGCTCATCCACGCCATGATGCGCGCCACCTCGCGCATGATTTCGGGACCGATTCCATCACCAGGAAGGATCAGAAGTTTCTTGGTTTCGGACATGACAGCTCCCTGCTGAAAAAACTGACCCCTGCTGGCGCCGCGACGTTCAGTCGATGGTGATGGAAGGCATCCATGGTTCGTCCCGCCTGCGGCGCGCCTCGAATGTCTCGATCGCGTCCTCGTGCTGCAGCGTCTGGCCGATATCGTCCAGTCCCTCCAGCAGCAGGTGCCTGCGCAGGGGATCAACCTCGAACGGAATTTCGGTGCCATCCGGGCGAACGACCACCTGGCGTTGCAGGTCGATGGTGATGCGGGCGTTTTCCCCCATGCGGGAATCGGCCATCAGTTCGTCGCATATCTCGCGCGGCAGGGCGATCGGCAGGATGCCGTTCTTGAAACAGTTGTTGAAAAAGATATCCGCGAATGACGGCGCGATGACGCAGCGGATCCCGAAATCCAGCAGGGCCCATGGCGCATGTTCGCGCGATGAGCCACAGCCCAGATTGTCATGGGTGATCAGGATCTGCGATTTGCGATACGGCGCCTGGTTCAGGATGAAATCGGGGTTTTCCGAACCATCGACGTTGTAGCGCATGCTGTCGAACGCATGCACGCCAAGCCCGGAACGCTTTGTGGTCTTGAGGAACCGCGCGGGAATGATCTTGTCCGTGTCGATGTTTTCCTGCGGCAGCGGAGCGGCAGTGCCCGTCAGGACCGTGAATTTATCCATTTCAGATCAGCTCCCGCACATCGGTCAGACATCCCGTGACAGCCGCCGCGGCCGCCATCGCGGGCGACAGCAGGTGGGTGCGGCCACCGGGTCCCTGCCGTCCCTCGAAATTACGGTTGGATGTCGAGGCGCAACGCTGCCCCGGCGTCAGCTTGTCCGGGTTCATGCCAAGGCACATCGAACATCCCGCCTCGCGCCATTCAAACCCGGCATCGAGGAAAATGCGGTCCAGCCCCTCCTGCTCCGCCTGCGCCTTCACGATCCCCGATCCCGGCACGACCATCGCGCGCACGCCTTCGGCGACGTGCCGTCCCGCCACGATGGCGGCCGCGGCGCGCAGGTCCTCGATCCGGCTGTTGGTGCAGGACCCGATGAAGACGACATCAACGGGCGTGCCCGCGATCTTCTGCCCGGCGCTCAGCCCCATGTAGTCGAGCATGCGCTGCATCTGCGCCCTGCGCGCCATGTCCGGTTCATCGGCGGGGTCCGGTACGTTCCCGGTCACGGGAATGACGGTTTCCGGGCTGGTGCCCCATGTCAGGACGGGCGAAATCTCCTCGGCCCGCAGTTCCACCACCTTGTCGTAATGCGCACCCTCGTCGGAGACGAGGGTCTTCCAGTAGGCAACGGCCTGTTCGAACGCTTCGCCCTTGGGGGCGAAGGGACGGCCGCGCACATATTCGAACGTCGTCTCGTCCGGGGCGACAAGCCCGGCGCGCGCCCCGGCCTCGATCGACATGTTGCAGATCGTCATGCGCCCCGCCATGTCGAGCGCCCGGATCGCGGAGCCGGTGAATTCGATGATGTAGCCGGTCCCCCCGGCCGTGCCGAGCCTGCCGATGATCGCCAGCATGATGTCCTTGGCGCTGACGCCCGGACCGACCTTGCCCTCCACCGCGACCTTCATGTTCCTGGCGGGTTTCTGCAGCAGGGTCTGCGTCGCCATGACGTGCTCGACCTCGGACGTGCCGATCCCGAACGCCAGCGCGCCCAGCGCGCCATGGGTGGAGGTATGGCTGTCGCCGCACACGATGGTCATGCCCGGCAGGGAAATCCCCTGTTCCGGCCCGACGACATGCACGATGCCCTGACGTTCCGACAGCAGCGGGAAATACGGCACGCCGAATTCCGCGACGTTACGTTCCAGCGTCTCGATCTGGTTGCGGCTTTCCGCCTCCTCGATCGGCAATGTGCGGTCGGATGTCGGGACGTTGTGATCGACCACCGCGATCATGGCTTCCGGATGGCGCAGACGCCGCCCGGTCATCCGCAGCCCCTCGAACGCCTGCGGGCTTGTCACCTCATGGATAAGGTGACGGTCGATATAAAGGATGGCCGTACTGTCCGGGAGACGTTCCACGACATGACTGTCCCAAATCTTGTCGAACAGCGTACGTGCAGCCATCAGTTCCTATCCCCCAGCATACGACATGCCGGATCCGTGGTTCGTTGGCTGCATCATGGCAGATACGAACGGTGCCGGCCTTGCAATCGAAAAAAAGCGCCATCCGTCCTGACGCGCCAGCATGCGACAGGACGGACGGCAGGGTCGCGGATCAGTTCGCCGCCGCTTCCGTGGTGGCTGCGGGCGTCGTGTCGCGGGGACGTTCCGCGATACGGGCGGACTTGCCGCGACGGCCACGCAGGTAATACAGCTTCGCACGGCGGACCATGCCGCGACGGACCACCGTGATGTCGGCGATGGCGGGGGAATACAGCGGGAACACGCGCTCCACGCCTTCACCATTGGAAATCTTGCGCACGGTGAAGTTGCTGTTCAGGCCCTTGTTCGAACGCGCGATCACCACGCCTTCATAGGCCTGCACACGCTTGCGCGAACCTTCGACCACATGCACGCCGACGCGCACCGTGTCGCCCGGGGCAAATTCCGGAACCGCGCGGGTCGCGGTCAGACGGGCGATTTCTTCCGCCTCGTATTTCTGGATGATGTTCATGATCGGGTCCTTGGTTGATTGGTTTGTATTCAGTTCAGCCGATCCACGCCGGCATGCACGCCGACAGGTCGGGAGATATCTTCGCCAGCACGCGCCACATAGGCGGCCCACAGGTCGGGACGCCGCTGCCGCGTTGCCATCTCGGCCATTTCATGACGCCACCGGGCAACGGCGCCATGATCACCGGACAGCAGGACATCGGGCACGTCATGCCCCTCCCACCGTGCCGGCCTGGTATAATGCGGGTATTCAAGCAGACCGCCGGAAAAGCTTTCCTCAGTCGCGCTGCTGTCCGATCCCATGACGCCCGGCAGCAGCCGCACGCAGGCATCAAGCAGCACAAGGGCCGCGACCTCGCCTCCCGACAGGATATAGTCACCGATGGAGACCTGTTCGATATCGCGTGCCTCCAGCACCCGTTCGTCCACGCCTTCATACCGGCCACACAGCACGACGACCCCCGGCCCCGACGCATACCGCCGCACGTCCGACTGTGTCAGGGTGCGGCCACGCGGGGTGGGGTAGATCACGGGACGCCCGGCAGGATCGACATCCTTCAGCGCCGCCGATACGACATCGGGCCGCATGACCATGCCGGCCCCGCCGCCGAATGGCGTATCGTCGATGTTGCGATGCCGGCCCAGCCCATGGTTGCGCAGGTCCTGCGTTTCCATCGACCAGATCCCCTCCCGCAGCGCCCGTCCCGCCAGCGAACAGCCGAGCGAACCGGGAAACATCTCGGGGAACAGCGTCAGGGCCGTCACCTGCCACGTCGTCATGCCACGGACTCCGCCGCGCCATCGCCGGGGAAGAACTCGGCCGGGACCTCGATCTCGTCGGGCAGCACGACCTCGATCCGGCGCGCCGCCATGTCCACCACGGGCACGCAGGCCCGCGTGAACGGCAGCAGGATCATGCCCTGCGGCCCGACAATTTCCAGGCTGACGCCCGCGCCATAATCATGGACCAAGCGAACCTGGCCCAGATCACGCGGCGGCACCGTTCCCTGTTCGCTCACATGCAGCCCGACAAGGTCGGCGACATAGAATTCGTCTTCCTCAGGTTCGGGCAGTTCCGCACGATCCACATACAGTTTGCGGTTGACCAGCCTCTGCGCATCCTCACGGCTGGAAATGGCCTGCCCCGCCGCGTCACGCAGTTCGGCAATCCCTTTCCCCCGCCATGACAGATGCCAGACATTCCCGTGTTCATCACGCACCGCACCGTAACGGGCAAGGTCTTCGGGCACGGCGGCATAGCTGTGCACATGCACAAGCCCACGCACGCCATGCGGCCGTCCCACCACGCCCATCAGGATACGATCGCGATCCATCGCCTGCCTTCTATCGTGCCTGCCTGTCTACCGCCGGGCCTCAGGCCGCGGCAGCCGCGGCCGCAGCAGCAGCGCGTTCCTGCGCGCGCTTCTTCGGCGCGGACTTCTTCGGCTGCTCGTTCCAGGTCGGCTTCGGCGCCAGGCCGGCATTGCCCAGGAAGCGGGCGACGCGGTCGGTCGGCAGCGCGCCGTTGGACAGCCAGTGGGTGATGCGCTCACCCACCAGACGCACGCGGTCGGCATGGTCGGACGGCAGCATCGGGTTGTAGGAACCGACCTTTTCGATAAAGCGGCCATCGCGGGGCGAACGGCTGTCAGCCACGACGATGTGGTAGTAGGGACGCTTCTTCGCACCAGCGCGTGCAAGGCGGATCTTGAGGCTCATTCAGACTTCTCCACAAATAACTCGTAAAACACACAGACACAGGGAAACGTGACGCGCCATCAGCCAAACGGCGGACGGCCACCGCCGCCGGGGGGACGTCCCCCGCCGGGCATCAGCGCGGAAAGGCCCTGACGCATCAGTCCCTTTACCCCCAACTTGTTCAACCGCTTCATCATTGAGGACATCGTGTCGTACTGCTTGAGCAGCCGGTTCACTTCCTGCACGGTTGTTCCTGACCCTGCGGCAATGCGCTTCTTGCGCGATGCCTTGATGATGGCGGGCGTCTTGCGCTCCGCCTTGGTCATGGATGAAATGATGGCCTGATGGCGCGCAAGGATCGAGGTATCGATCTCCTTGTCGCCCATCGCCTCCTTCAGCTTGCCCATGCCCGGCAGCATGTTCAGGATGCCCGAAATGGACCCCATCTTGTTGATCTGCCGGATCTGGGCCGCGTAATCGTCAAGGTCGAACTTGCCCTGCAGCATCTTGGCTGCAATCTTCTCGCTCTCCTCGTGGTCGAGCGTATCGGCGGCCTTTTCGACCAGTCCCGCGATATCGCCAAGGCCGAGGATACGGCCCGCGACACGTTCGGGATGGAATTCCTCCAGCGCGTCGAGCTTCTCGCCCGAGCCCGTCAGCTTGATGGGCGCGCCGGTGATCGCGCGCATCGACAGCGCGGCGCCCCCGCGCGCGTCGCCATCCATACGGGTCATGACCACGCCGGTGACGCCCACGGCCTCGTTGAAGGCCTTGGCGGTGTTGACCGCGTCCTGCCCGGTCATCGCATCGACAACCAGCAGCGTCTCCGCCGGGCTGGTTTCGGCGCGGATGGCCCGCACCTCGTCCATCAGGGCCTCGTCGATCGACAGGCGGCCGGCGGTATCGAGGATGACGACGTCATATCCCTCGCGACGTCCGACATCCATCGCGCGACGGGCGATTTCCACCGGCGACTGCCCCGCCACGATCGGCAGCGAGGCAACGCCCGCGCGTTCGGCCAGCTGCTGCAGCTGCAGCTGGGCCGCCGGGCGCTGCGTATCAAGACTGGCGAGCAGGACCTTGCGCCGTTCGCGTGTCGCCAGCCGCAGCGCGATCTTGCCAGACGTCGTCGTCTTGCCCGATCCCTGAAGTCCGACCATCAGGATGGGCACGGGCGGGACGGCGCTGAGGTTCAGCGGGACCGCGCCCGCGCCGCCCAGCGCGTCGATCAGCGCGTCATTGACGATCTTGGCGACCGCCTGACCGGGGGAGATGCTGTCCAGCACCTCGTGCCCGACGGCACGTTCGCGCACCTTGTTGACGAAATCCTTGACGACCGGAAGCGCGACGTCGGCATCCAGCATCGCCAGACGCACCTCGCGCATGGCTTCGGTGACGTCGGCCTCCGACAGCGCCCCGCGCTTGGCGAGGCCATCGAACACACCGGAGAGCTTGCCTGACAGCGTCTCGAACAAAGGTTTTTCCCCAAAAGAATACGCGCCACTGCGCGAGCCTTCGCGAAGTGACGTGCCTGATAGTGTGGTGGATATAACTTTCCTGCGCAGGCCCTGTCAAGGGTTACATGACGGGACCGGCGCAGGCATGTCACGCCCGGATGGACGGACGTGGAAAAGGCGTGGAAATCAGGGCGCGGGGGATGCCGGCGGCGCCATCAGGGCGCGCAGCTGCGCATGCAGGCTGTCGGCCTTGTCCTGCGCGGCCTTGATCTGCGTCAGCTGGTCGGCGGTCAGGACATCATGGATGCGGATGGCGGTCTGCAGGCGTTCGGCCTCATGCGCCTGATGGATGCTGGCGATCTGCTGCTGCAGCGACACGATCTGGGCCTCGTCCACCTTGCCCGGCGTTGCCAGCAGGTCCTGGATCTGGTGATGCAGGCCGGATTCCTTTTCCATGTCGGCATGGAAATCCGGGTGGTCGGCCTTCAGGATCGCATCGATCTTCTTGCGCTGCGCCTTCGTCAGGCTGACCTGGCCGAGGAAGGGCATGCCACCGGGGGCGCCATGGCAGGACGGCGGCGGCGGCGGGGGCGCGGCAACCGCGGCCGAGCTTTCCGCGCCCATGCCGGCGATGCCGCCCACGATGGTTGCAGCCAGAATCATCTTCTTGATCATCGCATTCTTCCACTCTGTTGTAATAACACTTCCCCCATAACCTGCACCGACTCCCGGTGTACGACAAGGGGGCCACAACCGCAGGGTACGTTATCCCGCAGGGGATGAAGCGTGCCTTCTTGATACAAAATGTAAGAAAACCGGCCGCGCCCAAGGGGCGGCTCATGCCTGCGGCGACGCGGTCCCGCGCGGGCGTTCGGTGGGCAGCACCTCCCCCGTCACGACATAATGAACCCGTTCGGCAATATTGGTGGCGTGGTCGCCGATACGCTCGAAATTCTTGGCGATGAACAGCAGGTTCGTGCATGCGCCGATCTGGCGCGGATCTTCCATCATGTATGTGACGAATTCACGGAACATCGCGGTATAAATCTCATCGATCGCCGGATCCGCCCGCCAGACCCGCATCGCCGTATCGCTGTCATGGGTGGAAAGGGCCGCAACCGCATCGCGCAGGTTTTCCAGCACGAGCTGCGCCATCCTGCGCAACCCGGCGGACGGGATTTCGGTCATGAACGTCCCGAGGCGCAGCGTACGCTTGGCGATGCTGGCGGCATAATCGCCAATCCGTTCCAGATCCCCCGTGACCTTCAGGGCGGAGACGATTTCGCGCAGGTCCCCGGCCATCGGCGAACGCAGCGCCAGCAGACGTATGGCCAGCGCCTCCACATCACGCTCCAGCGTATCGACCTGCGGATCGAGCGCGCGGGCCTGCGCCGCCGCGTCGGGATCGGCCCCGATGATCGCGCGGATGGCCAGTTCGGTCTGACGGACCACCAGCCCACCCATTTCGTTCATCATGTGGCGCAGGGATATCAGTTCCTGCTCGTAACTTGTGACCGTATGGCCGCCGACGGGCATGGCCCCGCGCTCCCCTGCTGTCCGTATGCAAAAATCCCCGCGCGTGCCGCGCGTCGTCCCGTCGCCTCAGCCAAACCGGCCGGTGATGTAATCCTGCGTCCGGCGCTGTCGCGGGGCGGTGAACATGCGATCCGCGCTTTCGACCTCCACGACCTCCCCCATATAGAAAAAGGCGACCTGATCGGCGCAGCGGGCGGCCTGCTGAAGGTTGTGCGTCACGATGGCAATGGTGAAATCCGCCTTGAGTTCATCCAGAAGCTCCTCGATCCGCGCGGTGGATACGGGATCAAGCGCACTTGTCGGCTCATCCAGCAGCACGACCTCCGGCCGGGTGGCGATGGTGCGCGCGATGCACAGGCGCTGCTGCTGCCCGCCCGACAGGGCGGCGGCCGACGCGCCAAGGCGGTCCTTGACCTCCGGCCACAGGGCGACGCGACGCAGCACGTCCTCGACGCGCATGTCCATGTCCGCGCGGGAGATGCGTTCATGCAGCCGCACGCCAAAGGCGATGTTGTCATAGATGGACATCGGGAATGGCGTGGGCTTCTGGAACACCATGCCCACGCGCGCGCGCAGGACATTAAGGTCCACGCCCGGCCCGAGGATGTTGCATCCATCAAAAATGACCTCCCCCGTGGCGCGCTGCCCTGGATAGAGGTCGTACATGCGGTTGAGCACCCGTAGCAGCGTCGATTTACCACAGCCCGACGGGCCGATCATGCCCGTGACCTGACGGTCGGGGAAGTCGATCGAGATATTCTTCAGCGCATGGTGCGCGCCATAATAGAAATCGAGGTTGCGGACCGAAATGGCGACCCCGGACGCCTGGCGTGCATCTTCCACGTTTTCCACGTTCATTTCCTGTCACGCCCCAGCCCAACGCGCACGGCGATATTTATCATCAGTATCCCTGTCGTAATCAGGAGCGCCCCTGTCCATGCCATCTGGGTCCAGTCGGGATAGGCCGACCCGGCATATTGATAGATGGCGATCGGCAGGCTGGCCATGGGCGCATCCGGGCGCACGGACCAGTTCATGTTCCCCAGCGAGGTAAACAGCAGCGGCGCGGTTTCGCCCGACACGCGCGCCAGCGCCAGCAGGATGCCGGTCGCGACGCCATCACGCGCGGCACGCAGGCAGATGAACAGGACCACCCGCCAGCGCGGCGCGCCCAGCGCGAACGCGGCCTCACGCATGGCGACGGGGACAAGGCGCAGCATGTCCTCCGTCGTGCGCACCACCACCGGCACCACCAGCATCGCCAGCGCAAGCGCCCCGGCAATACCGGAAAAATGCCCCGACGGCACCACGATGATCATATAAATGAACAGCCCGACCAGGATGGAGGGCGCGGACAGCAGCAGGTCGGAGACGAACCGCACCGCCCCCAGAAGCCGCCCGTCCGTGGCGGAGAATTCCGCAAGGTAAATCCCCGCCAGCAGCCCGGCGGGCGCGCCGATCAGCACGGCGAGCCCCGTCTGGATCAGGCTGCCGACGATGGCATTGGCAAGCCCCCCGCCATGTCCCGGTGCAAGGGTGACATGGGTAAAGGTCCGCCACGAAATGCCCGCCAGCCCGTTGCGCAGCAGCACATACAGGATGGAGGTCAGCATCAGCAGCACGAGCGCCGTGGTGACATAGCAGAACCCCGTCGCGATACGGTCGGCAAGCCGCCTGCGGGCATCCGACGCGCTGTCGCGCCGCCAGCCCGCGCCGCTACACGGTGCGTCCACGCGGGCGGATGTTTCGCGCGCGGCCATTTACTTGGCCACCCGCGCGGAACGCAGCAGCCAGCGCGAACAGACCAGCGTCGTGAATGAAATTACCATCAGCAGGAAACCCGCCGCCATCAGGGAGGAGAATTTGAGGCTGCCCATCGCGCTTTCGGGAAACTCCAGCGCGATCAGCGACGCGATGGTGTTGCCCGGCGAAAACAGCGACCAGCCGATATGATTGGCGTTGCCGATGACGAAGGTGATGGCCATCGTCTCGCCCAGCGCGCGGCCCAGCCCCAGCATGATGCCGCCGACCACCGCCGTGCGCGACCATGGCAGCACGATGCGGCGCATCACCTCCCACCGGGTCATGCCGAGCCCGTAGGCGCTTTCCTTCAGCACGGCGGGCATGGAGGTAAAGACATCGCGCATGACGGCCGAGATGAAGGGCGTGATCATGACCGCGAGTATGATGCCCCCCGTCAGGAAGCCGGTTCCGTACGGCGCGCCGCGAAACAGCGCCCCCACCCCCGGCACGCGCCCGAGCGTATGCGACGCCGCCGGTTCCACATACCGCGCCATCAGGGGCACGATGACGGTAAAGCCCCACATGCCGAAAATGATCGAAGGGACCGCCGCCAGCAGCTGGATCGCGGTCCCGATGACACTGGCCAGCCGGGCCGACGCGATTTCCGTCAGCCAGAAGGCGATGCCGAACGCCAGAGGCACGGCGATCACGATGGACACCAGCGCCGTGACAAGCGTGCCGAACACCGGGGCCGCCGCGCCAAAATGCTGTGTGACCGGGTTCCATGCGGGATCAAGGACAAAGCCGGGACCAAACGTCGCGAACGCCCCGCGCGCGCCCCACGCCATGACCGCGATCATGCCGCCCAGTCCCAGCAGAATCAGCAGGGCGCTGCAACGGACGATCGCGGCGAAGACCGCATCCCCTTTTCCGCGCGTATCCCCCGTCAGCGAATCAGAGGATGTCATAGACTGATCCATACAGAAGACCCCAGCCGTATCCGGCGCTCCGTCATATCCATGGCACCACCCCCACGCAGGCACGGTACCCGCGGGGCGCGTTCCCTGCCCGGACCATTACTGGACCGGCCATCCATCCTGCAACCGTCATGGGGGCGTCATGAGGGGTATTTTTCCCCGGTGCGGTATATTTCGCGCCCGCGCCGTTGCGCTCATGCCATGCCTGCGGCGTGCAGCAGCAGGTCGCGCGCCACTTCGCGGCAGGCATCCACGTTGACCCCATGCAGCATAAAGGCATTGGGGGCGATATTATCGGCACCACCATCGGCCGACACCAGCATGCCACGGGTCAGTTCACCGCGACATTCCACCGCCAGATGCGCCAGACGGCCACCGAACAGCTGCGGACACAGCAGGGAAATGACCGCGACCGCAGCGGCCAGTGGCGCGTCCACCGTCCCGCCATCGCGCAGGAGCTGATGCGCCAGCCCGCCGACACAGCCCCGGCCGGCAAGCAGCGCCAGACGTTCCATCCAGATGGCATCCGCCGTGACCCGCGCGACACACGAACGCGGCAGCACCGTCACCGGCACGCCGGAGGCAAGGACAATGGCCGCGGCCTCGGGGTCCGCATGGATGTTGCGGTCCCGCCCCTCTCCCCCACCGGCATCCGCCAGGATCACGATCCCATGCAGATGGGCACCCAGACGCGGTTCCTGCAGCAGCGCCAGCGCCACGTTGGTCAATGCGCCGGTGCAGCAGATGCTGACGCTGTCTGCGGGATGGGCCATGACATGGCGGATGATCGCGGGGGCGGGGAATTCACACTCCCCCCGTGCCACGCGCGCCTGCGCCATGACCGCGCCGGGCGCCGGAAACAGCGCAAGGCCGCTGCCGGCGTGAACGGGAATATCCGGCCGTCCCGCCCTGTGCAGCACCGTGCGTGCCAGATCGGCGGCCTGACGGGCCTGCGCCCCGTGCCCCCCCGTCGTAACAGCGATCGGATTGAGCATGTCGGGAACCTGCATCGCCATTACGAGCGCCACCATATCCTGCGGCGCGCCAGTCAGGTCCAGAAGAAGGGGACGGGTCATGTCACGGCTTCCGTCTTGTTCACGAATATCATCTGTGGGTTGTGGTGGCCCCTTGCGTCGCATCCGTCAACATCTGCCACGCATATGCCCCATTCCGATGGGACGGTAAGAAAATCATTGCGCATGCTGGACCGGCACCCAGTACAACGCCCGCGTCAGGCAAAGGTCCACGACCCACCACAGCAGGATCGTCATGACCGCCAGCACCAGCAGGGCGGCGAACATCAGGTCGGTTTCGAACCGGGTATTGGCCGTCTGCATCAGAAAACCCAGCCCCGACGCCGCGCCGACCCACTCCCCTACCACTGCCCCGATGGGCGCGATGGCGGCAGCAACGCGGATGCCCGACGCCATCGCCGGCAGGGCCGCGGGCAGGCGCACCAGAAACAGCAGGCGCCAGCGTGACGCCCCCATCGTGCGCGCAAGATCGACCCAGTCCGGCGGCGTCTGGCGCAGGCCGTCGGAAAAGGCCGATGTCACGGGAAAGAAGATGACCAGCACCGCCATCACGATTTTCGAGGCCATGCCAAAGCCGAACCACAGCACCAGCAGCGGCGCGAGGGCAAAGACCGGAATGGCCTGGCTGAGCAGGATCAGGGGCATGGTCCATCGCCGCACCCCCGGCGACAGCGCCATCAGCAGCGCCAGCACCGCGCCCCCGCACACACCCAGCGCCAGCCCGCACAGCGTCTCGGTCAATGTCGTCAGCGCGGAGTCGCCCAGCAACGCCCGCTGCCGCCACAATGCCCGTCCCACGGCGTCGGGCGCGGGCAGCAGATATGGCGGCACGTGTCCCCAGCGGGCGATTCCCCACCACACGCACACCAGCCCCAGCAGCGTTATCAGGGGGCGGCCGATCCTTGCCGCCATCGTCATGCCGCCATCATCCGCCGCCACAGATCGGCCTGTGCCGCCAACAGCGCCGGATCATCAACCGCGCGCGGGATCGCGGCATCCCCCGGCACCGGCAGGGCCGACAGGCGTACCGGGTCCCCGCCCATCATGAACAGCGCCTGTCCCATGCGGCAGGCCTCCAGCGGGTCATGGGTAATCAGGATGGTCGTACACCCCGACAGCATCCGCGCCGCGAGTTCATGCATCCGCAGGCGCGTCACGCTGTCCAGTGCCGAAAAGGGTTCATCCATCAGGACCACCGGTCGACCTTCGTAAAGCACGCGGGCAAGGGCCACGCGCTGGCGCATCCCCCCCGACAGCGACGCCGGCAGAGCGGCGCGCGACTGCGCCAGCCCCACCTGTTCCAGCAGGCCGCGTGCCCGCGCACGATCCGGTGCCTCCCCCCGCAGGCGGCTGCCCAGCATGACATTGTCCTCCACCCGCGCCCAGGGCAGCAGCATGTCATTCTGCCCCATCCAGCCCACACGGCCCGTCAGGGGCAGCCCGTCATCGGCAGCGACCTCCCCGGTCGTGGGGGAAAGCAGCCCCGCCATCAGGCGCAGCAGGGTGGTCTTGCCAATACCGCTCCCCCCCAGCAGGACCGTCAGCCGTCCTGCGGGAAAAAGCCCCTCCAGATTTCTGAAAACCCATTGCCCGTCCATCGACAGGCCCAGTCCCCGCAGGGTGATCGCGGGGGCACGGCCGGTCATTGCGGACGTCGTCATTTCCGCCGGACGGGATAGGCCACGCCCAGCGCATCCCGCGCCCGGGTCGCAAGGACATCGACGCGTTCGTTGTTTTCATCGCCCGCATGGCCACGCACCCACTGCCATGTGATCTGATGCCGGGGTGCGATGTCAAGCAGGCGCTGCCACAGGTCCATGTTCGCGACCGGATCGCCCGAGGCATTGCGCCACCGGCGCCGCACCCACCCCGTGGACCAGCGCGTCATGCCGTTGCACACGTACTGGCTGTCACTGTGCAGCACCACCCGGCACGGACGCCTGAGGACCGACAGCGCCTCGGCCACGGCAGTCAGTTCCATGCGGTTGTTGGTCGTCTCCACCTCGCCGCCCGTGATCTCGCGCTCCTGCCCGCGAAACTGCAGCAGCGCGGCCCAGCCGCCAGGGCCGGGATTGGGCTTGCACCCGCCATCGGTCCAGATCCGCACAACGTCATCGTCATCCACCGTGACGTCGGGCGCCGTTTCTTCCATTACAGCCACTCCATGGCGGGATGCGCGCGGAAGAACCGCAGCCGCGCAAGGTAATCCAGCGGGTCCTTGGGCGTGACCAGCGCATCGGGCGGCGTGTTGATCCAGTCATACAGCCGCGTCAGCGTGAACCGCACGGACGCCCCGGTCGCAAGCACCGGCAACGCCCTGCGCTCATCCTCCGTCAGGATGCGCACGCTTTCATATCCCCGCACCATCGCCTGCGCACGCGCGGGACAGAAGGCGGCGCTTTCGTCGAAACACCATGCATTGAGGGCGATGGCGAGGTCATAGGCCAGCCAGTCGGTGCAGGCGAAATAGAAATCGATCAGTCCCGACAGGCGATCATCAATGAAAAATACGTTGTCAGGAAACAGGTCCGCATGGATCTGTCCACGCGGCAGGGCGGGATGCCCCCCCTGCCCCGGCCATGACGGCAGCACGGTGGCAAGGGCGGCGTCGATTTCCGCGACCAGTCCCGGCTGGACCTGATCGCCCTGGGCACGGCAGGATTCCAGCAGCGGCGGCCATGCCGCCGGCCCCAGGCCGTTACGCCGCTCCGCCGTGTATCCCTGCCCGTCCTGATGCAGTCGCGCCATGGCCGCGCCCACCGCCTCGCAATGCGATGGGGTGATCTGGCGGGGCCATGTTCCCTGAAGGAAGGTGGTGATGGCGGCGGGACGTCCCGCCAGATGCCCCAGCGTGCTTCCGGCGCGGTCGGCCACGGGACGCGGACATGACAGCCCACGCTGCGCGAGATAGAGCATCAGGCCCAGGAACCATGGCAGCTCCCCCGGCACCACCCTGCGCTCATACAGCGTCAAGATGTAGTCCGCGCGTGTGGTGCGCAGCAGGAAGTTGCTGTTTTCCACGCCTTCGGCGATGCCGTGGCATGAAACAGGTTCGCCAATGTCATATCCGCCCAGAAACCGGGACAGTTCGTCGGGGGGGACGTCCGTATAGACCGCCATCGTATCGGCTGCGAAAAATCAGCCGAGCGGCGCAGGCAGGCGGAAGGTCACGTTTTCTTCCTTGACCGTACGTTCCTCGATTTCAAGCGTGAAGCGCTTGGCAAGGGCCGCGACCATTTCCTGCACCAGCGATTCAGGCGCGGACGCCCCGGCCGTGATGCCCAGCGTTTCCACCCCGTCCAGCACCGACCAGTCCAGCGCGTTGAGGCGCGGCACCAGCAGGGCGCGCGGCGCGCCACTGCGTTCGGCCACTTCCCGCAGCCGCTGGGAGTTGGAGGAGTTGGGCGATCCGATCACGATCACCAGGTCACATCCCGGCGCGATCGCCTTGACCGCTTCCTGCCGGTTTGTGGTGGCATAGCAGATGTCCTCGCGCTTCGGCCCCTCGATCAGGGGGAAGCGGTCGCGCAGGATATCGACGATTTCCGCCGTGTCATCGACCGACAGCGTCGTCTGGGTGATGAAGGCAAGGCGCGTGGGATCGGCCGGCTGTACCGTGCGGGCCTCTTCCGCGTCGTTGATCAGGGTGACCGCCCCGGCGGGCAGCTGCCCCATCGTGCCGACGACCTCCGGATGGCCGGCATGGCCGATCATCAGGATATGGCGGCTTTCAGGGCCACCATCGGCAAAATGGCGTTCCGCCTCCCGGTGCACCTTGGAGACGAGGGGGCAGGTCGCATCCAGATACAGCAGGTTGCGGCGCATGGCTTCCGCCGGGACGGTCTTGGGCACGCCATGGGCGGAAAAGACCACGTGTCCGTCCGACGGAACCTCGTCCAGCTCTTCCACGAAAATCGCGCCCTGCGCCTCCAGCGCCTCCACGACCGTGCGGTTGTGGACGATTTCATGACGCACATAGACGGGCGCGCCATAACGGCGGATCGCCTCTTCAACCACGCGGATCGCGCGATCGACCCCCGCGCAGAAGCCGCGTGGCCCCGCGAGCAGGACCTTGAGCAGGCGGGGCGATGCGTCAACGGGGGCGAGGGCATCTGGTGTCTGAATCATCTGGTCGGGCATGGTGTTCCCCAAACATCCGGCGGGCGGTATAGGATACGGGCCATGATCTGCTGAAGTCCGGTCCCGCATCCCGATGCAATGATCCGGCCCTACGCAAAGCATGGCGATGGCGCAAGCCATTTCCCGTTCATTCTAGCCTATTCTCCTATATATGTCCTCCCCGCCATGACGGGGCATCCACATATCCTTCTTCTGGTTACCCGATTGCCTTTCGCCCCTTTCAACCGCCATTATCCAGTCATTCCATGTCGAGTACGAAAGCCCGGACCCCCGCATGATTCCCCATTCCCTTTCCCGCGTGTTTCTTTCGTTCCGTTCAGCCACCTTCACGCGCGCGGCCGCCCTGCTCGCCCTTCCGCTTCTGGCGAGCGGTTGCCAGACCCAGTCGGATTCGATCGCCTTCGCCCCGGCCTGCCCTGTCGTGGAGATTCCTGGCGAGGCGGCTGATTACTATCAGTACACCGGCAGCGAGCATGACCTGTCGCACCTCGTGGTGCGCTCCGCCCTGCGCGAAGTCGTCGGCTCATGCGCGGACGGGGCCCACAGGACGGTCGTCACCAACATGCAGGTCGGCCTGCATGTCGTGCGCGGTCCGGCGTCGAAGGTCAATTTCGTCAACATCCCGTATTTCGTGGCGGTGGTCTATAACGGCGAAATCAAGAGCAAGAAGGAATTCATCGCCCACATCGAATTCGACGGGGGCGAGCTTCAGAAAATCACCAGCACGCGCAACATTCCCATCACGCTGCCGATTTCACGGCGCATCCACAGCGACCAGTACCATATCGAAATCGGCTTCCAGCTGACGCAGGCGCAGCTTGACTTCAACCGCGCGCATCTCGTGATGCCCACGTTCCACAAGCTCTGATCCCCCGTTGCCGCCCCGACAGATACGCCCCCGCCGCCCGCATCGCGCGGCGGGGCTGCGTGCCTTCCCGTCCGGGCATGGCATGACGGATATCCCCCTTCCACAGCAAGCAGGCCAGCCATCCGCATGAACGCGACGCGCAGAGCCCGGGAACTGTCGCTGCGCGGCATCATCCTCGGGGCGCTCATCACCCTCGTCTTTACCGCATCGAACATCTATCTCGGGCTGAAGGTGGGGCTGACCGTCGCGTCCTCCATTCCCGCCGCCGTCATTTCGATGGCGGTCCTGCGCGCGATGGGCGGTTCCAGCATCCTTGAAAACAACATCGTCCAGACGCAGGCCTCCGCCGCGGGGACGCTGTCATGCGTGTTCGCCTCCCTCCCCGCGCTGATCATGGTCGGCTACTGGCAGCATTTTCCGTTCATCGAAACCGCCCTCCTGTCGGCTGCGGGCGGCATGACGGGGGTGCTGTTCACCATTCCCCTGCGCCGCGCCATGGTGACGGAAAGCGCCCTGCCCTATCCCGAGGGGGTAGCGGCGGCCGAAATCCTCAAGGCCGGGGAAAAGGACACCAGTCCCGTGGCCCTGCGGGCGTTGACGGGCGGGGGCGTGATCGCGGCGGTCGTCACCTTCGTATCCGGGGGGCTGCGGCTGCTGGCGGACGAGGCATCCGTGACGCTGTCATGGGGACATGCGATCTTTCGCGGATCATGCGGCTTTTCGCTGGCGATGCTGGGCGCGGGCTATCTGGTGGGAATCGAGGGCGGGCTTGCGATGCTGCTGGGCGCGGTGCTGGCGTGGGGGGGCTTCGTGCCGTTCCTGACGGCACATGAGGCGAACCCCGCGAACCTTGGCCCTGACGCGCACGCCACCAGCGTATGGATGCATGACGTGCGCTTCATCGGGGCGGGCATGATTGCCATCGCCTCCATCTGGACGCTGGGATGCATGATGGGACCGATCATCGGCGGCATCCGCGCCAGCCTGCGCGCGGCGCCTGCCGGCGGCAGGCACGATGACGGCGGCGACCTGCCCTTGCGGCAGGTGGGGCTGCTGGCGGCGGGGATCAGCATCGTCCTGACGGGCATGTTCATCGCCTTCCTTGCGCCGTTTGGCGGCGTGACCGCGGGAACCATCGGGCTGGCGCTGACGGGAATGGCCTGCTGCATGCTGATCGGCTTCCTCGTGGCGGCGACGTGTGGATACATGGCGGGAATCGTGGGGTCCTCCTCCTCCCCCATTTCGGGCATCGCCATCGTGGCGGTGATCCTCATCGCCTCGCTCTTCATCGGCATGCGCGCGCTGGGACTGTTTCCCGCATCGGTTGGCGAACATGGCGGCATCGCGTTCTGCCTGTACATCCTGTCGGCGCTGATCGCGTCCGCCGCGATTTCCAACGACAACCTGCAGGACCTCAAGACAGGACAGCTGGTGGGCGCCACGCCATGGCGCCAGCAGGTCGCGCTGCTGATCGGATGCGCGACCGGCGCGCTGGTGATCCCGCCGGTGCTGAACATCCTTTACCAGACCTATGGCTTTGTCGGGTACCTGCCGCATCCGGGCATGGACCCGACACGCGCGCTGGCAGCCCCGCAGCCCGCACTGCTGATGATGATCGCATCGGGCATCTTCCTCCATCAGCTGGACTGGAACATGCTTGCCATTGGCGGGGTGCTTGCCGTCGTGACCATCGCGACCGACCTGCTGCTGCGCCGCCGGGGCCGTTCGCTGCCGCCGCTGGCGGTGGGGATCGGCATCTACCTGCCGCCGGCCGTGACCGTCACCCTGGCGGTGGGCGCGCTGGTGGGATGGATATGCAACCGACGCCGCGTCCCCTCCGCCACCGGGTCCTCGCAGGTTGGCACGATGCTGGCGTCCGGGCTGATCGTGGGTGAAAGCCTGATGGGAGTCGCGCTGTCGGCTGTCGCGGGATTCGCCGGGCGGGACAGCGCGCTGTCGATCCTGCCAGCGGGCGTTCCCCCCATCGTGCCGGGAATGGCCGGCGCGGTGGTTTTCGCAGGGATGTGCGTGTGGTTTATCCGCTATGTCCTGCGTGCGCGATAGGTAGCCGACTCGCCCTGCGCCGCCATCTGTGCTCCGGATGGCGACGGTCGGGACGCAGCATTCGTCCGATTCCGGGCGATAGACCTCGACGTCTTATGATGGCAGCATCAGGGCATGGCATTACGATTCAGCGAACTTGATTTCCCCCGCCCGACCAGGGAAAGGCTTGCCCTCAGATTCGGACAGGTTTCCACCCTTCTAGATCAGGACCGGCGCGCCGACGCGCTGACGCTGTTCGATACGATCCGGCGGGATTACGAAAGCTGGTCCGCGATGACGGACCTGCGTTTTTCGCAGGATACGACTTCCGCCGCCAATAAGGGGGAACGTGATTACGCGGATTCCCTGACGCCCTATGTCACGGCGTTCGAGGTCGCGATCAAGCGGCGGCTGCTTGATGATCCGGACCAGCAGGCCGTGGGCGCCGCGCTCAGTCCACATACGCTGGAGCTGTGGCGGACGGACATCACGACATTTGATTCGCGAATCGCCGACGCGCTGGAGGAGGAAGCCCGGCTGAGCGGGGAATATACCGCGCTGATCGCCTCTGCCCGGCTGTCGATCGGGGGGGAAACCGTCAACCTGTCCGGCCTTGCCCCCTATGCCGAAAGCACTGACCGCGCCACCCGCGAACAGGCGGAGCGGGTGCGATGGGAATTCTTCGCCACGAACGGGACGCAGCTCGACACGCTGTTCGACCGTCTGGTGCATGTCCGCGCCGACATGGCCACCGCCCTTGGCTATGACGCCTATACCGCGCTGGCCTATCGCCGGATGCGGCGGGTGGATTACGGCCCGCAGGATGTCGCCCGCTTTCGCGAGGAAGTCCGCACGCATGTCGTCCCGCTGGTGCAGCGCATCCTTGAACGCCGCCGCGCCACGATGGGGTGGGAATGCCTGTATTCATGGGACGAGCCGCTGATTGACCCCATGGGAAATCCACGCCCCATTGGCGGCCATGACGTGCTGGTGCAGCAGGCGCAGGTGATGTTTGACCGCATGGGCGGCGATCTGGGTCCGTTCTACCGCCAGATGCGCGAAGGCGGGTTCCTTGACCTGCAGAACCGCGAAGGCAAGGCGGGCGGCGGGTTCTGCACCTCCTTCCCCACGGTGGGGATGCCCTTCATCTTTGCCAATTTCAACGGGACGCAGCACGACATCAACGTGTTCACCCATGAAATGGGCCATGCCTACCAGAACTGGAAAAGTCGCGGGCTGCCTGCGGTGGACCTGTTGTGGCCGACGATGGATGCGGCGGAAATCAATTCCATGGCGCTGGAATTCCTGACATGGCCCCACATGGACCTGATGGTCGCGCAGGGCGAGGCGGAACGTTACCGGCAGATGCACCTGATCGGTTCGCTCTCCTTCCTGCCCTATGGCGTGTGCGTGGATCATTTCCAGCATGAAATCTATGCCCACCCGGACATGACCCCGGCCCAGCGCCACGAACTGTGGCGCGAGATGGAGCGTCGTTACCTGCCATGGCGCGATTATGGTGGAATCGCCCATCCGTCGGCCGGTGGCCGGTGGCAGGCGCAGGGGCATATCTACCGCTCGCCCTTCTATTACATCGATTACGCGCTGGCGCTGTGCTGCGCGCTGCAGTTCTGGCAACGCAGCCGCGTCGATCAGGACCGGGCGCTGCGCGATTACGTGGCCCTGTGCGAACGCGGCGGGTCCGCCCCCTTTACCGACCTGGTGCGCCAGGCGGGCCTGACCTCCCCATTCCAGCCCGGCGCGCTGGAGGAAACGGTGCGCGAGGCCGCGCGTTACCTCAACATCGCGCTGCCGGGGGAATAAGGAAAAGCCCCCTGCGTCGCGTCAGGTGCGCGCGTCCCAGCTGGCCAGCAGGTCGATTACCGCCTGCGAGGACATGGAACGCGCATCCCCCAGCGCCGTCAGTCCGTCGGCATTGAGCAGTTTTCCCTGCGCCGTCAGGATCAGGACCGTGGGCACCGCCTCTATGTGAAGGCCGCGTTGCGTCAGGAACTCCAGATTGGTATTCATGCGTTCGACATTGATCATCGCCACCACGAAATGCCGCGCGATCCACGGGGCGACGGCGGGATCCTCCATCAGGCCCGACAGGATCCGGCAGTCGGGACACCAGTTCCCGCCAAAGTCCAGCAGCACCTTGCGCCCTGTGGCCCGCGCCTCCTCAAAGGCCTTTGATATCTGGTCCTGCGCCCCGGCGGCCGGTCCGTAAGGCTGCGCCGGGACTGTGGGCCTGAGGTCGCCCACCTGCGGCGGGGTATCCGCCCGGGCCAGATGCGTGACCCATGACACCATTGCCACCGCCGCGCCCGCCAGCAGGCCCGTATGCCTGATGGCGCGTGACACACGTCCCGACGGATTATTCATGCCAGCCTGTCCCCATCCTGCCATTTTCCCGGTTGCCCACCCTGGGGTCCCGAAAGCAAGGTAGCCTAGCCGCATGAAGAATGACGACGCAACTTCCGGTGTTCCCCTGACGCGCACATTGCTGAAAACAGGCTGTGTTCTGGTGCTGACGGTCCTGCTGATGGCCAGCCTGCGCTACAGCGCCACGGTCGCGGCCCTTGTCGACCGCATCGCAGGATCGGACATGTGGCTGATGGTCTATCGCCTGACGGGCGCGGCGGACGAGACCGATCGCGAACGCACCATCATCATGGCCGTCGCCCTTGTCTGCTGCGTGATCGCCATCGGGATCGTCCATGCGGGCGAATACCTGATCGAACGTTGGCGCCGTCGTCGCGCCCCCCCGTCCTGATCCGCCCGCGCGGCGCCTATGTGACCTGCGGCGTGCCTTCGCGCGTCCAGAAGAATGTCAGTTCGTGCTTGTTGTTCCACAGATGCCGCACCGTGCCGCCCGGCAGGGCCGCGAACTGCTCCGCCGTGTCATGGTCGGTTTCGCCCTGGAACTTTATGGTCAGGACCATCCGCGCGGCCCGGCCGCTTTCGATCCAGCGCCGCGCCAGCCCCAGCAGGCGCGCGGGATAGGCGATGATGTCCGACAGCAGCCAGTCCACGGGCGGAAGCGTCGCGGGATCAAGGCCGAAGGCGCTTTCGCGACGTGTGCTCACCCCCGGCATCGCCGCGACGCGCGGGTCGAGATCGGCGCGATCCACCGCGATCACCTCCGCCCCGCACCGCGCGGCCACCCACGTCCATCCCCCCGGCGAAGCGCCAAGATCAAGGCACGTCTCCCCCTTCCCGGGCCAGCGCCCCAGACGCGTGAAGGCCTCCCACAGCTTGAGATAGGCGCGCGATGGCGGCCCCTGCCGGTCCTCCACGAAATGGACCTCCCCATTGACGAAGGGCGAGGTCTTGCGCGGCGACAGCAGCATCCTGTCGGCGGACAGCAGCGTCCATGCCCCGAGATGCCCCTGCGGCGGGAGGGAGGGAAAAACCAGCGGCCGTGCGCTCAGCGGGGGCAGGTTCTGCGCAATCAGCGCGGAGCGGCGATGCAGGTCCGGCGCATACCCGGCCCAGTTGCGCTGTATCGCGCGCAGGTCACGCGCCGCCCCCTTGATGGAGGGCACGTCGCATATCCGTGGCGCGGTCCATGTCTCCAGCGCCCAGGCGCTGCGCACCGGCGGTGCGGACGTCAGCGCAAGGCGACCGTGCCAGACGACATCCACGCCCTGCCGATGCAGTTCGTGTTCCAGCGGCGCCTCGAACCCCGGCGCGGCAAGGTACGCCGCAGCAACCGGCATGTCCCCTGCCACCGCGCCGGACGTTGCGGGCATGCGTGGGGCGCCTTCACCGCCGGTCATGAACGGATGATCCCGACCGCCAGCAGCAGCCACGACAGCATCAGCAGGCTGCCGCCGGTGGGCGCCACCGCGCCCAGATGCACCCCGGTAAAGGCCGTGAAATAGACCGCCCCGCAGAATATGCACATCCCCGCCGCCATGGTGCATCCCGCCAGCGACACCAGCCACCGGCAGCCGACCTGCATCATGATGACCCCGATCGCCAGCAGCGCCAGGGCGTGCCACATTTCCATCTGTATGGCCTGTCGCGCCATGTCCCGCCCGCCCGCGCCAAAGAAATGGTCCGGCAGATGCGCGACAAACGCGCCCGCGATCACACCAGTCAGCGCGGCAAAGGCGGCAAGGGACAGTAAAAAGCGAATGACAGTCGGCATCGGGGCATCCACGACAGGGAATACAGGGGGCACGGAGGAAAGGATCCGCGTATCGCGCGATCATGTAACCCATAAACCACGCATGGCCCATACAGGTCACGACGCCATGTTCCATGTCGCGCCTGCATGGGACCGTCGCAGGCGCGGGCATCGTCGCGTCCACGCGCCGGCCTGTCCATCCCGTTCATCCCGCCATGTATGTCCCGCCCGGCGCGGGCCGCCGGCCCCGCACGCTTTCCCCGCGCCCGGGTCTGCCATGATCGCGAAGATGACGAAAATACCGATAAAACCTTTAATGCGGGTTTGTCGGCAGGGGCAAAACTGCTAGACTTTCCCACACGTTCAGCGGGTCGTCCGAATATTTCTCATTAGGAAACTGATACATGAAAAAATACGCTGCCTGGTTTCTCTGCGCTTCGGTCGCAGTGCTGCCTGTCACTTCCTTTGCACGTGCCCCGAAAACCGCAGCCCCCCCGGCACCGCCGCCTTTCACTGATTCGGACACGACCTTTGCCGAGAACGCCACCGAGGTGAACACGTTCGAAATCGAGATTTCGCAGCTCGCCACGACCCAGGCGAAGCGCGGCAAGGTAAAGGACATGGCCGCCGACCTGGTCAAGCAACATACCGAAAACCAGAACAAGCTGTCCGCCATGGCCCTGCAGCATGGTCTTGAACTGAACAAGGACATGAGCACCGATGAACAGCAGATCATCGACCGGCTGAAGACCGAAAAGGGTCACAAGTTCGACCGCGACTACCTCGATATCGAGGCGCAGGCCCACAGCGACGCGCTCGCCATGTTCCAGAACGAGGCGGAGTCCGCGTCCGATCCCGACCTGAAGGCCTATGCCTCCGCCACGGCGGACGCGACGCAGGCGCACCTGAACGCAGCGCTCAAGCTGGGTGCGAAAAAGCCGACCGCGACCCACTGACCGGCGCTGGCGTTTCCTGTCCCCTGCGCAATGCGCCGGGGCAGGCTGTCGCCAACCCGTTCCCCTGCCCCATTTCCAGCTGACCCATGACGCGCGGATAGAAAACTGATGACCATTCGGATCGACCGGGTTGTAACCCGTGGCGGGGACAGGGGACGGACATCACTGGGCAATGGCGCACGTGTTGAAAAGGACGACCTGCGGATCGAGGCGCTGGGCACGCTGGATGAGGCCAATGCCGTCATCGGGGTGCTGCGCGCAGCCTGCACGCCCCTGACACAGGATGCGCCCCAGCCGCAGGAAGTGGCGTTCCTGCGCCGCATCCAGTCGCTGCTGTTCGATATCGGGGGTATCGTCTGCCAGCCGGACAAGGGGCCGGAGGCATTCACGGCCGGCCCTGCCGCGATGTATGTCCTGGAACGTGAAATCGAACGCCTGCGCGCGGCGCAGGCCCCGCTGACCAGTTTCGTCCTGCCGGGGGGAACGCCTGCGGCGGCGCAGGCGCATCTGGCCCGCACCGTCATCCGCCGCGCTGAACGACGCATGGTCAGCCTGCATCGCGCAGCGCCACTGGATGGCACGATCCTTGCCTGCCTGAACCGGCTGTCGGATTATTTCTTCGTGCTGGGACGGCACCTGAATGCCGACGGACGCGATGATATTTCCTGGCTGCCCGACAGTTTCTGCGACTGATCAGGCTTCTTCCAGACCCCGCAGGGCCGCGCAGGCGGCTTCCAGCAGTTCCTCACGCGTGGCGCTGGCGTCGAGTTCGAGGACGATTTCATCCTCCAGCGGCTCTTCGAGCGTGGCGAACTGACTGTCCAGCATGCTGGGCGGCATGAAATGGCCACTGCGTTCCAGCAGACGCGCCTTTACGCCGTCACGGCTGCCCTTCAGATAGACGAAACAGACCCGTTCATGCCCGTTTGAAATGACCGTGCGGTATTTCCGTTTCAGCGATGAACAGGTCAGCACGCCCTTCTGCTGCGCGGCGACCCATTGCCTGACCTGTTCGCCGATCTGTTCCAGCCACGGCTGCCGGTCCGCATCCGTAAGCGGCGTTCCCGACGCCATCTTGGCGATATTGGCGGGCGGATGAAGGTCATCGCCTTCGACCACGGGGCATCCCAGACGCTCCGCCAGCATCTGGGCAAAGGTGGACTTACCGCAGCCCGACACCCCCATGACCACCAGCACGCAGGGACTTCCGTTTTTTTCCAGCATGGGCGACGGGCGCGCCAGTCCCTGCTCCGTGATGGACGTATTTTCCGACATCACACACCCTGCCCCCGGCATTGTTCCGTTCATTCTTGGACCCGGTTTCCATCGGGTCATGGCCCGCCAGCATGCTTATGGGCGGATCGGGTTGCGATGCTATCGCTTTCTTGCAGGAAGGTTCAATACTGGCCTGACAGAAAAACCCTTACCACAAGACCATGTGATGGACGCATGACATATCCATATCGAAACATATGTGCCTATACTTGATGGATTACAAAACTACCGCACCCATGCTCCACAAAATAATTCCTGTTCCAGAATTGCGAAATGTAATCACAAACAATACTTCAATTTCATGCAAAACATGAAGATCCATCAATATCGGGATGGATGCTTGCATTCCCATGTGAATAAAGGTTACATAGTCGGGAAGTCATCTTCAGGTGTGAAATCTTGGAATATCGAAATTAGGAATAATTTCCTATTTCACGCATTGGTATTCCTTTCCCCAGATCCTCGGCTTTGTATCTATCAAAGAGTCTGACCGTGTCATCATATAATGAATTCCTGTCCTTCCCCGGTGAAGAAGATCAGGATGCCTCCCCTCACCGCGACGAAGTCAATGAAATGGCCCTGCGTCAGGCGCTTGAACGTCTGGGCAAGGGGCCGCAGCAGGGCAAGGCGCCCGCGCGTCCGTCCACCTCTGAACAGCCCCGACGCCAGCAGCAGCCCAAGCGGCAGCCGCGACTGCCCGAAGCCGGGGCGCGCCGTCGCAAGTTCGTGCAGGATGGCGAGGTGCGCGTGGAACATCACAATACGTCGACGCGGCCCACGACCACACGCACACTTCATGTACAGACCGAAAGCAGCGGCGAAACGGAACAGCTGCGCAACCGGATCCAGATCGAACAGAAACTGCGCGAAACCGCCGAACGCCAGCGGCACGAAGCACTGGGTAACATCCGGGGACTGGAAACCCGGATCGGTCATGCGGAAATCATGCTGGGCGAAGCCAAGAACACGATCGCGCGCAAGGACGAGGAAATACTTGGCCTCAAGACAGAACTGTACGCGGCACAGGCGCAGATCGAACAGCTGAAGGAAGAAAATGCCTCTGCCCGCCGCGCGCGCGTGACAGCACAGGCACCCCGGCGTGTCGCGACACCTGTCGTCGATACAGTCGAGGAGGAAGAAGAAGAGCCAGTAAAATGGTGGATCCGCAAGAAATAAACCTGCCATCAGCCGGAACGTTATTTCCGGACATGCGGGGCCCTGATCATCTGCGCCCGCCACCATAGAACACGCTTGCCGCACTGGTATCGGCATGGAGGCACGACGGATGCAGGATCATCCGATAACACCCGGACAGCAGCGACGGATCGGACTGGTGATCGTGGCGCTGAGCACCAGTTCATCCGTGGCCATACTGTTGCTCATCCCCCTTGTCAGCGGCCTTGTCAGCCTGCTGCGTGACGTACTGAGCGTACTGATTTTACCCTTTTCGCTGATGTTCGGCATGAGCGGCACGTCAGTGGACCAGTCATCCGCGCTTAGCCAGATCATAGACAGCATGGGTCATGGCGCCGGACAGCACCCGCTGCGCACGGCCGCGGGTGCTGTCATCGGCATTGGCGGGGCCTTTGCCTTCGTCATGGCGGAACGGGTGGGCGGACGACTGGCCTACGTCACCGCCATGATCGCAACCGGCGTGGCCATGGGGCTGTGCGGTTTTCCCGTGGCGGCGTTCCTTCTGCCGGCCGTCCTGACAGAAGGAATATTCGCGCTTTCCCCGCCAGCAACCGACGGACAGACGTCAGGTTAGGCCGGCGACGAAGCGCGCGATGCGACCACAGGCATCGCGCAGGATGTCATCCGAGGTCGCATAGGACAGCCGTATATACGGCCCCTTGCCAAAGGCGCTGCCGTGGACGACCGCGACATGCTGTTCCTCCAGCAGGGCGATGGCGAAATCCTCGTCCGTGTTCAGGCGACGGCCGCCCGCGCTGGTCCGCCCGATGCATGCCGCAATCCCCGGATAGACATAGAACGCCCCCTGGGGCATTGCGCAGGTCAGCTGCGGGATCTGGCGCAGCGCGGCCACGACCATCCTGCGGCGGCGGTCATAGGTTTCGCGCATCACCTCCACCACGCCCGGCGGTCCGTCAAGGGCCGCGACGGATGCCGCCTGACTGATGCTGCAGATGCCTGAGGTGGAACTGCCCTGTATGCTGCCCATCGCGCGGATCAGCCAGGCGGGACCGCCGACATACCCCACGCGCCAGCCGGTCATGGCATAGGCCTTGGACACGCCATTGAGCGTCAGGACACGCGGCTTCAGGTCCGGCGCGACCTGCGCGATGGAAACGTGCGTCTTCCCGTCATAGACGAGGTGTTCATAAATCTCATCCGACAGGACATGGACCTGCGGATGGCGGCGCAGGACTTCCGCGATCGCCTCAAGGTCGGCGCGGGTGGTCGTCGCCCCCGTCGGATTGTTGGGAAAGTTGAGCACGAGCCATTTGGTGCGCGGCGTGATCGCGGCCTCCAGCGCCGCCGCGCCAAGGCGGAAGCCCGTATCCTCCGGACAGTCGACAAAAACCGGCACGCCACCGAACAGGCTGATGATCAGCGGATAGCTGACCCAGTAGGGAGAGGGGACAATCACCTCGTCCCCCGGATTGAGGGTCGCCATGAACGCGTTGAAGATGACCTGCTTGCCCCCGTTGGAAACCATTATTTCCGACGGTTCGTAGGTCAGGCCATTTTCACGCGCGAATTTCCTGATGATGGCGGCCTTGAGCGCGGGCGTTCCCTCCACGGGCGGATATTTCGTCTGCCCGTCAAGGGCCGCGCGATGGGCGGCCTCGATCACCCCGGCGGGCGTCGGGAAATCCGGCTCCCCCAGCGCAAGGGACAGTACCTCTTCCCCCCGTCCGCGCAGCGCACGCGCCCGCTGGGCCATGGCGATGGTGGCCGGGACCTCCAGCCGCGCCATGCATCCCGACAGGAACCCGTCAGCGGCAGCATCATCATTGCCTGTTGCCATGATCGTCCGTCCCCTTCTCAGCGCCGCAGGCCGCCACAGAAACGCTGGATGCGCAGGCAGGCCTCCTTCAGGCTTTCGGTATCGGTGGCATAGGAAATGCGGAAATGCCCGGCGAACATGAAGGCGCTGCCGTGGACGGCCGCCACCCCTTCCTCATCCAGAAGGGCGGTCACGAAATCCCGGTCGCTGTCGATGCGCGCGCCGCCCGCGCTGGTCCTGCCCAGGCAGCCCCGCAGCGAGGGGAAGACATAGAACGCGCCCTCCGGCGTTGGGCAGTGCAGGCCGGATGCCTGGTTGAGCATGCTGACCACGAGATCGCGCCGCTGCTGATAGGTGGCGACCATTTCGGCGATGAAATCCTGCGGGCCGCTCAGTGCTTCCAGCGCCGCCGCCTGGCTGATGGAGGACGGACCGGAGGTAGACTGTCCCTGCAGCTTGTTCATGGCGCGGATCAGTTCCACCGGCGCGCCGGCGAAACCGATGCGCCAGCCGGTCATGGCATAGGCCTTGGACACGCCATTCATGGTGATCGTGCGATCGCGCAGGCGGGGTTCGACCTGCACGATGGTGGCGGGCCTGAACCCGTCATACACCAGCTTGTCATAGATATCGTCGGTCAGGATCCACACATCGGGATGACGCAGCAGCACATCGCACAGCCCGCGCAGTTCCGCGGCACTGTAGGCCGCCCCGGTCGGGTTGTTGGGCGAATTGAGCAGCAGCCATTTGGTGCGCGGCGTGATCGCGGCCTCCAGGTCGGCGGGACGCATCTTGAAGCCGTGTTCGGCCATGCACGGCACGACAACGGGCGTCCCTTCGGCCAGGGCGACGATATCGGGATACGAAACCCAGCAGGGCGCGGGAATGATCGCCTCGTCCCCGGGGTTTATGGTCGCGACCATCGCGTTGTAGATGACCTGCTTCCCCCCGGAGGAGACGATGATTTCATCGGACGTGTAATCCAGCCCGGAATCAAGGCGGAACCGTTCGGCCACCGCCCGGCGCAGCGCGGGCGTGCCGGCCACGTCGGTGTATTTCGTCTGTCCCTGTTCGATGGCGCGGATGGCCGCCTGCTTGATGTTGGCGGGCGTGTCGAAATCGGGTTCGCCTGCCGAAAGGCTGATGATATCCCTGCCCGCTGCTTTCAGTTCACGCGCCTTGGTGGAAATGGCAATCGTCTGGCTGGGGCTGATCCTGTCAAGACGGGCGGCGATGAGATCCATGAGACCGAAATCCATTGGCATGAAGTTACCGTTCCCTGCTGGAACGTCCGGGCGTGAACCCTAGTGCGAACCCGGCGCCGTGAAAACAGCACAAATGCAGCATGAGGCATGTTTGACCGCCGCCATCACCGGACACCGCCGGCCCCGCGTCCCGTCACGCCAGCGGGCCGGGATATCCGGCGGCGGCGCGCACGTCATGCGGGCTCATCCCCTGTTCACGCATGGCGGCGATGGTCATCGCGCGGTCGCGCTTGGCCAGCCTGCGGCCCGATGCGTCGCATAACAGCGGGTGATGCGCGTATTGCGGTTCCGCCCATCCCATCAGGTGCTGCAACAGGCGATGCAGGGAAGTCGCGGGACGCAGGTCCTCCCCCCGCGTGACCAGCGTGATCCCCTGTAACGCGTCGTCATGCGTCACGCACAGGTGATAGGACGCCAGCACGTCCTTGCGCGCCAGCACCACGTCGCCGAACAGTTCCGGGCGGCATTGCTGCCGTCCCTGTCCCCTTTCATGCCATGTCAGGTCGCGCGCGCCCGGCACGGACAGGGCACGCTCCATATCAAGCCGCAGGGCATGGGGCGTTCCCGCCGCCAGCAGCGCGTCACGCTGCCGCGCCGGCAGGCCGCGGCACGTACCCGGATAGATCACGCTTCCATCCGGCGCGTGATGCGGCGCATGGGCGGAGGCCGCAATTTCATCAGCGATGTCGCGACGGGTGCAGAAACAGGGATAGACCAGCCCCCGTTCGCCAAGCTGCGCCAGCACCCGCGCATATTCCCCCAGATGCCGCGACTGCCACCGGACCGGCGCGGGCCAGCGCAGGCCGAGCCAGTGGAGGTCGGACATCAGTTCGTGCGCGAATGCCGCGCGGCACCGTCCGGGATCGATATCCTCGATCCGCAGCAGGAAGCGGCCTCCCGACTCGTTTGCCGGGCGCCATCCCGACAGGGCCGAGGCCACATGCCCCAGATGCAGCCCGCCGGTGGGGCTGGGGGCGAAACGGGTTATGTCAGGCATTTTTCACGCGATAACAGACAGGTAGCAAAAGAACACATCACGCCCCCCGACTGGCGGGACATGGCGGGCCAACATTCGCCGCCGCCATCCCTTGCCACATCCGGACAGGTCTGTAATAGATTTACGGGAGTTACTTCATGACGGCGCACATGATCGGCGTTCGGTTCAAAGTAAAGGACGCCTGAAGACTTGTGTGGCGGCATCACATCAAGGATGCGCCCGTGCTTTCTGACAGTCAACATTTCCCGGCCCTCGTCCTGAATGCCGATTTCCGACCCCTGTCCTATTTCCCGCTTTCGCTGTGGTCCTGGCAGGATGCCATCAAGGCCGTCTGGCTGGATCGCGTTTCGGTCCTGAGCGAATATGACGAAATCGTACATTCCCCGTCACACGAGGTCCGCCTGCCCAGTGTCATCGCGCTGAAGGACTATATCCCCACCGCGCGACGGCCGGCATTCACGCGTTTCAATGTATTCCTGCGCGACAATTTTTCCTGTCAGTACTGCAATACGCGCCTGCCGACGCAGGACCTGACGTTCGATCATGTCATCCCCCGGTCCAAGGGCGGACGCACCACGTGGCAGAACGTGGTCACGGCCTGCAGCCCGTGCAACCTGATGAAGGGATCCTACATGCCGCACGAACTGCGTATGTATCCCTCCCGCACGCCGCAGCAGCCCAGCAGCTGGCAGCTGCAGGAAAATGGGCGTTCCTTCCCGCCCAATTACCTGCATGAAAGCTGGCGCGACTACCTCTACTGGGACAGCGAACTGGAAAACTGATCCCCCGGCACATGCCCCGTCGGGGTGGTCGGGGATCAGCGGGTGTAACTATATCCGTATTCGTCCGCCATCTTTTGCAGATCCGGCGCGTTGTGCAGGTTGAGCGGGATGGGCTGGGGGTTCTTTGACCCGATCGCAAAGTTATGATCGGTCATGCGCTGGCAAGTATTCGCCGCAAGTGGAAAGCTGAGGTGCATCTGCGTGCCGAGTTCCTTGCGCAGGCAGCGGACATCGCTTTCATACGGCATGCGCCCGATTTCGGCGGAACATCCACCCAGCGTCATCACGCCGCACGTCAGCAGCATCAGTGGACCCGTCACTTTTCGCAGTGTCTTGCGCTTCATCTCGCCCCCGGAGGTTAACGCCAAAGTGTGGCATGAAAGCGCATCCGGCGATAGGGCCGGCCCCAGCCAGACCCAGCCCAGCCCTTCGTTTTTCGCATGGGTTGGACCATAAACCCCGCGCAGGCCGCATTCCGGACCGGAGTGGCTGCGGTATCGCCTGAGCGCATAGGTGATATAACCGTGAACCGGGTGACATTATGAACGTATATTGTCACCCTGCGTGTTCTTATCCGGTTTCTTTCATAATTGGGTGCGATTTATAAAAGCGTCAAATATCAACGAGGGAAGTCTATAAATTCTTCCCCATATTGCGTATGTCGACGTCCGCACATGCCCTGCCCCCACCCATGCCCGAGGTGAAATAATGAGATTACTGGCCGTTCATCCAAGTTCGCTGATGTACACCAAGGTGTTTTTGCGACTGGAACCTCTGGGCCTGGAACTTGTCGCAGGCGCGGCCCGCGACAAGGGGCACGAGGTCGAACTCATTGACCTGCAGGTGGAAAAGCACGCGGATTACTGGGAACGCATCGACCGCTTCCGTCCCCACGCCATCTGCTTCTCCGGCAACTATCTGGCGAACGTTCCGGAAATCATTGACCTGTGCAAGGAAACGCGCAAGCGCCTGCCCAATGTTTTCCTGTTCATCGGCGGGCATTCGATCTCGTTCATCGCCCGCGACGTGCTCGCGCTGTCGGACGGGGCGATCAACTGCGTGCTGAAGGGCGAAGGCGACGCCACCGTGGGCCTTCTGCTGGATGCATGGGAAAAGGGCGAGGACCTGCTGGGCGTGCCGGGCGTCGTGACGATGGAAGGCGACGGGCCGCCCCCCATCTTCGTCGAAAACCTGGATGGCGTCCGCCCCGCGCGCGACCTTCTGCACCATCGCCGCAAGTATTTCATCGGAACCCTTGACCCCGCGGCCTCCATCGAATTCGCGCGTGGCTGCCCGTGGGACTGCACGTTCTGCAGCGCATGGACGTTCTATGGCCGCTCCTACCGCACCGCCAGCCCGGAGGTGATCGGCCAGGAACTGCAGGAAATCAAGGAACCGGGCATCTTCATCGTCGATGACGTGGCCTTCGTCCATGCCGAACACGGCATGGCCATCGCGGCCGAAGTCCGCCGCCGTGGCATTAAGAAGGAATATTACCTTGAAACGCGCGCCGACGTGCTGCTGCGCAACAAGGACGTCTTTCGCGAATGGAAGGAAATCGGCCTCAGCTACATCTTCATCGGGCTTGAGGCCGTGGATGCCGAAGGGCTGAAGCGCTTCCGCAAGCGCGTGTCGATGGACCGCAATTTCGAGGCGCTGGACTATGCCCGTTCGCTCGACCTGATCGTCGCGATCAACCTGATCGCCGATCCGTCATGGGATCGCGAACGTTTCGAGGTCATCCGCCAGTGGTGCCTGGAAATCCCGGACATCGTCAACCTGTCGGTCACCACGCCGTATCCGGGCACCGAAATCTGGGAAAGCGAGTCGCGCAAGCTGACGACCCGCGACTACCGCCTGTTCGACATCCAGCACGCGGTCATGCCGACCACCCTCCCCCTGCGCGAGTTCTATGAAGAACTGGTGAAGACGCAGCAGGTGCTGAACAACAAGCATCTGGGCTGGGCCGCGATCAAGGATACGCTGGGCATCGCGCTGCGCCTTGCGCTGCGGGGACAGACCAACTTCCTGACCATGATCTGGAAGTTCAATTCGGTCTTCAATCCCGACCTCCAGATGGCCGACCATGCGCGCAAGCCGGTTTATGAAATGCCGCTGAAGCCCGAAGGCACCGACCAGAAGATCGACCGCAAGACGCTGTATGTCCATGGCCCGGCCGGACGCAAGTCGCGCAAGCTGGATGACGCCACGGAAAAGTTCGTTGACGAAACCCGCATGAGCACTGTGGACTGACGCCACGACGGGCCATGACGGCGGCGTGACAGGAAAGGCGGACGGGTTGCATCGGATCGCGCCCGTTCCAACATCTGTGTCACGCGCCGGTCAACAGCCAGTTTCCGCTGGGCGTGACAGTGCAGGAACAAAGCCATGGCCACGGCACCGGAAACGGCCGTTACTTTCCCGATAGAGGGCATGAGCTGCGCCGCATGCGCCAGCCGGCTTGAAAAAGTCATCCGGCGCGTGCCCGGTGCTACGCCCAGCGTCAATTTCGCCACATCACAGGCCACTGTCAGCTTTGCACAGACGCCGCCCGCGCTTGCGCCGGTGTTCGAGGCGGTGCGCAAGGCGGGATTCGATGTCCCGACCCGCACCCTTTCCCTGCGGCTGACAGGCATGAGCTGCGCCGCGTGCGCCAGCCGTATCGAAAAGCTTCTCAACCGGTTGCCCGGCGTCACCGCGCGCGTCAATTTCGCGACCGAACAGGCGGACGTCGCCTATGTCCCCGGCCTTACGGATCTGCCCGCCATGATCGCGCAGGTGCGCAAGGGTGGGTTCGATGCCGCCCCGCTGGAGGATCCCGCCACGGCGGCCGACGGTGCCGATGCGCAGGACAGGGCCCATGCCGCGGCGCTGCGCCAGCAGAAATGGCGGTTCGCCCTTTCCGCCGTGCTGACCCTTCCCCTGCTGCTGGGCATGATCGACATGGTGTCCGGCAGGATGGATTTCATGCTGCCGCTGCCTGTGCAATGCCTGCTGGCAACGCTGGTGCAGTTCGGGTGCGGATGGCCGTTCTATCGGCAGGCGTGGAAAGCCCTGCGCGGTGGCGGGGCCAACATGGACGTTCTGGTCGTACTGGGCACCACGGTGGCATGGCTGTCGAGCACGGTCGTCTGGCTGTTCTCGCTTCGCGGGCATGTCTATTTCGAATCCGGCGCGGTCGTCATTACGCTGGTGCTTCTGGGACGCCTGCTCGAAGCGCGGGCGCGCGACCGTACGCGCGCGGGCATCGCGGGCCTGCTGCGCCTGCAGCCGCGCATCGCGCATGTCGAACGTGATGGACAGACCATCGACATGCCGGTGGCCTCCCTGCGGGTGGGCGACATCGTCAGCGTCCGGCCGGGTGAAAGCATACCCGTCGACGGCGTCGTCATCGCGGGACAGTCCGATGTGGACCAGTCCGCCATGACAGGCGAAAGCGTCCCCGTCGCACGCACGGTCAATGACAGGGTCATTGGCGCGACGATCAACCAGAACGGCGTCCTGCGCGTCCGGGCCGAACAGGTCGGCGCCAACAGCACCCTGTCGCAGATCGTGCGCATGGTCCAGCGCGCGCAGGGATCGCATGATCCGGTGCAGCAGCTGGTGGACAGGATTTCCGCCGTTTTCGTACCGGGCGTGCTGGCGATCGCGTTGCTGACATTCCTTGTCGGATGGATGGCATACGGCCATGCCGGCACGGCGCTGACGGGCACGATTGCCGTTCTGGTGGTGGCCTGTCCCTGCTCGCTGGGGCTGGCGGTGCCAACGGCCATCATGGTGGCGACGGGGCGCGGCGCCCACGCGGGACTGCTGTTTCGCGATGCGGACACGCTGGAACACGCCCATACCATCAACCTGCTGGTCATGGACAAGACAGGCACCCTGACGCAGGGAAAACCGGAAGTCTGCGAAATTGTGCCGTTGCCGGGGCATGACAGGGAAAGCCTGCTGGCCACGGCTTATGCGCTGGAGCAGGATTCGGGTCACCCGCTGGCGCGTGCCATCGTCTCGCGCGCCCGGCAGATGAATATCGCGCCCGTCGCGGTGCGGGACGTGACCGCCCTGCCGGGTCGCGGGGTCAGGGGCATGACCCCACAGGGAACGCGCCTTATGCTGGGTGCGCCGCATTTCCTGAGCGAAAGCGGATATGCGGGACAGCCCGATACCGTCACCAGGCTGGAGCAGCAGGGCAGGACCGTCATCGGCGTGGCCGACGAACACGGCGTCATCGGCTATATCGCCCTGAGCGACAGTCTCAGGCCGGAGGCCGCCGCATGCGTCCGTGCCCTGCGTCAGGACGGCATCGCGACCCTGATGCTGACGGGCGACAACCCACAGGCGGCGGCGGAAATCGCCCGCGAGCTGGACATGGACCGCTTCATCGCGGGCGTCCTGCCGCAGGACAAGGCGGCGGAGATTGAAAAGCTGCGGGCACAGGGCCATGTCGTGGGAATGGTGGGCGACGGGATCAACGATGCCCCGGCCTTGGCGATGGCGGATATCGGATTCGCCATGGGTCATGGTTCGGATATCGCGGTCCAGTCCGCCGGCGTCATCCTGATGCGCGACAGCCTCAGCGGGATTCTCGATGCGATTTCCCTTTCACGCGCGACGTTGCGCAAGGTCAGGCAGAACCTGTTCTTCGCCTTCATCTATAATATAATAGGCATCCCGCTTGCGGCTTTCGGCATGCTGGACCCGGCCATCGCCGGGGCTGCCATGGCCATGAGTTCCGTATCGGTGGTCACCAGTTCGCTGCTTCTGAACCGATGGCACACCACGACATCGCCCACGAGGACGTAAGGAAAGAATTCCAGATGGAAAAATTCACACTCAAGATAGCGGACATGACCTGTGACGGGTGCGCGGCCAAGGTCCGTCGTTCGCTGGAAAGCGTGGAAGGCGTCTGCGACGTTGATGTCTCCCTCGACAAGGGAGAGGCCTATGTCACGTGCGACGACACGTTCGCAAATCCCGACGCGCTGGCCAGCGCCGTGGACGCGGCGGGATTTGACGTCGTTCAGGAATACTGAAGGCCGCCCCCGGCCACCGATGGTCTGAAGACGGATCGCAACAGCCTTCTTCAGACATTCATCGCGATCACGCGTTCATGTGATTAGCAGGCGTCCTGCATGGACGCCGCCTTGCGGATGGCGCGGGCCATGGCCTCCACCCCGTTGCCACGGTTGGTGGACAGCGCCTGCACCAGCCCGAGTTCACGCAGGAAAGCCGGGTCGGTCCCAAGGATTTCCGCCCTGCTGCGCCCGGAATAGACCCGCAGCAGCAACGCCACCAGCCCCGAGACGATGGCGGCATCCGACGCCCCGGCGAAAAACAGGGCATCGCCCTCCTGCTTTGCCTCCAGCCAGACCTGGCTCTGGCAGCCGGGAACGCGATGGGCGTCGTTGGTCCATTCCTTGGGGAATGGCGGCAGCTTGCGGCCAAGTTCGATGATGTACTGGTAACGGTCCATCCAGTCATCAAACAGCGAGAGTTCATCGGCAATCGTCGCGATCGCGTCCGCCGCTGTATCGTCTTCGGGCTTTACGAATGGATCCGTCATCTTCTTTCCCAAGGGGGCAACACCATCGCCGCCCCGTCCCTGCACGTCCGGTTTCACGCCCCCGTCCCGCGCGACGGGCGGGGACGATCACCGGTCTGGTTAGCATGAAATTACAGGATAAAGCGGCTCAGATCACCCTTGCGCGCCAGTGGTGCGACTTTTTCCTGCACATCGGCGGCCGTAATCTCCACCGTCTGCCCGCTGCGGTCGGTCGCGGTAAAGGAAACCTCCTCCAGCAGGCGTTCGATCACGGTCGCCAGCCTGCGCGCGCCGATATTCTCCACCCGTTCGTTGATGTCGGCGGCCAGTTCGGCCAGCGCCTCCACCGCGTCGTCGGTAAAGCGCAGATCCACCTTTTCCGTGCCCAGCAGGGCCGTGTACTGCGTCAGCAGGGAGTGCTCCGGCTCCGTCAGGATGCGGCGCAGGTCCTGACGCGTCAGCGACGACAGCTCCACGCGGATCGGCAGGCGTCCCTGCAACTCCGGCAACAGGTCCGAAGGCTTGGCGATGTGGAACGCGCCCGATGCAATGAACAGGATATGATCCGTGCGCACGGGACCGTACTTGGTCGAAACCGTCGTCCCCTCGATCAGGGGCAGCAGGTCGCGCTGCACCCCCTCGCGCGAGACATCGCCGCCGCGCGTCCCGCCTTCGGCCGCGCGGGCGCACACCTTGTCGATTTCATCAAGGAAGACGATGCCATGATCCTGCGCATGGGCCACCGCCTCATGCGTCAGGGCCTCGGTATCGAGCATCTTGTCCGCTTCCTCGCGCGTCAGGGCGGCGCGGGCCTCCGCCACCGTCATGCGACGGCGCTGGGGCATGCGGTTCATGAAGCCCTTCATCATGTCGGAGAAGTTGATGACCGTGCCCGGCGTCATGTTCGGCATGTCCGCCTGACCGGACGGGGACGGTCCCTCGGTCACCGAAATCTCGACCTCCTTGGCCTCAAGCTCCCCGTTGCGCAGCATGCGGCGGAACTTGTTGCGGGTATCGGCCGAAGCGCCCTCGCCCACCAGCGCGTCAAGCAGACTGTTTTCCGCCGCCATTTCGGCCTTGGCCTGCACGTCCTTGCGCCGCAGGTCACGCAGCATATTGATCGATACCTCGACAAGGTCACGCACGATGCTTTCAACATCACGCCCGACATAGCCGACCTCAGTGAACTTCGTCGCCTCGACCTTCAGGAAAGGCGCCTGCGCCAGACGCGCCAGGCGACGGGCGATTTCGGTCTTGCCGCAGCCGGTCGGACCGATCATCAGGATGTTCTTGGGCACGACCTCCTCACGCAGGCCCTCGGGCAGTTGCGCGCGACGCCAGCGGTTGCGCAGCGCGATGGCCACCGCGCGCTTGGCATCCGTCTGCCCGATGATGAAACGATCGAGTTCCGAGACGATTTCCCGGGGGGAATGATTGGGGATTTCCATCATGCCTCTACCTTGTCCGTATCGCCGCCCAGCGTTTCCACAATGACGGAATGATTCGTATAGACGCAGATATCGCCCGCGATCTTCATGGAACGCTGCGCGATTTCCCGCGCGCCCAGCCCCTCGATCCCCAGCAGCGCGCGCGCGGCCGACAGGGCGTAATTCCCGCCCGAACCGATGGCGATGATGCCGTCTTCGGGTTCCAGCACGTCGCCATTGCCCGTCAGGGTATAGGAATGGTGCGCGTCGGCAACGGCCATCATGGCCTCAAGCCGCCGCAGGTAACGGTCGGTGCGCCAGTCTTTCGCCAGTTCGACACATGCGCGCTCCAGCTGGTTGGGATAGCGTTCCAGCTTGCCCTCCAACCGTTCGAGCAACGTGAAGGCATCGGCGGTCGCCCCGGCAAAGCCGGCAAGGATGTCGCCAGACGGGCCGATGCGGCGTACCTTGCGCGCATTGCCCTTGATGACGGTCGCGCCCAGCGTCACCTGGCCGTCGCCTGCCATCGCCACCTGGTTGTCACGCCGCACGCACAGGATGGTTGTGCCGTGCCAGCCAATCGGATCGTGGGGATTTACATGATGATCTTGCATATCATGAAGAAATAGGAGCTTTCCCCCATAGCACAAGAGGCATTGGCGCGACCGTGCCTCCTTATGCGGTGGTGGCACCGCCACGCATGATCCGTCCGATATGTTCGGCCAGCCCCGCGCGCGTAAAGGGCTTGTGCATGACATTGCCCCCTTTCGGCAGCGCGCCGAGGTTGGCGTACCCCGTAAGATACAGCACACGGAGGTCCGGCTGGATCGCCTGAAGCCTGTGCGCCGTTTCCTGCCCGCCCATTTCGGGCATCATCACGTCCATGATCACAAGGTCCAGCGGTCCCAGCCCCGCCTCCAGCGCCGCGACGGCAGCCCTGCCGCCGGGATAGTCATGCACCTCGTGCCCGCGCGCGCGCAGGAAACCCGCCGTCACCGCGCGGACCCCCGGTTCGTCGTCAACCACCATGATGCGCAGGGGCCGGTCGGGCATGGTCGCAACACCCGGCTCCTCAGTCGTTTCGACGCGCGCCGTCCCGTCCTGCACCGGCAGGCACAGATCGACACGCGTCCCCTCGCCCGGCGTGCTGTGGACCTGCACCTCCCCCCCGACATGGCGGACAAAGCCATAGATCATCGACAGGCCAAGGCCGGTGCCGCGCCCGACATCCTTGGTGGTGAAAAATGGCTCGAACACGCGTGCCAGCGTTTCCTCCGACATGCCCACACCCTGATCCTGCACCGAGACCATGACATAGCTTCCGGGCACGAGATTGGTGCCCGCCACCACCTCGCGCACGCGCTTGAGGGCGGAGGATACGCGAATGACGCCGCCGTTGGGCATCGCATCCACCGCGTTGATGCACAGGTTGAGCACCGCCAGTTCCAGCTGCCCCGCATCGGTGCAGACCGGCGGCAGCATCCCGTCTGATGCCGCCGTATCGACCACGATGGAACATGGCGTCGCCAGCGCCTTGTCCTGCCGCGACACCACCGTCTGGGCCAGCAGGTCCTTCATGCCATGCAGCAGCGCGTTCACGTCGATCGGCTCGAGACTCAAGTCACGCGGGCGACTGAAATTGAGCAGCCGCCGCGTCAGCGATGCGCCGCGACGCGCCGCCGCCGTGGCATTGTCAAGCAGGCGCAGCACCGCGCCCTCCTCCGGCGGCAGCATCTCACGGGCCAGTTCCAGCGACCCCAGCACCGCGGTCAGGAGGTTGTTGAAGTCATGGGCGATGCCCCCCGCCATGGTGCCAAGGGCCTGCATCTTTTCCGCCTGACGCAGGCGGCCTTCCATTTCCTGCTGGCGGGTGATGTCGCGGTTGATGACCACGGAATAGACATCGCTGCTGTCGGAATCATCCAGCACGACGCGCGTGAACTCCCGCCAGCGGCCATGATTGCGCCCGACCTGCGCCGGAAGCTCGACCGCAGCCTCGTCACGCCCCTCGGCGCGCATGCGCTCCTCCGCCATGCGCAGGGCGGGCAGCAGCACCGGATCACACAGGTCCTCCTCGCGCTGGCCAAGGCAGTCGGCGATGTCGCGGCCATAGAAATCGGCGGCCTGACGGTTGATCCGCACGAAGCGCCCCTGCGAATCCTTGAACCCCAGCCCGGCGCGCAGGTTGTTGAGCAGCCCGTGCAGCAGCTGGCGTTCCGTGCGCAGCTCACGCTCCAGCCGGTGATAGTCCGCCGCCTGGACGATCATCGCGCGCAGGGCATCGGGATCCCACGGCTTGTGGGAATAGAACGAAATGCGCCCCTGGTTCAGGGCGGCGGCCACCGCCCCGATATCGGCATATCCTGTCAGCAGGATCGCCTGCGCGTCGCTGATTTCGCGGGCGCGGGCCAGCATGACATCGCCGCCCATTTCCGGCATCCGCTGGTCCGACACGATGACATCGACATCATTGCGCCGCGCCAGTATCTCCAGCGCCTCCACCGGGGAGACCGTGGAGACGACGGTAAAGGCGTCCTCCAGCAGGTCGGTCAGGGCGACAAGGATTTCGGGTTCGTCATCCACCAGCAGGACGACGGGACGCGCGGCCTGCTGTGTCATACCCTGTTCTTTCCCATCATGGCTGCCTTCCCTGCCCGTCTTCGGAATCCTGCGCGTGCCACGGCACTGAAATCGTGAACTGCGCCCCGCCTTCGGGACGGTTGGCGACCATCAGCGTTCCATGATGGGCCTGCACCACGCCATAGGCGATCGCAAGCCCCAGTCCCGTGCCCGCCCCCACCGGCTTGGTGGTGAAAAATGGCTCGAAGATGCGTTCCTGCACCTCTGGCGCGACGCCCGGACCGGTATCCGAAATCGTGAAAACGTAATCGACCGCACCCCTTTCGGCGTCATGCCGCAGCTCGGTGCGAATATCGATCCGGCCCTGCGCCGGAGTATCCGTCAAAGGGTTATCACGTCCCGCCGCCTCCAGGATTGCATCGGCGGCATTGCTGATAATATTCATGATGACCTGATTGAGCAGCGCCGCCTGACAGTAAAGCCGTTCCGGCGCGGCATAGTCACGATGCACGACGATGCCGTTGCCCAGTTTCTGCGTCAGCAGCGCCAGCACCGTCTCCAGCGCCTCCGGCACGTCGATGACCTGGAACAGCCCTTCGTCCAGTCGCGAAAATTTGCGCAGGTTCAGGACAAGGTTCTGGATGCGCCGCAGCCCGAGGTTCATCGACGCCACGCGGTCGCGACACTTGCGCAGGATCGCGGCACGCCCTTCGCGTTCCGCATCGGTGGACGCGTTTTCCATCCCCATCACGCGGTCCAGCCCGCGCGCGACCGTATCCTTGTGCGCCAGGATGAAGGCCAGCGGATTGTTGATTTCATGCGCGATCCCGGCCACCAGTTCACCCAGCGACGCCATCTTGGCGGTCTGGACCAGTTTGCCCTGCGTCTCGATCAGCTTGCGGTTGGCATCCGCCAGTTCGCGGTTGGCCTGTTCCAGTGCCTCCGCCAGGGAGGCCTTGGACGCGATTGCGGCGGCTTCGGCCCGCGCGCTCTTGATGGCAATTTCGCGGTTCTGCCGCTCCACCTCTATGCGCCGTACGTCGTCCTGCAGCAGCTTGCGCCGCACCAGCACCCGGATGCGCAGCGCCAGCACGGATGGCGCGACATCGTCGGGGACAAGATCGTCCACGCCCGTTTCGAACACCCGGGCGGAAAATTCACGCTCGTCCGGGCAGGGCGGGCTGATGGCCAGGATACGCAATGGCACGCCGCCACGCATCAGCACCTCCTGACGCAGTTCATCAAGCCTGCGGCAGAACTCCACCCCATCGAATTTCCCCGGCATCAGGTCAACCACGACGCAATCGGGCGCGCGTTCGGGGTCCAGCAGGGTCCTGCGGTCAAAATGCGCCGGGTCGTCACAGATGGTCACGATGTGCCCGTCGCGCTGCAACAGGTCGATCAGGGCCGGCACCTCTGCCCCGATGGTGGCCGTGGCGTCATGGCGCTGCGTGACGACAAGGATGCGCGCGCGGCGGAACACGCGGCCGGGCCGGGCCTGCACGTTGCCTGCATATTCACGCAGCAACGCGCGGATGCGAAAGACGATCAGCGCGGAATCGGAGGATTTCGGCACATAGGCGTCGGCGCCGCTTTCCAGTCCTTCGCGCTCCAGCCCCGGCTCGATCCCTTCCGTCAGGATCAGGACAGGTATGGTGCGCGTTACGGCGTTCATGCGCAGCTGCCGCGCCAGTTGTCCCCCGTTCATGCCCGGCAGGTGGTAATCCGCGATCACGAGGTCGGGGATGCGGGTATCGAGCGTATCAAGCGCTGCCTCGCCACTCGCGACGCGTTCGACGGTAAAACCGTGCCCCTGCAGCATGCGGCGGATGCGCAGGGCCTGCGTATCGGAATCTTCCACCAGCAGGACGGTGGCGGCGCGGTCATCATCGGGCTGTATGGTCATGCTCAGGTCATGTTCCGTGGTAACTGGCGTCCGGGCAATGGCGGGCGCATGTCGGGCGACGCGGCACTGTCGGCGATGATCCGGGCGACATGCGGGGCGATTTCGGGCAATGGCAGGCTGATGCAGGTCGCCCCGCTCCGCTCCGCCGCGCCGGGCATGCCGTGGATGACCGCCGTGCTGCGATCCTCGGTAATGGTATAGGCCCCCGCGCGCCGCATGTCGCCCAGGCCCTGCGCCCCATCTTCCCCCATGCCGGTCATCAGCACGCCGATGGCGTTCCTGCCACAGGCGCGCGCGACCGAGGAAAACAGGATCGAGGCTGACGGCCGCTGCCCCTGCACCGGCGGGGTGTCCATCAGGATCGCCTCCCCTCCCGCGCCCACCGTCAGGTGCCGGTCCCCCGGCGCGACATGGACATGCCCCGGCCGCAGGGTTTCCCCGTGCGATGCGACCGAGACGGACATCGGCACCTGCTGGTCCAGCCAGTGGGCGAACCCCTCCATGAACGGTCCGCCCATGTGCTGGACCACCACGACGGGAATGGGGAAGTCCGCCGGCAGCGCGCCCAGCACCTGCGCAAAGGCGCGCGGACCACCGGTGGAGGCCGCAAGGGCCAGCAGACGCGGCTGGACCGGCCACGGCGTGACCATGGCCCCGACCTGTGGCAGCGCCTCGGCCATCAGCAGGCGGCGGCGGATCACGGGCACCTGGCTCATGATGTATAGCTGCGTGGTAATGGCCCGCACGGCGGCGCGGCCGGCATCGGAGGTCAGGCCCCGTGGCTTTTCAATCACCGCCAGCGCGCCGGAACGCAGCGCGTTCATCGAAACCTGCGCATCCAGCGCGTCGCTGACGATGACAATCGGGGTGGGGCAATGCGTCATGATGGAGCGCGTCGCCTCCAGCCCGTCCATGCCGGGAAGGCAGACATCCATGGAGATCACGTCGGGACGCAGGTGCGGGACAAGGCGGATCGCCTCCTCCGCGCTTTCGACCGCATCGACAAGGCGCAGGCGCGGGTCGTTGCGGATGCTGTGCGACAGCAGGTGGCGCAGGACGGCCGAATCCTCCACCACCAGCACGGAACGCGGCTCGATTACGGGCACGTGCGTCACAACAGCCCCCGTATCGTCTCGACCAGTTCGCCCTGATCGAATTTCTGTTTCGTGATATAGGCGCGCGCCCCGCCCTCCAGCCCGCGCCGGATTTCTTCGTCATTATCGCGCGACGTCATCAGCACGACAGGAATCTGCGCCAGTCGCGGGTCGGCACGGATGGCCGCCAGCAGGGCGAACCCGTCCATACGCGGCATTTCCACGTCCGTGACCACGACATCAATGGAACGCGACGACTGTAGCAGCAGCATCAGCGCCTCCTCCCCATCCACCGCCAGCATCACGTCAAAGCCGTGGGCCTGAAGGATCGTTTTCTGCAGGGTGCGGGTCGTGATAGAATCATCGACCACCAGCACCAGCGGCGCGCGGCGCGCCTGTGGCGCGGCCTGCGCCGGCGGGGCGAGGCTGAAGCGCATCGCGCGTCCCCCCCGCGCGCGCCAGCGTTCGAACAGTCGGTCGGGGCTGATGACGAAAACCGGCCTGTCCTCCCGCGGCCAGGCGATGCCGGGGACGAGTTCGCTGTCCAGCCCCACGGCGGAGGCATCGGAAATCAGCAGCGTGCGGACCTCGATCATGCGTTCGACGGCGAAGCCGCACAGGACGCCATCGACCTCCATCACCGCGACGCTCACCGCGCCGCCACGCACCGGCAGGCCCGCCGCAGCATCGCCCACGAACGCCGACAGGGGCACGATGGGGGCAAGCTCCTCCGCCGGGGGCGGCCCGGACACGCGGGCGGGATGATCCCCCACGTCGGGATGGGGCAGGACCACGAACGGACAACCATCGATCATGCGGATGTCGTCATACGCCACGCGCAGGAGGTGACGGATCACCCGGCCCGGCAGGCCAATCATCCGTTCCCCGTTTTCCACCAGCAGGACGGTGCGCTGGCGCTGCGAAACTGGCACCGTCAGCGTGACGACCGTGCCGCATGGCTGGCCCTGTTCCATCGCCACCGTACCATGCAGCGCGCGGGCGGCCTCCGCCACGATCGAAAGGCCGACGCCGCGACCGGCAAGGTGGTCGACATGCGCGCGGGTGGAAAAGCCGGGTTCGAACACCCGCGCCAGCAGCTGCCGCGCATCGAGCGGCGCATCGACATGGATCATGCCCTGCCGCACCGCGCGCGCGGCAATCGCCTTAAGATCGGGACCACACCCGTCGTCGCTGACCCTGACCTGAAGCCGCACGCCCGTCAGTGTCACGGTCACGGTGATCGTCTGCGTTTCCGGCTTGCCCGCCTGCAGCCTGCGCGCGCGGCTTTCATGACCATGCACGATGGCGTTGCGCAGCAGGTGAAGCACGGGATCGCGCAGGGCCTGCATCACGCGGCGTTCGGCCTGCACCTCCATCCCGCGCAGGTGCACCTCCACCCGCGCATCGGGCCCGCCATGTTCACGCGCGATACGCCGCGCCATCGCCGCGAGCGAGCCGAAGACCGTCCCGGCGGGGACAAGACTTACGGCATGCACCTCCTCCCCAAGCCGCAGGAGGGCACGATCCCCCTGCCCGGTCATCAGTTCATGTTCGCGCCGGATCGCCATCAGCCATCGCGTCATGCGCGAAAACACCGCGACCGGATCCGCCTGCAGCTGTCGCGGCGCATGGCTGATCGCGCGCATGTCATGCAGCAGGTCATCGAGCCGTTCCCACAGCCGGTCGTGCCGTTCGGCAACGCCCATGAGGTCATGCACCGCGCCCGACAGCGCATCAAGGCGGGAGACCGGAACCTGCACATAGGCCTCGCCCCCGGCATCCGGGCCGGCGGCGGGATGCTCCTCGACCGTGCCTTCCGTCCGGGGCGCGACAGCGGACGACGTTTCCATGATGCCGTCGATTTCGTCGAGCGCATGGGCGATCGTGGCGATATCGCCCGCATCGAGGCTGCCGCCACGTTCCATCAGGATGGACAGGCGGTTCTCGACGGCATGGGCAATGTCCTCCACCTCGGGGATTTCCACCGCGCGCGCCGCGCCCTTGAGCGAGTGCATGCGGCGAAAAATCTCCGCCAGTGCCTGGCGCGTGCCGCATCCCGCATTCAGCAGATCACGGATGACACGCAGGTGATCGCGATATTCGGCGTCGAAAACCGCCAGAAGTTCCTGCCTGAGATCCACCACAACCGGCGTCAGGTCCGGTACCGGGCGGAAATCGCCAGAAGCTGTTTCGACAGCTTGCCCAGATTGCTTGCCGATGCCTCAAGGTTGCGTGTTCCGCCGGATGTCTGCTGGCTGGCCTGGCGGATGCTCTGCAGTGCGGTCATGACCTGCTCGATCCCCAGCTGCTGCTGGTTGGTGGAGGCCACGATCTGCTGGAAGGCATGCACCCCTTCCTCGATCCCGCCGGTCATCCGCTCGATGGTCTTGTAGGCGATGTCGGTCCGCTCCCGCCCGGCGGAAACGCGCTTGACCGCCTCTTCGGTCAGCATCACCGAAGTGTTGATGCCACGCTGGATATCGCCAAGGATGGAGCGGACATTCTGCGTCGCGTCGCGCGACTGATCGGCAAGGATCTTCATTTCCGCCGCGACCACGGCAAAGGAACGCCCGTGCTCGCCCGCCGCCGCCGCCTCGATCGCGGCGTTGAGCGCAAGCAGGTGGGAACGTTCCGACAGGTCGTTGACGGTCGTGATGATCTCGCTGATCGCCTCGGTCCGTTCGGACAGGGCGACGATGTTCGACGCCACCGCCTCGGCCCCGTCATGGGTGCGGGCCATGGCGCGGGCCGTCTCCTCCACCGCCTCAAGGCCGCTTGCGGAACTGTGGACGATCACTTCAGCCGAGGAGATCACCTCCCGCGCGCGCTTGCTGATCTGGGCGCCGGAATGGGTGATCTGGTCCACCGTCGCGGCGGTTTCCTGAATGGCGGCGAACTGTTCCTCCACGCTTGCGGCCTGCTGCTGGGTGGAGGCGCGGATATCCGCCACGGCGACATCAAGGTCGCGCGTGACCTCCCCGCTCTGGCGGGCGATTTCACGCAGGCCGTCGATCATCCGGTTCAGCCCCGCCGCAAGACGCGCGACCTCGTCACGGTTTTCGCCCATGTCCCCCACCTTGGCGCGGGTGGCAAGGTCGCCCTGCCCCACGCGTTCCATCACATGCATGATGGAGGCCAGGGGTTCCATGATCGAACGCCGCGTCCAGAACGTCACGATCAGGGCGACGATCACCGCGACCCCCAGCCCGATGGCAAGCGAACGGCGGCTGTAGTCGTAGGAGGCGCTGCCCTGCGTTTCGGCCACCCTCACCCCGCGGTCAAGCAGGGAGGCCGCCTGGCTGACAAGCTGGTCGATATCCTTCTCGCGGCTTTCGATCCGCCCGACCTGTTCGCGCACGACCTGCTGATTGTCCGCGCGCATGGCCTTGAACAGGGTGCCGACCGCGCGTTCGTCAAGCAGCACCTGTTCCGCGATTTCACGCAGCTGTCCCGACACGGTAGAGAACATGTCGCGCTGGTCGGTGGAACGTGCCAGCCGTCCTGCCTCGTCCGCGCCGGCGGTCACGTTGCTGAGCAGTTCGTCGGCCTGATGGGCGCGTTCGTCCCAGTCGGAAATCGCGTCATCCAGCGCGGAAGGCGCGTTTTCGTAATCATGGGCGTAATAATGCGCGACAATCGCCAGCCTGCGCGCCGCAAGGTCGGTTTCATCCACGCGGATCAGCGTCAGCTGCCGATAGACCGTAAGGTCGCGGGTGACGATGATGGTCATTTCATCGCGGACGTCACGTATCTGCCCCAGCGCGTAAACGCCGAGCGAGACCATGAGCAGGACGCCAACCATGAAGCCGAACAACAGACGGTTTGCAATCGTCACGACAGGCTACTCTCCGGAATAACGGACGGAAGAAAAAAGGCGCACGGGATCGAGCACCACGACATGCCGCCCGTCGGGCAGCAGTGCGGTGGGAAACCCCGACGGCAGCACGGATGGCGCGGTGGCGGGAATATCCATAACGCCTCTGGCCGCGCCCGCAAGCAGGGCGATGCGCGCAAGCGGCACGCTGGAGACCGAACGCAGCAGGATCATCGCGCCCGGCGCGTCCTGCTCCCCCTCCTCCATCAGCATGCCGAGGTCGAACACGGTATAGAGGTCGCCCTGGTATCCATACACCCCGCGCACGCTGGCGGGACAGTCGGCGCGGCGCGGCATGTCGCTCCACATCGGGTCGGTCACGCGCAGCACCGCATCGAGGTCGAGGCAGCATTCACGCCCCCCCACGTCCAGCACCAGCATGCTGCGGCCGGGCGTGGCATCCGCCATGCCCGCGTCATGCCGCGCCGCCAGCGTCGCCGCGCGTTCGGCAAGGATGTGCCGCGCGAAACGTTCCTGTTCCGGCGGCGTGGCGGACGCGCCATCGCGCCCATCGTCGCGGCCCGTGGACTGTGTCATGACATCCCCGATGCAATGTCAGACAGCGTGGAAAGCAGGCTGGCGTCGTGGTCTTCCTTGTCCTGCAGCAGACGTAAAAGCCCCCCCGCCGTCAGGCCGCCGCCACCTTCGAGCACGTGGCCGGCGGCAAGGCTGCGGGCCAGTTCACGCGCCTGCGCGCGCAGGCGGCGCGCATCGTCGGCAGCCCCCGTGCGTTCCAGCAGGTGGGCAAGGTAGCATCGCGCCATGACATGACCGCGACGCAGGTAAATCACGCGGCGGAATCCCTCCACCGCGCCCTCATGCTCCCCCAGCGCCAGAAGAAGGACCCCGAGCATGAAATACACCCCGACCGCCATGGGCGCGCGGCGGAGGTATTCGCGACAGACCGTCACCGCCCGGCGCGTCGCCCCGCCATCGGCAAGCTGACGGATCGTGTGCAGGATCCCCGCCTCCCTGCCCGGATCGGCCGTGACGGCCTCCGGCGGCGGCGGAAGGGCCACGGGACGGCGCGCCGGCAGCCGTGGCGCGCCATAGCGAAAGGGCGCCGCCCTGTGCCGCGCCGGCAGCGGGACGGGTGCGACCGCGGTACTTCCCTTCGCGCGAAAGGCCATTGTGCCCGGCAGGCGCACGGGCTGCATCAGGCTTTCGAACGGGCCCATCGGTTCGGAATGCCCCACCAGCATCCAGCCATCGCCGGCGATGCGTTCCGCCATGGCCTGCACCAGGCGCGTCACCTGCAGCGGGTCGAAATAGATCAGGACGTTGCGGCACAGGATCAGGTCAAACGGTCCCGCAGGCCCCCGCCCGCGCGGCAGGTCCATGATGTTGGCATGGCGGAAGCGCACCATCTGGCGATAGCAGTCCTTCAGCCGCCATGTGCGCCCTTCGATGACCGGCACGAACCATTCCGCGCGCTGCCGCTCCGTCAGGTCACGCAGCGCCCACCAGCCGAACTCCCCGCTACGCGCCTGTTCAAGGGCGCGGGTGCTGATGTCGGTGCCCAGGATTTCGATGGTCCATCCATGCTCGCCCCGCTTTTCAAGCAGCTGGCGCAGCACGATCGCGACCGAATACGGCTCCGCCCCGTTGGAGCAGCCGATGCTCCAGATCCGCAGGACCCGCACGCCGCGCAGGCGGGTCAGGAGTTCGGGCAGTATCGTGGTTTCCAGCGCGCGGAACTGCTCGGCATAGCGGAAGAAGAACGTCTCGCCGATGGTGACGGCGGATTCCAGCTCCCGCCATTCCGCCTCCCCCAGCGTCGCGTCATCCAGCCGCGCGAGGTAGTCGACATACCCGCGACATCCCAGCGCCGTCATCCGCGCGTCGATGATCTTTTCCAGCAGCGCCGGCTTGTCGGTGTAGTAATGCAGGCCGGTCCGCGCGGTAATCACGGAAATGACCCGTCGCAATCCGGCGCTGATTTCAGACATCGCCAGCCCCATCCACCGTCCACAGCGCGGCGCGCCGTTCCTCCTGCGACATCAGTGCCGCCAACCTCAGACGCTCACCCTGCCGCAGCACGCCCACCATTTCCATCACGAAAGCGGGCGGTTCGTGTCCGCGCCTGATTTCGCCGACAATACAGTCCCCCACCCCGCGATCAATATCGATGGGCATGATCGTATCGCATCCCACCTCCATCACGTCCACCACCCGATCCACCAGCAGCGCGACCCAGCGCAGCGCAGGGTCGCGGCACAGCAGCAGCGGACGGTACAGCAGGTCCGACGCACGCAGGGGCACGGCGGGACGCACGCCCATCAGGACGGCAAGGTCGATGACCGGCACGCGCGCATCCCCCAGCCAGAACCAGCCCGGCAGGTGCGGCAGTTCAACCGGCAGGGGCGACAGCGCCGGCGCGGGCACGCATTCCTGCACGTCGCCGACCGGTAACGCGTAAAGCCGCGTCCCGATGCCAAAGACGATCATGACGCGCGGACCGGTCGGGTCGGGCGGTCGCCGCGCCGGTCCATCAGGTCCCGACAACATGCCGTATCCTTCGTTCCGGTTTTCAGGCAGGCTGCTATCCGTTTTCATGCTTCCCGATGTATGTGTACAAGGCAGAAGTTTGCATTTAGCACAAGCCGTCGCTACCTCGGGCAGGAATGCGTTTCCGACAGGCCGGCGGCGCATCGCACCTGCATGCCGGAGATATTTGATAATGGACACCCCCTTTTCCAACACCCCCCACGACGGCGCGCGCGCCACGGCCCATCGTCCCGTATGGATGAATACCGTGCGCATCGCGGTCTGGTCGGTCTGTTACTTCGCGTTCTATTTCGTCCAGCAGGTTTCCGAGCTGCTCGCGCCGCTGGTGCTGATCCTGGGAATCGGGTGGAGCGCGCTGCCCCGCCTCATGGGGGTGGTCAGCACCTCGTCCGAAGGCAGCGACCCGCAGGCACATGACGTCATCGTGCGCGTCTCCCACGCCATTCCCGATCACCTCAATGTCGGCAGCCACCTGCTGACCCCCTCTTCGCTGATCTTTGACGGGCTGGCGCTGATGGCGGCCGCCGCCCTGTGCGCGACGCTGTCGGCGGTCGCGGCGCGCAGCATGTAAACCGACCCCGCCGATGTTCCGGCTTCACGACGTCAGCTATCTCTATCCCGGCAGGGACACGCACAAGGGGGCGGCGCTGAGTCATGTCAGCGTGGCCGTAGCACAGGGCGAATTCCGCTGGCTGCTTGGCCCGTCGGGCGCGGGCAAGTCCAGCCTGCTGCGGATCCTCGCGCTGGATGCGCAGGCGTCATCGGGGATGGTGGAGGTCCTTGGCGTGCCGGTCATGCAGGCGCGGCGCGGGGTGATCGCGCGGCTGCGCCAGCGGATCGGCGTGGTGTACCAGGATTTCCGGCTGCTGGACGACCTGTCGGTGTTCGACAATGTCGCCCTGCCGCTGCGCCTGCAGATGCGTCCCGAAAGCGAAATCCGCCATGAGGTCAACGCCATCATGAAATGGGTGGGGCTGGGGTCGCGCATCGATGCCCTTCCGCCGCAGCTTTCGGGCGGAGAGCAGCAGCGCGTGGCCATCGCGCGCGCGGTCATCCACCGCCCGGCCCTGCTGCTGGCGGATGAACCGACCAATGCCCTTGACGACCGGCAGGCAACGCGGCTGATGAACATGTTCCACCGGCTTGCCGAACTGGGCACGACCATCATCGTCGCAACCCACAATGACGCCCTTGTCCGCAAATATCCCGCCCATGCGATCGATCTGATGCAGGGCCATCTCGTGCAGGAGGGCTAGGCCCATGGCCCTGTGGTCCGGGACCCGCCGCCGCGACGGACTGGCCCTGCGACAGGCCATTCCCGACCGGCTGCTGCCATTCCTCGTGGGGGCGATGGCCTTCCTGGCAGCACTTGCGCTGGCAGGGGGGATCGGGGCGCATGCGCTGTCCATCCGCTGGACCCACGGGGCGGGCGCGGTGATTACCGTGCAGGTGCCGCAGCCGGACGATCCGGCCATTTCCGCAGGTAGCTCCCCCACGGGCGCGCCGCTCCCCGGCGCGTCCCCCGCGACGGCCACGCGCATACAGCAGGCGATGTCCATCCTGTCGGCCATGGCCGGTCCCGCCGCCGTGCACAGGCTGAGCGACGGAGAACTGCGCGCCCTGCTGGCCCCGTGGATCGAACAGGGCAGCGACCTTGTCCTGCCCATGCCCGCGGTGATCGAGGTCCATGCCCGTAACGCCCGTCCCCTGCCCGATGACGTGACAAAGGCGCTGGAGACGCAGGTGCCGGGGATCGTGATGGAGCATGACAGCATCTGGAGCGACCGCCTCGCCGCGCTGGCCAACAGCCTGCAGACCTGCGCGCTGCTGGCGATCTGCATCGTCGTCGCGGTATCGGCCATCGTCATCATGGCGGCCACCCGCGCGGGCGTGCAGGCGCGCAGGCGGGCCATCGAACTGATCCATTCGCTGGGGGCGACGGACGGGTATATCGCCGGCCGCTTTGCATGGCGGGTCGCCGCGCTGGCGCTGGCGGGCGGGGCATGCGGCAGCGTGCTGGCCATGCCGGTGCTGGTCATGCTGTCGCTGCTGGCCGCGCCGTTCAGCGGGGCGGACATGCCCGACATGCATGCGTTGCTCTCGCCCTCCACATGGGGGGGCATGCCGCCGTCGGAAATCCTGAATGTCCTGCCGTCCTCCCTCCTGGCGATGCTGGTCGTGCTGCCCATCGCCACGGCGATGCTGGGATGGCTGACGACGCAGGTGACCGTGCGGGCCTGGCTGCGGCGCCTGCCATGAGGGGGCTGCCGGCAGGACGGTCCCGGCTGAAGCCCGCATTGATGCTGGCGGCCATCCTGATCGCGGCATGGGGGGCGGGACTGGCATGGTTCATCCGCGATGCGCGCCGTGCCCCGCGCCTGCCGCCGCCCTGCGATGGCATCGTCGCCCTGACGGGCGGTCAGGGCCGGATCGAGACATCGCTGCGGCTGATGGCGGAACGGCGGGCCGCGCTGCTGCTGATATCCGGCGTCGATCCGCATGCCGTGCTGGGGGATTTCCTGATGCGCACCCCGCATCTGCTGCCGCTGGAGGTATGGCTGCACACCACGCTGGGACGGCAGGCGACCTCCACGCTGGGCAACGCGGACGAAACGGCGCAATGGGTGCGCGCGCATGACGTCCACTCCCTCATCGTCGTGACGGCGGGGTATCACATCCGCCGCGCCATGATGGAAATCGCGCGCGCCGTGCCGGACGTGGCACTTTACCCCTATCCGGTGCAGCCGCCCGCGATGCTGCATACGGACCGCCTTGCCACGTGGCGGCTGCTGGTGGTGGAATACGACAAATGGCTGCTGGCCTGCATCGACACCGCGCGCTGGACACGACCCGTGCATGGCCTGATCCGTCATGACGACATCCGCCCGGCATCCCCGTCATCCTGATCGCGTGGGGCATATGATCGGGCGGGCTGCTTGTCTCCATCGTGATTTTCTGGTGTTACAGGGCCGTGCGTTTCGCCACGCCGCCCTATCCCGCCTGCCATGATGGATTCCGCCTGACATGACGTTCGTGCGTGCCTGCATCTTCAACCTCTATTTCTTCGTGCTGACGCTGGTCATGGGCATTCTGGCGATGCCGATCCGCGTGTGCATGCCATCGCGCGCCCTGGCCTATGCCCAGGCATGGACGGGGCTGACGATAAAGGGGCTGACGCGCATCTGCGGAATCCGGGTGGTGGTCAGCGGGCGCGAACACCTGCCGCAGGGGCCGTGCCTGCTGGCATGCCAGCACCAGTCGGCCTTTGACACGCTGGTGTGGATGAACCTGGTGGAACGTCCCACCTATGTCATGAAAAGCGAGCTGACCCGCATTCCGCTGGTCGGGCCGATGCTGCTGCTGACCGGGATGATCCCGGTGGAACGCACGGGCGGGGCAAAGGCGCTGCGCGCCCTGCTGGCGGCAACGGACAGGGCACGCGATGACGGCCGGCAGATCATCATCTTTCCCGAAGGCACGCGCATGCCCCCGGGCGAAATCGGCAGGCTGCATCCCGGCATCGCGGCCATGGCGGCCCATTCCGGCCTGCCGGTCATTCCGGTCGCCACCGATTCCGGGCTGCGCTGGGGACGCAACGCCTTCCTCAAGCGTCCCGGCACGATCCATATCGTCCTGGGGCCGCCGCTGACCTGCACCACCAGACGGGCCCTGATCCTGCCCGCCATCGCCACGGCGTGGGAGGAACTGTCCCGTGAAAACGGGTTACCCCTCCTTACTCCCAGCCCTGTGGACAATTCTGTTGGAAAGCAGACGGAATCCCTGACAGAATCATAGAAAAACAGGGGTCAATCCCCTCCACGGCCTGTCTGCTCACCGTCTGGCGGGGCCGTCCATGCCGCATGTTTACGCAGGCACGGAAATATCAGAATACTGTTTTTCATAAGTAATTCCGTCAGGCGCACCGTCCGCCATCCATGATGTCCGTCCCTTCCCGTCATGCCGGGACGGTCCGCCGCAAAACGAAGTTACACTGTGGATAAATGGGAATATCCGCCCCTGCGCACAGCATTTCCGGTCACCCGGAAGGGGATAATATAGGCAGGTCCCCACCATACCTTCGTGCATGGGCACGAAATCCTTCACCACCCACGAAAGGCGCGATGCAGGATCGTGCGATCCTGCCTGAGAAATCAGGCAGGGCCGGCGCGGGAAAACAGGGACATTCCAGATGTTGCGGCCATCATCGTATCGGCATGGGATCTGGAACCCGCGCTATTCCTTGCGGGTGGCGTCGACGTCCGCATCACCCCGCAGGCGACGCACCTCCGTGGGCAGTTCCATGACCTCGCGCAGCAGGTTTTCGACCGACGGGCCGCTTCCCGCCCCGCGCTCCACCGCGTAGAGAGAGGTGAACATCGACATCACCTGCCCCACGATTTCGGCCTTTTCCGCGTCGAGTTCCCTGAGTTCAGGGACATCATGCGCCTGCCGGGCGATGAATTCGCCCATCATGCGTTCCAGATATTCCGATACCTCGTCCTGCCGGCTGTCGCCATACCAGCGGATCAGTTGCCGCAGGAACGGCACCGGAAGCATGGCGCGTCCCTTGGTTTCCTCTTCCAGGATGACCTGCGCCAGCACGCCGCGCGTGATATCGTCGCCCGTCCGCGCATCAAGCACGACGAAGGGGCGGTCCTCCTTGACCATCAGGGCAAGGCTGTCAAGCGTGATGTAGGCCGAACGTTCAGTATCGTACAAACGCCGGTTTGCATATTTCTTGATGACAACCGGAATGTGCGCTGGCGACAATAGACTGCTCCCTTCGGGCGGAATCCCGGCCTTGTGCCCTTCTTACATGGGGATGCGCCGCTCTGATGACGTCGCCTGCGACTAGCGTGCGCTGCGCCGCATGCAGTCGGTCGCCGTCAGATGGCCATACCATTCCGCCAGTGCGCGATACTGCCCTGTCCATTCCAGTTCCGCAAATCGCGCATCCAGGAACCCCAGCGCGCACCCGACGGACAGCGCGCCGGCATCGGGACATGCCACGTCACCCAGCGCCGACTCCGCCGCCATGCGCTCCAGCGTGGCCAGCCCCCGCGTGACTGCCGCCATCTGACGCGCCGCCAGCCGCGCATCGGCATCCAGCCCCGCCGCCAGCAGCCCGCGATACAGGATCGCCGCATCCGCGATTCCATCGCCCAGCGCCTGCAGCCGCAGCACCGCGCAACGCCGTGGCCCCGTTGCGGGGACAAGGATGTCCGACCCGGCCACCATGCCCAGATATTCCACGATGACCCTGCTGTCGTACATCCCCGTTCCCTCATCCGTCAGCAGGGTCGGGATCTTGCACAGCGGATTGAGGGCAACCACCTCCGCCGGGGAGGAGGAGATATCGACATTGACGATTTCCACCCTGTCCACCAGCCCCAGCGCATGGATCGCGGCGCGGATCTTGCGGGCATAGGGGCTGAGAACCGAACTGAACAGTTTCACCGGAAAACGTCCTTTTCCTGACGCAGCTTCGCGAATGTAGCCACGTCCGGCGCGCGCAGGAAGGGATTGGTGCGCTTTTCCTCGCCCAGTGTCACCGGCACGGTGGGCCGCCCCTGCGCGCGCAGGGCCTCGACCTGCTGCATCCGCGCCGCCACCGCCGCGTTATCGGGATCCACATGCCGGGCAAAACGCGCGTTTGACAGGGTGTATTCATGGCCGCAGCACACAAGCGTATCATCCGGCAGCGCCGCAAGCCGGCGCAGGCTGTCGAACATCTCCCGCGCGGTGCCTTCGAACAGGCGCCCGCAGCCCATGCTGAACAGCGTATCGCCACAGAACAGGGCGGGCGGCGCCCCGGGGAAAAAGTAACAGATATGCCCGCGCGTGTGGCCCGGCGTGTCGATCACCCGTCCCTCCGCCGCGCCCAGCGTGACCGTGTCGCCATCCCTTACGGCGATATCAAGGCGGGGCAGGCGACGGGCATCGTTCGCCGCCCCCACGATTTTCGCGCCATATCGCGTGCGCAGCGCGTCGGCCGCCGCGATATGGTCGGCATGATGGTGGGTCAGGAAAATGAAATCCAGACGTCCCCCCTGCGCTGCGATGGCGCGCACGATGGGCGCTTCCTCCGCCGGATCGACGATGGCGGTCGCGCCCGTGCCTTCGTCACGCACGAACCAGGCGTAATTGTCCTCGAGTATCGGAACAGGTTGTATGAAAAGCCCCATCGGGTTCCCCTTTCGGCGGTTTTCGCGGGCATGGCTGCGGATCATGGGTGGCTGGCATGCCACGCGATCCGTGGCCACAGCGACGGCCCGTTTGTGCTATTGATAGACAATGCAAGAAAACACGCGCATCGCAAGCCAGTTCTATGCCAGCAGCCGGGGGAACCTTGCCGCGACCCACCTGCGGCGGCACCTGTCCGCGTTCTGGCCCGACATCCGGGGCGGAAACGTGCTGGGCGTGGGGTATGCCGCACCCTACCTTTCGCTGTGGGAGCAGGCGACCTGTGTTTCGGCGCGGCTGGATACGCCCGTGACGCGACCCGGCCCGGCGCAGGGACAGACGCAGGCGCCGATGCGCGAATGCGTGGCGTCGGGGACGATGCTGCCCTTTTGCGACCTATTTTTCGATCGCGTCGTCATGGTCCATGCGCTGGAGGTCACGGACGCGCGCGCCGCCCTGCTGCGGCAGGTGTGGAAGGTGATGAAGGACGATGCCCGCCTGCTGGTGGTGGTGCCGAACCGTTCGGGCATGTGGGCGCATGCCGATACCTCCCCCTTTGGTCAGGGAACGCCATTTTCGCACCGGCAGATCACACGCGCCCTCGCCGATGCCTGCCTGCGGGTGGAACGGCACGAAAACGCCCTGTATTTCCCCCCCATCGGCCCCACGGGCGGCCGGCGCTGGACCGGGGTCATGGAACGGGCGGGAACACGGGTCCTGCCGTATCTGGGCGGGGTATGCGTGATCGAGGCGGTCAAGGATGCCTATGCCCCGGTGGGCAGCGTCTCTCCCCCGGCACTGGCTCCCGCGCTGGCCCCCGCGTTGCGCCTGCGCCGGGCCGAGGCCTTCGGCCACGCCACCCGGCATGACAGGACGCGGCGGGACGGGGGCGAAACCACGGGCGAAAATGCACCCGGCCATGCCCCCACGACCGCACTGCGCTCTTGACCTTGGTTTGCGAAATCTTCATGAAGCTTGTCCCATGTCCCTGATCCAATCCCTGAAGCTCGTCATGGCGCCCCCCCATCCGGCGGCCCGTCCCTTCCTGCTGGCCTCCGGCGCGGGCGCGCTGCTGGGACGCGCGTTGCCGTTCCGGGCCACGAAACTGGCGGGGACGGTCTGTGGCCTGTTCTTCGGCTTCTGCCTGTATTTCTTCCGCGATCCGCAACGCGTCGTCCCGGCGGACGCGCATGCCGTGGTCGCCCCGGCCGACGGTCATGTCGTTTCGGTGGAAAAGGTCGCACCTCCGCCCGAACTCGACATGGGCACGACGCCGGTATGGCGGATCGCGACGTTCCTGTCGGTGCTGGACGTGCACGTCAACCGCATGCCCGCCGCAGGCACCGTCACGCGCATCGCCTATCACGCGGGGCAGTTCCTTAACGCCAGCCTCGACAAGGCATCGGAACTGAATGAACGCAATGCGCTGCGCCTGACGCTGCCGGACGGGCGCAACATGGCCGTGGTGCAGATCGCGGGCCTGATCGCGCGCCGGATCCTGTGCGATGCCGAAGAAGGCATGCAGTACGAAAAGGGTGAGCGTTTCGGCCTGATCCGCTTTGGTTCGCGCACCGACCTCTACCTGCCGGAGGGCGTGGATCCGCTGGTGGAGGTCGGGCAGACCATGACCGGCGGCGAAACGGTCATGGCGCGGCTGTAACCCGCGATGAGCCAAGGTTCCATGGCGCCTGTCCCCAAACGGCGCAGGCGTCTGATCCGGCGCAGGCGACCACGGGTGCGCGGCCCGTCATTCAACCGCATGATCCCCAACATCATGACGATGCTGGGCCTGTGCGCGGGGCTGACGGGCATGCGCATGGGGCTGGAGGGACGCTTCGGGGAATCCGCGACCGCGCTGCTGATCGCCGCGTGCATCGACGGCCTTGACGGGCGCATTGCCCGCCTGCTGCGCGGCACCAGCCGGTTTGGCGCGGAATTCGACAGCCTTTCGGATTTCCTGTGCTTTGGCGTGGCACCTTCCTTCGTGCTGTATCTATGGGCGCTGAAGGAAGGGGGACGTTTCGGCTATGTCCCGTGCATCATGTTCACCGTATGCATGGCGCTGCGCCTTGCGCGGTTCAACGCCAGCCTTGATGACGCGGAACAGCCCAAATATGCCAGCAACTTCTTTACCGGCGTCCCGGCCCCGGCGGGCGCAGGGCTGGCGATGTTTCCCCTCTTCCTCGGGCTGGAGGCGCACAAGCTGGGATGGACGGGCCTGTACGAACTGGCGCGCGACCCGCTGATGCCCGCCCTGACGCTGAGTGGCACCGCATTCCTGCTGGTATCCACCCTGCCCGTCTGGTCATTCAAGAATTTCAAGGTGCCCGCGCCCTTCGTCCTGCCGGTCATGCTCGGGATCGGGGGATATGCCGCGGTGCTGGTGGCCGATCCGTGGGGCGCGCTTGCGGGAGCGGGCGTGATCTACCTTCTGCTGCTGCCGCTGAGCCGCCGCAGCTTCCACCGCCTCAAGAAAGAGGCCGAGGCCCTGCAGCAGGAAGACCCCTCAGACCTGGCTGCCGACTGAGGAGCAGGGAAAGCCCGTCTCGAGCAGCCATCGCGCCATGGCCGACAGGATGATCGTGGGGGATGGCGGGCATCCCGGCAGCGACAGGTCCAGCCTGACACGCCCGCGCAATCCGCCCAGCACAGCGTAATTTTCCCCAAAGACACCGCCGTCGATGGCGCAGTCGCCGATCGCCATGAGGGCGCGCGGACCGGGCATCGCCTGCCATGCCTGTTCCAGCACCGGCACCATCGGCCGCGTCACCGCCCCCGCCACCAGCAGGATGTCGGCATGGCGCGGAGTATGGACGAAACATACGCCGCCGCGCCTGTCCGCCCATGCGGCGCCATTCAGGGCGGCCACCTCCATGGCGCATCCCGCGCATCCCCCCATCTCCAGAAAAAAGACCGATATCATCCGCGCGGGCGGAAGATCCGTCTCCGTGGTGGGAACGTCCGGAACCTCAACCATTGCCACGCCCCCTTTCTTCCCAAAGGACTATTGGAGAAGGAACACCTAAATAACTCACTGAAATCATAAAAAGTTTTTGGTGAAGCTTTTTGCAAAAAGCTTCAAAAGACATCCTCCGTCTGAAAAAAGGCGCCCCCGGAAACTTCCATCACAGATCCGCGCCCGCAGCCGACAGGCCGAACGAACGCATGATGACCGCCATGTCCGTATCATACGCACCCCGCATCGCAACCTCGGAGGCCAGCATGTGGGCAAGGGCGGGATCGCATATCCCGACATCGCGGACCCGTCCCGCCTCCATCCTGACCCAGTAACGGATCGCCCCGCGCGGTCCTTCGGCCCAGCCCATCCCCTCGCCTGCGGTCGGTGGCACCGGCGCACGGATCGGGGTCGCACGGGTCTGCCTTTCCATTTCCCCAAAAATCCGCAGGGAGGTCCGCAGCGCGACAAGGCGCATGCGCATACGGGCGTCCACGTCACCTGCCTGTTCCACGCCCGCGGGGATCCATGCGTCACGGTATCCAGGCGTGACCTGCCGCACGTCCCCCTCCCGCGCCGAAGCATGCGCGACCACGCCGCTGACACCCAGTTGCCGCGCCACGTCGCGGGGAAGAACCCCAAGCCCCCGCGCCAGGCCGCCCAGCCCGCGCGGACGGCGGTACAGTTCCTCCAGTTCCGCACAGGTCGCGTGCAGCCACTGGCGGAATGTTTCCTCATGCGGGGAAAAACCGGACGCGCCGGCCCCGCCGTGGCCGAACGCCACGATATCCATCAGCATGCGGCTGCCAAACGCCATGGCGCAGATTTCCTGCACATGTTCGCGCGCCTGTTCGCAGGCCCGCGCCAGTCGCAGGTCGTCGGCCGCGTTCGCGACTGCGGCAATATCGAACAGGGTGCTGGCGACCCGCTCCATTTCCGCGAACACGACACGCGCGGCGATGGTCCGCCCGTCCACCATCTGCGCCGTGGCACTTTCCATGGCGCGGGCCAGCGCCGCCTGGTGCGCGACGGTGGCCGCCGCGTCAATCCGCCCCGCCAGCCGCAGGGCCTGATCGGGGGAACAGCCCCGCATCCCCGCGCATATCCCGCGATGGGCATATCCCATCCACCATTGCGCATCGATGACGCGCGCCCCCGGCACCGCAAGGCGCAGGTAGGCGGGGGCATGAAAGCCGCCATCGGCCGGTCCGTATTCGCATATCGTGCCGCCCGCGCGCGCGACTTCCGCGATTTCGGGGAATTCGATCACGCCGCCCGCCTGCACCGGGACCGGATGTTCCGCCAGCGGCCACGTCACCCCCCATACCCCATGATCCAGCCACGGACGCAGGTCACGCGCGTCCAGTGCCTCCACCCCCCACAGGTCGTGGATCACCCGTTCATGGGGGACCGCCGCCGGACAGGCACAGGACAGGCCCCAGTAACGCCGCATCTCCACCGGGGTGGAAAACACGACCGCCTGACCATCACGCAGGGCCAGCATGGCGAAAACCGCCTCCCCATCGCACCACATGCCCACGAACGATGACGGATCGGCCATCAGGCAGGCCAGCAGGTCACGACGCCACTGCTCCTCCCCAAGGGAAAAGCGCCACGGGCTGTCCTGCTCCGCCCGGCATCGCGCGACCAGCGCCGCAAGGTCGCCCGCGCTGTCATCATGCGGCGTCATTGTCCCCCTCCATGCCAGGCCACGACCAGCACGCCCCCCGTCAGCAGGACCAGCAGGGCCAGCCCTGTCGCATTGCGCGCCATCACGTCCCGGGCCATCGCACCGTCTGCCGAGCGCATCTGACGGACGCTCCGCTCCGGCGCATCGCCACCGCGCGCCTGCGCCGCCACCAGCAGAAGCCACAGGGCAGGCAGCAGCACGATCACGCCCCATACCGAAATCCGCGCCACGGCCACCAGCGTCATCATCATGGCCACGAACGGCATGCCGGGGGGCAATCCGGCGCGGATATGGCGAAACAGGACCGGCCACGGCAGGGATCGCGGGCGCAGCGGCGCGGACAGGCATACCGCCATCAGGGCCAGCACGGACGCCCTGATGCCCACCGGGCCGCCCGCCCCCACGCCCGCGACCGCCAGCCCGATCCACGCCAGCATGACGCGCCCCTGCGAAAGCGGCGCCTCCTGCCCTTCTTCCGGCCCCTGACCAAGCCGCAGCGACAGCGCCGCGGACCAGACCATCAGGCAGCCCACGCCAATCATCATGGCCTGCAATGTCATCGCGGCTCGATGCGCATCGAGCGAGACGACCGCCCCCGACAGCAGGTACAGGACCGGCGCCACCGATGCGATGCCCATTGCATCGTCCCGCCCGGCCGGCAGCGATGTGCCGAACAGCCCGCATGCCCCCAGCAGCCCGCCCACCAGCAGCACCATGCCCAGCCCGTCCAGCGGACCATTGCCCAGCGGCGACAGCACCAGCGCCCCGGCCTGCGCCATGACCAGCCCCGTGATGCCGCCATGAAAGATCCGCCAGCCCCTGCGCCCCCGCCCGTGACGCAGCGACAGCGGCACGGCCCGGACCAGCATGCCCCCCCCCAGCAGCGCGATGGTGACATCGACATCATCCACCGCCATCGCGGCCATGGCGTTGCCCGCCACGCACTGCGCGACCATCGCGTCAATGCGTTCATGCCATCCCCAGGCGCAGGGTCGGGCGCGCGGCACCATCACCACCAGGCACAGCAGCACCGGCGGACACAGCAGCATCCCGTCGCGCGCCTCCATCCCACGCGACCACCACCAGCCGATCGCCCATGCCAGTTCCGCCACCGACAGGACCGCAGCCCGCGTCCGTTCCCCCCCGCGCGACGGCACCGCAAGCGCCAGCGCCGACAGGTAGGGCCAGCAGACCGCCATGCCCAGCCATAACGAAAGGCCCGCCATCACCATTCCCCGCCATCCGCCGCATCACGCAGCAGCGTCACGCGGATCATGAAAAGCAGCGCCCCCAGCAGGACGCAGCCCCCCGCGACCGCCAGCCCCCGCCCCGCGATCCCGGCCAGCAGCAGCCAGCCATCCAGCGCACAGGCCAGCGCCGCGCACTGCCGCGCGCGTTCGCGTTCCACCGTGGCCGCCACCAGCCCGCACAGGATCGCGGACAGGCCGGCAACGACTTCAAGCCGCCCCTGAACATCCAGCGCATCGGCCGGCACCGCGATCGCCACCAGCGTCACCATCAGCAGCCCGCCGCCCAGACGCAGCATCAGCGCATGGGGAAAACGTTCGGGACGGACCCGCGTGCGCAGGTTCCACGCGACAAGCCCGCTCAGAACCGCACTCGCCATCGCGGCGGGCGCGCAGGTCTGCCACTGCCCCCCGCCATCCCACGCGACCACCAGCAGGCAGGCAGCCGTCAGGACGCCATGCCATGCCAGCATCACCCCGCCCGCATCCGAACCGAACAGCGAGACGAACACCACGACACCCAGAAGCAGCACCAGCATCAACCGAATTCCCGACCGGCAAACAGCAGGACGATGGCAAGGCACGCGCACAGCAGCGCCAGGCCCGCACGCAGTCGCGCCACCTGCCCGGAGGCCATGACAAAGGTCCGCAGGCACGCCACCACGACACACAGGCCCATCGTGCGCATGGCCCACAGTGCGATGGCAAGCAGCATGTGCGCAAGAAGCCCGCCATTGCCCACGCCATCGGGGATGACGATGGCGTCCGGCCACAGCAGATCGCCCGCCAGCGTGATCCACGCCAGCGCCAGCAGATCGCGCGTGAACAGCATGACGGCACGATCCGGCCCGGCGAGGTTGTCGGTCATCATCGCAAAGGCACGATCCATTCCCGCCGCGACACGATCCACCCCGATCAGGACAAAGGCCCCACCCGCCAGCGCCAGCGGCCCCCGCACCCCGGCACTGTCATCCATGAGACGCATGAAACGCACCATCCCGCCCAGCGTCCCGCCGGGGACCGCCATCCCCACGACGGCGACCGCCACCACAAGGGCCGGGGCAAGCAGGACCGTCCCCGTCATGGCAATGACGGCCTGCCGTCCCTCCCGTCCCTGCCCCGACGCCAGCCCGACGGAACATGACACCACCTGCGCCCCGAACAGCAGCCCTGCGATCACAAGGAAATCCGACGTCCCTTCATCCATCATTCCCAATGAAAACGACGGGACCAGCGCCGCCGCCGATGCAACCATCGTCAGCGTCATCCACGGCACGAACGCGGTTATCCGCGCGCCGGCAGCCGCACGCATGCCGGTCTGCCGCCAGATCCGCACGATCTGGCCCCATCGCGACGCCGCCGCCAGCGATGTCCGCTCCCCCATCATCGCGCGGTGACACCACAGGGTAAAACGCGCGCACAGGGGCGCCATCAGCACCATCAGCGCCAGATGCACCCCCGAGAGCAGAAGCGCCTGCATGTCCGCCGCCAACGCGCCCATCATGACAGCCAGCACAGAAGGGCGACCGCCACGCCCGCCACCGCCAGCAGCAGCATCGGGGCGGACCGCGCGGCCGCATCATCGGAAAGCCATTCCGGGGGCAGCATCATGCGTCGCGCGGCCAGACGCCGCAGGCGCAGCAGCCGCCTCCACGGGGCCTGCACCCCTTCGGGCCAGCCGACCATATCCAGCACAAGACGCACGAAGACACCCGCCCCCACCTGCACCAGCGGATCGCCGAACGGCATCCATGGCGGCGCAGACGGAGCCCCCTGTTCCCATGTCGCCACCTGGCGGGTCGCCGCCACGCCACGCAGCCGCCACAGCATCCAGACCACCAACCCGATCCCCGCCAGCAGCATGAAGGAATGAACCGGCAGCATGACGGCCGCGCCATCGGGCGACGGCAGCGCAAACAGCGACATCCGCGCGGGCATGCCGTCCTGTCCCTGGCGCGTCACATGGCCCAGCGCGGCACCCGCAAGACGGAACCACGCACCCGGCATGACGGAGATCGCGCATGCCGCCGCCACCCCCAGCGCACATCGGGCAAGGACCGCGACCGCGGGATCGGACGCCCCCGCGCCACGCGGCGTGCGCGGCCGCCCGCACAGCACCACCCCCACCAGCCGCCCCAGCGCCAGCAGCCGCAGCCCCCACCCCGTTCCCATGACGATCAGGACGGCGGCCACCGGGATTTCGCGGGCAAGGCTGTCCGCATGAGGCAATGCATTGAACAGCCGCAGGACCATCCACGACAGGGAAAACCCGATCAGCGGAGGCACGCCGCCAATAACCAGCAGCGCAACCGACAGCAGGGCCGAAAGGCGCGGCATCAATGCCGCCATTCCCCCCAGATGCATAAGGACCAGCCGCCCGGCCTCCACCTCCATCGCATCGGCCAGCGCCAGCAGCGCGCCCCATGTCAGCGTGCCCGCCGCCATCACCAGGAACAGGCAGGCAGCAGCCCCGTCCAGCATTTCAGGCAGGTCGTTGCCGCGCGCCACCAGCCCCAGCCCCGCCAGCAGGACCGGCAGGACCGCCATGCCGCCAAACAGGCCGCACAGCACGCGCCGCACGTCGCGCGCCACCAGCGCCCGCACCGCCGCCGCAAGGAACAGGCCCGCGGCAATCGCCACCAGCGCATCGCCCCAGCGTTCGGACAGGACAGGAATATCGGGATAATCGGCCAGCATCCGCAGCCACAGATGGCATCCCACCACGAAACCCGCGACATCGACCATGCGCAGCGCCGACAGATGCCGCCGCCCCCCGCCCGGCCGCCATGACAGGTGCAGCAGCGGCCATGATCCCATCAGCACCGCGACCGGCAGCACGCAGGCCAGCTGCGTCCCCCCCAGCGTCAGCGGGTCCATCACGGCCAGCATCGCCATCCCCAGCAGCCCGCCGGTCCCATGCCCCGGCCGCATGACGCGATCATGCAGCATGACAATGACGCAGGCCCCGGCCAGAGGAGCCACCAGCGGTCCGCCGCCCACCGCGAACGCCGCCGCCAGACAGGCGGGCGCCCCGCCCTCATGCGCATACAGCCCGACCACCCCAAGCAGCAGCAGCGCCGACAGCGCCAGGGCATCGGGATGAAAGATCCCCGCCACGGCAGACGCAAGGCGGGGGGGAACCTCATGCGCGCCGGCCGAAGGCACAAGCCCCGCCAGCGTCGCCGCCATCACGACCACCCAGCCCAGACGGCAGGCACGCGCGCATGGCGTCCGCAGCGCGGGCCAGGCACGCGGCACGACCACGCACGGCAGCATGACGCCCAGAACGGCGAGAAGGACAATACTGGTAATCCGACCTGCTCCTGCCCGCGATGGGGATCATCCCCGCCCGCCGCGTGATCGTACGATCAGATCATGGCAAGGGAAACCTTGCGACGCGGCGGCGGGATCGCATCATCAATCTCCGCCAGGTCGGCTTTCGTCAACTCCAGCGCGGCGGCAGCGATGTTTTCGCGCTGATGGGCGGGCGAACCCGCCTTGGGAATCGCAAGCAGGTCTGGCTGGCGAAGTACCCATGCCAGCGCGACCTGCGCCGGCGTGGCGGGGCCAAGCGCCGTCTCGTGCCGGGCCGCGACCCTGCGCAGCACCGGCGCGCGCAGAAGCTCGCCCCCCTGACCCAGCGGGGAATAGGCCATGGTCACGATCCGTGCCTCCCGGTCATAGGCCAGCAGGTCATGTTCGACGCCGCGATAATCAAGGCTGTAGAGGATCTGGTTGGCGCAGCACGGATCCGGACTGGCAATGCGCGCAAGTTCGCGCATGTCATCGACATCGAAGTTGGAGACCCCCCACGCCCGGATCATCCCCGCGCGCATCAGGTCCTCGAACCCCGCCACGGTTTCCTCCAGCGGGACCGAACCGCGCCAGTGCAGCAGATACAGGTCCAGCCGATCTGTCCCCAGCCGCCTCAGCGACGCGGCGCAGGCATCATGCACCCCCTTGCGCGACGCGTTGGAGGGCAGGACCTTGCTGACCAGATACACATCATCGCGCCGGCCGGCGATCGCCTGCCCCACCAGGCGTTCCGACCGTCCGGACCCGTACATTTCCGCCGTATCGACGACCCGCAGTCCCGCGTCCAGCCCCAGCTGGATGCTCTGTATCTCGGCCTTGCGACGCCCGTCGTCATCCCCAAGGTTCCATGTGCCCATCCCCAGTGCGGGAACGGTAATGCCATCGGGAAATGTAACGTCTTTCATGCTGCGCGGCCTTTCCTTGCTTTGCTGTTCCGCCTGCGGACCATGACCGCCACGATCCCGCCTGTTACCTGCGTATCTTACTTGCGCGTCCACCCCTTCGCCTGCTGCTGCCAGTAGGTCAGGGTATGCCCGGCCTCCCGGCAGGCGACCCAGCGGCGCCTCGCGGCGGCGACGGCCTGTTCGTCATGGCCGTCGAACAGGTCGAACACGCGCTCGAAACGCGCCTGCCCGTCATATGCCACGCCATCGAGAAGAAAGAGGAAGGTCGCGTCATTGGGCACGTCCTCCCCCGCGGTCAGCCAGATCGGCTGCCAGCTTCCATGTCCCGTCGCACGGGTGCCGTGCGGCAGCCAGACGGGGTCGTCCGCGCGCCACAGCACGTCATCGAACCACTTCACCCGTTCTTCGCTGCCGCAGCGCACCACGGCGCGATGACCGGCATCCAGCGTCCGCCCGAGCAGGGCAGGCAGCGCCTGCTCAGGCGTGGAACGCGTCAGATGATAAAAACCGATCTCCGCCATGGAGTTCCTTCCCAAGTCCTGCCCTGTCCGGGCAGCAGCCATGACTCAGCTTTGCTCAGCTTTCGTAATGTTCGCGCACCAGCCGGTCGAGCAGCCGCACGCCATACCCCGTCGCCCCCTTGGGGATACAGGCCGTCCCCTTGCTGGCAAAGGCGGTCCCGGCGATGTCCAGATGCGCCCACGGCACCTTGTTGACGAAACATTCGAGGAATTTCGCCGCCGTGATCGAACCGCCCGCGCGACCGCCGATATTCTTCAGATCCGCGATATCCGAACGCAGCAGTTCGAGATAGGACGCGCACATCGGCATCCGCCACAGCCGGTCACCCACCACTTCGCCCGTGGCGGCAAGCTGCTGCGCCAGCGTGTCGTCGTTGGAGAACAGGCCCGCGCGTTCATTGCCCAGGCTTACGACGATCGCGCCCGTCAGCGTCGCGAGGTCGATCATGAAACGCGGCCTGAAACGTTCCTGCGCGTACCACAGCACGTCCGCGAGTACCAGCCGTCCCTCCGCATCGGTGTTGAGCACCTCCACCGTCTGGCCGGAGGCCGTGCGCACCACGTCACCCGGACGCTGCGCATCGCCCGACAGCATGTTTTCCACCAGGCCCACGACACCCACGGCATTGACGCGCGCGCGCCGCCCGGCCAGCGCCGCGATGGTGCCCACCACGGCGGCGGCCCCGCCCATGTCGGTCTTCATTTCCTCCATGCCGGCGGCGGGCTTGATCGAAATGCCGCCCGAATCGAACGTCACCCCCTTGCCGATGAAGGCGACCGGCGCCTCGTCCGTCCCGGCGCCGTTCCAGCGCATGATGACGGTGCGCGGCGGGACGGAGCTTCCCTGCCCCACGCCCAGCAACGCGCCAAAGCCCAGTTCGTGCATGGCATCGCGATCCAGCACCTCGACCTCCACGCCAAGGTCGCGCAGCCTGAGGATGCGGGCCTCGAACGCGTCGGGGCGCAGCATGTTCGCCGGTTCGTTGACAAGGTCGCGGCACAGCGTCACGCCACGCGCCACGGCGGACAGGCCGGCCCACGCAGCTTTGGCGGAGGCGGCATCGGCGACAAGGATGTCCACCGCCGCAAGCTTCCATGCCTCCCCCTCGCGCCATGTCGTGCGATAGGTATCGAAACGGTAGGCCCCCAGCGTGGCCCCCAGCGCCACATGCGCCGCCAGTTCGGGCGACAGCGTATCGGCCGCCACGACCGCGCGTTCCGTCACCTTGCCCAGCGCACCGGCCACGGCACCACCGGCCTGTTCCGCCGCGCGCGCGTCAATCCCCTCGCACGGGCCAAGGCCGATCAGCACGACGCGCCCGAAATCCGCGCCCGGCGCCAGCACCACGCAGGAACTTTTCGCGGCAAAGGTGAAATCGGCCGCCTTTGCCGCGCGCGTCAGCGCGCCGCCCGTGGCCGCGTCCGCCTGGGCATAAAGCGCGGAGGGAGCGCCATCGGAAGGGGCCAGAATCGCCAGCACGCCGCCCTGCGGCAGGCGGGAATCAGAAAAACCAGTATCGAGCATGAAGCCATCGCTCCGCTTGAGAAAATAAGGGACATCGTGACACGAAATCACGCGCCGGGCACGGGGATCCCCCTGATCCGGCGGGAAAAAACTTCCCCACCCGCCGCCATTGCATGCCCGTGGCCCTTCCCGCGCGAAGGGTACGAATGCATGTCGCGTCGCATAAACGCATGACGGCGCGGCATGAGTAAGCTAATGCCATCAGCATGAACATACCATCCTTGCCCGTACATGATGACGCGGCCCTGCTGGATCTGGCGGTCCGCCTTGCGACGGAGGCCGCCGGACTGATCCGTGACATCCGCGCGCGCGGGTTCGTCACGCATGTCAAAAGCGATGAGTCCCCCGTGACCGAGGCCGACCACGCGGCAGAGACGCATATCCTTGCCGGGCTGCGCGCGGCGGTCCCCTCCATCCCCGTCATCGCGGAGGAAGAGGCGGCAGCGGGCATCGCGGTGGAGGCGGGCCGGACCTACTGGCTGGTCGATCCGCTGGACGGTACGCGGGAATTCGCGGCGGGACGCGATGACTTTACCGTCAATATCGGGCTGGTGCGCGATGGCGCGGCCGTCCTCGGCGCGGTCGCGCTGCCGGCATATCATCAGGTCTATGCCGGGCGGGTGGGCCACGGCGCATGGCGGCGCGACAGCCACGGCCAGCATCCGATCCATGTCCGCCGCCCCGCCCCGGCGGGTCTGGATGTCCTTGCCTCGCGCCATTATGCCGATGATCCGCGCCTGAAGGACCTGCTGGCGCAACAGCCGGTCGCCAGCATCCGTAACATCGGATCGGCCGCCAAGTTCATCCGCGTCGCGGAAGGACAGGCCGACCTGTACCCCCGGCTGGGCCCGACGATGGAATGGGACACCGCCGCGCCGCAGGCGGTGCTGGAAGCAGCAGGCGGCAGCATCACCGAATTCGATGGCACGCCGCTGACCTATGGCAAGGCGCAGTGGCGCAACCCGCCCTTCATCTGCCGTGGCGCGCGATGACACGGCGGCTGGTGGCGGATGAGGCGGGGATTGCCGTCGCGGCGGATATCCTGCGCGCGGGCGGCCTTGTCGCGTTCGGCACGGAAACCGTTTACGGGCTGGGGGCCGACGCGCGCAACGCACAGGCCGTGGCGGGCATTTTCGCGGCCAAGGAACGTCCCGCCTTCAACCCGCTCATCAGTCATTTTCCCGACGCCGCGACCGCCTTCGAACATGCGCAGGCAGATGAGCTTGCGCAGAAGTTGGCGCGGCGGTTCTGGCCCGGCCCGCTGACGATGGTGCTGCCCCGCACGTCCACATGCGCCATTTCCGACCTGGCGGGGGCGGGACTGCCATCGGTCGCGGTGCGCGTGCCCTCCGGCGCGGTGGCGCGCGCGCTGCTGGCGCGTGCCGGCATCCCCGTTGCCGCCCCGTCGGCCAATCCGTCCGGGCGGGTCAGCCCGTCCACCGCCGCCCATGTCCTTGCAGGGCTGGAGGGACGCATCGACGCCGTGCTGGATTCCGGGCCATGCGCGGTGGGCGTCGAAAGCACGATCGTCGACCTGACGGGCGCGCGTCCCGTCCTGCTGCGGCCGGGGGGCATCACGATCGAGGCCCTGCGCGAAATCTGTCCCGATATCGCCCTGCCCCACGCCACCTGCGACGCGCGGCCCGCAGCGCCCGGGCGCCTGTCGTCCCATTATGCCCCCGCCCTGCCGGTCCGGCTGGAGGCGACGCATGTTGCCGCCGACGAGGCCCTGCTGGCGTTCGGCCCCGAACTTGCGGGCAGTCAGCTTGTCTGGAACCTCAGCCCGACAGAAAAGCTGGACGAAGCGGCGGCGCGCCTCTTCGCCGGGCTGCGGTTTCTTGATATGGAAGGGCACCGGCGCGGACTGCGCGCCATCGCGGTCCAGCCCGTGCCGGCGCACGGACTGGGGGCGGCCATCCGCGACCGCCTGGCCCGCGCCGCCTGTCCCCGTCCACGATAACCCGATGCTGTGCATGACCCGATCCCGGCGATACCTGACATGAGCGATAGCCTAGACCCCAAGGAACTCAAGATCCTGTCGGATATTCTGGCACTGGTGCTGGAGGATCATGCCGGGCAGTCCGAAAATGCGCTGGCGGCCATCCGGGCGCGGGCGCGCAAGAACCAGGTGACCGGCGGCGCGCTGAAGAACCTGTTCCAGGCCATCGCGCCCAATCCCCCCAAGCGTCCGCCGCCCAAGCCCCGCGCCCCGCGCGGCGGGCGGACGAGTGCGGCGGCAGCGCGTGAAATCCAGGATTCCCACGCCCGCATTTCCGAACTGACCGACAGCATCCGCAAGCTTGACCTCGCCCTGCGCGACAGCCGCGCCAGTAACGAAGCACTGCGTTTCGAACTGTACCAGACGCAGCAGGCCCGCGCGGAGACACAGGCCGCCCTGTCGCAGATACAGGCGCATCCGGTGGCCAGCGCGCGGACGGGACGCCGCTCGACACTGATGCTGGCGCTGACCATCGGCACGCTGGCGGGCATCGCGATGACGGAGCTTTTCCACACGCTCGACAGTTCCCCCGCGCAGGCCAGCGCCTCCTACCCCGCGCTGCAGCGCCAGAGCCACGCGCAGCTGCCCGCGCCGCCATTCAGCCAGAACCAGATTTCAGGAATCCTGCCCTCATGACCGCCGCAGCCCCCGCCCCCGCCGATCATACGCGCCTGCTCGAACAGCTTGCGGACGTGCTGGGTCCTGCGGGCGTCCTGACGGCGGCGGACGATATCGACCCGTTCTGCACCGACTGGCGCAACCTGTATCATGGCCGGGCGCTGGCGGTGCTGCGCCCGGCTGATACCGACGCGCTGTCGGCGGCGGTGCGGCTGTGTGTGGCGTATGGCGTGCCGATGGTGCCACAGGGCGGCAACACCAGCATGGTGGGTGGCGCGACCCCCGATGACAGCGGCCGCGAAATCGTCATCTGCATGTCGCGCATGAACCATATCCGCGGGATCGACCCCCATGAAATGACGATGGAGGTCGAGGCGGGGGTTCCCCTGAAGGTGGCGCAGGATGCCGCGCGGGACGCGGGGATGATGCTGCCGCTGTCGATCTCTTCCGAAGGGTCGGCGCAGATGGGCGGCGTCCTTGCGACGAACGCGGGCGGCAACAACACCGTGCGGTACGGCAATGCCCGCGAACTGGTGCTGGGGCTGGAGGCGGTGCTGCCCGATGGGGAGGTGTTCCACGGCCTGCGCCGGTTGCGCAAGGACAACACCGGATACGCCCTGCGCCAGCTGTTTGTCGGTTCCGAAGGGACGCTGGGCTTCATCACGCGCGCGATCATCCAGCTCCAGCCCGCGCCGAAGGAGGTGGAGGTCGCCCTGTGCGCCGTCGGGGATGCGCAGGGCGCGCTGGCGCTGTTCAGTGCGTTCCGCGCGCTGGACCCCGCCCTGATCCAGGCGTTCGAATACATGTCGGGCACGGGCATGGCGCTGGTGAACGAACTGATCCCCGGCGCGGCCCTGCCGCTGGAGCAACCCGCACCCGCCTATGTGCTGGTGGAACTGGCGACCCCCCGTCCCGATGCCAACCTGCGCGAGTTCATGGAAGGCGTGCTGGCCGATGCGATGGAAAATGGCATCGTCACCGACGCGGTCATGGCCGAAAGCGAGGGACAGCGCACGAACCTGTGGAAACTGCGCGAGGAGCATGCGGAGGCGCAGAAACGCGCGGGCGCGAGCGTGAAGAACGATGTCTCCGTCCCCGTATCGCGCGTGCCGGAACTGATCGCGCGCGCCACCCGCGCGTGCGAGGAACTGATCCCCGGCATCCGTCCCGCGCCGTTTGGCCACCTGGGCGATGGCAACATCCATTTCAATCTGGTGCAGCCCACCGACATGTCCGGCGATGCCTTTCTGGCACGCGCGCACGACATCATGGACACGGTGGCCGATATCGTGCGGGACCTGGACGGGTCCTTTTCCGCCGAACACGGGGTGGGGCAGCTCAAACCCTACATGATGGCCGAATGGCGCGGCGGAGCGGAACTTGCGACCATGCGGCGGATCAAGGCGGCGCTTGACCCGCAAAACCTGATGAACCCCGGAAAAATCTTCCCACCCGCCGCATCCGCCCCCGCGTCAGGCGCCGCGTGAGCGTGGCCGGCGGGACACCCCGGCGAGATGACCACAAAATACAAACTGTTTCAGACGAGTACGGTAACACACCTTTTTATGCATCGCGATGAGAGCTAGACAGGGGCATGCCTGTCGCCTACCCCGTCACCCAACGCTTTTCCACGCGCCTGTCGATTCTGGACCGCTATGTCCTGCGGCAGCTGCTGCTGGCGCTTGTCGCGACGACGGGGGCGCTGGCTGTCCTGATCTGGCTGACGCAGTCGCTGCACTTCGTATCGCTGGTGGTGGGGCGCGGGCTGTCGCTGCGGGTGTTCATCCAGCTGACCAGCCTGCTGATCCCGTCCTTTGTCGCGGTCATCCTGCCGATCACGACATTCGTCGTGGTGCAGTTCGTCTATCAGCGGCTGGGGTCGGACCGTGAACTGACGGTCATGCAGGCGGCGGGCCTGTCGCCGTTCATGATGGCGCGTCCGGCCCTGCTGTGCGCGGCCATTTCGACGCTGATATGCTTCATGCTGAACCTGTGGATCGTACCGGCCTCGTATCACGCCTTTCGCCAGTATGAATACCAGATCCGCAACAAGATGGCGGCCTTCCTGATTCAGGACGGGGTATTCACGCAGGTATCCGACAACATGACCGTCTATATCCGCACCCGTGATGAAAGTGGCATGCTGCATGGCATCATGGTCGAGGACGACCGCCAGCCCGACGCGCAGGCCACCATCCTGGCGGAGGAAGGCAGTCTGGTCATCATCAACGACCAGCCCCGCGTGGTCCTGTTCAACGGGTCGCGGCAGGAAATCGACCGCAAGACCGGGCGGCTGAACGTGCTGAGCTTCGCGCGCAACACCATCGACCTGACAAGTTCCCATGGCCCGCATGCCCGCCAGCCCGATGCAAACGAACTGCCGCTGTCGGAACTGCTGCACCCCAACCTGCGGCAGTTTTCGCCGCGCGACGAAAAGAAGATGATTATCGAGGGCTGGCGCCGCCTTGCCTCGCCCTTCTGCGCCTTTTCCTTTGCCATGATCGGGCTGCTCAGCGCGCTGGGGGGCGGCTTTTCGCGCCACGGCAACATCACGCGCCCCGTGGCCGCGACGCTCGCGGTGGTGGCGATGCAGTCGCTGACGCTGCTGGTGCAGAACCTTGCCAGCCGCAACCTCGCGCTGGTCCCGCTGATGTGGGTATGCGCCATCGTACCGGGTCTGGTCTGCCTGGCCATCCTGTTCTGGCCTGAACCGGGCGGCCGCCGCGCCGCGCCACGGGCGCAATCGCCGCAATGAACTTCGCCCTTACCCTTTCCCTGTATATCGCGCGGCAGTTCACCTATGCCGTGCTGGCGGTGATCGCCTTCCTGACGGGGCTGATCACGCTGTTCGATTTCATCGACCTGCTGCGTCGCGTCTCCACCCGTCCCAATGTGCCGGCCTCCCTCGTCAGCGAGATCGCGATGCTGCACATTCCCTTCGCCATGCTGGAGATCCTGCCCTTTGGCGTCCTGCTGGGGGGGATCATCTGTTTCTGGCGGCTGGCGCGTTCCTCCGAACTGGTGGTGGCACGCGCGGCGGGGATTTCGGCGTGGCAGTTCCTGACGGGGCCGGTCGGGTGCGCCGTGCTGATCGGCACGCTGTCCACCACGGTCGTAAGCCCCCTGTCATCGGCCATGTACCGCCGCGCGGAAATCCTGGACCAGCAGTACCTGCGCGACAATACGGGCAAGGCCCTGAACATGAGCGGCGGCACCCTGTGGCTGCGCCAGTCGGACAACGGCCTGACCGATCATGGCGTCGCCATCATCCATGCCCGGCATGTGAAGCTGCAGGGCAACGTGATGCGCATTTCCGACATCAGCGTCTATCGCCTTGACGGTCACGACCGCATGCTGGCGCGGATCGAGGCGGGACGCGGCTATCTGGGCAACGGGCGATGGGTGCTGGACGAGGCCCGCCTGCTGCGCCCGGATGAAAACCCGGTGGACATGGGGCATATGACCCTGCCGGCCGACCTGACGCTTGCGGGGGTGCAGGACAGCTTTGCCTCCCCCAACACGCTGTCGGTATGGGCGCTGCCGGGGTTCATCAAGCTGCTGAACCATTCGGGTTTTTCCTCCATCCGGCACCGGCTGCGGTTCCAGAGCCTGCTGACCCTGCCGATCCTGTGCGGCACGATGGCACTGGTGGCGGCCGGATTTTCCATGCGCCCCGCCCGCCGTGGGGGCGTCGTGCGCATGATCAGCCTTGGCGTCGGGGCCGGTTTCGCCCTGTTCGCGATTTCCAAGATCGCGGCGCAGTTCGGTGAATCCGGCGCGCTTCCCCCCGTTCTTGCCGCATGGGCGCCCACCGGGGCGGGGCTTTGTCTTGCAGTTTCGCTACTTCTTCATCTAGAGGACGGATAATGGCCCGTCCCTCCCCCTTTCCGCGCACCGGCGATAATGAGCGCACGCATCGTGGCCCGCCGCGACGCCTGTCGCGCGGGTGGCTGCTGTCGGCGACGATACTGGGGGGAACGGTGCTGGGGGGGATGATCGGGGGGCTTGCGCCGGGCCTGCATTCCGCGCGCGCGGCCACGCAGTCCCCCACCACGCAGTCCCCTGCGGCACAGGCGGCGCCCGACGCGTCACAGAGCCTGCCTGCAGCCAGAACCGCCTCGAGCCGCAGCCGGCATGTCCGTTCGCAGGCGGCCCAATCGGACAGCCCGGCATCCGGCAAGGCGCAGGGCGCATCCTCGCCTGGGACCGTATCAACGGGCGAGCCGGTGACCTTCCAGGCCGACCATGTCGCCTATGACAGCAAGAACGGCCTGGCGATCTGGACCGGCAATGTCCAGATCTGGCAGAACGACCAGATCATGCGCGCCGACAAGGTGGTCTATGACCGCAATACCGGCGTGGCCTCCGCCACGGGGAATGTCGCGCTGGTCGAACCCGACGGCACGGTGATGTTCACCAGCTATGCCGAACTTAGCAACGGCATGCGCGATGGCATCATGAGCAAGATGTACGCGCAGATGGATGACAACGCGCGCATGGCGGCAAACGGCGTCCGGCGCACGGGCGGAAAGGTCAATGACCTGACACGCGTCGTCTATACCGCGTGCGAACTGTGCGAACGTCATCCCGAACGCGCGCCGTTCTGGCAGATCCGCGCCTATGACGCGTCGCACGACCTGCAGCATAAGCGCATCGAGTTCCGTGATGCATTCGTCGATTTCTTTGGCGTGCCGATCTTCTATCTACCTGCCTTCTCCATGACGGATCCGTCGGTACGCAGGCAGAGCGGCTTCCTGACGCCGGGCTTTACCCCGCATAACCGCTATCTCGGCACGTACGTGACCATCCCGTACTACTGGGTGATCGACGGTCAGTCGGACCTGGTGGCCGAAGGGCTGTTTTCCACGCGCACCGGCCCGCAGCTCAGCGCGCAGTACCGCCACCGCTTCAATTTCGGGCACCTCAACCTGCGTGCCGGCATCGCCTATGATACCCATCACGACATCAACTATACCAACACCTTCGGCCAGGATGTCGAAAGCAAGGACAACCATGGCGTTCAGGGATACTTCTTCGGTTCGGGGCAGTTTTCGCTGAACAAGACATGGCGGCTGGGCGCGCACATCAATGTCGCCAGTTCCGCGAACTACATGCGCGATTACCGCATATCGGGATACGGGCAGGATACCCTCAACTCGAACATCTATCTTGAGGGATTTGGCACCGGATCGTATTCGCGCATCGATGCGCAGGCCTATCAGGGACTGAACGAGGGCGTCATCCACAACCGCGACCTGCCGTGGGTCCTGCCGCGTTACACCTACAGCTATTTCGGGCAGCCCGATGCGCTGGGCGGGCGCTTCAGCCTCGATACGACGGATTTCTATGTCTATCGTGAAAACGGGACATCGGACCAGCGCGGGCAGCTGACGCTGAACTGGGACCGGCCGTTCCGCAATTCGCTGGGGCAGATATGGGACCTGACGCTGCATGTCGAATCGGCCATCCACCGCGCGACGCAGCTTAACGAACAGCCAAACTATGCCCGGACCACACGCAGCCAGGTCGCGGGCGAGGTCCTGCCGACGGTGGCGCTGAAGCTCAACTGGCCCTTCCTGCGCACGTTCAACCATGGCCGGGGCACGGAAATCCTCGAACCGATCGCACAGGTCATCGCCGCCCCCAATACCGGCAACAGCTCATCGCGCTATATCCCCAACGAAGACAGCCTGACCTATGAATTCACCGACCAGACCCTGTTCGCGCTGAACCGCTATTCCGGCACGGACCGCCTTGACGGGGGGCTGCGCGCCAATGTGGGGCTGCATACGAACTGGACATGGAACGGCCACCAGATCGATGCGCTGATCGGTGAAAGTTTCCAGGAACATGTCGAACATGACCGCATCCCCTATTCGGGGCTGAGCCACCACCTGTCCGACGTGGTGATGGGCACGCGCATCGTGCCCAACCGCTTTTTCGATTTCGATGGCAAGATGCGGCTTGACCCCTATGCCGGGCGGGTCGATTTCGCCGATGCGCTGGGAAGCGCGGGGTTCAAGTATTTCCGCGTCAACGGGGGCTATATCTATGAACCCGTGACGCCTTACTATTATTACGCAAATAACCCCTATTCCTCCTCCCCGCCTTCGATTTACTATAAGCCCATCAGCGAACTGACATTCGGCGCATCGACGACGTGGGACAACTGGCACCTTGCGGCCTATATCCGCCGCAGCCTTGCGCGTCATCAGAGCGTGTCCGTCGGTGGGGACGCGGGATACCAGAATGACTGTTTCGGCATTGATGTGATGTACCTCAAGCAGTACACCACAATTGGTGGTCAGCAGAGCAATTCGACCGTAATGTTCTCCCTGACGTTCAAGACCATCGGTTCGTTTGGCATGAATGGCTGATGATGCGTGAAAGATTGATCTGAATGCGTTGGTTTTCCGCTATCCGTGGCAGTGTTCCTTCCCGTCGCGCGGTCCGGCAGGCGTTCCTGATGGGCGCTGGGCTGATGATGACATCGGCGATGGGCGCGGTCATTGGCCCGGACGCCCACGCGGCGGGCACGCATCACGCGCGCCACAAGGTGGCAGGCAATCCGGAAGCCGAGCCCGAGAGCGAGGATTCCATCGTCGCCATCGTCAACGGGTCGGTCCTGACGAAACGTGACGTGGATACGCGCGGGCGCCTGTTCGCGCTGTCCTCCGGCCTTGACGTCAGTGACGATGTCATGAACCGGCTGCGGCCGCAGATCGTGCGCCAGCTGATTGACGAACGCCTGCGGATGGAGGCGATGCTGGAACGGCACATCAATGTGCCGGTGGCGCAGATCGCGGCTGCCATCTCGGGCATCGAACACCGCAACAACATGCCGGAAAATTCCCTGCGCAACCAGATGGCGCAGGACGGTGTTTCGCTGACCACCCTGATTGACCAGATCCGCGTTCAGGTCGGCTGGTCGCAGGTGCTGCGCATGGAAACCGGTTCGCGCGGCCGCATCACCGCCACGGAAATCCAGCAGCGTATCGACGCGCTGAAGCGCGAGGACGGCAAGCCACAGTACATGATCAGCGAGATCTTCGTCCCCGTCGAGGATCCGCATCACCCCGAGACCGAGCTGAAATTCACCGAGACCATCATCCAGGAACTGCGCGAGGGCGCACCATTCCCCATCGTGGCGGCACAGTTTTCCCAGAGCCAGAGCGCGCTTGAGGGCGGTCTGCTGGGCTGGACGCAGGAAGACAGCCTTGACCCCGAGGTGGTCGAGGTCGCGCGCAAGATGCCTGACGGCGCGATTTCCAACCCCATCCGCGTCGCGGGCGGCTATGTGATCGCCACCGTCAACAGCCGTCGCACGGTGGGCCATGAAATGGCGACCATCGTGTCCATCCGGCAGGCTTTCCTTCCCTTCACGCAGCCGCTGAACCCGCAGGACCCCACCGATCAGCAGAAGCAGACGCTGGCGCAGGCCAACGACATTTCCGGCAAGGTGAAATCCTGCGACGAGCTTGAGACCCTGAACAAGAAATTCGGTGAAAAGCATCCCAGCGACCCGGGCGAGGTGCGCGTGGACCGGATGAACCCGCAGATGCGCGCAGTGCTGGACGAACTGGCCGTTGGACAGGCCAGCCATCCGCTGGTGTCGATGGATGGCATCGCGGTGCTGATGGTCTGCAAGCGCGAGGAACGCAACGTCGCGCTTCAGACCCCCAGCGAGATTGCCGACCAGCTGCTGAATGAACGTGTGGAGCAGACATCGCGCCAGCTTGACCGCGACCTGCATCGCCGCGCGGTCATCGACATGCGCTCCAAGTCCTGATCGCCGCTGGCATGACCCTCCCTTCCCCCGGCGTCGCGCCGCAGGAGTCCCTGCGCGACGTGATCGCGCGCCACGGCCTTGATGCCCGCAAGTCGCTGGGACAGCATTTCCTGCTCGACCCCGGGATAACCGGCCGCATCGCCAGCATGGCCGGCAGACTGGAGGGCGTGAACGTGGTGGAGGTCGGCCCCGGTCCCGGCGGCCTGACCCGCGCGTTGCTACAGACCCCGGCCGCAAGCGTGACGGTGGTGGAGGTCGATCCCCGCGCCATCATCATCATGAATGAACTGGCGGCATCCCATCCCGGCCGCCTGCATGTGATCGAGGCCGACGCCATGCGTCGCGACCTGTCCACGCTGTGCCCCGCGCCGCGCCAGATCGTCGCCAACCTGCCCTATAACGTCGGAACCCCACTGCTGATCGGGTGGCTGCGCCAGGCGACATGCTGGGCGCGCCTGACGCTGATGTTCCAGCTGGAGGTGGCGCAGCGCATCTGCGCCTCGCCGGATTCGGACCATTACGGGCGTCTGGCGGTGCTGTCGCAATGGGTCGCGCGGTGTGGCATCGTCATGACCATCCCACCCGGCGCGTTCTTTCCGCCACCAAAGGTCCACTCCGCCGTGGTGAACCTGATCCCGCATGCCAGCCAGCCATCAGCGGCACTGTTCCGCGCCATGGAACAGGTCACCGCTGCGGCGTTCGGACAGCGGCGCAAGATGCTGCGTGGCGCATTGCGCGGCATCGGCGGCGACGCCCTGCTGGAGGCGGCGGACATCGCGGGCAACCGCCGGGCGGAAACACTCGACATCGCAGATTTCGACAGGCTGGCCCACGCCCACCTACAGCGCCTGTCCCCCGCGACGTAAGGGGCCGTCCCGATCACATTACCCATGAAATGACAGAAGGCCCGGCGGGACATCCCGCCGGGCCTTCTGCCTTGCATGAACATCCGGCCCATCACAGGGATGGACCGGACCCGTGGCCTGTTCAGGCTGCGGGATGTTCTTCCGTCGCGGCGACGGGCGCTTCTTCGGGGGCGGCTTCAACTTCAACCGCTTCCTCGACAAAGCCGGACGCGTCATCGTCGCGCTCGGCGCCGATTTCCTCGCCACGTGCCTGACGTTCGGCTTCTTCTTCCGAACGGGCGACGTTCACGCTGACCTGCATCGAAACTTCGGGATGCAGCGCAACGCGGACTTCGTACACACCAAGCTGCTTGATGGGTTCGGGCAGGATGACCTGGGAACGCGAAACCGTCAGGCCCGCCTGCGTCAGTGCCTCGGCAATGTCACGGGTGGTGACGGAGCCATACAGGCTTCCGCTGTCGCCAGCCTGACGGATCAGGACGACGGACAGGCCGTGCATGCGCTCGGACAGGCGCTCGGCTTCTTCGCGACGCTTCAGGTTCTGGGCCTCAAGCTGCACGCGCTCACGCTCGAAACGCTCGCGGTTGTGCGCGTTGGCGCGGATCGCCTTGCCCTGGGGCAGCAGGAAGTTGCGGGCATAGCCCGGCTTCACCGTGACGATCTCGCCCATCTGGCCCAGCTTTTCGACGCGCTGGAGCAGGATGAGTTCTACTGCGGACATGGTTCTGCCTCCCTCAGCTTACGATATAGGGCAGCAGGGCCAGGAAACGGGCGCGCTTGATGGCCTGGGCCAGTTCGCGCTGCTTCTTGGCGGACACTGCCGTGATGCGGCTGGGGACGATCTTGCCACGCTCGGACAGGAAGCGGCTCAGCAGACGCACGTCCTTATAGTCGATCTGCGGCGCGTTGGGGCCGGAGAACGGGCAGGACTTGCGACGACGGTAAAACGGACGACGCGCACCCACGGCCACGCGACGGGCGGCGGGGTTGATCTCGGTTGTTTCGGACATCAGCTCTTACTCCGCTTCGCTGCTGGCGGGCGCGCCGGCATTGTTGCGCTGCTGTTCTTCACGCTCGTTGCGCGCGCGGAACTCTTCGCGATCGTCATAGTTGCGGCGGCCGGCGTTGTTGCCACCACGACCGCTTTCAAAGCGACCGGCGGGCTTCGGGCCACGGAAACCACGTTCACGCTCGTCACCCTTGCGCGACAGGATCACGGACGGGGCGTCGTCGATTTCGTCAACACGCAGCATCAGCACGCGCAGGACGTCTTCGTTCAGGCTGAGCTGACGCTCGATTTCCTTGATGGCGGCAGGCGTCGCGTCCAGGCCGAGGAGCATGTAATGCCCCTTGCGGTTCTTCTTGATGCGGTATGCCAGGGTACGCAGGCCCCAGTATTCGCGCTTCTTGATCGAACCGGATTCAGCTTCCAGCACGGTGGCGATGCCATCGGCGATGGCTTCGACCTGCTGCTGCGACACGTCATTACGTGCAATCAGCACGGTTTCATACAATGGCATGGGAACTCCCTTCGGATCTGTTCAACCCCTTTCGCCATGGACACGGTCCATCGCGCCATCATGCTGTCACATGACGCGGGTATAGCCGGGCGCAATGCCATGCACCCGGCAGGGAAGGTGCGCGTTGAAGCACGATCGCCCGCTCCAGACAAGGAAAAAAGCACGGCAGCCCCCATATTGCCCCGCCTTGCGCCATATCCGGTCGGCCCGGTGCTGAAACAATTCTTAAGGAAATAGGTACTTCCATAGTATCCTTTCCCCGTCAGACTTCGTGTCGCGTGTTCGTTGTCCTTAACCAGAGGGGCCAGGCTTGCGAATTCTTCATTGCGTGATGACAAACGAATTTGCCGGAACCGAACGATATGTCAGTGAACTGGCCGCGTTACAGGCGCGCGGGCACGAGGTCTGCATCCAGATCGCCCGCCAGACGCGCGATCCCCTAACCGGGGGCGACATCGTCCCCCACATCGCCCCGTCAGTCGAAACCATTCGCGCGGGATATCTGGGATACAGCGCCACCTATCTGAAAACCCTGAAAACCTTTCGCCCGGACGTCATCCATACGCACCTTGGCAAGACGAGCTTTCGCCTCGGGCTGCTGCCGCGTCCGCGCAACGTTCCCCTTGTCGCCACGCTGCACAAAAGGTTCAGCAGCCGCGCCTATCGCCGGTGCGACGGGCTGATCTGCATCGCCCGGTGGCAGGCACGCGACATTCCCTCCAGCTTTCGGCGCCCATATTCCGTCATCGGCAACTGGACGCAACCGCGCACGCCGCCAACACCGGCGCAACGCCAGCACATGCGGGCGTCGCTGGGCATCGGGGAAAATACCTTCCTGATCGGCGCGGCCGGACGGATGATCCCCAAGAAGGGATTCGATACCCTCGTGCGGGCCTTCAGGCAGGCCGCCCTGCCGGATGCCCGGCTGGTCCTGTTCGGCGACGGCCCCCAGCGCCGCGAACTGGAACAGCTGGGTGGTGGCGATGTCCTGTTTCCCGGATACCGCACGGACCTGCCGACCGACCTCCACATGCTGGACGGTTTCGCCCTGCCCTCCGTGCATGAAGCCTTCGGGCTGGTCCTGCTGGAAGCGATGTCGGCGCAACTGCCGGTCATCGCGACTGCCGCAGGGGGGGTGCTGGACATCCTTGACCCCTCCTCGCCGGAGCTTGTGCCGCCCGGCGATGTCGACGCCATGGCCCGGGCCCTGCGCCACATGCGACAGCAGGGCCCGCGCCAGTGGGACATGCGCCGTTTCGACCCGGTATGCCAGGCAGGGAAGATCACCTCCTTTTACGAACGCGTCAGGACCAGCCTGCGCGCCTGATGCACCACCGGCCGCTTACCGGCGCCCGGGTTGCCCCGAACAGGGATCAGAACAGGTCTGGCGAAGGCGGCGCCGGTTCAAGCTCGGTGAATTCCGGCGTTCCCCATTCGTAGTTTTCCCGGTCATAGCGATAACCGGTCAGGCTGGCGGCAAAATCCAGCGGCAGCCAGTACATCGGGTGCGAAACCGCGCCCTCGCCCTGACGGTCCACTTTCTGCTGTGCCGCGAAAGCCGCCCTGCGCATGGGGGCAAAGGAAGACGGGACAATCCCCTTGACCTCCAGATCCAGCGTATCGCCCCCTTCGCCATCATGGGTGATCGACCATTTCAGCTCGCCCTTTTCGTAACACTGCACGCGGCTGACATGTTCGCCCTCCTGCACGTCACAGACGATCAGGGTTCCCTGCTGCGACAGCCTGTCCCGTGCAAGCACGGGGGGACGGGCAAGGTTATTGTAGCGACATACGATCCAGTGATCAGGCAGCTGCGCCATTGCGAAATCGCACTGTCCATCGACATTCCCGGTATCCCGCATGCCCAGAGCGGAAAGTATGTCTGACCTGCTTATACCGCGGAACGAATAATAAGAAAAATTGTATTCCACCCGCTTAATTCTCCTTTTCCTGAAGAGAATATCGGGGGGCATATCCGTTATAACAATGGGACCGGTAAAAATAATTTGACAGTTACATTAACCATGATTGTCAGCTGTGGCTAACGGCCGGAATACAAAGGTTTTTCGGTATGGACAGCCCGATATGGTCGGGAATGTCCCACACTTCGCGCAACACGCGGACGGCGCGGAACCCGGCCCGGATATAGTTGGGCAGCGCACGTGGATGATCGGCCGAACACGTATTGACGCGCAGCGCCGCCGGCCCATTGCGCCATGCGATATGTATGGCGGCATGCAGGAATGCCAGCCCGATCCCGCGTCCGATCCAGCGTGGCAGCAGGCCGAAATAGGCCAGGTTGATATCGGGACACTGGCGGCCATCGAGTTCGAAAAAGCCCGCCACCTCCCCATCGCAACGCAGGATGTAAACGCCAATCGCCGGGTTTTGCAGAAGCTGCGCCAGCTGTTCGTCACCCATGACGCGGCGCAGCCACCAGCAGTAATCCTGCCCGACGCGGTTGTACAGGTCGCGGTACAGCGATACGGCGGGATGTATCTCCCGCCGTATCTCACACCCTTTGGGAAGTGGGGGCACATGGCCGGGCGGCTCGCGGTCCATGCACAGGAACGTCACGTCCACCGCCACGCGCGTCATGCCGTCCCCCACCTGTCCCCCGTCGTTCCCGTGCCGATCAGTTGTCGTCAAGGAAAGAGCGAAGCTTGCGGCTGCGGCTCGGGTGCTTGAGCTTGCGCAGTGCCTTGGCCTCGATCTGGCGGATACGTTCGCGCGTCACGTTGAACTGCTGCCCGACCTCTTCAAGCGTATGGTCGGTGTTCATGCCGATGCCAAAGCGCATGCGCAGCACGCGCTCCTCACGCGGGGTCAGCGACGACAGGACGCGCGTCGTCGCCTCGCGCAGGTTGGTCTGGATCGCGGCGTCAAGCGGGATGACCGCCGTCTTGTCCTCGATAAAATCACCAAGATGGCTGTCTTCCTCATCCCCGATCGGGGTTTCGAGGGAAATCGGCTCCTTGGCGATCTTGAGGACCTTGCGAACCTTCTCCAGCGGCATGCCCAGCTTTTCGGCCAGTTCCTCCGGCGCGGGCTCGCGCCCGATCTCATGCAGCATCTGGCGCGAGGTACGCACCAGCTTGTTGATCGTCTCGATCATGTGGACCGGGATGCGGATCGTGCGCGCCTGATCGGCGATGGAGCGGGTGATGGCCTGACGGATCCACCATGTCGCATAGGTGGAGAACTTGTAGCCACGACGGTATTCGAATTTGTCCACCGCCTTCATCAGGCCGATATTGCCTTCCTGAATCAGGTCAAGGAACTGCAGGCCGCGGTTGGTGTATTTCTTGGCGATCGAGATCACGAGGCGCAGGTTCGCCTCGATCATTTCCTTCTTGGCGCGCGCGGAATCACGCTCGCCCCGCGAAACGGTGGCATAGACGCGGCGGAATTCGCCCACCGGCAGGCCGGTTTCCTGCGTCAGCTCCGCAACCTGCCCACGCAGCTTGATGACCGTGTCCATGTGCTTGGCGACGAAGTTCTTCCACGCCTTGCCCGGCAGCGCCGACACGACGTCCACCCAGCCCGGATCCAGTTCGCGCCCGCGATATTTCAGCAGGAAATCCTCGCGCGAGACCTTCGTGCTTTCGGCCAGGCGCAGCATGCGGCCTTCCAGCCCGTTCAGACGCTGGAAGATGGCCTTCAGATGCTCCACCAGCACCTCGATGCGGGTATTGTGCAGGTGGACCTGCTGCACCTTGCCGACCAGTTCGCAACGCAGCTGTTCGTACGCGGCCTCCGCCTCGGCAGAGATTTCGCCGCCGGACGTCAGTTTTTCAAGGCGCGTCACCTGCAGTTCATGCAGGCGGGCGTACAGGGCCTCCACCTCCTCGAACTGCAGAAGGATTTCGGGCTTGAGCTTTTCCTCAAGCGCGGACAGCGACAGGCCCGCGCCTTCTCCCTCGCCCTCGCCTTCCTCGGACTCGTCGTTTCCGGCCGCCGCGTCGAAACCTTCCTCGCCTTCTTCCGTATCCTCGCCGGGGGCGGCATTGCCGGACTGCATCGCCTCCAGATCGACGATGTCACGCAGCAGCATCTCCCCGGCCTTGAGGCGTTCATGCCACGAGATGATGGCGCGGAACGTCAGCGGGCTTTCGCACAGGCCGCCGATCATTTCATCGCGCCCGGCCTCGATACGCTTGGCGATCGCGATCTCGCCCTCGCGGGAGAGGAGCTCGACCGAGCCCATCTCACGCAGGTACATGCGCACCGGGTCATCGGTGCGGCCCAGGTTTTCGCTGTCGACGTTGCCTGCCGCCTGCTCCTCACCCTCGCCTTCGGCGGGTTCCTCGCTCTTGGCTTCGGGTTCGGGCGTGCTTTCCTCGGTCTCGCTGTCGTTGTCCTCGTTCTCGACAACCTGCAGGCCCATTTCCGATAGCGCGGCCATCACGTCCTCGATCTGCTCGGAAGACATCTGGTCCTGCGGCAGGACGGCATTGAGTTCATCAAAAGTGATGTACCCCCGTTCCTTGCCGCGTGCGATCAGCCTTTTGACGGCTCCGGACTGCGTATCCAGCAAGGTGGTGTCGTTGTCCTGGTCACCAGAAGCTGCATCCGTTCCCGCGGCTGTCTTTGTCGCCATGCCCGATCAATCCCTACCCAGCAAATTCCGTAGCCCGCCCCATCACGGGCGGAAACATCAAGGCCCTGCGTCCGGGAACCGTATCCCTTCCGCCGTTTCCGTCACGCTGCGTGCGCGGCAGAAACAGAAATACGGCNCATCGTATCGCATCCACTTCTTTCGACAGGTGCAGGTGGTCGATTCNCCCCCCCCGAAGTCAAGGGGCACGCCCCGATTTCCCCAAAAAACAACGCCCCTTCATTGCGTATCGGGAATATCCCCGCCACGCCGCAGCGCCTCCAGCGCCAGCAGCCTGACACGCAGGCTTTCCCATGCCTGTTCGTCAAATTCTTCCTTGCACATCCGTTCGGTATCAAGGCGCAGGTCGCGGGCAAAACGCTCCACATTCAAAAGCGCGTAGAAATGCCACCATTCCTGCCGCGCATCGACGGACATCAGGTCCCCGTCCTGCTGCTGCGCCGACAGCGGCAGGGGATGGGACGACAGCACCCGGTCGCGCGCCTGCGACAGGCCCACGGCCCCGATCCGCTCCTCCAGCGCCAGCAGGAGGGCGGACGCATCCCTGTCGCCCCCTTCCTCTGCCAGCATGTCGAGCATCACCGCCCGCAGGCCGGACAGCTCGGCGGGCATGTCCAGCCGGCAATAGGCGTCCTGCACGTCCTCCAGCACTTCGGGATGGCGCAGCAGGATGGCAGTCAGAATACGCATCCGCTCAAGCGTGACCGCCTGCGCGTCCAGCGTGACCGGGACACCCTGAACATCGGCGGCAGGCGCCGGGAACGGACGGGCGCCATGCATGCCGCCCTGCCGTCCCCCGCCACGCGCCCCCGGCGTGGGACGGCGCCGGAAGGTTGCGAAAAACCGGTCCAGCAGGGTGGAGCGGTATTCCGACGCCAGTCCCTTGTCGGGGATCAGGTTCGCCGCATCCACCAGTTTCTGGCGCAGGGCCGCGCGCTGCTCCGGGCCGGGATCGCGCACCCCTTCACTCAGCAGGCCGAAGAGGACCTCGCTCAACGGACGCGCGCCCTCGATCAGGCCGCCCATCGCCGCACTGCCCTGCTGGCGCAGCAGGCTGTCGGGGTCCTCGCCCTCCGGCAGGACGCAAAAGCGCAGGGTCCGCTCGACATTCAGCAGCGGCAGCCCGGTTTCCGCCGCCTTTACCGCCGCGCGCTGCCCCGCCGCATCGCCATCGAAGCACAGCACCGGCGCGGAAGAGACCTGCCACAGCGCCTCCATCTGCTCGGCCGTGAGCGCGGTGCCCAGCGGGGCGACCGCGCCGGCAAAGCCGGCCTGGTGCAGGGCGATGACGTCCATATAGCCCTCGACCACCAGCAGTTCGGGACGCGGGGGGGCGTCCGGGCCGCCACGTGGCGCGCGCACTGCCGCGCGGGCGCGGTCAAGCCCGAACAGGACGCGGCGTTTCGCGAAAATCGCGGTCTCGGGGCCATTGAGGTATTTGGGCTGCCCATCGCCAAGGATGCGCCCGCCAAACGACACCAGCCGCCCGCGCCGGTCACAGATGGGAAAGGTGACGCGGTTGAAGAACAGCTCCCCCTTGGGCCTGCCATTCTCATCCACGCGCATCAGCCCCGCCTGCGCCAGCAGCGCCGGGGTGATGTCATGTGCCGCAAGTTCCGTCAGCAGGCCACCCCGCCCGTCGCCGGACCAGCCAAGGCCGAATGCCTCGATCGTCTCGTCCGTCAGGCCACGCCCCCGCAGGTAGGCCAGCCCCTCGCGCCCCTCGTTCTGGTACAGGCGGCGGCGCCATGCCTGCTGCACCGCCTCCAGCACATCGCCCAGGGTGCGGGCTTCCTGCTGGGCCTCGCGCTGGTGGCGGTCTGGACGCGGGACCTCCATCCCGGCGGCGGAGGCCAGTTCCTCCACCGCCTCGGGGAAGGAGCGCCCCTCGCTCTGCATGACGAAGGAAATGACATCGCCATGCACACCACATCCGAAACAGTGGAAGTGGTCGTCATAGACATAGAACGATGGCGTCTTTTCCCCGTGGAAGGGGCAGCATGCCTTCCAGTTCCGGCCCGAACGCACCAGCTTGGTGCGCCGCCCGATGACCGCCGCGATCGGGGTCCGGGCGCGCAGTTCGTCCAGAAAGGCGGGATCAAGCGCCATCGCCTACCTGTTCCTCAGCGCGCGGACAGCAGCGACTTGACGATGGAACTGGCGATGGCCGCGTCCAGCGCGCTGCCGAACTGCGTCTTCAGCGCCGCCATGACGCGGCCCATGTCCTTCATGGAGGTCGCATCCGTGCGCTCGATCGCCTCGCGCGCGGCGGCCTCAAGCGTTTCCTCGTCCAGGTCGGCAGGCAGGTAGGTGCGGATCAGGGCGATTTCCGCCTCTTCCTTCTGCGCCAGTTCGGGACGGCCGCCCTGCAGGTACATCGCGGCGGATTCCGTGCGCGACTTGACCATACCACGCAGCATGCCGATCACGGCGTCGTCGCTGACCTTGTCCTCTCCTTTCGCGCGGCCCGCGATGTCAAGGTCTTTCAGCTTTGCCGTAATCATGCGGATCGTGCCGACGCGGTCACTCTGTCCGGCCTTCATGGCGGCTTTCAGGTCTTCCATGAAACGTGCGCGCAAGGACATTCTTCAAACTCCTGTTGATCGGTAGGGGACAGTGGTCCGCCGCACGGACTGCGGCCGACATGACCGGGAATCTTTTTCCCACTTTTCACGATCGAAAAGCTGGCGGAATTTTCTTCCCATCCCCTTTGTCCGCTGATAGGGAATAGACCCGGAAGGGACAATCATCCAATGCCGATGACAATAGAAGACATCATACAGCGCCTTGGCGGCCCGGAACAGGCCGCGCGCCTGACGGGCGTCAGCACCGAGGCCGTGCGCAAATGGCGACAGGCCCGCGCCATCCCGCCAAAGCACTGGACCGTGGTGCTGCGTGAAACCGGCCTGTCCCTGTCCGACCTGCAACCCGCCACCGAATCCGACCGACCGGAGCCCCCAATGACCGCGCCCAATCCGATCTCTCCGGCCAGCCGGCCCGATGCCGCCACCGCCGCCCTGATCCTGGCCGATGGCACCGTCCTGTGGGGGCGCGGCTTTGGCGCACATGCCGAAGGTGCCACCGCGATTGGCGAAATCTGCTTTTCCACCGGCATGACGGGATATCAGGAAACGCTGACCGATCCCTCCTTCGCCGGACAGATCATCACCTTCACCTTTCCCCATATCGGCAATGTCGGCACCACCCCCGAGGATGACGAGGCCGCGCGCGTCGCAGCCCGCGCCCTGGTGGTCAAGGAAGACCTGACCGCGCCCGCCAACTGGCGTTCGGTGGAATCGCTCGACGCGTGGCTCAGGGCGCGGGGCATCGCGGGCATCTGCGGCATCGACACCCGCGCGATCACCCGCCGCATCCGCGATGGCGGCCCGCAGACCGCCATTGTCGCCTATCCCGCCGACGGCAGCATCGACATCGCCGCCCTGCAGGCGCAGGCCCGCGCGTGGCCGGGGCTGGAGGGCATGGACCTTGCCCGCGAAGTCACCTGCGCCAAATCCTATGCCTGGGATGAGGGCGTATGGCACTGGCCGCATGGCACCGTCCCCCTTCCTGAAAAGCGCCGCCGCGTCGTTGCCGTCGATTACGGGGCGAAGCGCAATATCCTGCGCTGCCTGTCATCCGCCGGATGCGACGTCATCGTCGTCCCCGCCACCGCCACGGCGGAGGAAATCCTGTCGCACGAGCCGGCGGGCGTGTTCCTGTCCAACGGACCGGGCGACCCGGCGGCCACCGCATCCTATGCCGTCGCCGCCATCCGTGGCGTGCTGGAGGCGGGCAAGCCGGTGTTCGGCATCTGCCTTGGCCACCAGCTGCTGGCCCTGACGCTGGGTGCCAGGACCTACAAGCTGGAGCGCGGGCATCGCGGCGCGAACCAGCCCGTCAAGGACCTTGCGACGGGCAAGGTAGAAATCACCAGCCAGAACCACGGTTTCGCCGTGGATGACAAAACCCTGCCCGAAGGGGTCCGCGCCACGCATATCAGCCTGTTCGACGGATCGAACGAAGGCATCGCCTCCGACCGGTATCCGGCATTTTCGGTGCAGTACCATCCCGAATCCAGCCCCGGCCCGTCGGACAGCCGTTACCTGTTCGACCGCTTCGTCGCCCTGATCGACTCCCACTCCCACACCGCCTGAAAGCCGTATCGACATGCCCAAACGGACAGATATCAGCTCCATCCTGATTATCGGCGCCGGCCCGATCGTGATCGGCCAGGCGTGCGAATTCGACTATTCCGGCGCGCAGGCCTGCAAGGCCCTGAAGGAAGAGGGTTACCGCGTCATCCTGGTCAACTCCAATCCCGCGACCATCATGACCGATCCGGGACTTGCGGACGCGACCTATATCGAGCCGATCACCCCGGAATTCGTCGAACGCATCATCCTGCGTGAAAAGCCCGACGCCATCCTGCCGACCATGGGCGGGCAGACCGCGCTGAACACGGCGATGGCACTCGACAAGTCGGGCTTCCTCAAGAAGCACAATGTCGAACTGATCGGCGCCAATGCCGAGGTGATCGACCGTGCCGAGGACCGGCAGAAATTCCGCGAGGCGATGGACGCCATCGGCATCGAAAGCCCGCGTAGCGTCATCGCCCACACCCTGGACGAAGCGCGCGAGGCGCTGAAACAGGTGGGCCTGCCGTCGGTCATCCGTCCGTCCTTCACCATGGGCGGGTCGGGCGGCGGCATCGCCTATAACCGCGAGGAGTTCGACCGCATCGTCTCCTCCGGCCTCGATGCCTCCCCCACGACCGAGGTCCTGATCGAGGAATCCGTCCTCGGCTGGAAAGAGTACGAGATGGAGGTCGTGCGCGACGCCGCCGACAACTGCATCATCATCTGCTCGATCGAGAACATCGACCCGATGGGCGTGCATACGGGCGATTCCATCACCGTGGCCCCCGCGCTGACGCTGACGGACAAGGAATACCAGCGCATGCGCGACGCCTCGCTGGCGTGCCTGCGCAAGATCGGGGTGGAAACCGGCGGGTCGAACGTGCAGTTCGGCATCAACCCCGCCGATGGCCGCATGGTCGTGATCGAGATGAACCCCCGCGTCTCGCGCTCTTCCGCGCTGGCGTCCAAGGCGACGGGCTTTCCCATCGCCAAGATCGCGGCAAAGCTCGCGGTTGGCTATACGCTCGACGAACTCGCCAACGACATCACCGGCGGCACCACGCCCGCGTCGTTCGAACCGACGATCGATTACGTCGTCGTCAAGATCCCCCGCTTCACGTTCGAGAAGTTCCCCGGCACCCCGGCCCTGCTGTCCACCAGCATGAAATCCGTGGGCGAGGCGATGGCCATCGGCCGCTCCTTCCCCGAGGCGCTGCAGAAGGGCCTGCGCTCCATGGAAATCGGGCTGGCGGGCCTCGACCCCGTGGACGCGCCGGGCGATGGCGGCCCCGACGCCTTCCGCGCCGCCCTGTCGCAGCCGCGCCCCGAACGCATCCTGATGGCAGCACAGGCCCTGCGCGCCGGGCTGTCGGTGGAGGACATCCACGACGCATGCAAGTTCGAGCCGTGGTTCCTGCGTGAACTGCAAAAGATCATCGCCGCCGAACATGGCGTCGTGTGCGACGGCCTGCCGCGCGACGCGGACCGGATGCGCGCGCTCAAGAGCCTCGGCTTTTCCGACGTGCAGCTCGGGCGGCTGTCGGGCACCTCGGCCAATGAGATCCTTGAGCTGCGCACGCGGCTGGAGGTCACGCCGGTTTACAAGCGCATCGATACCTGCGCGGGCGAGTTCGCATCCCCCACGCCGTACATGTATTCCACGTACGAAGGCGGCTTCGGCACGCCCGAATGCGAAAGCGACCCGACAGATCGCAAGAAGATCGTCATCCTTGGCGGTGGCCCGAACCGCATCGGACAGGGGATCGAGTTCGACTACTGCTGCGTGCATGCGGCCTATGCCCTGCGCGAAGCGGGGTTCGAGACCATCATGGTCAACTGCAACCCCGAGACGGTCTCCACCGATTACGACACGTCCGACCGGCTGTATTTCGAGCCCCTGACGGCCGAGGACGTGATTGCGCTGATCCGCCGCGAACAGGAAAACGGCACCGTGCTGGGCTGCATCGTGCAGTATGGCGGCCAGACGCCGCTGAAGCTGTCGCATGCGCTGGAGACGGCGGGCATCGCGCTGCTGGGCACCCCGGCCGACGCCATCGACTGCGCCGAGGACCGCGAGCGTTTCCAGGCAATGCTGCACAAGGTGGGCCTGCGCCAGCCCGAAAACGGCATCGCCCGCTCCCTGGCGGAGGCCGAGGACGTGGCGGACCGGATCGGATATCCCGTCGTGGTGCGGCCGTCCTACGTTCTGGGCGGACGGGCGATGGAAATCGTGCATGATCGCGCCAGCCTGCAGCGTTACATGCGCGTGGCGCTGCAGCTTGCGGGACATGACGTCGCATCAGGGCCGGTGCTGATCGACCGTTACCTCAATGACGCGATCGAGGCCGACGTGGACTGCATCGCCGATGGCACCGATGTCTATGTCGCCGGCGTCATGGAACATATCGAGGAAGCGGGCATCCATTCGGGCGACAGCGCCTGTTCGCTGCCGCCCTATACCCTGTCGCCCGCCATCGTGACCGAACTGAAGGCCCAGACCGAGGCGATGGCCCGCGAACTGGGCATCGTCGGGCTGATGAACGTGCAGTACGCGATCAAGGGCCACGACATCTTCGTACTGGAGGTCAACCCCCGCGCGTCGCGCACGGTGCCTTTCGTCGCAAAGGCGACTGGCGTCCCGGTCGCCAAGATCGGCGCGCGCGTCATGGCAGGCGCCCGCTTGTCGGAATTCCGCCTCGACGATCAGGCCGTCGCCCCGCATGTCGCGGTCAAGGAAGCGGTCTTCCCGTTCAACCGCTTCCCCGATGTCGATACGATCCTCGGGCCGGAGATGCGCTCCACCGGGGAGGTGATGGGACTCGACGCGTCATTCGAGCGCGCCTTTGCCAAGTCGCAGCTTGCCGCGGGCGTGCGCCTGCCCCTGTCGGGAGAGGTGTTCCTGTCGGTACGCGACAGCGACAAGGCGGCGGTCAAGTCGCTGGGCCGCAGACTGGTGGACATGGGCTTCAGCGTGGTCGCCACCCGTGGCACCGCGCAGTGCCTGCGTGACGCGGGCGTAGAGGTGCGCGTGATCAACAAGGTGCTGGAGGGACGCCCCAACTGCGTGGACGCGATCCGTTCGGGCGAAATCCAGATGGTCATCAACACTGCGCAGGGCGCGCAGTCGGTCACCGACAGCTTTGACATCCGCCGTTCGGCCCTGACGCACGGGATCCCGCATTACACCACCATCGCGGGGGCGCGGGCCGCGACCTATGCCATCGCGGCGATGCGCGACGGGGTGCTTGAAGTCGCGCCACTTCAATCCTACTTTAAGGGATCGTACTGAACGTCCCGCATCCCCCTGCCCGTCCGCGCCCCGATGGCGTCCGGCGGGCGGGGGGTGTTTCATGCGGGCGTTCGCCATGACCACACCATCCGTCAGTCGTCGAACGCTGACCTTCACCCCGGGGATACATCTTGCAGAAATTTCCGATGACAGGCCCAGGCCTGCAACGGCTCGAAGAAGAACTTCGCAAGCTCAAGAGTGAAGAACGTCCTGCCATCATACGGGCCATCGCCGAGGCACGCAGCCACGGCGACCTGTCGGAGAACGCCGAATACCATGCGGCGCGCGAACGCCAGTCCTTTACCGAGGGCCGCATCCTGGAGCTGGAGGAAATCGTCTCCTCCGCCGAGGTGATCGACCCTGCCTCCCTGTCGGGGGACCAGGTGAAGTTCGGGGCCCGCGTCCATCTGGTGGACGAGGAAACGGACAAGGAAGTCACCTACCAGATCGTTGGCGTCTATGAGGCCGACATCAAGCAGGGGCTGCTGTCGATCTCCTCCCCGCTGGCCAAGTCGCTGATCGGCAAGAGCGTGGGCGACAGCGTTTCCGTTCCCGCGCCCGGTGGCGACCGCACTTACGAAATACTGGCCGTTACCTACGGCTGAGGCATATGACGTGATCACACTTGACGATATCCGCGCCGCCGCACGGCGCATCAACGGGCGTGTCCTGCGCACCCCCACCGTGCCGTCGCAGGCGCTTTCGCAGGCGACCGGCGCGGATATCGTGCTCAAGCTCGACAACCTGCAGGCGGTCGGCTCCTTCAAGGAGCGCGGGGCCGCCAACAAGCTGGCGCTGCTTGACGAAGGCGAGCGCAGGCGCGGCGTCATCACCGTTTCCGCCGGAAACCATGCGCAGGGGGTGGCGCGTCATGCCTCCCTCCTTGGCATTGACGTGGTGATCGTCATGCCGCGCTTTACCCCCGTGGCCAAGGTGACGCGCACGGCGGCATGGGGGGCGCGCGTCGTCCTTGAAGGCGACAGCTTTGCCGAGGCGATGGCCCATGCCAACGCCCTGTGCGAGCGTGAGGGCCGGGTCTTCGTCCATCCCTATGACGATCCCGAGGTGATGGCCGGACAGGGCACCTTCGCCCTTGAACTGCTGGAGGATGCGGGCGAACTCGACACGTTCGTCTGTCCCATCGGCGGTGGCGGCCTGCTGTCGGGATGCGCGGTCACGGCGCGCGCGCTGCGTCCGGGCATGGATATCATTGGCGTGCAGGTGGAAAATTATTCCTCCCTCTCCGGCTTTCCGGGGGATGAGCTGCTGCCGCCGGGCGGTCCCACCATTGCCGAGGGGATCGCCGTGCTCAAGGTGGGACGCCAGCCGCTGGAGGTCATACGCGAACACATCTCCGGCGTGCTGACGGTTCCCGAAAGCGCGATCGAGACCGCGATCACCATGCTGGCCGAAGGGGCAAAGCAGGTCAGCGAGGGCGCGGGCGCCACGGCGCTGGCGGCGGTCCTGACCTATCCCGAGATGTTCCGGGGAAAGCGCGTGGCGCTGCCGGTCACGGGCGGCAACATCGACAGCCGCATCCTTGCCAACACGCTTCTGCGCTCCCTGCTGCGTGACGGGCGGCTTTTGTCCCTGAAGATGGAAATTCCCGACCGTCCGGGCGTGCTGGCCGATATCTCCCGCAGGATCGGGGATGCGGGCGGCAACATCATCGAGGTCTCCCACCAGCGCCTGTTCACCACGCCCAGCGTGCAGGCGGCCGAGCTGGAAATCATGATCGAGGCCCGCGACCCGGAACATGCCCGCCAGCTGGAGACGGAACTGTCCAAGACCTATATCGTCCGTCGCACCTGCTGAACGGCGCGGCTCTGCCGCCGCGGCCACATCCCGCATCCCCTGTCATCGGAAAATGCATCAGGATCGGTCCAGGGGCAATTTCCGTGTGAAAGCGGGAATGTGGGCATGTCGGGCGGTGGATATCCCGATCGCCCTCACCCGGTCACGGCCGTGAAAGACCCGCCTGCGGCCGTCGGCAGGCCGCCTCGTTTTCCCCATGCCTGCGTTCGGCCTGTGGCGCATGGCGGCTGTCATGATTCATACGCGGCTTTCCGGGATACACGGCACCGCCCCGATGCGGGCTGATGCCCGGCATCGGGTGCAGATGCTCATTTGGTGCCGAACAGCCGGTCCCCCGCATCACCAAGGCCCGGACGGATGTAGCCATGATCGTCCAGTCCCCGATCAATCGCGCAGGTGACCACCCGCACGTCGGGATGCGCGGCGCGCAGGCAGGCGATCCCTTCGGACGCGGCCAGCAGGCAGACGAAGACGATGCTGTCGGCCCCGGCCTGTTTCAGGCGCGTAATGGCGGCGACGGCGCTATGCCCGGTCGCCAGCATCGGGTCAACGACGATGCAGCGCCGCCGGGGAAGATCATCCGGCAGCTTGAGGTAATATTCCACGGGCTCCAGCGTCGCCGGGTCGCGATACAGGCCGACATGGCCCACCCGCGCCGACGGGACGAGGTCAAGCATCCCGTCCAGGATCCCGTTTCCCGCCCGCAGGATGGAGACGAGGCAGAGCTTCTTTCCCGCAAGCCGATGGCCGGTCATGCGTTCCAGCGGCGTGTCGATTTCCACGTCCTCCACCGGCAGGTCACGCATGGCCTCGTATCCCGCCAGCATGCTGAGTTCACGCGCCAGACGGCGGAATTCCCCGGTGGAGGTGCGCGCATCACGCAGCAGGGTCAGCTTGTGCCGCGCCAGCGGATGGGTCAGCACCACCACGTCGGGATCATCCCCGACGGCCACCTGACGCCCCGTCGCATCCGCGTCGCGCGTCATGCGGATGTCCCCGCGTCACGCGGAACGAAATCCAGCACGATGCCATTCATGCAGTATCGCAGCCCCGTGGGCGGCGGCCCGTCGGGAAAGACATGGCCCAGATGCCCGTTGCAGTGGGCGCAGTGTACTTCCGTGCGGACCATGCCGTGGCTGGTATCGGTGGTGGTGGCGACCGCGCCGGCGATCGCCTCGCTGAAGGAGGGCCAGCCGCTGCCGCTGTCATATTTGGCCGACGAGCGGAACAGCGGTGCCCCGCATCCCGCACAACGGTATTCCCCGGCCCGTTTTTCATCATTCAGCGGGCTGGAACCCGGACGTTCCGTCCCGTGTTCACGCAGGACGCGCAGCTGTTCCGGCGTCAGGCAGCCACAGCCGCCCGATCTTTTTTCCGTTTGGCCCATCGTCTTTTTTCCTTTCATAATGCCCCGGCAGGCATTCCGCACTGATGTCATTTAGGGCATTATGGGCGACAAAATAAGGGAGAGGAACAACCCATGCCCGCTCAGCCCACCCAGGCGCATACCCCTGCGACACAGCCCCCCGGCCCACAGGCCCGCCGCCCCGTCATGCTGGCGATCCTTGATGGTTTCGGATGGCGCGAGGACCCGTCGGACAATGCCGTGATGGCCGCCGACACTCCGACCTTCGACCGGCTGTGGGGCCATGACCCGCACGCCTTCCTGCGCACATGTGGGGAGGATGTCGGCCTGCCGGAAGGGCAGATGGGCAATTCCGAGGTCGGTCACCTCAATATCGGCGCGGGCCGCGTCGTCATGCAGGAACTGCCACGCATCACCAGGGCCCTGCGCGACGGGACGGCGGCGCAGAGCCCGGTCATGCGCGATTTCCTCGACGCGCTGAAGAAAAGCGGCGGGACCTGCCACCTGATGGGCCTTGTCTCCGACGGGGGGGTGCATTCGCATCAGGACCATGCCGCCGAACTGGCGCGGATCGTGTGCGCGGCCGGCATCCCCGTCGCCCTGCATGTCTTCAGCGACGGCCGCGACACCGCGCCGCATTCCGGGCGCGATTACGTTGCCCGCCTGCTGCGCGACCTGCCGCCACAGGCACGCGTGGCCAGCATTTCGGGACGCTATTACGCCATGGACCGCGACCGGCGGTGGGAACGCGTGCAAAAGGTGTATGACGTCATTGTCTGTGCCACCGGCCCGCGCGCCGCGACGCCCGATGCGGTGCTGGAGGCATCCTATGCCCGCGAAGTTACCGACGAGTTCATCGAACCCACGGTCATCGGCGATTACCAAGGCATGAAGGATGGCGATGGCATCCTATCCTTCAATTTCCGCGCCGACCGGATACGCCAGCTGCTCGACGCGCTGCTGGAGGAAGGGTTCGAGGGGTTCAGGCGCCCGCGCGTCGTCCATTTCGCCGCCGTCCTTGGCATGACGCGCTACAGCGACCGGCTGGCGCGGCTGATTGGCGTCCTGTTCGCGCCGCAGGAACTGCGCGACCTGCTGGGCGATGTCGTCTCGGCGGCAGGCCGCAGGCAGCTCCGCATGGCGGAGACGGAGAAATATCCCCACGTCACCTATTTCCTCAATGGCGGGCGGGAGGAGCAGCTCCCCGGCGAGGACCGTATCATGGTGCCCTCGCCCAAGGTCGCGACCTATGACCTGCAGCCCGAAATGTCGGCGCCAGAGCTGACCCAGCGCGCGGTGGAAGCCATCGACAGCGGCGAATACGACCTGATCGTGCTGAATTTCGCCAATCCCGACATGGTTGGACATACCGGCGTCCTGGCCGCCGCGATCAGGGCGGTGGAGGCCGTCGATGCCGGGCTGGGCCGGATTGTCGCGGCGATCGACCGGGCGGGCGGCGCGTTGCTGGTGACGGCGGATCATGGCAATGCCGAAACCATGTTCGACCCGCAGACCCAGGGGCCGCATACCGCCCATACCCTCAACGTCGTGCCGGTTGTCCTGCATGGCGGGACGGGCCAGCGCCTGCATGACGGGCGGCTGGCGGATATCGCCCCCACCCTGCTGGCGCTGATGGGCCTGCCGCAGCCTGCCGCCATGACCGGACACTCGCTGCTGGATGGACCGACGCCATCCTGACGGCCCGCCTTCACGTCCCCATGCCGCGTCGCGCGGTGGCCGTGGGGGCATGCCTCGCCATCGCGCAGGCCATGTCCCCCGCCCCCGCCGCGACGCCGTCCACGGCATCACATCCCCATCATGCGGAACATGTCCTTCATGCCGCCCCCCTCCATGCTTCCCATGAGGGGACGCATGAAACGCAGGGCATCCGGCGCCAGATCGAGAATGCCCGTCTGGCGCGCGAAAACCTGCTGGCGCGCGAAAAGCAGCAGGGCGCGGAAATGCAGGCCCGCATCAAGGCCCAGCACGATGCCGAGGCACAGGCGCAGCGCGATGCCGCGCGCGCGACGGAACTGTCCGCCGCCACGGTGGACGCCACTGCCCGGCTGCAGCGCACGGAACAGGACACGGCCGACCTCGACAGCCGGATTTCGGCGCTGCACACCGAACAGGATACCCTGCGCAGGGCGCTGGCGCAGGAAGTGGCGGCGATGACCCCCCTGCTACCGGTGGTCGAACGCCTTTCGCTCTATCCCGCCGATACGCTGCTTGCCGTGCCGCTGCCTGCCGATCGTGCGGTGACCGGACTTCTGGTGATGCGCGGGCTCATGACGCGCATTTCCCAGCAGGCGCACCAGATCCATGACCGTCGCGCCCGCCTGGCGCAGCTTGACGACGAACTGGCGCAGCAGAAAAACCGCATGGGCCAGCTGCTGGCGCAGCAGGAGGCACAGCGCGACAGCGTCAACCGTTCCGCCCATGCCGCGCTGGAGGCGCAGCGCCAGTCGAACGCGGCCGTGCGCAGCGCGACCCAGCAGGTCGAAGACGCGGCGCGCCGGGCGTCGAGCCTGCAGGACGCGATCGCACGCATCGAGGAGGTGGAACGCACCGCGCAGGCCAATCTGGAACGCGCCGCGCAGGAAGCCGAACGCGCCCACCGCATGCAGGAAGCCGACGCCGCGCGGGCCCATGCGCGCGCCCTTGCCGCGGGACCCGGTCCGGGCGTCAACGCCACCCGCGCCGGGACGGCGGGCGCGCCCGTGCCCGGCAGCATCGTCACGCGCTGGGGCCAGACGACCGAAAGCGGCCCGGCAAGCGGCGTCACCTATGCCCCGCCATCGCGCGCGACCGTCCGCGCGCCCTGCAGCGGACGAGTCGACTTTGCCGGTCCCTTCCGCTCCTACGGGCAGATGATGATCCTGAACTGTGGACAGCATTACCGCTTTGTCCTTGCAGGGATCGGGGACATGGCCGTCGCCCCCGGACAGCAGATCGTAAAGGGCGCGCCGGTGGGGCAGATGCCACCATGGTCGGACACGCAGGCCCGCCCCACCCTGTTCGTGCAGCTGCGGCGCGGGGGCGCGACCGTTAACCCCGCGCCATATCTGTAGAATTGGTTTACACGGTTTCCGTGTGGTGCAAGTTCGGTATAAGGTGTGCGACCGATGACGGACGATGACCTGCCGCCCCATGGACAGGTCACCATATGCAGGCTGCCCACCGATGCGTGGCTGGCCATTCAGGAGACGACGACGCATGAAGTTCCGTAATGGCCTGCTGCTTGGTTGCGCCTTTCTTGCTGGCATCGCGGCAGGCCCCCAGCTCGCCTTGCATTCCGGCGGGCGGTGGCTTGACCTGACCTCCATTGCGCATGCGGACAGCCCGTCACCCAAGGACAATTCCCCGCACGAAATCGAACAGCTGATGTTCCTGTTCGGTTACGTGCTGGAAAAGGTGAAGGCGAACTACGTCGAGCCCGTCTCCACCCGCGACCTCATCACCAATGCGCTCAACGGCATGCTCAGCGGCCTTGACCCACACAGCTCCTACATGACGGAAAAGCAGTTTTCCGACCTTCAGGCCCAGACCAAGGGCACGTTCGGCGGCCTCGGCCTCGAGGTGCATGGGGAGGACGGGCACGTGCGCGTCGTCTCGCCGGTGGACAATACGCCGGCGGCGCGCGCCGGGATCCGGCCGGGCGATTACATCGTCGCCCTCGATGGCAAGAATATCGACGGACAGCCGCTGGACCAGGTCGTCTCGCGCATGCGGGGGAAACCCAATACCCGCATTACCCTGACCCTGATCCGCGAAAAGACGCCCAAGCCGATCATCGTGACCCTGACGCGCGCGATCATCCCGCTGCAGGTCATCAAGTCCGCCCTTTATGAATCCACCGGCTATATCCGCATCGCGCAGTTCAACGAGGAAACGCAGCACGGGCTGCTTGACGCCTACAAGAAGCTGCAGGGCCAGGCGCACGGCAAGCTCAATGGCCTGGTCATCGACCTGCGTTCCGATCCGGGCGGGCTGCTGACGCAGGCGATCGATGTCAGCGGCGATTTCATCAAGAATGGCGAGATCGTCTCCACCCGCGCACGTCACGCGCAGGACAGCCAGCGCTGGGACGCGCATAACGTGGACATCACCAACGGCCTGCCGATCGTGGTGCTGATCAACGGCGGATCCGCCTCCGCCAGTGAAATCGTGGCCGGTGCCCTGCAGGACCATCACCGCGCCGTGCTGGTGGGTGAAAAGACATTCGGCAAGGGATCGGTGCAGACGATCCTGCCCATCCCGGGCGAAGGCGCGATCCGCCTGACGACCGCGCGCTATTACACGCCGTCGGGCCGATCCATCCAGGGGCTGGGCATCGTGCCGGACATCGTGGTCAAGGAAAGCCGCGATGATGACAGCTACAGCATCCGCGAGGCGGATCTGGCGCACATCATCAAGAACAGCGGCGGCAATACGGCGCAGGCCCCGGTGCGCACCGACCTGCCCGCCATTGCGAAATCCCTGCCGCATGAACCGCCCGCCGGGTGGCCGGATTATGATCCGATGAAGCCCACGACCGATTTCCAGCTGCAGGAAGGGCTGAAGGTCGTCCATGCGATGGCGGGCCTGCCGGTCACGGTCGAGACCACCAGGGCCACGGCGGCAAGCCCGACCATGGTCAACACGCCCACGACACAGGCCAAGCCCCCCGTGACCAAGACCCCGCCGGCGGAAGAGCAGGCCCCCGCCACCCCCGTCACGCCCGCGGCACCCGCGACGACGGCCCCGGCCACGCCTGCCCCCGGCACGGCGACCCCGGGCAAAGCCGCCCCTGCCACACCGGCGCCCGCCACCCCGGCCCATCCATGAGCCTGAAGACCGACCTGCCCTATCGCCCCAACGTGGGGGCGATGCTGTTCAACGCGCGCAATGAAATCCTGATGGCGCGCCGCACCGACATGCCCGGCGCGGGCGGTCCCATCGATCAGGGCGTATGGCAGTGCCCGCAGGGCGGCATTGATGAAGGGGAAAATCCCCGGCAGGCGGTCATGCGCGAACTGCTTGAGGAAATCGGCACGGACCGGGCGGTGATCCTTGGCGAATATCCCCGCTGGATCAGCTATGACCTGCCTGATCACCTGATTGGCAGGGCGCTGGGCGGCCGGTATCGGGGACAGACTCAGAAATGGTTCGCCCTGCGCTTTACGGGGCAGGATGGCGACATACGCCTCGATACCCACCTGCCGGCCGAATTCGACCGGTGGCAGTGGGTGGCGCCGTCACGGCTGGCGCATGTCAATGTGGGGTTCAAACGCCCCATCTATGAACAGCTGATCCCCGAATTCAGCCGGCTTGCCCATCTGCCGTCATCCGGCGCAACGCCGGAATAAGCCGGTCGCGCAACAGCGGCGCCAGCAGGTCATCGCCGCAGCCGTCATGGATGTCGATCCAGCGTGCCTCCGCGATTTCCGCGCGGGGCTGTGGTTCGGCCGACAGGTCCGCGCGATAGATGCTGGCCCGCACCGTATGTCCCGCCTCGTTCGCGGCGGGGGCGGCATAACGTCCCAGAAGCCGGATACTGCCGTCGCGCAGGCCGCAGTCCAGTTCCTCCGACACTTCACGGCGCAGGGCCGTCATGTCGTCCTCCGCCGGTTCGGGCTTGCCCCCCGGCAGCATGAACAGCCGCGTTCCCTGCTTGCGCACGCACAGAAGGTGTCCGTGGCGAAGGATCGCGGCACACACCACAACAATATCGTTTCCTGCCACCATGAATGCTCCTCCCTACTTGTCATCGCCCTTCAGCGGCGACATCAGGAAACAGAACGGCACCACCAGCAACGAACCGATGCCAAGGATCATGAAGACCTCGTTATACGCAAGGATCGCGATCTGCGCGGTGAACTGCTGGTACAGCTTGCCCATCGCCACGGAATTGAGGACAGGTTCAGGAAAGCCGCGCGCCATCGCCGCGTCATGCGCCCGTGACAGGTATTCGTTGTAAGGCTGGTGATAGGGCGTCATCCAGTGGACCATCTGGCTCTGGTGTGCCTGGCGCAGTTCGGTCACCAGCGCCGTCGCCCCTGAAATGCTGAGGGAACCCAGCACGTTTCGCACCATGCTGAACAGGGCGGACCCGTCGGCGTTCAGCTCACGCGGGAGGGTGGCATAGGTAATGGTGGATATCGGCACGAACAGGAAGGCCATGGTTGCCGTCTGGCTCATGCGGAAGAAGACCAGATGCCGGAAATCCAGCGCGGGCACCAGACGCGCCGACCACAGCATGGACATTCCCATCAGGAAAAACCCGAACGCGATGATATAACGCAGCTGGATGCGTTTCATCGCCATGCCGACAATCGGGATCAGGATGATGACCGCCACGCCGCCGGGCGACAGGATCAGGCCCGACAGGGTCGCGGTATAGCCCATGACCTGCTGCGCGAACTGCGGCACGATGATCGCGGAGGAATAAAGCAGCGCCCCCACCGCCCCCATCAGGCCGGTTCCCACGGCAAAGTTGCGATCCTTGAACACCCGCAGGTCAACCGCCGGTTTCTTGGTATGAAGCAGCCAGACCACGGCCCCGCCGATGCCCAGCACCGCAAGGATCGCCATGACGACGATGATGCGCGAACCGAACCAGTCCGCGTCCTCGCCACGGTCAACCGCGACCTCCAGACAGCCGAAGCCGATGGTGATGAGGCCGATGCCGATAAAGTCGAGCGGCGCCGCCTGCTTGCGCGCCCAAGGCGGGTCATCGACCATCATGGACACGGCGATGGTCGCCAGCGCGCCAACGGGCACGTTGATGAAAAAGACCCAGCGCCACGAATAATTGTCGGTGATCCATCCCCCCAGCGACGGCCCGATGACGGGCGCGACCACGGTTGCGATCGCCGTCAGCCCGAACGCGGCGGCGCGTTTTTCGGGCGGGAAGGTGTCAAGGATGATCGACTGCTGGTTCGGTTGCAGGCCGCCACCGAAAAACCCCTGCAGCAGACGGAAAAAAATCAGTTCCGGCAGGCTGGTGGAAATGCCGCACAGGAAAGATGACAGGGAGAACATGGAAATACAGATCAGGAAGTATTTCTTTCGCCCGAACAGCTTTCCCAGCCAGCCCGAAATCGTCAGCACGATACCGTTGGCGACAAGGTAGGAGGTCAGGGTCCATGTCGCATCGTCATAGGTAGACGACAGGTTCCCCGCGATATGCGGCAGGGAGACGTTGACGATGGTGGTGTCAAGGATCTCCATGAACGCGGCAACCGTGACCACGACGGCGATCAGCCACGGGTTGTGCTTCGGCTTCCACGTCTGGCCGGCGTGATCGTCGGGGGAGGCTGCCGCAGTGCTCATCGCGTATAGACCGTGGGCTCGACCGACAGGCCCAGCGACAGCGGCACGTCAGGACGCAGCCCCTCGTCAATCAGGATCTTGACCGGCACGCGCTGCACGATCTTGACATAGTTGCCGGTGGCATTTTCAGGCGGGAACGCGCTGAAGGTCGCGCCGGTGCCAAGCTGGAGTGAATCGACATGCCCCTTCAGCCTGAGGAAGGGATAGGCATCGACCGCGATATCCACCTTCTGTCCCGGACGCATGTTCGTCAGCTGCGTCTCCTTGTAATTGGCGACAACCCAGACTTCCGGCTCCACGATGGAAAAGACCGTCTGCCCGACGCTGACCAGCGTGCCGCGTTCGATGTTACGCTGCGATATCCAGCCATCATGCGGCGCGCGGATGACCGTCCATTCCAGGTTCAGTTCCGCCTGCCGCAGCTGTGCCTGCGCCTCGTGCATCTGGGCCTGCGCCTGGGTAACCCTGTTCTGGCTGCTGGAGATATTGGGGATGACCGGCATGGCCTGCTGCAGTTCGCCCTGCGCCTGCAGCACCCGCGCCTTGGCCACGTCCAGCGCCGCAGTCGCGTAATCGATATCCTGCTGCGAGGTTGCGGCGCGCGCGACGGAATGCTGGCGGTTGAAATCGGTCTGGGCCCGGAACTGCTGCGCCTGCGCGCCCTGCAACGCGCCCTGCGCCGCCAGCAGGCGACCGGGGAAGTTCTTCTGCGCCACCGCAAGCATCAGTTCCGCGTTATCCGCCTGCGCCTGCGCCAGTTCCACGCTGGCCGCCGCCTGGTCCCGCGCGGCGCGCCAGTCACGGTCATCGATCTTCGCCAGTATCTGCCCTTCGTGGACGAACTGGTTGTCGTTGACCAGAAGCTCGGTCACGTATCCCCGCACATGCGGCGCGATCGCCACGGCGCGACCGGCGGTAAAGGCGTCATCGGTTTCCACCTCGCCCCGATGCAGCAGCCAGTACACCGCCGCCGCGACGACCAGTACCACCAGCATGCCGATCATGATGATCTTTCGCGACGGCTTTTCCCTGTTTTCGGTGGGCTTTTTCTGCTCGTCCGCCTGTCCGTTATCTGGCGTGTGGGCTTCATCACCGGCCATGTGGTTCCCTCATTATCGTACGATTCGTATCCCGGAGACGCGCCACGCGCCCGCATTGACCGAACGGGTCGGTCAATGCATGACACGAACGCGATGCGACTTCAACCATCGCACGCACCTTATTCGACCGTAATGAAAACCAACGCACTAAAGCCCGAATGCCTGGGTGCGGACCATGCGGGCATAAACGCCATCCTGCTGCATCAGGGCATCATGGGTTCCATGCTCCACCGCCCGCCCTTCGGCCATGACAACCACCAGGTCGGCCGAACGGATGGTGGACAGGCGATGGGCCACGATGATGGTCGTCCGCCCCTGTCGCAGATGGGTCAGCGCCTGCTGGACCGTGGCCTCGCTGTCGCTGTCGAGGGCACTTGTCGCCTCGTCCAGCAGAAGGATCCGCGGGTTGCGCAGCAGCGCGCGCGCAAGGGCGACACGCTGGCGCTGCCCGCCGGACAGCCTCTGCCCCCCCGGTCCCACCACGGTGTCGTACCCTTCGGGCAGGGCCATGATGAAATCGTCCGCCGCCGCCGCGCGCGCCGCCGCGCGGACATCCGACAGGCTGGCGTTGCGGTTGCCCATGCGGATGTTTTCCCCCACCGACAGGTCAAACAGCAGCGAATCCTGGCTGACATAGGCGATGGCGTCGCGCAGGTCGGCAAGGATCAGGTTCCGCAGGTCCTCCCCATCCAGCACGATGCTGCCGCCCGAGACGTCATGCAGCCGGGGCACCAGCGACAGGGCGGTGGATTTGCCCGCTCCCGACGCCCCGACCAGCGCCACGGTCGTGCCGGGGCGCGCGATGAAATCCAGCCCCGACAGCCCCATGCGCCCGTCGGGATAAATGAACGACACGTCATTGAACCGCAGGTCGCCACGCCCGGCGGGCAAAGGCCGCGCCTGCGGCGACTGTCGCACGGCGGCGGGTTCGTCGATGATCTGAAAGACCCGCTGCAGGCCGCCCATGCCTTCCTGCAGCGCGACATTGAGCGTCCCGAGCGCCCGCAGGGGCCGCGCCGCCAGCAGGAGGGCCGCGACAAACCCCGAAAAATCGCCCAGCGTCGCCCCCCCCTGCGTGGCCCGCCACCCGGCGAAACCCAGCACCGCCGCGACCGCGATTCCACCCAGAACCTCCAGCATCGGGTCAACGCGCGCCCGTCCCCGCGCGATGCGCAGCAGGCCGGCATGCAGCAGGTCGAGAACATGATTGGCGCGCTGTTCCTCCACCTGTTCCAGCCCATAGACGCGGATCGTCCGCGACTGGGCAAAGCTTTCGGTCAGCAGGGCGGCGGTGGCGCCGACCTGTTCATGCATGCCGCCCGATTCCCTGCGCAGACGCTTGCCCAGACGCCGCACCGGCATCGCCGCGACGGGATACAGCACGGCGGCAATCAGGCTGAGTTCCCAGTCCATGTAGAACATGGACACGATCAGCCCGATGACCGTCACCGCGTCGCCCAGCGCGTTGGTGGCGCGGATCAGTGCCTCGCGGATGGAAACGGCATCGGTGGTGAAACGCGCGGCAAGCTGGGCCGGCGCCTCCTCCTCGATGCGGGAGACGTCGGCATTGACCAGATGGGAAAACATCCGTCCCTGCAGGTCGCGGATGACCGACAGGACCAGCCCCTGCACCGCGACGCTCTGCCAGTATTGCGACACGGCCTTGGCGGTGGTGATGACAACCACCAGGACGGGAACCTGGTACAGGATGCGCGGGTCCTGGGCGGCGAACATGTCCAGCGCGCGCTGGATCACCAGCGGATACAGCGCGCTGAAGACCGCCATCAGCGCCGTCAGGACCACGACGCCCACGATGCGCAGGCGGTGGTGGCTCAGCTCCTCGCGCCACAGGCGACGCGCCAGCAGCCCCGTCGATGCCGGGTCATGCGGATCGGGCTGCACTTTTCCGGCGGCATCGGGCCGCGTCGCTGGAACAACGTTCATACGGCCCTATAAACTCCCGCCCGGTCAAAATGCAAAACCCGGCCCATGATCCATGCGACAGGCGAAACCGCCCGCGCCTCAATCCTTCAGCACGCCGCGCAGATACGCAAGGCATGCGGCATGATCGGCAACACAGCCCCCCGCCATCCACCACGCCCGCACGCGGCCGAGCATTTCCCCCACGCGCGGCCCCGCCGGACAGCCCGCCGCCACCACGTCGCGCCCCGCAAGCGGGAAAACAGGACGCGGGCGCCGCGCAATCTCGTGCCGCAGCGAATCCCACCGGGCATCGGGCCGTCCCGCCTCCGCCGCCTGGCGGAGCCAACTGCGCGCGATCAGGATATCGGCAGGGTCGATGGCCAGCAGGCGCGCGATTTCCGCCGATGGCATGCCCGGATGGGGGGCATCCCCCTCACGCGCCGCACACAGGAAACGCGCATCCGCACGCGACAGGCGCAGGCGATCGGCCACCACCCGCGCATCGCATCGCACTAGGGCCGCACACCGCAGCAGCGCCTGCGCCGGCGCGCCGCACGCCAGCAGCGCGGACAGCCGCGACAGGTCGTACCCTTCGGGCAGGATGCGCGTCAGCACGTCGGCTGCCTCCATCAGCGCCAGCGCCCTTTCCACGCGCGGGCCGGTCAGGATGCGGCGCAGTTCCGACCATATCCGCTCCACCGACAGGCGTTCGACCATCGGCGCCAGTGCTGTCGCCGCCTGCATGGCCTCCGCATCCGGGGCCTCGCCCCCGTAACGGGCGTCAAAACGGAAAAAGCGCAGGATGCGCAGCGCGTCCTCGGCAATGCGCGCGCGCGCGTCCCCCACGAAGCGCACGCGATGGGCGGCAAGGTCCGCGCGGCCACCAAACGGGTCATGCACATGCCCCGCGCGATCGCACGACATGGCGTTGATCGTGAAATCGCGCCGGGCCGCGTCCTCGCGCCAGTCGCTGGTCCATGCGACCTCGGCATGGCGGCCGTCGGTGCGTTCGTCCCGGCGCAGGGTGGTGATTTCATGCGGACGCCCGTCGATCACCGCCGTCACCGTGCCGTGCGAAAGGCCGGTCGGCACCACCTTGATCCCCGCCGCCCGCAGGCGCGCCATGACATCTTCGGGGGCGACAGCGGTGGCAAGGTCCATGTCGGCCACCGCCCGCCCGCACAGAAGGTCACGCACCGCCCCCCCGACAAGGCGCGCGTCAGGCAGCACGTCCCATATCCGCGCCAGCGTCACCGCCGTATCGGGCTGCGCGCGGAACAGGCGCCCCAGCGGATCCGCGACGGGCATGGCGGCGGATGGCGGCGGTGATGCGGCGCGCGTCATGCCGGCGCGTCGTCCCCCGCGCAATCCCCGTCCCCGCAGTCCCCGCCCTGCCCATCCGCGCAGGGGGCATCCGCGCATGAGGACAGGCGGCCAAGCGGGAAGAAGACGTGCCGGCTCCAGACCCCCAGGCACGGCACACCACCGCAGTGCCCCGGCACCGCTAGCGCCGCAAGTTCATAATAGACAGGCCGCGACAGCCTGGCCTCGATCGGCAGGTCGCCATCGCCGGGCCTTACCTGCAAATACGGCACGGCGCCCGACCCGCCCTCGTCACAGGGACGGTTCCAGTCGGTGCGAATCGGGTGGTCCGGTCCGGCGCAGATCATCTGGTCCACGTTGGTGCGAAAGGACAGCACCTGATCGCGGCCACACCCGCACCATTGCAGCCCCACGGCAACGAAGGGCGCGTCCTCCACCTCGATCGTTCCGGATTCCACCGGCGTCTGAAGGCGGAACACGCCTGTTGCATCACGCCGCAGCGTGGAGGCGAACAGGCAGACCATGGGTTTGCGCGTGATGGGTGAACCGCGATACAGCCACGTCCCGTCCCGCCGGATCAGGAACGGCAATGCGCCACATCCCGCCGCGTCATCGCCCGGCCGCCCTTGCGAAGGCGACAGCGCGGCGGCATCGTGCCCCAGCCGCCCGGACGCGGGGCGCATGCTACCGAATGTGACTCTCGTCTCGAAATCGTCCGTCAAGTGCGTTAACCCGAACATTATGAAACCTGCTCCACCTGATATAGGGAGCTACCCCGGCTTGATGAAACCCCCGGACGTGTCAGACTGAAGGAATGATGACCTCCGATGCCTTTTCCCCTTCCCGCGCGGAGCCTGCGAGCATGACGATTTCCTCCCCCCCCGATGCCGCGCAGGCCGCCGATGCCACCAGTGCGCGGCTGCACGCAGTCCGCGCCGAAATCGGCAAGGTCATACTGGGACAGAATCGCGTGATCGACCTTGCGCTGACCTCCATCCTCGCCGGGGGGCACGCCCTGCTGGTGGGCGCGCCCGGCCTTGGCAAGACGCTGCTGGTCACGACCATCGGCCGTGTCATGGGACTCGATGCGCGACGGGTGCAGTTCACGCCCGACCTGATGCCATCGGACATCCTAGGCAGCGAAATCCTGGATGAGGACGCGCAGGGACGGCGCAGCTTCCGCTTTGTCGCGGGGCCGGTGTTCTGCCAGCTGCTGATGGCCGATGAAATCAACCGCGCCAGCCCGCGCACGCAGTCCGCGCTGCTGCAGGCGATGCAGGAACGCCATGTCGCCATCGCGGGCACCGATCACGCCCTGCCGCGCCCCTTTCACGTGCTGGCGACGCAGAACCCCATCGAACAGGAAGGCACCTACCCCCTGCCGGAGGCGCAGCTTGACCGTTTCATGATGCAGATCCTGCTGGATTTCCCGGACCTTCAGGCCGAACGCGCGATGCTGCTGGCGACGACCGGCACCACGCAGGCGACGACGCAGCCCGTCATGAGCGCCGATGACGTCATCGCGGCCCAGCATCTGGTGCGCGCGCTGCCGACAGGCGAAAAGGTGCTGGACGCCATTGTCCACCTTGTGCGCGAGGCACGGCCAGAGACCACCAGCAGCGATGCGATCCGGCAGTCCGTGGCATGGGGTCCCGGCCCGCGCGCGGCGCAGGCGCTGATGCTGGCGACGCGCGCGCGCGCGCTGCTCGACGGACGTCTGTCGCCCACGCTGGATGATGTCGCGGCGCTGGCGCAGCCGGTGCTGGCGCATCGCATGGCCCTGACCTTTACCGCGCGGGCGGAAAACCAGAAGCTGGAGCAGTTGATCGACGGGCTGCTGGGCCATCTGGGCTGACGCCGGCGTGGCCGATCGCATGTCCGTGCCCACCTTTGTCAGGCGCCTGTTTTCCCGCGCGGATGTTTCCGCGGGCGCGAAACGGCCGGTCGCCGCCATGTCTGGCGCGATGTCCGGCGCGATGCGCCCGCACGAAGGCCCCGCGCTGGCCCGTGCGCTGGCGGCGCGGATACCCGCCCTGATCATCGCGGCGCAAAGGATCGCGCTGACGGTCCAGCAGGGCGGCCATGCCCGCCGCCGCGCCGGGACGGGGGAAAATTTCTGGCAGTACCGTCCCGCCCAGCCGGGCGAGGCCGCGACACGCATCGACTGGCGGCAGTCCGCACGCAGCGACCGTCCCTATGTCCGCGAGAACGAGGCGCAGTCATCCCAGACAATCTTCATATGGTGCGATAACAGCCCCTCGATGCTCTGGCGATCGTCAGAGGCGCTGCCGACCAAGGCGGAACGCGCGCTGCTGCTTGCGCTCGCGACGGCGGCGATCGTGCTGCGGCAGGGCGAACGCGTACGGGTGCTGGGCGCGGACGGCATGACGGCCACCGGCATTTCGGGCCAGGGGGCGCTGGAACGCATGGCCACGATCCTGATTGATGCCATGCGCCATCCCTCCCCCCCTTCCACCCTGCCGACGACCGCCCATCTTGTCCGTAACGCGCGCCTTGTCCTGCTGGGGGACGGGCTGTACGCGCCGGACGCATTTTCCGCCCTGCTGCGCGCGGCACTCGCCCGACAGGTCCGCACCAGCCTGATCGAGGTCATGGACCCGGCGGAACGCGACCTGCCCTATGCCGGGCGCACGCGCTTCAGCGGGCTGGAACACGAAGAGTCCATCACCCTGTCGGCGGGGGCGGACCTGCGGGCGGCCTATCGCGCGGCCTTCGCGCGGCACCAGCAGCAGCTGTCCGACCTGTGCCGCGCCGGTGGCAACGACATGATCGCCCATACTACCGACCTGCCACCCGAACGCGCCCTGCTGGCGCTGCATGACCAGTTGGCGGCGGGCGCGCACCCGGCGGGCGGAGGCACGCAGCCATGATCCTGACCACACCATGGGTGCTGTGGGCGCTTCTTGCGCTGCCGGTGGTATGGCTGCTGCTGCGCGCGCTGCCGCCCCGCCCGCGCGAACAGTCCTTTCCCCCCGTCACCCTGCTGCTGGGCCTTGGGGCGCGCAACGACGATGTCGCGCGCGCGCCGCTGTGGCTGCTGCTGCTGCGCTGCCTTGCTGTGGCGCTGCTTATCGGGGCCTGCGCGCAGCCATTCATCACCCGCGATCGCGGGGGGATCGCGACCTCCGCCGACCCGCTGCTGGTGATCGACAATGGCTGGGCCGCGGCCCCCGGATGGACGCAGCGCCTGCGGGCGGTGGACAGCATCCTCGAACGCCTTGAACGCAACGGCCATTCGGTGCGCCTGCTGCTGACCGCCCCGCCGACGGGGGACGAACCGGTGCGCGTCGGCCCCGTGCAGAGCCCCGCCGTGCTGCGCACCATGCTCGACCCCTCCGAACCACAGCCTTGGGGGGTGGATCGGGCGGCGGCGGCGCAGGCGCTGCGCGACATGACGCGACAGGGATGGCACGGTCCCGTGCTGTATCTGGCGGACGGCATGGCGACGCGCGACGATGACGCCTTTGCCACCGCATTGCGCGACGTCGGCACGGTGCGCGACCTGCGACTGCCGGATTCGGATATCGTGACGCTGGCGCCGGACCGGGGCGATGGCACCGTGCTGGGCCTGCGGATCCGCACGGTGCCCCGGCCACACGTGCGTGAAATGAACGTGCGGGCCCAGACCATCGACAACAGCACCCTGCAGCTGCTGCATGTCACGGTGCCATCCGGCGCGGCGCAGGCCAGCATCCGCATGGACCTGCCAGCCGAGCTGCGCAACCAGCTGGACCATGTCGACATCGACGCGATCACCGGCCCCGCCAGCATCAGGCTGCTTGATGAAAATGACCGCAGGCGGCCGGTCGGCCTGATCGCGGGCAGTTCGTCGGATACGCCGCTGATGGGCAACCTGTTTTACCTGCGCCGCGCGCTGGCCCCGACCGCCGAACTGCGTGAGGGATCGCTCGACAGCCTGCTGTCGCGTCCCCTGTCCATCCTGATCGCCCCGGACGGGACGCTGGGCAGTCCCGACGCGCGGCGCAAGGTGGAAAACTGGGTGCGTGGCGGCGGGATGCTGATCCGCTTTGCCGGTCCGCTGCTGGTGCAGTCCGCCTCGGGCGGGGGGATCGACGCCTCGCCCGGCCCGCAGGGGGCGCAGGCCGATGCGCTGCTGCCGGTGCGGCTGATGGATGCCGAACGCGTGCTGGGCGGCGCGATGTCATGGAGCAAGCCGGAACATCTTGCCCCCTTTGGCGCGCAGTCGCCTTTCCACGACCTGCCGGTTCCCTCCGACGTGACCGTATCGCGGCAGGTGCTGGCGCGTCCCGCCACGGACCTCGACACCCATACATGGGCGCGCCTGACGGACGGGACGCCGCTTGTCACGCATGCGGCGCTGGGGGCGGGACAGGTCGTGCTGTTCCATGTCACCAGCACGGCGGACTGGTCCAACCTGCCGCTGTCGGGCCTGTTCGTCAGCATGCTGCAACGGCTGGGCGAACGGGCGGTCGGGATCGAAACCCCCGCGGACCAGAGCCTGCTGTCGCCTTACCTGACGCTTGACGGCGCGGGGGTGGAAGGGCCGCCGCCGGCCGGGGCGCAGGCACTCCGCGCGGATGCGTTCGGGCACGTCGCGGTTTCCGCCATCCATCCGCCCGGCCTGTACGGGCCTCGCGCCTCCCGCCGGGCGCTCAACGTGGGGGACGAGGCTGGCCCGATGGCCCCGCAGTCCCCCATCGGCACGGCGATGGACCTGCGTGGGCAGATGCCCGATATCGCACTCGGCCCGATCCTCGCGGTGCTGGCGCTCGTGCTGATCCTGGCGGACGGCATCATCGCGATCATGCTGCGTTCGCGGCGGGTGCGCGTGTCGGGTCCGGCGCTGGCGCTGGTGCTGGGCGCCGCATCCTCCCTCGTGCTGCCCATGCAGGGGCGGGCCGCCGACATGCCTGCCACGGATGCCGCAACGCAAAGGAACGCACATGTTCCCGGCGCGGCGCTGGAGACGCGGCTGGGTTATATCGTCACCGGTCATGACGATATCGACACCGTCTCACGCGAGGGGCTGCAGGGCCTGTCGGATTACGTCAACGCCCGGACCTCCGCCGTGCTGGGCCATCCCGACGCGCTGGTGCCCGAACGCGACGACCTGTCCTATTACCCCATGATCTACTGGCCGGTGACGGCGGACGCCACCACGACGCCCGCGCGCACGGCGGCGCTGAACGCCTATATGCGCCACGGCGGCATCCTGATGATCGACACGCAGGGACAGGACCCGGCCACCGCGCCGCGCGATGAAAAGGACGACGCCTTTACCGGCTCCGCCCCCGGCACGGCGGCGGCGCTGCGGCGCATGACGGCGGGGCTGGATATTCCCCCGCTGACGAAGCTGGACGATCATCACGTCCTGACGCATACATTCTACCTGCTGCATGACTTTCCGGGGCGGTATGACGGCATGCCCGTGTGGATCGCGCAGGAAGGCGACAGTACCAATGACGGCGTCAGCCCCGTCATCATCGGCAGCAATGACTGGGCCCACGCATGGGCGGTGGATGACAGTGGCAACACCCCTTATGCCACCATGCCCGATGGCGCCGAACAGCGTACGCTGGCCTATCGCTTTGGCGTCAATGCCGTGCTGTATGCCTTGACCGGGAATTACAAGGCCGACCAGGTCCATGTCCCGGCCCTGCTGAAACGCCTGGGGGAATGATGCCATCACTTGACCGCCTGCATCACATAACCGGCTTTCAGCCGCTGGTGCCGGTATGGGTGCTCTATGCGCTCGGGGCGGCCCTTATGGCGATGGGGATCGTGGGAATCGTGCGCCGCACGCGCGCGACCGTCTGGCGCGTGCTGGCGGGCGCGGGGGTGCTGGCGTGGCTGTGCGGCCCGCAGCGGCTGAGTGAAAGCTGGCGTCCCCTGCCCCAGACCGCGCTGGTGGTGGTGGACCAGTCGGCTTCGATGTCCATTCGCGACCGCGCGGTCATGGCCCATCGCGCCGCCGAGCGCGTGCAGGAGGAAATCGGCCATATCGAGGGACTGCGCACGCGCACCATCACCGTGCGCGATGCCCACCATGACGGCACGCGGCTGTTTTCCGCCCTGTCGCAGGCGGCGTCGGACATTCCGCCATCCCGCCTTGCCGGGGCGGTGATGATTACCGACGGGCAGGTGCATGACATTCCGCCCCAGCCCCCAGAAATCCTGACGCCGGCCGACGCCGATGGCCGTCGCATCACCCTGCCGCTTCATGTGCTGCTGACGGGACGGGGCGAGGAAACCGACCGCCGCCTGCGCATCCTGCAGGCCCCGCCCTATGGCATCGTGGGGCAGGACGTGACGATCCGGGTGGAGGTGGACGACCTCGGGCGGGCCGACGCGCGGGGGGCGACGGCGGAACTGACCCTGACGCAGGGCGGCGCGCAGCCCGTCAGCCATACCGTGCGCATCGGACAGCCCGAGGACATCACACTGCCGGTCACCCATCCGGGGCCGATGCTGGTGGGCCTGTCGGTGCCGGAACTGCCGGGGGAGGCCTCCACCCTCAATAACGAGGACATCGTGCGCATCAACGGCGTGCGCGACCGCCTGCGGGTGCTGCTGGTGTCCGGCACGCCGAACCAGGGGGAACGGGTGTGGCGGCGGCTGCTGAAGGCCGATCCTTCGGTCGATCTGGTCCACTTCACCATCCTGCGTCCGCCCGACAAGGATGATGGCACCCCCCTGTCGGACCTCGCGCTGATCGCCTTTCCCGTCAACGAGCTGTTCCAGCAGAAAATCGGGCAGTTCGACCTGATCATCCTCGACGGGTTCGAAAATCACGGCATCCTGCCGCAGGCCTACCTGCGCAATATCGCGAACCATGTGCGCGAGGGCGGCGGCCTGCTGCTGATCGGCGGGCCGGAGTTCATCGGCCCCGGATCGCTGCAGGATACGCCGCTGTCCGAAATCCTGCCCGCCCATGTCGCGACCGATGGCGTGATGGAACAGCGTTTCCGCCCCATGCTGACGGAAACGGGACAGCGCCATCCCGTGACGGCCGAACTGCCGGGCGCGCCGGCGTCGGCTGATGGCGCGGGCTGGGGGCCGTGGTATCGCAGCCTGAAATCGGATTCCGTCAATGGCGAGGTCCTGATGACCGGGCCGGACCATCAGCCGCTGCTGGTGTTGGATCACGCGGACAAGGGACGCGTGGCCTTCCTGATGTCGGATCAGGCATGGCTGTGGTCACATGGCGAAGGCGGCGGCGGTCCGCAATCCGAACTGCTGCGCCGCATTTCGCACTGGCTGATGAAGGAGCCGGAGCTGGAGGAAAACCAGCTTGAGGCCGATATTTCAGGCGGGCAGCTCAACATCACGCGCCGCACCCTTGTCCCCGCCCCGCCGGGCGAGGTGCGCGTCACCGCCCCCGATGGCACGACCCGGCAGGTCGCGCTTGCACCCACCGGCGCCAAGGGCATGACCACCGCCCATATCCCCGCCCATGAAAGCGGGATCTGGAGCGTGCGCGACAGCGACGGGCATGAGGCATTTGCCGCCCCCCGCGCCGAGGATCCGGAGGAATTCGCCGACCTGCGCGCCACCGCCACCCGCCTTCAGCCGCTGGCGACGCTGACGGGCGGGGGCGTGCACTGGCTGGGCGACAGGACGGACGCGCCGTCGCTTCCGGCGATGCGCATGGTTGATGGCGCGCCACATTCGACGCCCGCGCGGTTTGATTTTCCCGCCCGCCATGCCCATGTCGTCACCGGACAGCAGGCAAACGCGCTGCTGCCTGCATGGGGCGTGCTACTTTTCGTCATGTCGATGCTGATGATCGGCTGGTGGCGCGAAGGGCGCGGGTAAACGCGATAGTAAGGTTTGCGTTCCCCCGTCCCCGTGCGATATTGGTGCCATCCAGGGATTGTTATGCAAACCTGCGTCATGCATGAAGCGCAGCATCATTCACGGGACACGACATGATTTCCAGACTTGGTATCCGGCTTCTTGCGGTGTTCATCCTGTCGGCCGTCCCGCTTGCCATCGTGCCATGGCACGCAGCCCACGCCCAGGACGCCGAGGACGCGGAAGCAGAGGCCGAAGCCATGGAATCCGCCAAGAAGGCGGAGGCCCGGCGCGCGGCAAAGGCCGCAGCCCCGCCCTCCGCACTGCCGGGCGCGGAATCGAGCGAAGAAGAGCGCGGTCACGCCAACAGCGACATGAACCCGACAGACGCCCTGTTTGACGCGATCAATCGCGGCAGTCTGGGCGCGGCGAAAGAGGCCCTGAACCGTGGCGCCGACATGACGGCGCATAACGTGCTGGGTCAGAGCCCGCTGGACATGTCCATCGACCTGAACCGCAACGACATTACCTTCCTGCTGCTGTCGATGCGCACATTCTCTGATTCAGACCCGCACTTCGCCTCCGGCTCCGCGGCGGATGGGGATATGGACGAGGCGGAGGATAGCGTCCGCACGCCGCCGCTGGCGGGACGGGTCAAAAGCGTCTCCTCGCGTTACGACGTGACGGGCGGCCACGCGAAACCGACCGCGGGCTTCCTGGGCTTCGGGGGAAGCTGAGGCCGCCTTCCCTTCCGGAAACTGTCTGAAAACAGGCTGTTATCCCCCGTTATACGGCACCTGTCGCGGTTTCGGGGTGTGATGCGAGTATCCGCGCTTCTGCCGATCTGATTTCCTCGACAATCATGTCGATGGACTGGGCGCATGCCTGCCCGACGCGGGTCAGCAGGATGAATTCCACATTCATCGGCTTGCGTGAAAAGCGCTGGCTGCTGACGCGGTAGCGCTTGTAGCCCCGGCTGAAAACGCGGACCTTCCCCAGCGCATGGTTCGCCGCGACCATATCGCGCAGCGGGATCATGCCGTCCGTGCTGTAGCTGGTGGCGATCCAGCGCACCGGCAGGGTATTGAGCAGGCGGGCATAGGCCCGCGTCGCCCGGTCGCGATAATTATAGGCGCTGCGCCGCACGGTGCGCCAGTCGGTCCGGATCGCGGCCTTGTCCCTGCCGCTGATCTTGGGGGAAAGGGATGGCCGGTCCCATAACGCGATACTGTTGAGGACATGGTAATTCGCGCCATAGGGATGCTGGTTATAGGGCGGGTCGATATACGCGATGGCCGGTCGCGACAGATAACGGCCCAAATCCTGCGCAACCTCCTGCGCATCGGCCCGCAACACCACGTTGTCACGGCCATTATCCACGAACATCGCGGGCCGCAGGCACAGATCCCCCGCGATACGATAAAGGGCGGTGCCGGTCTGCCCGCCCCAGCCATTGTGGAATCCCTTGAACAGGCCACTGGTATTGCTGTTGTAGCAGGCGCTGAACAGCAGTGGCGCCAGCAGGCAGGCCCGCTGCGTGGGTGACAGCATCCCCGCATCCTCCCACCGTGCGATCTGTTCGCGCATGGCGTCGATCCGCCGCCCGTTCTTGCGCATGTAGAACATGCGGTCGCGCGCCACGTCATAGGCCACGTCATCATCAGGACACAGATGGCGTGTTACCCATCCGTCCACCGGCGGCAGGGCATTGAGCCGCGCGATGACATCCGCATACGCCACGCCGTCAAAATAGACTGGTGGCCCCTGCGTCGCGAGGTAGCAGAGGTTGAGGATTTCGCCATAGGGTTCCCAGTCATTGGCGATAACCCTGAACCCCATCTTCTTGGCCATGCGGCCGACAACCCCGGTCCCGGAAAACAGGTCGACAAAGTCCGTCTCACGCGGGTTTTCGCCCGTCGCGGCAATGGCGCGGGCGATCAGGGGCAGCAGCTTACGCTTGTTGCCGATATAGGGGATCAGCTGGCTGAACAGGTAGTTATCGGTGCTGTTCGCGGAATGCGCGGTACGGTTCCATTCCATCGCCTGCCACCGGCCCCGGGCGGTTACGCCCGAACCTGCTCACCGCCCTGTTCAGCACGCAGTTCATTGCGCAGGATATCGAGCTGCTGCAGTTCGCCCGCGCGTTCGAAATACCAGAAGGTCCAGCCATTGCATGACGGCGCGTTCGTCAGGGTGGCCCCCAGCTTGTGAATCGATCCGCGATGCCCGCCGCTGATCAGCGTGCCATCGGGGGCGACGGTGGCGAACACGCGCTTCTGCCGGTCCATCAGGATGGTGCCGGCAGGCAGGATGCCGCGTTCCACCAGTGTACCGAACGGAATACGCGGTGATTCCCGCCGCGCCGGGGTGGTCAGCACACTGTCCAGCGGCACGGGCTTTTCACGCCGCGCCCGCCCGATCGCGGCCTCCGCATAATCGGGGTGGCGCTCGATCCCGATGAAGCGACGCCGCAGCCGGCGCGCCATCGCCGGGGTGGTCCCCGTTCCGGTAAAGGGATCCAGCACCACGTCATCGACATTGGTCGAGGCGATGAGCACGCGATGCAGCAGGCTTTCGGGTTTCTGCGTCGGATGCAGCTTCAGCCCGTGTTCATTGCGCAGGCGTTCCCCCCCGGTGCAAAGGGGCAGGTACCAGTCCGAGCGCATCTGCACATCGTCATTCAGCGCCTTCATCGCCTGGTAGTTGAAGCGATAGCGGCTGTCGGGTCCCCGCGCCGCCCATATCAGGGTTTCATGCGCGTTGGTAAAGCGCCGTCCCCGGAAATTGGGCATGGGGTTGGATTTACGCCAGATCACGTCATTGAGGATCCAGAAACCCAGATCCTGCAGGATCGCCCCGATGCGGAAGATGTTGTGGTACGACCCGATGACCCAGATGGTCCCGTCCTTGCGCAGGACGCGCCGCGCCTCGCTCAGCCATGCGCGGGTAAAACGGTCATAGGCCTGAAGATCGGCGAATTTGTCCCAGTCGTCATCGACGCCATCGACGATGCTGTCATCCGGGCGACGCAACTCCCCCCGCAGCTGCAGGTTATAGGGAGGGTCGGCAAAGACGCAGTCAATCGACCCGGCGGGAAGGGTCTGCATCATTTCCACGCAGTCGCCGCGCAGGATCTGGTCCAGCGGCAGCTCCATCATGACGGCTCCGCTCATGAGTGTGTCAGCATGATGGCTGCTCCGCATTTTCAGGGCTGAGGGGGGATGTGGACAGGACAAGCTGACGCACGGTGCCAAAGGCGGCGCGATGGTGCGGCGTGATGCCGCCCGCGCGCAGCGCGGCGCGATGGGCGGGGGTGCCGTATCCGGCGTTGCGTTCCCAGCCATAGCCGGGCCAGCGCAGGGAAAGGCGCGTCATCAGGCGGTCGCGTATGACCTTGGCGACGATGGAGGCCGCGGCAATCGACAGGCATCGGGAATCGCCGCCCACCACACACTGCGCGGGGCAGCCGAAATCCGGCGCGGCATTGCCATCGACAAGCACGAGTTCGGGACGGCGCGACAGCCGCGCGACCGCGCGCTGCATCGCCAGGTGGGCGGCACGCAGGATGTTGTGGCGTTCGATTTCCGCAACGGAAGCGGCGGCCACGCCAATCAGGATGGAGGGAGACGCGTGAAGGTCGGCAAAGGCCCGTTCCCGCAGGGCGGGACGCAGCTTCTTGGAATCATCCAGCCGCCCGGCCAGATCGTCGGGCACGCCGCGCAGGAACATGACAGCCGCCGCGACAACCGGTCCCGCAAGCGGGCCGCGTCCGACCTCGTCCACGCCCGCGACCCTGCCGCCATGTGCCTTCTCGCGTGAGTAATCTGGCATTCACCCCTTCCCGACTCGCAATGGATCGTGCTGTCGCAGCCCGATTCGTTTGCGAATTCCGTTCTGAAGGGATGAAAACCATTTTTAAGTACTGTTGCGCAAGATGCTCTGGAATCAACGAGTCCCTTAAAATGAAAAAAAAGCGACTCGACAGCTTCCCTCAGCTTTTGCGACGGGGCACGAACATCAGCGCCAGCAGGGTTCCGATGGCCGCGGCAATGCCCAGCGACGCCAGCGGACGTTCGCGCACGAAGGTGACGGCCTTTTCCAGCTTGCCCTCGGTTTCCTCATAGAGTTCGGCGAATTCCTGCCGCGCCATGCCGGACAGTTGATCGACCTTCCCTTCCGCCTGCATGCCGGCATTCCCCGTCAGGCCGCCCGCCGCGTCCTTGATGCGGCCCACGCCCTGCTCCACCAGTCCTTCAGCCTTGTTTTCAAGGGCTTCGTTCTTGATGTCAGCCATATTCGATGCTCCTGCCTCTGTTGTGCGATATGTCCACGATTCAACGCGTCGTCGGGAATCGCGTTCCCTTCGGCGGTTGCCTATCTTGCATGATAATGCGTTGATTGCCGACCGCCATGCCAACGACCCAGCCTCCCTCCCCCGATGTGATTCCGCCCGGCCGACGGCGCATTGTCGCCCTGATCGTCGCCAGCACCCTGTTCATGGAACAGATGGACGGCACGGTTCTGACGACCGCACTGCCCACCATGGCGCGCACCTTTGGCGTCGATGTGGCGCGCACGGCCGTCGCGCTGACGTCATATATGCTCAGCCTTGCGATCTTCATTCCCGCCTCCGGCCCGATGGCGGACCGCTTTGGCGGGCGGCGCGTGCTGCAATGGGCCATCATCGTGTTCATGGCCGGCTCCATCCTGTGCAGCATGGCCCCCGGGCTGTGGACCCTTGCGCTGGCCCGGGCGCTGCAGGGGATCGGCGGGGCGATGATGGTGCCGGTCGGGCGTCTGGTCATCCTGCAGAACGTGCCGAAATCCGCGCTGATCGGGGCGATGTTCTGGATGATGCTGCCCGCGACCCTGGGGCCGATGACCGGCCCCGTGATCGGCGGGGCACTGACGACCTACCTGTCATGGCGGTGGATATTCTACATCAACATCCCGGTCGGGCTGGTTGCCATCGTCATGACGCGCCTGTTCATCCCGCAGGTGCGCGCGCCCCATGTCGCGCCATTCGACGTGCGCGGGATCGTGCTGTCCGGCACGGGCCTTGCCGCCCTGATGCTGGGGGCGGAACTGTCCAGCCACGGACAGTTGCCGGCGGGGGCGATGCTCGGCCTCCTCAGCGTGGGGATGCTCTGCCTCTGGGCGTATGCCCGCCATGCCCGCCATGTCGCGCACCCGGTGCTGGACCTGTCGCTGTGGCGGGTCAGCACGTTTCGCGTGTCGATCTGCGCCGGCGCGTTTTCACGTCTGGCGACGGGGGCGATCGCCTTCCTTCTCCCCTCCTTCCTGCAGCTGGAATTCGGCCTCAGCGCCGCGCGCAGCGGCACCATCACCTTTGTCGCACCGCTTGGCGCGCTTGCCATGCGGGTGCTGGCCGTGCGCCTTTACCGTCAGTGGGGATTCCGGCGCATCCTCGTCCTCAACGCGATCGTGCTGCCGGCGGGGTGCTGTTTCCTCGCGGCGTTTGGCGCGAACTGGTCATTATGGGTGCTGGTGGTGGCGATGCTCGGGCTGGGCATGTCGCAGGCGCTGCAGTTCACGGGATACAACACCATCGCCTATGCCGACATGCCGCCGGAACGGATGAGTGCCGCGACCAGCTTCTATTCCACCGCGCAGCAGATGACGCTGTCACTGGGCATCTGTGTCGCCGCCGCCGTGCTGTCGCTTTCGCGGATGATGTTTTCCACAGGGGATGCGGGCGCGGCCACGGGCGGCGCCTTCAGCGCGGCGTTCGTCACGATGGGTGTCCTCTGCGCGCCGGCATCAGTACTGCTGGCACGCCTGTCACCCCGGGCCGGAGCGGAAATCAGTGGCCACGATCCCACGGTCGGGCAAAGTGCTCCAAACCATACCAAAATTTAAATCGACACTGAAACATTCATCTCTATAACAAAAAATATATTCTTTGGGACGTTACATTCCAATACTTTATGCCTGTGCCGTTTCCAAGTTACCCTGACCGCCGCACGCCATCGCCCCCCGGCAGACGGCCTGTTCCGGTGGTCGATGCAATGCAACCTGTGGTGGAAAACTGACCTGAACATGGATACCCCAACCCAGTCCCCGTCATCCCCTTCCCCCACGAACAGCAGCCCCAATCCTCCTCCCCGGCGCAAGCGCCTCCTTGTATGGGGCGGTCTTGGCGCGTTCGCGCTCATGCTGGCGGTTGCGTTCCTGCGTCCCCACAGCGGCGGCAGCGGCAAGAAACATGACGCCAACAACGCGCCACAGCCCGTCGCCGTTGCAAGCGTGCATGCCGGCGACATGCCGTTCGTGCTGACGGAACTGGGCACCGTCGTGCCCATCACAAACGTCACGGTACAGTCGCGCATCGACGGCTATCTGATGAAGGTCCTGTTTACCGAAGGGCAGCATGTCCACAAGGGCGACCTGCTCGCCCTTGTGGACACGCGGCCCTATGACGTGCTGCTGGCGCAGTACGAGGGGCAGCTGGCGCAGGACAAGGCGCAGCTGGAAAAGGCGCGGGTGGACAACGTGCGCTACCAGACCCTGATCCGGCAGAACAGCGTGTCGGCCATGACGGCGCGCGACCAGCAGTTCCTGGTCGAACAGTACGAGGGCACGGTCAAGGCGGACCAGGCGCTGGTCGATAATGAAAAGCTCCAGATCCAGTACTGCCACATCATCGCCCCCGTTGATGGCCGCGTCGGCATCCGTCAGGTGGATGCGGGCAACTACATCACGGCGGGACAGACGAACGGTCTGGTGATCCTGACGCAGATGCAGCCGATTTCGGTCATTTTCACGCTGCCGGAAAACGATATCGGGCCCGTGGCGGACCGCCTGCATGCCGGGGCCTCCCTGCCGGTGGAGGCATGGGACAGCAGTAACGAGCACAAGATCGCCGACGGGCAGGTCAGCGTGCTGGACAGCCAGATCGACACCTCGACCGGCACCGTGCGCATGCGCGCCATTTTCCCCAATAACGAGGAAACGCTGTTTCCCAACCAGTTCGTCAACGCGCACCTGATGGTGACGACGGAACATGGCGTCCTGCTGGTGCCGACGAACGCGTTGCAGACCGGCCCCAACGGACAGTTCGTCTATGTCGTCAAGGCGGACAGGACCGTCGATGTCCGGGACGTGAAGACCGGGCATGCCAATGACAGCATGACGGTCGTGTCGTCGGGCCTGAAGGAGGGCGAAACCGTCGTGACCGATGGCGTCGATCACCTGCGCAGCGGGATAAAGGTCAGCATCCCGGCCGAAGCGGCCGCCGATGCCCCGTCCGCGCCGAAGCAGGGATGATCCCGCCCGCGATCACGGCTGATACCGTCGTGTGCCCGCCCATCGTCCTGCCTTCGACGGAGATGACCGCGTGAATCCCTCCCGCCTGTTTATCCAGCGCCCGGTCGCGACCACGCTGCTCATGCTCGCCATCATGCTCGCGGGGCTGCTGGGCTATCACTTCCTGCCGGTCTCCGCCCTGCCGGAGGTCGAATACCCGACGATCACGGTGCAGACCTTCTATCCCGGCGCCAGCCCGGACGTGATGGCCACGTCCGTCACGGCACCGCTGGAGACGCAGTTCGGGGAGATGTCGGGACTGGACCAGATGACGTCGCAGTCGTCCGGCGGGGCGTCGGTCATCACGCTGCGCTTCGGCCTGACGATGACGATGGACATTGCCGAGCAGGAAGTGCAGGCCGCCATCAACCAGGCCAACTCCCTGCTGCCGAGCGACCTTCCCGCGCCCCCGGTCTATGCCAAGGTCAACCCGGCCGACACCCCGGTCCTGACGCTGGGCATCACGTCAAAGACCATGCCCCTGACGGAGGTCGAGGATTACATCGATACCCGCCTTGCGCAGAAAATCAGCCAGATTTCGGGGGTCGGCCTCGTCACCCTGTCGGGCGGCAACCGCAAGGCGATCCGCGTGCGGGTCAACATCCCGAAACTGACCTCGTTCGGCATTGACCTCGATACCCTGCGCACGACCATCGGCAACGTGAACGTCAATTCGCCCACCGGCACGTTCGACGGCCCGCAGCGCGCGACCACCCTGCGGATCGATGGACAGATTTCAGGCGTGGACCAGCTGCTCAACCAGGTCGTGGCCTATCAGAACAGCGGGCCGGTGCGCATCCGCGATATCGCGACGGTGGTGATCGGGCCGGAAAACACGGAACTGGCGGCATGGGCCAACAGGACGCCCGCCCTTGTGCTGAACGTGCAACGCCAGCCGGGCGCGAACGTCATTTCGGTGGTCGACAACATCAAGTACGCCCTTCCCCACCTGCAGCAGTCCCTGCCACCCGGCATCACCATCACGCCGCTGACGGACCGCACCACGACGATCCGTGCCTCGGTGGAGGATGTGGAGTTCGAGCTGGGACTGGCGCTGTTCCTTGTCGTGGGCGTGATCTTCGTCTTCCTGCGCAACGTGCCCGCCACCATCATCCCCAGCCTGTCGGTGCCGCTGTCACTGGTGGGCACGCTGGCGGCGATGTACCTGCTGGGCTTTTCGCTGGACAACCTGTCGCTGATGGCGCTGACGATCGCCACGGGCTTTGTCGTGGACGATGCGATCGTCATGATCGAAAACATCGCCCGCTACATCGAGATGGGCGATGACCGCATGACCGCCGCGCTGAAGGGCGCGGGGGAAATCGGGTTCACCATCATATCGCTGACGGTCTCGCTGATCGCCGTGCTGATCCCGCTGCTGTTCATGGGCGACGTGGTGGGACGCCTGTTCCATGAATTCGCGGTGACGCTGGCGGTGACGATCATCCTGTCGGCGGTGGTGTCGCTGACGCTGGTGCCGATGATGTGCGCGCGCCTGCTGTCGGAAAAGCGCGAAGGCCGCAAGGAAGCGGCATGGGCCGTGCATGTCGAACACGCCATGACCGCCACCATCGCGGGTTATGGCCGCGCGCTGGATGTCGTGCTGCGTCACCAGCGCCTGATGCTCGCGCTGTTTGTCATCACGCTCGGCCTGACCGGGGTGCTGGCCGTCATCATTCCCAAGGGTTTTTTCCCCACGCAGGATACCGGCGTCATCCAGGGCATCTCGGTCATGGCGCAGTCGACCTCCTTTGACGCCATGAAGCGTCATCAGCAGGAACTGGCCGATCGCATCCTCAAGGATCCCGATGTCACCAGCCTGTCCTCCTTCATCGGGGTGGACGGACAGAACGTCACCCTCAATCAGGGACGCTTCCTCATCAACCTGCGCCCGCAGGACAAGCGCAGCGACAACGCCAGCACGATCGCCAGCCGCATACAGCGCGAAACCGCGGATATCGCGGGGGCCAGCCTGTATCTGCAGCCGATCCAGGACCTGTCGCTCGATACCTCGGTCGCGGCGACGCAGTACCAGTTCCTGCTGGAAAATCCCGATTACAACCAGTTCACCAGCTGGGTCCCGAAATTCATCGACCGGCTGCGCAAGGAACCGGCCCTATCGGACGTGACCTCCGACCTGCAAGCCGCGGGGCTGGTGGCGCACGTGACGCTGGACCGCACGACGGGGGCGCGGTACTCCATCACGCCGCAGACGATCGACAACGTGCTGTATGATTCCTTTGGACAGCGCCAGATCTCCACCATCTTCACGCAGTCCAACCAGTATCGCGTCATCCTGGAGGCCGATCCCGCATTCCAGAAGAGCCTGACCTCCCTGAACCAGATGTACCTGCCGGGGATCAGCGGCAATTCGGGGGAAAGCACCTCTGGCCCCACCCGCTCGCCCACGTCGGGGCTGGTGCCCCTGGCCTCGGTCACGTCCGTGACGCAGGATACCGCGCCGCTGCTGATCACGCATGTGGGGCAGTTCCCCGCGACGACGATCTCCTTCAACGTGACGCCGGGTTATTCGCTGGGCAGCGCAACGGACGCGATCGAGCGGGTGGAACATGAAATCCACCTACCCTCCACCTTCCAGACCTCGTTCCAGGGAACGGCCGCCGCCTTCCGCAGCTCCCTTTCGAACGAGGCATGGCTGGTGCTGGCCGCGCTGGCGGCGGTCTATATCGTGCTGGGCATCCTGTATGAAAGCTTCATTCACCCGATCACGATCCTCTCCACCCTGCCATCCGCAGGGATCGGCGCGCTGCTGGCGCTGCTGGTCACGGGATCGGGACTGGACATCATGGGAATCATCGGGCTGGTACTGCTGATCGGTATCGTCAAGAAAAACGCCATCATGATGATCGATTTTGCACTTGAGGCCGAACGGATAGAGGGCATGTCGCCGCTGCATTCGATCCGCCATGCCGCCCTGCTGCGTTTCCGGCCCATCCTGATGACGACGCTGGCGGCCATGCTGGGCGCGGTCCCCATGGTGATCGGCACCGGCACCGGATCGGAACTGCGGCGTCCGCTGGGCATCGCCATCGTGGGCGGCCTGCTGGTCAGCCAGCTGCTGACGCTGTTCACAACGCCGGTCATCTATCTGTTCATGGACCGGATCAGCGTGCGGCTGCGGCGGCGTTTCGCGCTGGCGGGCGAAACCGGGCCGCGTAACACAGACCCCACACAGGCACCCTCGTGAATCCGGTTGCCCTGTTTGTTCGGCGTCCGGTTGCAACAACCCTGCTGACGGTGGCCCTGCTGATTGGCGGGGTCATCGGCTATCTGACCCTTCCGGTCGCGGACCTGCCGAACGTCGATTTTCCCGTCATCCAGGTACAGGCCCGACAGTCGGGTGGCACGCCCGATGAAATCGCCAGTTCCGTGGCGGCCCCGCTGGAACGCCATCTGGGCCAGATCGCGGACCTGACGGAGATGACATCGCAGTCATCGGCAAACCAGGCGCGCATCACGTTACAGTTTTCCCTGTCGCGCGACATCAACGGCGCGGCCCGCGATGTGGAGGCAGCACTACAGGCCGCCCATGCGGACCTGCCAACGTCGCTGCGGCAGAATCCCAGCTATTTCAAGGCCAATCCCAACGGCGCGCCGATCATGATCCTTGCGCTGACGTCGAAAACCCGCACGGCAGCACAGCTGTATGACCTCGCCTCCAACGTCCTGCAGCAGCACCTTTCGCAGATTTCCGGCGTGGGCGAGGTGGAGGTCGGCGGCAGTTCGCTGCCTGCGGTGCGGGTGGAGATGAATCCGCTCGCACTCTATAAATTCGGCATCGGGTTCGAGGACGTGCGCGCGGCACTGGCGTCGGCCAATGCCCATACGCCCAAAGGGTTCATCGACCACGGCAATTACCGATATACGCTTGCGACCAATGACCAGGTGCATAACGCGCAGGCGTACCGTGACCTCATCATCGCCTATCATGACAGCCGCCCGGTGCGCCTTGCCGATGTCGCCTATGTCATGGACGGGGTGGAGGACGTGCGCAACGCCGGTTACGTGAACCGGCAGCCCGCCGTCCTTGCCATCATCTTTGCGCAGGCCGGCGCGAACATCATCAGCACCAATGACCAGATCCGCGCGGAAATCCCCGCCCTGCGCAGCGCGCTGCCGGCCGATGTGAACCTGTCGAACATGATGGACCGGTCCACCACCATCCGCGCAGCGCTGGAGGACACGCAGTTCACGCTGGTGATGTCCGTCGTGCTGGTGGTGGTCGTGGTGCTGGTGTTCCTGCATTCATGGCGGATCACCATCGTGCCGGCCATCGTCGTGCCGACGTCCATCATCGCGACCTTCGCCGCGATGAAATTCCTTGGCTATTCGCTCGACAACCTTTCGCTCATGGCGCTGACGGTCTCCACCGGGTTTGTCGTCGATGACGCGATTGTCGTGGTCGAAAACATCAGCCGCCACCTGGAGGCCGGGATGGACCGGATGCAGGCGACCCTGCTGGGCGCGCAGGAAGTCGCCTTTACGGTCATGTCGATCACGGTGTCGCTGATTGCGGTATTCCTGCCGATCCTGCTGCTTTCGGGCGTGGCGGGGCGCCTGTTCCATGAATTCGCGATGACGATGTCGGTGACGATCGTCATTTCCATGATCCTGTCGCTGACGCTGACGCCGATGCTGACGTCGCGTTTCCTGTCGCGTGAGACGGTGCATGCCTCCGCCACGGGAAAGACCGGCCGCATCGCGGCCCTGCTGGAACGCGGGCTGACGGGACTGCAGCAGACCTATGCCCGGACGCTTGAAATCGCGCTGGCGCATCGCCGCCTGACGGTCATGTCCCTGCCGCTGACCATCGTGCTGATGGCCGCCCTGTTCATCAAGATGCCCAAGGGGCTGTTTCCGGATTCCGACACCGGCATGCTGATGGGCCACCTGATGGGCGACGAATCCATCTCCTTCCAGGCGATGCAGGGCAAGATCGACACGGTGCAGAAGGCCATCATGGCGGATCGCGACGTCTCGCGCGTGATGGGGTTCATGGGCGGACGCGGCTCATCCAATCAGGCTAACCTGTTCGTCATCCTCAAGGACAAGTCCGAACGCAATGACACCCCGGCCGTCACCATCGCGCGGATCAACCGCCGCCTGCGCAACATGGTGGGGGCGCGTTTCTATGCCTCGGCCCCCGGGGCGCTGCGCATGGGCGGACGGCAGAGCAATGCGGCGTACCAGTATTCGCTCCAGTCGGATTCCTCCTCCGACCTGTATCAGTGGACGCCACGACTGGTCACGGCGCTGCAGCGGCATCGGGAACTGACCGATATCTCGTCCGACGTGCAGCAGGGGGGCGACGCGCTGCAGGTGTCGATCGACCGCGATACCTCCAGCCGCGTCAACATCACGCCACAGCTGATTTCCAACACGCTTTACGATGCGTACGGGCAGCGCGCGGCCTCGGTCATCTATAACCCGCTGAACCAGTATCGCGTGGTCATGGAGGTCCAGCCCCGATTCTGGCAGGACCCGACGACGCTCAAGCAGGTATGGGTCAGCGTCGCAGGCGGCACGGCGGGCGGCGGCACGCAGTCGAACACCGTCCGGGTGCGCACCGACACCGGCAGCACGGAATCGCAGCTGAGCACACAGTCCTTTCGCAACCAGATCGCCAACACGCTGGCGGGGGGCAACAGCACGTCATCGGGGTCCGCCGTGTCCACCAACTCGGAAACCATGGTGCCGCTCACGCTTGTCGCCACGCCAAAGCCCACCCTTACGGCACTCAGCGTCAACCATCAGGGGCAGTCGGTCTCCACCACCGTTTCGTTCAACCTCGCCAATGGCGTGTCGTTAAGCCAGGCGGTGCAGATCATGCATGAGGAAATGGTCCGCCTGCACATGCCCTCCAACATCCAGGGCAGTTTCGCGGGGAACGCGGCGCAGTTCCAGAAATCGGTGAACAACGAACCCCTGCTGATCCTTGCGGCGCTGGCTGCCGTCTATATGACGCTGGGCATCCTGTATGAAAGCTATGTCCATCCCTTCACGATCCTGTCCACCCTGCCCTCCGCGGGGGTCGGGGCGCTGCTGGCGCTGCAGGTCTTTGGGGAGGAATTTTCCCTGATCGCGATGATCGGGGTTATCCTGCTGATCGGCATCGTGAAGAAAAATGCCATCATGCTGGTGGATTTCGCCATCACGGCTGAGCGCGAGGGCCATACCCCGCTGGAGGCCATCCGCACCGCCTGCCTGATGCGTTTCCGCCCCATCATGATGACCACCTTCGCCGCCGCCCTGGGGGCGCTGCCGCTGATATTCGGCCATGGATACGGATCGGAACTGCGCCGCCCGCTGGGCATCGCCATCGTGGGCGGCCTGCTCGTCAGCCAGGCGCTAACGCTTTACACGACGCCCGTCGTCTATCTTTACCTCGATCGTCTTGGCGCATCGTTCCGCCAACGTTATCGTCGCCTGACATCTGGCCTTTCCTCCTCCCGCACAAACCTTTCCAAACAGGATTCCTGACCCGGATGACACACTCCCTGCCATCCCATGGCATCTGCCCGTCTTCGCGTGCCGCCCGTTCCCGCCATCAGGCACGCGTGCGGCGGACCCTGCGGCGGGTCGCGCCGCTGGCCCTGCCGATTGTCCTGCTGACGGGATGCATGGTCGGCCCGAACTATCACCGTCCCGCCGCCATCGTGTCCGCGCGGTTCAAGGAACTGCAGCCTGCGCCGGGATGGGAACGGGCCAACCCGCAGATGGCCGCCCTGCCCAAGCACGCCTGGTGGACGATCTATAACGATCCCATCCTCAACAACCTGGAATCGCAGGTCGAGATATCGAACCAGAACGTCAAGGAATACGAGGCGAACTACCGCAACGCGCGCGCCCTGATCGACAGCGTGCGGGCACAGCTTTTCCCCACCATCAGCGGCAGCCTCGGCTTCAACCGCAATGCGCATGGCGCGGGGTCGCTGTCCTCGTCAGGCAGCTCGCTTTACGGGAAAAGCCAGTACAACACCTATGACATCGGCCCGTCCGCCAGCTGGGACCTTGATGTCTGGGGCAAGATCCGCCGCCAGATCCAGGAACAGGTCACCGCGGCGCAGGCCAGTGCCGCCGACCTTGCCAACGCCACCCTGTCCTATCAGGCGCAGCTGGCGACGGCGTATTTCAACCTGCGTTACCAGGACTCGCTGCACGATCTTCTGGACCGTTATGTCCATTTCAATGAACAGGCGCTCCAGATCACGGAAAACCAGTACCAGGCCGGAACCGCCGATCCGACCTCCGTCCTGCAGGCCCGCACGACGCTGGAACAGAACCGCGCCGCACTGGTGCAGACCGGCGTTGCCCGGGCACAGTATGAACATGCCATCGCGGTGCTGATCGGCAAGCCCCCGGCGGACGTGACCATCACCCCGGGTGAACTGACGCGGACCATCCCGCCCATTCCGGTCACCATACCGGCCGACCTGCTGCAGCGCCGACCTGACATCGCGGCGGCGGAACGGACGATGGAACAGTACAACGCGCAGATCGGGGCGGATATCGCCGCATTCTTCCCCGACATCACCATCAATGCCAGTTACGAACAGAGTGGCGGCGATCCGGTGACGTCACTGATGAGCGCGGCCAACCGCATCTGGTCGCTGGGGGCATCGGCCACGGAAACGCTGTTCTCCGGCGGGTCGCGCACCGCCGCCGTGCATGAGGCGAACGCCCAGTACGACAACGCCGTCGCCACCTACCGGCAGACGGTCCTGTCCGCACTGCAGACGACGGAAGACAACCTGTCGAACCTGCGCATCCTTGCACAGGAACAGGATCAGCAGGAAAAGGCGCTGGATTTCGCCAACCGCGCGGTTGAGGTCTCGCTGAACCAGTACAAGGCCGGCACCCAGATCTATACCACCGTCATCACCAACGAGACGTCGGCCCTGAGTGACGCGGAAAATGTCCTGTCGATCCAGCAGCAGCGCGTGGTGGACAGCGTGAACCTGGTGGAAGCCCTTGGCGGGGGATGGGATGTGTCGCGCCTGCCGACAAAGGCATCCCTGCAGAAGGACAATCCCTTCCTGCCGTCCTTCATCCAGAAGGACAAGAACCAGTAAAAAAGGCCCCCGGCGTGACCGGGGACCTTATTATGCCGCAGCGGGCGGCGTGGATGGCCGGGGCGGACCATCCACCGCAGGCGGCCATGCCTAGTTGAACAGCGACCTGGCTGAGAGAATCACAAGCAGCAGGACGATGACGAACGCCAGGATGGCGATGAAGAACAGGATCTTGGCCATCCCCGCCGACACGGCGGAAATGCCGGTAAATCCGAATATCCCAGCGATCAGCGAGACCACCAGAAAGAACAATGCCAGTTTCAGCATGATATAACGCTCTGCTCCCTCATATCGTTTCTGAACGCGGCATGTCCCGGCGAAGTTGCCCGCGCGTCACGGCTGCAAAGACAGCAGCGCCCTAGCGACGCCGCCACAGCATCGTCGCGACAAATGCGCCAACCGTCGCACCCAGCAGCGCAAACAGCGGACGATCCGCCGTCAGGTCACGCACCGTATCGCATACGCCGCCCAGTCCCTTGACGCCGCCCACGCGCGGGCCATTTCCACCGGCCAGACCGCTCATGCCATCCTGCAGGCGGCCCACGCCTTCTTCCAGCTGTGCTTCGAATTCATTCATATCCGTTACTCCTCTGCCGGTTGTCCATGGGGCAGGACCTGCGTGACGCATCCCGTCCCATGCCCGGATCGACCATGCCATCATGTCGGGGAGAAGGCGCGGTGTCCATCATGACGGATGGAATTCAGATTTCCGACGCCTGCCAGTAGGCAGGCCGGTCGCCGGGATCAGGCTCCCCGGCGATCAGCGCCTTCAGCCGTTCGACCAGCGCCTGCGTCGCGGGCGAGGAGCGGTCGCGCGGGCGCAGTCCCACCATGAAATCGCCCCGCACCGACGCGGGATGGCCCGACAGGACGATGATCCTGTCCGCAAGGATCAGGGCCTCGTCAATATCATGGGTCACGAACAGCACGGTCTTGTGCGTCTGTGCCCATATCCGCAGCAACTCGTCCTGAAGGGCGCTGCGGGTGATGGCGTCCAGCGCGCCAAAGGGTTCATCCATCAGCAGCAGGTCAGGTTCCACCGTCAGGGCCCGCGCCACGCCGACGCGCTGCCGCTGCCCACCCGACAGCTGCCGGGGCCAGCGATCCGCCCGGTCCGCCAGCCCGACCAGTTCCAGCGACGCCATCGCACGCGCATGGCGGTGCGCCCGCGACAGGCCCACCCCTTCAAGCCCCAGTTCCACATTCTGGCGCACCGTGCGCCACGGCATCAGCTTGGCATCCTGAAACACCAGCGCGGTCGAACGCCCGATGGGCGAGGCCGGGGGCGTCAGGCTGACCTGTCCCTCGGTCGGTGGGGTCAGTCCCATGATGACCCGCAGCAAGGTGGATTTGCCCACCCCCGACGGACCTAGCAGGGCCACGAACTGGCCCTTGTCGATCGTCAGGTCCACATGACGCAGGATGAAATTCTTTCCCCTGTCATGGGACAGGCCGATATCGGACAGGTGGACCATCGTATCGCCCTTTGTCCCCCTATCGGGCATCGCCATGTCCATCCTATCCCTGCCATCCCAGCAGGCGCCTGCGCACGACCATGAACAGCATGTCCGTCAATGCATACAGAAGCGCCATCGTGAGCATATAGACCACGACCAGATCGGTCGCCAGCAGGCTGGAGGCCTGCATCATGCGCGCGCCGATTCCCGGCACGCCAAACAGTTCGGCCGCGACCACCGACATCCATGCCTGCCCCAGCCCGGTCCGCAGCCCCGCCAGCAGCCCCGGCGCGGACGCCGGCAGCACCACCTTTGTCAGGCGGCCGACAAAGCTGCCATGACCAAAGGCGGCCGCGACCTCGTACAGGTCGGGATCAATCGACTGCACGGCGCCATAAGCGGCATAGAAATTGATCCAGAAAACCGAAATCGCGATGACAAAGGTCGCGCCCGCCGTGTTCAGCCCGAACCACAGGATCGCAAAGGGCACCCATGCCAGACCGGGAATGGGACGCAGGACCCGCACCACGCCCGCCAGCAGCGCATCCAGCACCGGAACCGCCCCGCACAGCAGACCGACCAGCGCCCCCAGCACCGAACCGATCACCAGCCCCAGCACATAATGCGTCAGGCTGTCGCGAATGGCCGTCTGCCACGCCCCGTTGCGCACTTCATCCAGCCACGCCGGCCCCAGGGAGGACGGGGCGGGCAGCAGCCCCGCAGGCACCCAGCCCAGCCTGACAATGGCCTCCCAGCTTCCGAACAGGACCAGCAGCCCCAGTACGCCCAGACCCAGCCGCGTCAGTGATGTCCTGTCAGGTCTCATTTGCCCAGATGCCGATAACTTTCCAGATCGAACAAGTCGCCCACCGGCTGCGCATTATGCAGAAGGCCGGTCTGGACCTCGAAATCCTGCAACTTTGTTACGGATTCGACAATGGTGGAGGGATCTGACACGTAATGGGAGGCCGAGGCACGCAGGGCTTCCTGCACGATTGCCTGTGGCAGCATGCCGCCCGCCAGCGCGCTTCTTACATAAGGGACCGCCTCGTCCGGGGAATGGGCCAGCAGGTCTGTCGCGCGGACAAACGCCGCAAGGAATTTGTCCTTCCATTGTGCGCGATCCGGGGCATCCTCGTTCAGGATCGCAAGCACCGATCCCGGCTGTCCCGGCATCATGTCGTGCCCTGTGGCAAGGATACGCGCCTGCGGCAGGCGATGGCGCACAAGCGTCAGGGTCGGTTCGCGCAGGACGGCGGCATCCACGGCCCCGGCAAGGAACGCCTGCTGTTCCGCGTCGAGGTCAACGCCGACGATATCGGCGGTCTGGGCGGGATCAAGGTCGTTGCGGGCCTTCAGCCAGTACCGCAGCATGGAATCCGGCACCGAACCCAGGGGCTGGGCGCCGATCTTTGCCTTGCGGTTGCTGGTGCGGGCGAAATCGTCAAACCGCTGCTTCAGGGCCGCGCCCTCGATCGGCTGGGTCGGCGTTTCCGGCAGGCCCTGCGCCAGCTGACCGCGCGCCATCACCTCCAGTTCCTCGATCGCCGCGCTGGCGACCACCTTCACGTTCACGCCATGGGCGCGCGCCTGCAACAGCGGCAGCACCCCGGCCACATAGGCATCGATCTTGCCCGCGGCCAGCGCCTGAATCGCCTGCGGACCGGACTGGAACCGCACAAGCTGCATGTCGATCCCGGCATCCGCGGCCCAGTGCCTGCCATCCATGACAAACAGCGGGGCCGACCCCAAAACCGGAATATAGCCCACGCGCACCACCGACGCCGCGTGCGCCTGCGTGCAGAAGGCCACTACCGCCGCAAAAACATACGTTCCAAATCGTGAAAAGAGAGACCTTGCCATCGCCCGCATTCCCGAGAAATTACCGGAATATAATCGTTATTAAGATATAGCGTCATTCATTAGACGATGTGGAACAGGAAATAAACCAGAGACAACGCAGATTTGGATGGTTATGGGCACGTGCCATAAAAAAAGCCCGGCCGAAGCCGGGCTTTTTCAGGTTTCCCGTAACGGTCAGGCCGCCAGGTCTTCCTTGTCTTCAGCCGTAGGGCGCGGACCACTGTCCTTGCCCTTGGCCGTCACGTCGCGATCGACCAGTTCGATCACGGCCATGTCGGCCGCATCGCCATGACGGACACCGGCGCGCAGGACGCGGGTGTAACCGCCAGCGCGGGTCTTGTAGCGTTCAGCCACGGCCGAGAACAGCTTGGACACAATCGTGTCGTCACGAAGCTGCGCAAAGGCCTGCCGACGGGCATGCAGGTTGCCCCGCTTGCCAAGGGTGATCAGCTTTTCGACGACCGGACGCAGTTCCTTTGCCTTGGGCAGGGTGGTCGTGATCTGTTCGTGCTTGATCAGTGCGACGGCCATGTTCCGAAACATGGCCTGTCGATGGGACGAGGTAACGCCGAGCTTCCGGCCAGCAACACCGTGACGCATGATGTAGTCTTCCTGTCTTTCCGGTTCAGAGGATCAGAACGGCTCGTCGAGCCTCTTGGCCAGATCTTCAATGTTCTCCGGCGGCCATGCCGGAACGTTCATACCCAGCGAAAGCCCCATGGCGGTCAGGACTTCCTTGATTTCGTTCAGAGACTTCCGCCCGAAATTCGGGGTACGGAGCATTTCCTGCTCGGTCTTCTGAACCAGATCGCCAATATAGACGATGTTGTCGTTCTTGAGGCAGTTCGCACTGCGGACCGACAGTTCAAGCTCATCAACCTTGCGAAGCAGGTTGCGGTTGAACGGCAGGTCGTCCTGCGGCTCCTCGGTGCGGACGGTGCGCGGTTCGTCAAAATTGATGAACAGCTGCAGCTGATCCTGAAGAATACGCGCGGCCAGGGCCACCGCATCCTCGGGCGTCACCGCACCGTTGGTTTCCACCGTCAGCAGCAGGCGGTCATAATCCGTCACCTGTCCCACGCGGGTCTGCTCGACCTTGTAGGACACGCGACGCACCGGAGAATAGATGGCATCGATGGGGATAAGCCCGATCGGCGCATCTTCCGGCCGGTTGGCCGCCGCAGGGACATAGCCCTTGCCCATGTTGACCGTGAATTCCATCCCGAACTTCACGCCTTCATCAAGCGTGCAGATCACGAGGTCGGGGTTCATCACCTCGATATCGTGGCCGGTCTGGATCTGGCCTGCGCGGACTTCGCCCGGACCCGTCGCGGTCAGGACCATGCGCTTCGGGCCTTCGCCATGCATGCGCAGGGCAAGCTGCTTGATGTTCAGGACGATGTCGGTGACATCCTCGCGCACACCCGCAACAGAAGAGAACTCGTGCAGAACGCCGTCAATCTGGATCGCCGTAACCGCCGCCCCCTGAAGGGAGGACAGCAGAACCCGACGGATTGCGTTGCCGAGCGTCATGCCGAAACCACGTTCCAGCGGTTCCGCAACGACAGTCGCCGTGCGCGACGGTTCTGCCCCCGGTTCGACTTCCAGTTTTTCCGGCTTGATCAGGGATTGCCAGTTTTTCTGGAGGACCAAGGTAATGGCCTTTCAAGACTGATCTGCCGTCACAAAGACAACAGATGGCACCCATACCGGATGCCTGATGACAATCAGATCCCCCTGCCTTGCCCGAAGGAAAGGCAGGGAGAAGCGAAATCGAATCCCCGGATCAGACGCGGCGACGCTTGCGCGGACGGCATCCGTTGTGGGGAACCGGCGTCATGTCACGGATCGCCGTGATGGAGAACCCGACCGCCTGCAGGGCGCGCAGAGCGCTTTCACGCCCCGAACCCGGACCCGAAACCTCGATCTCAAGGGTTTCCATGCCATGCTCACGCGCCTTGCGACCGGCGTCTTCCGCGGCAACCTGGGCGGCGTAAGGCGTCGACTTGCGCGACCCCTTGAACCCCTGCGCACCCGCAGACGACCATGCAATCGCATTACCCTGCGCGTCGGAAATCGTGATCATCGTATTGTTGAAGGTGGACAGCACGTGCGCCACCCCGGAAATGATATTCTTCCGCTCTTTCTTACGAATACGCGGTGCCGCAGCTTTCGCCATAATCTTCTTGATCCTGTCAGTTCAATGAACGGGGCTGGAACCAGCCGGGCAGCCGGCTTCCATCCCCGCATGTCAAGGTGCCCGTTTTAGCGGGTTGCCTTCTTCTTGCCTGCGATCGCAACCGCCTTGCCCTTGCGGGTACGGGCGTTGGTATGTGTCCGCTGGCCATGAACCGGCAGGCCACGACGATGGCGCAGGCCGCGATAGCAGCCCAGGTCCATCAGACGCTTGATGTTCATCGCGACTTCACGACGCAGGTCGCCTTCGACGCGATAATCATTGTCGATCAGTTCACGGATCTTGACGATCTCGTCATCGGACAGTTCGTTCACGCGACGTTCGTCGGGGATCGAAAGCTTGTCGCAGATCGTCTGGGCCTTCGTCGCCCCGATACCATAGATATAACGCAGGGCAATCGTTACCCGCTTGTTCGTTGGGATGTTCACGCCGGCAATACGCGCCACGCCACTTACTCCTCGTCCACCCGTCCGTGACGGGCACTAACATTTCGGCAGGGCTGCTTCACGCCACCGGACCACAGGCCCGGAGCGTCGTGAACATACCGGACATTACCCGGCCAACCCCATCATCAATTCCAGTTGGTCATACCAGCGCCGCACGGTCGGTCAACGACTCATGCGGCACTCATACCTTGAGGGCGCGGAATATACCCGCCCGCCCGTCCAAGTCAATTATTCTGCATCACTTTTTCGTGATACTATCGACGACGGCAAAGACTTCCTTCGTCACGTCATCGATATCCGCCATGCCGTTGATCCGGCGCAGGCGTCCCTGTTCCTCATAATAAGGCAGGATGGGCGCCGTCTGTTCCCGATAGGCCTTGAGACGTGCGGCCACGGTTTCCCTGCGGTCATCATCGCGGCGGATGAAATCATGCCCGCCACATACGTCACACGTCCCGGCCACCTTCGGCCGCTTGTACAGGTCGTTGTAACCTTCGCCACACTTGGCGCAGGTAAACCGGCCCGCGATCCGGTCCGCCAGCGCATCCTCATCCACATCCAGCAGAAGCACCAGATCGATATGACGACCGGTCTTCTTCAGCATGGAATCGAGTGCTTCGGCCTGTGCCCGCGTGCGGGGGAATCCATCAAGGATGAAGCCCTTCGCGCAATCCGGGCGATCTATGCGCGCCTCGATCAGCGCGATGATCAGGTCATCGGGGACAAGCTGCCCCGAGGCCATGATGTTCTTGACCTTCTGCCCCAGCGGGCTGCCCGCCGCGACTTCGGCCCGCAACATGTCGCCCGTTGAGATCTGGGCGATTCCATAACGGGCTTCCAGCAGCTTGGACTGGGTTCCCTTTCCCGCGCCCGGCGGCCCAAGAAAAATTATGTTCACCGGAATTTACCCTTCCTGCCGCGCGCCTTGCGCATCAGGCCCTGATACTGATGCGCGACGAGATGAGACTGGATCTGCGTGACCGTATCGATCGTCACCGTCACGATGATGATGAGGCTGGTGCCCCCGAAATAGAACGGCACATTATAGTGACTGATCAGGATCTGCGGCAGCAGACACACCGCCACCAGATACATCGCGCCGATCGTCGTGATGCGCGTCAGAATCCGGTCAAAGAATGTGGCCGTATTCGCGCCCGGCCGGATGCCGGGAACAAAACCGCCCTGCTTGCGCAGGTTCTCCGCCGTTTCCTGCGGATTGAACGTCACCGCCGCATAGAAATAGGAAAAGAACACGATCATTGCCGCATAGAACAGCATGTAGAGCGGCTGCCCCTGCCCCAGCGACTGCCCCAGGAACGACAGCCAGCCCGGCAGGGAGCTGTTGTTCATGAACCCGGCGATGGTCACGGGAATCAGCAGAACCGAGGAGGCGAAAATCGGCGGGATGGACCCCGCAGTGTTCACCTTCAGCGGCATATGCGTCGAATCCCCGCCAAACATCCGCTGCCCGACCTGACGCTTCGGATACTGGATGACGACACGACGCTGCGCCAGTTCCATGAAGACGATGAACGCGATGGTAATCGCCGCAAGTGCAAGGAACACCAGCACGAAAAACGGCGACAGCGCCCCCGTATAGCCAAGCTGGAACAGGCTGGCCAACGCATTGGGCAGGTTGGCGACGATACCCGCAAAGATGATCAGCGAGATTCCGTTCCCGACCCCCCGCGACGTGATCTGTTCACCCAGCCACATCAGGAACATCGTGCCGCCAACCAGCGTCAGCACGCATGACACGATGAAGAACATGCCGGGAGAGATGACCGCCGATCCGGCCTCGGTATGCATGTTCTCCAGACCAATGGCGATGCCATACGCCTGGAACAGTGCAATCGCGACCGTAAGATAGCGCGTATATTCATTCAGCTTGCGACGCCCGCCTTCACCCTCTTTCTTGAGGGCCTCCAGCGAGGGAATTGCCGCCGACATCAGCTGCACGATGATGGATGCGCTGATGTAGGGCATGATATTCAACGCGAACACGGTCATGCGGCCCAGCGCACCACCCGTGAACATGTCGAACATACCCAGAATACCACCCTGATGGCGGGCCAGAAGTTGCCCCATAACCGTCGCATCGACGCCAGGAACCGGAATATAGGTGCCAATCCGATAAACGATCAGCGCGCCCAGTGTGAACCAGATACGCTTTTTCAATTCCGTTGCATTGGCAAAAGAATTGAAATTCAGATTGGCAGCCAGCTGTTCGGCCGCGGAGGCCATGCGCCCATCCTTTCACAAGAACAGCGTCACCACACAAAGCGGGACGCTGTCATGATAAAAACCCGTTTAAAATAATAAAGCGATGCGCCTGCACAGTGCAAGACGCATCGCTTTCATTATTCTGGTCTGGGGGAGATGGAACAAATCCCCCATCCAGTCATTCCGCAGGCGCGGCAACCGCCTTGGCGGCCTTTTCCTTGACCTGCACCTTGCCGCCGGCCTTTTCGACCGCGGCAATGGCACCAGCGGACGCGCCGGAGACTTCGATCGTCACCCCGTGATGGAGTTCGCCGTTGCCCAGCAGACGCACGCCAGCCACGTTCGACGCCGTGACCAGCCCCGCCTTGCGCAGGACGTCTTCGGTCACGGGAGCCTTGGCATCCACCTTGCCCGCTTCGATCGCCTTGTCCAGCACGTCAAGATTCACGATGGCAAATTCCTTGCGGAAGATGTTCTTGAATCCACGCTTGGGCAGGCGGCGGTACAGCGGAAGCTGACCACCTTCAAAGCCATTCAGGGACACGCCGGAACGGGCCTTCTGACCCTTGACGCCCTTACCCGAGGTCTTGCCCTTGCCAGAGCCGATGCCACGTCCCAGACGCTTCTTCTGGTAACGGGCACCTTCGTTATCGCGAAGTTCGTTGAGATTCATCTCAATTCTCCACCTTCACAAGGTGGGCGACCTTGCGCACCATACCGCGCACCGAAGGAGTATCCTCCAGTTCACGGGTACGGCCGATCTTGTTCAGTCCCAGACCGATCAGCGTAGCCTGCTGACCCGGCTTGCGCCCGTTGCCAGACTGGATCTGGGTGACCTTGATGGTTCCCTTTGTCTCAGACATCTGCAGCAGCCTCCGCCGATGCAGTCACCTCGCGGCGACCAAGGATATCGGAAACCTTCTTGCCACGGCGGTTCGCCACCGAACGCGGGCTTGCGCAGCGTTCCAGGGCGGCAAAGGTCGCCTTGACCATGTTGTGCGGGTTCCGGGTGCCCAGCGACTTCGCCACGACATCATTGATACCCAGGCTCTCGAACACCGCGCGCATCGGGCCGCCTGCGATGATGCCCGTGCCGGCATCAGCCGAACGCAGCACCACCTTGCCGGCGCCGAAATGTCCCGCCACATCATGATGAAGGGTACGACCCTCCTTCATGGGGACGCGGATCATTGCGCGCTTGGCGCGATCGGTCGCCTTGCGGATCGCCTCGGGAACTTCACGGGCCTTGCCCGCGCCGAACCCGACACGTCCCTTCTGGTCGCCGACCACAACCAGTGCGGCAAAAGCGAAACGACGACCGCCCTTGACGACCTTCGCTACACGATTGATCGTGACCAGCTTGTCAACGAGATCATCGCCTTCGCGATCACGATCGCGGCCGCCCCGGCCGCCTTCTCTCGGTTCACGTGCCATTGTGCGTGACCCTTTCGTCAGAACGAGAGACCGCCCTCACGGGCAGCCTCCGCCAGGGCTTTGATGCGCCCATGATACAGATACGCGCCGCGATCGAACACGACCTTCGACACACCCGCCGCAACCGCACGTTGGGCAAGCAGCTTGCCGACGGCGCCAGCCGCCGCCACGTCCGCACCGCCCTTGAGGGAGGAACGCAGGTCCTTCTCGATGGAAGACGCTGCTGCCAGGGTGCGCCCGGCGACATCGTCGATCACCTGCGCATAGATATTCTTGCCCGACCGGAACACCGAAAGGCGCGGCCGTCCGCCACTCTTGCGGCGAAGCTGGAAGCGAAGACGCTGACGGCGCCGCTCCCGCAGATCCTGCTGCGCGCTCATTATTTCTTCTTACCTTCCTTGCGACGGATGGTCTCCGTTTCATAACGGACACCTTTGCCCTTATAAGGCTCGGGCTTGCGGAAGCTGCGGATATCAAGCGCAACCTGACCGACGCGCTGCTTGTCGATCCCCTCGACGGTCACAGCGGTCGGACGGGGCGTCGTGATCTTGATACCGGCAGGGATCTCATACACGATATCGTGCGAATATCCGAGGTTCATGACAAGATTCTTGCCCTGAACCGCCGCACGATAACCCGTTCCGCTGATTTCCAGCGTCTTGGAGAACCCTTCGGACACGCCCTTGACCATGCTGGCGATCAGGGAACGCGTCGTGCCCCACATCATCCGTGCCTGGGCCTGCGTTCCGACCGGCTTGACCGAAACCTTGCCATCAGCGACTTCCGCTTCGATGTGATGCGACAGGGGCAGCTTCAGCTCGCCGAGCTTCCCCTTGGCCGTCAGCACACCATCAGCGATGGAAACCTGAACTCCCGACGTAATCTCGACGGGATATTTGCCAACTCTCGACATTCATCCCTCCTTAGAATACGCGGCAGAGAACTTCGCCGCCAACATTGGCAGCGCGGGCTTCCCCATCCGACAGGACGCCACGCGGGGTCGACAGGATCGACACACCCAGCCCGGCATACACGCGCGGCAGTTCCTTGATCTTGGAATACACGCGACGTCCCGGCTTGGAAACGCGGTGGATTTCCTTGATCACGGGCTCGCCATCAAGATATTTCAGCTCGATACGCAGCTGGGAAACACCCTTGCGCAGTTCTTCCTTGGAAAAACCACGGATATATCCCTCGCGGCGCAGCGCCTCGAGTACATTTGCACGCAGCTTCGATGCTGGCGCGACGCATGCCGCGTGACGCGCACGCTGGGCATTGCGGATCCGGGTGAGCAGATCACCCAAAGGATCAGAAAGTGACATCGTTCCCTGCCCTTACCAGCTCGATTTGACCATACCCGGGATCTGGCCATTGGAGGCCAGGTCGCGCAGGGCGATACGGCAGAGTTCGAACTTTCTGTAATTGGCGCGGGGACGCCCCGTCAACTTGCACCGCAGACGAACGCGCACGCGCGATCCGTTCCTTGGAAGTTCAGCAAGCTTCAGCGACGCATCAAAACGATCCTCGACCGGCAGAGACCGATCCATGATGATGTTTTTCAATGCAGTCCGCTTTGCCTTGTCCCGTGCTGCCATGCGCTCACGCTTGACATTCCGGTTTACGGCGGAAATCTTGGCCATGCCTTGTTTTATCCTCCGGAACCTGTCGGGCCATTCCCAACGGTTTTCCAAACTACGTGTGTCTTAGGTCTTCCGGGCTTCCAGTGAAAGCCCCTCTCGCAACTTTTATGCTGCGAAGGGCAGGTCGAATGCCTTCAGAAGAGCCTTGGCTTCGGCATTTGTCTTCGCGCTCGTAACGAAGATAATGTCCATGCCGCGAATATCGTCGACCTTGTCGTACTCAATTTCCGGGAAGACGATCTGTTCCTTCAGGCCCATGGCGAAGTTGCCATGCCCGTCGAAACCCTTGTTCGCCGGCAGGCCGCGGAAATCGCGGACGCGCGGCAGGGCGATCGTCACCAGACGGTCAAGGAATTCATACATCTGCGCGCGACGCAGCGTCACCTTGCACCCGATCGGCAAACCTTCACGGATCTTGAAGCCCGCGATCGCCTTCTTGGCAACCGTCTTGACCGGCTTCTGACCTGCGATGAGGGTCATTTCCTGAACCGCGGCATCCAGCTTCTTCTGGTCGCCTGCGGCTTCACCGACACCCATGTTGAGAACGATCTTTTCCAGGGTCGGAACCTGCATCACGTTCTTGTAACCGAACTCCTCGCGCAGTTTCGCGCGCAGCTCGTCATTGTAACGCTTCTGCAGACGCGGCACTGAGCGGGTTACGTTAGCTTCTGACATACCCGCCTCCTCAGCCTTCGATGACTTCGCCGGTCGCCTTGGCGACACGAACCTTGCGACCGTTTTCCAGAACGCGATACCCGACACGGGTGGGATCGTCGCTCTTCGGATCGATCAGCTTCAGGTTGGACAGGTGCACCGGCATCTCCTTCTCGATGATGCCTCCCTGCTCACCCATGCGGCTGGGGCGCGTATGGCGCTTCGCGATCGCGATACCGCGCACGATGGCCTTCTGCGCGGCAGGCAGCACCGTCACGACTTCACCACGCTTGCCGCGGGATGAGCCGGTGATGACCAGAACCTGGTCGCCCTTCTTGATACGCGCGGCCATTACAGCACCTCCGGCGCCAGCGAAATGATCTTCATGAACTTGCGCGCACGCAGTTCGCGCACGACCGGACCAAAGATGCGGGTTCCGATCGGTTCCTGCTGCTTGTTGATCAGGACTGCGGCATTGCGGTCGAAGCGGATGGCGCTGCCATCGGGACGACGCACCGGATAGGAGGTGCGGACGATCACCGCCTGGTGCACGTCACCCTTCTTCACCTTGCCGCGGGGAATCGCTTCCTTTACGGACACGACAATCACGTCGCCGACCGAGGCGGACTTCCGCTTGGAACCGCCCAGCACCTTGATGCACTGCACCTGACGCGCGCCGGAATTGTCGGCGACGTCAAGGTTGGTCTCGGGATGGATCATGCTCTATGCCCTTCTTTACGCCTGTGCGCCGGACTTGGCATCGGTCGCGGGGGCCGCCAGCGGGGCACCATTGCGAACCACGACGGTCCAGGTCTTGCGCCGGGAAATGGGGCGGCATTCTTCAATGCGCACCGTGTCCCCGATCTTGCATTCGTTCAGCTGATCATGCGCCGCGTACTTCTTCGAACGGCGAATGAACTTCTTGTACAGCGGATGGATGACGCGACGATCGACAAGGACGGTAACCGTCTTGTCCATCTTGTCGCTGGTCACCCGTCCGGTCAGGACGCGCCTTGGCATCGCCCGTCTCCCTTCAGGACTTGACTGCCGGCGCATTGCCGGCAGCGATCTTCTTCAACGCCTCAGACGCAATCGTCTTGACGCGGGCAATCTCGCGACGCACCGCACGCATACGCGACTGCCCTTCGGTCTGGCCGGTTGCATGCTGGAACCGAAGATTGAACTGCTCGCGCTTCAGATCGATGAGAAGCGTATCCAGTTCTTCAACAGTCTTGGCACGCAGATCGGCCGGCTTGGTTGCCTTTGCCATCTCACGCGTCTCCAATACGGGTCACAAACTTCGTCTTGATCGGCAGCTTTGCCGCGCCAAGAGCCAGCGCTTCACGCGCGACTTCCGGCGACACGCCTTCGATCTCGAACAGGATACGACCCGGTTTCACACGGGCCACCCAGTATTCCGGCGACCCCTTGCCGGAGCCCATACGCACTTCTGCGGGTTTTGTCGAGACCGGAAGGTCAGGAAAAATCCGAATCCATACGCGTCCCGCACGTTTCATGGCACGGGTGATGGCACGACGGGCCGCTTCGATCTGACGGGCGGTGATCCGTTCCGGCTGCAGGGCCTTGAGGCCAAAAGCCCCAAAGTTCAGGGTGGTCCCCCCCTTAGCCAGTCCGTGGATACGGCCCTTCTGGGCCTTGCGGAACTTTGTCCGCTTGGGAGAAAGCATTTTTTCAAATCCTCAGCGCCGCCTGGCGCACTCTGTTCCCTATTCCCCGCAGATCAGCGCTGCGGGGCCTGCTCGGCGGCGCGACGATCCTGCGCCAACGGATCATGGGCAAGAATCTCGCCCTTGAAGATCCAGACCTTCACACCACAGGTGCCATAGGTCGTCTTTGCCGTCGCCACACCGTAATCAATGTCGGCACGCAGCGTGTGCAGCGGCACACGGCCTTCGCGATACCATTCGACACGCGCGATTTCAGCACCGCCCAGACGACCGGAACAGTTGATCCGGATCCCCTGTGCGCCCAGACGCATCGCGGACTGCACCGCGCGCTTCATGGCGCGACGGAAGGCCACGCGGCGTTCCAGCTGCTGGGCGATGTTGTCGGCCACCAGCGTCGCGTCGATTTCCGGCTTGCGGATTTCAACGATGTTCAGCGCAACGTCAGCCTTCGCCATACGGGTCAGATCCTTGCGCAGCGCATCGATGTCCTGGCCCTTCTTGCCGATCACGACACCCGGACGCGCGGCATAGATCGTCACGCGCGGCTTCTTGGCCGGACGTTCGATCACGACACGCGACACGCCGGCGCCCGACAGCTTGCGACGCAGGTAGGAACGCAGCTTCAGGTCGTCATGCAGCAGGCGCGCATAGTCCGCGTCGGCGTACCAGCGGCTGTCCCAGGTACGGTTGATGCCGAGCCGCAGCCCGATAGGATTGACTTTATGTCCCATGGATCAGGCCGCCTTCTTTCCGGTTGCCGCTTCTGCCTCGGGCTGACGCTCTGCAACGATGATCGTCAGATGGCTGAAAAACTTCTCGATACGGGCCGAACGACCACGTCCGCGGGCATGGAAACGACGCATGACGATCGACTTGCCAACTTCCGCGCGCGCCACCACCAGCTGGTCGACATCCAGCTGATGGTTGTTTTCGGCATTCGCAATGGCGCTTTCCAGCGTCTTCTTGACCTGCTGCGCAATGCGACGCTTGGAGAACGTCAGCGTCGCAATGGCCTGTGCCGCAGGCTTGTTGCGGATCAGACCCGCAACAAGGTTCAGTTTACGCGGGCTGATGCGGATATTCCGCGTGGTGGCCTGCGCTTCGGTTTCCGCGAGCGTACGCGGATGCTTAGGCTTGCTCATGATCAGCCCCGCTTCGCTTTCTTGTCCGAGGAGTGACCCGTGAAGGTGCGGGTCGGCGAAAATTCACCGAACTTGTGCCCCACCATGTTTTCGGTCACCTGCACGGGCAGGAACTTGTGCCCGTTATAGACGCCGAATGTCAGTCCCACGAACTGCGGCAGAATGGTTGAGCGACGCGACCAGATCTTGATCACCTCGTTACGGCCCGACGCGCGCGACGCATCGGCTTTGTTCAGTAGATACCCGTCCACGAACGGGCCCTTCCAGACGGAACGTGCCATCTTGTATGCCCCTTACTTGCCGGTCTTCCGGCGACGGATAATCAGACTGTCCGTACGCTTGTTGACCCTGGTCTTGTAACCCTTTGTCGGCTTGCCCCACGGCGTGACCGGATGACGTCCACCCGAAGTCCGGCCTTCACCACCACCATGCGGATGGTCGACCGGGTTCATCACGACGCCACGGTTGTGCGGACGACGTCCCAGCCAGCGGGCGCGGCCTGCCTTGCCCATGTGCTGGTTCATGTTGTCCGGGTTGGACACCGCACCGATCGTCGCCATGCACTCGGCGCGCACGACACGCAGCTCACCGGACTGCAGCTTGATCTGGGCATAGCCCATGTCCTTGCCCACCAGCTGCGCATAGGTTCCGGCGGAACGCGCGATCTTGCCACCTGCACCGGCCTTGAGCTCGATGTTGTGGATGATCGTGCCGACCGGCACCGCGGACAGCGGCATCGCGTTGCCCGGCTTGATGTCGGCGCGGAGACCGGAAACCACCTGATCGCCAGCCTGCAGACGCTGCGGCGCGATGATGTAGGCCAGTTCGCCGTCCGCATACTTCACCAGCGCGATGAAAGCCGTGCGGTTGGGGTCATATTCCAGACGCTCCACCGTGCCGACGACGTCGAACTTGCGACGCTTGAAGTCGACATAACGGTAGGACTGCTTGTGACCGCCACCGATGAAACGCGAGGTGGTGCGGCCGTGGTTGTTACGACCGCCGCTCTTGTTCTTGCCCTCGGTCAGCCCCTTGACGGGCTTGCCCTTCCACAGCTCCTTGCGGTCGATCAGAACCGTCCCGCGCAGGCTGGGGGTAACCGGGTTAAAGTGCTTCAATGCCATTTCTTGTCACCCCGCGTCAGGACAGCTTGGCGGTCAGGTCAATGGACTGACCATCGGCAAGCTGCACAAACGCCTTCTTCACATCAGACCGCTGGCCGGGACGTCCCTTGAAGCGCTTAGCCTTGCCCTTCTGGATCAGGGTGTTGACACCCAGAACCTTGACGCCAAACAGTGTTTCCACCGCGACCTTGATCTCGAACTTCGACGCGCCCGAAGCGACCTTGAAGGCCACCTGATTCTTTTCGGAAAGGGCGGTCGCCTTTTCCGTGATCAGCGGCGCACGAATGATATCGTACATCGCCTCACGCGACATACGTTCCGCCTTCTTGCGGAGTGCGAGGATGTTGGTCATGCCAGACGCTCCTTCAGACCCTCAAGCCCGGCGCGCGTGATGGCCAGCACCTCGTGATTGAGGATATCATAGACATTCGCGCCGATCGTCGGAAGGATGTCGATCTTCGGCAGGTTGCGTGCCGCACGACCGAAGTTTTCCTCAACCGCCGCATCAACGATCAGGGCCGACTTCCAGCCAAGCACCTTCAGCTTCTTCGCCAGCTCGGACGACTTGCCGGATGCCGTGGCGGCATCGAGAACCACCAGCTTACCTTCCGCCGCCTTTTGCGACAGCGCGGAAATCAGACCGAGGCGACGCACCTTCTTGGGCAGGTCATATCCGTGGTCGCGTACGACCGGACCATGAACCACGCCACCCGTACGGTACTGCGGCGAACGCAGCGAACCCTGACGGGCACTGCCGGTGCCCTTCTGCCGGTAGGGCTTCTTGGTCGTGCCGGAGATTTCCCCCATGCCCTTGACCTTGTGCGTGCCCGCGCGGCGCTTCGCCAGCTGCCAGTGAACGACGCGCGCCATGATGTCCGCGCGCGGCTCGACCTTGAAAATCTCGTCGGGAAGCGTTGCCGTACCGGCGCTTCCATTCTCGAGGGTTTTGATCTCGTAATCCATTGCCCTCTATCCTCAGCCCGCTACCGGGGTCAGGGCAGCCGGATACGGCGCCTCGGCATGACGGGGCTTCTTGATCGCATCACGAACCAGAATCAGCTCATTCTTGCCGCCCGGGACCGAGCCGCAGATCATCAGCAGATTCTTCTCGGGGTCCACGGCGGCCACTTCCAGATTCAGGGTGGTCACGCGTTCCGAACCGAGATGTCCGGCCATTTTCTTGTTCTTGAAGACCTTGCCCGGATCCTGACGGTTACCCGTCGACCCGTGCGAACGGTGACTGATCGAGACACCATGCGAGGCTTCGAGACCGGCAAAGTTCCAGCGCTTCATCGCACCGGCAAAACCTTTACCCTTGCTGGTGCCGGTCACATCCACTTTCTGCCCGACGACGAAGTGGGCGGCAGACAGCGTGGCGCCAACTTCCAGGACGGCATCGTCTGCCACCCGGAATTCCGCCAGCTTCTTCTTCGGCTCCACCTTCGCCTTGGCAAAATGGCCACGGCACGGCTTCGTTACATTCTTGACCTTGGCCTTGCCCGATCCAAGCTGGACGGCGGAATAGCCATCACGTTCCTTGGTGCGGACATCAACCACCTGCAGGTCATCCACCTGCAGGACAGTCACCGGCACATGTGTGCCGTCTTCCTTGAACAGCCGGGTCATTCCCAGCTTTTTTGCGATCAATCCGGTGCGCATCGTCTGGACCTTAGAGTTTAATCTCGACATCCACGCCAGCGGCGAGGTCGAGTTTCATGAGAGCGTCCACGGTCTGCGGGGTCGGCTCGACAATGTCGAGCAGCCGGCGATGGGTCCGAATTTCGAACTGCTCGCGGCTTTTCTTGTCCACATGGGGAGAACGGTTGACAGTGAACCGTTCGATATGCGTCGGCAGCGGGATAGGACCCCGAACCCGCGCACCCGTACGCTTCGCCGTATTGACGATCTCTTTTGTGCTGTTATCGAGCACCCGATGATCGTACGCCTTCAGGCGAATGCGGATGTTCTGGTTGTCCATCTTTCTGTTTCAGTCCAACTTTAACTGGTTCGGGGGAACCCGATCCGCCAATGATATCCCCGGCCAGATCGCTCCGACCGGGGCATCATCACTTCAGTTACTTACAATCACGCAGTGATCGAAGCGACCACGCCAGCACCGACCGTGCGGCCACCTTCGCGAATAGCGAAGCGCAGGCCTTCATCCATGGCGATCGGGGCAATCAGTTCGACATCCATGGCGACGTTATCGCCAGGCATGACCATTTCCGTGCCTTCCGGCAGGTGAACGACGCCGGTGACGTCGGTCGTGCGGAAATAGAACTGCGGACGATAGTTGGTGAAGAACGGCGTGTGACGGCCACCCTCTTCCTTCGTCAGGATGTAGGCTTCCGCCTTGAACTTCGTGTGCGGGGTGATGGAACCCGGCTTCGCCAGGACCTGACCACGCTCGACGTCTTCACGCTTCGTGCCACGCAGCAGCGCGCCGATGTTGTCGCCGGCTTCGCCGCGATCCAGCAGCTTGCGGAACATTTCGACGCCCGTCACCGTGGTCTTCTGCGTCGGACGCAGACCAACGATTTCGATTTCGTCGCCCACGTTCACCGCGCCACGCTCGACACGGCCGGTCACGACGGTGCCGCGGCCGGAGATCGAGAACACGTCTTCGATCGGCATCAGGAACGGACGGTCGATCGGACGTTCCGGCTGCGGGATGTAGTCGTCCACAGCGTTCATCAGGTCCAGGACGCGCTTTTCGCCGAGTTCCGGATCACCGTCTTCCAGCGTCACCAGGGCCGAACCCTTGATGATGGGGATATCGTCGCCGGGGAACTGGTAAGCGGACAGAAGTTCGCGAACTTCCATTTCCACCAGTTCCAGCAGTTCCGGATCGTCAACCTGGTCAACCTTGTTCAGGAAGACGACCAGCGCGGGAACGCCAACCTGACGGGCAAGCAGGATGTGCTCACGCGTCTGGGGCATCGGGCCATCGGCAGCCGACACGACCAGGATCGCGCCGTCCATCTGCGCCGCACCCGTGATCATGTTCTTCACGTAGTCGGCGTGACCGGGGCAGTCAACGTGCGCGTAGTGACGCTTCGCGGTCTCGTATTCAACGTGAGCGGTGGAGATCGTGATCCCACGAGCGCGCTCTTCCGGCGCCGCGTCGATCATGTCGTAAGCCTTGAACTCCGCACCACCAGCCTTGGCAAGCGTCTTGGTGATAGCAGCGGTCAGCGAGGTCTTGCCGTGATCGACGTGACCGATCGTGCCGATGTTGCAGTGCGGCTTATTCCGCTCAAATTTAGCCTTTGCCATCGTTTTCTCCGTTACTTCGGCCTCATGCCGAAAGTCGGGTTAGTAAAGTTCCGTGTCGGAAGCCCAGCCGGTGAATATACCGACCGGCAATCCTTTACCAGCGGTAATGACTGAACGCCTTGTTGGCTTCAGCCATCCGATGCGTGTCTTCGCGCTTCTTGACGGCCGCGCCACGGTTATTGACCGCGTCCAGCAGCTCGTTGGACAGACGTTCCTGCATCGTGTTCTCACCGCGCTTGCGCGAGGCGTCGATCAGCCAGCGGATCGCAAGCGCCTGACGACGCTCGGCCCGAACCTCGACCGGAACCTGGTATGTTGCACCACCCACGCGGCGCGAACGCACCTCGACGGCGGGCTTTACGTTATCCAGCGCGCCGTGGAACAGCACCACCGGATCGGCAGCAGCCCCACCGCGACGACGCAGCACCTCGAGGGCGCCATAGACGATCCCTTCGGCGGTGGACTTCTTGCCGTCGTACATCAGGGCGTTCATGAAACGCGTGATGACGACATCACCAAATTTCGGATCGGGAAGAATCTCGCGCTTAACAGCGCGATGACGGCGACTCATGCCTGGTATTCCTTTTACTTGGGACGCTTCGCGCCATAGAGCGAGCGACGCTGACGACGCTTGGCGATACCCTGGGTATCCAGCACGCCGCGCAGAATGTGATATCGCACGCCAGGAAGATCCTTGACGCGACCGCCACGGATCAGGACGACACTATGTTCCTGAAGGTTGTGGCCCTCACCCGGAATATAGCTCACAACCTCATAACCGTTCGTCAGGCGCACCTTCGCAACCTTACGCAGAGCCGAGTTCGGCTTCTTCGGTGTGGTTGTGTAAACACGAGTACAAACGCCACGCTTCTGCGGACATCCCTGCAGGGCAGGTACCTTGTTGCGTTTGGCTGCGGGCTCGCGGCCTTTCGCGATCAACTGGTTGATGGTCGGCATACGCCTTTCCCGATCCTTACAAATTTCGGCCGGCCAACCCCAAAGTCTGGTTGCCGACTGTCGTTCACAACAAAACCCCAACGAATGAAGATCACTCGTTCGGGCATCATATATGCATCCGGCCTGGGCCACCCGATTCCCGGGAGGCGGTACCGCATGCGAGCATGCTGCATTCGACGGCCAACGACGTCATTCAGACAGGGCTAGCCGAGGGCGCGGAACCTACGAAGAGAATGGCCCAAAGTCAAGCCTTCCCCGAGGATTCGGCCATGCGCATGACATGACCGTTCCACATGGGGCATGAAAATGCCCCGTCAGTATCGTGAAACGGGATGATTCGGCACCTGACGCGCCGAGTCCCGAATCGGGAGTCACTTCATGGATGACGCCCGGTGCAGCACAGAGCTGATGGACGGAGACCTTCGCCCCCATCCATCAGCCAGTATCATTCGGCCGCCTTGGGGGCGACCGCAGGCTTGGCCTGGGCCAGTCGCTGCCGGTCCTGTCCGGCGGCCACGGCCCGCAGCTTGTTCATCACGCTGCCCGTTCCCGCCGGGATCAGGCGCCCGACGATTACGTTTTCCTTCAGCCCGTTGAGCGTATCCTTCTTGCCCGCCGTGGCGGCTTCCGTAAGGACGCGCGTCGTCTCCTGGAAGGACGCGGCGGAAATGAACGACTGCGTCTGCAGGGAGGCCTTGGTGATCCCCTGAAGGACCGGCATGGCCACTGCGGGACGTTCGCCCATGTTCAGGCGCTTCGTGTTTTCCGTCTCGAACTCGATCCGGTCCACCGTTTCGCCAATCAGGTAGGTCGTGTCGCCCGGCTCCAGGATCTCAACCTTCTGGAGCATCTGGCGAACGATCACCTCGATGTGCTTGTCGTTGATCTTCACGCCCTGCAGTCGATACACGTCCTGGATCTCGTTCACGAGATAATCGGACAGGGCCTCGACCCCAAGCACCTTCAGGATGTCATGCGGCACGCGCGGACCATCGACCAGCGGATCGCCAACCTGCACGAAGTCGCCTTCCTGAACCGAGACGTGCTTGCCCTTGGGGATCAGGTAATCCGTTTCCTCGCCCGTCTCGTCGTTCTTCACGATAACCCGGCGCTTGGACTTGTAGTCCTTGCCGAATTCGACGCGACCTTCGGTCTCGGAAATGATGGCGTGATCCTTGGGACGCCGTGCCTCGAACAGTTCGGCCACACGCGGCAGACCACCGGTAATGTCACGCGTCTTCGAACCTTCGCGCGGGATACGCGCCAGCACGTCACCCGCATTCACATGTGCGCCGTTTTCAACCGACAGCAGTGAATCCGGGGACAGGAAGTAGCGCGCGTCGTTGCCGTTCGCCAGCTTCACCACATCGCCCTTGGCATCCTTGAGCTGCAGGCGGGGACGAAGGTCGACCCCCTTGGATGCCTGCTTATAGTCAACGACGACCTTGGACGTCAGGCCGGTGACCTCATCCATGCGCTCGACAAGCGTGATGGAATCGATCAGGTCGAGATATTCGACCGTGCCCGCCTGTTCGGTGATGATCGGCAGGGTGTAGGGATCCCACTCGGCCAGCTTCTGGCCACGCGTGACCTCGACACCATCCTCGATCAGCAGACGCGCGCCATAGGGCACGCGATAGCGCGCACGCTCCGTCCCCTTGTCATCCGTCAGCAGGATTTCGCAGTTACGCGACATCACGATGGGAACGTTCTGGCTGTTCTGAACCACGTTGCGGTTGCGGATCGTCACCTTGCCGTCACGCGACGCCTCGACCATCGACTGCTCCGCGCCACGCTGCGCGGCGCCGCCGATATGGAAGGTACGCATCGTCAGCTGGGTGCCGGGTTCGCCGATCGACTGCGCGGCAATGACACCGACGGCCTCGCCGATATTGACCGGCGTGCCACGGGCAAGGTCGCGGCCATAACAGTGACCGCAGACGCCGACGCGGCTGTCGCAGGTCAGGACCGAACGGATCAGGATGCTTTCCACCCCGGCCTTCTCGATCTGCTCCGCCTGCGCTTCCTCGATCAGGGTGTTGCGCTTGAACAGCACCTCACCCGACGTGGGATCCAGCACGTCGGCCGCCAGCGTCCGGCCCAGCATGCGCTCGGACAGGGAGGCGACGACCTCGCCCCCGTCCATGACGGCGCGGACCGTCAGGCCACGTTCGGTGCCGCAATCGTCCTCGACGATGATGCAGTCCTGCGCCACGTCCACGAGACGGCGCGTCAGGTAACCGGAGTTCGCGGTCTTCAGCGCCGTATCGGCCAGGCCCTTGCGCGCGCCGTGGCTGGACGTGAAGTAATCGAGGACCGACAGGCCTTCCTTGAAGTTGGCGATGATCGGCTGCTCGATGATCTCGCCCGACGGCTTGGCCATCAGGCCGCGCATGCCGGCCAGCTGCTTCATCTGCGCTGGCGACCCACGGGCACCGGAGTGGCTCATCATCCAGACCGAGTTGGTCGGCTTGCCGATTTCCTGCTTGGAAATCTCCTTCATCATCGCGGCCTGCACTTCGTCCGTGCAGCGCGACCATGCGTCGACCACCTTGTTATAGCGTTCGCCCGCGGTAATCAGGCCGTCCTGATACTGCTGCTCGAACTCCTTCACCTCGTTGGCGGTGCGCTCGACCAGTTCCTTCTTCTCCTTCGGCACGATCATGTCGTCCTTGCCGAAGGAAATGCCGGCCTTCGCCGCATGCCTGAAGCCAAGCCCCATCAGGCGGTCACAGAAGATAACGCATTCTTTCTGCCCGCAATGACGGTAAACCGCGTCGATGACGTCCGACACCGTCTTCTTGGTCAGCTGCTTGTTGATCAGGGAGAACGGCAGCGCCGCGCTGCGCGGCAGGATCTGCGCGACCAGCATACGGCCCGGCGTGGTGATCACCGTCTCGCGGGTGACCTTGCCATCAGCATCGATATTCTCGATGCGGGCACGGATCTTGTCATGCAGCTTCACTGCCCCCGTGGTCAGGGCGTATTCGACCTCGCCCACGCTGGAAAACGACGGCGCGCCGGTGACGGTCAGGTGCCCCTGCGCGTCATACTCGTTGCGATCCGGGGTGGCGCGGAATTCCGGGGTCTCAAGGCTCAGGTAATACAGGCCCAGCACGATATCCTGCGACGGCACGATGATGGGCTTGCCGTTCGCGGGGCTGAGGATGTTGTTGGTGGACATCATCAGCACGCGTGCTTCCAGCTGCGCCTCGAGGCTCAGCGGGACATGCACGGCCATCTGGTCGCCGTCAAAGTCCGCGTTGAAGGCGGTGCAGACCAACGGATGCAGCTGGATCGCCTTGCCTTCGATCAGGATCGGCTCGAACGCCTGGATACCCAGCCGGTGCAGCGTCGGCGCACGGTTCAGCATCACCGGATGTTCGCGGATGACTTCCTCAAGGATGTCCCAAACCTCGGGACGTTCCTTTTCAACCATCCGCTTCGCGGCCTTGATGGTCGTGGCGTGGCCGTACTTCTCCAGCTTGGAGTAGATGAACGGCTTGAACAGCTCCAGCGCCATCTTCTTCGGCAGGCCGCACTGGTGCAGCTTCAGTTCCGGGCCGACCACGATGACCGAACGGCCGGAATAATCGACGCGCTTGCCCAGCAGGTTCTGACGGAAACGTCCCTGCTTGCCTTTCAGCATGTCGGACAGCGACTTCAGCGGACGCTTGTTCGCCCCCGTGATCGCGCGGCCACGACGTCCGTTATCGAACAGGGCATCGACCGATTCCTGCAGCATGCGCTTTTCGTTACGCACGATGATGTCGGGCGCGCGCAGTTCGATCAGCCGCTTCAGACGGTTGTTACGGTTGATGACGCGACGGTACAGATCGTTCAGATCGGACGTGGCGAAACGGCCGCCATCCAGCGGCACCAGCGGACGCAATTCCGGCGGGATGACCGGGATCAGCTCCATGATCATCCATTCGGGACGCGATTCGCTTTCGGAAAACGCCTCGATCAGCTTCAGCCGCTTGACCAGCTTCTTGCGCTTGGCCTCGGACGTGGTTTCCTTCAGTTCCTGACGCAGCTCGACCTTTTCCTGGTCACAGTCGATGCGTTCAAGGATCTTCTTGATCGCCTCGGCTCCGATGCCGACCTCGATCCCCTCGTCGCCATGCTCGTCCATGACGTCGAGGTACTGGTCCTCGGTCAACAGGCTGTACTGCTTCAGCGGCGACGTGCCCGGCTCAAGAACGACATAGCTTTCGAAATACAGGATCTTTTCCAGATCCTTCAGCGTCATGTCGACCATCAGGCCGATACGGCTGGGCAGCGATTTCAGGAACCAGATGTGCGCGACCGGGCTGGCGAGTTCGATATGGCCCATGCGTTCGCGACGCACCTTGGCCAGCGTGACCTCGACGCCGCACTTTTCGCAGATGATCCCGCGGAATTTCATCCGCTTGTATTTTCCGCACAGACATTCGTAATCCTTGATCGGACCGAAAATCCGCGCACAGAACAGACCATCGCGCTCCGGCTTGAAGGTGCGATAATTGATGGTCTCGGGCTTCTTGATCTCGCCATACGACCATGAACGGATCTGCTCGGCCGAGGCCAGCTGGATCTTGATCTGGTCGAAGGTCATGGCCTGGCCGGTCTGGCCAAGGATCTTCATGAGTTCATTCATGCGCCGCAAACCCCCTGAGGGAAGAGGACGGGGGCAGAATGACGATCTGCCCCCATCCCTGAAAATAAAACGTATGGACGGGTCGTTACCTGACTCATGGAACGATCAGGTGCCGCTCTGTTCCAGGTCCACGTTCAGGCCCAGTGACTTCAGTTCCTTGATGAGGACGTTGAAGCTTTCCGGGATGCCTGCCTCGAAATCATCCTGCTCACGCACGATGGCTTCATACACCTTGGTGCGTCCGGACACGTCATCGGACTTCACCGTCAGCATTTCCTGCAGGGTGTAGGCCGCGCCGTAGGCCTCGAGCGCCCAGACTTCCATCTCGCCGAAGCGCTGTCCGCCGAACTGCGCCTTACCACCCAGCGGCTGCTGCGTAACCAGCGAGTAAGGACCGATCGAACGGGCATGGATCTTGTCATCGACCAGGTGATGCAGCTTCAGCATGTAGATGTAGCCGACCGTCGTCTTGCGCTCGAACGGCTCGCCCGTGCGTCCGTCGATCAGCTGCGACTGCCCCGACTTGTCCAGGCCGGCCTTTTCCAGCATGGCCTCGATATCGGGGATGGAGGCGCCATCGAACACCGGCGTCGCAATGGGCACGCCCTTGCGCAGGTTGTTCGACAGTTCCAGCAGCTGGCCATCCGTCATGTCGGCGATGGTGGAGGCAAAGGCTTCCTCCCCATAGACCGAGCGGAGTTCATCCAGCAGTTCCTGACGCTTCTCGCCCGTCTTCTGGTAGGTATCGACAAGCTGCCCGATCTGGCGACCGATATTGGCGCAGGCCCAGCCCAGATGGGTTTCAAGGATCTGCCCCACGTTCATGCGCGACGGCACGCCCAGCGGATTGAGCAGCAGGTCAACCGGGGTTCCGTCCTCAAGGAACGGCATGTCCTCCACCGGCACGACGCGGGAGACGACACCCTTGTTGCCGTGACGGCCGGCCATCTTGTCACCCGGCTGCAGCTTGCGCTTCACCGCGACGAAGACCTTGACCATCTTCATCACGCCCGGCGGCAGTTCGTCACCGCGCTGCAGCTTTTCGACCTTGTTGTCGAAACGCGCCTGGATGCGCGACACGGCCGTATCGAACTCGCGACGCAGGACTTCGAGTTCCGCCATCACCGCGTCGGATGCCACCGTGATGTTGCGCCACGCGCCACGCGGATGTTCCGACAGGACCTCGTCAGTGATCAGGGTACCCGAACGGATGCCCTTGAATCCCGCGCCCGCCGTCTGCCCGATCAGATGTTCGCGCAGGCGGTTGTAGAAGGAACGTTCCTGGATGGCGCGTTCGTCATCGCGGTCCTTTGCCAGACGCTCGATTTCCGCGCGCTCGATCGCCATCGCGCGTTCGTCCTTGTCCACGCCACGGCGGGAGAAGACGCGCACGTCAACGATCGTGCCGCTGGTGCCCGGCGGCAGCTTCAGCGAGGTGTCGCGGACATCGGACGCCTTTTCACCGAAGATGGCGCGCAGCAGCTTCTCTTCCGGCGTCATCGGGCTTTCGCCCTTCGGCGTCACCTTGCCGATCAGGATGTCGCCCGGGTTCACCTCGGCCCCGACATAGACGATGCCGGCCTCGTCAAGGTTGCGCAGCGCCTCTTCGCCGACATTGGGAATGTCGCGGGTGATTTCTTCCTGACCCAGCTTGGTATCGCGGGCCATGACCTCGAATTCCTCGATATGGATCGAGGTGAAGACGTCGTCACGCGCAATACGCTCGGAAATCAGGATCGAATCTTCGAAGTTGTACCCGTTCCACGGCATGAACGCGACCAGCACGTTACGGCCCAGCGCCAGTTCGCCAAGTTCGGTGGAAGGACCGTCGGCGATGATCTCGCCCGCCGAAACCTGATCGCCCACGCGGACCAGCGGACGCTGGTTGATGCAGGTGGACTGGTTCGAACGCATGTATTTGCGCAGGCGGTAGATATCGACACCCTGCGTCGCGCCTGCATCGTCGGTGGCACGCACCACGATACGCGCGCCGTCGATCTGGTCCACGATGCCACGACGCCGCGCCACGATGGTCGCGCCCGAGTCATGGGCAACGGCGGCCTCCATTCCCGTGCCGACCAGCGGCGCGTCGGAACGCACCAGCGGCACCGCCTGACGCTGCATGTTCGAGCCCATCAAGGCGCGGTTCGCGTCATCGTTTTCCAGGAACGGGATCAGCGCCGCGGCGACCGACACCAGCTGCTTGGGCGAAACGTCACAGGCCGTCACCTCGTCCGGCAGGACCTGGCGGAAATCGCCGCCACGACGCACGGACACCAGTTCGCCGGTCAGGTTGCCCTGCGCGTCCTGCTTCGCGTCGGCCTGCGCCACGACAAGCTTATCCTCCTCCATCGCGGAGAGGTATTTCCACCCGCTCTGCAGGACGCCATTTTCCACCATGCGATACGGCGTTTCGATGAAGCCGTACTTGTTGACCTTCGCATAGGTCGCAAGCGAGTTGATCAGGCCGATGTTCGGGCCTTCCGGCGTCTCGATCGGGCAGATCCGGCCATAATGGGTCGGATGGACGTCACGGACCTCGAAGCCCGCGCGCTCACGCGTCAGCCCGCCCGGGCCAAGCGCCGAAAGACGACGCTTGTGCGTGACTTCCGACAGCGGGTTGGTCTGGTCCATGAACTGGCTGAGCTGCGAGGAGCCAAAGAACTCCCGCACGGCCGCAGCCGCGGGCTTCGCGTTGATGAGGTCATGCGGCATGACCGTATCGATATCGACCGAGCCCATGCGTTCGCGGATGGCGCGCTCCATGCGCAGCAGGCCGACGCGATACTGGTTTTCCATCAGTTCGCCGACGGAGCGGACACGACGGTTACCAAGGTTGTCGATATCGTCGATCGCGCCGCGGCCGTCCTTCAGCTCGCACATGATCTTGACCGTGCGCAGGATGTCTTCCTTGCGCAGGACGCGCACCGTGTCGGGCACGTCCACGCCAAGGCGCATGTTCATCTTCACGCGGCCAACGGCGGACAGATCGTAACGGTCCGGATCAAAGAACAGGCCGGAGAACATCGCTTCGGCCGTTTCCGGCGTCGGCGGCTCACCCGGACGCATGACGCGATAGATGTCGGTCAGCGCCTCGTCACGCGACGTGTTCTTGTCGATGGCCAGCGTGTTGCGGATCCACGGACCGTTGGTCGCGTCGATCGCCAGCGTGACCAGCTTGGTGACGCCCTGGGCCTCGAGCTCCTCCAGACGGGTCTCGGTCAGTTCGTCGCCGGCCTCGGCAAAGATTTCGCCGGTTTCGGGATTGACCATGTCGAAGGCGACGAAACGGCCGATCAGGCCGGCCGGCCCCACCAGGACATCCTTCGTCGTCTCGGCGATCTTGCGGACCATGCGGGCCGTCAGCTTGGTGTCGACCTGGGCGACGATTTCGCCCGTATCGGCATCCACCAGCGGCTCCAGCAGCTTCTGCCCACGGAATGCCTCGGGGTCGAAGCGGCGGGCCCACCCCTTTTCGCTCTTGATGAACTCGACCTGACCATAGAAGTAGCCAAGGATTTCATCAGGGGTCATCCCCTGGATTTCCATGGACTCGACATCGCCGCCTTCCGCCGCCTTGGCGTCGCGCGCGGCGCGGGATTCCTCGCCCTCCAGGGCGTACAGCAGCGTCGTCACCGGCAGCTTGCGCTTGCGGTCGATGCGGACGTAGATCAGGTCCTTGCTGTCGAATTCGAAGTCGAGCCATGAGCCGCGATAGGGAATGACGCGCGCGGCGAACAGGAACTTGCCCGACGAATGGGTCTTGCCCTTGTCATGGTCGAAGAACACGCCGGGGCTACGGTGCATCTGACTGACGATGACACGCTCGGTCCCGTTGATGATGAACGTGCCGTTGTCGGTCATAAGCGGCATATCGCCCATATAGACGGGCTGTTCCTTGATATCGCGGATCGAGCGCGATCCCGTATCCTCATCCACGTCCCACACGATCAGGCGCAGGATCACCTTCAGCGGCGCGGCAAAGGTCAGCCCGCGCTGGATGCATTCCTCAACATCGTATTTCGGCTCTTCGAGTTCATAGCTGACGAATTCGAGTCGCCCACGTCCGGCAAAATCATTGATCGGAAAGACGGAACGGAACACTTCCTGCAGCCCGGTCGGCGTCCGGCTGTCGGGTGCCACGTTCATCTGCAGGAATGCCTCGTAACTGGCACGCTGCACGTCGATCAGATTGGGCATCGGAGCGATTTCGGGTATACGCCCGAAGCTCTTGCGGATGCGTTTGCGTCCCGTGAACGATTTCGTAATCGCGTTCATCGCCTATCCAGCCCCCATCCACACAGACCTGCTTCCCATCCGTCGCCAGCGCCTTGCGCCACGGAAAAGCACAGATCCAGAAATTCTTTCAGGCCGCCCATCACCACGGACCAGCCCCAGACCCGTCCCTTACATGACTTGAGGACGACCCCTTCTACCGCCAAAGGCACCCGAGACCTTGCGGTCAGGGTGCCTGTAACGCCCAAGGGGGCGGAGATCGCAGCGATCTCCACCCTCACCTGAATATCATCTCAACATCCGCAAGCGGGAATGTTGACAGGATACATCTTATTTGATTTCGACAGAAGCACCGTTGTCTTCAAGGGACTTCTTGATCTTCTCGGCTTCATCCTTGCTGACGCCTTCCTTGACGGTCTTGGGCGCACCCTCAACCAGGTCCTTGGCTTCTTTCAGGCCCAGACCCGTGATGCCACGGATTTCCTTGATGACGTTGATCTTCTTGTCGCCAGCCTTCGTCAGAACGACGTCGAACTCGGTCTTTTCTTCAGCCGGAGCAGCAGCAGCACCAGGAGCAGCAGCAGCAACAGCAACCGGAGCAGCAGCGGAAACACCCCACTTTTCTTCAAGCAGCTTCGACAGCTCGGCTGCTTCCAGAACGGTCAGAGCGGACAGTTCGTCAACAAGTTTGTTCAGATCGGCCATGATTCAGTCTTCCTAATTTATACACTGGTTGGCGCGACACAATCCCGAAATTTCGAAAATGTGCCATTTTGTTGATATTCCGGCGCACCGGAACATAATTGGCTAGGCTGCCTCGCCCGTCTTGGCATAGGCGCCGAAAACCCGCGCAAGCTGTCCGGCCGGCGCCTGGAGCACACCCGCGACGCGCGTTGCCGGCGTGGAGATAAGCCCCACCAGCTGCGCCCGGAGCGTATCCAGGGACGGCAGTTCCGCCAGCGCCTTGACACCCTCGACATTCAGTGTCTGGGAGCCAAGCGATCCGCCGAGCAGAACAAGCTTTTCGTTGGTTTTGGCGAACTCGACCAGCACCTTTGCAACTGCCACGGGTTCTTCCGACCACGAAATCGCGGTCGGCCCCTTCAGCAGCGGCGCGATGCCTTCGAACTGGGTCCCTGCCAGGGCGAGATGGGCCAGCCGGTTCTTCGCGACCTTGTAAGTCGCTCCGGCCGCGCGCACACGCCGCCGAAGATCCGTCACATCAGCCACCGTCAGCCCGTCATTACGGGTGACAACGACCATGGACGTTTCAGCGAACACGGCCGCGAGGGAGGCAACAAACTCCCGCTTCTCCGTACGGTCCAAATCCCGTCTCCATCGTCATCCATCAGGAAACCTGACGGATTGGGTTTACCCTTGGTGCGCACCCGGCATGGGCACGCCCCGGTTCGCCTGTCCTTTGCAAACGGAACAACCAGTGTCAGGCGACATGCACCTGCTGATCCGGCATCCCCGTCTTCCGGCTGCAGCCCGGGGAACAGGTTCCCCGGACAATCAAGGCACAAGGCCGCATCCGGTCATGGACAGGTTCGGAACACGACCCGCGCGAACGCGGGCCGCCTCCTCCATCCCTCCCCCATCAGGGGGCGGGACAATCCTTCATTCAGGATGCGGCGAGTGCCGCCACATCCAGATGCACGCCCGGTCCCATCGTGGACGACAGGGACACCTTCTTGATGTAGGTGCCCTTCGCGCCCGTGGGACGGGCCTTCTGCACCGCGTCGACGAACGCGCGGATATTCTCGGCCAGCTTGCCTTCCTCGAAGGAAGCCTTGCCGATGCCGGCATGCACGATACCGGCCTTTTCCGCGCGGTATTCGACCTGACCGGACTTGGCGGCGGTGACCGCGCCCTTCACGTCCATCGTGACGGTGCCCAGCTTCGGGTTGGGCATCAGGCCACGCGGGCCAAGGATCTTGCCCAGACGACCGACCAGCGCCATCATATCCGGCGTGGCGATGCAGCGATCGAACTCGATCTCGCCAGCCTGCACCTTGGCAGCCAGGTCCTCGGCACCGACGATGTCCGCACCGGCGGCCGTCGCTTCCTCGGCCTTGGGGCCACGGGCGAACACGCCAACACGCAGGGTCTTGCCCGTGCCGTTGGGCAGCGACAGCAGGCCGCGGACCATCTGGTCGGCATGACGCGGGTCAATGCCCAAGTTCATGGAAATTTCGACCGTTTCGTCGAACTTCGCCGTCGCACCCTGCTTCACCAGCGCGATGGCCTCGTCCAGACCATACTGCTTGGATGCATCGACTTTGGCGCGCGCTGCGGCCAGACGCTTGTTCTTCGCCATGGGATCAGCCCTCCACCACATCAATGCCCATGGCGCGTGCCGAACCGGTCAGCATGCGCACGGCGCCATCGATGTCATTGGCATTCATGTCTTTCATCTTCACTTCGGCGATCTCGCGCAGCTGCGCGATGGTCACCTTGCCGACGCTCGCGGCCTTTCCGACGGTGGAACTGCCCTTGTTGATCTTGGCAGCCTTCATCAGGAAGTAGGTGTTCGGCGGCGTCTTGGTAATGAAGCTGAAGGTACGATCCGCATAGGCGGTGATGACCACGGGAATCGGCATCCCCGGTTCCATGCCCTGCGTCTTGGCGTTGAACTCCTTGCAGAACTGCATGATGTTCAGGCCGCGCTGACCAAGGGCCGGACCAACCGGCGGAGAGGGATTCGCCTTGCCGGCGGGGATCTGCAGCTTGATGTAGCCAACGATTTTTTTGGCCATATCCGGGGCTCCTGACTGTTTCACCCGGACCGCGGTTCAGGCGGTCACCCTTGCCTGCATGAGACAGGGGCAAGAGACCTCCCGCGTTCCGATAAGAGGCGCGCACCTACCGTTGATTCGGGGTAGCTGTCAAGCCCTGCGAGGAAAATGCTGGCATGTCGAGGTTCTGCGAATCAGGCCCATTGTCCACGTTTACGCCCCCGGCGCTCTTGGGAATCCGCAGGTGCGAATATTGCAGCGGACCAAAGGGACGGATCTGCTTGTGGTTGGGCAGCTGGCTGGTGTCCCATCCGCCGCCAAGGGCACGGATCAGTTCCACCTGCGCCTGCATGTAGCGGGTTTCGACCTGCACCTCCGCGATGCGGGCGGTCAGGGCAGCAACCTGCGCCACCACCACGTCAAGGTAATTGGTCAGCCCGCCCGTATAAAGCTGCATGGTCATGTTCTGCGTGCGCAGCGAGGCCTTGACCGCATCGCCTTCCTGCGCGGCCTCACGGTCAAGGTCGCGGGTCAGGCTCAGCCCATCCTCCACATCCTTGAAGGCGGCGAGAACGGTGGCGCGGTAACGGTCCTCGGCCTGGCGGTACTGCGACCAGCTGCGCTGCAGTTCCGCGCGCCGCATGCCCCCCTGGAACAGCGGCAGCACCGCCTGCGCGGCATAGTTGTACATGCCGTTGGCGAACTTATCGAGGGTGAAGCCATTATCCATGAACCCCGCCATGGCGCTGAAGGTCACATGGGGATAGAAGGCGGCCCGCGACACGCCGATCGCGCGGTTGGCCTGCGCCATCGCGCGTTCCGCACTGGCAATATCGGGGCGGCGTTCCAGCAGGGTGGAAGGAATCCCCGTGGCGATCTTCACCTTTGGGAAGCGGATTTCAGACGTTGGCGTGATATGGAACGCCGAGGGCGAGACATTCACCAGCACCGCGATCGCGTGTTCCATCACCGCGCGGCGCGCCAGCAGATCGGTATCGGATGCCTGCGTGGCCGAAAGCTGAGTCTGCGCGCGGGAGACGTCAATCCCCGCGGCAATCGCGCCAGCCTGGCGCATCTTGGTGATCTGCACCGCCTTTTCGTAATAGCGGATCGAATCCTGATACACCGCATGCTGCGCGTCCATGCCGCGCAGCTGCATGTAATCATTCGCCAGTTCCGACTGGATGCTCAGCCGCGCCACGGCAAAATCGGCGGCGGAAGCCTGTGCCTGCTGCTGGCGCATGCGCTTGCGGTTGCGGATCGCGGACCAGAAATCCGGCTCCCACCGCACGGTCGCGCCCCATTGCTGCGACGACATGTAGGTCGGGCCCTGGGACCCCGCGCCACGCCACAGCCGGTGCTGCGATGCCTGGTTGTTGGACGCCCCGGCATTGCCGCCGATCTGGGGATAGAGTTCGGATGCCGCCTCGGCCGACAGGTCGCGCGCCTGGGTAAAGGTCTCGGCCGCGGACTGCAGGTCGGGGTTCAGGCGTCCCGCCCGTTCCTCCAGATCGTTGAGAAGGGGATCGTTGAAGACCATCCACCAGTCCCCACGGGGGGCGTCATCGGCGGGCACGCCATAATGCATGAAGCCCTCCCCCTTCCAGTTGTCGGGATAGAAGTAATGCGCATGCTTGTATTTCGGCGCCAGATCGACACACCCCGCAAGGCCCAGAGCCATCATCGCGCATCCGGCAAGGCAGGCCGCCCGCGCCGGCCAGTGGCGGTTACGCATCAATATGGAACTGCCCTTCATCGACGCGCCCCGGTATCCGCCGCCCCCTGATCGGCCGGCATGGCCCGGACATCGTCGTCATCTTTCGTATTTTCCGTAACCGGCGCCTTTGCCATGGCCGAGGCCCCGGCATCGTTATAGCCGGGGGTGGAACCGACCAGATACACCTCCTGCCCTTCCAGCAGGCCGGAGGAGGGATTGTTGACGACCCGATCATGCAATCCCACGCCCGCAAGGATCTGCACCTTGGTGCCAAGGTTCGTCCCCACGGTGACATTCCTGAGCCTGACGCGGTTATGGTCATCGACCACCGCCACCTGCATCCCCTGCGCGCGGAATAGCAGCGCCCCTTCGGGCAGGATCAGGATATCGGGATCGCCCGGCGCGGTGAAATGCACCGTGGCATAGGAATCGGGCCACAGCTCACGCTTGTCATTATCGACCACCAGTTCGGTCGTCACGGTGCGGGTCGCGGCATTGAACGCCTTGGCCGTGGCAAGGAACTTCGCCTTGAACACGCGTCCCGGATACTGCGGCACGGTGATGTCGCCCGTCAGCTTCGGCCCGATGATGTCGGCATAATCCTGCGGCACGGACACGAACACGCGCATGCGGTGCACGTCGGCCACGCTGAACAGTTCGGTCGCCGTCCCGCGGGAGGACACATCGCCACCGCCCGCGTTCACGTAATCGCCCACATCGGCAAGGCGCGACGTCACCACGCCGTCAAACGGGGCGACGATCTGCTTGAACCCGATCAGCGCGGCATAGCGCGAGACCTCGTGACGGGCGGCCTCCACCTCGGCGGCCTGCGCCTCCGCATTGGCGGCCTGCACGTCGACTTCCTGCTGCGAGACGGCCTGCGTGCCCTGCAGCGCCTTCCAGCGTTTCGCCGTGATCTGCGCCAGCTTGTAACGCGCCATCGCCACGTCGAAATTCGCCTTGGAGGCGGCGTACTGGGCATCCAGGCCCGGCGTGTCGATGGTGGCGAGGATTTCGCCCGCTTTCACCTTCGCGCCGATATCCTTGTACCACATCTGCACATAGCCCGAGACCTGGGCATAGATCGGGGCCTGGTACCACGCGGAAATATTGCCCGGCAGGTCCAGCGTGCGCGTCTTTGGCCCATGTTCGGGCGAAATGACCTGCACGCGTGGGATGGATGCGTCGGCGGTCTGGCGGCTCAGGCTTTCGACATGCATGCGCCGTTCGACGATCCCGCCCACCACGACGACGGCCACCACGACCACGCCCAGTCCGACCCAGATCCTGCTGCCGCGCCCGCGCTGGCCCTTGCTATCATCAGCGCCCGTCATGCGCGTTCTCCCTCGGCAGTCGTGGTCTTGGATTTTCTTGAATGAATAAGCGCGAACACGCACGGCACGAACAGCAGCGTGGCGCAGGTGGCCACCATCAGCCCGCCCATCACCGCGCGGCCCAGCGGCGCATTCTGCGAATTGCTCAGCGACATGGGCAGCATGCCGATGATCATGGCCGACGCGGTCATCAGGACGGGGCGGATACGTTCATATCCCGCCTCGATCGCCGCCTTGATCGCATCGCCATGCAGGTCCATCCGCTCCCGCGCGAAGGCGACCACAAGGATGGAGTTCGCCGTCGCCGTGCCCATGCACATGATCGCCCCCGTCAGGGCGGGCACCGACAGGGCGGTATGCGTCAGGAACAGGCTCCACGAAATACCGGCCAGTGCGCCCGGCAGGGCGGTAATGATGATGAAGGGATCAAGCCACGACTGAAAATTGACGACGATGATCAGGTAAACCAGCAGGATCGACATCGCCAGGCCGGAAATGAGCTGCACATAGGCGCCGTTCATGGTCGTCGCCTGACCACGGACATACAGGCTTGAACCACGCGGCAGGGATGCGCGTTCCTCGTTCACCACGCGCTCCACCTCGCGCGAGACGGTGCCAAGGTCCAGCCCCTCGTTCGTGGCATAGATGTTGAAGACCGGCATGATGTTGTAATGCGCGACCTCCCCCGGCGTGCCCGTCTGCACGATCTGGCTCAGCCCGCCAAGGATCTGCGGCGGCAGGTTCTGCGGGTTGCCGTCGCCCCGGTCGATGGGGATCGTCTCCAGGTCGTTCATCGTCTGCAGGAACTGCAGCGGCGTCTGGATGTCCACCAGATGCGACACCCCGGTCTTGGGGTCCAGCCAGTAGGTGGGCGAGACCTGCCCGCTGCCCGACAGGACGGCAAGGGCGTTGTTCGCCACGTCCGATTCCGTAAGGCCGGTGCCCAGCGCATAGGTCCGGCGGGCATTCACGCGCAGGGTCGGGGTATTCATCGGTTCCTGCACCGTGACATCGGTCACGCCGGTAATCTTGCGCAGGCGGCTGGCAAGGTGCTGCGCGAAATCGAAATTGCCATACAGGTTGCGTCCCGACACCTGCACGTCGATCGGCGCGGGCAGCCCGAAATTGAGGATCTTGGCCGTCAGGTCGGCGGGCATGAAGGTGATTTCGGTGCCGGGGAATTTCTCCGCCAGTCCCTTGCGCAGGATGGCGCGGTACTGCGCGACCGGCGCCTCCTCGTCCTTCAGCGTCACGGTCAGGTCGCAGTCCTGCGTGCCGACGGTGGGCGTGGGAATGAATGCCTGGTTCAGCGGACTGAACGGCAGGCCGCAGTTATTGACGATGCCCTCCACCTCGCCGGGCAGCAGGCGTCCGATTTCGTCATTCACCAGCATGGAAATCTTGCCGGCCTCGGCGATCTTGGTGCCGAGCGGCGCGCGCATGTGAATCGCAAGCGCGTTGGAATTGATTTCGGGGAAGAAATCCTGCCCCGCGAAATACAGCAGCCCCAGCGAGCAGAACGCCAGCACCGAGAACAGCGGCACGAAACGCCGGCGCGTCGCCAGCAGGTGCATCAGCAGGTTGCGGTAGCGGTTGCGGAAAATCACGAAATAGGCTTCGAACCCGCGCTGGAACCGCGCAAAGATGCTCTGCGATGGCTGGGCCTTTCCACTGGCCAATGCCTGATGGGCGGCGACCTGCGCGGCGAGCATGTATTTCGCCATCGTCGGCACCAGCGTGCGCGACAGGATGAAGGAGGCGATCATCGCGAAGATGATGGCTTCGGCCATCGGCATGAACAGCCAGCCCGCAACCCCCGTCAGCTGGAACAGCGGCATCCACACGATACAGATGCACAGGGTAGAGACAAAGGTCGGGATGACGATCTGGTTCGCCGCGTCGATGATCGCGGTTTCCAGATCCTTTTNTCCAGATGGGCGTCGATATTCTCGATCATGACGGTGGCGTCATCGACAAGGATACCGACCGCGAGCGCCAGGCCGCCCAGCGTCATGACGTTGATCGTCTGTCCCGCCGCGCCAAGCCCGATGACCGAACACAGCATCGCCAGCGGGATGGAGGTCGCGATGATGACCGTCGATCGCCACGACCCGAGGAACAGCAGCACGACAAGGCTGGTCAGCAGGGCGGCGGTGCCCATTTCCTGCACCACGTCGCGCACCGCCTCCTTCACGAAGGTGGAGGCATCGCCCAGCACGGTGATGTTCACCCCGGGGGGCAGCGTCTTTATGATCCCGGGCAGCAGCGCCTTGATCCCGCTGACCACCGACAGGGTGGAGGCGTCACCGCTTTTCATGATGACGATCAGGACCGCCTGATGCCCCTTGACCAGCACCATGTTGGTCTGGGGCGGGCCGCCGGCATGCACCCACGCCACGTCACGCAGGTAAACGACGGAATTCCCCTCCTGCTTGATCGGCATGTTGTTGAAGGTGTCGATCTCCTCCGGCGAGGCATTGGTCTGCACCATGTAGTCGAAGGCGCCGATCTGCTGGTCACCGGCGGGCAGGACGATGTTCTGCTTGCCCAGCGCGTTGCCGATGTCGGTGGCCGACAGGCCGTGCGCCAGCAGCTTCGTCTGGTCAAGATCGACCATGATGTTGCCGGGCTGACCGCCATACGGGTTGGGAATGGCCGCCCCCGCGACCGACACCAGGGCCGGGCGGATCAGGTTGGACGACATGTCGTAAATCTGCGAGGCGGTCATCGATTCAGACGAGACCTGCAGCGTCAGCACCGGCACGGACGAAGCGTTATAGGTCAGCACCAGCGGCGGGGTCATGCCCGCCGGCATCTGTTTGATGACGGTCTGCGAAACGGAGGTGATCTGCGTCTGCGCCACGGCGGTATCGGTGCCGGGCTGGAAAAAGACCTTCACGATGCCACGCCCGTAATAGGACTGGCTTTCGATATGTTCGATGTTGTTGACCGTCGCAGTCAGCGCGCGTTCGTAATAATAGACGACGCGCCCGGACATGTCCTCCGGCATCAGGCCGGTATAGGTCCAGCAGATGGCGACGACGGGAATGTTGATGCTGGGGAACACATCGGTGGGGGTACGCAGCAGCCCGCGCACACCGAAAACCACAATCAGGATGGACAGGACGACAAACGTGTAAGGCCGCTTGAGCGCGGTAACAACGATACCATTCATACGCGGCTTGTTTCCCCCGGCGCTGGAGCAGGGCCGCCAGCTTCATGTCCCATCGCGGACATGGACGGGAATTCCCCCCCGCCCGCGTCCGGCAATGTGTTCGTGTACATCGTCATAATTTCTCCGTCCCCCTTCGGTGTTAAAATGGGGGACGCCCCAGACAAATGAAATTTCTGTTTAATGTCTTCACGCCGCCTCGTCCGGCGGGGGCAGCGCATGCGATGCGGCAACGAAACAGATTGTAAAAACGGCACCCGGCAGATCGGGGTCGCGCCGCGCGGCGCCAATGCGCAGTACGGCATTGTGAAGCTGCACGATCGCCAGCACCAGACTGAGGCCCAGCCCGCTGCCGGGGACGTGCCGGCTTTTGTCGGAGCGGTAGAAACGCCCCGTCACCGCCTTGCGTTCCTGCGGCGGGATGCCGATGCCCGTATCCTCCACCTGCAGCGACACGCCATCGGCGTCCTCATAGGTCCGGATGGTGACGTGGCCACCTTCGGGCGTGAACTTCATGGCATTGTCGACAAGGTTGGCCAGGACCTCGATCAGCAGGTCACGATCCCCCAGCACCTGCATGACGCCATGTCCGGGGGTGTGGCGCAGCACGATTCCCTTGCTTTCGGCAATGGGTTCGTAAAGGTCGATGATGTCGGCCGCCAGACCGTCGAGGTCCACCGTCCCGAATCCCACCCGGCGGCGTCCGTTCTCGATCTCGCCAATGCGCAGCAGCGCGGTGATGACGGCGAACGACTGATCGAGATCGTCGATGGCGCGCGCGATCACGTTGCGCAGTGCCTCGGCCGAATGCCCGGCGGAACGCGCGCGATCCAGCCGCGCCCGCACCCGCGTCAGCGGCGTGCGCAGGTCGTGGGCGATATCGTTGCCCACGTCACGTATCTCGTCCATCAGGCGTTCGAGGCGATCGAGCATCCTGTTGACGCTGCCCGCCAGGCGCTGCAGGTCGTCGCGCTGCCGACCCGCCGGCAGACGTTCATGCAGGTCGCCTTCCATGATGCGGTCAATGGCCTCGTGCATGTCCTTGACGCGCGCCAGGGCGCGATGGCTCAGCACGATGCCGGTCATCAGGGCGAACAACACGGTCGGCACGATGGAAACCAGCAGCGAGTGGCGCATCATCAGGCGCAGTTCGCTGCGCATGTGCCAGCTTCGCCCCAGCACAAGGAAACGTCCCCCCCGCACGCTGACCGCCAGCATGCGCAGGACGCCGGGGGAATGGTCGGTGTTCTGCAGGCTGATTTCATGGACATGACCGTCGGCCACCAGCCCTTCGGGCCAGTCATGCAGGTCGCCGACAATGTAAAGATGGTCATGATCGAACAGCGTCGTGACATTCATGATGACACGTAGGTCATCCGTCGCGCGGTCGCGGACCTTGCGTTCAAGGTCCTCCTGACTTTCGGTCTGCAACAGGGCGGCTTCGCGGTAGAGCAGCGTGTCCGAACGCCGCGCCTCGAACACCGTGGCCTGACTGTAGCCAAGGAAGAACTGGAACGCGGCGGAGCCGATCATGGCCGCGACAACCGCCAGCGTCAGGCGGAATGTCGCGGTCCGGAACAGTTCATTTAGAAACACGAAGCATGAACCCTGCGCCACGTATGCTCTGGATCAGGGAAGGTCCGCCATTTTCGTCCACCTTGCGCCGCAGCTTGCCGATATGGACGTCAACAAGGTTCGTCTGCGGGATGAAGCGGTAATTCCACACATCCTCCAGCAGCATGTTGCGCGTCAGCACCTGATCGGGGCGGCGCATCAGGTATTCCAGCAGCCTGAATTCGCGCGGCAGCAGGTCGATCCGCTCCCCGTTGCGCGTCACGGTGCGCTCGATCAGGTCCATCGTCAGCGGACCGGCGCGCAGCATTGTCTCGCGCGAGTTGGTGGGACGGCGCAGCAGGGCCTCCAGCCGCGCTGCGAGTTCCTCCATCGCGAAGGGCTTGGTCAGGTAATCGTCGCCCCCCGCCTTCAGGCCGCTGACCCGGTCATCGACCGCCGACAGCGCGGACAGCACCAGCACGGGTGCGCGCACCTGACGTTCGCGCAGGGTTTCGATCAGGCTGAGCCCGTCGAGTTCGGGCAGCATGCGGTCGACGACCATCACATCGAAGTCGTGCGTCAGCCCGACCTCCAGCCCTGCGGAGCCCGAGGATTCGTGCCGCACCCTGAAGTTCCGGCTTTCCAGTTCCTCCGCCACTTCCTGCGCGATCTTGACGTCATCTTCCACCAACAGGACACTGGGCCCGGTCGGGATGACGGGAGAAGCCGCGTTTTCAACGCGATCGGATGTGTCGGGACCTGTCATGACAACTCCGAATATGCGGGAGGATGGATACCCGCAGCTATTAAAATCCCTTTCACTCGAAAGGAAGCGGCACGGCGCGGTGACCGGCCGCGGGCGCATCCTGCCCACCCGCCGCATCGGGTTCCGCCCCCGCCCCGTGCCCGTCGGGCGCCACGGGGTCGTCAGCGGACGCGTCTGGCGCGAAGGACGCGGTGTCCAGATCGCGCAGCTGTCGCGTGACGGCGCCGGTGCGACGCCGGGCCTCGTCGATCGAACTGCTCATGGCCGAGGCATTGCGCGCCAGTTTTTCCAGCACCCCGTCCATACGCAGCATTTCCTGACGCGTTGCCCCCAACAGGCGCGCGATGTCGTCGGTGCGTTTCTCCAGCGCCAGCGTGACATAGCCAAGGTGGATCGTGCGCAGCATCGCGGGCATCAGCCCCGGCCCCATGATGATGACGCGGCTGGTGCGTCCGATTTCATCGATCAGGCCGGGAATGCGCGCGACCTCGGCATACAGCCCGTCGGTCGGCAGGTAAAGGACCGCGAATTCCACCGTGACGGGGGGCAGGATGTATTTGGCGGCGATCTTGCGCGCCTCGATCCGGACCGTCGTCTCCAGCGCGCGGCGCGCGGCGCGTTCGGCGTCGGGATTTACATCCTCCACCGCCTGCAACAGCCGCTCGTACGCCTCGGTCGGGAACTTGGAATCGATGGCGAGCACGGGGGGAACGGAGGCCTTGACGGGCATGCGCACCGCGAATTCCACTACCTCCCGGCTCTTGTCGCTCAGGCGGCAGTTCGCCTCATACGCCCCTTCGGGCAGGACGTCGTCCAGGATGGCGCGCAGCTGCGCCTCCCCCCATCCGCCACGCGTCTTGACATTGGAAAACAGGCGCTTGAGGTCGCCGACCTGCGCGGTCATGGCCGAAACCTCGCCCATTGCCTGCTGCATGGAGGCCAGCTGTTCCAGCACACGGCGGAAGGATGTCTGCATCTGGCGTTCCACCGCCTCGTGCAGGCGTTCGTTGACCGCCTCGCGTATGGCCTCCAGCTGGGTGGCGCTGTCGGCGGTCATGGCGCGCAAGGCCTCCGACAGGCTCAAGCGCATGTCGCCCATTTCCCGGCTGACGATGCTGGCGATGCGGCCCAGCCCCTGCGACGTGTCCTGATGACGCTGTTCCAGACGGGCGGTCAGCACACGCTCGATTTCCGCAAGGCGCGCGCGCTGGGCCTCGGCATCGGCCATGCGGGCGGCACTTTCGCGTTCGACCATGACATACAGCCGCGCCAGCAGGTCCTCCTCCGCCCGGCCGCCATCGCGCTGGCGCAGCAGCGCGAAGAGAAGCAGGCAGGCCGTCACCGCGCACAGCGCCGAGGTCCATATCGCGATCGTGGTCAGCGTGTCGAACAAGACGGATGTCCCCCCAAGCCCATATCCTTCCTCAAAAAAGAACAAAACATGTCCACAGCCTGTAATGCAGATACAGCAGCCCGACCATACATTTTTGGAATATCAGCCCTTCATGCTATGCCGGAACCGTTCCGCCCTCCGGCGGGTCACCAGCTTTTCAATCCCGCACACGCCACGGGCGCGATAGGCTGCCCCTCCATCCTGTTTCCCCGGCATGGCCGGACCGTTTCCTCACCAGGGCCTCAACCGCATGATCCACGTTTCCCCGACGACGACGGCGCCGCGTCCGCGCTCCCTGTTCCGAAGCCTGTATTTCCAGGTGATCGTCGCGGTGATCGCCGGCATTGCGATCGGCCATTTCTGGCCGCAGGCGGGGACCGCGCTGAAACCGCTTGGCGATGGTTTCATACGGTTGGTGAAAATGATCATCCCGCCGGTCATCTTCCTGACGGTGGTGACCGGGGTGGCCGGCCTGTCGGACCTGGGCAAGGCGGGGCGCCTCGCGGGGAAGGCGATGGTCTATTTCCTGACCTTCTCCACCCTTGCGCTGGTGGTGGGGATGCTGGTCGCCAATATCGTGCGGCCCGGTGCCGGCGTGCATGCCGATCCCGCGCTGATGGACGGACAGGCCGTGGCGTCCTTCGCCGCGCAGGCCAAGGCCCATACCTTCAGCGGGTTCATGCTGAACATCATCCCCGACACCGTCATCAGCGCCTTCGTGTCGGGCGATATCCTGCAGGTGCTGCTGATCGCGATCCTGTTCAGCATCAGCCTGTCGCACATGGGGCCGCGCGGGCATGCGATCCTGTCGCTGTTCAAACAGCTGACGGAGCTTGTCTTTGGCGTCGTGCGGCTGGTCATGCTGGCGGCCCCCATCGGGGCGTTCGGGGCCATGGCGTTCACCATCGGCCGCTTCGGCATCGGTTCGGTGCTGGACCTCGCCTTCCTCGTGCTGACATTCTACGCGACCTCGGCACTGTTCATCATCGTCGTGCTGGGGCTTGTCGCGCGCTATAACGGCTTTCGCATCCTGCCCCTTCTGGCCTACCTGCGCGAGGAACTGCTGATCGTGCTGGGGACGAGTTCGTCGGAATCCGCACTGCCGTCACTAATGACCAAGATGGAAAATGCCGGGTGCGCGCCATCGGTTGTCGGGCTGGTGATCCCGATGGGATATTCCTTCAACCTTGATGGCACCAACATCTATATGTCGCTGTGCGCCCTGTTCATCGCGCAGGCAACCGGCGTGGACCTGGGGCTGGGGCAGCAGATATCCCTGCTGCTTGTGGCGATGATCAGTTCGAAGGGGGCCGCGGGTGTGACCGGGGCGGGGTTCGTGACCCTTGCCGCGACGCTGGCGGTGGTGCCGGACGTGCCCGTCAGCGGCATGGCCCTGATCCTGGGGATCGACAGGTTCATGTCGGAATGCCGGTCGCTGACGAACATCATCGGCAATGCGGTGGCCACCATCGTCCTCGCCCGCTGGGAAAGGGAGCTGGATACAAAGCGCCTCCATGCCGCGATGGCCGGCCTGATCCCCGAAGAAGAGGCCGAACGCCCCATCATCGCCGGCAGCGCCGAAAACGCCTGATCCCCCTTCCCCCGCCCTTCATGGACGCAAGACACCCCAATCCATGCACATTCCCCCTTCCCCCGACGTCACGCTGACGACGCGCCAGCGGATACGCAGCATCGTTGCCGGTTCATCGGGCAACCTGATCGAATATTACGACTGGTACGTCTATGCGGCGTTTTCGCTGTATTTCGCCCACGCGTTCTTCCCTCATGGCAGCCAGACGGCGGAGCTGCTGCGCACGGCCGCGATTTTCGCCATCGGCTTCCTGATGCGTCCGATCGGGGGATGGATCATGGGGCTGGTGGCCGACCGCCACGGCCGCCGCTTTGCGCTCAGCATATCGGTGCTGGCGATGTGCGCGGGATCGCTGACGATCGCGCTATGCCCCGGCTATGACAGCATCGGCATCGCGGCCCCCGCCATCCTGCTGCTGGCGCGGCTGGTGCAGGGGCTGAGCCTTGGCGGGGAATACGGGGCCAGCGCCACGTACCTTTCGGAAATCGCCCCCCCGGCGCAGCGCGGATTTTACGCCAGTTTCCAGTATGTCACGCTGGTGGCGGGGCAGCTTCTGGCGCTGGTGGTGCTGCTTTTGCTGCAGTTCGTCATCCTGACCCCGCAACAGCTCGGGGCATGGGGGTGGCGCGTTCCCTTTGGCATCGGCGCGCTGCTGGCGCTTTCGGTCCTGTGGTTCCGGCGCGGCATGGCCGAAAGCGAACAGTTCCGCCACGCCACCCGCGATCCCGGCGCGACAGGCGGCCTGCGCGTGCTGCTGCGTCACCCGCGGGAGGTCATATCGGTCTGCGGGCTGACCCTTGGCGGGACGGTCGCGTTCTATACCTTCACCATCTACATGCAGAAATACCTCGTCAACACGACGGGGCTGAGCCGGGAACAGTCAACGGTCGTCTCCACCACGGCACTTGCGATCTTCGCGCTGGCGCAGCCGGTATTCGGCGCGCTGTCGGACCGCGTGGGGCGGCGGCCGCTGCTGCTGTCGTTCGGGGTCATCGGCTGTATCGTCACCGTTCCGCTGATGCACGCGCTGGGACAGGCGCACTCCCCGCGCATGGCGCTGCTGCTGGTGGTGATCGCGCTGCTGTGCATTTCGGGATACACCTCGATCAACGCGGTGGTGAAGGCGGAACTGTTCCCCACCCGCATCCGGGCACTGGGGGTGGCGCTGCCTTACGCGCTGACCGTTTCCATCTTTGGCGGCACGGCGGAATATGTCGCGCTGTGGTTCAAGGAAGCCGGGCATGAGGAATGGTTTTACTGGTACGTCACGGGCTGCATCGCCTGTTCCCTGCTGACGGTCCTCTTCCTTTTACCCGCGCGTGACAGCATCACGCCCGATACGTAAGGCACGCCCCACATAAATGCGTAGCGGCCCGCCGCACAGGCTGAGGGCACACTGGTTCAGCGCACGCCGGTTCAGTGCAGGTGGGCCAGATTCCGCAGGAAACCGGGCAGCAGCAGGGCATACGGGTTGACGTGCACGCTCGGGTTATCGAACGACCCGCTGATCTGGTACGTGGCCGAGACCACGCCGCCGTTCTTTTCAGGACTGAACAGCCATCCCAGCACGCCGGGCAGATGGCCGGGCGCGGCATTGACGGCAAATGCCGGAATGATCGTCCCGTCCAGATCCAGCGTCGCCTGGTCGAGGTTGATGCGTCCGGCCACCGTCGCCCCCAGCGAGGCATTGCTGACCAGCCCGTCCGTGATATTGACCACGCCGTCGCGGAACGTCAGGGGCACCTTGACATGCTCCACCTGGAATTCCGGCGCATGCGGCGCCTTCATCCAGCCGTAGATGGAGGCATTGTTCACCATCCGCACGATGGAGGGCACCTGCCGCAGGACAAAGGGGCCGGTACTCAGCTGTCCCGAAAACGGCGCGCTGGCGTCCACATCGTCGAATGATCCCTCCAGATCGACCTGCCCGCCTTCCATCTGGTCGCCAAGCTTCATGGCCTTGAGCAGGCTGCCCAGATCGGCGATGTGCATCGACAGGACGCGGCTCTGTCCATGCGGGACCAGCGTCGCGGTGGCGGCGGTCGGGCCTGTCATGGAAAATGTCCCGCGCATCAGGCGGACACCGTCATCCTCCAGATGGCTATGCACGCCCTGGATCGACTGCGTCCTGTTATAGAAGACGGTACGGGCATCGACATTGATGTTCCAGCTGCGGCCCGGCGCGCTCTTGACGCGTCCGCTGGCGGCTTCGGGCATGTGGTATCCCTTTGCCGGCGGCTTCGCGGCCGCTCCATCCGCCGCCTTCTCGTTCTGTTTCTGGTATTCCAGCAGCGGCGACAGGTCGAGCACGCGGGCTGCGACCGATACGCCATAGGGATCCTTTTCCCCGGCCGGGATGGTGATGATCGCGTTGCCGTTCGAACGCCCCACGCGGAACCCGTGCAGGATCAGGCGGCGGCTCATCCCCTCGGCCGTTTCGGCATGCCCGTCAATCAGCAGTTCCGGCCCCACCGCGCGTATGTCCTCGATCGAGGCGACGCGCCCGTGATCGAGGTTTATGACGACAGAGGCATTCGCGTCCTCGCCCACCCGCTTGCTCCAGATCGGGATCGTCAGGGCCGAACGCTTGAGGTCGAGGTCAACGTCCACCTGCGCCTTTCCGCCCGGATAACGGTCATAATCCACATCCAGCGCGGCGCTGCCGCCGAAATGCTCCCCGGTGTCCAGACCGGCGCGACGCACGCCGGCAGGCGTCAGGTATCCCTGTACGCTCGCGCTTTCGACCGCATGGTCGGGCGCCCCGGCACGGAAATCCATGGTATAGAGGATCGTTGACGGAATGCCCGACAGATTGCCCGTCCCCTTGAGCAGCAGCCCGTCGATCGATGCGTCGATCCCGAAGCGCCCGGCATCAAGGGACCGCCCCATCACCACATTGCCCAGATGCACCTGCGCCAGGTCGGTATGCGTGCGCAGGTCGATCTGTGCCAGCTTGACATGGGCATCCAGCGGAAGCGCGATATGCAGCGAGACGTTGGCCCTGCCCGCAGGAGAGGTAAAGGTCATCGGATGGCGCGACAGGACGTTGAGCCGGGGTTCGGCCAGAAGGGCCAGGATATCGCGCGCATTGCCCTGAAGGGTGGTGTTGATGTCCCCCATCTGGACCTTTTTCATCAGGCCGGTAATCAGCATCGAACCCGGCCCGACCTCGATACGCCCGACCCCCGTCGCGTTGACGTGGCGGTCGGTGCGGTCAACCAGCTGGTACGCATGGTCAAAGCTGATCGCGATTTCGTCCGGTCCCTCGAACGTCAGGTGGGCGTCCATGTCATGCAGCGGCGGGATCGGGCGCAGCCAGTACAGCTCCATCCCGTCGGCGCGGATGTCGCCGGTCAGCGATGTCAGGTCGAGGTTGTTCCACCCGTCATGGCTGACCAGCCCCACACGCGCCTGAAGCTCGCTGACATGTCCCTTCGTAATGTTGGTCGTGACCCAGCGCCGCGCGCCCTTCATCGCGCCCGCCGGCCAGAAATCCCCCAGCGTCGAGAAATCGAGCGCCAGCGCCTCGGCCGAGATGCCGATGCCCAGATCACGCGGATGCACGAGGGAGGAGGCATGCAGGCTTGCCGTCGCCGTCAGTGTGGGGCCGCTGCCGTCGTCATCGGGATGGCCCGGCGCGCGCAGGTGCACGACCATCTTTTCCAGCGTGGCGCGGAACGGACCATCGAACGGCGCATCCTGCCCCCCCGGATCGAACGAGGCGACCAGATGCGCCTCCCCGTCGCCAACCAGCAGCTTTCCGCTCCTGCGCGTGGTAATGGCGCCATTGCCGACCTTCAGGTCAACGCCCAGCGTCCGCGGCGTCATGAACTGTCCCGCCCCGCCGGACGCCAGCGACAGCTGCAGCGTCCCGCCCACCGGCAGGTCCAGCGCCGCCACGTCCTTCTGTCCCGGCACGAAGGCCGAGGGACTGACCGGATCAAGCTTCACCGTCCAGTCGATATGACCGGGGGAGACCTCGTTCCCTTCCCCCCTCATGATAAGGCGCTTGCCACTGCCCTCCAGCATGAAACCGGCCGAGCCACTCGCCCCGATCTGCCCGTCATGCGACACGATATGCAGGTTCGCGGAGGCATCGCGCGTCTGCCATACCTGTCCCGAGATGTGGTCGGTGAATTTGATCTGCGCATCCGAGACGATCAGCCGCCGCAGGCGCGACAGATCCACCGGATGGCTGTGGGAATGGCTGTTATCGTCGGGCATGTCGGGACCGAGGTCGATCCCGATTTCCCCGTCCGTGCCCCGTTCCAGCGTCAGGTGGACGTCACTTACCGACAGGTGGCGCAGCACCACGTCCCCGTGGACCAGCGCGGGCGTATTGACCACGACATGCCCGTGACTGATGCGGTTGGAGATGGTGCCATCCGCGTTCATGATGGTCACGTTGCTCGCCCAGACTTCCAGCGGCGCGCGGATCCCCGCATGCAGCGCGTTCCACCCCACCAGCACGCGGCCTACCGTCAGGCGGCCCAGCCGTCCGGTGGGATCGGGCGTATGCACGACCGACAGCGGCGTCATCAGCCGCACGACCGGCGTCACGTCGATCGGCCCGGTGGACAGGCGCAGCGTCAGGACCAGCAGCAGTGCGGCAGGCAGGACGATGCTGGCCAGCAGCGTCCATATGACCACCCGCAGCACCCGCAGCCCGATCAGGCGCAGCCGTCCATCCGGGGCGGGGGGGGGCGGTGACGTATCTTGACCGTCGCGCGTCATGGCGTCCACGTTGCACCCGCGTGCCCGTGCGCGCGATGTCGCCATTGCTGCCCAGGTTGTTTCATATGTCCCAGCGCCCCGTCACCCCGGACACCCGCCCCGGAGAGATTCATCCCGGATGGCGGAACTGCGCATGGCCCCCGGCGGCCGATGCGCGGGCCGCGGGACACCTGCACGAGGACCTGGAAAAGGCGCTGTCCGGGCATGGGCTGGATGCGGCGGTGCTGTCGGTCCCGACGGTGGCGGCAATGGTCCGGGCGATGGGGGGAAACAGCCCCTACCTTTCCGATCTGGCGCGACGTGATGCGGATGCCTTCGCCCGCCTGCTGCGCGCAGGCCCCGAACGCGTGATGGCCGACATCCTGGCGGACCTGCGCGCGGAGGCGCCACAGCAGCCCCGCCACGACATCGCGCACGTCCTGCGCACGGCCAAGCGGCATGCGGCGCTGGCCATCGCGCTGGCCGATATCGGGGGCGCATGGTCGCTGCAGCAGGTGACGCACGCCCTCAGCCATCTGGCCGAGACGACCCTGCATCTCGCGGTCAGACATCTGCTGCGCACGGCCCATGATACAGGCCATCTGGTTCTGCCTGACCCGGACGACCCCGCGCGATGCAGCGGCTTTGTCGTCCTGGCCATGGGAAAATTGGGCGCGCGGGAACTGAACTACTCCTCCGATATCGACCTGATCGTCCTCTACGACCCAGCCTGCCACCCCGAACACGAGGACCTGCGGCGTATCTTCGTGCGCATGACTAGCGACCTTGTCGGCCTGATGGAAGCACGCGATGCAGATGGTTACGTTTTCCGTACCGACCTGCGCCTGCGTCCCGATCCATCCGCCACCCCCATGGCCGTGTCCTTCCCCACGGCGATCACCTATTATGAAAGCATGGGCCGCACATGGGAACGCGCCGCCATGATAAAGGCCCGCCCCGTCGCTGGCGATATCGCGGCGGGACAGCGTTTCCTGGCCGCCATCCACCCTTTCATATGGCGACGGCACCTTGATTTCGCCGTCATCGACGACATCCATGACATGAAAGCACGCATCGACCGCCACCGGAATGCCGGAAAAGGCGGACTGCTGGCGCTTTGTGGGGAAAATCCCGCCTCCGACGACGCCATGCGCGACTGGCTGCTGGGCCATGACGTGAAACTGGGCCAGGGCGGCATCAGGGAGGTGGAGTTCGTGGCGCAGGCGCTGCAACTGGTCTGGGGCGGCCGCAGACCGGACCTGCGCGATCCCACCACGCTGGGCGCACTGCGCCGGCTGGCGCGGGCGGACCTGATTTCGCATGCACAGCACACAATCCTGTCTCGCAACTATCACATGATGCGGCAGGTCGAACACCGGCTGCAGATGCGCGCCGATCACCAGACGCACCGGCTGCCGGAAACGCCCGACAGATTCGATCATTTCGCCATCTTCATGAACGCGGCGGACGGCCCCGCCCTCGCCCACGCCATCGTGCCGAGCATGCGCCATTCGCGCCGGATATTCGAACGGCAGTTCGCCGAACCGGGACACCCCGACGACACCATCGCCCCCGATGACGCGGAAGTGGGAGAGCGCCTGGAACAGGCCGGGTTCCCTGCCGATACCCTCGATAACGCCCGCACCATCCTGCAACGGTGGAACACGAACCGCCTGCGCGCGCTGCGCTCGGACCGCGCCCGCATGCTGCTGCACCGGCTTCTGCCCGGAATATTGCGCGAAATCGGGTCGCGGCGCGATCCGCTGACGGTGCTGCGCCGTTTCGACACGCTGCTGGAACGGCAATGGGCGGGGGTGCAGTTCCTCTCGCTGCTGGAACGCAATCCCGCGCTGGTGCACCGGATCATGACCGTGCTGGACTGTTCCCCCTTCCTTGCCAACCATCTGGCGCAGGCGCCCTCCGCGCTGGATGGCCTGCTTGACGCCAGCACGACGGAGGCGACGGATGACACCGCGCGCGCCGCCGTGGCGCTGGTGCGCCAGCACGTGGCGCAGGACATGGGGACCGAACGCCTGCTGCCGGTCCTGCGCGGTTTTGTCTGCGGAGAGGAATTCCGCCTGTCCGTCGCGCGTCTTGAACACCGCATGAGCGAGGACCGCGCCGCGCGGGTGCGCACCGCAATGGCCGACGCGGTGATGCGCGGCCTTCTGCGCACGGTCACGGCGGAACATCGCGCGCGTCACGGCCACGTGCCGGGCGGCGCGATGGCGGTCGTGGCGATGGGCAAGGCCGGATCGCGGGAAATGATGCCCGGATCCGACCTCGACCTCATGCTGGTGTTCGACCATCCCGACGACGTGATGGAAAGCGTCGTGCCGCGCCACGCGCACACACCCGGCGCGCGACCGCTGGGGGCGGGGACGTATTTCGTACGGCTGGCGCATGCCTTCATCGCCGCCCTGACCGCGCCGGGGGCCGAAGGGCCGCTGTATGAGGCGGACATGCGCCTGCGCCCGTCGGGGTCGAAAGGGCCGGTCGCGGTGTCGCTGGCGTCGTTCCGGCGTTACCACGCGGAATCGGCATGGACATGGGAACGCATGGCCCTGACGCGCGCGCGCGTCGTCGCCGGGCCGCCCGCGCTGGCCCGCCGCCTGCGCGATGCCATCGACGTGGCGCTGGATGGCGGCGCGGACGACGGACGCGACATCGCCGCCGACACGGTGCGCGAGGACGTGCGGGCGATGCGGGTGCGCCTGATGCGCGAACTGCCGCCGCAGGGGCCTTGGGATATCAAGCGCCGGGCAGGCGGTCTGATGGAAGTGGAGTTCATCGCGCAGGGACTGCAACTGCTGTGCACCCGGCGCGACGTGCGCTCCACCTGCACGCGCGTCGCGTTTACGCGGCTGGCGCGCGCGGGCATGCTGTCGGCCACTGACGCGCGGATGCTGCGCCGCGCGGACCTGTTCTGGCGTTCGGCGCAGAGCATGCTGCGCATCCTGATGGGCACCGAAATCCCCGAACGCCTGCCCCCCGCCGCGATGGAAATCATGCAGCGCGAACTCGCCGCCGACAGCGAGGACGACATGCTGGCCCGCATGGACGACATGGCCTGTCACGTGCGTGACGCGTTCAGCCGCCTGATCGCCTCCCTGCCACCCGCGCAGGACATCCAGACTACCTGATTGCGCATGAAGATATTGCACGTCCGCGCAAAGCCCCACACAAACGGCAGGACATGATGCGCGGGCACCCCGACCTTTCCCGCGCGATATTTCCCAAAGGCATTCCATGATGAACGAGACGTCTCTTCCCACCTTTCCCGAACCCGGCGCGCCCGTCCCCGATTTCGACATGCCCGCAAGCCACGGCCGCCATGTCAGCCTGTCGATGCTGCGCGGAAAGCCGTTCGTGCTGTATTTCTATCCCAAGGCGAACACATCGGGCTGCACCAAGGAAGCCTGCGGCTTTCAGGAGGCGCTTGGTGAACTGGACAGCGAAGGCGTCACCGTGATCGGCGTGTCGCGCGACGCGATGCCCGCCATCGAGAAATTCGCCGCAGCACAGCACCTGACCTTTCCGCTGGCGTCGGATACGACCGGCGCGGTGACCGAGGCCTATGGCGTATGGGTCGAAAAATCGATGTATGGCCGATCCTACATGGGAATCGAACGCGCCACCTTCCTGATCGACGGGCAGAGCCGGCTGGTGCAGGCATGGCGCAAGGTAAAGGTCACGGGTCACGTCGCCGCGGTGATGAAGGCGGTTCACGCCCTGCGCGGCGACGGCTGATCCCTTACGCCGTCACACCTTTCGTCAGTATCCCGGCGGTCCGTAATACCCACCCCCGTAAGGCCCCGGCGGCGGGGGTGGCGGAGGCGGTCCATAATAGGCCTGCGGCTGCGGCCTGTAATACATCGGAGGGGGCGGTGGCGGAGGGGGCGGAGGAGGCGGCGGTCCGTAGGCATTCATGATGACGCCATCGACCATGCCGCCCACCATCCCGCCGACAAGGCCGCCCACGAACGCGTCCCCCGCGCCACGATGCGCCTGGGCGGCGGGAACAAGGGCGAACATCAGCCCACCCACCACTGGCGCAACCATCAATGCTCGCATGAAACCACGCATGTTCCTGAAACTCCCTGTTTCCGTGCCGCCAGCAACGGACCACCTGTGACGGCCCGCCATAACGGCGCAGGACCCAGGAAACAGCGCCGTCATGGCGATTTGCAGGCAGCCTGCGCCCCTTTCACGCCATAATGCGCAACGATCCGCGGCAGGCAGGGGGTCAGGGATGGGCGGCGTGGACTTCCTTCAGTCCGGACGGCACGTCGAAAACGGCTGAATCCTGCGGGGTGGTGGCAATGCTTGTGGCCTCCACCATCACCTTGCCGTCACGCACGACCTCCAGCATCACGCCATCATCGGTATAGCAGATCTCGCTTGGACGCTGGTCGGTATCGCTGGTCTGCCACAGGGTGCAGGCATGCCCCGCCACCGTGGCGCTGCCGGTACGCAGCCATGATCCCTCCGCCCGGCGGGACGGATCGACCGAAGCCGCGCCCGGCGCGGGGATCACGGTTTTCATGCGCCGGTCGGGGTCGATCACGGTCAGGGTCCTGTCCCGGTAATCGGTAATCATGTAGGTGCCGGTATTCCCCGGGTCGATACGCTGCGTCATCTTCGCCTCGGACCAGCGCATGCGCTGCGTCATCGTGGCCTGCGCGTCATGGGGGGGATAGATCGTATAGGTCACGTCCACATCATGCTGCGGCGTGACGAACGGGGCTTCCCCTGCCGATGCCGCCGCAGGCTTTTCCCCAGCGGCATCGGCGGCGCGCGCCGCACCATGGACCATGACGGCCGATGCCAGCAGGAGGATACCCATCATCCCCCTGCCTGTCCGTCCCCTGCCCGTCCGTGTCCCGATCGATCCACGCGCAAATCCCATGAAACGGTCTTTCCCTGATATGATGTTCATTTCTGTTCCGATGTCTTTGGGGTGCCGGAGGGGCTGCCGGGCGGCGGGGGCGGATCGACGCGCCGGTAATCGGCGGGGGGCTGGAACATGCTGTCGGCGATCGGTTCATACGAAACGTGCGTCGCCTCCAGCCGTCCCTTCAGCCCGTCGCCATCGACCCCGATTTCGCGCAGGATCACCCCGTCATCCGTCACGCAGGCGACCGCCGTGCCCTGATCGGTGCGCACGTCCCATTCCGTGCAGGACACGCCCGCCACGCTGGACGTACCCTTGCGCGAAAACGACATGGACAGGTCCAGCAGGAACGGGTTGCGGATGCCATAGCGGGCGTCGAGCTGGCTGTAGATCTTCTGCGGGTTGATGATGATCGTGACCTGACGGTTCATGCGGTTGAGAATCGTCTCGCCCATTCCCTGCGGGCTGTCGATTCGCATCAGGCCGCCGTTATAGGCGAACCATGTCCGCACCTTCTTGGGTTCCGGCACGCCGTCGGGCTGCACGTCGTAATCCACCTGCACGTCGCGCGTCGGGGTCAGGGGGGGATGGGCCGCGGGCGGGGACGGATCCTGCGCCCATGCCATGCCACAGCCCGCGCCCGATGCCACCAGAACGGCCAGCGCCATCCGCCGCACGCGTCCGCCCTGCATGCCGGGGATGCGGGCCGCGCCGTCATGCATAAACACTGGATCTGTCATGGCTTCCCCCATCATCGTCTCGCGCTGACCCAAACCCGGCGACCGGGTCATGTCAACCTCCGGCGCGGATCGCACGCATGGCTGCCACGATTTGGGAACTTTTCCCATCATCCGGCCAGCAGGCCGGCATGGCGATGGCATGGCGCAGGCGGCGCTTGTAATCCCCCGCCGGGATCTCGATCCCGCCAAAGGTCGCAAGATGCGCGGTGCCGAACTGCGTATCCAGCAGCCCGTATCCCCCGACCCGCAGGCGCGCCACCAGATGCACCAGCGCCACCTTGGACGCGTCGCGTTCGCGGCTGAACATGCTTTCGCCAAAAAATGCCCCGCCGATGGAAACGCCATACAGCCCGCCCACCAGCCTGCCGTCGCGCCATGTTTCCACGCTGTGGGCGTATCCCATGTCATGAAGCCGGCAGAACAGGTCGATGATCTGGTCATTGATCCATGTCTGCTCCCGCCCCGGCGCGGGTTGCGCGCAGGCGGTGATGGTGGCGTGGAAATCGCGATCGGACACGATTTCAAAGCGGTCGGACATGACGGTCCGGTACAGCCTGCGTGGAACATGAAAGGCATCCAGCGGCAGGATGCCGCGCATCGGCGGGTCGTACCACTCCAGCTCCGTGGCGTCCGCATCGGGCGCCATGGGAAACAGCCCGACCGCATAGGCACGGATCATCAGATCCGGCGTGATCTCCACCACTTCCCCTTGACCCGTCATGTTCTTCGGATAACCCTCCCGTTACGCCAGTTCCAGACCGTGCACCGCGTCATAGGACCAGAGCCGCCTTACAGACAACAGGCCATCTCCCACTCTGCTGCAAGGGAAGACGTTTTACCATGACCTCTCCTCGTCCCCGCCTGCTTCTGACGCAGCGCCAGACGCCAGCCGTCATGGCGCGCGCGCAGAAGGATTTTACCGTTTTCCCGGTGCCCGAAACACAGATGACGACGGCCCGGATGCTTGACGCGGCGGCGCAGTTCCAGCCCGACGCCATCATGGTGTCCACCTCCCTGCCGGTACGGGCGGCGGACGTGGCGCGGCTGCCATCGTGCGTGCGCGTCATCGCCACCGTCAGCGTCGGCACCGATCACCTCGACATTCCCGCCATCGCCGCGCGCGGCATCGCGCTGAGCAATACGCCCGATGTCCTGACCGACTGTAACGCCGACCTTGCGCTGATGCTGATCCTTGCGGCATCGCGACGGGCGGCGGAATACCTCGCGCTGATGAAAAAGGGGTGGGGCCGGGGGCTGGCCATGGATGAAATGCTGGGCTGCCGCGTGACGGGCAAGACGCTGGGGATCATCGGCATGGGACGGATCGGTCGCGCGGTGGCGCAGCGCGCCCGGGGCTTCGACATGAAGATCCTGTATTCCAACCGCCGCCGCCTTCCCCCCGATCAGGAAAAGGGCGCGCGGTATTTCGCAACGCCCGAGGAAATGCTGCCGCATTGCGATATCCTGTCGCTGCACATGCCGGCGTCGGCCGCGTCGGACGGGATGATCGACGCGCGGATGCTGGGCCTGCTGCCACGCGGGGCGATTTTCATCAATGCCGCGCGCGGCGCGCTGGTGGATGAGGACGCCCTGATCGCCGCCCTGCGCGACGGGCACCTGGCGGCGGCGGGGCTGGATGTCTTTCGCAACGAACCCACGCCGGACGCGCGCCTGCTGGAACTGCCCAACGTCTTTGCCACGCCGCATATCGGCAGCGCCACCATGGAGACACGCACCGACATGGAGATGCTTGCCCTCGACAATGTCGAGGCCGCACTGCATGGCCGTCCGCTGCTGACGCCCGTTAGGGCCTGAGGAGGAACATTCCCATGGGAATAGCCGGAATATTCCTGATTTTCGCGGCACTGTGCTACGGGGTGGAGCTCATTTTCCCGTACATGGCCGGCTATTGCGAAACGCTGGAGGTCTTCTACCTGCTTTTCGCGGCCGTGACGCTCGTCCTTCAGATCCTGCGCCGCGATCCACCCCCGCCCCCCGTGACCGCCCCGCCTGCGAAATAGGCTGCGGCCGCGCTGACGCAGGATGGATGGGGACAATCGGTGGAGGGCGAAGCGGCAGGGGTCAGAGCTGGCTGTTTTCCGCCTGTCCCGCGACATGGGTGCGCAGGTCCTGCGCGGTGCGGCGCACTTCGGGCCCGAATTCGCGTTCCAGACGGCGGATGGTGAAATGGGCCTGCGCCACGGCGCGGTAATGCGCCAGAAACGCGGCGTTCAGCGACGCGCCGCACAGGGCGCCGGCCACCGGCATCATCTGCACCGCCAGTTTGCGTGACAGGCCCAGCCCGTAATGGGTCGCGACCTCGCTGATCAGCATCACGACCGGACGTCCCCGCAGCATCGCGCGGGCCGAGAAATAGCCAAGCTCACTTTCCGGATCGCGCGCGGCGAACGGGAACGCGCGCAGGGCGAATACCTCCAGACAGGCGGTGCGCGCGTCGGCAGTGGACAGGTCCTCGCCCTGTTCACGGGCGATGCGCGCGATTTCGCGCATGATGGTCATGGTGGTGAACCCGACATCCCCCACAAGGCCGGGCAGGCCAGTAAACCCGCCCACTGCGCCGGAAACCGCGACCGCAGCACGGACCGCCGGATCGCGCCACTGCGCCATGGCACCGGGTTCGGCGCGCGCGTCCTCGGTCGGGCGCATCCCAAGGACCGCCACGTCAAAGGCACGGGTGATCGCACTTTCCGCCACGGACTGGAGTTTGGTCTGAAACGCCGGCGCCAGCCCGAGGCTGCGCATGCCCAGACGCGCGGCCTGCCCCACGGCGCCCCCCATCAGGTCGGCAAGGCGGACAATGACCCCACGCCCGCTTTCCACCCGCTCAAGCGCCTGCTGGAGTTCGGTCATCGACGTGCTGTCCAATGCCATCGGCGCCAACTCGCTTCCGGTACCTGTACTCATTGCAATGCCCTCTTGCCTGATGGTGCCTGCCGGTTCCCGCGCCCATGCCCTCCTGCATCAGGCGGCATGCGCGCGGACCGTTCTGGTGGTTTTGAACATCATAACATGCCTTTGGCAATTCGCGTGCCGCCGGTCCGCCCCGCGTAAAAAGCCTGACCGCGCAGCAGCGTGGCGGCCTGCGCGGCAGGCGGTGCAACGCCGCTGCGCGCCGCCTTCCTCATGCCGCGTCCGTCGCATCGGCCGCGTCCCACCGCCCCATCCGGCACAGCCGCGTCCAGTGCGCCTGCGACACGGGCACGACCGACAGCCGCGACTGCCGCACGAGGGCAAGGTCCGCCAGCGTGGAATCGGCCTTGATTTCCGCCAGCGTGACCGGACGGGGCATCGGCCCCACCGTGCGGACATCGACACAGATCCAGCGTCCCTGCGGGTCGGTCGGATCGGGATAGGCCGCGCGCGCGACCTCCACCACGCCCACGATTTCGCGCCCGACGTTGGAATGGTAGAAAAATGCCCGATCATCCACCTGCATCGCCATCAGGTTCTTTTTCGCCTGATGGTTGCGCACGCCTGTCCACGGCTCCACGCCATTGGCGACCTGTTCGTCCCATGAAAACGCATCAGGTTCGGATTTTATCAGCCAGTAGTTCATTCCACCCGCGCGCCATCACGAAAAACTGAACGGAACGGCCGGATGACGACGCTTTCGAACAGGTCGGCCTTTGCATACGGATCGCCCGCGGCGAACCCTTCCGCCGCGGCGCGGTCGGCCACGTCAATCAGCAGAAGACTGCCGCACGGACGGTTGTCCGCATCAAGGACCGGCCCCCCCTGGACCAGCCGTTCGCGATAGGTTTCAAGATAGGCCAGATGCCGGGTGCGGGTGGCCTGACGGGTTTCATGGGATCCGGGCTTGTCAGTACAAATAATCGCGAACAGCATGCTTTTCTCCTCTTTGGCTCGGCCCCGCGCATTGTCCGGACAGGACTGGCCGTGTCTTTTTTGACACGATAGTGTAGAGCAGGAAAACAGATGCACACGCAGATGTGCCAAGAGACTGGTTTTTTGCGGATCCCTTTCCCTTATTGACGGGTGCCCCCACGGCACGGATGGACTTAACCTTGAACGCGACGCAGAGCCTTACCGCACGGACAGGCAACCTCTTTCATCGCTATGCCAACCCCGGCCGCTTCCTGCGGCTTGGCGCGCGCCTTCAGCCATGGCTGACATGGCCCGCGCTGCTGCTGTCCGTCACGGGACTGGTGTGGGGACTGTTCTTCTCCCCCGCCGACTGGCAGCAGGGCGACAGCGTACGGATCATGTATGTACATGTTCCCACCGCATGGCTGGCATCCTCAGGATATATGGCGCTGGCGGTATGCTCGCTCCTTTCCCTGGTGTGGCGCCATCCGCTGGCCGATCTTGCCGCCGTGGAAATCGGTCCCGTGGGGGCCTCCATCACCGCCGTATGCCTTGCCACCGGATCGCTGTGGGGCAAGCCCATGTGGGGAACATGGTGGGTGTGGGACGCGCGGCTGACATCGGTGCTGGTTCTGTTCTTCCTCTATCTTGGTCATATTGCCCTGATTCGCGCGTTTGACGAACCACAACGTGGTTACCGCGCCGCCGCGATCCTGGGGCTTGCCGGGGCGGTGGACCTGCCGATCATCAAGTTCAGCGTCCAGTGGTGGAATACCCTGCACCAGCCCGACAGCATCACCGTCACCGGCGCGCCGACCATGTCCACCTCCATGCTGTGGCCACTGGCGATCGTGACGCTGGGCTTCACGCTGGGATTCGGGGCCATCGTGCTTGCGCGGCTGCGCGCCGCCGTGATGGAAAGCCGCATCCGCACCGCCCTGGCCGCGAACCGGGGACGTCAGGACACCAGCACCGGTAACGCCGCATGACACATCTTCCCTATATCATCGCCGCCTACGGCCTGACGCTGGTGGTGGCCGTGACCCTTTCCCTCAACGCCGCGATCCGCCTGCGCCGCGCCCGCGCGCGCCTTGCCACGATCGAACGTCCCGGACGCAACGCGAACACGGCAGGGCGGCGGGCATGACGCGCAAGACGCGCCGGCTGTGGCTGGTGATCGCGTGCCTGATCGGACTGGGTTCGGCGGCCGCGCTGACGCTGAACGCGTTTTCCTCCAACATCGTCTTTTTCATGGCGCCGTCGCAGGTCCATGCGAAACCGCCGCCAAAGGACCGTACGATCCGCCTGGGCGGCATGGTGGTGGCCGGCAGCGTCCGGCGCGAGAAGGTGAAGGATACGCCTGTCGCGATCTTTGACGTCACCGACGGACAGGACGCCGTGACCGTGCGTTACGAAGGCATCCTGCCCGACCTGTTCCGCGAGGGACAGTCCGTGGTGGCCGTGGGCACGATCAATCCCGACGGCACGATGCGCGCGACCGAGGTGCTGGCCAAGCATGACGAGACCTACATGCCCAAGGAAGTGGCCGAGGAACTGCGCCGCACCGGCAAATGGGACCCGCGTTACGGCAAGGCCCCCGACGCCGCAAGCTGGAACACCATGACGGCCAGGGACGCATCCGCGAACACGTCCGGTCCCACGCAGCACGGAAGCTGATAGCAGCCATGAATCCGGAACTTGGAAATTTCGCCCTTGCGCTGGCCTGCGGAATCGCCGCGGGGCAGGCCATCCTGCCACTGATCGGGGCACAGCGTCGTGACCCGCGCCTGATGGGCCTTGCCCCCGCCCTGGCGGTGGGGCAGATGCTGTGCCTGATCACGTCCTTCGCCTGCCTGATCCATGCGGCGATCACCAACGACTTCTCCGTCCAGAACGTCGCGGCCAACAGCGCGGTGGACAAGCCGCTGCTGTACAAGATCACCGGCGTATGGGGCAATCATGAGGGATCGGTCCTGCTGTGGGCGATGATCCTGTCGATCTGCGGGGGCGCTGTGGCGCTGTTCGGGCGCAACCTGCCATCGGCGTTGCAGGCACGCGTGATCGCGGTGCTCGGCGGGGTCGCGGCGGGGTTCGAACTGTTCTGCCTGCTGACCTCCAACCCGTTTGCCCGCGTCTGGCCCGCGCCGATGGACGGGCAGGGCATGAACCCGCTGCTGCAGGATCCCGGCCTCGCGTTCCATCCGCCCATTCTCTATACCGGCTATGTCGGTTTCGCCGTGCCGTTTGCCTTTGCCATCGCCGCCCTGATCGAGGGACGGGTCGACGCGGCATGGGGCCGGTGGGTGCGCCCGTGGGCCGTCGCGGCATGGTGCTTCCTGACCTGCGGCATCGCGCTGGGGTCATGGTGGTCTTACTACGTGCTGGGCTGGGGCGGTTACTGGTTCTGGGACCCGGTGGAAAATGCCTCCCTCATCCCGTGGCTGACGGGCACCGCGCTGGTGCATTCGGCCATCGTGGTCGAAAAGCGCGAGGGACTGAAGATCTGGACGGTACTGCTGGCGATCGGCACCTTCTCCTTCTCCCTGTCGGGCACGTTCCTCGTGCGTTCGGGCATCCTCAATTCCGTGCATGCATTCGCCAACGACCCGGCACGCGGCATCTTCATCCTCGGGCTGCTGGCGCTGGTCATCGGCGGGTCCCTGCTGCTGTTTGCCATGCGCGCGCCGCAGCTGACGACCGGCGGCCTGTTCGCCCCCGTCTCGCGCGAGGGGCTGCTGGTGCTGAACAACATCCTGCTGTGTTCCATCTGCGCCGTGGTGCTGACGGGCACGATGTATCCGCCATTCATGTCCCTGCTGTTCGGCAAGACGATATCCGTGGGCAAGCCGTTCTTTGACGCGACCACCATTCCGCTGGCGATCCCGCTGATGGCGTTCATGGGCTTTGGCCCGATGATGCCGTGGAAGCGCGCGCACATGTGGCCGGTCCTGCGCCGCCTGTGGTGGGCGGCCGGCCTGTCGCTGGTGGCGCTGGTGGTGGCGGTCATGCGGATGCGCGACATCCTGCCCATCCTTGCCACCGCGATGGCGGTATGGGTGATCGCCAGCAGCGCGACCGACGTCATCGAACGCCTGCGCCTGTTCCGTCAGCCCCTGTCCGCCAGCATCCGGCGCGCGCGCAGCCTGCCGCGCGCGGTGTTCGGCGCGGCGCTGGCGCATGCGGGCGTCGGGGTGACGGTCCTTGGCCTTGCCGGCATGTCGCAGGCCAGCCACCGCATTGTCGAGGTGCATATCGGCCAGACCGAAATGCTGGCGGGCGATGCGTGGACCCTGACGGACGTGCGCAATGCGAAGGGTCCCAACTATGACGCGATGATCGCCACGATCGAGGTACGCCATAACGGCCGCCTGATCACGACGCTGCATCCGGCCAAGCGGACATTTGCAAGCCAGCACCAGACCACGACGGAGGTCGCGATCCATACCAACCTGATTTCCGACACCTATGGCGTGCTGGGCGACAAGCATGGCACGGATGCGGACCCCACCTATGTCCTGCGCCTGCATCACAACCCGCTGGCGCCGTGGATGTGGCTGGGCGGGCTTGTCATGGCCATTGGCGGCGCCCTGTCGCTGTCGGACCGCCGGGTGCGCGTGGGTGCGCCACGCCGGGCGCAGGCGGCGAACATGGTGACACCGGCATGAGCGGCAACACTTCCCCCTCCTCCCCCACGCGGCGGCGGCTGCTGATGGCGACCCCCCTTGTCCTTGCGGGGGCGACGGGCGTGGCCTTCTGGCGGATGCTGTCGGGCATGACGCACGGCTCCTTCGATCCGCATGACATTCACGCGCCGGTCCTCAACCGTGCGGTGCCGGACTTCAACCTGCCGGACCAGGCCCCGTCGCAGGGCTTTGGCGCGGCCGACCTGCGGGCGCTGAAGACGCCGGTGCTGGTCAATTATTTCGCGTCATGGTGCATTCCCTGCGTGGCGGAGATGCCGACGCTGAACGCGCTGAAGGCACAGGTGCCGATCTGGGGCATCGCGTACAAGGACAAGCCGGAGCACGCCATGGGCTTCGTGCAGCGCGCGGGCAATCCCTATGCCCGCATCGCGGCCGACCGCGACGGCCTTGCGGCCATCGACTGGGGTGTCTCTGGCGTGCCGGAAACCTTCCTGATCGGGCCGGGGGGGATCATACGCTGGCACACCGCAGCCCCGATTACCGAGGAACTGATCCGCACGACCATCCTGCCACTGGTGGACCGCCTGAAACAATGACAGCCCGTATCCTGCGACGCGCGCTGATCGCGCTGGCCCTGTGCTTCATGCTGGCCCCGCTGGTGGCGGGCGCGGTCGATGACCCGTCCGAAATGCTGCCTGATCCCGCGCAGGAACAGCGCGCGGAGGCCATCGGTTCGCAACTGCGCTGCCTTGTCTGCCAGAACGAATCGATCGAGGACAGCAGCGCCGACCTGGCCCGCGACCTGCGCCACGTGGTGCGCGAACATGTCGCCAAGGGTGAAAGCAACAGGCAGGTCATGGACTGGATGGTGGACCGGTATGGCAATTTCATCCGGCTGCGCCCGCCCCTGACGGCCGGCACGCTGCTGCTGTGGCTGATGCCCATGCTGGCGCTGCTGGTGGGCATGGCGGTGGCGTTGCGCGCGTTCCGCCGCCCCAGGACGACATCATCCCCCCCGCCCCTGACCGACGCAGAGCGTGCGCGGTTGGACGACCTGACCCGACCGCGCTGAGAAAATTATGATCTGGATTGGTATCTGCCTGCTCAGCGTGATTGCGCTGCTGCCCTGTCTTATCTCCTTTCGCAGGACCACCCTGCTGCGCGATGAACGCGAAAGCGCCTTTGCCCTGCATCAGGCGCAGATGGTCGAACTGGACCGCGACCTTGCCGAAGGGCTGATCGCGCCATCCGAACATGACAGCGCCCGGCTGGAAATCCAGCGCCGTCTTCTGGGGTCCGACAGCATGCCGCTCCCCCCCGTGCGCAAGGGGGCGTCCACGCTGGCGATTTCAGGGGCGCTGCTGGCGCTGCCCCTCGTCTCGCTGGGACTTTACCTGACATGCGGCCATCCCTCCCTGCCCGCGCAGCCGCTGGCCCCACGGCTGGTGGCGGCGGAAAAGGCGGACCATCGCAACGACGACCTGATCAACAGGCTGCGTGACAGCCTGCGGCAGATGCCAGTGGATGATCCCAGCCGCTTCCAGGGATATGTGCTGCTGGGACAGGCCGAGGCCGCGCGCGACCATTACGCCGCTGCGGCGCAGGCATGGCGCATGGCCATCGAAAGCAAGTTCGAACCCGAAGTCGCCGCCCGCGCGGCAGAGGCGCAGACAATGGCCGATGGCGGCCACATCTCGCCCGAGACGGCGGACCTTTACCGTCGCGCGCTGGATGCGGCGCCTGCGGATGCCCCATGGCGGATGGCGGTCCAGCAGCGCATCGCCCAGTCGGAGCATCAATAAGCCGGACGACTGGTTTAAACCCATTTTCCTAAAAACGTTTCCGGGTGTCGCCTTTTTCAGAAAGGCGGCATTCTTCGAAGCTTTTTGAAAAAAGCTTCACCAAAAACTTCTTCATGATTATGGGGTGTTTCGTGGGGGACAGCTGAAACGCTCTTTGCGAAGCAGGGCATGATATGGGACCGGCTGCTCACGTCCTTTTGCCCTTGCCGGACATCGCGATTGGATCAACACTTCGTCCCATGAGCGACAAGAACCCCCTCCCCCCCACATCCCTGACATCCGAAAAGGCGCTGGAAGAGGCGGACAAGGCTGTCCTGAAACAGCCCGCCGAACCTGACGAGCGTGGCGGCCCCAAGGGACCGGAACCCACCCGTTACGGCGACTGGGCCGTCAAGGGACGCTGCATCGATTTCTGAAGGCACGCGCGGCTTTTCCCCGCGCGCGACGGGATGATGCTGCGCCATCAGGTCTCGTTGGGCTGAAGCCCCCGGCCAAAGCCCTGACGCGCCCGCTGGCGCGGCGGGGGCATGTGGCATGAAATCAGGTAAATCCCGGCGACGAACACGATCTGCGACAGGGAATTGAACCACAACGCCAGTTCATAGGCCCTGTCCGCCGTAACTGCCTGATAAAGCGCATAAAAGGCGAAGGGAATCGAAATCGGGCGCATCCCCGCCAGCATCCCGCGCAGGGGATTGAGGTAGCCCGGCCGCACCATCCCGCGCATGCGGTGTATGCCGATGTAGAAGATGACCTCGAAACACCATCCCAGCATGTTGGTGACGACGCTGTCGAACGACATGCCCTCCAGCATCAGCAGGGCGGAAATGGACACCGCCGACAGGACGATCGACCCGACCTGAAAATTCATGCCCAGATCCATGGCGGAGACCCGTTCGGGCAGCGCATCGGCAAAAGGCTGGAAAACCCGATCCAGCAGCCATGCATCGAACTGATTGACGCGTTCACCAAAAGACATTGCAGTTCCCGTAACAGTCCAGTCCCGCCATGCGGCGCGGACGCCGCCGCAATGGCGTGTTTGCATGCACGATCATTGTCCGTACACGGCCCGCACGACCGCGTCGGGATACGCGCCGATCATGCCGGCAAGCGCGGTATTGCTCAGCATCACGATGGAAATACCGCATGCCCGGTCCACCGTCCACTGATGCCCGTAAACCCCGCCCCACGTAAAGCTGCCGACCGAAAGCGGCGTGCGCGCTGCGGCGGGATCAGTAATGATGACCCCGCCAAACCCGAAGCGCTTTCCACGGAAAAACGGCCCCATGGGGGCATCGCCAATGGCGTTCGCGCCAAAGCGCATGGCCGTTGAAGGGGACAGGATCGGCCCGCCCCCGGCGCGTATGGCCTCGATGAAGGTCATGAAATCGTCCGCCGTTCCCACCATCCCCGCCCCGCCGGAGGGATAGGACGCACGGTTGCGGACGCGATCGGGCATGAAGTGGATTTCCGAAACCCTGCCATCGGGCAGGATGCGCGGCAGGCGATAGGAATCGGGCATCCGCAGCGGCACGGGCCGGGCATCGGCATAACAGGTCGCCAGCGTATCGCCGGGACCGACGTGAAATCCCGTCCGCGTCCAGCCCCCCAGCCGCGCCCCGATATGACGGTGCACCAGTTCCGGCAGGTCGGCATTTCCCGCCTGTTCCAGCACGCCCCCCATGACATCGAGGCCGAGCGAATAGGTCCATCGCGCGCCCGGCGCGAAAATCAGCGGCACCCCCGCCAGCCGTTCCAGATTGTCCCGCAACGACAGGCCGGGTTCCGCCAGTCCGTCCGAAACCCCGGCGCGCGCATAAGGATTGTCGTCGCGCGGGAACTGGAAGCCGTAGGACAGGCCGCTGCTGTGGCTGAGGAGTCGATGCAGGGGGATTTCCGTTTCCCCCCCATCCGGCAGACGTGGACGAAAAAACGGCAGATAGCGGGAAACGGGATCATCCAGATCCAGCATCCCGCGCTCCGCCATTGCAAGGGCAAGCGCGGTCACCACCGGTTTTGTCAGGGAGGCAAGGCGAAACCGGCTGTCGATGCGCATGGGCACGGCGGCTTCGCGATCCTCCATCCCCACGGCGTGACGCAGGACGACGCGGCCGCCTGTCGCCACGATGACGACCGCGCCCACCAGACGCCCGGACGCGACGGCATCATCCATCACCCGCGCCACGCGTTCGCGCATGGCATCCGCGTGCGCATCCGTCATTCGCCCGCCCTTTCGCATGTCGTGCTGTCCTTCCATACATTAAGTGACATCGACTGCAACGCAAGGACCCGGATGAACTGGTCAGGTCGCAAGAACGGGGATAACCTGTCCGTCATGAACAGATGTCTGCTTCCTTCGCTGTTTTCCCTGCTTATGGCGGGCAGCAGCTTCCTCTGCACTCCGGCATGGGCATCATCGCCGGAGCAGCATGCGCCGGCGTCCCCCACGCAGGTCCAGACCGAAACCCCGGTGCGCGCGACGCTGCCCAACGGCATGCGGGTCATCATCGTGCGCGACCGGCTGGCCCCTGTCGTCACGACGGAAATGAATTACCTGATCGGATCCGCCGCTGCACCGGACGGCTATCCCGGCATGGCGCATGCGCTGGAACACATGATGTTCCGCGGCAGCAAGGGACTGGACAAGGACCAGCTGTCGGCCATCGGCGCGCGGATGGGCGGCAGTTACAACGCGGACACGACCGAAAACACGACCCAGTATTTCTATACCGCCCCGGCGGAAGACCTTGATATCGCCCTGCGTATCGAGGCGTTGCGCATGAACGGCCTGACCCTGTCGGAAGAGGAATGGACGCATGAGCGCGGCGCCATAGAACAGGAGGTATCGCGCGACCTGTCCAGCCCCGGATACCAGTACCTGTCGCGCCTGCAGTCGATCCTGTTCGCCCATACGCCCTATGAACATGACGCGCTGGGAACACGCGAGTCGTTCGATCATACGGATACGGCCATGCTGCGCCGTTTTTACCAGGACTGGTACACCCCCAACAACGCCATCCTGATCATTACCGGCAATGTCGATCCCGATCAGGCGCTGGCGCATGTGCGTGACATCTTCTCCGCCCTGCCCGCGCGCACCCTGCCCGCGCGTCCCACCGTAACACCCGGCCCGGTGCAGCCGCAGATGCTGAGCTTCCCCACCGACTATCCCGTCGGGCTGATCGCCATCGCCAGCCGCATGCCGGGACAGCGGGCGCATGATTACGCCACAGCCCAGATCCTGTCCGATGTCCTGTCGAGCCAGCGCGGCGCGCTTTACGACCTTGTCCCCGAAGGCAAGGCGATGCTGGCCGGCTTTGATTACGCGCCCAAGGCCGATGCCGGGATCGGCATCGCGCTGGCGGCTTTCCCGGCAGGGAAGGACCCGTCCGCCCTGTTGCAGACGCTGCGCGATACGCTGGCGTCGCTGCGCGCGCATGGCGTGCCGTCGGATCTGGTCGATGCGGCGCGGCGCAGGGAACTGGCGCAGCTGGGCTATGCCGCGAACAGCATTTCCGGACTGGCCGAAAGCTGGTCCGAAGCGGTGGCCGTCATGGGACTCGATTCGCCCGATGCGCTGGCCAGCGCCTATGCCGCCGTCACGCCCGAGGACGTCAATCGCCTTGCGCGGGAGGTGCTGGATCCCGCACACGCCATCACCGCGATCCTGACACCCCGTACCTCCGGCCATCCGGTGGCGGGCAAGGGCTTTGGGGGGTCTGAATCCTTTGCCGCATCGCCGGACCATCCGGTCGTCCTGCCGCAATGGGCGCAAAAGGACCTGATGACGCTGACGCCGCCGGTTCCCACCCCGGCACCGTCCAGCTTCACCCTGCCAAACGGGCTGCGCCTGATCGTCCGCCCCGCCCATGTCAGCCATACCATCAGCCTGTACGGTTCGATCCGCATCGGTTCTGCCCTGGAGGAACCCGCAGGCAAGGAAGGTGTTTCCGACGTCACGGATGAACTGTTCCCGTACGGCACCACCACCTATGACCGCGTCAGTTTCCAGAAGGCGCTGGATGATATCGCGGCGACCGAATATGCCGGGTCCCATTTCGGCGTCAGCACCCTGACGCCGGACTTTGAAAAGGGCCTGCGCCTGCTGGCGGACAATGTGCTGCATCCCGCCTTCCCCGAAAAGGCGTTCGGGGTGGTGCGGATGAATACCGCGTCGTCGCTGGCGGGGTTGCTGCAGTCACCGGATTATCTGGTCAGGCGGGCGATCAAATCCGCCATAAATCCCCCGCATGACCCGTCACTGCGCCAGGCGACCCCGGCGCAGGTCATGAAACTGACGCTTCAGGACAGCCGCGATTTTTACGCGACGGCCTATCGCCCCGACATGACAACCATCGTGGTTACCGGTGACATTACGCCGCAAAAGGCACTGGAGATGGTTAGCGCGACCTTCGGCGACTGGCATGCGACCGGACCGATGCCCAAGGTGGACCTGCCCGCCCGTCCCGACAGCCATACCTCCGTCGCGCGGGTCCCGGATCAGTCCAGCCTGCAGGACAGCGTGGTACTGGCCGAAAGCCTGGGCCTGACAGCGCAGAATCCGGAACATTTCGCCCTGGCGCTGGGGAACGAGGCGCTGGGCGGCGGCTTCTCCGGACATCTGTATCGTGATCTGCGGGTGCGGACGGGATATGTCTATACCGTCAGCAGCAACCTGACATGGGCACGCCAGCGCGCGGCCTATTCCATCACGTTCGGGGCGGATCCGTCCAAGGTCGCGCCGGCACGTGACGCCGCGATCCGGGACGTGGCGGACATGCAGGCCCATCCCCTTAATGATGACGAACTGACGATGGCAAAGTCCGCCCTGCTGCATGAACTGTCGCTCGAACAGGCCAGCCTGAATTCGATCGCCGCCGGCTACCTGCAGCTCAGCGGTCTGGGACTGCCGCTGGATAACGCGAACAGGGCCGCCAGGGCGTATTACGAAATGACGGCGCAGGACGTGCAGAAGGCATTTGCCCGCTGGCTGCGTCCCGCCGACATGGCCGAAGTCATCAAGGGGCCATGATCCGGTCCCTGCCCTGACGGGCCTGCGTCCCGTGCCGCCACCGATCGGGCGGCATTACGGGACGCCGCCCATCGGGACAGGCTTCCCACGCACACAGACGGTGCGGCGGATGTCACGTAAGGAACAGATAAAAAAAGGGCGGTGCCAGATGAATGGCACCGCCCTTTTCGTATCCCCCGCCCGGTTGGGCAGGGGATGGATCGATATCAGCTTTCGGCGTTGCGGCGACGGATCGCTGCACCCAGGATATCGCCCAGCGACGCACCGCTGTCGGACGAGCCGTAGTCGGTGATCGCCTGCTTGTCTTCCTCGACCTCACGGCCGCGGATCGTCAGCGCCAGCTTGCGGGCCGCGCGGTCAACCGACACGATCTTCGCATCGACGCGTTCGCCAACCGCGAAACGCTCCGGACGCTGGTCGGCCTTGTCACGGGCCAGCTCGGCGCGACGGATGAAGCCGGTCAGCACGTCGTCAACCTTGACCTCGATGCCGTTGGACTGAACCGCCGTGACGATGCAGGTCACGATGGCGCCCTTCTGCACCTTGCTCAGGGTATCGGCCGCCGGATCTTCATGCAGCTGCTTGATGCCAAGCGAGATGCGTTCCTTTTCCACATCCACGTCCAGGACCTTGGCCTTGACGACCTGACCCTTTTCGTAATGCGTCATGGCGACTTCGCCCGGCTCGTCCCACGACAGGTCGGACATGTGGACCATGCCATCGATGTCGGGCGACAGGCCGATGAACAGGCCGAATTCCGTGATGTTGCGGATTTCGCCCTCGACCACGGAACCAACCTTGTGTTCCTCGGCGAACTGTTCCCACGGGTTGCGCTGGACCTGCTTCAGGCCGAGCGAGATGCGGCGCTTCGCGCTGTCCACATCCAGGACCATGACGTCGACTTCCTGCGAAGTGGCGACGATCTTGCCCGGATGGACGTTCTTCTTCGTCCAGGACATTTCGGACACGTGCACCAGGCCTTCGACGCCCGGCTCCAGCTCCACGAACGCGCCGTAATCGGTGATGTTCGTGACGCGACCGGTATAGCGGGCACCCGGCGGATACTTGATCGCCACGTTTTCCCACGGATCGGCCTCGAGCTGCTTCATGCCCAGCGAGATGCGCTGCGTATCGGGGTTGAAGCGGATGACCTGCACGCGGACCGGCTGACCGATCTGCAGGGCCTCGGACGGGTGGTTGATGCGCTTCCACGCGATGTCCGTGACATGCAGCAGGCCGTCGACGCCGCCGAGGTCCACGAACGCACCGTAATCGGTGATGTTCTTGACCACGCCGTCGAGGATCATGCCTTCCTTCAGGCCCTGGATCAGCTCGCTGCGCTGTTCGGCGCGCGTCTCTTCAAGGACGGCGCGACGCGACACGACGATGTTGCCGCGCGCGCGGTCCATCTTCAGGATCTGAAACGGCTGCGGCACACCCATCAGCGGGGTGACGTCGCGCACGGGGCGGATATCGACCTGGCTGCCGGGCAGGAACGCCATGGCGCCGCCGAGGTCGACCGTGAAGCCACCCTTGACGCGGCCATAGATCGTGCCGTTGACGCGCTGGTTGCTTTCGAACGCCTTTTCCAGGTTCGTCCAGGCTTCCTCGCGACGGGCCTTTTCGCGCGACAGCACGATGGAACCGTCACGATCCTCGTAACGCTCGACAAACAGTTCGATGACGTCGCCCGGCTTTACGTCGGGGGTCACGCCCGGCGGGCCGAATTCCTTGAGCGCAACGCGCCCTTCGCTCTTGAGGCCGACATCGACGATCGCGAATTCGTCCGTCAGGCGGACGACACGACCGGTTACGACGGAACCGTCAAACGCGCTATCGCGGCCCAGGGTCTCTTCGAGAAGGGCGGCGAAATCCTCGCCACCCGCATGTTCGGCGGTAGGCTGTGTTGTGGCTGAAGCCATGAGTTACTTGTAAATCCCGCATCCGGTCGCATTCCGATGGAAGGGACCGGAAAATCCTGCGCCCCGCGTCATGATCCCGTACGACCCTGATCGGAACGTCTTGCCCGGCTGCGATCCATGACACGGTCATGGCATGCCTGACGGCCAACATGAAAAACGTCGCGTCCCGCCACGCATGACGAAACGGCAACATTTCACAGCACAGACACCCGATGACCCGTCCGTGTCAATAAAAACCTAGGGGACAGGGGCGAAATACCAGCCACAAATACCACAAATAAGCGTCAGCGCGTCATGCGGGCAACAATGCGCAGCGCCTCCGCCAGGACCTCGTCCGCGCTCAGGTCATCGGTCTCGATATGGATGGCATCCGGGGCGGCGCGCAGGGGGGCCACGGCGCGCGAGGAGTCGGCCGCGTCACGGGCCTCCAGCTCATGCGCGACGCGGGCGATCTGGGCCTCCCGGTCCGGGGCGTCGGGATCGGCGGTCATCTGTTCCCAACGCCGCCGCGCCCGCGCGGCGAGGGAGGCGGTCACGAACAATTTTACCCGCGCGTCGGGAAAAATCACCGTCCCGATATCCCGCCCGTCCAGCACCGCGCCGTGACGCGTGGCGAAGGCGCGCTGGATATCGACCAGGATACGCCGCACGGACGGCTGCGACGCGACAAGGCTGGCGGCGCGGTCGACCTCCGGCACGCGCAGGTCGGTGCGCGACAGGTCGTCAAGCGTGACCCTGCGGGCCTGATCATCGGCGGTGGTGGCCGGATCCAGCCCTGCATCCAGCATCCGCCGTCCCGTCGCGCGATACAGCAGCCCGGTATCAAGATACGGAAGGTCCAGCGCGCGCGCCAGCCGCTGCGCCAGCGTGCCCTTGCCCGCCGCCGCCGGGCCGTCCACCGCGATGATCAGCGGCGCGGTCATGCCCGCCGCCCCCGGCCGGTCGCAACATAGGTCGAGGCAGGGATGGTCATGGCAGGCATATCAGGGGTCGCCACACCATCATGAAGCGGGAACATACAGGCTGTTTTCATACCCCCTCCAATTCCGGATTCCTGCGTCGGGTGTCAATCCGATATTGACACAAAAACATCCCCTGCCCATTGCATTGCGCGCATCGTTTGACATACGCCGGACAAACTGGCATGGGGCTGCGCCCTTTTGTCACGTTGCGACAGTGGCTTTATTCCTTTGCACAGAACAGGATCGACAGGTTCAAGATGGCCCAGCCCAACCTCGGCACAAAGCGCGTCTGTGTCTCCTGCAGCGCCCGCTTCTATGATCTGAACAGGAATCCGGCGGTCTGCCCGAAATGCGGCACGGAACAGCCGGTGGAACTGCCGCGCGTGCGGCGTCCCGTGGAACCCGCGGCCCCCGTTCCCCCCAAAAAGGCGGCCACGTCCGATGACCTCGATCCCGATACGGATCTGGACACGGACGCGGATGCCGACGCGGATGACGTGATGGAAGACGAAGTCGGACTTGACGATGACGACGATGAAATCAGCAGCGCGGACATCGACCTGAAGACCGACAAGGAAGATCACGACAACTGATCTTCGCCACCACCATCACGACCGCGCGATGCATGGCCCCGATGCCGCGCGTCGCGCAGTCCTATGCCGCGTGGGGATTGCGGCGTTCGATCTCCACGCCCACGGCTTCGGCATCGTCGAAGATATCAAGCTTCTCGACCCGGATCCGGGCCACGCGAATCCGCGAATCGGACAGCATCCCCGCGGCGATCCGTTCGGCCAGCGTCTCCACCAGTTGCACATGCCCCTGCCGCACGAGGCCACGCACCAGAAGCACCACATCCTCGTAGGAGACCGTGCGGGCGAGGTCGTCCTCACCCACGTCCAGACCCGGCGAATCCGTCACCCCGAACGCGACATTGACGCGGATGCGCTGCGTTACTCCCTGCTCATGCGCGAAGACGCCGATATTGGCGTCCAGCAACAGGTCGCGCACAAAGACGCACCGCAGGGCGGGCCGGTCCGGCCACGGGGGAAAAACGTTCATGTGCCGTCATGCATTCCGTTATCGGGCAGGGACCTTGCGGCAGGCGCGGCGGGCGACCATTGCAGGTGCTGTCCCCCGTCAAGCGCCAGCATCTGCCCCGTAACAGAAGGCATGCAGACAAGCGACAGGACCGCATGGGCGATTTCCGCCACCGTCGCGCCATGACCCAGCGGCAGGGCGGCGCACTGACGGGCGAACTGCGCAGGGGTCTGTCGTGGCGTCGGGAGCACGGGGCCGGGACCGATGGCGTTGACCCGGATGCCGCGCGGCGCAAGGGCGAGCGCCATGCTCTGCGTAAGGGACCACAGCGCCGCCTTGGACACGGTATAGCTGATGAAATGCGGCGTAAGCGACCATACGCGCTCGTCCAGCATGTTCAGTACCATGCCCTGCCTGTCCGGGGGCATCTGCCGGCCGAATTCCTGCATCAGGACAAAGGGCGCGCGCAGGTTGGGCTCCAGATGGGCATCCCATCCCTCCCGCGTTGCCGTATCCCACTCGTCCCGCTCGAAAACACTGGCATTGTTGACCAGCACCCCCACCGGCCCCAGCTTTTCACATACGCGCGGCAGAAGGCCACGCGCCTCCTCCTCATGCGACAGGTCGGCCCGCACGAGGCATCCGGCACGGCCCATCGCCATGATGTCCGACAGTGTCTGCCGCGCCGCGTCATGGCTGGCGTTATAGTGGATCGCCACGTCAAAACCGCTTTGCGCCAGTTCCAGGGCGATGGCGCGTCCCAGTCGCGCGCCGCCCCCCGTCACCAGTGCCACGCGCGGTATCGCGGCCGGCACGGGCCAAGACATCGCGTCCACCGTCATGCCGGCCGGCGCGCCATCAGCGCGGCCGCAAGCGTGCCGTCATCAAGGACATCCAGCGCGCCGCCAACCGGCACGCCCTGCCCCACGCGACTGACGGGAATGTTGAACCGCGACAGGCTGTCATGCAGCCAGTGCATCGTCGTGGCGCCATCGACCGTGGCACCCAGCGCCAGGATGACCTCCCGCACGCCGCCGGCCTCCAGCCGGGCATAAAGCGGGGCGACGTTCAGGTCTTCCGGCCCGATTCCATCCAGCGCCGACAGCGTTCCGCCCAGCACCTGATAGACGCCACGATGCACGCCCGCGCGCTCCAGCGCCCACAGGTCGCCCACGTTTTCAACAACGCAGACCAGCCCGCGGTCGCGCGACGGGTCGGCACAGATCGAACACGGGTCGCAGGTATCCAGGTTACCGCAGGTGGAACAGGTCCGCACCGCGCGGGCCGCATGTTCCATCGCCTGCGCCAGCGGCAGCATGCGCGCATGGGGCTGGCGAAGCAGCGCGAGTGCGGCGCGCCGGGCGGAACGCGGCCCCAGCCCCGGCAGCCGTCCCAGAAGGGTAATCAGCCGCTCGATTTCCGCGCCGCCCATCACATCCCCCTGTGGTTCGGGTTTGCGATCAGAACGGGAATTTCATGCCACCGGGCAGGTTCAGGCCGCCGGTCACCTTCTTCATCTCCTCGCTCGCCGTTGCATCGAGCTTCGTGCGCGCGTCGGCACAGGCGGCAAGGATCAGGTCCTGCAGCATTTCCATTTCCTCGGGATCGGCCAGCTTGGGGTCGATCCGGATGGCCTTCATGTCACCCTTGCCATTGAGGGTGACATTCACCATGCCCGCGCCCGCGCTGCCCTCGATGGTCATTGATTCCAGCTTGGCCTGCATTTCTTCCATGCGGGCCTGCATCTGCGTGGCCTGCTTCATCAGGCCGGCAAGATTCTTCATGTTCATTTCTCTCCTTCAGGCGTCAGTCTTCGGGGGGCAGATCGTCTTCATCCACCAGTTCGGCATCCAGTGGCGCGAATTCCAGATCCGGGGCCAACATGGCTGGTGTGATGTCTTCAGGCGGAAGGCCGTAATCGTCAAGCGCATGATCGGTCACCTGCCCCAGCCGCGCGGTGGGAAAGACCGACATGATCGCCTGAACCAGCGGGTGGGAGGCCGCGTCCGCGCGATGGATCTGGATGATTTCGGCCCCCTGCTCCGCCAGGGTGGGCTCGCCCTCTTCCTCGCAGGTGCGGATTTTCCAGGCCGGATCGCCGGTTTCCTTGCGCAGCAGGTTTTCCAGACGCCGCGCAAGCCCCGCGATCGCGCCCGTTTCCACGCGGATCCGGATCTCGGGCGCGGCAAATGACACCAGATGCGTCGAATGTCGCAGATGACCATGCAGCATGGCATCGCGTCCCGAAACGAACGCCACGACCTCCCGCCATGTGCGCAGATGGGGTCGCGTCTCGGGCACGGGGCGGGCGATAACCTCGCTTTCCGCCACGCCATCGACGCGGACGCCGCCATTGGCGACCATGCGCAGCGCCGGTCCCCCCGATGGCGCGCCCGGCGCCACCCGCGCGGCGGCCGTAACCTGCGGCCCCACGGCCTGCGGGACGCCTGCCTGCGACGGTGCATCGGACGCCGGTTGCTCGCGCCCGTCAGGGGCCGGCGCGTCCGGACCGCGTTCGGTCATCCGCCGCACCAGATCGCCCGGCGGCGGCAGGTCCGCCACGTAACACATGCGGATCAGGACCATTTCGGCCGCCTGCCTGCGATCAGGCGCGTGTTCCACCTCCGCCTGTCCCTTGAGGAGCATTTGCCACGTGCGCCCCAGCACCGGCACGGAGACACGATCCGCAATGGCGAGACAGCGCTCACGCTCCATTTCCGGCAGGTCTGATCCTTCCCGCAGGGCCGGAACCGCCTTGAGGCGGGAGACCGTATGGATCAGTTCCAGCACATCGGCCAGCATCACGCCAAGGTCCGCGCCGCGTGCGAACACCTCGTCCGTGATGGTCAGCGCCTGGCCGGGCCGCCCGGCCAGAACCGCGTCGAGCAGGTCGAACACCATGCCCCGGTCGGCCTGTCCCAGCATGCCGCTGACCAGCGTGGCGTCGATCGGCTGCGCATCGGCCTGTCCCTCGCCATCGAGGGTACCCTGCGCGATGGCCTGGTCCAGCAGCGACAGCCCGTCGCGCACCGACCCGTCCGCCGCCCGCGCGATCAGCGCAAGCGCATCAGGCGTAAAGGATACATTTTCCGCCGCCGCCACGCGCCCGAAATGCGCGGCCAGCATGTCCTGCGGCACCCGGCGCAGGTCGAATGTCTGACAGCGCGACAGCACCGTCACCGGCACCTTGCGCAGTTCGGTCGTGGCGAAAATGAACGTCACCTGCGACGGCGGTTCCTCAAGCGTCTTGAGCAGCGCATTGAACGCGTTGCGCGACAGCATGTGGACCTCATCGATGATGAAGACCTTCATGCGTCCCTGGATGGGACGGAAGCGCGTCGATTCGATGATCTCGCGCACATCGTCGACGCCGGTGCGCGACGCGGCGTCCATTTCCATGACATCGGGATGGCGATCGGCAAGGATGGCGACGCAGTTGGGACACACGCCGCACGGATCGGCGGTTGGCCCGCCCTTCCCGTCGGGGCCGGTGCAGTTCAGCGCGCGGGCGATGATGCGCGCCGTCGTCGTCTTGCCCACGCCACGCACGCCCGTCAGCATGAAGGCATGCGCCACGCGCCCCAGCGCAAAGGCATTGCGCAGGATGCGGACGGTCGTGTCCTGACCGATCAGGTCATCAAATGTGGTGGGACGGTACTTGCGCGCCAGAACCCGATAGGGCGTCGCCGTCGCGGCGGGGGCAGGCGGCGCAGGCGCATCACCGAACAGGCCGGGTCCATCATCCACGGGCGGGGACGGCAGATCCTCCTCCCCGGAACGGTCCTGATCCGAAGAAGCGTTCATTGATGCATCCGGGCTAGGTAAACAGCGCGCGCCATTTCCTGCGCGGCAGGCTGGCGGGGCCTTGATCCAGGGTGGAAGACCGGACACATAACCCGAGCGAAACTCACTGCGGCTGCTTCCTTCCGGACCTGACCGGGTTGGCAAGGTACCCGTCTATGGCCGATCTTCCGCGTGCTTCTTAACACAGATCCCCCCGTGGGACACAAGGGGCCTGTCGGAAAAAAACCTCCTGCCCGCAAAAGGTCATTCCCCCACCGCGGCACTGGTGCTGTGGCGCCGGTCGGCACCGCCATAATACCGTGCGTCCCCGGCGGGCGCGTTCAGGCGCGGTCCCCCGACAAGGATCCCCTCGGCCACGCCCCAGTGGGGATAGGACTGGAAGCTGTAACCCTCGCGCCGCAGCGTGTCGATCACGCCGGGCGTCAGGGCCCCCTGCTCCACCTGCACGGCCTCTGGCTGCCACTGTTCATGGATGCGCGGCAGGTCGACAGCGTGCTGGATGTCCAGCCCGTAATCGATCACGCCCAGCACGACCGACAGGACGATGGTGGGAATGCGCGACCCACCGGGACTGCCGATCACCATCACCGGCTTTCCATCGCGCGAAATGACGGTGGGCGTCATCGAGGACAGCGGCGTCTTGCCCGGCGCGATCTCGTTCGCCTTGCTGCCGACGATCCCGAACATGTTGGGCGTGCCCGGCCGGGTGGAGAAATCATCCATTTCATCGTTCATGAACACGCCGGTCCGCCCCGCCACCATGCCCGCGCCAAACCATCCGTTCAGCGTATAGGTCACGGCGACGGCCATCCCGTCCCGGTCGATCACGGAATAATGGGTGGTCTCCTGCCCCTCGGGCGTGGGGACGCCGGGACGGATGGTTGTCGAGGCAACCGCGTGGTCGGTCGGGATGGCCGCGCGGATCTGGCGCGCATATTCCACATCCAGCAGGTGGGCGACGGGATTGGCGACAAAGGCCGGATCGCCAAGGTCCTGCCGGTCGGCATAGGCATGGCGCATGGCCTCCACCTCCCGCGCGACGGCGGGCGCGGTGTATAGACCAAGGCGGTGCATGTCATAGCCCGACAGGATGTTCAGCATCTCGCACAGCGCGACGCCGCCGCCACTGGGCGGGGGGGCGGTGTCGATGTGATATCCGCGATAATCGCAGGTCAGGGTCGGCAGCAGGCGCGGCCTATATCCCGACAGGTCGGCACGCGTCAGAAGGCCGCCACCCCTGCGACTGGCCTCCACGATCTCGGTTGCGGTGCGTCCCTCGTAAAACCCCCTGGTCCCCTGACGCGAAATCCGTTCCAGCACCTGCGCCAGTTCGCGCTGCACCAGACGGTCGCCCGCCTGCAGCCCGGAGCCGTCGGGACGCAGGAAAAAGCGGCGCGCCACCGGATCGCGACGGAAATCGTCATTCCCGTGGGAAATCAGTTCCACATCTCCATCGGTCAGGACAAATCCGTCCCGCGCCAGGGCGATGGCCGGCGCCATGACCTGCCTGCGTGACAGGTGTCCCCATCGCTGCCGCGCCAGTTCCAGCCCGGCGACAGTGCCGGGGATCCCGACGGCTTTCCATCCCTTGGTCGACAATCCGGCAATGACGTTGCCGCTGGCGTCCTGGAACATGGTGGCTGTCGCGGCGGCAGGGGCATGTTCCCGGAAATCGAGGAATATCGCATGCCCGTCCGGCGTGCGCAGGGTCATGAACCCGCCACCGCCGATATTGCCCGCCGCGGGATAGACAACGGCCAGGGCGTATCCCACCGCGACGGCGGCATCGACGGCATTGCCCCCCTGCTGCAGGATGCGCGCGCCAACCTGCGACGCCAGCGTCTGGGCGGAGACGACCATGCCATCGCGCCCGCCCACCGGCGGCATCGACGGCACGGGCGCGGAGCCACCGCCAAACGCCAGCGGATCATCATGCGCCGTCCCGCCCACCGGCGCGGCACAAGCCACGCCATCGGACAGCAGCAATATGGCCGCCAGCAACAGCCCACCGGCCCGGCGCGACCAGCGCAGGGGCTGCCCCGCATCCATTTTCATCTTCCCGACAGACAGGAGCATGCTGCCAACCCGCTCAGCCGGCGGTGTCGTAAGGCGGCTTGTTCAGCCCGGCGGGAGAGTAGGTAAAGACCTCACATCCGTCTTCGGTCACGCCCATCATATGCTCGAACTGCGCCGACAGCGAACGGTCGCGCGTCACGGCGGTCCAGCCATCGTCAAGGATCTTCACGTCCGGACGCCCGATATTGAGCATCGGCTCGATGGTGAAGAACATGCCCGGACGCAGGACGACGCCGTGGCCCGGCCGGCCATAATGCAGCACGTTCGGCGCGGCGTGGAAGGTCCGGCCGATCCCGTGACCGCAGAAATCGCGCACCACCGAAAAACGCCGTTCCTCGGCATAGGTCTGGATCACGTGCCCGATATCGCCCATCGTCGCGCCGGGACGCACTGCCGCGATGGCCAGCATCAGCGATTCATAGGTGGCATCGATCAATTTCTGCGCCTTGATCGACGGCGTGCCGACCGTGTACATCCGGCTGGTATCGCCAAACCAGCCATCAAGGATGACGGTCACGTCGATATTGAGGATATCGCCTTCCTTCAGCACCTTGTCGCCGGGAATGCCGTGGCAGACAACGTGGTTGATGGAAATGCAGCTTGCCTTCTGATACCCGCGATAGCCGATCGTCGCGGACACGCCCCCATGTTCGACCATGTAGGCATGGATCAGGTCGTCAAGTTCCCCAGTCGTCACCCCCGCGCGCACATGGGGCGTAATCATGTCGAGCGTCTTCGCCGCAAGCTGCCCGGCTGCCCGCATGCCGACAAAATCCTCGGGCGAATGCAGGACAATCTTACCCTCGTTCATGTCGCCATCCATGCCGATACCCCTTCGTCGCTAATTCCCGCATGATCGCGCCCCTGCCCTGCGCGCACCGGGCAAGCAGCCCGGCGCCGCGACCCGGCGGGCGCGATGCCATCCCCTGAACGGCGGGAGGTTCTATACCCCCATCGCCCTGTCATGTCATCCACGGGGGCTTCACGCCCATGGACGAAACGCCCGTGGACGAACACTGGCCCTAGCTGCGTGCCCTGTGGGAAGTGGCCGTGCCATGCCGGACCTGCCCCATGCCTACAAGGTGAACATGGGCATGGGCCGGCGCATGCGCATGGGCCGCATGGGTGGAAAGGACATGTCCCGAACGGCGCATGCGAGCATAGGACAGCGGAATGGAGGCATCCGCCACCTGTTCCGGCCCGTCCATGCGCATGCGCGCACTGGCAAGCACCACCCCACGGGCCGTGGCGCGACGGCGCGCGGCCAGCGTGTTGCGCGCCAGGACCAGCGGCCGCTGCACGGGGGCGATCCCCTCGCGGCGGAAGCTGTCGTCAAGCAGGTCCGCCATTACGGCGTTACGCTGCATGTTGGAGGACGCGCCCATGACCACGCCGATCAGACGCACGTTGTCACGCACCGCCGACGTCACGAGGTTATGCCCCGCCACGGCGGTATAGCCGGTCTTCAGCCCGTCCGCCCCCGGATAGGACTGGAGCATCGGGTCGTGGTTGGGAACATAGCGCCCGCGGAAGTAGAAGGCCGGAACCGCGAAGTAATGGTAATATTCGCTGAAATCCAGCGCGATGTGCCGCGCCAGCGTCGCAAGGTCGCGCGCGGAGGTCATCTGCTCCTCGTTCGGCAGGCCGGAGGCGTTGCGGAACGAGGTGTCGTTCATCGACAGGCGTGCCGCCTGCTGCGTCATGATCTGGGCAAAGACCGCCTCGTTACCGCCGCCGAGGAATTCCCCCAGCGCGCAGGCGGCGTCATTGGCCGATTTCGTCACGAGCGCGAGGATCGCCTCCTCCACCGTCAGGTAGCTGCCCGGACGCAGGCCCAGCTTCGACGGCTCCATCGAGGCGGCATGCGCGCTGACGGGCACGACCTGATCCAGCGTGATGCGCCCCGCGCGCAACGCCTTGAACGTCAGGTAAAGCGTCATCAGCTTTGTCAGGCTGGCGGGATAGCGGCGCAGGTCGGCATTCGACTGCGACAGGATGGCACCGGTGCGCGCGTCCATGACGATGGAGCTGATCTGCCCCACGTACTGGGCCCGCGCCTGTCCCGCGCCACCAAGGAGGAATGCCGCCAGACCCACGAATGTCAGAAGGGAAACCTTCATCCGGGCGGCGCGTGCAATGAAAAGGCGCATCATACGATGGGGAAAAGCGGACATGTGGTGATTATCATCCAGTGCTGCGCCATGGGGCGTTGTCCCCGGGCCTCCATCATATGACCAATTGGTTCCGCCCCATCCTAGACAGCGCGGGACGCCAGCGTCCAGAGCGGAATCGGGGAAATACCGTAAGCTGCATGCAACTTTGTATTGCGCGACCGCCCACGTCACGTCACTTCGTCACACGAAACCGCGAGGAGGCGAAAAAATCATGACCAATAATGCCCGCAGCCCCTTTCAACGGGGAATGGACTTCCAATATGGTAAGATCATGTCCGTCAAGAGCCTACCCTTCACTGCCGTCGAACCGTCGCCGCATCGCGCGGGGACCATGCCTGCGCACGCGCATGGCGGAAACACGCCCCCGCGCCGTCCCGACGGCACCGGCGACAACGGCAATGACGACGGGCTGGCGGGCGTTGTCATCAGGACCCGGCCACAGACCCGCAAGCCGGCGATGTACAAGGTTCTGATGCTGAATGACGATTACACGCCAATGGAATTCGTCGTTCACGTTCTGGAAAGGTTTTTCCAGAAAAACCGGGAGGAGGCGACCGACATCATGCTGCATGTCCACAAGCGTGGCGTCGGCGTATGTGGCGTCTTCACCTACGAAGTCGCTGAAACAAAGGTCACGCAGGTCATGGACCTTGCACGCCAGAACCAGCATCCCCTGCAATGCACGATCGAAAAGGACTGAGGCCACGGTCAGGCATTTTTCCCCTCTTGCATTCTTTCATGCGGATTTATGCAAATTTCCTCTGGCATTCTCTCCGCAACGGGACAAAGATCAGGTTGATTGTCCGGTCATGATCCCCGGGGCCGCAACGGCCCCCTCTGGAAAAGGAGCGTCTCGGCATGTTGTCACGTAATCTGGAACAGACGCTTCATCGTGCGCTGACACTCGCCAGCGAACGGCGGCATGAATATGCCACCCTCGAACATCTTCTTCTCTCCCTCATCGACGACCCGGACGCGGTTACGGTCTTCCGGGCCTGTGGCGTCGACCTGGACAAGCTGCGGCATGACCTGACGGAATTCCTGGACAAGGATCTGGCGGGGCTGGCGTCCGACCGCGCCGTCGATCCCAAGCCGACAGCCGCCTTCCAGCGCGTGATCCAGCGCGCGGCCATCCATGTCCAGTCCACCGGCCGGGACGAGGTCACGGGGGCAAACGTCCTTGTCGCCCTGTTCGCCGAACGCGAAAGCCATGCCGTCTATTTCCTGCAGCTGCAGGACATGACGCGCCTGGACGCCGTCAACTTCATCTCCCACGGGATCGCGAAGGCCCCGGAACGCTCCACCCGTCGCCCCGTCGCCGGCACCCCGTCCGAAGGACCGGACCCGGAGCGCGAGGAAACCGGCAAGGGACGGCAGAAAAGCCAGGACGCCCTTTCGACCTACTGCGCCAACCTCAACGACAAGGCTGGCGAGGGGAAGATCGATCCGCTGATCGGGCGCGATTCGGAAATCGAACGCACGATCCAGATCCTGTGCCGCCGCACCAAGAACAACCCGCTGTACGTGGGCGACCCCGGCGTGGGCAAGACCGCGATTGCCGAAGGGCTGGCCAAGCGCATCGTCGAAGGCGACGTGCCGGAGGTCCTGCTCAACTCCACCATCTATTCCCTCGACATGGGCGCATTGCTGGCGGGCACGCGCTATCGCGGTGATTTCGAGGAACGGCTGAAGGCCGTGGTGACGGAGCTTGACAACAATCCGGGCAGCATCCTGTTCATCGACGAAATCCATACCGTAATCGGCGCGGGCGCCACGTCAGGCGGTGCGATGGATGCGTCCAACCTGCTCAAACCCGCTCTGGCGGCAGGCACGCTGCGCTGCATCGGCTCCACCACCTACAAGGAATACCGCCAGCATTTCGAAAAGGACCGGGCGCTGGTGCGCAGGTTCCAGAAAATCGACGTGGCCGAACCGTCCGTCGATGACGCGGTCAAGATCCTGCGCGGGCTGAAGGTCAATTACGAAAAGCACCACAAGGTCCGTTACACCGATGACGCGATCCGTGGGGCGGTGGAACTGGCGGCGAAGTACATCCATGACCGCAAGCTGCCGGACAAGGCCATCGACGTCATTGACGAGGTGGGGGCGTCGCGCATGCTGGTGCCCGAAAACCGGCGGCGCAAGACCATCACCCTGAAGGATGTCGAGGATATCGTCGCCAAGATCGCCCGCATCCCGCCCAAGAGCGTGTCGTCGGACGACAAGGAGACGCTGCGTTCCCTCGAACGTGACCTCAAGGGCATGGTCTATGGGCAGGACAAGGCGATCGAGGCACTGACGGCGGCGATCAAGCTGTCGCGCGCGGGTCTGCGCGATGCGGAAAAGCCGATCGGCAACTACCTCTTCTCCGGCCCGACGGGCGTGGGCAAGACCGAGGTGGCAAAGCAGCTGGCCAGCACGCTGGGCATCGAACTGATCCGCTTTGACATGTCCGAATACATGGAACGGCATTCGATTTCGCGCCTGATTGGCGCGCCGCCGGGCTATGTCGGGTTCGATCAGGGCGGACTGCTGACCGATGCGATCGACCAGCACCCGCATGCGATCCTGCTGCTTGACGAGATCGAGAAGGCGCATCCGGATCTTTACAATGTCCTGCTGCAGGTCATGGATCATGGCCGCCTGACGGATCACAACGGCAAGACGGTCGATTTCCGCAATGTCATGCTGATCATGACGACCAACGCGGGGGCCGCCGACCTGAGCAAGGAAGCCATCGGTTTCGCCCGCAACGGGCGGGAGGGTGAGGACGAGGAAGCCATCAAGCGCATCTTCACCCCCGAATTCCGCAACCGCCTGGATGCGATCATTCCCTTTGCCCACCTGTCGCCCGAAGTGGTGGACCGTGTGGTGGAGAAGTTCATCTTCCAGCTGGAAGCCCAGCTGGCGGATCGCAACGTGATGATCGAGATTTCGTCGGCCGCGAAGGAATGGCTGGCGGAACGTGGGTACGACCGGCTGTATGGCGCGCGTCCGCTGGGTCGCGTCATTCAGGAAAACATCAAGAAGCCGCTGGCCGAGGAACTGCTGTTCGGCAAGCTGGTCAAGGGCGGGGTCGTCAAGATTTCGCTCAAGGATGGCAAGCTGGACTTCGACTACATCTCCCACGATCCCGCCGCCTCCGCGACGGAAGGGGATGAAGGCGACAACGAAAAAGAGTCTGAAACCGCGGACTGAGCCTTTTCCATCTGGAACGGGCCGCAACAGGGAACAGGGACCGGAAACGGTCCCTGTTTTCATATGTGCTCCCCTTTTTCGGTCCGTGGCGTGCTGCCGGCCGCAATGTTCTCGGTCAGGCGTTCCCGCTGCATGAACTGAACCATGCGGGATCGATATTCACGCTTGCCAGTGCCTGCCGCCATTTGCCGGTGTGATCGGGGCTGAAGATGATGTCTTCGGTTGCGGGGGCAGACACCCACGCATTGTGGTGCAGGATTTCGTCTTCCAGCTGCCCGGCCTCCCAACTGGCGTGCCCCATCGCCAGCAGGGCGTGCTGTGGCCCTGCCCCGTCCGCGATGACCCGCAGGATATCGAGGCTTGCGGTCAGGATGGTGCTGTCGTTGACCGCCATGCTGCCGTTGCCTTCCCAGTCAGCGGAATGCAGGACAAACCCGCGTGAGCTGTCGACCGGCCCGCCAGCGCAGATCCCGATCCGGCGGCGCGGTGGCACGGGGGCCACGCCAAGCTGCTCCAGCACGTCATCAAGCATGGGCTGGGACAACCGGCGATTGACCACCAGTCCCATGGCCCCGTCTTCCGCCGAATGCGCACACAGGTAGATGACGCTACGCGCAAAGGGCGTATCCATAAGGGCCGGGGTCGCCACCAGCAAATGTCCGGTCAGGTTGTGACCTGATGTCATGGATATCTTAGCCATGCCTGAGGATAGAACCAGATTCCCGCTGCTTTGCAACCATTTCATGGAAAATCCGCCATCCTGATGCGTAATCCATGCATGTGGGGTCGTTCGTCATGGTCATGTCGCGCATGTGTGTTCCTGAACATGCGCGCCCCCGTAAACATGCCCCGTGAATTTGAATATGTTGACCAGGAGCATCACACTGTTCCCCTCCCCCTGCATCCCAACAGACCGAAAGGAAGCATCCGATGCCCAAGATTGCCCTTGTCACCGGCGCCACGTCCGGATTTGGAAAGGCCATCGCCACGCGTCTCGTGCGTGACGGATATCATGTGATTGCCACCGGTCGCCGTCAGGAACGGCTGGACACGCTGGCGGCACAGCTGGGAAAGGCGCTGCTGCCGTTCCGCCTCGACATGATGGACAAGGCCGCGATCCAGTCCCTGCCCGATGCCCTGCCCGAGGAATGGCGCGCGATCGACATACTGGTGAACAATGCGGGCCTCGCACTGGGAATCGCAAAGGCGCAGGAGGCGGAGATCAGCGACTGGGAACACATGATCGCCACCAACGTCACGGGAATGGTGGAACTGACGCGCACGCTGCTGCCGGGCATGGTCGCGCGTGATCGCGGGCATATCGTCTCGCTGGGCAGCACGGCCGGGATCTATCCCTATACCGGCGGGAACGTGTATGGCGCGACCAAGGCCTTTGTCGAACAGTTCATGCGCAACCTGCGCTGCGATCTTCTGGGCCAGAACGTGCGGGTCACCAATATTGCGCCCGGCCTGTGTGGCGGCAGTGAATTCAGCCAGGTGCGCCTGCGCGATAATGCCAAGGCGGCGGCGGTGTATGAGGGGACGCACCCCCTGATGCCCGATGACATTGCCGAAACCGTTTCATGGATCGTGGGATTGCCACCACACGTCAACATCAACCAGATCGAAATGATGCCGACCTGCCAGGCGGCCGGTGGCCTGGCGGTGGCCAAGGGCATGAAGGACTGAGCCGGATTCATGGAGGACAAGACCGAAACGGAAATCGAGCTGGCAACGCGTTTTCGCATTACCGATGGAACGAACTTCAGGCTGTCCGCCTGCCCCACCCGCGCGGCGGAAGATTGCGGACTGGAAAAGAAAACCGGCAAGCGACGGCTGTATGAACGGATCGGGCGGCTGTCGGAACTTCAGTCACGCCTGTACGCCAATGGCGAATGGTCGGTGCTGATCGTGCTGCAGGCCCCCGACGCGGCGGGCAAGGATGGCATCATCAAGCACGTGATGTCGGGCATCAATCCAGAAGGGGTGAATGTCACGTCCTTCAAGCAGCCCGGCCCGGTGGAGCTTGCCCATGACTATCTGTGGCGCGAACATCTGGCGCTACCGGCGGGGGGGCATATCGGCATCTTCAACCGCAGCCATTACGAAGAAGTGCTGGTCACGCGCGTGCATCCGGAAATCCTGGAAAACCAGAAAATCCCGCAGCAGCTGCGCAAGTCCCCTACCCTGTGGGACGACCGCTGCCGCGACATCCGTCATTTCGAGGATTACCTGGCACGGCAGGGCACGGTCATCCTGAAATTCTTCCTTCACCTTTCCAAGGACGAACAGCGCAAGCGTTTCCTGTCGCGTATCGACCATCCCGACAAGAACTGGAAATTCTCCATCGGCGACATTCATGAACGCCAGTACTGGGACAGTTACCAGAACGCCTATGAACAGGCGATCCGCAACACGGCGGACGTGCATGCGCCGTGGTTCGTCGTTCCGGCGGACCAGAAATGGTTTGCGCGCCTGGTGGTGATCGAGGCGATCATTGCCGCGCTGGAGCAGCTGAATCTGAAGATGCCGAAACTGGACGCCGCCGGGCGGGCGGAACTGAAAAAGGCACGCCAGCAGCTTCTGTCGGAAAAGAAATAGAAAGCCCTGACCGCATATAACGCATGCGTGAGGAAGTCATTGACGCACGCATGCATCCAACGCAAGGAAGACAGGCACGGACACAAAAGACACACAAAAGACGAGGACAGTGAATGTCAGCACGCCGAACCCTGCTGCGATCCCTTTGCGCAGGCGCCATGATGGTCACGACGTCGCAGCTTGTCGCCAGCAATGCGGCGCTGGCGTGGGACTCCGTCTCGCCAAGCTGCGACAATCGCCGCTTCCTCGAGGATCAGGCCCGGTTCGAGAATGAGGAACGCCACACGCGCCATGCCGACCTGCCGGAACATGTCTGCGGGCGGGTGATCGCCGTATCAAGGGCACGGCGGACACGCAGTGGCTGGCACGGATATTTCTATGTCGATGTGGGGTCGGACATCTCGATCCGCATCGTCTCCGACCTTGACCAGATGAACGCGCCCCAATGGCCGTGGGTGGCAAAGGGCGATCAGGTGGATGTTGTCGGTCGCTATTACTTTGACAACCTGCGCAGTCAGGGGATCGACTGGACGCATCACGGCACGGGACGTAGCTGGCGCATCCCCGGATATGTCATCGTCAATGGACGCCAGTATCAGTAAGAGACTTTTTCGGACAGGAAACCGTTTAAAACCAACCTGTTGAAAATGACAAAAGTTTCCGGGTGTCGCCTTTTTCCAAAAAGGTGACGTCTTTCGAAGCTTTTTGAAAAAGCTTCACCAGAAACTTCCTGCCCCTTTCATCTGGCTGCCCGCTGGTGGTGCAGACCCGTCACCAGCGGAAGGACGGCACGCAGGCCGCAGGGTCCAGTCCCGCGCCGTGGGCTTCCTCTACTGCCAGATCATAATCGGCGTCCCTGTCCTTTTCCCAGCTTCCGCCCAGCATTTCCTGATGGATGCCGCCAAGGACCCAGCACCCGTCGACACCCGCGCCCTTTGCACCGCGCATGTCGGTCGCGAGGGAATCCCCCACCGCAAGAATACGCGACAGGGGCAGGTCCATCATCCGCGCCACCCGTTCATAGACCTCCGGATGGGGCTTGCCGATCCAGCGTACCTCCCCGCCCTGACTTTCCTCGTACCGGCTGGCCAGCGCTCCTGCGCACAGCAGGCGACGGTTGCCACGGATGACCTGCTGATCGGGATTGGCGCAGATCATCTTCAGCTTATGCGCCGCGCATTCCTGCAGGACAGGCAGGTAGGGCGTGATGTCTTCTTCCCCACGGTCGGAATCCGGCCCGGTATTCAGGACGAAATCCGCCTGTGCCGCGTCCTCCACCACGTCAAGGTCCAGCCCCGTGAAAAGGTCCACATCCTTTTTCGGGCCAAGGTGCAGCATCCGCCGCCCCAGTCCCGCGAACCATGGATCGGTGCGGGACTGCAGCATCAGGCGCGTGCATTCCCCGCTGGTCATCAGCCCTTCATACAGATCGTCGGTCACGCCCATGGCCCGCAGCCCCTTGCGCACCGTCACGGCCCGACGCGGCGCGTTCGACAGCAGGATGACCCGCCGTCCCGCCTGTTTCAGGTGACGCAGGCAGTCGATGGCACCGGGATAGGGGGCCACGCCATTATGGATGACGCCCCATAGATCCACGATATACCCGTCATAATCCCCCGAAAGGGGACCAATTCCCGTGCTTTCCTTCATGCCAGGGCAGTTCCTTTCGCATCAGACAGCGTCTCGAACCCCTGCTGGCGCAGTTCCTTCAGCGTCTCGTGCTTCAGCCGCGGCAGGATCGACGGTCCTTCATAGGCATAGGCGGTATAAAGCTGCACCAGGTCGGCACCCATGCGCACGCGCTCCACGATGTCGGCCCCGCTTTCGATGCCGCCACACGCCACCAGCGTCAGCCGCCCCTGCGCCGCGCGCGACACATGCGCCAGCGTATCGCACGCCATCGGCGTCAGCGGACGTCCCGACAGGCCGCCGCTTTCATTGGCATAGGCGCTGCGCAGGCTGCGGGGACGCGAAATGGTGGTGTTGGTCACGATCAGGCCCTGCGCCCCGCCCCCGATCACGGCATCGACCACGGCGGGGATGTCATCGCGCGCCATGTCGGGCGACAGCTTGACCAGCAGCGGCGGCCGTTCGGGATGCGCCGCCGCGATCGCATCAAGGATGGATTTCAGGCGCGAGGCCTCCAGCAGGTCACGCAGGCCGGGCGTGTTGGGGGAAGACAGGTTGATGACGATGTAATCGACGTAATGCTTGATGCGGCCGACCAGCATCGGATAGTCGCGTTCGGGGTCGGCGCCGGTCTTGTTGATGCCAAGGTTCGCGCCCACGGGCACGCGCGCGCCGAAATTGCGGCCCGACGGGCTGACGCGCTGCAGCCGCGCCAGACGCACGGCAAAACGGTCAATCCCCTGATTGTTGAACCCCATGCGATTGATGATCGCCCGGTCCTCGTTCAGGCGGAACAGGCGCGGGCGCGGGTTGCCCGGCTGCGGACGCGGCGTGACGGTCCCCGCCTCCACGAAGCCGAAGCCGGAGCGCGCCAGCGGACGCACCACCAGCGCATTCTTGTCAAAGCCCGCGGCGATGCCGATCGGGTTGGGGAAACGCAGCCCCATGGCACGAACCGACAGGGCGGGATCGTCCCGGGCAGGATCGGACACGCCTCCCAGTCCCAGTTGCAGGGCATTGAGGGCAAGCTGATGGGCGTCCTCGGGATCAAGACGCCGGATCAGGGGCATCATCGTGCGCGACAGAATATTCATGACGGGATTCTTGCCGCAATTCACGCCAAAGGGAAAGAGTTAGCGCACATGCGGGCGCCGTCTTTGCAATGCGCCTATTTCACATGCAGCGCGTCCACGGCGTCGGGGGGATCGGCGGGAAAGCGGATCAGGTAATAGGGGGGCACCCGCAGGTCATGCCCGCCATTCAGCCCACCAAGGCGGTTCCATTGTCCCAACGTGCAATAGACATCATTGCCATCGACAAAAATCCCGTCCGGGGACAGGACGCGTGGGTCGCGCACCATGGTGTCGAAAGACCCGTCCACGTTACGGCGGAAAATGGCGTCATGTTCGAAATTGGTGGTGTAAATGCGTCCCTGCCCATCGGTGGCAAGCCCATCGGCCACGCCTTTTTCGCCTTCGTCACGCACGGCCTGCGCCAGTTGCGCCTCCGTCGTGGAAAAGTCCGACAGCACGGCGGTCGGGATGCTGTACAGGCGCCGGCTGGTCAGGGGACAGAAATACAGCGTGCGGCTGTCGGGCGATAGGGTGATCCCATCTATTCCGCCCCAGACGAAGCCCGGCTTGTGCCGGGGGGGATCGAAGACCAGCGGCCGTCCCTCCACCACCGCCATGAACCCGCGTTCCGCCTGGGCGGCGGGATGGGTCGCCAGCACCCGGCGCTGCCGTCCGGTGGCGATATCGACCACCACAAGCGCGGGCGACAGGCCGAACGATGAATCCGTGACATAGACGGTGCCCGCCGCCCCGTGCGTCAGGTCAACGCGCAGGTCGTTCATATGACTGTCCGGCAGGACGATGCCGGGGCGCAGCACGATATTGGCAAATATGGTGTTTTTTTCGGGATCGATGCCGATCACCTTCGCCGCGCCGGGGGCCAGCGACTGTCCCGCCAGCTTGCCGTCGTCAATGCACCACAGCCGCCCGCGCGTATCGGTCGTCATGCCGTGTACCGACATCAGGCGCTGCTGCGGCGGCCGGTCCGAGGGCATGCTCCATTGCGTATCGGGATAGGCATGCAGCCCGTCGGCGCGCAGTTCGGCAAGCGTCACGCCGGCATGGTTGATGGCATGGCGGGGAAAGCCGACAAAAATCCGCCGTCCCGGCGTGACCGCGATGCCCGACGGGCCGGGACCGTCGAAACGGGCCACGATTTCAAAGGGCCCCGCGGAATTGAGGCCATAATCACGGTTCATCCGGCCCGTGGCGGCCGGCGCGGCACGGGCCGCCTGTCCTGCGCCCGCCATGGCAAGGGCCGCGACCCCCACGGGAACTGCCGCGCCCAGTAATGAACGACGTTTCATGACCGTACCCTCCCTTGCTGCCTACAGTGAAGAAGCATGACGGGATGGACAACCACCCCGTGGCCGCCAGATCGCCCGCCATTCCTTCACATTCAGTTCAGGGGCTGACGCGCGGAAGACGTCGCGTCCTCCTGCCCCTGCGTGGCTTCCTGTATCGAACGTCGCACCGCCGCCACGTCCGACGCGCTGACGGGTTGCGCCGCGTTGCCCCATGACTGCCGGATGAAGCTCACCACATCGGCCACCGTCCGGTCGTCCATCCGCGCGGCAAAGCCGGGCATGACGAAGGAAGACGGCGCCTGATGGGTGGCGTGCAGCACGCTGCCGGTCAGCACGATGCGGATCAGCGACGTGGCGGAGGCATCCATGACCACCGGATTGCCCGCAAGCGGGGGAAAGGTCGTAGGATATCCATGCCCGTCGGTGCGGTGACAGGCGGCACAGCTGTCGACATAGGCCCGCGCGCCACGCGCCGACAGGTCCCCCGCATGCAGGGCGCGGCCGGTTACCGCGTCATACTGCCACGTCGCCTGCTCCGCCCGCGCGGGGGGCAGGGATTTCAGGTAATGAGCGATCGCACGCAGGTCCTCTTCCGTCATGTGCTGCGTCCCGTGCCTGATGGCGTCGGTCATGCCGCCAAACGCTGCCGCATGCGTCACGCGCCCGGTGCGCAGGAAGGTGACGATGTCATCCTCGCTCCACCGGCCCAGCCCGACGCGTGCCTCCCCCCGCAGGCTGACGGGGTTCCAGCCGTCAACCGTGCCGCCACCCGACAGGAACAGCGGCCCGTCCGCCGCCGTCAGGGCCTTTTCCTGCATCGCGATGCCACGCGGCGTATGGCACGCCCCGCAATGGCCCGGCCCTTCCACCAGGTATGCCCCGCGCGCCAGCTGCGGATCGGCAAAAGCGCGCCGGACCTGCTGACCTGCCTGGTCCTCCGACGGGACGAACATCATCCGCCATGCCACCAGCGGCCAGCGCATCGAAAGCGGCCATACGATGTCATTGGGCGCGACCGGTGTTGCGACGGGGGTAACGCCTTTCATGAAATAGACATACAGCGCATGGACATCCGCATCCGTCATGCGCGCATAGGACGGATAGGGCATGGCGGGATACAGCGTCGCCCCGTCGCGCCGTATGCCCTGACGCACCGCGCGGGCGAATTCCGCCTCGCTATAGCTGCCGATGCCTGCCTTCGGGTCGGGTGTTATGTTGGTGGAACGGATCGTGCCCATTGGCAGGTGGAACGCCAGCCCCCCGGAAAAAGGCGCATGCCCCGGCAGGGTATGGCACGCGCCGCAATCGGCGGCACGGGCGACATATTCCCCCGCCGCGATTTCCGCCCGTTCATCGCGCGCCGGTTCGGCGGATGCCGCGTGCAGCCCCCATCCGGCAAACCCGGCAAGCAGGCCGATGACGTGCCGCCCCCTCACAGGGACACCAGCGGGCCGGGATTTTTCAGATAGGTCTGGCGGATATGATATGCCGACCAGTAGGCAAGGGCCGCGACCATTCCGGTCGGGTTATATCCCGTCCCCTGGGGAAAGGCGTTCGCGCCAATGACGAAGACGTTCGGCACGTCCCATGACTGCAGATACCGGTTCAGCGCGCTGGTGGTGGGATCGGTGCCCATTACCGCGCCCCCGCCAAGATGGGTTGTCTGGTATTTTCGCGTATCGAACGGCACGCCGAATTCCCGCTTTGTCAGCTGCACCTGCCGCGCGTCCATGGCACGCGCGACCTCCCCGATGCGATCGACGACGTAACGGTTCATCCGGATATCGTTGTCTTTCCAGTCAAACGTCATGCGCAGGAGCGGCAGGCCATAGGCGTCCTTCCATGTCGGGTCGAGATCGAGGAAGACATCGCGATAGGCCATGTTTGCCCCATGCGCGTCGATCCGCAGGGAATGGCGATAGGTATCGACCATCCCCTTTTTCCACGCGCTGCCCCAGCGCGGCGTGCCGGGCGGGCCACCCGCCTGCGCGGCGGCAATGGCCTTGACCCCCGCCTGGTTCACCCAGACCGGTGATCCCCCGACAAAGCCCAGCGGCCCATGATCGAAATTTTCGCTGTTGAAATCGTCAAAGGCGACGCCGCCGCCACCTGTCCCGACGAACTGTTCGGTCTCGATATTTTTGTTAAGCCAGACAAAGCTGGTCGTGACGTTCTGATAGACGAAGTTCCGTCCCACGACCCCTTCGTTCGCGACAGGATCATAAGGTTTGCCAATGCCCGACAGCAGCATCAGCCGGACATTGTGGAACTGGAACGCGCTGATGATCACCAGTTCGGCGGGCTGCGTCCAGGTCCGTCCGTCCCGGTCAACATATGTCACGCCGGTGGCGCGGGTTTTCGTGCTGTCCATTTCGACGCGCAGCACATGGGCATGCGTGCGCAGTTCAAACAGCGGGTCACGCCGCAGGACCGGCAGGATGTTCACGTTCGGCGATGCCTTGGAATACATGTAACAGGCATAACCGCTGCAATATCCACAGAAATTGCATGGCCCCATCTGCGCGCCATAGGGATTGGTGTACTGGGCCGACGCATTGGCCGCAGGCAGGGAATAGGGATGGAATCCCGCCTCGGTCGCGGCCTTGCGAAACAGGTGCGCGGTATAGACATCCTTGAGCGCGGGCAGCGGGAACGGCTGCGAACGTGACGGGGAAAAGACATTTCCCTTTCCCACGACCTGACCGTTGATCATGTAAGGTTCGCCCGACGTGCCGAACACCTTTTCCGCGCGATCGAAAAACGGTTCGAGTTCGTCATAGGTGACGCCGTAATCCTGAAGGTTCATGCCTTCGGGAATAAAGGATTTTCCATATCGTTCGATCACCTTCGAACGCAGGATCAGGTCATCGGGGGGCATGCGGAAATGCACGCCGGACCAGTGCAGTCCCGCGCCGCCCACGCCCTCGCCCGGCAGGAACGCGGCCATGCGCCGGTACGGCAGGGCGCGCTGGTGCATATTGTTCCTGATTGTAACGGTATTTTTCGAAAGATCCTGGAACAGGCGGTAACGATAGTTGCCCTCCAGTTCGTCAATGGAACCGGGATAGGCCCCCTCGACGGCGGTGCTGCGGTCGGGACCGCGTTCCAGCATGACAACTTTCTGTCCCGCCTCGGTCATTTCCTTGGCCATGATCGAACCGGCCCAGCCGCCACCGATGACGACAACATCAACAGGTTTCAGTCGCGTTGCATCCATGTCAGGCGGTTTCCCCGGAAATTGAAACACTGCCCAGCGGGTATGTCACCCCGTACTGATCCACCCAGTCCATGAAGTCGGCCCGTGCGCCGGGAAAGCCGATCATGGTCCACGATTTCAGCCCGACATTGCCGCCATGCACCGGATCGGCAAACGCACCTTCCATTGTATTGGACAGCAACTGTTCGAAAAACATATCCGACGGAATATCGTCAAACGCCATTTCCCCCTTTTCCATCATCGTCAGGATTTCATCCTGACGCGCGGCGGGCAGGCCGGCAAAATCCGATCCTTCGTGATGCAGACACCATGCATTGGCACCGGCGATCCCCCGGCGATAGAGTTCGCACGGCGCATGAGGCAACTGGTATCCAAGGTTTGCCGGCCCCTCGACAAACGGTTCATGCATGTACCACAGCTGTCCCCGGCCATAGGGCGTATCCATCTGCAGGTCGATGAAACGCGGCACGCCAAGCGCGACCGCATCAGGCCCCAGCGCATCGCCGGGAATCAGGCGCGCGCACGCCGCGTTCAGGAATTTCCATTCGGCATCATTGAAAAACACGGGCGTATGGGGCGGGGCCGATGGCGCCGCGTGCCCGCGCACCACGACGCCGGGCGTCGCGACAAGGGCCGAGGCACCCGCCATTACCTGCATGAATGTGCGACGGGAGGGGACGGCATGCGATCTGTTCATCGGGATGTCATGTCTCCATCATTACAATGCATAATGGCATCACCCGGACGGTGGCATGACTGCCGCCTGCCCGGATGCGGCCCGGTGGATGATTTTACCATCCTGAACCACCTGTCCCGAAAATGAAACGACCCGCCACGAAGGCGGGTCGCATCAATGGACGGGCCTGGACGACGCGCGGGCTTTCCCTGACGGGATCGCGCGCCACCAAATACGCCCCGGCATGGGGCCGTATTACTTGTCCTTGCGCTGCGCGGCCAGACGGTCCAGACGCGCCTGCTTGCGCAGGGCACGCGCTTCACGCCACGCTTCCACGGCGGAACGCTTAACTTTCGGCGCACGCTCGGCGGCCTTGGCGGGAGCGGCCTTTTTCGGTGCCGTCCGGGGCGGAGCCGCCCTGGACTTTGCTGGCTTACGCGCCGGGGCATCGGCCCTGTTCACTTCTTCGGCAACTGCCTTCTTGCGGCGCGCGGTCGCGCGGACACGCACGGGGGCGGGGGATACTTCCTCCACCACCTTCTCCGCCACGGGCTTTCTGGCGCGCGCCACGCGCTTGCGCGCCGGGGTTTCGACGACCTCTTCAACAACAACGGCTTCGACCGGGGCCTTGGCCTTGCGGGTACGACGTGCCGGGGCCTTGGCCCTGACGGCTTCCTTCACCGGCTCGGGCACTGCGGCGGCGGCGCTGCGTTTACGGGTCTTCCTGACGGGGGCGGCAACAGGTTCTTCAACCGGTTCCGGCGCCACGGCCGCCGCGCGACGGCGGCGCGTCTTCACCGGGGCTGATGCTTCCGCCACCGGGGCCGGGGCTGCGGCCGCGCGCTTGCGGCGCGTGGTGGTTTTCTTTTCCACGGGCGGTTTCGCAACAGGTTCCGCAACCGCGGCAGCCTTGCGACGTCCCCTGCGCGCCGGGACGGGGACGACTTCCACCACCTCTTCGATCAGTTCGACCTGAACCGGATCGACCTTCACAGGGGTTTCGGATTTCTTCGCGCGCGTCACGCGTTTTTTCGAAGCCGTGGCTTTCTTTGCCACTTTTTCCACGGGCGCCTCAGCCTCTTCCACGGCTGGCGCGCGCTTGCGCGATGCCGTGGTGCGACGGGCGGTGCCGCCGGCCGATGCCCTGGCGGTTTCCGCCGTGCGCCGTCCCTTGCGAACGGTTGCCTTTTTGTTGTCTGCCATACACTCCACCCTTAAATAAATGTATGTATCCCATCACCAACCCGGCGCATGACATCGCAATCGGCACTGCCCGCGCCGTTCCCGACCGGATGCAGGCAGACCGCCCGACGATGACTTCCATCGCTGACTACCTGCTGTTGGGCTGACATTACAAAACACGCAACTGGGACGTTATGGATATACCACGATATTCCTTCATTTCGACGCGAAACCTGACAATGTCAAGCGAATGTCGAATAAATTGGCGGTTTTTCTTAATATCAACCGTAACGATCCTGCCTACGGACGCATGATATGACATCCGCGCCAAACGGTGCGGTATCGTTGAATTTAAATATATCCCGTTATCATTACTTCAATTTTCAGAACATGAATTTCCACATCCATCCATGAATGCCGCATGACGGCCACACGCTGGCGTCAGACATGCCATGTGTACAGGTGGGGAGTATTCATCCCCTGCCTTGACCCAATGGCGTCGGCGCAATATTGCGCGCCCATGAACATCCTGCCTTTCCTTGCCCGCAACGTGGCGATCACCTGCATTGCCGCCGCGTGTGACGCCATTGCGGGTTATCCGCAATGGCTGGTCCGCCGGATCGGCCATCCGGTGATGTGGACGGGACGGCTGACGGATGCTCTGGACCGGCGGATGAACCGCGACATGGATTGCGATCGTTCAAGATTCAGAAACGGTTTTTTCGCAATATCCATCATCGCGACGGTTCCGTGCGGCAGTGTGATACTGCTGCAGGCCGCAGCGTCACGCCGCCTTCCGCCGCCACTCATGCTCCTTGCCGGCGGCATCGGGGCCAGCGCGCTCAGCGCGCAACGCTCGTTATGGGAACATGTCCGGGCGGTCAGCATTGCCGCGCGGGACGGACTGCCACAGGCACGCGCCGCGGTTTCGCACATCGTCGGACGCGATCCGACGCAGCTTGACGAAGCCGGGGTGATGCGCGCGGCGATAGAAACCCTGGCGGAGAATTTTTCGGACGGCGTTGTCGCCCCCCTGCTGTGGATGGTCATCGGGGGACCGGCGGGGGCCGCATTTTACAAATCGGTCAATACGGCCGACAGCATGATCGGCCATCGCACCCCGCGCCATGACCGTTTCGGCTATGCCGCGGCGCGTCTGGATGACCTCGTCAACCTGCCTGCCTCCCGCCTGTCCGCGCTATGGATCATCCTTGCGGCCATGACGATGCCGGGCATGGACGCGCGCGGGGCCTGGCGCATCGTGCGGCGCGATGCGCGGCGCCACCGCTCCCCCAACGCGGGATGGCCGGAGGCCGCGATGGCGGGCGCGCTGGGGGTGCGGCTGTCGGGGCCGCGTTCCTATCATGGGGTGGTATCGCATGAACCATGGGTGGGCGATGGCAGCGCCCGCGTGACGCCGCGCGACCTTGAACGCGCGCTTGCCCTCTATCGCCGCGCCTGCGTGGTGCAGGGCGTGGTCCTGATCACGCTGGCCCTCATGACACGACGCGCGTGGCGCAAAGGCCGAAAGCCCGTCATGCGGGGGTGACGGGTCGCGCCAGTTCCAGCAGGGCATCGATATCGACATGGCGTTCCAGATGATCCGCCAGCCTGTCGAGTGCCTCTTCCACCGTGCCGTCATGGTCACGGCCGTCCGATCCCGCGCCCAGCCGCGCCAGCAGGCACCGCCGCGCCGCGCCATCGGCCAGCAGCCCGTGCACATATGTCCCCCACACGCGCCCCGAACGCGTCATCGCGCCATCGGCATGGGTATGCAGGTCGATCATGGGCCGCAGTACGTGATCCGGCCCGTCGGTCACGCCCATATGCATCTCGTATCCCCGCACCCGCGCGCCTTCGGGCAGCAGTTTCCCCGAAACGTTTTCCAGCCGCTTTTCCCCTGACAGGACCGTTTCAACATCCAGCAGCCCAAGCCCGGCAACCCGGCCGGGTGTTCCTTCCACCCCGTGCGGATCGGCCACAGACCGTCCCAGCATCTGGTAACCGCCACAGATCCCCAGCATATGCCCCCCGCGCCGGACATGGGCGTGCAGGTCGATGTCCCATCCCTCCCGCCGCAGGCTGTCCAGATCGGCAAGTGTTGCCTTCGACCCCGGCAGGATCACAAGGTCGCACGGGGGCAGCGGCTGCCCGCGCGCCACGATCGTCAGGGCGATGTCCGCTTCGGCACGCAGGGGGTCGAGGTCATCGAAGTTCGCGATCATGGGCAGCCACGGCACCGCCACATGCACACTGCCATGTCCCCCGCGCCCCGCACGCAGGTCGGCCGCGTCCTCCGCCGGCAGGTCGCGCACCCGTTCCAGAAACGGCACCAGCCCCAGCGGCCGCCAGCCGGTATGGTCCGCGATCGCCGTCATGCCCGCGGCGAACAGGGACGGATCCCCCCGCATGCGGTTGACGATGAAACCGTGTATCCGCGCGGCATCCTGCGCCGGCAGCACCGCGCGCGTGCCGACAAGGCTTGCGATCACCCCGCCCCGGTCGATATCGCCGATCATGACGACATCCACGTCCGCCGCCTGCGCGAAGCCCATGTTCGCGATATCGTTATCCCGCAGGTTGACCTCCGACGCGGAGCCCGCCCCTTCGACAAGCACGAGATCACATTCACCGGCCAGCCTGCCAAAGGAAGACAGCACCACCGGCATCAGGTCGCGCCGGAAGGATGTGAAATCGCGGGAATGGACCTGCCGTCGCACCTGCCCGCGCACCACAAGCTGCGATCCCGTCATGCCCTGCGGTTTCAGCAGGACGGGATTCATGTCCACGCAGGGTGCCACGCCACAGGCACGCGCCTGCAATGCCTGGGCGCGTCCGATTTCACCCCCGTCGGGGGTAACGGCGGCATTGTTGGACATGTTCTGCGGCTTGAACGGACGCACGCGCAGGCCCCGGCGCACACAGGCCCGCGCAAGGCCCGCGACCAGAACCGATTTCCCGACGCTCGACCCCGTGCCCTGCAGCATCAGCGCGCGCGCCATCAGGCTCCCTCCCCCGTCCGCGCCATTACGCCATCGCGGAAATGATGTCCGGCCGGCGTCATTCCCGGCATGCGGCCACCGCCTCTTCCCGTCACGGCGCGCGCCTGCCTTCCACCATGGCGGCGCATCCTTTCACGATGATGGCGGGGTTTGGGGAAACGGGTCATTTCATCTCCATCGGCAGGCCAGCCACCATGAACACCACGCGCCCCGCCTCCCGCGCAATGGCCTGATGCAGCAGTCCCGCCTCGTCACGGAAACGACGCGCCAGCGCATTGTCGGGCACGATGCCAAGTCCCACCTCGTTCCCCACCAGCACGGTGGGGCCGCCCCTGCGACGCAGCGCCGCCAGCACCCCCCCGGTCGCGGCCGCGACATCATATCCGCCAAGCAGGAGGTTCGTCAGCCACAGCGTCAGGCAGTCCACCAGCACCGGCCACGCGCCCGCGCCGTCAAGGACGGACGCGATATCCACCGGCTCCTCCACCGTGTGCCAGCCCGGCGGACGGGTGGCGCGGTGATGGGCCACCCGCTCGCGCATTTCCGCGTCATGGATGCGCGCGGTCGCGACATAGGTCCACGGCGCGGGCCATTTTCCGACAACCCGTTCCGCGAAACTGCTTTTTCCTGAACGCGCGCCCCCCAGAACCAGCACGGTCCCGGCCATGCCGACCGCCGCGCCCGCCGCTTCAGCCAAAGCCTGCATTTGACCCCTCCCCCATCTTGCATCGCGCGGCATAAGACCACACAAATGCGGTCATGCCATCCCGTGTATCCCGCGCTGCCACCGCAGCATCCCTTCCGCAGCGCCTGACCTCGATGGCGCAGCTGCGTGCCGCATGCATCGACCTGCCACCCGCCGACAGCAGCGTCGATGCCCCCATCGCGGAGCGCGAGCGCACGCTGACCAAGCCCGCCGGCAGCCTTGGACGGCTGGAACGCCTGACCGCGTGGCTGGGACGGTGGCAGGGCCGCACAAGCCCGCGGCTGGATCACGTGCGCATCATCGTCTTTGCGGGCAATCATGGCGTCGTGGCGCGCGGGGTTTCGCCCTGGCCCGCCAGCGTCACGGCACGGATGGTGGAGAATTTCAACGCGGGTGGCGCGGCGATCAACCAGATTGCAAGGGTCGGCGGCGCGGAACTGCGGGTCGTGCCGCTGATGGATCTGCGCCCCACCACCGATTTCACCCGCGCCCCCGCCATGACGGAAACGGCGTTCCTTGACGCCGTCACGACGGGGATGGAATCCGTGGAGGAAGATACCGACCTGCTGTGCCTTGGCGAAATGGGGATCGGCAACACGACGGCGGCCTCCGCCATTGCGGCGGGGCTTCTGGGCGGGCACGGGGCGCAGTGGGCGGGACGCGGCACCGGGCTGGACAAGGCCGGGGTGGTGCACAAGGGCAGCGTGATCGACCAGGCGCTGGCCCTGCATGAAAGCATGCTGGACGATCCCCTGCTGGTCGCGCAGGCGATGGGCGGCCATGAACTGGCGGCGATCATGGGCGCGGTCCTTGCCGCGCGGTGGCGCGGCATCCCGGTCGTGCTGGACGGTTTTGTCTGCACCGCCGCTGCCGCCCCCCTTGCGCGCATGCACCGTCAGGGGCTGGACCATACCGTGCTGTCGCACTGTTCCGCCGAAAGCGGCCATGCGGTGCTGGCCCGTGCACTGGGCCTGTCGCCGCTGCTGGATTTCGGCCTGCGCCTGGGCGAGGCCTCGGGCGCGGCGCTGGTCATTCCCCTGCTGCGCAGCGCCGTTGCCTGCCATAACGGCATGGCGACCTTTGATCAGACACGGATCAGCAGCCGTTCATGACCCGCCTGCTGGCATGCCTGCGCGCGGACATCGTCTGCGGGGTGGGGCTGCTGACGCGGATGCCGGTGGGATGGCTGGCGCGTGACGGCCTGCCCTATGACATGACGCGCTGCGTATGGACGTGGCCCGTCGTGGGGGCCTTCTGCGGCATGGCGGGCGCGATGGTGTTCGTGGGGCTGATGCGGTTGGGCATCCCGCCCCTGCCGTGTGCCGTGGCAGGTGTTGCGGGGCAGATCCTGCTGACGGGCGGCCTGCACGAAGACGGGCTGGCGGACATGGCGGACGGGTTTGGCGGCGGTGCGACCCGCGCGCGCAAGCTGGAGATCATGCGCGACAGCCGCATCGGCAGTTACGGCATGATGGCGCTGGCGCTGGTACTCATGGCCCGCGTCGGGGCGATTGGCGGGATTTCCCCCGCACTGGCGCTGCTGCTGCTGCCGGTCACGGGCGCGCTGGCACGCACGGCGATGGCGGTCATGCTCGCCCGCCTGCCCCCGGCCCGTACGGATGGGCTTGCCAGCCGCATGGCACATGTTCCGGCAGGGGCGCTGCTGGCATGCCTGCTGCTTGTGGCAGTACTGTCATGGTGGCTGCTGGGCGTGTGGCGCGCGGCGGGCGCGGTGGTTGTCACGGCGATGGTCGCGGGCACAATGATCCGCCTGGCCCGGCGGCAGATCGGCGGACAGACGGGCGATGTGCTGGGCGCGTGCGCGTGCCTTGCGGAATGTGCGCTCCTGATGACGGTTCCCGCCTTTTCCTTCTGAAGGCGGGGATCAGCCGTTGCGACCGGCATGCGCCAGCCGGGGCTGCATGACGTGGACGGAACCCATGGGTGGCGCATCATCCCCCGGCAACGCGGCCACGCCGCCACGCGCCAGCGCGCGCAGCAGGCGCAGCGGGCCGCCATGCGTCACGACCGCGCAGGGACGGCGCTGTTGCATGACATCATCCCAGAATTCCGCCACGCGGGCCCGCAGGGCGCGGGCATTTTCGCCATCGGGGAAGGTATATCCCTCGACATCGCGCGCCCATGCGTCCAGCGCGGTGCGCGGCACGTCGCGCCACAGCATGCCCTCCCACCTGCCGAAATCGAGTTCGTGAAGGCGCCCGTCAATCCGGATTTCCAGCCCCAGCGCCGTCGCGATGCGTTGCGCCACCACGCGACAGCGCGTGGCGGGAGAGGAAAATATGACCTCGCACCCGATACCGCGCATGACGGCCTTCATCCCGTCGGCCACCTGTTCCCACCCGGCCTCCAGCATCATGTCGGCGCGTCCGTAACAGCGTCCCAGCGCGTCGCGGACGGCGGGATGCCGCGCAAGCGCCACCAGAAATTGATTGTCCATGCGCCCCTGTCCCGATAACGCCCCCAGAAAACGGCCCCAAGTTCCGACAGGAACGCCCGCCGCGCCATACCGGCGGGCATGGGGCAGATATCCGGTGGACACATGCCCGCGCGCGAATATCCCCCATAACGCCGGATGGCGGGCGGGCGGCGTTGCGCACTCGCTTAAATGTTATATGCGCGACAGGTGGCGCGCGCCCTGACAAACGGGCCTTACGGCTGCTTTACAGATATCGATATCTTCTGCATATCTGCGTTGTTTTCATACAAATCGCCGAAAATCATCTATATGCTGCCTATCGTCCCACGTGATGGGTGGGACAAGACGGAGAAAAACATGCGGGTATGGGCATACGCCTGTCTGCTTCTGTGCCTGCCTGTCCATGCTCAGGCCGGCAGCATTTACAAGGTGAAGCACCCCAGCGTGGCGTGCGGCGACGATGCTGCCCTCAAGAGCCTGAATGACCGCACCAATCCGCACCAGAACGATCCGCGATGGCGACACACCATCATGGCGCAGGGCCAGTGCTATGCCGTGACGCCGGACATGCGATGGGAAAAGATCGCAAACCGAAACGGCCTCCCCCTCCTGCGCCACAGCCCGCCCGTGCCGGGCATGCCGCCGCTATATTTCATGACGGCCGACATTGCCGATCTGAGCCCACCGCCCGCCAGCAGGACGGCCGACGCGCCTGCCACCCCGCCACGAACCACACCGGACGCCGCGGCAGGCGCGGACGACGACAGGACCGGCACAGACACGCCCGCCGAATCTCCTGCCCCCGCGCCCGACGCGCAGGAGCAGCAGGGCCCCGTCATCATCGCCCGCACCGATCCGCCAGCGCCCACGGACCTGTTCTTCATGACAGGTGGTTTTCAGAAAGTGGGATCAATGCTGCTCTCCGCGTTGCTGATAATGGGGGCGGGATGGATCTTGGTAGTTCTTTATCGTGCGATCATGGCATTCGTGGGGCGACGTGCAGCCCTGCGACAGGCACGAACAGTTGTCGAGCGCAATGCCGGGCTGCTGATCCAGCGCCGCCTTCACGCGCATGAGGGACAGGCCGCCCATGGACAGTCCCCGGACCGGCAGTGGCAGCGCGAGGTCAGCCGTTTCTGCCGCACCACCGTGATCCCCGCGCTGGCGCACGAACAGCGGGAGCATTACTGGACGGACATCGAAAAGAAGGTTCTGGCCAGCATCGACGCCGTATCAAGCCGGCCGCCACCGCCGCGCCCCGACCTGCGCCTGATCACGACAGCCGAGCCGTATCGACCGGGCATGACCTGCGTCCAGTATGTCGCGTACTGCATGGAACTGCTGGAAAAAGCAGGGTGGAACGCCCGCCTGCCGGGAAATGTCGAACATGCGGGCACGCTCATCTCCGCCAGCAAGGACGGCCTGTCGATGGTCGTGCAGTGCTGGACCGAGCGCAGGCCCGTGGAAGAGGCGATCATCCACCAGTGCGTGGCGGCAAAGGCCAGCCTGTCGGCGCGCATCGCTGTCGTGGTCTCCGCGGCACCCTATACCCAGCAGGCCATACAGGCGGGGAAAAGCAGCCGCGTCTTTGTCCTGCACCATGAAGAGCTTCAGAAATTCGCCTCCCAGGTGGAAGCGCCGCAGGTCGCCTGATCCCTGCCCGCCCGCTCCCCTGCATGCCGGGGCCTGATGGCTTCCACGGCTCAGCCGGTAACATTGACTTTACCACCATCCGGGCCATAGGCACGAAAGGGCCCGCCGCTTCCGCGGGGTCGGCCCCCTGTCCCGATATTGTGTGGAGCGTTCTTCATGAGCAAGGAAATCACCGTCGTCGCCATCGTGGAGGCCAGGCCCGGATGCGAGGCGCAGGTCGAAGCCGCGATTGCCGCCTGCGTCCCGCCATCCCGCGCGGAAAGCACCAATTTTTCCTATGTCGCGCATCGCGACGGCGCCAATCCCGCGCGGTTCGTGTTCGTCGAACGCTGGGCCAGCCGCGAGGCCCTGGCGGAACATGAAAAGACGCCGCATTTCCAGGCCATGGCCAGAAGCTTCGCCACGCTGCTGGCAAAGCCGCTGGAGGTCATGATCCTCGACCCGATCGACTGATCCTGCGCCGGCCTGCAGCCTCAGTTCCTGGCCTGCGTGGCGGCCAGCGCGTTGAAGCACAGGGATATCCCCTTCGCCTGCTCCGGCTGCGCGTCCCAGAATGTCGTGTCACTGGCACGCTTCTGCCCCGTGATGCGCGCGGCGCAGTAATCAAAGACCGCGCGGCTGTCACGCAGGCCAAGGCAATGCAGGATATTGGAAAAACTGACATCGTCCCCCTGCGCATGGGTGGCGCGCGCCGTCACGTACGAACCGCAGCGTTTCAGCGCGTCGGGCGACGCCTTGAGCTGGAGGATCTGGCGGTAGGCATCCTCCTCGCGCTGGATGCAGACCTGTTCCCCCGGGACGCCGGCCGGATGGGTCAGCCTGCAATGGGCCTCCACCTCCCCGCGCACATATCCCCCTTCGTCGGAGGAATGGGCCCAGTTCGTATCCGTCGTGCGGCGATAGACCAGCACCGCAGCACGCCGCGCCGGGTCCACAAGGGCAAAGTCCAGCGGACGTGACCCGCAGTACAAGGTCATGTGGTACGTATCGGACTGATCCCGTGGCGCCGTGGTGTCAAAGACGAGATAGAGCGGATGCAGCGGCGCGGGGCAGAGTGGCCGCCCCGACGGCATGGGCGGGTTTTCCTCATCCAGAACGCGATAGACCAGCCCGTCCTCCAGATCCGTGTTCACAAGCTGGGTGTCCATCCTGCTGCCATTAGTGAAATCCAGCGACGTTTCCGACACCCGGACATCCCCCGTCATGCGCGCCGTGCGGGCATCGGTCGCGCGCAGCACGAAATAATGGGGCGCGTCGGCCGCCAGTTCACTGGCGTCGAAACGCTCGTCCTCCGCCCGGGCCGCGCCCAGCATCCCCGCAAGGACCAGAATCATACAGAACAGTCCGCGCAACACTACCGCACCCCATAAACCGCGCCATCGCGCATCGTGCCGTGATGACGCGGCCCCCGCGGGACGGCGTCGCACATGCCCTGCCTCGATACCGTACAGCATCATGGGGCACAATTTGTTGTCGTCCCCCCGCGTCGCGGCCTGTCGGGCGCTCTTGTCAGACATGACGATGTCTGACAAGTTCAACCGCAACCCGGAACAACACGACAGGGCAATGAACGAAGTTTTTCCCGTGTATATCGAACGCGTTACGCTGCGCGCGGTCATGGCGCACCTTCTTGTGCCGGGAACCTGCCTGAGCGAGGGGCGGCTGGCCGATGCCTTCGGGGCGTCCCGCGCCACGGTGCGCGAGGCGCTGGTCCGGCTGGAGGGACGCGGACTGGTGCGCGTGGTCGCGAAACGCGGCTGGTTCATCCCCGAACAGGGCCGCGGGGAAATCCGCGCCACGTGCGAGGCACGGCGGATCATCCAGATCGGCATCCTGCGCCTGACGGTTCCCCTGCCCCCCGACAGGGCGGCAGCCGGGCTGCGCCACCTTGCCCGGCAGCGCGCCGCGATGGAGGATGGCGACATCAGCCACCTGTCCTTCCTGCTGGCGGATTTTCACGTTTGGCTCGCCCGGCTGCTGGACAACCCGATCCTGACGGAAAACATGCGTTCGCTCATGGCCCGCAGCAGCCTCGCGCTGCCCCGGCCAACGCTGCATGACGCGCGGATCATTCATGGGGAATACCATGCCCTTGTGCATGCGATGACGGCGGGGGACCTGCCGCGCGCGCAAAAGCTGCTGCTGACGCGTATCGAAAGCGCGCAGGCACCGGCCGCGTCCCCCCACGCACCGTCCAGCCCCCCCGACCTGAAGACAGCACTTGCCCCTGTCCTTCGCCGTATCAAGCGGGAAAAGGCCCATTCGTCGCCTGCCCCCAACCCATATCGACAACCGGAAACAAGAGTATGAAGCAACTGGACCCCACCTCCGAAGATAACGTGCATATCCTGCCGGAAGCGGAAGACGAGGGATATCACAAGGGCCTGGGGAAACGTCAGATCCAGATGATCGCGATCGGCGGGGCGATCGGCACGGGCCTGTTCCTGGGCGCGGGATCGCGCCTGCAGTCGGCGGGACCATCCCTTGCGATCGTGTACCTGGTGTGCGGGGTTTTCTCATTCCTGATCCTGCGTGCCCTGGGCGAACTGGTGATGTATCGCCCCACCTGCGGAAGCTTCGTTTCCTATACGCGTGAATTCCTGGGCGAGAAGGCATCCTATGCCGCCGGGTGGCTGTCGTTCATGAACTGGGCCATGACGGGTATCGTCGATATTACCGCCGTGGCGCTGTACATGCATTTCTGGGGCACGTTCGAACATGTGCCGCAATGGGTGTTCGCCCTTGCCGCGCTGGGAATTGTCACCAGCATGAACATGATTGGCGTCAAATGGTTCGGGGAGATGGAATTCTGGTTCTCCCTCATCAAGGTCGTGGCGCTTGGGCTTTTCCTTGTCGTCGGGGCCGTCGTACTGGGGCTGCGCACGCCGGTGGGGGGACACAGCACCGGATTTCACCTCATTTCCGAAAATGGCGGCCTGTTTCCCCACGGCCTGCTGCCCGCGCTGATCCTGACGCAGGGCGTGGTCTTTGCCTATTCCGGGATCGAGCTTATCGGCACGGCGGCGGGCGAGTGCGAGGACGTGCGCACCTTCCTGCCACGCAGCATCAACAGCGTGATCTGGCGCATCGGCCTGTTCTATGTCGGTTCCGTCATCCTGCTGGTCTGCCTGCTGCCATGGACGGCGTATCATGCGGGGGTCAGCCCGTTCGTCACGTTCTTTCAGGCGCTGGGCATTCCGGGCATCGACACGGTCATGAACATCGTCGTCCTGACGGCCGCGCTGTCCAGCCTGAATTCGGGGCTTTATTCAACGGGCCGCGTCCTGCGCGCCATGTCGCTGGGCGGGACGGCGCCGCGTTTCCTGTCCTATATGAACAGCAACTCCGTCCCCGCCGCGGGGATCGGGCTGACGGTTGCGATCTACCTGCTTGGCGTCGTGCTGAATTACATCGTGCCCAGCCAGGTCTTTGAAATCGTCCTCAATTTCGCCTCTGTCGGCATCATCAGCACATGGGCCTTCATCCTGCTGAGCCAGATCAAGATGCGACAGGCCATCAAACGGGGCGAGATCGCGCCCACGGGCTTTCCCATGCCTGGCGCGCCCTTTACGTCATGGCTGTCGCTTGGCTTTTTGATGTGCGTGCTGCTGCTGATGCTGTGCGATTATCCCGCCGGCACCTGCACGATTGCCGTCATCCCGCTGATCTGGGGCGTCCTGGCGCTGGGCTGGCGGATGATACGCCGCTCGTAACGCTGCGCCCCTGCCGGTCACGACGGGGGAAATAGCTGCCATACATTTTGAAGGTATTGTTCCGGCGGCTGTTTTCCCCTTTTTTGGTCCCGGCAGGGCAGGCCACCGTGCGTGGCCCGGCCATGCCGCCCCGTGACAGGGAGTGTCCGGGGCGACGGAGCTGAACATGTCGCGGATGCCGGGAACCATCATGATGCCGTAAAATGGAACGGGACCACGCGGCCCGAACTGTCACCATCATGAATCCCACGAACACGCCCGCCATGTTTATGCATGGATCCTGCGCGTGCCCGGCGAAACCGAGTCCCGCACGTTGCCTGCACACACAACCGACGGCCTTTTCCTTCCTTCCGAACGCCGTCGCCCCACCCGTGAAAAATACCGCCCCCGCCTCACGTCATGGCTGGCGGTCATGGGCTGCCTGCTGCTGCATGTCCCTGCCGCCCACGGGGAAAATACCGGCAACAGCAGCGAAGGCGGGTCGCAGGCCCTCTCCCGCACTTATGAGCAGTGGTATACCGGCTCCCTCGTCTCCCCTTCCGGCGCGCTGACCAAAAAGGGCGTATTCGCGTTCGAGCCCTATTTCGCCTACAGCACGCCCACCGGCTACCTCGACAGTGGCGGGCGGGACGGCCCCCTTCATTCGGGGATACGGGACATTTCGAACTTCACCCTGTACAAATACGCGATCACCAACGCCATCAGCATCCAGACCACCCCGACCATCAGCTATGGCTGGCGCAGGCATGGCGACACCACCAGTGGCGCGAAATTCGGGGACCTGCCCGTGGATGTCATGTGGCGTTACCTGAATGCGGATCCCACCCGCTATATCCCGGCGCTGAGCATCTTTGCCGGGATCGCCTTTCCCACCGGGGATTATACCAAGCTGGGCCGGACGGAAGACGGGATCGGAACCGGCGCCTATACGTTCCGCCTCGCCCTGACGGAACAGTCCACCTATACCCTGCCGGGTCATCATGCGCTGCGCCTGCGGATATGGGGCACGTTCCGCCGCGCCCTGACAACGGCGCACATCGCCAATACCAGCAGTTACGGCACGACACAGGGATTTCACGGAACGGCGCGCCCCGGCATGTACGGGGAAAGCGGCTTTTCACTGGAATATGGCATCAGCCAGAAATGGGTCCTTGCCCTCGACCTTGCGCGGGACTGGGCCGATGGGGCCAGCATCCACGGCCATGACGCGCGGGGCAGGCTGATCCATACAGTGGGCGAAGGATCGGGCGACTGGATGATCGCGCCTGCCATCGAATATAACTGGTCCCCGCGTTTTGGCGTCATCGCGGGCGTCACCGCGATTTTCGCCGGACACGACACGGCGCGCGTCCTGTCGCCGCAGTTCGCCTTCAACAGCGTTTTCTGAGAGGCTGTTTGAAACAGCCTGCCGATAATAAATGACAGGAGTTTTTGGGTGCCCCCTTTTATCCAAAAAGGCGGCGTCCTTTCGAAGCTTTTTACAAAAAGCTTTACCAAAAACTTTTATGATTTCAGGGGATTGTCAGGGGCGCGCTGTTCAAACAGTGCCTGAAGTCACCGGAAATACCGTGCCCACATCAGGAGATATCGAACATCTCCGCAATCCGTTCCATCGTCATGTCCATCGCCAGGCACAATGTCAGCAGGATACGCGCCTGACGCGGGCGCAGCCGGCCCGCAGCCACGATCCCGCGCTGACGCAGGTCCTGTCGCGGGATCGTCGCCCCGCATGATCCCTGGCTCGACATGACCACCGCCACGTCCTGTGCCCGCACGGCGTCCAGCGCGTCATTTTCCCCCGGCGCGCACATCCCGGGCAGCATGCTGGCGACCACGATGCCGCGCGCGCCTGCCGCATGGAACGCCGCGATCGCCGCCCCGTCCCCCCCGGAATAGCTGTAGCAGATGTCCACGCGCGGCCAGCCGTGGGCGATGCGCCCAAGGACGGCGCTGTCGATATGCCGGCGGCCCAGGGGCTGGCGGGCGAAATGGACCTCATCCCCCTCGATCACGCCCAGCGGCCCGAAATCGGGGGAGCGGAACGTATCAAGCCGGTAGGTCGCGGCCTTGGTCACACTGGCGGCGGCGTGGACCTCGTTATCCGCGACGACCAGTACGCCCTTGCCACGCGCCTGCGGGCAGGCCGCCACCAGCAGCGCGGCATGCAGGTTGGCCGGTCCGTCCGCGCTGATCGCGCTGGCGGGGCGTTGGGCGCCGACAAGCACGACCGGGCGATCCGCGCGCAGCACGAGGTCAAGGAAGAACGCCCCTTCCTCCAGCGTCGTGGTGCCATGTGTCACCACGATGCCCGCCATGTCCGGGTTTTCCGCCAGCAGGTCGCGGATACGACACGCAAGGGCAGCCCATTGCGACATGTCCAGATGGCTGCTGTCCTTTTGTGAAAATGTAATCTCACGCACCCGGAAACGCGCGCGCACGACAGCAGGCAGCGCCGACAGCAGGTCCGATGAATCCAGATCCTGTCCTATTTCGGCATAATCCACCGTGTCACACGGGTTGTCGGAATAACGCGCGATCGTCCCGCCCGTGGAAATGACCGTCACGAAAGGCAGGGAAGCAGCATCAGACATGAAATGGCACGATCCGTTATGGAAAATACGGGCGTTTCTTTAGACCGCGCCAGCAGCGCCGACAATACGCCCACCCGTCAGCGGATGGCTGACCCCGGTGGTTTCTGGCGCGGAAATCGGCAGGCCCAGCAGGGAACGCACGGCCAGGAAGCCAAAACACTCCGCCTCCAGCGCATCCCCGTCCCATCCCAGTTCCGCGACGGACGCCACGATGCCGGGCAGGTGCTGGCGCAGGCCCTGCATGATGGCCGGATTATGGGCCCCGCCGCCACAGACATACCATGCGCGCGGCACCTGTGGCAGCGGCGTGCCGGCGATGGCCGCCACGGTAAATGCCGCAAGCGTCGCGGCCCCGTCCCGTGCCGACAGGCGGGAGACCATCGCCAATGCGCGGTGAAAGGACTGCCGGTCGAGGGACTTTGGCGCGGGCCTGTGAAAGAACGGATCGGACAGCAGATCGCGCAGTATCGCCTGATCCACCTGCCCCGCGCGGGCCAGTCGTCCGTCAATATCGCACGGGTGCCCGGTATGGATACGCGCCCAGTCATCCAGCAGCGCATTGCCCGGCCCGGTGTCGCAGGCATGGACGCGCCCGTCCGTATCCAGCAGCGTCACGTTCGCCACGCCACCGATATTGACGATGGCAACCGGCCGTTCCTCCGCCCCCAGCAGGGCGGCGTGATAGAACGGGACCAGCGGCGCCCCCTCGCCCCCCGCCGCGACATCGGCGCTGCGGAAATCATGGACGACGGGAATTCCCGTCTCGCGCCACAGCAGGGCCGCGTCCCCGATCTGCCATGTCCGCTGCGCCTGCGGCTGATGCAGGATCGTCTGTCCATGGAAACCGATGACATCGACATGTGGAAATCCCGCCTTCTGCCGCAATGCCTGCACGGCTTCGCCATGCCGGAGGGTCAGTTCACGTTCCATCGCCTTTACCTGTGGCGCGTCAGGCGACAGTGCCGGCGCCCGGTCCAGCAGGTCGCGCAGCCCCGCGCGCAGTTCCGGTGCATAGGGAAGCGAGAGCGAGGGACCACGTTTTCCAACCCTGTGGCCGTCCGTTTCGACCAATGCCGCATCGACGCCGTCAAGTGACGTGCCGCTCATCAATCCTATTGCACGCAGCATCTTTTCATCCCCTGCCCTTCCGGTCCGCATGCGACATTGATGCACCACCCGTCATGATGAAAGCATGGCCCATATGTGGACAGTTCGGCATTCCCGAAAGGATTTTTCCAGCCCCCCTGCAGCACGCACAACAGAGGCAAGACAATCGAAGCGACGACACCATTGGAAAATCGTAAAGATTTTTGGTGAAGCTTTTTGCAAAAAGCTTCGAAAGAACGTCACCTTTTAAAAAAGGCGACACCCAAAACTTTTATTACTTTCCCGTCAGCATGTTATCTTTGCTCAGCATTAAGGCACGACCGTCACAATGGCGGTTACTGGTAAGGCCCCGGTTCCGGCGTCCAGCCCGTCAGGAGATGACGTCCGATTTCTGCATTTTTCCAGTCCACCGGATCATGCAGCGACAATGTGCGCGCATCGCGCCAGTACCGGTCAAGGCCATATTGCAGGTCGGTCCCGCGCGCGCCCGTGGCCGCAAGGATGTCGGATGTCGCCCGCAGCGCCGCCCCCGTCGCGGCCGAACGCGCGGCGCTGACGGGAATGGCGACCGCGCCGCGCGCGATGCCGCCACGTTCATGCAGGTCCAGCAGGTCCCCGCATTGCCGGACCGCGCAATAGGCCACCGACAGGTCCGCCCCGATTTCGCCAATGCGGCGACGGACATACGGATCATCCGTCGCGCGTTCGACCTGCGCCGCCCCCCATGGACGGCTGTGCCGGGCCACGAAATCACATCCGGCGCGCAGGGCCCCAATGCCCGTTCCAATCAGGATCGCGCTGAAACCCGCCTGATAACGCAATGACGTATGCACCGGCAGCACGCTTTGCGGGGCAATGGCGTTCCATTCAGCCCCGACGCGCACATCGTCAAGGATGACGGTGCCGGAATCCGTCGCCCGCTGTCCTATCCTGTTCCAGTCCCGCAGGATGCGCAGGCCCGGCGTCGCGCGTGGCACAAGGTCAAGACGCAGCCCCGCACGCACGTCATCATGATCCCGCGCCGCCAGCGGGTCGAAGGACGTGATGGCGATCAGGTCCGCCCCTGCCGCCCCGGTGGCGTAGATCTTGCGCCCGCGCAATACCCACTGACCATCCGGCCGGGCGACGGCCAGCGTCTGCATGAAACTGTCCGCCGTGGGGCCATTTTCGGCAACCGCCATGCCGATGATCGCATGGTCGGAACGGATACGCTCCGCCAGGCGATGACACAGCGCGGGCGTAGCATAGGAAAAAATCTCGCGCACCAGATCATCATGCACCTTGTAGATCTGGGCCACGGCGGGATCGGCCATGGCGATGCGCACCATGACCTCCAGCGACAGGGCCTGTCCCGCCCCCATGCCGCCATAGGCCCGCGGGACGGCCAGCATCAGCAGCCCCGACTGTTTCAGCAGCGATATCGCATGGGTCGGGTAACGGCCGGTCCTGTCATTATCGGCGGCATGCGGCGCGATGGTGGTGTCGAGTATTTCCTGCAGGCGTAACAGCAGCGGCGCATCCGCGCGCGACAGAACACAGGGCGGAAACAGGTCGCCCAGCAATGGCGGCAGCATCACCCCGTCGGGAAGAAAGGACGTCATGACCCAAGGTTACAGGCAGGCGTCATGACGGTTCAATACCCCCGCCCCTAGCCACCGGCCCTGCGTCGGGCGGACGCGCGCTCCTCGCTCAGGGAAAGCATCCATATCGTGAACCCGCCCATCGCAAGCGCGCAGCCGACCCAGCCGACGGATCCCCAGCCCCAGCCCGCGGAAATCGCCAGACCGCCCAGCCATGGGCCGATGGCGTTGGCAAGGTTGAAGGCACTCTGGTTCATTGCAGCGGCAAGGGCCTGCGCATTGACCGCGACGCTGAGCAGGCGTGACTGGATGACGGTCCCCAGCCCCCCGCCACACCCGATCATGAACACGATGGGCATCATGCCCCAGACGCTGTGGATGGACCCCGGAAAGCCCGCCAGCGCCGCCGCGTTCACCAGCAGGGTGCCCCCGATGGTCGGCATCATCTTGCGGTCGGCGGCCCATGCGCAGGCCATCGTGCCCACCGTCATGCCCACGCCAAAAACCGCCAGCATGACCGGGATCATGACCGGCTTCGCATGCGTCACCTCCTGCATGATGGAGGCAAGATAGGTATAGACGCAGAAAATGCCGCCAAAGCCGATGACCCCGATCCCCAGCGTCAGCCATACCTGACGGCTGCGCATGGCGCGCAGTTCGGTCAGGGCATCGGCATTGGGACGCGCGGGATCGGCCGGCACGAACAGGATCACCAGCAGCATGGTGCAGAACGCCATCGCGGCAATCAGCACGAACGCCCAGCGCCACCCCACCAGCAGACCCAGCCCGTTGGCCATCGGCACGCCCGCGATGGTCGCGATCGTCAGGCCCAGCACGACACGGGCGACGGCCTGCGTGCGCTGCCGTTCAGGAACCAGCGAGGCCGCCACGATTCCCGCCGTCCCGAAATAGGCCCCGTGGGGCAGGCCGCTGATGAAGCGGAACAGCAGCAGCCATGAAAAGGACGGCGCGACAGAGGTCAGCGCGCTGCCCAGCACATACAGCGCGGTCATGCCGATCAGCATCAGCTTGCGGCTGGCCTTTGCCCCGATCAGGGCGATCAGCGGCGCGCCCACGCATACGCCCACGGCATAGGCGACAATCGCATGCCCCGCCTGCGGCACACTGACATTCATGTCGTGGGAGATCATGGGCACCAGGCTCATGGCCGCAAATTCGGCCGTGCCGATGGCAAACCCGCCCATCGCCAGAATGAAAAAGATCCATGCAGGATGTATGGATGCACGTCCGGAATCGGACGCCCCCGTCACCCGGGCAGTCAGTGTTTCGGTCATGTATCTGCTCTGTATGGAAAGAAATATAGTACCGGACCAGTCCGCCGGTCGTCTTTTATCGCCGATACACCCACACCCCATGCAGGACAAGCCCCATCCCGGAAAGGATGAAGACCCGGCCGGCCCTGCGCTTTTCCTGTCACCCGGCCAAGACGGCCATCGCCCGTCATCCGTGATCGGGGCATGGGGCCGTTTCCTGCCGGATGTCCGCCGGACATCATCCGCGCATCCTTTGCAATGGAAGGGGAAACATGGCGGCCGGACCTTCCGGCACGAAGGTCATCCGGCAGGCGATCCCGGTTTCGCAACAGATTATAATTTTGTTATTTGCGATAATATTTTTTTAAGTATCGCCATCCCCATATGATAGGGCAGCCTGTGCGGCAGTCATGGCCGCAGGAAACACACGCGCCTTTTATCCCGTGGCAGGACGCATTCAGGGCATAAGGACATATAATCGTTTTATGGTTTTCTGTTATCAGATATTAAAATAATATTATTAGACCGAATGGTATGGATGATTTTCCATTATTCGCATCGCGTAATATATGTCAGACACCCCCAAGCAAAGAGAACAGGGCGAGGCAGAAATGGATTTCAACGCGCATAACGGGACGGGAATGCCCCCATCGCAAGGGGAAGCTGGCGGCAATTCAATGGTTAACATTGTCTATATCCTGTACCTGATCGGGTTTTTCATTCCGGGAACCAGTGCGCTTGGAATAATACTCGCCTATATCAACCGGGATGATTCGCAGGAGCCCTATACCTCCCACTTCCGATTCCAGATTTCGATTTTCCTGACGGGACTGGTCTATTCGGTGGTGGGACTGCTGCTATATCTGTTCAGTCTTGCGGTTACCGCCATTTCGGGCGGAATAGGCGCGGTTTTCTTTGTTTTTCCGCTTCTGCTGATGCTGTGGTGGGCAGGATGGACGATTTACAGCATCATCCGTGGCCTGCGCGCACTGGGCCGCAACGAACCCATTTACTGAAGATACGGCACGAAAACCCTCAAAGCCGATCGATGCGGCCCGATCGTCATTCCCCGATGGAAGAAAACGCCCCTGAAAAAGGCGTCCGATAGCATTGAGGGAAAAATAATAGAAGTTTTGGGGTGCCACCTTTTTTTCAAAAAGGCGGCGTTCGCGGGCGCGTCCTGAAAAAACATTACCAGAAACTTCTTATAATTACGGGATCCCCAAAGACGGACCGTTTGAAACGGCCGACAAGGAACCGCGCAGAACGATCCGCGCAACGTCATGCGGACCAGGCTCCTGAAACCGCAAGGTCGAAGGATGCCGCAACGCCGTCCGGGCGCGGCCCCATCAGCAGGGCCCGCGCCGGACAGCAGCCATCATGATACGGCGACCCGCACACCATTTACAGGACGATCCTTCGCACAGACCTGTCGCGGCAGACCGTTAACAGTCGCCATGTCAGGGCCGTATCCGGGGTGGAAATGGGCAGGTTGTAATCTATCCGTCCAACAGAGGCATTATCGCATGCCTTGTTTCCGGAGGACGATCTGCCTGCCTGCGGTATTCCAGTGGAATGACCGGGCGTGGGCGGATCGTGGGCCACAGCGTGGGGATATCATGCCCGCCGGAAACCGGCGGCTTTATCGCGCATCAACCGCTGCGGGGTGCCTGCCTGTGGCAGGACAGGGTCAAGGTGGGGGTAACAACCCCCGCCTTAGGCAACGCGATCGGAAATGATGGTCGCAATCATCAGCGCCGCAATCATGGGCAGGAAAGACACCATGGTCAGCGACGACATGGCATGGACAGAGTTGGCAAGCAGTTCGCTCAGATTCTGGATCAGCATTTTCTTTTCTTTCATATCTCTCGATGTGGAGTGACGCGGTAAAAACACGAAACGCCGTTTCACTGCAACGAGGAAATAATGGAGATCCGTTTTCATGACGGTTTCATAAATATTCCAGAACAAATATTTGATTACAAAACAAACACTACCCTGAACTCTTCCCATGACATGCAGGGACCGTCCGAATATTTGTGATAAAAATAGAGGCAGGATTGATTTCCATCGAAATCCATCGCCTTCGTCCTGCATGAAGAGCAGGCAAATGCCCAAACAATAGGCATTGCGTTCACGTTTTCGTGAGGTATTTTGGGATTTCCAGAATGCTGGAAATTGCGTCACCCGTCAGGAATGACGCAAAAATATACAGGCGCACCAGATCGCCGTGCTTTTCAATAAGATAGCGCCATCGACAGGAAGCGCAATGCAAAATCGTCCCCTGCCGATGGATATCAGGAAAAATCAGCCTTCGCCAAAGGCTCCATAATCATAACGACGCACCACGCCCCCGAAGGAGGCGATTCCCGTCGGGCCATCCATGGGTTCGAACGCCAGTTCGATAAAGACCAGATGCCGGGGGTCCTCCGCCTGCCTTAACGCGGCCTCCAGCTCATCGGCATTGCCTGCCCGCAGGCAGACTGCCCCGCCCGACGGGCCCAGCACATCCGGCAACGCGGCGTAATCCCAGTTGGCGATATCATTATAGGCCGCCTTTTCCCCCAGGATCATGCGTTCGATCGTGTATCCCCGGTTGTTGAGCAGGAAAATCACCGGCCTGTGCCCGGCACGCAGGATGCTGGACAGTTCCTGTGCCGTCATCTGGAATGACCCGTCACCGATAAACAGCAGATGCCGCCGTTCCGGGCTGGCGTTGAGCGCCCCCAGCAGCGCAGGCAGGGTATAGCCAATGGCCGCCCATATGGGTTGCGACACGAAATGGCATTCCGCCGGCATGCGCATATGCGTCAATGCCACCAGCGACGTTCCATTATCGGCCAGCACGACGTCGCCTGTCCGCAGGAATGTCTGGATACGCGCCCAGAATGCGGGCTGCCCCCATTCCGCCGTCCCGATCGCCTTGCCCGGCACCTCCGTTGTGGTGACAGGCGTAGTCTTCGTGGTTGGGGAAGAGGATGCGCGCGCCGCCAGATGGGCAAGGACACCGTCCAGCAGGTCGGCCGCCGCCACGCCCATGAACGCATCCGTGCCGCAGCGTACGTCAAATGCCCCGATATTGATAAAGGCATCGCTGTCGAAAGACTGCGAAAAATACCCTGACGTTGCATCCACGAAACGCACACCCAGGCCGATCACGCAATCCGCCTGCCGGACCAGATCATACAGCGCGGGCGAAGACGCCTTGCCGCCATATATTCCCTGATAATGCGGGCTGGTTTCACACAGGGCTGCCTTGGATGTCGCAAGGGTGGCAAACGGGATGTCCAGCATTTCGGAAAGCTGCCGCACCCACGCGCCAAGATCGTAACGCCGCACCAGCGCGTCCAGCAGCAGGACCGGCCGGGTGGCCTGTTCCAGCCGCCGCACGATTTCCGCCACGGCCGCCTGCAGCTGTACGGGGTCGCTGCCGGGTTGTGGCGAAATGTCACTCCCTGCCGGGGCGGCTATCGAAACGCAGCATGTATCGGACGGAAGCTGCAGGTACACCGGCTGCTTTTCACGCCATGCCGCGCCCAGCACCCTGTCGATCTCAACCGCAGCATCCTGTGGCACCAGACGGGCCTGCGCCACGGTGAACTGCCTGTAGCAGTTCATGACATTTTCATACCCGCCATCCGCCAGCGTATGATGCAGCAGCGCGCGCTGCGCGATGGCGTGGAGCGGCGGGATGCCCGAAATCATGATGACCGGCACCCCTTCGGCATAAGACCCCGCAATGGCGGACAGGGCGCTGAGGTCCCCCACCCCATACGTGGTCAGGACCGCGGATATTCCCGACAGGCGGGCATCCCCGTCGGCGGCATAGGCCGCGTTGAGTTCATTGCAGTTGCCTATGAACGTCAGGCCCTCGGCCTGTTCAATCAGTTCGAGGAATTCCAGGTTATAATCCCCCGGAACGCCATATATCCGGCGCACTCCCAACTGCTGGAGACGTTCGATCAGGTAGGTCCCCACCGATTTGCGCATCGTCATCTTCATGCCTCGTTTAAATCTTTCGATATGCCATGTATCGAAAGCATCACCTTCGGCCCGACTGCGCAACCTTTTTCAATATCAACAAATATAATATATTTGTCTTATTTATTTAAAAATCATATCTTTTGCATTGCACCGGGATCGACTTCCCACGATGCATTCTGAACTTGGGATGTTTCTTGTCTTTCATTCCTGCGTTTTGTTTTCTTTAATTACAAAAAAACGTTCTGGAAATTATTATTCCCACTTCCTGTCTCGAAATTCCCGCCTTACCAACCATCCTGCTTTCGGGGAAAGCATGGCATGGCTTTCGGGAACGCCGGTATCAGGCCCCCTACCCTTTTGGAAAAACCAGAAACAGAACCGCGCCATGTGTGCACCCGGTTTTACGGGGCAATGACCTTTCCCTCTTTTCGGGCAAGCATTTCCATACGTTTTATCGCCTGCAACCTGTGTTCCATGGGAAGCGACCTGTAGAGTTCTATGATACTGGCTTCGTCTTTCGTGATCTCGGCCCGCACTTTTTCCTCGCTCCGGCCATTGAGGAAGACTTCCTCGCTAATGCCAAAAATCCGGGCGATACGGGGGATATGCCTGCTGATCCTGTTGGGACGTCCCGTTTCCCAAAATCCGACGGCCGTTCGGGAAACACCCAGCAGGTCGGCAAAGGCCTGCTGACTTAATCCGGCGGCCCTGCGCAGAAGCTGGATACGTTGTCCGATCTCGCGGGACGGGGAAAATCCATGGATGCTGGCCGCGCTCATCCCGTCACTGGATACAGCCTGACTCTGCTGGATCCACTTGCGAAATCCCATGACCGTTGTTGTCCGGTATGTAACGAAGGCGCGTCGTGTCGTCTGTTTATGGAATACGACGTGGTTTTCCCGAACCTCATCAATAGCACGCACTTCGCCACGGGGCGGCGCACCGGTCCAGACCTGGGCGACTTTCAGGATAAAAGATGTCGTCATGCTTCCTTGAAGACTGTCTGAAAACGGATCATTGCGAAAATATCACACGTTTTCTGGCGCTGCCCTTTCGCAGAATGTAACGTTCCATGAAGCTTTCCACGAAAATCTCCATCAGAAACTTCTTTATGATTCCTCGATGTTTCGTGGCGGCCCTTGAAACGGTTTCTTATGCAGCGTTCCCCCGCGCCCGTTCAGGCACGGGGGAATATCCTGCTCAGGCCGTCAGACGATCGACGTCCACGACGCAAGGCCCGTTATCCTGAACAATGTAGGGACCACCAGCCAGGATTTCGAGGCAGAGCAGCCCCATCAGCGTGGGATGCCGCTGTCCCAGATGAAGGACAGCCTGCCCGTCCGTCCAGCGACAGGGAACATTGGCGGGGGCATACCGGCCGTCATGCCATCCCTCCGAAGGATCCTGTGCAAGATGGGTGGCAATGGGATGCGCCACGTTGCCTTCAAACAGCTTGATTTCCTTGATCAGAACGCCGAGTTGACGACGATCATCGACATAGGGACCGATCGTGTCGGACGGTCGGCTGGTCCGGGACATGATGCGCACATTCTCGACCCCCGGCGGGATCATGAAAAATGCGTATCCATTCGCCTCGCGCATCTTGCGGATGATGCTGCCTGTTTCCGTCATGAGGTGCAGATCGGCATCTTCACTGACGATGGGCGCTTCGGATGCAATGGCGTGGCCTGCCTGCTGCGCACGGGCTTCAATCCTGTGGAACAGCGGTTCGACCACCTGCCGCGATACGGTCAGGGGAGCCGCGGCATCCCTGGCCCATGACCGGACAGGTCGGCCCCCGATGCTGACGATATTGCCACTTTGCCGGAAATTCACGCGATTTCCTGTATCGAGATAGCTTTCGGTCAGCATGCCATCCGCCCTGATGACCGAATGTTCTTCCGTTTCGATATGGTAGTATTCGTAGGACGTGATCGACCTGTCGTAAAAAACGGACCGATTGTTGACGAGCATGCGGGCCGGCACGAAACCGCCATCAAGGAACAGGCAGTGTTCAGCCGTAATCAGCATGTCCTTGTAAGGAACGCCTTCGGCAATGGCGTCCCTGAGGATCCGGACAGGATATCCTGCCTCATCATCCGGAAGGCCGGGACGGACCGTTTCATGTTTCCGCCCGGCCCATATGACCCGGCGGGCCTGCCTTTGATCCCCGGCATAGGCGATGACTTCATCACCAATCCGCAGATCCTGCACCGCGCGTTCCCCGGACGGGGTTTCAATCATGGAATTTTCGAGGAAGCAGACCCCGACATAGGTATTGTCACCGGCATAGGTCACCTGCAGGGGATTACTGGCGACATCCGTCCCGCTGGTTGAATATTTACCATCAGGCAGGGTTACGCCATCAGCAAGGTTGACGGAATATTCGGCAACCGTCTGGCCACTGGAATTCAGCAGGTTGATGACCCTGCCATCCGATCCGCTGCCGCTGATTGTATAGGAGGAAATGGCACCGGTCGTGCCCTGCAGCTCGATCGTGTCTTTCGAGGGGTCATAATTGTTCAGGGTGGTTGTACTAAGCGTTCCGGACGACAGCAGGCTGATGACCGTGCCGCCCCCATTAAGGATCAGCGTCCCGCCGCCCGTGCCGAAATTGACCGTGCCCCCTTCAAGGACACTGGCAAGGGCAGCGCCCGTATTGAACGTGCCGCCATATTCAATATTGACCGTTGAACCGGTCAGCAGGCCGACGAGGGAGCCGCCGCTGTTGCCTGTAAGCGTCGCCGTCCCGCCAACCACATTGATCGTGGTTCCCGAAATCGCGTCGACAAGGCCGGACAGGGTGTTGTCCCCCCCTATGTAATAGGTATTTGCCTCTGCCGCGCCAACTCCGATATCAATATTACCGGTAGATCCGGGCGCGCTTATGATCGTCTGGTTACTGGCCGCACTTATCAGGGTGTCATAGTCCTGGGTCCCGGTCAGGACATATCCGCCCGAAAATACCTGCGCCAGACCGAGAAGGTCCACCCCCGGGTTTATGTTTTCACCCGTATATACTACGGACCCATTGGGCGCTGTAATTGTAACATCCCAGTCGTTATAAATCAGCAAACCAGAATATGGCTGCGTGATATCGTAAGTTACGCCCGAAGCTGTAGTGTATTTTGTCATATCTGATACCTTTCCCGCCGGAACTGCCTGAACCGTGCTGCCTGCTGAAGCTGGTATCGGAATTATGTTCCGCAAAAGTGAGCAATCGGTAAACGGACATGTCTATGGATACAACTCAGGGCATGCCGCAACACGTGACGGCAGGCTGCGATTGGCCTTCCCTGCGGCAGCACATAACGCCCGCACCATCAGGATGCCCCGCGCGGACGGTTCAAAAGGGAACTCCGTAACGCCCCGCCCGGGCGATTCTGCCCAATGGGCGGAAAACCTGCCGTCATCCGCAGGACGCGTCATCGGGCAGGATGCACCAGTGGCGGGTAAGTTCCATACGTTACGGAAAAAGCGATACGCCCCCGAATGTCCCTGTTTCGGGGTACGGGATCATTCCTTGAGGTGGTGGATATGACGTCATTTCATGCCCGACTGATTCAATCAACGGCCCCCTGATCATCAAAGGTCTGTTCAACTTCACGGGCGGCGGTTGTCAGAAATGATGCCCATCGCGTAACGCCTGTTTCATCCGCCACCAGGTCCTGCCGGATTTCCACCAGACAGGCGGGAAGATCACGACCGTCGCCATGCACGGGAACGGCATAATCCTCATCCAGCTCGATCTGGTAAGGAAAATTCTCCGCAACCGGGAAATGGGATGCCTTGTGAAGCGCCTCTATGAACAGCCGGCCGTAAGACCGCGCATGACCGAAAAGAATGCCCGCGGCCCAGGGACGCCTTTCCCCCTTGAAGACGGGGGTAAACGTATGGATGCCAAGCAGTAACGTACGTTTTTTCCTCGCGACACGTTCATCAAGGATGGCCGTTACCGTTTCATGGAACGGGCAGAACCATTGTTCATGCCGTTTCGTGCGCTCTTCCATGGAAAGGGCCGCATTGCCGGGAATGACCGTGGTTTCACTGATTTCGGGGATCGAACTTCTGCTGTGCAGCGGCCTGTTGAGGTCGATCACCAGTCGCGACACCGTTCCCAGCACCAGCACCGCATCAAGGCGATGCGCCAGCGCGATGGCCATGTCCCGCGCGCCGATATCCCATGCAATATGCCGCAGCCGTTCCGCCTCCGGCAGTCCCAGATCGCCGTATGCCGGTGGGATATGCGATGAGGCATGTTCGCATAAAATCACATAAGGCGAACGCCCTTGCGCATTGATGACCTGGACTGCCCCGATTTCCGACTGCGCGGATGTATCCGGTCCATTTGTATTGTTCATGCTTGACCTTATGCATGTCGCACGACGTCACATACCGTCATGACCAGGCCATGCCATGCGCGGTTTCCGGTATGGAATGTCATGCTTGTTAAAACAGGGTTTTTCCGTACTTTTCCCGAATTTCCTCGATATCTTCCAACCGCGACTGCACCCGGCTTTCCTGATCCGCCATCATGGCGGCCAGCAGGGTCTCGATCTGGACAAGGCCGGGAACCAGGGTGTCGAAAGGGGATATGGTCTCGATCGGGGCGCTGAGCGTTATGTCAGCGAAGTCCGCGATGGGGGACTGCCACATGTCGGTAAACAGGAGAATCCGCGTGCCACGATCGCGCGCCGCGCGGGAAAATGCGATGATGTCATCCTGATACCGGCGATAATCAAAAACCGCCAGGGTATCGTTTTCCGTGAAATCGACCAGTATATCGACAAGGTCCGCCGGACCGCCATCAATGTGCGTCACCCCCGGCCGCGCCTGGATCAGGTGCCCGCACAGCAGCTTGGCCAGGGATTTGCTTGAACGCCCGCCAAGGCAATGGACGTAACGCCGGCGCCGGCCCAGAAGGTCGAGCGCCGCGCGGAAATTCGGCGGAAGGTACCCGTCGCGCATCGCCGTCAGATTGGCGATGATCCCGTCGATGAACAGGTTATGCACATTGTCGGAACGAAATGCCTCGGCATCCTTGCTTCGCAACACATGCAGTGGCGAAAACCGGTTGTTGTCCAGTTCCGCCAGCATGGCCGTCTTCATGTCCTGGTAACTGTCGAACCCCAGTTTCGATACCGCGCGCATGACGGTCGGGTCACTGACGTGCGCCTGACGCGCCAATGCCGACATCGGCCCCATGACCGCCAGCGGATAATTGTCGATAAGGACCCGGACCACTTTCAGTTCCGAACGGGTCAGATCAGCGCTGCGGGCGATCAGCTGATCGCGGATTGATATGTTGCCGTCCATCATGCGTCGTGAATACCACACCATTTCATAATACTGCCTGCCAGCACCTTCGTCGTCTCCGCGATGCTGTCAATCTCGACATACTCGTCCATACCATGGGCGTTATTGCCGGAGCAGCCATAGATGGCGCAGGGGATGCCATGCGCGGCGTAATGGGCTGCGTCGGACGCGCCGACGAAACCGGTGATATCAACATCCAGTCCCAGGCTTTTGCGTCCCGCCGCCAGCGACTGGACAAGGGGATGATCGACAGGCGTGTTCATGGGTTCGAAATGCAGGCCGCCCAGTTCCCAGATGACCCTGGGCGGATTATGCCGCAGCCAGTCGTCGGATTGCGCGAAACGGTGGACGAATGCCTCGAACGCCTGCCTGACATCGGCGGTCTTTTCATTTGGAAGAAATTTCAGATCGATATCAATGGCGCAGCAGTCAGGCGTTATGGCCGGGTTTTCCATCATGGCCGGCACGCCGCGTTCATCGGCAAAGGCGCCCCCGCGAATGACACCCGCATGCAGCGTATTCATGCCGGGCGGCATCAGGGGATGGCTTTTGGTCATTGCCCAGTCATGTTCAAGATCGCGCATGGCGATCAGGAATTTTGCCGCCAGATCGACGGCATTGACGCCCGGCGTGCGCTCCAGCCCCGGTGGCTGCGGGTAAAGGGAGGTATAGCGCCATGCGGAATGCGCCGTCCGTCCGGGAATGACCACGCGGACCCATTCCAGACCGCCCTCCGCCGGCAGGATCCGGCCGTAGGATGTTTCCGTGATGATGCCGGCCCGGCATTTGGGAAAACGCGCCGCGGCGTCGATCGCGCCGAAGCCGCCGGCCTCCTCGTCAACGACGCAATGGATATCGACGCGCCCACGCGGCCGGTAACCCGCCTTGAGGACGGCGCGCAGGGCGGCGATCATCGCGATGACGCCGCTTTTCATATCTGTGGCGCCCCGTCCCCACAGCCGCCCGTCATGGATGTCCCCCGAAAAGGGATCCATCGACCACCGTGCGGCCTCGCCCGCGGGAACCACGTCGATATGTCCATTGAGCATCAGAGACGTTTCATCTTCCCCCGGCAGGGAGGCAATGAGATTCGGTCGGCCGGCAAAGACATCATAACGCGTTGTCCCCAGCCCCATCCCGTCGAGAATTTCAGCCAGATAGGCCTGTACGTCCGCCTCCCGGTTCAGGCCTTCCCCGCGCTGGAATTTGGGGTTTACGGATGGAATGCGCACGATCGCCTGACTGTGTCGCACGGCCCAGTCCTGTTCCGCGTCAATCAGGGCACATACTTTTTCAAACGCTGCGTGCATCGGGCTGTCTCCATTTCCCCTTGACCCGTCGTGCGACGGATTTTGCGTGGGCAGACTGACAAGCTGTCAGGAATGTAAGATATTCCACATTATCTAATATAATGTCCATCATGAAATTGTATTGACACCGTATCGACCCGTACGCCATCGTATCTTCAGGGGCTACGGAACCATGGTCCATATCCACGCACAATTACGGATAGATGTTGATGAGACAACGGAATTCAAAAATGCGAGTGGGACGGACCGCGCTGCTTCTGGTGGATATGCAGGTTGTCTGGATGTACTCCGCTTCCGGCACCGATAACGACTATTTCACCCACCGCAATGCCACGGTTGCCGTTCCCAACCAGATGCGGCTTCTGCAGACCGCGCGACAGATGGGGGTGGATGTTCTGCATACCATCATCCGCAGCCTGCGTTCCGACGGGCGGGACCGTTCCCTCGACCACAAGCTGACACCGATCCATATCGCGCCGGATGACCCGCAGGGCGCGATCATCGCTGAACTTTCCCCGATCAAGGATGAGATCGTTCTTCCGAAAACTTCTTCTGGCGTCTTCAACTCCACGAATATCGACTATCTCCTGCGCAATCTCGGGACGGATCACCTGATCGTCGCCGGACAGCTGACCGACCAGTGCGTGGACATGGCCGTGCGCGATGCTGCCGACAGGGGTTACCGCGTTGTCCTGCCCGAAGACGCATGCGCGACATACACCGCCGCGCGCCATCATGCGGCGCTGACGGCCTTTGGGGGATATTGCATGGTGACGAATACCGACGATGTCATTCATCGCATGAAAGAGATCATGCCTCATGAGTAATGACATCCACATGACAACGGCGCTCGGGGCGTTGCTGACCAATGATCTGGTCGGGATCACGCGTGGTCGTTTCTTTCCCCTGCCCGCACGCAGTGCCGCGATGGAAAAGGGATGCGGATGGGTGCCCGCCAATCTTGGCCTGACCCCTTTTGATGAAATCGCGGCTGACAATCCGTGGGGATGCACCGGCGACCTGCGCCTTCTTCCGGACCCGCAGACGCGGTTTCTGTCACGCCGCCTGGGGGATGGCGCCCTTGACGGGATGCTGTGCGACATCACCACGCTGGAGGGAACGCCCTGGTATGGTTGCGGACGCTCCTTCCTCAAGGCGGCGCTGTCGGATCTGGAAAATGAATTCGGCCTGGTCCTTCAGGGCGCCTTTGAAATGGAATTCCAGATACAGGGTGCGTCATGGGGGACGGCGCCGGCCTTTTCCCTGCAGGCCATGCGGCGCGCGGACACGATGTGCCGGGATCTGGTTGACGCATTGACTGATATTGGCGCGGCACCGGAAATAATACTTCCCGAATACGGACAGGATCAGTTCGAACTGGCCTGCGCCCCCAGACCCGGCCTGCAGGCGGCGGACAAGGCGGTCCTTGTGCGTGAGGTCGTGCGCGAGGTCGCGCGCCTGCATGGACATCGCGCCACGTTCACGCCAAAGCTGCAGCCCGATGGCGTCGGCAACGGGCTGCACATCCATTTCTCGTTCCTTGATGCGACAGACGGAACGCCGGTTACTTACGATCCCGCGCATCCACATGGTGTCTCCGCGCAATGTGGGCAGTTCGTGGCCGGTATTGTCAGGCATATGCCGGCATTGATGGTGATGTGTGCGCCAACGGTCGTGTCCTATCTACGGCTGGTTCCCCATCACTGGAGTGCTGCCTACAGCAGCTTTGGCGCGCTGAACCGCGAAGCGGCGCTGCGGATATGTCCGATCGCGCCCCATGCCGATCCCGCCCGCGCGTTCAACATAGAATTCCGGCCGACAGACGGAACGGCCAGTCCCTACTGGGCCCTGGGGTGCCTGGTCCGCGCGGGACTGGAGGGATTGCGCCAGCGCCTGCCGACCCCGCCGCTGCTGTCCGGGGATCCTGACGCCCTGTCGGAGGCCGAACGCGCACAGTCGGGAATAACACGCCTGCCCGCCACCCTTGGTGCGGCGCTGGACTGCTTTCTTTCGGATCATGTTGTCCGGCAGTGGTTTGATCCTGTCCTGATCGAAGGGATCCGCACTGCCAAGAAATGCGAGATGGATAAAACCCGGGACTGGAGCCCGGAGAATATCTGCGAACAATACGCACGTATATATTAAATAGCATCAGGATATTTCCTGATAATATTAGAAATACCCAGAAAACAGGACAGAGTTCCCATGTCAAGGAACATAGAAAAAGGTTACAGTTCTTTTTCGCATATTCTTGGGTCTGTACCGATTCCCGCCCTGATTTTCGGGTTGGTCGCTGCGGAATGCGGCAAGGCGCGCGCGGCCGGAAATCCGCAGCGCAATCCGACGATGGATCAGGCCGCGCCCCGCCCCACGGGAAAAACGACACCCGGAGCCAATGTAAAAGCTGCTGACAGGAAAACCCTCCCCGAGGAAATAAACGTCACGGGCCAGAGCCATAAGCGCGAGCTGATAAAGGTACCACAATCCATCAGCAGCTATTCCGGCGCGGAACTGAAGCAGCTGAATGTCGCGCGTACCACCGACCTTCTGGGCATGACGCCGGGCCTGTACATGACGACAAGCTCGTTATCGCCCACGCAGGAATCAACGCAGCTGGTCATCCGTGGCGTCGGCACCAATGCACAGCTGGAGGCCGCCACCGGCACCTATGTTGATGGCGTCTATATGCCGTCCCTGAACTTTGACGTGGGCTTTATGGATCCGCAGCGTGTGGATATTTACAAGGGACCACAGAATACACAGTTTGCCCGCAATGCGGAGGCCGGGGTCGTCAGCATCGTAACGACGCCGCCCAGTGAAAAAAGGATACGCCGCGCGGAAGTTGGTTATGACAGCTTCAATACATTCCGGACGCAGCTCTATTTCAGCGGCAAGATCGCACGGAATCTGTATGGCTCCATCCTGGCGGATTACAGTCGTTCCGATGGTTACATAAATAACAAGGGAAAATCGAAATTTCCCTTTACCGACCCTTATTTCCCCGGCGAAAATCTGGTTGCGGAATATGGCAACCACATCAACCTCAACCGCTATACGGGCGTGGAACAGAAAGGTGGTTTCCGCACGGTCCTGCGTTATACGCCCACCGATAACCTCGATATCCGGCTGATCGGTGATTACCATCGCGACAATGGCAATCAGAACGGCGCAGGCCCCCTGAACAGCTGTCACTGCTATACCGTCAATGGCGATCTTGCCTATCAGTCCAACAGTGTTGATTACGGCGCTGCCATTGTCGCAAGTTACACGCTGCCCTACATGAAGCTTTCCAGCATCACATCATGGCGTGAGGCGAATTCGGATATCCCGCTGGACTTTGTCGGCGATGCGCGACTGCAGAACAACCTGCAGGACATCTATTCCGAACAGCAGTCAAAGATGCAGGAATTCCGTATCGAGTCCAACGGGTCACGACGCTTTACATGGAATGTCGGGTTCAGTGCCTACAAGGATCGGGAATATACAAACCGCTTCTATGTTCTTTCGGATCTGGATTCCCCGGACGGCACGCTGCATTCCCTGTATTCCGGCATCTGGAATTCCCAGGTCGTCTCCCTGCGTCGCACCGGCTACGCCGGATATGGAGAGGTGGGATATGCGATCACGCCCAGACTGCATCTGGATGCGGGACTACGCTATGTCTGGGAAGATGTCAGCGCGGCGGGGCTGGAACGTTATGTCATTCCGGCCAACAATGTCCTGACGTCCCCCCTGTCCAGTCTGGGATCATGGGCCTCTTTCAATACGGACGTGCCCAGCAGCCATTCCTGGGGCAAGGCGCTGCCTTCCGCCACGCTGCGATATGACATCAGGCGGGGAACGTCCGTCTATCTCCGTTACGCACAGGGCTACAAATCCGGCAGTTACCAGAAAGCGCCGGTTGTTCCCACCGATGTCAGCCCTGTCGCGCCCGAAGAAACCAGCACCTATGAAATGGGGATCAAGTCACAGGTCAACAAGCGCCTGCGTCTCGAACTGGCCGGATATGACATTGATCTGAAAAATCAGCAGGTACAGTCAACGGTTGTTCGGGACGGAATTACCTCGAACGCCATCACCAACGCCGGGGCAAGCCGGATTACGGGTTTTGAGGCCAGCGTGGCGTGGCGTCCCATCCATCAGTTCGAAATCACAGCCAACGCGGCCTATACCCCAAGCAAGTTTCTGGATTACGTCATTCATCCCGGCGTTGGAAAGGCACCCGTGGTGCGGACAGGTTCCTCCCTGCCCAGCACGCCTGACTGGACGGCAAGCGTCCGTGGCGACTATACCGTACCGATTGGTCCAAAAAAGAGCCTTGTGTTCCAGGCCAATTTCCGATGGGTTGACAGTACCTATGTGGGCACGAACGCGACCTCTGCCGATCCGATCCTGAATATTCCCTCATGGAATCAGCTGGACCTGAAGGTCATGTACAGGGGAGAATACTGGTCCGCGTCGCTTTACGGAAACAATGTTCTGAACCGGTATATCATCCTTTCCAAGTTCAACACATTCTTTGCCCAGCCGGCAGGCAGTTACATTCATGATGTCGTCGCCCCGCCCGCCAATGTCGGTTTCGACGTAACCGCCAATTTCTGAGACATGATGCCATGCCCAAGCAGGATAGATACCCGACGTCAGGCCTTTGCGGACTGATCGCCATCGCAGTCTTCGCGGGTCTGGCGAATGCAAGCCTTTTATGTGCACCGGTCATCGCCACCCAGCTGATGACCGAACTCGGCCTTGATGCGCGCAGGGTCGGGCTGTTCTTCTCGATGGAATTCGGGGGGTACTGTCTTGCAGGGCTTGGCGGTCGATGGCTCCTGCCCAATCTACCGTGGCGCCTGATCGTTCTGGTATCGGTTGCTGTCGTCGTCATGGGGGACCTGATCGCGATCCTGTGCCTCCATTACTTCATCGCACTTCTTTTCGTGCGTCTTATTACGGCAACGTTCAGCGCAATGCTTGGGATTGTTGCGATGAGCAGCGCAAACAGACGCGCGGATAGAGGACGTGCCTATGGCATCTATATTCTGGGTCAGTGCATGACAGGCGTCATCGGCCTTGCCCTGCTGCCCGCGCTATTCACGCATTACGGAATAAAATCATATTTCATCCTGCTGCCCATGTTGTTCATCGTCCTGTCCTGGATGGGCCTGTTCCTGGCGCAGGGTGGCACCAGGAACAGGCCCGTAAATGAGGGACATGTTTCGATTTCAGGATTTCCCGTAGTCCTGCGTCGCATTGCTGTCCTGTTGTTCTACATGGGGCTGAGTGGCATATGGACATTTTCAGGCGCAATCAGCGCACGTGCAGGGATCAGCGCCCTGCATGGCGGCGCGCTGATGTCAGGTGCCGCGTTTGCCGGGGTCATGGGATCGGCCTTGGCAGCCTGGTACGGTCGCAGGCCCAATATACATGGTGCGATGTTCGTGGGGTACGGTATGCTGATCGGTGCCCTGCTGGTTCTGATGTTGCCGACCGTGGGAGCATTCATCACAGGTATCGTGAGTTTCAAATTTGCATGGACGTTTGTCATTCCGTTCATTTTTGCCACGATTGGACAACAGGACAGTAAAGGCGAAGTCATAGCCGAGGTAAATCTTCTGGCCGGACTAGGGCTTTCTGTTGCGCCATGGCTTTCGGGACAGATCGTGGCCTTTGGAAACCTTCCGACCCTGCTTCTGGTTGAATGCGTTCTGCTACTGATTTCCGCAGGCAGCGTGTACTGGATGCAGATATATTCCAGAAGCAATATTCCCGACATATCGACGATGGCGGAAAATATCAGGAATTGATTACTGCCGCCTGCCTAACACCGCCAGTTCGCATCAGGCGTCCAGATAAACATTATGTATCGTCAGAGATCTTTTACCTGCCTTTATCGGCACGGCATGCATACACCCCCCCAATCCCCTGTGCATCCTGCGCGGCGACCTGGCGGCGATCCTGCAGTTCGCGGCGCACAAGAAAAACGCCACGGTCCATCCGGACAGTGGCGTTCTTGATGCGTTCGTATCGCAAGTATCTATCAGTGGTTGCGGGGGCAGGATTTGAACCTGCGGCCTTCAGGTTATGAGCCTGACGA